>JADJVF010000005.1 GCA_016716705.1 Holophagales bacterium
GACCATGACGGCGTTCGGGTCGTTCGCCTTCTTCAGCGCGGCGACCGCGTTCCAGGCCATCGCGGCGTCCCAGGTGCATTGCGCGCGGAACATCCCGTCCCACATCGACTCGGGCATCGAGGCGGAGTGCACGGCGTCCTCCTCCTCGAAGAACGCTTTGAAGAGCCGGCGGTGCTCGGCGTTCTCCGCGTCGATCTTCGGCGGCAGGAGGGCCTTCTGCTCGGTCGTGAGCCCGTCGAACCCCTTCTTCCTCACGTCGGAGACGAGCTCGCGCGGGACGTTCACGCCGTAGAGCGGAATCTTCGCGTCGCGGCAGAACAGGAAGATGTCGCGGTAGTAGTTCCAGTGGTAGCCCCAGTTCCGGTACCAGCGGGACCTCTCGACGAACTCGGCCTCCGAGAGCGTCCCGCCGTTCCAGAGGTCGAGGGCCGGCTGCTCGGCGACCGGGAACATCTCGAGGCCGACGAGGACCTTCCTCCCGGCCCGGTGGAGCTCGCGGATCACCTGCAGCTGGACGCGGTGGAACTCGGCGCTCGTGTGGCTCTCGCCGAGGAAGAGGAGGCTCGTCTTCGAGAGCCTCCGCGCGACCTCGGACGGCGTCAGCGCCGACGCCGTCCGCGCGTCGGTCACGACGTCCAGGACGGGGGCGAGCGTCCTCTCCCGCCGGGCGGGATCGCCGAGCGGGAGGTCGAGGGCGGCGTTCTCGCCGCGGAGCGAAAGGGCGGAAAGCGCGAGGAGGAGGGTGGCGGCGAGCGGCGCGGTGCGTTTCATGGCGGCGACGCGATCCTAATCCGCCGCGCGTGCCGATGGCCGGTCTCCCTCGGCCGGCCGGTCCGTCGCGACCCCGCGACCCCCCCTCCCGAAAGCATCAGGCCGCCCCGAGGGGCGGCCTTCCAAGATCCCGGTCGGTTCCGGAGCTCAAGCGTCCGGGTTCGGAGCTTCGGTCGGCTCGACGTTCTCGACGCTCTCGCCGGCCTCGTCCGTGGCGCCGTCGGGGCTACCGCTCTTCTTCTCGAGCTTCTTCGCGAGCTTTTCCTCGCGCTTCTGTTTCTTGACGATTTCCCGTTGCCGCTTGCTGTGCGAGTAGTTGGGACGGCCCAAATGCCCACCTCCTGAATATGGCTTCGCAACCTGGGGACAGCTGCTCGTTGAAGCGGCACCCCGAACTGCGGAGCGGAGGATAGCAGGCTGTGGGCCGGCGCGGACGGTCTCGTCGCTGTCGCGTCGGGTGCCCCCCTGAGGTGACCGCCCGGAAACGGGTCTTCCCCGGATGCCTGAAGTTCGTGCCGGGCCTACAAAAAGGGCGGGGGGCCGAAGCCCCCCGCCGGTTCTCACCCTTCGGAGAGAACGTACGAATGCGTCAGAAGTCGATGCGGAAACCGAGCTCGTACCGCAGAGGCTGGACCCATGCGGTCGGCTGGCCGTACGCGGTGTTCCCCCTGTCCCCCTGGTAGCTCGTGATCTGCTCGGTGTTGAAGACGTTGTAGACCGATCCGATGACGGAGACCGAGAGCCGGTTCGAGGCGAAGCTCAGAGGGATCCGCTTCTCGAGGTTCAGGTCGAGGTTGTGAAGGACCGGGCCCCGGCGGCTTCCGCGGGGCTCCTGGTAGAAGGTGCCCCAGCTGGGATCAGAGATGAAGTAGGCCCAGGGGAACCCGGAGCGATAGGTGTAGTTCAGGCCGAGGTTCGTCTCGATGTACGGGATCATGTAGTTGCCGAAGACCTTGAACCGGTTGCGGGCGTCGTCGCCCAGGTACCCGTACATGTACCGGAAGTTGTCGCCCGTCGGATTCGTCGGGTCGTACCAGTCGAAGTCGACGCCGATGTACTGGGTGCTGCCGATGTCCGTCGACCCCCGGCTCTTGGAGTAGACGTAGCTCGCGTTGACCATGCCCCGGAGGAAGCGGTACTCGGCCATGAAGGTGTAGGCGTAGTAGTCGTGCTTCAGCACGTCGGAGAGACCCGCGGACTTCCCGGGCTGGTTCGTGATGATGAAGTCCGCGCAGTCGACGTAGTCGATGCACGTGTCCTCGAGCATCCTGTTCGTCTTCTTGTAGTTGTAGCTCGCCGTGAAGGAGAGGTTCCTGACGATCTCGCGCTCGAAGGCCAGTCCGACCGCGTCGTCGTAGGGGCCCCCTGAGCTCCGCGTCGACGAGCGGGGCGGTGAGCAGGGAACCGCCCGTCTGGTTCACGAACCCCCAGGTCTTGGTCGTCGTGTTCCAGCGGTAGTTGCGGGTCGTTGCGGAGTAGACGCCCGTGTCGAGGCCCCGGGAGATGGTCAGTCCCGGCTCGTGGTAGAACTGCCCGTAGTTCGCGCGGGCCACGGTCTTGCCGTCACCCGTGATGTCGTAGGCGGCCGCGAAGCGGGGCTGGAAACGCTGGAACTGCATGACCTGCAGGTCCTGGTTGTTGAACATCGCCGTCTCGTCGTAGCGGACGCCGAGGTTCACGGTCAGGCGCGCGGTCGGCCGCCAGGAGTCCTGGATGTACGCGGAGAAGCCGTCGGCCCTCCTCTTGTAGGTCGGGTTGCGGGTCGTGACGGCCTGCGAGTACGGGATCCGGGCTCCGCTCGCGTCGAAGCCGGCGAACGTGCCCGTGGCGCCGCAGACGAAGCCGGTCGGGCAGAAGGACGGATCGGTGGGGGTCCCGGTCGTGAAGTTGTAGGAGGGGTACTTGGTGTTGTCGATGTCGAAGCCGGTCTTGAACTGGTGGTTGCCGGCGAAGTCGGCGAGGAAGTACGAGGTGTTGGCTCCGATCAGCTTCCGGTTCCGCGGGCCGCCCTGGGAGTTGGAGTAGCCGCCGTAGACGACTCCCGTCTTGCGGTTCTGCCACTGCGTGGCCGACAGGTCCCCGGACCTCGGGTAGGAAGTGACCTCGTTCTCGTTCTGGCCGGCCTGAAACTCGCCGATCCAGCTGCTGGTGAAGACCCCGGTGAGCTTCAGGTTGAAGGTCTCGGTCGCCTGATCCTGATTCCGGGTCGCTTCGGGGAGGCGCTGGACGGACAGGTCCGGGTTCTCGATCGACGCGCTCGAGTTGTAGTAGTTGAAGAAGCCGCTGTAGGACGGGGAGAGCGTGAAGGAGAGCTTCCCGCCGTAGTCCCAGCCGGTGTACCGGTAGATGGCCGGGTTGGTGTTCGCGGCGAGATACGCCGGGACCGCCGAGTAGGGGATCTGGTACTGGTCGGGGCGCCGCATGTTCGCGAAGAACCAGAGGTTGTCCTTCAGGATCGGTCCGCCGAGGGTGGCGCCCCACGGGGTCCGCCGGCTTTCGGCCTTGTTGGGGTCGTAGTGGTCCCCCGACTTCTCCATGTCGCTCGTCCGGTAGCGGATGTCGAAGGTGCCGGAGAAGTCGTTGCCTCCCGACTTCGTCACGACGTTCACCACGCCTCCGGTCGCCTTCCCGTACTCCGCCTCGAAGCCCGAGGTCTGGACGCTGACCTCCTGGATCGTGTCGAAGTTCATCTGGACCGTCCAGGTGTGCGTGATCGGGTCGGTCGTGTTGACACCGTCGATCATGTAGGAGTTCTCGATCGAGCTCCCGCCGAGAACACTCGGGTTGCTGGTTCCGACGACGCCGGGGGTCTGGTTCAGGAGGCTCTGGTAGCTCCTGTTGGCCGCGCCGACCGGAATGTTCCGGAGGTAGTCCGAGTTGAAGTTCGTCGCGGTGTTCGTCTGCGTGACGTCGACGACGGGCGCTTCGCCGGTGACCACGACTTCCGTCTGGACGTCGGCGAGCTCCATGGTCGAGTTCACCTGGGTGTCGAGGTTGAGGCCCACGGACAGCTCGCTGCGGGTCACGACCTTGAACCCCGAGAGCAGGAAGGACACCAGGTAGCCCTTGCCCGGGGGAAGGCTCGGAACGCGGTAGGTCCCGTCCCCCTTCGTGATCGCGGTGCGGGTTCCCTGGAGGACGGGGCCCTTCACCGTGACGCTGACGCCGGGCAGCGGCTGGCCGCTCTTGTCCTTGACGACGCCGGAGATGGAGCCATCGAGCGCGCCGAGCGCCGGGAGCGCCATGACGAGCAGGAGAGCCACTGGAACGAGGAGTCTTCTCATTCTTCGAGTTTCCTTTCCATCAAGAGCGTTTCGAATCGGGTCGAGGATGAGTTTCCTTGCGTTGATCCGGGTTGGCGGAACTCCAGGCTGGATCTTTCGGACGGAGCGTCGTCACTCGACTGCGGGCCGGTTGCGGGTGCGACCTCCACGATCGCCCCCCCTGAACGGAAACCAGAGGTCTCGGGGCTCCTCCCTTCGCGTATTGATGACTGCACCGAGCCGAAATCCGTGAGGAAAAGACGAATCGGCTCTCCTCATCGGTAGAGCCGAAGTCGAGCCGGTGCGCGGGACGGCTACGGTTACTTCGAGATCGATCCAAACCCTTGGATTGTATGCGAAGACGGTGTGAAGATGTGGCACAGGATTCCGAATTCATCGAGCGCGCGCAAGACGTTGAGTTGCAGGTCTTTGTTGCAATGGATCCCAGCGGATCGCGGTTGCGGCCGAATGCCGTTCGCAAGGTCACGCCAGCAGGCTAGGAAGATCGATGCCAGACACGGCGAGATCGTCCCTCGAGATGAGCGATTCGTCCTCCGGACCCACGCCGGGCCGGAAAGCTCTCAGGCGAGGACGGACTCCGCCCTCCTCATCAGCCCCGCCACGTCGACCCCGTGCGGGCAGACGCGGTTCGCCGGGGTGAAGTCGACCCGCGAGAGCGCCCGGGCTTCGGCGGGGAGCTTCGCGAAAAGGTCGCGGGCCTTTCCCGGCTCGCCGTAGGCGTCGTGGTACATGAGGTAGCGCATGGTGTCGCCGATCCTCACGTTCGCCGCGACGGCGGCGTTGCAGATGTGATCGCAGCCGTCGCAGGCGTACGGGCGCGTCGCCATCGCGTAGCGGTCGAGGGCGTCCTTCTCCGAGGCGGAGAGGGCATTGCGGTCGAGGGCGGCCGCGATGTTCTCGCGGAGCTTCTCGAACGTGTCCATCTGCGAGACGGCGGCCGAGATCCGCTCGTCCGCCCAGACGGCCTTCAGCACGGCCTGGTGCTTGGTCCACTTCCCGGTCTTCTCGAACTTCTGCCAGGCGTCGCGGAAGCCGGCCTCGGACCCCTGCGTCTTCATCGCGATGAGGCCGACGCCCGCCTTGTGGGCGGCGTCGATGGCGGCGTTCAGCTCGCTGTTGCCGTAGCTCCGGAAGTTGTAGCGGAACATGACCGACTCCACCCACGGCGTCTTCGCCGCCTTGTGGAGGAGCTCGGCGACGTTGCCGTCGTGGCAGGAGAAGCCGAAGTGCCGGATCTTCCCGGCCTTCTTCAGGCGGGAGACGGTGACGGCGAGGTCGTCGCTCAGGTAGTCCGCGTCCTTCAGGGCGTGGAGGTAGTACATGTCGACGTAGTCCGACTGGAGCTGCTCGAGGCTCCGGAAGACCGTCTGCTCGAACGCCTTCGGGTCGTGCTTGTCGCTCTTGGACGTCACCCAGACCTTGTCGCGGTTCTTCGCGCGGGCGAAGTAGGCGGCCAGGCCCGCCTCCGACTGCCCGCCGAGGTAGCAGTCCGCCGCGTCGACGTAGTTCGCGCCGAACCGGACCGCCTCGGCGAGCTTCGGGTCGAACTTCCGGTCGAGCGCCATGCCGCCGACGAGGAGGATCGGGACGGTCTTCCCGGTCTTCCCGAGCGTCCGGCGCGGCACCTGGGGCAGGGGAGGCTCCTGCGCTGCCTGGGCCTCCGCAGGGTGCGAGGGGAGGCCGATGCCGCCGACGAGGGCCGCGCCGGCGGCCGCGCCGCCGAGGCCGAGGAGGTGCCGCCGGGTCATGCCGTTTCCGTCGTGCTTCGCCATGTCGTCCTCCGTGCCGGCGCGAGCCGGGCTCCGCTTCAGGTGGCTTTCTTTCCGGTGAGAAGGAGGGTCCGGTCGTCGCTGCGCGACTCGCCGATGGCGGTCACGTAGACCGCCGCGTCGTCGACGACCGGGCACTCCTTCTGGCAGATGCCGCAGCCGATGCAGAGCTCCGGCCGCATGTAGGGCTTGTTGAGCGTGACGGTCTTCCCGTCCCAGCGGGTGAAGACCTCGTCGTAGGTGCCGATCGCCTTCGGGGTCGTCGGGCAGACTTCTTCGCAGACGACGCACGGCGTCTCCATCGCCCAGGGCAGGCACCGCCCACGGTCGAAGAAGGCCGTGCCGAGGCGAACGGGACCCTTCGCTGCATACGACCCGAGGCCGAGCTTCTTCTCGACGCTCGTCTTCTGGATCGCGCCCGTGGGGCAGACCTCGCTGCAGAGCGTGCAGTTGAGCTGGCAGAAGCCGACCGAGAAGTCCATCACCGGCGTCCAGAGCCCCTCGAGCCCCGCGACCGCGAGCTTCGCCGGCTGGAGGACGTTCGTCGGGCAGACGTTGATGCACTGGTCGCACTTGATGCAGCGCTCGAGGAACTCCGGCTCGGCGACGGAGCCGGGCGGGCGGATCGCCTTGTGGTGGAAGCCCCGCTTGTTGACGTCCTTCGAGAACCGCAGGAACGGAAAGGCGACGACGCCGGCGACGGCCGTGAAGAGCCAGCGGCGACGCGGGACGTCGGGAGCCTTCACCTCGACGGCGAGGTTCTTCGAGATGACGGGAAGCCCGCCGAGCGTCGCCGTTCCGTCCTTCGGGCTTCCCTTCACGAGCTGCGAGATCGACGGGAGCGGGTTGAACCGGAAACTCAGCGCGTCCTCCGGGCAGTCGTCGATGCAGTTGAAGCAGACGAAGCACTCGCTCTTGCGGAGGGCGCCCTGCGGGTCGGAGGCGCCCTCGCACCCCTTCAGGCAGAGGTCGCAGTCGGTGCACTTCGTCACGTCCCGGTCGATCCGGAAGAGGGCCCAGCGCGAGAGGACGCCGAGGAAGGCGCCGAGGGGGCAGAGGACCCGGCAGAAGAACCGCGGGATGAAGAGGTTCGCGCCGACGAGGCCGAGGATGAGCGCGCCGACGAACCATGCCCCGGCGAAGACGCGGGGCTCGGGCGTCGCCGGCTTGAAGACGATGGACGAGGCTGCCGTGAGGCCCTGCGCGGCGAGCGAGGCGAGGCCCCAGTCGACGGCCGGGATGATCGTGACGGTGAAGGTCCGGACCAGGAGGCAGATCGGGTCGAGGAGGCCGATCTGGAGCGACCCGAACGCCGCCATCACGAGGAAGACGCCGAGAACGTAGTACTTCGTCTGGAAGAGCGGCCGGTAGCGGTTCTTCTCGATCCGGTTCTTGTTGTTCCGGATGTTGAAGAGCCAGCCGGTGACCTGGTGGAGCGTCCCGTACGGGCAGGCCCAGTTGCAGAAGACGCGGCCGAGGAGGAGCGTCGGGACGAGGAGGAAGAGGCCCCACCAGAGGTGGCGGTAGACGGTGTGCGTCGAGAGGGCCGTCGCGAAGCCGACGAGCGGGTCCATCTCGAGGAAGAGCGAGGCGGGGTAGCCCTTCAGCCGCGAGAGCCACGTCACCCAGAGCAGGAAGACGAAGAGGCCGAAGAAGAACGCCTGCGAGGCGACGCGGATGTTCGTGATCCGGAAGACCCGCGCCCACCACGGCGAGCCGTCGGGGTTCGGCGCGAGCCGCGCCTGGAAGGAGGGGAGGGAGAGCCCCTTGCCGGCAGCGGGAGCCGGGCCGGGCGTGGGCGCGGCGCTCATCCGACCTGGATCTCCCGCACGTTGGTCCGCTTCCAGTCGGGGTTGCCGAGGCCGCGCTCGGCCGCCTTCGCGAAGTAAGCCGGGAGAGGCTCGCCCTTTCGCTCGAGGAGCTCGTCCCAGCCGAAGGCGTCGGCGGCGAGCGAGTCGGTCGAGGCGACGATGGTCCGGCCTTCCCTGACGTCCGCGAGGCTGCCGCCCGTGGGGCCGCTCCGCCAGAGGACCCGCGACCCGTCGAGGACGACGAACGTCGGCCGGAGCATCAGCGCGAGGTCCGCGATGATCCCGTGGATGTCCTGGTGGAACTGGTTGCGCCGGCCGCCGAGGAGGCCGTACCAGTTCTTCGTCGTCATCGACGCGCGGCAGAGGTTGTGGTCCTTCACGGGTGCGACGCCGATTACCTTCGTGACGCCCGCGAACGGCCGCCAGAAGAAGGGCCAGCGCGCGATGTGCGTGGCGCCCGGCGTCTCGAGGAGGCGGAAGTCGGACGGCGTCGGGAGGTAAACCTCCGAGCCCGCGTCGATCGCCGCACGCTGCACGCCGCTGCGCGCAAAGCAGGCGGCGGGGGACTCGATCGGGTTGTCGGCAACCCGCACCTCGGCGGCACCCGCCTCGCGGCAGAGCCGGACGAGCGCCGCGACGACGTCGGGGTTCGACGTGGCACCGAGAGGGGCTGAGCGCTCGAAGGCGACGTTCGGCTTGACGAGGACGACGTCCCCGGTCCGGATGAACCGGCGGATGCCGCCGATGGCGTCGACGGCGGCCTTCAGCATCGCGTCGAGGTCCGCGCCGCGGGCGACGCCGAGGTGGGGGAGGACGTTCGACGGGTCGACCGCGAAGCCCTTCTCCGGGAGACGCAGCCCCTTCTCGCGCGGCTTGCCGCCTTCGCCGTCGGGGTCCGAGAGCGAAAGCGGCCAGCCGGACGGGGCGAGCGACACGTACCCGGCGCCGAGGGAGATCCCCGCGACCGCGCCGAGCTGCTTCAGGAAGCGACGCCGGTCCTCATTCATACCCGCCTCCCGTCGGCTTCGCTGCGGAAGGCGGACCTGCCGCGGCCTTCTTCGCGACGTCGGGCGGAAGGGCGAGGACGGCCTTCTCGAGCTTCGCGAGGGCCTCGGCCCCCTTTGGCAGGACCGGGGCGCCGCGAACACCAACGACCATCGTCCCGGCGGCGACCGTCCGCGAGAACGTCGAGAGGTAGCGGTCCTTCACCCACGAGGCACCGGCGGCCGCGACCTTCTCGCCGTAGGAGAGGAATCCTTCCTCGAACTTCGCCGAGAGCGTCTTCGCCTTCGCCGCGTCGCCCGCCGGGAGGACGAAGAGCTCGGTCTCGCCGTCGTCCAGGGTGGCGGACGTGACGTTCTTCGCGAAGCCGAAGGAGAAGGCGTTCTCCGCCGCGTACTGGAGGCGATCGGGCGGGAGGCCGAGCGCGTCGGCAAAGAGCGCGACGGTCCAGGGCTTCTCGCCCGCCGCGATCCCTTGCTCGAACGCCTTCCGGAGAGCCTCGAGCTGCGCGAGGACCGCGGGCGACTCGTCGGAGCCGATCGCCCTCGCATAGCTCCCCCCGCGCGCGAGAAAGAGTGCGTTGCGCGCGACGTACCACGACGTCCCGCCGCCGCTCGCCGCCTTCGTCTCGGGCGGCTTCTCGGCCGCGAAGGCGCCGAGGGCGTTCTCGGCCGAGCCGAGGTCGTAGAGCTCCACGTCGACGGCGGCGTCCGACGGCCCCTCGAGCGTGACGAACGTGAGGGAGCGGAAGCCGCGCGAGAGGAAGAAGTCGGCGCGGCCGTCGATCTTCACGTAGAGGTTCTCGGCGTCGAAGCGGGACGCGGTCCGCTCCTTCCAGCCGGGCGCGGCGAGCGACGCCGGGAGAGCGCCGCGGTCGACGACAGTCGGGGCACTGCCGGTCGACGGCCCGCTTCCCGCCGGCTCCGCGCGGGCTGCCGCCGCCCGGGACGGACCGTCGGGCGCCGTGCGCCCCTCGACGACCGGGATCGCGACAGACCCGGTGGACGTGGCGGCCGGGTCGGCGAAAAGACCGGGGTCGGGGTGTGCGCCCCGCCACACGACCCAGGCTGCGAGAGCTGCGAGGCCGACGAGGACGACCGCTCCGGCCTTCGCCTCCGTGACGGAATACGACTTCCGGAAGACCCGGTACGGACGCGGGTTCAGGACGCGACGCTCGCTCGCGCCGAGGCCGGACGGCGCGTTCCGCACGGATGCCGCTTCCATGGGGCGTCAGCCTAGCATCGAGTTCGGTGCGCGGCGCAGTCGTGCTTCGCGTGCAGCAGACCGGCGGGAGGCCGGAGCGGGCGATCGATGAATTGCATGCCCACCGCGCCGGATCGGAGGGCGGCTCAGGCTGTTCCCGATCCGGGATTTTCCTCCGACGAACCTCGTTCTGCCGATTCCTCTCGGGCCTGTTCGGCCCTCACGTCGGCGATGGCCCGCGTCAGGAGCTCTCCCCTGGCCGTGCCGAGGCGTTCCTTCGCCGTGGCCCATCGGTCACGCTCCGCCCAGAAGGGGCAGGAGGGGCACGTCCCGCCCGCGGGGAAGTCGACGCCCTCTTCGTGCGGGCAGCCCAGGATCTCCTGGGCGACCACGACGCTGAGGGCCTCGTGCTTCTCGACGAACGCCACCACCTTGTCCCCGGTGAACGGGTCCTCGCGAACGTCGACGGCGTCGGAGCTGAACACGGCCTGGTGCACTGGCTCGGCGTCCTTTGCGGGGACGATCGTGACCACGGCCCTGGTGGCCTTCGTGTCGTCGGGGCCGTAGTAGGCGACCGTGGCCGCCGGGAATCCGCGGAAGCCGCGGCGGGAGCGCTTGGCGAGGCGGGAGTGGAGCCGGATCGGTCTCACGCGTCGAGACTACCGGAACGGGGGAGCCAGGCAGAGGCCCACACGGTGGCCGCGCCCGCGACCCCGGGCGAGAACCCCCCCGGGAATCCGCTGGAACGCGTCGGGCGGCGAGGGAAGCGCATCCCACCCGAGAGACGGTGCGAGCGCGCGATGCAGGTCGTCGTAGAGGAGGTCGACCGATCTCTCCTCCGTCGTCACGCGTGTCTTCCGCACGCCTTCGACGAGGAGAACGCGCAGCTCGACGACCGGGCCGCCGAAGGCGGAACGGAGGGCCGCGGCGGGGAGGAGGCGTTCCCACCCCGCCTCGTCGGCAGGGCCGTGGCGCGGGCAGGGGGGGGCTTCGCGCGGGCCGCGCCCCCAGACCTCGTGCGAGGAAAGCGGCGTCCCGCCGCAATGCCCTGTGAACTGGGCCGGGCCGGGCCGTTCAGAAGCCGAGAGGGCGCGGCGCCAGGCGGCCTCGTCCAGGAGCGGCGGCGCGGGCGCGCTCTTTGCGAACGCGGGAATCTCGGCCTGTCGCGGCGTCACCCAGGTGGCGAGAGGACCGCGCCCCGCGAATACGGCGCAGTGGGTGGAGTCGCAGAGGTCGTCGCGGCCGTGGCGGGGCCCGGCGCGAAGGAAGCGAAGCGCGGCCGCGGCGAGCTCTTCCCGGAGCCCGGGGGAGCCGTCGCGCAGCTCTCCGCGCAGGACGCCGTCGACCCACGACCGGGGTGTCGAGGAAAGGACGAGGCGAACGGAACCCGGTCGGCCCGTGATCTCCAGGGTTCCCTCGAAGAACCGGACGAGACCGTACGGCGCGACGGCGAGGCGAAGGAGGCCCGGCCCGATCGTGAGGCCGGGCTCGGCGGCGACGGACGCCCCCGGGCCGAACCAGGCGTCGCCGTGACCCGGACGGTGGCTGCGGACGGGGGCGTCGCCGGCGTTCAGAACGGTCACGTTCGCCGGACGGAGCGCCTCGAGGAGCCGGACGCGGACCAGGCCGCTTACGGGTCGGCCGCTCCGGGGCGCTTCGCGACCGGGAAGCGACTCCGAGCTTCGAGGTCCCTCCAGTTCCGCTCCGAGCGCCGCGGCCGCCGCCGAGCCCGTACCGTCGGGCAGGAGGGCGAGGGCGAGGCTGTCTCCGCCGGCCGAAGCCGCGAGTGCCCAGCCCGAAGTCGCAAGCGGCCGGCCGTCGAGCGCCGGAACCGTGCCCGTCTTGACCAGGTATCCGCGGTGCGCGAGGGCGGCGCCCGTCCCGTCGAGGGCAGCGGCGCGCATTCCGTCGACGAGGGCGAGCCGAAGGTCCTCCCGTGACGGCCAGGAGCGCGTCAGCAGATCGCGGTAGGCGTGCAGGAGCGTGGCGGGGGTGACGCGGGGAAGGGCGTCGAGCGACCCGAGACCGATCGTGGCCTCGGGAGAGAGCGGCCGGGTGAGCTCGAACCCGGCGGCGGCGAGGCTCCGCGCGCGGACCTCCTCCGGCGTCGCTCGCGCAAGCGCGAGAAAGTAGGCGTTGCACGACTGCGAGAAGGCGCGCGCGAGGTCGACGCGCCCGTGCCCCGACGGCTTCCAGCACCCGGAGTCCTTCGTGCAGGCGAGCCGGGGCGGTTCCTCGCGCGGATGGGCTTCCGCCCAGGCCGCCACGACCCAGGGCTTCTGCAGAGAGCCGACGGGGCGGGGGACCGCCGCTGCCGCCCCGGGGGAGACCGTCTCTCCCGCGAGGCGGAAGACGAGCAGCGCGGCGAGGATCACCGCGAGGCGAAGACGACCCGCTCCCTGAAGCGGTTCCCCTCCTGGCGCCTCTCGACGGTGACGGACGTCGTCTTCGGCGCCCAGCCGAGGAGGCCGAGGATCCGGTCGGAAAAGGGCCGGATACGCCCCTCGAAGGAGGCGCCCTCCGCGTCGCGCCAGGGGCCCTTCTCGGCACGGACGGCGTCGAGGTCGAGCCGGCTCCAGCGGATGAGGCCGGACTCCGGCGCCGGCGCCGGGACGCCGGCGAGATGGCTCTCGCTCGCGGCCAGCCAGAGCCAGTCGCCCCGCCGCGCCCAGGCGAACCCCGGCAGCGCCGGTCCGACGTCGAGTCGCGATGGCGCCGGGGTGGTCGCCCCCGCGCGCCGCGTCATCGTTGCCCTTACGAGGTCGAGGAACTCGGCTTCCTTCTCCGGAGCCACCTTGAGGAGGAGTCTCCGGGAGCCGTCGGCTCCGGCTTCCCAGCCCCACCCCTCCACCGGAAGTCCGTCGAGGAACGCCGTCCAGCGTGGCAGCTCGGCGGCATCTCCCTCGCCGGAGGCGGGAATGGGCTTCGTGAGGTCGACGAGGTAGCGCTCCCCCTGGGCGGCGTTGGGATCGGGGAGCGGCTTCAGGGCGAGGCCCGGTCGGGTGGGCGGGCTCGGCACCGGTTCGAGGAGGCCGCGACGCAGGGCCGACGGGAAGCGGCGGCCGGAGGTCTCCCACCCGGCGGCGGCGACGCGCCGGCCGTCGAGGCTCCATCGGGCCGCGGCAGGACCGGCGGTCGCCTCCCCCTCGCGCACTTCGACGAGGCCGCCGTTCTCCTCGCGCAGGGCGGAGAGGAGGACGCCGCTCTCCGTTCCCTCCAGCCCTTCCGTGAAGAGGAACTCCCGGCGGAAGTATCGGTCGCCGCGGAGCGCTGCGAGGTCGAGGCGGGCCGACAGGACGCCGGGAAGGAACGAAGCGTAGCCCTGTCTCGCCGCGGCGCGGTCGAGGGCGAGGAGGAGAGCCCGCTCGCTCGTGGCGAGGAGGAGCGTGCCGTCGACGCGCGCCCAGGCGAGGCCGATGCGGCGGTCGAGGGTCTGCTCGTCGCCCGCTCCACGCGAGACGACGGCATAGGAAACGCCTCCGCGCGAGCGGGCCTCGCCCGCCGGGAGCGTGACGGGAAGCTGCGCGAGCGGCGTGCGGATGGCGAGGACGGCCTCGAGATTGCCCGCCGACAGGAGGGCGAGGCCGAGGGCCGTGGGCTTCATCGCCGCGATCTCGCTCCAGGACAGGGGGAGATCCGCGGCGAAGAGGGCCCACTGCTCGTCGAGCTTGGCGCCGACGCGCGTCTGGCGCAGCCCCTTCATCACCGGGTCTTCCGCGCTGGTCTTGCCGGAGAGGGCAGCCCTCAGCCCGCCCGCGAGGACGCGGTCGAGCGCCGCGGGGTCGCTGGTGACGAGGACGACCGGGGCCTCGGGGAGCGGGAGGAGCGGCTCGGCGGCAGCCGCCGCCATCGTCGTGCCGAGCGCGAGGAGCAGGGCGAGCGTCTTCACGGAACGTCCTCCGCGTTGAGAACCCGGGCGTAGAGCTCCCAGGTCAGGTCCTTGGGGAGAAGGCGCGTCAACGCGACGCCGCTGCCGAGGAGGGTCTCGGGGCGCGGGGCCGCCTTCAGCCTGAGCGCGGCGAGCTCGACGCGCAGCGCGGGGACGGAGGCGGCGCGCCGGTCCTCGAGCGTCGAGAGGGACCGCTCGGCGAGGTTGTCGTCGCGCGAGGCCGCGCCGATGCGGGCCAGGTCGCCGAGGAGCCCCTCGGCTTCGGCGGAGGGGAATCGCCGCTGCCGGAGCTCGTCGGGGTCGAACCAGGTCGAGCGGAGCGCGGTGCGGGCCGCAGCCGGGGAGCGGGCGAGCTCCGCGCGCGCGACGCGCCACCGGGTGACGCTGTCCTCCGTTCCGCCGGAGGCGAGCGCGGCCGGCGCGACGAAGCGCTCGGGCGCAGGCGCGAGACTCCGATAGACGACGCGGGCCGCGTGGCGGTCGTAGGGGTGGAGGGCGAGGTGTTTCGCGAGGTCCCCGCCCCAGGCGGCAAAGTCGGCCCCCTTCCTCTGCCAGAAGGGACGAGCGGTGGTCCACCACGCCGGCGCTCCGGCGACGGAATCGCCGCCGAGCTGCCTCCAGGCGTCGAACGCGGAGAGCTCCTGGTCCTGCGTGAGAGCCATGCGTGCGCGGGCCGCGACCCACTCGCCGCGGGCGCCGTCGACGTCCTTCAGGGCGACGAGGAGCGTGGCGCGTTGCCGCGCCTCGGCGAAATAGACGGGCTCGGGGATTCTCGTAAACCACTTCAGGCCGGCGGCGCGCTCCTTCCGCGCGAGGACGGCGACGAGCGCGGCGATCTGGTCGCGCCCGGACCACTCGCCGCGCGCCCAGCTCCGTTCCAGCTCGGCGAGGAGAAGGGGGCGCTCGGCGGGAGGTTTCAGCTCGAGCGCCAGCTCCCAGACGTCCGCCGGCGCCGCGGCGGCGGCAATCCTGCTTTCGACACGAGGAAGGAGAAGGGCCGTCGTCTTCGCGAGGAGATCGGAACGTTTCGCGTCGCGGACGATCCGGAAGGCGCGCAGGACGGGAGATCCGCCCTCGCGGGGCGTCACCGGGGCCTCCGTGCCTTCGAGCGACGAGGAGAGGTCAGGCTCGGCGAGGGTGAGGGGGGAGACGAGGCCGCCTGGAAGCTCGACGATCCTGTCGAGGCGTGCGAGGGCCGCCGCGTCGTCGCCCCGGGCGACGTCGGCGCGGAGAAGAAGGAGGTCCAGCTCCGGGCCGAGATCTCCGGCGCGCCGGGTGACGCCGGCCAGGAGCGTGGTGTCGGGAAGGGCCCGGGCTGCCGCGAGGCCTTCGGCACGGAGAGGCGTGTCGAGGCGGGCGAGGACGGGCGCCGCGTCCCGCAGGAAGCCGGGGAGCTTCGACGCGGCCGCGAGGGGGAAGGTCCCTGCGTCGTGGGCCCACACCTCGCGGAGGTAGAAGTCGAGGCGATCGGCAGGGAGATTCTCGATGCGGCTTCCCCAGCGGGCGCCGAGGGCGCCACGGTATTCGGCCTCGTCGGTGGGCTTCAGCTCCGCGACGGCGGCCGGTCCCTCGCGGTCGCAGAGGAACGCGAGGAGGCCGGCGGCGACCGGCTGCGCCGGGTCGAGGTGAGAGAGCGGCGGAGCGAGCCCGAGCGGAGCGGCGCTTCGCTCCCAGGCCCGGAACAGGGGCTCCGAGGACTTCGCCTGTCGGGTACGGACCTCCGCGCGGAGGAGGGCGTTCGCCCTCTCCCTTCCACCCTCTCCGCCGGCGCCGACGAGGAGGCGGAGGCGGCGGGCGAGCCGGTCGGCCTGAGAGAGGTCGCTGAACCAGGCTTCGTCGAGAGCCAGGGCGAGCGGGAGGTCGCCGAGCGCCTCGGCGGAGCGCCCGGCGGCGAGAGCGCGGGCCGACTCGCCTCCGCGGGCGGCGGCTTCGAGCGGGACACCCGGCGTATCGGCAGAGCGCTCGCGGAGGCGGGTGAGCGATTCGAGGACGAACCAGGGTGCGGACGGGCGAAGGCCCCAGAGGCGGGCCGGCGCGCGGCCCGCGTCGACTCCCGATCCGGTGACGAGGTCGTCGCCGCGGTCGCCCGGGAGCGGCGCGAGCTCGGCCCAGGAGAAGCGCGGATCGGAGCCGAGGACCTCGTCGACGCTCCGCGGGCCACGGAGGCGGACGACGTCGGGGCTGGCGGAGGCACCGGAAGCGTTCGCGACGAGCGCCTCGAGCGCGTCGGCGACGCGGTCGACGGCGGCGTGTCGCGCAAGGCGCTGAGGGCTCTCGGTGACGCCGGGCGGTGGAGCGGGCGCGCCGCGCAGAAAATACGCGCGGCGCGTGCCGGTCGAGAGGAGCGGGACGAGAGGTCTCACGCTCCACGAGGAGTCGGAGGCGGCGAGGAACCGTTTCCACGCGCCCGTCGTTCGGAACCAGCCGTCGACGCCCGTCTTCCACTCGGCGTTCTCGGGGCGGGTGGCGAGGCGCGCGAACGGCTCGACGGGGAACCACGAGGCGTACGGCACGGCCTTCGTCACGGGCGCGGTGCCGAGGATCTTCGCGTTCAGGTCGGCCACGAGCGGCGCGAGCGCGGGGCGCAGCGCGGCATCGTCCGCGCGCTCCACCAGGAACCTCACCCAGTCGGCGTGGAAGTCGGACCGGACGAGGCGGAGGCGGTTCGAGCCGTCCTTGGCCATCGCCAGCTCGACGGGACGCAGGCCGGCGACGAACGCTTCCGGCGGTTCGCTTCCCCAGAACGCCTTCGCCGGCGGAACGGCCGAGAGCAGTCTCCTGGAAAGCGCCTCGTCGAAGCGGGTGAGCCCCGCCGCCTCGGCGTACGGGTGAAGCCGCGCGACGGCGGCGTCGTCGAAGCTCCCGCCGGGACGGAAGATCCGCCCGAGGAGATCCTTCTCGAGCGCTTCCCGCTGCTCGGGGAGCGCGATACGCGAAAACGCCCACCCGGTCTCCTGGAGGAACTCCTCGTCGCCGGCGAACCGGGCGAAGAGACGGGGGAAGGCCCCGGCCCGCAACGCGATCTCGGTTCGCTCGGCGTTCCCGAGGGGAACCTCGACGACCCGCGCGGGGTCGCCGCCGGGAGCGGCGAGCTCCCACGCGGCGTTGGCGCGGCCGAGGCGGAGGTAACGACGCGCGGCACGGGCCGTCCGGCGTCCGGCTTCCTCCTCGGCGTTCTCGGCGCCGGAGGCGAGGACGGCGGCGATGGAAGCGCGGTCGACGGCGAGCGCCTTCCGGACGTCCCCGGCGCGGACGTAGAGGGACGCGCGCCACGAAGCGACGCCCTCGTCCGCGAGGCGGGTCTTCGCCCAGCCTTCGAGGAACTCGGCCGCCTCGCGGAACCGCCCCTGGAGCTCGAGGAGCGCGACCGTCTCGCGGGTCAGCTCCTCGCGCTCCGGCGCGACGGACACGGCCTCGCGCGCGGCGGCGACGGCGCCGTCGAGGTCTCCCTGGAACGCGCGGATCTCGCGGACGGCCACGGCCCAGCGCACGTCCCGCGGGCTGCGCGCGCGCTGCTTCTGGAAGAAGCCGAGGAGGACGTCCGCCTTCTGCGCGCGGACGGCGAGGCGGCACGCCTCGCGAAGCCACTCCCTTTCGGTCCGGCGGTTGAGCGCCTCGATGTAGAGGTCGACGCCGGCGTCGAGCTTTCCCTCGTCCCGGGCGGCGCCGGCGAGGGCGGCCCAGAGGTCCGGCCTCAGCGGCTCGGGGAGGCTCGGGGCTTCGGCCTTCGCGAAGGCGATCGGGTCGAGCGGGCCCCCCTCGCGCCAGGCGAGGCGGGCCGAGAGGGCGAGGGCGCTCACGCGCGCTCGCGGTTCGAGAGTGAAGGAGAGGAGCCTCTCGACGCCCCTGCGGGCGCGCGCGAGGTCCTTGCGGGAGAGCGACTCGTTCACGAGGCGCTCGGTCAGGTGCTCCCTGTGACCCTCGGCCGCGCGCGCGGCCGCCGCTTCGAGGGCGTCGAGCCCCTCGGCGTCGCGCCGGGCGCGGAAGAGGTAGGCGACCTGGTCCTCGAGGAGGCCGAGGGACCACGGGAAGCGACGGGTCGCGTCGCGGAAGGCGCCGCCAGCGTCCCCGCCCGCCGATTCGAGGAAACGGGCGTGGGCGGCGAGCGTGCGGATCTTCGTCGCGCCGTCGGGGAGGGCGTCGACGCGCGGGAGGAGCCGGACCCAGGCCGCTTTCGCGTCATCGGCGCGTCCGCGCTCGAGGAGCCAGGCGGCGCGGGCGGCCTCTTTCGGGACGCGCGCCTCTTCCGTCGGGAGGAGCTCGGCCTCGCGGGCCAGGAGCAGGCTCGAGGCTGGTGGCCCCGTCGGCGCCGGCCCAGCGCGCGCTTGCGAGGGAGCCCGACCAGGTTCGGACCGAAGAGAGAAAGTGGGGCTCGTCGCCCGGGGCGCCATCTCGAGCGTCTTCTTCCAGAGGGCTTCGCCGACGGCGGCCGTTCCCTGCCGCTCGGCAGGGCTCGTCTCCTCGCGGCGGGAGGCGCGTGCGGCGCGGGCGACCGGGTCGTTCGGCAGGTCCATCCAGTCGTCCCAGTCCGTCTCCCCGGTCGAGTCGAGGCCGACGAGCGGGAGGTACGAGACGAGGGCGGTCTCGTCGGCGGGTCGTCCCGGGCCGAGCCGGGCGATCCGGGAGAGAAGGAGGTCGCGGATCGCGGCCCGGCCCACGAGCCTTCCGAGCCGCTGCCGGGACCGCCAGCCGCCGTCCCCTTCGTCGGCGAGCGCCGCAACGTACTCGGAGATCGCGCCGTCGCGATCGCGCAGCTCTTCCTTGAGGACTCCCGCCTCGAAGGCGTGCAGGGCGGGCTTGCCGATGCGTGCCCGGCCTTCCGAAAGGACGGCGAGAGCCTCGCCGAAGCGGCCGTAATCCCAGAATGCGGTCGCCGTCTCCAGGATCGTCTCCGGGCTCCGGGGCGAGGCGGCGAGGACCTTCCGGAACGCGTCTCCGGCAGGGTCCGGGCGTTCGAGGTCCTGCCACATCTCGCCGATCGGCGTCCAGAACGGCGACGGGTCGGCGGCGGCAGCGGCGGCGCGCCCGGCGATCCGCTCGGCCGCGGTGGCGTGCTCGGGCGAGAACGCCGAGAGCGAACGCTCGAGCGAGATCGCCTCCGAGGCCCGCACCGGGTCGCCCGGGTAGGCCTCCGAGAGCGCCTCGGCGAACGGCACGGCCCTCTCGAAGCGCGACAGGCGCACCCATCCGTCGAGGAGGAGGACGTTCTCGACGGGGGTCTTCGCGGGCGTCTCCTCGAGACGCCGCAGGAACGTCTCGAGCGCCCCCTTCCGCACGAGAGCGTCGAGGAAGCGGCCGCGCCGCGGCGCGTCGGCCCAGAGGACGGCGTCGCGGCGGAGCGCGAGAAGCGCGTCGTCGACGACGGCACGGTCCTTCACGTCCCGGGGCCGTTTCGCCTTCAGCGCGTCGAAGGACGAACGTGCGAGGAGGCGGGACTCGGCCCGTTCGAGGACGGACGGGCTCGACGGAAAGCGCTGGAGCGCGCGCAGGGCGAGAAAGTCGGAGAAGAGAACGTACGGGTTCGGCTGCTCCTCCAGGGCGACGACGGCCTCCTGGAGCATCGGGTCGCGCGAGAAGAGGGCCGATCCGCGGAAGCTCGCGACGATCTCCTCTCCGAGCGCCTTCAGGTCCGCCGTCCTCTGCCGCCGCGCGTACCAGCGCGCGAGCTTCTTCCACCACTCGGGGCCCTCGAACGCGGCGATCGCCTTTCGGTAGCGGGGCTCGAGGTCGTCGTCGAGCTTCCACGAGGAGATCCGGTCGACGGCCTTCAGCCAGACGGCCTCGGCACGCGGCAGGCGGTCCATCTCGCCGAGGAGGAGGGCGAGGCTCGCGCGGTGCGAGCGGTCGCGGTCGTCGAGGCGGACGATCGCCTCGTCCAGGACCCGGTCGTACTCGTCCACGCGGGCACCGCTCGCGAGCCGGTTCTTCGTTCCGGTCTCCCCGCCGCTCTCGCCGTCGTAGCCTTCCTGACCGGCCTCTTCGCCGGCTCCCTCGCCGGCTCCACTGCCGGGCTGCGGGACGCTGCCGTCCGGCGCGAGAAGCGCGAGCCTCTCGGCCCAGAGCGCCGTCTCCTTCTCGAGCGGCGCCTTCGTCTGCCGCATCGCCAGGAGGGCCACGCGGCGGGCCTCGGCGCGGGTGGCCGCGTCTCCGCTCTGGGCCTTCGCGAGGAGGCCGAGCGCCTCTTCGCCCTTGCCGCGCTGGACGAGCCTGTCCATCACCTTCACGTGGAGGCCCGGCAGGGCCGGGTGCTTCGGGCTCCGCCGCTCCAGCTCGGCGATGAGGAGCCGGCCGGCGCGGAGGGTCTTCTCCGGCAGGCGCTGCGCTTCCAGCTCGGCGAGCGCGTCGTCCGGGGCGAGACCGGTGAGGAGGAAGGAGAGCCCGGCCGTGGTGAAGCCGGGCGTCACGTCGGTGCGCGCCGCCCAGCGGTAGGGCTCGTCGTTCAGGACGCCCCAGGCGATGGGGCGCGCGCCGGCGGCGAGCGCGAGGCGGGCGAGCTCGGCGAGGTCGTCGAGCCGCTGGGACTCCGCTGCCGACGTCGCGGCGGCGAGGCGGCTGCGGAAGGCCTCTGGGATCGCGTCGAGCGCCTCGAAGAGCCTCGCGAGGACGAGGCGGCCCTCGCGGGCGAGGCCCGCCCCGTGGCGCAGCTCGACCTGCGCGAGGAGCTCGAGGGCGAGGTCGCTCCGCCCCTTTCCCTCGAACCAGCGGGCGAGGAGCGTCACGGAGCGCGCGTCGAAGGCCTTCTCGAGGCCGAGGCGCAGGGCCTCCATCCGCGAGAGCGCGACGGCGTCGGCGCGGCGCGCGAAGGCCACGAGGGCGCGCGAGGAGGGCGACTTCGCCGGGTCGGCGACGAACGCCTCGAGAACGGAGAAGGCGCCGCTGGCATCGCCGTGGTCGCCCTTCAGGTCGGAGAGAACGAGGAGGCGCGTCTCCTCGGGCAGCGCTTCTGCGCCCCGGAGCGCGTCGTCGGCCTCCTTCAGTCTTCCCGGACTTCTCGAGGGCGCGGATCCACTCTTCGACGTACGCGGCGTCTGACGGGAAGAGCGCGGCCCGTTCGGCCCTGAGGGCGAGCGGGTCCGCGAGCGACGGGTCCGCGTCGGCCCAGCCGATGCGCTCGGTGGCGACGGAACGTCGCAGCGTCTCGGGAGCGTCGGAGGCGATCGCCGACGTCGCGGCGGAGAACGCGAAGGGCCAGCGACGGTAGCGGGCGCCCCAGCTGGCGGCCTCGGCCCACGCCCTTCCGCCGCTTCCTGCGGCCCAGCGGGAGAGGGCCTCTTCGGCGCCAGGGAGATCCCCCAGCTCCCTGCGCGCCTCGGCGAGGTGGCGCAGCGCGGCGAGGGCGACCTCGCCTCCCGCGGCGGAGCGCGCCTCGAGCTCGGCGGCCAGCTCCTTCGTCGGGGTCGGGTAGTGGACGGTCCGGCCGTCGACGACCGCCTTTCTCACGAGCACCGAGCTGAGCGCGTCGGCGTCGGTGAGGTCGGTCCAGGGGACGAGCGAGGCCGCCGCGTCGAGCGCCGCGGGGCGGGTGGCGGCCGAGAGGGCGAGCGCGCCAGCGAGAAGGAGGAAAAACGGCCGCCTCGCGCGAAGTGTTCGTGACATCAGCGGATCCTCAGCGTCGCGCGGGCGAACCCGTGGTTCCCCGCGCCGTCGATCGCCTCGAAGAGGACGGGAACGGAACCGGTGATTCCCTGTGGAAGGAGCAGTTCGCCGACGCTCGCCTTCGCCGGACCGTCCCACCGGAGCGGAACGGGCAGACCGTCGCCGACACGGGCGGTGAGGGCGATGACGTCGGCATCGGCGCGCGCGGCGAGCGTCACGGTCGAGCCCGCCGTCGCGCCGTCGGGGAGCGTCGGCGTGATGGTCGGTGGCGTGCCGTCGACGACGACGCGCTTGGATTCGACCGTGGTCGCGCCCCCCTGGTCGCGGAGGACGATCCGGACGTTCATCGGTCCGTCCGCGGTGCCGTCGGGAACGAGGAACCGCCCCTCCCACAGGTTCGAGCCCGGGCGGCGGGTCAGGTCGAGCTTCCGGCCGAAGGGGAGGAGGGCGGCGATGGCGGCGGTTCCCGGGAGCGCCTCGATCCTCAGGATCGGGTCTCCCGGCTGGATCCGGCGCGGCCGGAGCAGCGAGCGGGGGGCCGCGAGGAAGGCCGTGTAGGGCGTGACGAACTTGTATCGGCGCGAGAGCTCGAGGATCTCTTCGACCCACTCGCGCTTCTCCCCTTCGAGCTCGATCCTGCGGAGGAGATCGTCGACCCGGGCCCGCGCCCAGCGGCGCGGCAGGTCGCGCGCGTCGAGGGCCTTCTCCGGGAAGTCGGCCGGGACCGTTGCGGACGCCAGCTCGATCGTCGTCTTCGCCGGCTGTCCGTAGCGGCCGACCCAGCCGGAGAGGGAGCCGGCGAGGAGGAGGCTGCGTGAGGACGCCGTAGACGTCGCGCAGCTTCGGGTCGCCGCCCTTCACCGCGAAGGGGAGGTCGGCGTCGCGCGTGCCGTCGCCCCTTCTCGCGGGAGGTCGGCGAGGAGCTGCGCGAGGAAGAGCGCTTCGCCGGCCGGCGGCTGCGACGCGCTGCCGGGCGGCAGGGGGAGGACCTGGCGGGAGGCGGCGGGGAAGGCCTCGCGCCTCTCCTCGCCGGTCAGGACGGTGAAGAGCGGCCGCCCCTGCGAGGCCTTCGCGAGGTCGCCGGGCGCCCCGGCTCCGTCGGTGACGAGAACGATCCTGGCAGAGAGGTCGTTCGGAAGGAGCGCCGCGGCGGCGCGGACCGCGGCGGCCGTGTCCGTTCCCGGCGCGAGGAGCCGGGAGCGGATGGCGGTCAGCGCCGCGCTCTTCGTCGCGTCGGTGGCGGGAAGGAGGCCTGCCGGATCCGGCGTCGGGGCTCGATCGAACGGGACGGCGACGAGCCGGTCTGCCGGGCCGAGGCGAGAGAGGAGCCGGTTCACGAAGGCCCACCCCGTCTCGAGGCTTCCCCAGCGGGTCGAGAGGGACGTGTCGAAGAGGAGAGCGACGGACAGAGGCTTTCGGGCCGGCGAGGTGGCGGCGCCCGGCGCGGCCGCATGCGCGGCGGGGCGGTGCTCGAGGAGGAAGAAGCCGTCCTTCTCGGGAGGGACGTCGGAGAGGCGTTCCCACGGCGCGAGGGCGAGGCCGTCGGGAAGCCTGCCGTCGGGGCTGCGGAAGGCCGAGAAGGCGAGCGGCGCGGACGATGCAGGCCGGATGCGGACGACGACGTCCTTTGCGAGCGGCACGTCGCCCGCGCTGAAACGCGCCGTCTTTCCGGTGACTGCGAGGGGGAGCGCCGACGGGGGCGGCTCGAGGAACGTGCCGTCTTCGAGCGTCACCGCCACCTCGAGGCGACCGGCGCTCGTCGGCTCTCCCTCGCCGGGCCGGAGAGGAATCCGAAGCTCTCCAACCCCGTCGGCCCAGGGCACCTCCTCCTGGTACTGCATCTCGAGCCGCTTCGTTCCCCACGAAGGGATAGGCGCGACCTTCACCGAGAAGACCGCGCCGCCCGAAGGCCGCGAAGAGCCGCCTCCCGCCGGGTCCTCCTCCTCGCCCTGCTGGAGCAGGCCCGGATCGATCCGCCGCGTCGTCAGCTCCTCGTAGATCGCGCGGGCGCGCTTTTTCTCCACGATCACGCCCGGGATCCTCACGAGTCCGTCCCAGACGGCGAAGTCACCGACCGCACCGGACGGAGAGAGGCGGAAGCGCCACGTTCCCTCCTGAATCTCCCCCGTGTGGTTCTCGAAGACCTGCCGCACGTTCACGCGGGCGACGCCGCGCGCCACGCCGACGTCGACCGTCATCTCGCCCAGCGAGAGGACGCGCGGGTCGGGCCTCCCCGTCGAGGTCGGGACGAGGAGGCCGGTCTGCGCGGACGCCGGAAACGTGGCGAGGAGGAGGAGGAGCGGGGCGGCTCGTTTCATCGTGTCTCCGGAAGGGCGTCGGCCGGAAGGCGAAGGAGCCCTTCCGAGGTGCCGACGAAGAGGAGGTCGGGAGATTCCCTCGGGAAGGCCGCGAGGGCGAAGACGTCAGGCGACGGAAGGGGGAGATCGACGCGCGAAAAGCGCGAGCGGAGGCGGTCGGAGCACCAGACCCCGGCGCCCTGCGTCCCGGCGCAGAGACGGCCGTCGGGAAGACCGAGGAGCGCGCCGGCGTTCACCTTCAAGCCGCGTGTCTCCGGAAGGCTCTCCCACGCCGGGCCCGCGTCCCCCGCGCGGCGGACGGCGAGGCCGCCGCCGTAGGTTGCCACCCAGAGTCCGTCCTCGCGCGGCCACAGCGCCGTGACCCACGGGTGGGGGAGCTTTCCCTCGCCGGGCAGGACGCGCTCCGTCACGCGCCGCCGTTCGACGCGCCCGAGGCCGGTGGGCGTGCCGACCCAGAGCGCCTCTCCGGTCGCGGCGAGGGCGTAGGCCTGGTTTCCCGGGAGGCCGTGGAAGGCGGAGAGGAGACGCGGGCCGGGGAGGAGCACTCCCTGGCCGTAGCCGATCGCGAGGCCGGAGCCGGTGGAGGCGAGGGCGAACGCCGCCCCGGCGCCTTCGAGCAGGCGGGCTTTTCCATCCGCGATCCGGAACGCGCCGCGAAGCGTCGCGGCGTAGACGACGCCGCCCATCGGCAGCAGCGCGTTGACGCCCCAGGCGTCCCCCGAGGGCAGAAGCGTCGCGGCGAGCAGCGCCCCGCGGGGGTCGGCGACGGCGAGACCGCCGTCGAAGAAGCCGAGGTAGAGGTGCGAGCCGTCGGCCGCGAGGGCGTTGACGTGGGGCGTCGGGAGAGACGGCGGCGCCTTTCGGACGAGCTCGAAGCCGCGGGCGGGATCGAAGAGGCGAAGGCCCGTGGGGCCGTCGGCGTAGAGGCGGCCTGCGACGACGAAAAGGCGGCGGAAGCGCTCCGGCGCCGACGTGTCGTGCCGCGATCCGTCGGGCAGGAGCGCCGAGACGCGTGGGGGGCCGTCGGCGGGGACGAATCGGAAGGCGCGGTCCCAGGCGACGCCGGACGTCGCGTCTGCCCCGCGGGCCACTGGAATCAGGCTCTTTGCGTTCCGCGGACCGCGAGCCGCGCCCGCGGCCGTCGCCACCCAGAGCTCGTCCCCGAGAACCGAGACGCTCTCCACCCACGGGTCGGGTGTCTCGACGAGGCGGGGAGCCGACCCTCCGCGGGAGACGAGCCGGAGCCCTTTCTCTCCACCCGAGGCGATCTCTCCGCCCGCGGGCAGGGCGATGGACCGGACCGGGGCGTCGTCGAGCTTCTCGAGCTCTCCCGCGCCGGACGGCGCGCGGTAGAGCCCCTGGCGGGCGCCCACGAGGAGCTCGCCCCCGTCTGTCTCGGCGAAGGTCCGTACCTCGAGCTCGCCGAACTCCGAGCCCGCGAGCTCGGGGCCGGCGGCGCCGAGCCGTCCCCATCCGCCCCTCTCGAGCGCGAAGACCGGCGTGCCTCTCCAGGAGGCCACGGCCGACACGCGGAGAGACGGGAGGCCGTCGCGAACGTCCAGGAGCCGCCCGTCCGATTCGAGCCCCGAGCCCGTTGCCAGGTGGAGGACGCCCGCGACGTCGGCGATGCCGAGGACGCGGCCGTCCCCGGCGACGGAGACGTCGGGTCTCGTCCCGGTCCGCTCGAGCGCCGTGAACGTCAGGGGGCGGACTCGCTCGGCGCGGATGCTCCCCGGGGCCGCACTGCGCGAGACGGTTCGGCCAACGCGGAGGAAGAACAGGCCGGACCCCACTCCGGCGGCGACGAGGACGCCGGCCCCGAAGAGGAGCGCACGACGCGTGACTGAGGACATGTTGTGCCGAGTCTAACGGGATGCCGCTCAAGCGGAAGCGCGCGCGCCGGGCGTGTGACGGGGGGCACGTCGCGCGCCTTCAGCGGGACTGCGTCATCGCGAGAGCGCGCTCGAGGTTCGCCCGCCCGTGCTCGTAGTCGGGACGGAGCCTCACGCACTCGCGGAAGTGCCCGATCGCCTCCGTGGGCCTGCCGGCGCCCATCAGGGCTGCGCCGAGACCGTTGTGAGCGAGGAAATCCGACGGGGACGGGGTCTCGAGAGCCTTTCGGAACTCGCGGATGCCGTCGTCGAGACGCCCCGCCTTCGTGTACACCGTCGCGAGGTGAATCCGGACCTCGTCGTCGGAGGGGTCGACGGCGAGGGCGGCGAGGAGGTGCGTGGCGGCCTCCCCGTAGCTCCGGCGCTCTTCGGCGACGCGGGCGAGGTTCACCCGGGTCGGCACGGCGTCGGGCTTGATCGCGAGGGACCGTGTCAGGAGCGAGACGGCCTCGTCGGTCTTCCCCGCCTCCAGGAGGAGATTCCCGTAGTTCGTGAGACAGATGAAGCATTCGGCGTTCCGCTCGAGCGTGTGCCGCCAGAGGGTCTCCTCGTCCTTGTAGGCCGGGCCCTGCCGGAACGTCAGCGTTGCGAGAACGAAGAGCCCGGCCAGGCCGAGTCCGGTCGCCAGCCTGGAATAGAGCGGGGGAAGGGGCGCGAGGAGGCTTGCCGCGCCGCACACGAGGACCGCCGCCGCGACGGCGACGGCCTGGTAGGCGAAGTGGTCGGCGACCCACGAGTAGCGCATCGCGTAGACGTTGAAGAAGCCCATCGCCGGGAAGAGGACTCCCCCGAAGAGGAGCAGGCCGGCGAGCGGCCCGCGGCGACCGTACCGGGCGAGGAGCGCCGCGCCGCCGAGCGCCGCGGACCAGCCGAGGGCGGGAAGCCACGGACGGAGGCTCCCGGCGTCGAGGCTCCACCTCGGGTAGATGAACATCAGGTTCGAGGGCCAGAGGATTTTCGTCGCGTAGAAGGTGGTCGTCTGACCGGCGAGGACGACACGTTCCAGGAGGCCGTGGGCCCACTCGTCGCCCGTCGCCCGGACCATCGTTCGCTCGAGCCACGCCGTGTGAAAGGAAAGCCCGACGCCGACGACGAAGAAGGGCAGGAGCGGCCACGCGTCCCGCCAGCGGACCCGGCCGTGCCGCCACCAGACGACGACGAGGAGTACGGCCGGGAGGACGCTCGCGGTCGTCTTGGCGAAGAGGGCCAGCGAAAAGGCGGCGAGGGCCGCTCCGTAGAGGAAAGCCGGCCTTTCGTGGAACGGGGCCCTCCCGGGCGGGGCCCCCTTCTCTTTCGCCTTCCTCTTCCTCGGCGTCGTCGACCTCGCGGCCGCCTCCGCGACCGCTTCCCGCGCCTCGCGGGAGTCTCGCCAGGCGAGGAACGCGTGGGCTGCGAGGAGGGAGAGGACGAGGGAGAGGGTGTTCTTCCTTTCCGTGACCCAGGCGACGGATTCCACGCAGACGGGGTGAAGCGCGAAGGCCGCGGCGGCAAGCCAGGCGCCGGGGAGGGCGAGGCGCCGGAGGAGTCGCCAGAGAAGCAGCGCGCCGATCCCGTGCAGGAGGACGTTGACGACGTGGTATCCGAGGGGGTGGAGCCCCCAGAGTCGCTTCTCGATCCAGTAGGTCGTGAAGACGAGGGGGTAGTACTGCTCGTTCGCCCGCGTGTCGGTCCAGATCCTCGAGAGGCTCCCGGAGCCGTCCAGCGTCCGGTTCTCGGTGACGTAGGCCGGGTCGTTCCAGATGAACCCGGCTGCGAAGACCGGCAGGTAGGAGGCGACGACCGCGAGGAGGAGCGCGGCTCCGAGGGCCGCGCCGGCTTTCTTCTCCACGTTCCGAATTCAGCTCCTCGCGCCGCGTGCCCGCATACGCACGCTCCGGAGCGCGGGGCCGCTCCCTACCTCTTGAAGAACCCCGACTGCGGAGTTCCCGGAGGGGGAGGTGCCGAAGAACCGCCCATGATCCGGCTGTTGAGCTCCTTGATCCGGTCGTTGAGCTGTGCGATGCGCGCGGCGGCCTCCTGGCGGATCCGCTCGTTCTCCTGACGGGCCTTCTGCAGCTCGCCCTCGAGCTCCTGTCCCCCCATCGCGTGCGATTCGATGATCCGGTCCTTGGACTGGAGGTCGGCCTCGAGGCTGGCGATCGAGTCTTCCTTCTCCTGGAGGCGCAGCCTCCACTTGTCTTCCGCCTCCTCGTAGAGCTTCTTGATGTCCATCAGCTCCGTGATGGCGGAGAAGTCGTTTGCGGACGGGGCCATGATGCCTCCTCGGAACTTTTCCTCGATCTCGGGGAAGAGCTTGCGGAGCTTGAGGGAGAGGTCCTCGGGGTCCGCCGTCAGCTGCATCGCCTTGTCGTAGTCGATCGCGCCGTTCACGAGGAGCGCGATGAGCGACTGGTTCATCGACTGCATCTTGTAGTAGGTGACCGAGCTCTCCATCTCGTCGAGGATCTCGTTGGTCTGGCCGTCCTCGATGAGCTTGGTGATCTTCGGGGAATTGACGAGGATCTCGATGACCGGGATCCGTCCCTGGCCGTCGATCCGCTCGATGAGCTGCATGGAGCAGATCGCGCGCAGGACGAGGGCCATCTGGCGCCGCACCTGGTTCTGCTGGCCGCCCGGGCAGCTGTCCATGATGCGGTCGATCGTCTGCGCGGCGTTGTTCGTGTGGAGGGTCGAGAAGACGAGGTGCCCGGTCTCGGCGGCCGTGATGGCCGTCTGAATCGTCTCCCAGTCGCGCATCTCGCCGACCATGATGACGTCCGGGTCCTGCCGCATCGCGTTGCGGAGCGCCTCGTGGAACGACGTGGTGTCGGTCCCGACCTCGCGCTGGCAGACGGAGCCGAGGTTGTCCTGGAAGAGGTACTCGATCGGGTCCTCGACGGTGACGACGTGGACCGGGTGCCTCTCCGTGATTCCCTTGATGATGCCGGCGAGCGTCGTCGACTTGCCCGAGCCGGTCGGCCCGGTGACGAGTACGAGTCCCGACGGGTAGTCGCAGAACGTGTGGACGACGTCGGGAAGGTGCAGCTCGAGGATGCCGGGGATCGTGAACGGGATCCGCCGGAAGACGGCCGACCAGCTCCCTCGCTGGAGGAAGATGTTGCCGCGGAAGCGTGCCAGGCCCTGGATGCCGTACCCGATGTCGACGGCGTAGTTGGCCGTCAGCTTGTCCTTCTGGTGCGGTGTGAGGATGGTGAGGACCATGTCCTCGATCTCTTTGGGGCTGAGAGGGTCGGTCTTCAGCGGGACGAGGCGCCCGTTGATCCGCAGGAGCGGCGGTCGCCCCGGCTTGAGGTGGAGGTCCGAAGCCTCCTTTTTCGTGACGAACTTCAACAGTTCGGTCAGGTCCATGTTCCAGATCCTCGCATGAAGCTTATACCGATCGGGTAACGGATCCTGCCCGGCGACGCGCGGCGGAGCCGGTACCCGCGAGGAACGCCAGTGCCTCTCGGCGCCCCCGGATGGCTCCCGTGGCGAGCGCTTCGTCGAGGCGGGCGAGCGCGACGCCAAGGGCGCTCCCCGAAACGCCCAGGAAATCGGCTACGTCCAGGGCATCCACGGGACGCCGGGGCCGCAGGAGCCGGGGGAGGGCCCCGCGCACGGCGAGTAGGCGTTCGGCCTCGAGAGCGACGGCCCGTCCGGCTGCCCCTTGCGCCACGGCGAGGAAGGCGACGGCCTCCCGGGAAAACGGCGCCGATCGGCGCAGGAGGAGAACCGCGTCGTTCCGGCCGGGAGCGCGCGGCGGCCGGGGGAGGCCGACGAGCGTCTCCGCGAGCCGGCGGTCGCGCCGGCTCGCACGGAGCGTTTCGAGCGCGGCGGCGGCGGGAGCGGGGCCTGCGGGTGAGAGAAGGAGCGTCCGTAGAAGGGGAGCGGACGCGTCCGCGCCCGCCGCGCCGACGAGGCGAATGCCCCGGCGCCGCGCGCCCTGCGGGATGCCCGGCAGGAGCGCTTCGAGCGCTCCCCACGCCTCGAGCCGGGCGAGGGCGAGCGCGGCGGAGAGCGGGCCCGCGGCGAGGATCGCGTCGAGCTCCGAAAGCCGCCGTTCCGGCGCGACGTTTCCGAGGCGCCGGGCCGCGCGGCGCAGCTCGGGAAGCGCCGCCGGGTCGAGGCGAAAGCCGGGGAGGCGTGCGAGGAAGCGGGCAGCGCGGACGACGCGGAGCGGGTCCTCGAGAAGGACCCCGGCCCGGGGGAGCCTCAGGCGGCGGGCGACCAGGTCGTCGAGCGCACCGTCTGGAGCGACGAGGCGCCCCCCCGGAAAGGCGAGCCCGAGCGCGTTGACCGTGAAATCGCGCCGGAGAAGGTCGTCTGCGGGGTCGCCGTCGGTCTCCCAGACGTCGACGGAGGAGGCGCCGAGCGGGACGTGGAGGATCCGTCGCGGCGCCTGCCCGATCGCCAGCGCGCGCGAGCCGCCGAGGCGGGCGAGCGCGTTCGCGAACGGCACCGCTCCCTCGCGTGGAACCACGAGGTCCACGTCTCCCGCCGCCAGGCCGAGAAGGGCGTCGCGCACCGCCCCCCCGACGACGAGGAACGGCACGCCCGAAGCGGCGGAGGCCTTCCGCGCGAGCCGCACGGGGCGGCGGCGTGCGAGGCGACCGAGCGCAGAACGGGCGTCGGGAAGCGTGCTCACGACAGGGAACGACGGTAGGGGAGGGCCGAGTGGGCCGTCAAGCCGCTGGCTATACTCGACGGCGTGAAGATCGACCGCGAGCTCGTCCGCAGCGTGGCGCGGCTCGCCGCGCTCGATCTCGTCGACGGGGAGGATGCCCGGCTCGCCGATGAGCTGACGCGGGTCGTCGACCATTTCGAGACACTTCGGCGCGTGCCGGACGAGCTCCTTCCACCCCTTCCGGCTCCTCCCCCGACGCCTCTGAGGGCGGACCTGCCGGCGGGCGAGCCCGGAGAGCGCTCCTTCGTCGGCGCGAACGCGCCGGAGGCCTCGCACGGGCACTTCGTCGTCCCCCGCGTCGTATCGAGGAACGGGTGACGTCGGATCTCGACCTCCTGCTCGACGGGCCGGCCCACGAGCTGGCCGCGGCCGTTTCCGCCCGAGGGTTCACCGCACGCCAGGTGGCGGAGGCTTCGCTCGCGCGTGCAGTGAAGAGCCGGGCCCTTCACGGGTCGTTCCTTCACGTCGCCCCGGCGGCCGCTCTCGCGGCGGCGGACGAGGTCGACCGGCGCGTCGCCTCGGGGGAGCTGATGCCGCTCGCGGGCGTGCCGCTTGCCGTGAAGGACAACGTAAACGTGGCCGGCCTGCCGTCGACGGCGGGTTCGAGGATCCTCGCAGGATTCGTCGCGGCGGACGACGCGACGTGCGTCGAACGGCTGAAGGCGGCCGGGTGCGTCGTCGTCGGAAAGACGAGCTGCGACGAATTCGGAATGGGCTCCTCGAACGAGAGCTCGGCGTTCGGGCCGGTCCGCAACCCGTGGGACACCTCGCGCGTTCCCGGCGGCTCGTCGGGCGGGTCGGCCGCCGCCGTTGCGGCGCTCGCGGTCCCGCTCGCGATCGGGACGGACACCGGCGGTTCGGTGCGGCAGCCGGCGTCCTTCTGTTCCCTCGTGGGCGTCAAGCCGACATACGGGCGGGTCCCTCGCTACGGTCTCCTCGCCTACGCCTCGTCGCTCGACCAGGCGGGGCCGCTCGCGAGAAACGTCCGCGACGCCGCCCTCGCCCTCGCCGCGATGTCGGGCCCCGATCCCCGGGATGCCACCTCGCTCCGCTCCGCTCCGCCCGAGCTCCTCGGGCGCATCGAGGCCGGAGCGGCCGGGACGCGGATCGGCCTTCTCGCCGAGGCCGAGGCGCCCGAGGGCGGGCTCGACTCCGACGTCGGCGCCGCGCTCGAAACGACGGCGCGGCGCCTCGAATCGGCGGGGGCGACGCTCGTCCGCGTCTCGGTGCCGCGCGTCTCGCTGGCCGTGGCGGCGTACTACATCCTCGCGACCGCGGAGGCCTCCTCCAACCTCGCCCGCTACGACGGGGTCCGGTACGGCGCGCGGCGGGAGGGGGACGGCCTGTCGGGCCTCTACCGCGCGACGCGCACCGCCGGGTTCGGGCCCGAGGTGAAGCGGCGGATCCTGCTCGGGACGTTCGCACTGTCGTCCGGCTATCGCGAGGCGTGGTACGAGCGTGCCCAGCGCGTTCGCGCCCTGCTGGCGATCGACTTCGCGGACGCCTTCCGCTCGTGCGACGCGATCCTCTGTCCCACGGCGCCCGAGCCGGCGTTCGGGATCGGGGAGAAGAGCGCGGACCCGCTCTCGATGTACCTCGCCGACGTCTTCACCGTGCCGGCGAGCCTCGCGGGGCTCCCGGCGCTCTCGGTCCCGGCCGGGCTCTCGCGGGACCGGCTCCCGATCGGGATGCAGCTCGCCGGCCCGGCGGGCTCCGAGCCGCTGCTCCTCGCGCTGGGCCGCGAGGTCGAGCGGGCCTCGGGTGAGTGGGGCCGTCCGCCGGGCGCAATCCGTTGACGAGGTCCCCCCTCCGTCTCCTTCTCCTGGCGCTGCTGCTGCTGCCGTCTCTCCTCGTTGCCGCGCAGGAGCCGCCGAAGCGCGTCGACGTCTCCGAGGACTTCTCGGCCGTCCTCGACGACGGCGCGATCGTCGTCGAGGTGCGTCCCCTCGAGGGCGAGTCCGTCGCCGAGTTCGCGCGGCGCGTCTCTCGCGACGAGGCGTCCGCCGCGAGGCTCCTCGCCCTCGCGACGCCCCCGTCCCGGACGCGGACGATTCTGCTGCCGTACGCGGGCCTCTCGGACGAGACGCGGCTCGCCGCCGTGCGCGCCCTCTTCCCGTCGGATGCGCGCGCGACGATCGGCTGGCTGCACGCGGCCGTCGGAACCGAGCCGCTCGCGTCGATCGCCTCCTGGTTCACCGGCGACGAACGCCTCGCGGGCCGGCTCGCGGAGCTGAACGGGCTGACCGGCCCGTTCGTCACGCGCGGGACCCTCGTGAAAGTGCCCGTCGAGTACCTCCTCGCGCCGTTCCGGGACGCCGAGCCGATTCCCGACGAGGAGCCGCCGCGCCTCGAGTACGGCTCGGACGCGAAAGGGAAGTACGCCGTCTACCGCCTGAAGCGGAAGGAGGCGCTCTATTCCGCCGTCGTCGTGAGGTTCACCGGACGTCTCCACGCCGGGGACGTCATCCAGCTCGCGCTGGACATCGCCCTGCGTTCGGGCATCGACGACGTCCACGGGATCCCCGTCGGCTTCCCGGTGAAGATCCCGCTCGAGCTCCTCTCGGAGGAATACCTCCCGCCGGATGACCCCAAGACCGCGGCGCGGGAAAAGGAGCGGGCCGAGGCGGCGCTCTTCGCCACGCCCGCGAAGGCTCGAGGCCTCGCCGGAGTTCGCGTCGTGATCGACGCCGGACACGGCGGGCGCGACACCGGGACCCTCCACCACGGCGTCTGGGAGTCGACCTACGTCTACGACGTCGCCTCTCGCCTGCGGAACGTCCTCCTCGGGACGACGCGCGCCGAGGTCGTCATGATGACGCGCGAGCCGGGAATCGGCTGGGAGGTGCCGGATCGCGACCGGCTCCCGGACCGCAAGGCCCGAGTCCTCCTGACCGACCCTCCCTACTCGCTGACGGACCCGACAGCGGGCGTGAACCTCCGGTGGTACCTCGCGAACGCCATCCTGAGGCGCCCCGGTCCGGGCGGCAGGCCGATTCCGCCGGAGAGGACCGTCTTCCTCTCCCTCCACGCCGACTCCCTCCACCCGTCGGTCCGTGGCGCCATGGCGTACGTTCCGGGCGAGCGGTTCCTCCGCTCGAGCTACGGCCGCGCCACACCGTTCTACCGGACGTTTCGCGAAGTCCGCGACGAGCCGGTCGTCTCGTTCACGAAGAAGGAGCGCGTCCTGGCCGAGGGGGCGTCGACCTCGCTCGCCGAGAGGCTGATCGGCGCGTTCCGACGCCGGAGCCTTCCCGTCCACCAGTTCCGGCCGGTGAGGACGCACGTCATCCGCTCGGGGCGGGAGTGGGTGCCGGCGGTCCTGCGCTACAACAAGATTCCCAACCGCGTCCTCTTCGAGCTCTCGAACCTCTCGAACGACGAGGACCGAGAGCTCACCCTCACGCGGGCGTTCCGGCAGCAGTCCGCCGAAGCGCTGGCGGAAGGGCTCATCGCCTTCTTCGGCGGGAACGCGGCCCCGGAGGGAGGCGCGGCAGCCCCCGCGCCCGGGGCGGGCCCGGCGCCGTCCGCGTCCGGCCGTGCGACCGTCGTCCCGACGGCCGCCGCCGGTCCGGTCGCCGATGCGTCCGTGCACGAGATCGCCGGACCCTGGCCGGAAATCTCCGGGCCGTGGCCGAGCAGGTCCGGGCGCGGTCCCTCCGCGGCGAAGGGTCCCTCCCCGATGCCGAAACCGGCGTCGAAGGCGACTCCGAAGCCGACGCGGAAGCCGAAGCGAACGTCCCGCCGGCGCGGCTAGCCGGAGGCTCCCGGGGGCAGGTCCCGGGAGGCTCCGAGCCGCGCCAGCGCGAGCCCCCCGAGGACGACGGCGGCCGAAGCGAGCTTGGCGCCCGAGAAGCGCTCGCCCGTCCAGAGGGCGGAGGAGACCCCTGCGACGACCGGGACGAGGACGCCGACCCGGGTGGTGGCGGCGACGCCGAGAACGGCGAGCGCGTGCGCCCAGAGCCGGAAGGAGGCGTAGAGCGGGAAGACCGCCGAAAGGACGAGGATGACCCAGGTGAGGGTCGAGACGTCGGAGTAGTCCTGCCTTGCCATCGACGGCGCGCAATAGGCGAGGAGCACCGGGGTGCCGAAGGCGAAGGTCGTCGCGAGGGCCGTGGCGTGCGGGATCCGGCCCGAGAGGCGCGAAGAGGAGACGCTGTAGATCGCCCAGAACGTCGCGGACACGAGGCAGAGGAGGTTCCCGGAGAGCCCTCCGAGATCGACCGAACCGTGGGCCGCGACGAGGAATCCCGCGACGCCGCACCAGGCCACCGCCGTCCCGGCGACGGCGAGGCGGGGGATCCGTTCGTACCCGAGCGCGGCCACGATGAGGAGCGCCAGGAGCGGCGACACCGAGTTGAGGAGCGCGGCCGCGAAGCCGCTCGTCCTCTCGACGCCGATGGCGAAGATCGGCTGGTAGACGCCGATGCCCGTCAGGGCGAGAAGGAGGCCGTACCGGCGCAGACCGCGGGGCGGCAGGACCGGTGCGCCGTTGCGCACGGCCCACCCGAGGATCAGGGCGGCGGCGATGAGGAACCGCCAGCCGGTGTACGCGAGAGGGGAAAGCTCCTGGTAGGCGACCTTCGTCGCGGGGTAGTTCACGCCCCAGACGCCGACGCACAGCAGGACGCCGAGGAAGGCCTTCGAACGGATGCTGAGGGGGGAGGGCACTGACGTTTCCTCTGCTATATTTCAAGGGCTTTTTCGGTAGAAGGCGGCGCGTCACCTGCGCCGCGCTCTGCCCGTCCGCGGAGGGACTGCACGACGATGCTTGAGGTTGAAGCGCTCCGCAAGTCGTTCTACGGAACGGTGGCCGTCGACGACGTGTCGTTCCGGGTCGAGAGCGGAGAGATCCTGGGCTTCCTCGGCCCGAACGGGGCCGGGAAGACGACGACGATGCGGATGATCACCGGGTTCCTCGAGCCGGGCTCGGGAAAGGTGACCGTCGACGGGATCGACGCCGCCGCCAGGCCCAGGGAGGCACGGGCCCGCATCGGCTACCTCCCCGAGACCCTCGCCCTCTACCCCGAGATGCGGGTCCGGGAGTACGTGAAGTTCCGGGCCGAGCTCTGCGGCGTACCGCGGAGGGAAACGAAGAGCCGCGTCGACGACGCCCTCGCCACCTGCTTCGTCGACGACGTGGCGCAGAAGCCGATCGGGAACCTCTCCAAGGGCTACCGGCAGCGCGTCGGGCTCGCCGCGGCCCTCGTCCACGGGCCGAAGGTCCTCGTCCTGGACGAGCCGACGGTCGGCCTCGACCCGCGGCAGATCGTGAAGGTCCGCGAGCTGATCCGCGACCTGAGGAAGGACCACACGATCCTCCTCTCGACGCACATCCTCCCGGAGGTCGAGCTCGTCTGCGACCGGGTCGTCATCATCGACCGCGGGAAGATCGTCGCCACCGGGACCCCGGAGACGCTCCGCCAGCAGCTGACGCAGGCGCCGGGCCTGGCCGTCGGCCTGAAGGGGGAGATCCCCGAAGCCGACGGCATCCTCCGCCAGCTCCCGGCGTCGTCCACGCCTCGCGCATGGGTGTGGGGGGCGAGACGCGGGTTCTCCTGGAAGCCGACCGGGGCTCCGACCTCCGCGAGAGCGTCTTCCGCGAGTGCGTCGCCCGCGGCTGGACGGTGCTCGAGCTCTCGTCCCGGCAGGCGACCCTCGAGGACGTCTTCGTCCGCCTTCTCGCGGCGCGGGACGCCGAAGGGGCCGAGAAGCCCGACGACCTGCCCGCCGCCGTCGAGGAAGGCGAGTCCCGCGGGGAGGCCCGGTCGTGAAGGCGCTCCTGGCCATCCTCAAGCGCGAGTTCCTCGCCTATTTCTTCTCGCCGCTGGCCTACGTCGTCCTGACGGCGTTCCTCTTCATCAACGGCTACGTCTTCTACGCGATCCTCCTGTCGCTCAACAGCCCGGAGACGTCGCGGCAGGAGCTGATGGCCCTCTTCTTCAAGAACGTCTTCTACTGGATCTTCATGATGCTCGTCTCCTCGATCGTGGCGATGCGCCTGATCGCCGAGGAGCGCAAGTCGGGCTCCATCGAGGCGCTCCTGACGGCTCCCGTGGGCGAAGGAACCGTCGTGACCGGCAAGTTCCTCGGCGGCTTCACCTTCTTCGTCTTCCTGTGGCTCCCGACGGTCCTCTACCCGGTCGCGCTCTCGCGCTACGGGAGGATCGACTTCGGGCCGATCGCCTCCGGCTACCTCGGCATCGCCCTCTTCGGAGCGCTCTTCATCGCCGCGGGGACCTTCGCCTCGTCCCTGACGAAGAACCAGATCATCGCGGCGATCGTCAGCTTCGTGATGATCCTCGCGATCTTCCTGGCGGGGATCTTCCGCGAGCTCGTCACGGACCCGAACCTGAAGGAAGCCCTCTCCTACCTGAACCTGATCGAGCACATGGACGACTTCGCCCGCGGCATCGTCGACACGCGCCGCATCGTCTACGTCCTCTCCTCCGTCGTCTTCTTCCTCCTCCTGTCCGCCAGGGTCCTGCACGGAAACAAGGGGAAATGATGAGCGACGGAAAGACGGTTTCCCGCATCAACCTCGCCGTCGCCGTCCTGCTGGGCGTCGGGATCCTGGGCCTCGTCAACTGGATCGGGGCGCGCCACTACCGGAGGTTCGACTGGACGAGCTCCGGGCTCTACACCCTGTCGGAGAAGTCGACGCAGGTCCTGAAGGCGCTCCGGCAGCCCGTCGCGGTGACGGTCTTCATGACCGAGGGATCGCCGCTCTACGCCGAGACGCAGGAGCTGCTCCGGCGCTACCAGGCGGCCACGCCCCTCCTCAAGGTCGAGACCCTCAACCCCGAGCGGAACCCGGCCCGCGCGCAGGCGTTCCTGAAGGAGACGGGAGTCATGCAGCTCTCCGTCGTCTTTCGCGCGGGGAGAAGAAGAAGGCCGTCTCCCTCGAGCAGCTCGCCGAGTTCGATTTCCAGCGCGCCCAGATGGGGGGCGAGCCCGCCCTCAAGGCGTTCAAGGGAGAGCAGGAGTTCACGGCGGCCATCCTGACCGTGACGCAGGAGAAGAGCCCGAAGGTCGTCTTCACGAAGGGGCACGGCGAGCGCGCGGTCCAGGGACGCTCGCGCGACGGGCTCGAGCGGGTCGTCGAGGCCCTGAAGCAGGACAATTGCACGGTCGAGGAGTGGGACAGCCTCGTGGACCAGAAGGTGCCGGCGAAGACGGACCTAGTGGTCGTCGCCGGACCGCGGACCGGGTTCACGTTTCCCGAGACCGACGCCTTGAAGGCGTATCTCGCGGAAGGGGGGAGGGCGCTCCTTCTCCTCGACCCCGAGTTCGCCCCGGGGAGCGGGAACCGGATGGTCGATCTCGGGCTCGGCCCGGTTCTCGACGCGTTCGGCGTCCGTCTCGGCGACGACATCGTCGTCGATCCGAAGAACGCCCTGCCTCTCATGGGGCCGGAAACCGTCGTCGCCCGGAGCTTCCGGAGCCATACCGTCACCAGGCTCCTCGAGGGGCTCCCGGTCGTCTTCCCGGTCATCCGGTCCGTCGGTCTGGTCGACAAGCTCCCGGCGGGCGTCACGGCGACCGTTCTCATCGAGACCTCTGCGGACGGATGGGGCGAGACGAACCTCGCCGACCTCGAGACGAAGGTCGAGAAGGACGACCGGGACCTGGCCGGGCCGGTGCCGCTCGCCGTTGCGGCCGAGACCGGGGCCGGGACCGGGTCCGCCATGAAGGCCCGTCTCGTCGTCGTCGGCGACGCCGACTTCGCGTCGACGGGGGGCATCGCCAACGCCGCGAACCTCTACCTCCTGACGTCGTCCGTGAACTGGCTGCTCGACCGGGAGTCCCTCGTCTCGATTCCGCCGAAGTCCACCGACCAGGTCGCGGTCGTCCTCTCGCGCGGCGACATCGCCCGAATCACCCTCTTCGTCCTCCTGATCCTCCCGGCGTGCGCCATCGGGCTCGGAATCGTGGTCTGGCTCAAGAGGCGCCGCTGAGGGACGCACCATGTCGACTCGGAAGCTCCTGATCCTGACCGGCGTCTTCCTCGCCCTGCTCGCGTTCGTCGTCTTCTGGGAGCGCCACCAGCCGACGTCGGAGCAGAAAGCGACGTCGAAAAGACGCCTCTTCGACCTCGAACCGAAGGAGGTCGTCGGCCTCTCGTTCGAGCGTCCGGGGCAGCAGCCGGTGGACCTCTCCCGGAAGGAAGGGCAGTGGGTCCTCGATGGGGCCAAGGGGGGGGCTGCCGACGCGACGACGGCGGACGGGCTCGTTTCGGACCTCTCGCGTCTCGACCTCCTCGGAGAGACACGAACGAGCTTCGACCCCAAGGAGTACGGTCTCGACGCGCCGAAGGTGAAGGTGACCGTGAAGATGAAGGACGGCTCCTCGCGGACCGTCCTCTTCGGCGAGGCGATCCCCGGGGCCGACGCGACGGCCGCCGCCGAGGGCGGGCGCTTCGGTTCCGTGAAGTTCGCCCCGATCGCCCAGCTGACGAAGCCGTACGACGAGTACCGCTCCCGGAGCCTCGTAGACACTCCTGCGGCCGACATCACCCGCGTCACCGTCGCCCGCGGCCCGAACAGGGTCGTGGCGGTCCGCGACTCGACGGGAGGCTGGCGGCTCGAGCAGCCGGTGACGGATCTGGCGTCCGGGACGTTCGTCGACCAGCTCCTCGCAGACCTCGCCGGGGTCCGTGCCACCGAGTTCCCCGCCGTGGGACCGGCCGACCTGCCGCGGATCGGCCTGGCGCCCCCGGGAGCCGAGGTCGTCCTCGAGAAGGGGAGCGAAGTCGTCTCCCGGCTCGCATTCGGGGCTGCGAGGGCGGATGCCGCGGGGAAGCTCTTCGCGAGCCGCGACGGCGTCGTCATGGTCGTCGACGACCGTGCGCAGGAGAGCCTCGGCAAGGAGCTCTCGGCCTTCCGCGAGGGCAAGCTCCTCCCGCTCGATACCTGGCTCGTGACCCGCGTCGTTTTCGAGAGCGGAGCGCTCCGGACCGGAGCGGAGAAGCTCGACGGAGCGTGGCGGTCGGCCGGTCGCGAGATCGAGGGCCGGGTCGCGGACGACCTCCTCGACAGGCTTTCACGGACCGAGGTGCGCCGGTTCGTGCCGGTGAAGGAGCTTGCGACGATCGGGCTGGCGACGGTCCGTCGGAAGAAGCCGGTGCCGGCGGGGAAGGTGGAAGTCCTTCTGGAAAAGGCGAAGGAGCCGATCCGGGTCGACTTTTTCGTATCGCGAGAGCTCGAGACCGAGAAGCTCGTCGCCGTGCAGGTGACCGGACGGGGCGACACGCTCGTCGTCGACGCGAGCGTCTGGGACGACATCCTCTCCCTGGCAAGCCGCCTGAAGTCCGCCCCGGCGGCGCTCGCGCCGGATGCGGCGGCCGCCAGCGGGCCGGACGCCCGGAAGCGCTAGGGCTTCTTCTCCGGCGAGCCGGAGTCCTCGCCGGAGCGGGCCGGACGCGTCGCGACGGAGCGGTCGCGTTCGGAGGCCTGCCTCTCGAGCTGCGCCACGCGCGCCTTTCTCTCGAGCTCCTTGCGGTCCTCGACCCTGTCGACCTTCTTCTTCGACGAGCTCAGGAGCGAGCCGGCCGCCAGGACGAGTCTCAGGCCGAGCTGGCCGGTGAACTTCGTCCCCTCTCCCTTCGCCCCGACGAAGCTGCTCCCGCCGAGCTTGGCCTCGGAAAAGTCGGCGTGGGTGACGTTCGCCCCCTTGAAGAGCGAGCCTTCGAGAACCGCCCCGACGAGGTTCGAGAAGCGGAAGTCGGCCCCGGAGAAATCGGCTTCCTGGCACTCGGCCCCGACGAGGTTCGTCCCGGAGAAGTCGGCAGCCGGTGCCATGACTCCTCCCATGCGGGCCCGCTTCAGGTTCGCCCGTCGAAGGATCGCGCCGTCGAGATGGGCGCGCTGGAAGACGGCCCCTTCGAGGTTCGCCTCGGTCAGGTCGGCGCGGGAGAGGTCCGCCTCGGTGTAGTTCCCTCCGCGCAGGTTCGCGCCTATGCCGATGGCGTCGGCCAGCCTCGCCCCGGTGAAGTTCGGGAACTTCAGCTTCGGCGTTCTGAGGTCGAGCTTCTCGAGGTTCGCCTGGGTCAGGTCCGTCTCCTCGAGGACCGCTCCGAGGAGTATCGAACGCCTCAGGTCGGCTCCCTTGAAGCAGGCCTTCTTGAGAATGGCGTCCGAGAAGTCGGCGGACTGGGCGATGGCCCTCTCGAAGTCCGAGGACGTCAGGTCGGCCCCGCAGAAGCTGCCCCCGGTGAGATTGGCACCGCGGAAGGTGATGCGTTGCCCCTTCACTCCGTTGAAGCTGGTACCCGCGAGCTTCGAATCCCGGAAGAACGACAGGGTCAGGGTCGACTTGTCGAACTTGCCGCGCTGGTAGGTGACGCCGTCGAAGACGGCCTGAGAGAGGTCGCACTCCTCGAAGACGCAGCCGTCGATGCTGACGCCCCGGAAGTTCGCCGCGACGAGCCGGCCGAAGGAAAAGACGGTGCCCGTGAACGTCGTCCCCTCGAGCTTCGCCCCCGACAGGTCGCAGGCGGTGAGGTTCGCCTCGCGGACGGACGCGTTCTTGAGGTTCACTCCCCTGAGCGACGCCCCGACGAGCTGCACCTTGTCGAGAGTCTGGTACTCGAGGTCGGTGTCGGACAGGTCGGCACGCTGCAGGCTCGTGCCGCGCAGGGAGGTCCCTTGAAGGTGCGCGCGGGCGAGGCTCGAGCCGTCGAGCTTCGAGCCGTCGAGCTTCGTGCGCGAGAGGTCGGCGCCCGAGAGGTCCCGGCCCGATAGGTCAAGCTCGACGAGGGAGATGTCGGTGAGATCCGGCGTGATTCCGGGATGCCCGGCTCGCCAGAGGTTCCAGTCGGCGGACTTCAGCACCTCGAGGTGCTCTGAGCTGGCCATGATGCGAGAGTCTAACGTCTAGAATCGCTTCATGAGCGCCACCGTTCCCGTCCGCGGTGCCGAGAGGATCCGACGTGCCCTCCTCGGCGCCTATCCCCTCCTCTACGTCCAGTCGTGGGAAGAGGGCCGCGTCGAGCGGGCATTGTCCGTTCTCGCGCAGAAGTTCTACGAAAAGCCGGTGCCGTTTGCCGCCTGGACGTGTGTCGATGGCTGGACCGGGCTTTCGGACGCCCCGGCCGACACGAGGGACCCCCTGCGCGCCCTCGACGTCGTCCTGCAGGCGCCCGGCCCCGGCTTCTTCCTGATGAAGGACCTCCCTTCCCTGCTGGCGGAGCGCCCCGACGTCGTCCGGAAGCTCCGGGACGCCTACCGGCAGCTGAAGGGGAAGGGGAAGTTCGTGGTGATGGTCTCGCCGCGGCTCCTCCTGCCGGAGGACCTGAACAAGGAGGTCTTCGTCGTCGACTACGACCTGCCGGACGAGGCGGAGGTCCGGAACGCGGTCACCATCCTCGGGAAGCGGTACCTCGGCGAAGGGGGGCTCTCGCCCGTCGACGCCGACCGGGTGGTCACGATCCTCCGGGGACAGACGCTCGACGAGCTGGAGCACGTCTTCGCGAAGGTCTTCGCCCGGACCCCGCGGTTCGACGAGTCGACGTTCGACGAGCTCCTCGCCGAGAAGGAGCAGTCCTCCCGGAAGGCGGGGGTCCTCGAGTACGTCCCCCCCCGCTTCTCGCTCGACGACATCGGCGGGCTCGAGAACCTCAAGGACTGGCTCCGGAAGCGACAGACCCTCTTCACGAGGGAAGCGGTCGAGGCGGGGCTGCCCGTTCCGAAGGGACTCCTGATGATGGGAATGTCGGGCTGCGGAAAGTCGCTCTCGGTCAAGGCGATCCCGGCCCTCTGGAATCTCCCGCTCTTCCGGCTCGACATGAACATCGTCTTCGGGACGGCGAATCCGGAGGCGAGCTTTCACAAGGCCCTGAAGACCGTCGAGGGGCTCGCGCCGGCCGTCCTCTGGATCGACGAGATCGAGATGGCGATCACCGGCGGCCGCGAGGCGGGGGGGGGGCGACCCGGCCCTCGGCCGGATCTTCTCGACGTTCCTCACCTGGATGCAGGAGAAGGAGGCGCTCGTCTTCGTGGCCGCGACGGCGAACCGGATTCACCTCCTGCCGGCGGAGTTCATCCGGAAGGGCCGCTTCGACCAGGTCTTCTTCCTCGACCTGCCGAACGAGACCGAGCGGAAGGCGATCTTCACCGTCCACCTGAAGAAGCAGAACGCCGACGTGGCGCGGTTCGACGTCGTCTTCCTCGCGAAGGCGACGAAGGGCTTCAACGGGGCCGAGATCGAGTCGGTGGTCCAGTCCGCCGCGATCGACGCGTTCAACGAGAAGCGGGTCCTCTCGGAGGACGACGTCGCGAGGCTCATCACGAACACCGTCGCGCTCTCGAAGACGATGGACGAGCAGATCAAGGCGATCAAGAGCTGGGCCCACAACCGCGCCATCTCCGCATCGCGCGAGAGCGCGACGTAGCAGCCGGCGGGCGTCGGCCCGCCGCGGTCAGTTCCAGCGGGGGTCTGTCTCGCCCCGCCGGAAGGGAGCGAGGAGGTCGACGCGCATCTGCAGGTTCCGGACGTGGTCGAGGACCCAGGCGTAGCGGTCTCCGAGGGCGTCCATGGAGAGCAGGGCGTAGCGCTCCTCCGAGCCGAGCCCGAGGCGGCTGGCGGCCTCGTTGACGAGCCCCTCGTCCGAGAGGGTCCCGGGAAGGTGACGCGCCTCCGTCCGCCCGACCGACACGGCGAGGCGCTCGACGGCGAGGGCGAGGACCTTCCGCAGGTCGCGTCGCCCCGGCCCCCCTCCCCGGCCCTGGGGGAGGGGCTGGATCGGGGCCTCGTCGACCTCGCCGAGCCGGTAGGCCCGGCCCTCTCTTTCCTCCCTGAGCCTGTAGCGGAAAGCGCCGCGAAGGACGATGTTCGAGCGGCCGTCGGGGAGCGACTCGTGCTCGACGATCTCCCCGGCGCAGCCGAAGGGGAGGAGTGCCGGCCGGCCGTCCGGCAGCGGCGGGACGTCCGGATCGAGCGTGTGGAGTCCGATGAGCCGCTCGCCCGCGAGGGCATCGGCGAGCATCGTGCGGTATCGGGGCTCGAAGACGTGTAACGGGAGGTGCGTCTGCGGGAGGAGGACCGCGTCGAGAGGGAAGAGCGGGAGGACGCGTCTCACGGCTTCGCTCCCCCGGAACCGGGTGTCGCGAGCTTGAGGGCGTGGTCGACGACGGCGTCGATCTCTTCCGGCGTCAGGCGGCCGGCGAAGGGGGGCATCGTGCTGGCCGGGTCCCCGTCGGCGACGAGCCGGCGGACCGAAGCCCGGTCGGAGCCGTGCTTCCAGCGGTCGTCGGTCAGGTCGGCGAACGGACGCCCCTCGGCGAAGCGGGTCCGGCCCGTGCCGTCTGCCCCGTGGCACGCTGCGCACTTCTTCCGCCAGAGTCGCGCGCCGGGGTCGGACTCGGGTGCGCACGAGGCGAAGGCGCCCGCAGCGAGGACGATCGAGAGAGAGGTGATCCGAAGCGTGTTCCTCATGCTATCTTTTCGGCCATGGCGAACAAGGACGACCGCTACAGCGACAACGCGCCCGGAAAGTTCTACGTCGATACGCAGTGCATCGACTGTGACGTCTGCCGGGTGACCGCACCGAACAACTTCGGCCGGCAGGAAGAGAAGGGCTACTCGTACGTCATCAAGGCCGCCGAGACGCCCGAGGAAGAGGCGCAGTGCCAGGAGGCGATGGACTCCTGCCCGGTCGAAGCGATAGGAAACGACGGGGAGTAGCACCAGGTCCTTCAGACCGGGGCGGCGGACTCGCCGCCCCGGTCCGTGTCGCCGAGCGCCGCCCGGGCGTGGTAGCTCGAGCGGACGAGGGGGCCCGACTCCACGACGGCGAATCCCATCGCCCGCCCCTCATCGCGCATCGTCGCGAACTCCTCAGGCGTCCACCAGCGCTCCACGGGCAACCTCCTGGCGTGCGGCTGGAGGTACTGCCCGATGGTGAGAACGTCGGTCCCCGCGTCCCGGATGTCCTTCATCGTCGCGAGAACCTCCTCGAGCGTCTCCCCGAGCCCCACCATGATTCCGCTCTTCACGCGCATTCCGGGGGCGCGCTCGTCCCGCCAGGCGGCGGCGCGGGCGAGAAGCTCGAGGGAGCGCTCGTAGACGGCGTCGGGGCGCACCCGCCGGTAGAGGCGGGGCACGGTCTCGGTGTTGTGGTTCAGGACCTCGGGAGCTGCGGTGAGGACGGTTCGGAGCGCCCCTTCGCTTCCCAGGAAATCGGGGATCAGGACCTCCACCGTCACGCCGGGGTTCAGCTCGCGGACGGCGCGAATCGTCGTGGCGAAGTGCGCGGCGCCTCCGTCGGGAAGCTCGTCGCGGTTGACGGACGTGATGACGGCGTGCCGCACGCCGAGCTCCCGGACGGCCTCGGCGACGTGCCGGGGCTCATCCGGATCGAGGGGGCGGCCCGTCCCCTGCGTGACCGCGCAGAACCCGCAGCGCCGGGTGCAGACGTCGCCCATGAGCATGAACGTCGCCGTCCGCTCGCGTCCCCAGCACTCGAAGATGTTGGGGCACTGCGCCTCCTGGCAGACGGTGTTGAGGTGCTTCTTCTTCACGAGGTCGAGGATCGCGCGGGTGTCGTCGTTGTCGACGAGGCGCACCTTCAGCCATTCGGGGCGGGGGGTCTCCCCGTAGACCGGCCGGCCGGGGTCGGGAACGAATCGGGGAAGCGGCACGTCGTTCACGCGGGCGAAGTGTAGCCTCCGGACGCGGACGCCGACGGGAAGCCGCTGGCGAGGTCGGGCGTCCCGGGAGGAGCAGGACGTGAACGGAGAATCGGAGCCGAAGCCGAAGACGGAGTCCGCGAGGGGGAACGCGCGTGTTGCGCTCTCGGCCGAAGTGGAGCGGGCGCTGCACGAGGGGCGTGCCGTCGTGGCGCTCGAGTCCACGATCCTCTGCCACGGCCTTCCCTTCCCCGCGAACCTCGAGACCCACCGGGCGGCGGAGGAGGCGGTGCGGCGGGCGGGCGCCGTCCCGGCCCTCGTCGCGGTCGTCGACGGCGTGCCCCGCGCCGGGTTCTCCCCAGCCGAGGTGGAATCCCTCGCGCGCGCCGGGCGGTCGGTGAGGAAGGCGACGACGCGGGACCTGGGGCTCCTCGCCGCGCGGCGCGAGAGCGGCGCGACGACGGTCGCGGCGACGATGGCGATCGCCTCGGCCGCCGGAATCCGCGTCTTTGCGACGGGAGGCATCGGCGGCGTGCATCGGGGGGTCTCCGAGACGTTCGACGTTTCGGCCGACCTCCTCGAGCTCTCGCGCACGCGCGTCGCCGTCGTCGCTTCGGGCGCCAAGGCGGTCCTCGACCTCCCGAAGACGCTGGAGGCGCTGGAGACGCTCGGCGTCCCGGTCCTCGGGTTCGGCACCTTCGAGTTCCCCGCGTTCTGGATCCGCGGTTCCGGGCTCCCGCTCGAGGTCTGCTGCGATGACGCGGACGAGGTCGCCCGGGTCGTTCTCGCGCACTGGTCGTGGCCCGGGGCGGGCGGCGTTCTCGTCGCAAACCCGGTCCCGTCGGAGGCGGCGCTCGAGAGACAGGACGTCGAGGAGGCGATCGAGCGGAGCCTCGCGGCGGCCCGGGAGGCCGGGATCGCCGGGAAGGCGGTGACGCCCTATCTCCTCGCCCGCCTCGCGGAGGAGACGGGCGGGCGGACCCTGGCGGCGAACCGGGCGCTCGTCGTGTCGAACGCCACCGTCGCGGCGAAGATTGCAGTCGCCCTCGCTCCTGGCGGCGCGCGCCGCTGACGGCGGCGGGGGAGGCCAGGTCGGTTCGGACGGCCCCCCGATGCGCCAGCTGGTAAAGTCAAAGGTTTTTCCGGGCGGCTCGCGCCGCCCGAGAAGAGCCCGCCGAGGTGACCGCATGAGCACGGAGACGACCGCCGCGCCGCTGACCGCCGAACTGGAGAGGATCGCCCGGGCGAAGGACGAGTGGCGCCGGAAAGTCGCGGATTCGTTCGGGAAGCGCCCGGCCTGGAAGCGGGATTTCACGACGGTCTCCTCGGCCGAGGTGAGCCCGCTCGCGACCCCCGACGACGTCGCGGGGCTCGACTACGAGAGGGACCTCGGCTTCCCGGGCGAGTTCCCCTACACGCGGGGGGTCCAGCCGACGATGTACCGGGGCAGGGCCTGGACGATCCGGCAGTTCGCCGGCTTCGGGTCGGCCCGACAGACGAACGAGCGCTTCAAGGTCCTCCTCTCGCACGGGCAGACGGGCCTCTCGACCGCCTTCCACCTTCCGACGCTCTACGGCTACGACTCCGACCACGAGATGTCGGCCGGTGAGGTGGGCAAGTGCGGCGTCGCCATCGACACGCTCCGCGACTTCGAGGCCCTCTTCGAGGGGATCGACCTCGGGACGGTGACGACGTCGATGACGATCAACTCCACGGCGCCGATCGCCCTCGCGATGTACCTCGCCGTCGCCGAGAAGCAGGGAACCCCCTGGTCGAAAGTGGGGGGGACGCTCCAGAACGACATCCTCAAGGAGTACATCGCGCAGAAGGAGTTCATCTTCCCGCCGCGCCCCTCGATGAGGCTCGTGACGGACCAGTTCTCGTTCTGCGCCAGGCACGTCCCGAAGTGGAACACCGTCTCCATCTCCGGCTACCACATCCGCGAGGCGGGCTCGACGGCGCTGCAGGAGCTCGCCTTCACGCTCCGCGACGGGATGGAGTACGTGAAGTACGGCGTCGACGCCGGCCTCTCCGTCGACGAGTTCGCGCCGCGCCTCTCGTTCTTCTTCAACGCGCACAACGACTTCTTCGAGGAGATCGCGAAGTTCCGCGCGGCGCGACGCGTCTGGGCGAAGGTGATGCGCGACCGGTACGGCGCGAAGAACCCGGAGTCGTGGAAGCTCCGCTTCCACACGCAGACGGCCGGCGTCTCCCTCACCGCGCAGCAGCCCTACAACAACGTGGCGCGCGTCGCCGTCCAGGCGCTCGCCGCCGTCCTCGGCGGGACGCAGTCGCTCCACACGAACGCCCTCGACGAGACGCTCGCCCTCCCGACCGAGTTCGCCGCGAAGGTCGCGGTGCGGACGCAGCAGATCCTGATGCACGAGACGGGCGTCGCCCACACGATCGACCCGCTCGGCGGTTCGTACTTCGTCGAAGAGGCGACGAACCGGATGGAGGAAGGTGCGTTCGACTACTTCCGCCGGATCGACGCCTACGGCGGCATGGTCGAAGCGATCGAGGAAGGCTTCCCCCAGCGGGAGATCATGGATGCCGCCTACCGGTTCCAGCGGGCGCTCGACGCGGGCGACAAGGTGATGGTCGGCGTCAACGCCTTCACCGAGGAGGTCCCGGAGGACCACGTCCGGACGCTGGAGATCTCGGAGCAGACGGCGGCCGAGCAGATCTCGCAGCTGAACGAGGTCCGCCGGATACGCGACGGGAAGGCGGTCCTCTCGACCCTCCACGCCCTCCGGGAGGCGTGCCGGAACGGCGCGAACGTCATGCCCCCCCTCGTCGAGGCGGTCAAGGCCTACGCGACGGTCGGGGAGATCTCGGACGTGATGCGCGAGGTCTTCGAGACGTGGCAGGAACCTGCGGTCTTCTCTGACCTTTTCCCTACTGGCCCCGGACTTGCTACCCTCCGTCCCGGCATGAGTTTTCGTCCAGCTGCCGTCGTTCTGGCTCTCGCGACCTTCGCCGCGCCGCTCGGCGCCGTCCCGCCGGTCCGGTCCGAGGCTCTCAGCCCGGTCGAGTCCGCGCGCCGGGACGCGGTCGAGCGCTTTCTCCGGGCCCGGCTCTTCGCCGCCGACGGCGAGTTCCAGGAGGCGCTCAAGGAGTTCCGGCGCGCCGTGGAGCTCGACCCGGAGGACGGGCACCTCAGGCGGGAGTACGCCGAGGCGCTCAGGGACTTCGGCATCCTCCCGGAGGCCGAGCAGCAGGCGCGAAAGGCGGTCGAGCTCGTTCCCGACAGCGCGGCCGCGTATCGGGTCCTCGGGCAGATCCTCCTCGCGAAGGCGCGGGACAAGGAGGGGATCGAGGCCGCGCTCCCCACTCTCAAGAGGGCCTGCGACCTCCAGCCGGCGGAACCGTCGGGCGCCCTCGCGCTCGGGCAGGCCTACCTGAAGCTCGATCGTCCCCAGGAGGCGGCGACCGTCCTGGCACGGGTCCAGGATCGTCCGCGCGGTCCGATTCTCCCCCTCCTCTATGGCGAGGCCCTCGAGAGGAGCGGGAAGCCGGAAGAGGCCGAGGAGGTCTACCTCGGAGTCCTCCGGCAGGACGAGGAGAACCGCGGCGCGACGCTCGGCCTCCTGCGCGTCTACCAGGTGACGCGAAAGTTCGACAAGGCGCTCCCGCTCCTGGCTGAGCTGGTGAAGAACCAGCCGGGCAACCTCGGACTCCAGGCGCAATACGGGTTCGCTCTCCTCCGGGCCCGGCGTCTCGACGAGGCGGAGAAGGTCTTCGTGGAGGTCCTGAAGGCCGATCCCGACAACCGGGACGCCCTCCGGCACTATTCCTCCCTCCTGTCCGAGCGGCTCGAGACGTCACGCGCCGACGAGCTCCTGAAGAAGCTGCAGGGGCTCGAGCCCGACGACGCCGACGTCGCCTTCCGCCGTGCACTGAACTTCCTCGAGGCCCGCCGGCTGGACGAGGCGGAGACCGTCCTCAACGACCTCCGAACGACTCTCGTCGGGCAGAAAGCCCCGGCGGCCGGCATCGCGTCCGTGGACGGGCAGCTCGGATACGTCGCTCTCCTGAAGAAGGACTGGGCGAAGGCGCGGGCCGCCGTCACGCCTCACCTCTTCGAGGCTGACGGCTCCGTCAACCTGCAGGCGCTCAACCTCCTGACCCAGGTCGCACGCGACGCGAAGGAGCCTGCCGAGGGGCTCCGCGTGTGCCGCGAGGCCCATTCGAAGCAGCCGAAGGAGCTCGCCGTGCGGTCGCTGCTCGCCGAGTTCCTCCTCCGCTCGGCGAAGGAGAAGGAGCGGGCGGAAGGCGAGGAAGTCCTCGCCGCGCTGGCGAAGGAAGGCCGGCCGGGCGTCCTCGCCGCAGCCGACGTCTGGCAGCGTCTCGACAGGTACGGACGCGCGGCCGACGCGGCCTCGGCGGGTCTCGTGCAGTTCCCCGACGACCCGGACCTTCTCTTCCGAAAGGCCGCATCTCTCGAGCGGGAGAAGATGATCCCCGAATCGATCGCGGCCTTCGAGAAGCTGATCGAGCTGAGGCCCGATCACGGCGCGGCGCTCAACTACCTCGGCTACATGTACGCCGATCGGAACGAGAACCTCGAGAGAGCCCTCGACCTCGTGACGCGGGCCGTCGCCCTCGAACCGTCGAACGCCGCTTACCTCGACTCCCTCGGGTGGATCTGCTTCCGGATGGGCAATCTCGAAGAGGCCGAGAGGCACCTCCTGACGGCGAAGAGGCTTTCGCCCGACGACCCGACGATCGAGGACCACCTCGGGGACCTGGAAGAGAAGCGCGGAGACCTCGCGAAGGCGCGCGAACGCTGGACGCGAGCGCTGGCGCTCGGCCCGGAGGACGGCGGTACGGCGATCCGCGCGAAGCTGGAAAGGACCGCCGCCGCCGCGAAGGTCCCGTGAGGCTTCCGGCCGCGGTCGCCGCGGTCGCGCTCCTGGCCGCCGTGGCGTGCCGGACCGTGGAGCCGGCCCCTGTCCCGGCGGACCCTGCTCTCACCGTGGGCGCCCTGTCGACCGTCCTCGCGGCGCGCGACGAGGCATGGGGGCCGCGCCGGTTCAAGGCGCTCTACCGGGGAGAGGTCGCTTCGAATGCGGGCTTCACGGTCCGGGGCTACCTCGCCCTCTTCTGGGACGGTGAGAAGCTCTCGTGGCGCGCCTCCGTCCCGCTGGCCGGATCGCCGCGGTCCGGAACGGTCCGCAGGTCGGGGGGCGAGGCGGGCGAGCTCTTTCCGGGGCGGCTCGCCGCCGTGGACCTCCTCGCGGTCCTGCTCGGGATCCCCGAGGAGATCCCTTCTGGAGAAGGTGCCCTCGTACGGGGCGGTCGAATAGAGCTCAGGCTGCCGTCCGGCGACGGGCGCGCCGTTCTCGTCTCGACCCCGGGTGGCGTCACGGGGCTCCTCCTGCCGGGAGGTGTGAGAGTCGAGTTCTCGCCGGGCGCCGGTGTGCCGAGGCGTATCGAGCTGAAGTCGCCGGAGGGGAGGGCGCTCCTGACGCTCGAGAGCTACGGGGGGTGGCCGGAGGGAGAGGAGGCTCCGAAGGAATGAAGCTCGTCGCCGAGGCTTTCGCGAAGGTGAACCGGTCGCTCGTCGTCCTCGGGAAGAGATCCGACGGCTTTCACGAGCTCGACACCGTTTTCCAGGCCGTCGGACTGACCGACCGGCTCTCGTTCGAGGAGAGCGAACTCCTGACGCTCGACGTGGACGACCCGTCGATCCCGTCCGGGGCGGAGAACCTCGTCCTGCGTGCGGCACGGGCGCTCGCCGATGCAGCCGGCATCCGGCCGCGGGCGGCCATCACGCTCGAGAAGCGAATCCCGTCCGGCGGCGGTCTCGGGGGCGGCAGCTCCGACGCCGCCGTCACCCTCCTCGGTCTCTCGGCCCTGTGGGAGCTCGACCTGCCGCTCGAGCTGCTGTCGCGGATCGGCGGCGAGCTCGGCTCCGACGTTCCCTTCTTCCTGCACGGCGGTATGGCCCGCGGGCTGGGCCGGGGAGAGCGGATCGTTCCGCTCGAGGACCTCCCGCCCCAGGGTGTCGTCCTCGTGATGCCTCCGTTTCCCGTTTCGACGCCGGAGGTCTTCCGACGGCTCGAGTCTCCGGCCTGGGTGGGGCGCGGCGCCGGGGAGCTCGACGCGAGCGACATCCCCGACCGCAACGATCTCGAGCCGGCGGCGGAGGCGGCTCTTCCCGGCGCTCCGCGAGGTGCGAGAAGCGCTGGAAAGGGCCGGAGCGACCCGGGCCCGCCTCTCCGGCAGCGGCTCCACCGTCTTCGGCCTCTTTCCCGACGTCGCGTCGGCCGCCGAGGCCGCGCGCCGCCTCGAGGGACTCCCCGCGGGCTCCGCGGTTCGCGTCGTGCCAACGCTGACCCGCGAGGAAAGCCGCTCCCGGAGCGCACCGCGGCGGGCAGGGTAATATCCCGCCCCGTGCTGGGGAGTCGACAAGTGGTAAGTCAGCGGTCTTTGGAACCGCCTATCGGAGGTTCGAATCCTCCCTCCCCAGCCAGGATGAGAGAACCATGACGCTGAGGGTCCCGTACGGAGAGCTGAAGGTCTTCGGAGGGCGCGCACACCCGTCCCTCATCGGTGAGATCTGCCGGGCGCTGGGGCAGGAAGCAGGGCGGGTGACGCTCTACAACTTCTCGGACGGCGAGAACTACTGCCAGATCGAGGAGAACGTCCGCGGGGCCGACGTCTTCGTCGTCCAGCCGACCTGCCCGCCGGTGAACGCGAACCTGATGGAGCTCCTCATCATGCTCGACGCGTTCAAGCGGTCCTCGGCGTCGCGCGTCACGGCGGTCCTGCCGTACTACGGCTACGCCCGGCAGGACCGCAAGGACAAGCCCCGCGTTCCGATCACCGCCAAGCTCGTCGCCGACCTCCTGACATCCGCAGGGGCCGATCGCGTCCTCGCCGTGGACCTCCACGCGGCGCAGATCCAGGGCTACTTCGACATCCCGGTCGACCACCTCTTCGCCTCGGCCGTCCTCCTCGACGCCATCCGCGACGCCAAGCTCGACCCGCTCACGGTCGTCTCTCCCGACGCCGGGGGTGTCGAGAGAGCCCGCGCCTTCGCCAAGCGCCTCGGGGTCTCCCTCGCCATCGTCGACAAGAGGCGGAAAGCGAAGAACGAGGTCGAGATCATGAACGTCATCGGCGACGTGAGGGGGCAGAACGTCCTGATCGTCGACGACATCATCGACACCGCCGGGACCCTGATCAACACCGTGGCCGCGCTGAAGGACGCCGGGGCCGAGCGGGTCTTCTCGGGCTGCGTCCACGCCGTCCTCTCGGGCCCCGCGATCGACCGCCTGAACGCCAGCTCCATCGAGCGGGTCTTCTGCTCGAACTCGCTCCCGATCGACGAGAAGGTGGCGCGTTGCCCGGTCCTGACGCCCCTGTCGATCGGGCCCCTCCTGGGAGAGGCGATCCACCGGATCCACGAGGGGACCTCGGTTTCGTCGCTCTTCGTCTGAAGCGGGCTTTCGGGGCCGTCGGACAGGGTCATGTAGAATCTGCGGCTCTGCGTCGGACCGGACGCCCGGGCACTGCCGGACCGTCCGCCCATAGAAAGGAACCCGAAATGCTCCAGGAAGACGTCATCATCGAAGTCGAGCGCCGCAGCGAGACGGGCAAGAACGCCTGCAACCGGCTGCGCGAGAAGGATCTCATCCCGGCCGTCCTCTACGGCGGGGGGGCCGGCATGGAGTCGATGTCGCTCAGCGTTCCCCGGAAGTCGCTCCTCGGCCTCTTCCGCAAGGGGATCCACCAGAACGTCGTGTTTCTCCTCCAGCTCAAGGGGACGGAAGAGAAGCGGCACGTCATGGTCCGCGACGTCACGCTCAGCCCGCTCCGGCGGGAGCTCATCCACGTCGACTTCCTTCGGATCCTCCTCGACCGGAAGATGAAGATGAAGGTGTCGGTGGAGGCCGTCGGAATCGCCGCCGGAGTCAAGCTCGGCGGGACTCTCGACGTCGTCACCCGCGAGCTCGAGATCGAGTGCCTCCCGGCCGACATCCCCGCGTCGATCCCGGTCGACGTCTCCGCCCTCGGCGCCGGCGAGGTTCTCCGCGTGGCCGACCTGAACGTGGGCGACAAGCTCCGCATCCTGGGCGACACGGACCGGGTCCTGGCGCACGTCGTCATGCCGCGCGCCGAGATCGCCGAGGGCGCCGAGGCGGCCGCGGTGGCCGAGCCCGAAGTCGCCAAGAAGGGCAAGAAGGAAGAAGAAGGGGCCAAGGGCGCTGCGCCGAAGGCTGGCGCTGCGAAGGCTGCCGCTCCTGCGGCCGCCGCTCCGAAGGCCGCCGAGAAGAAGGGGAAGAAGTAGGCTTGTCCGAGGTCGCCCTCGTCGTGGGGCTCGGCAATCCGGGCGACCGCTACGTCGGGACGCGCCACAACGTCGGCTTCGAGGTGCTGGACGCGCTCGTCCGGCGCCTCTCCGCCGACCCGGCCCGCCCGACGCGCGTCGACCGGCTCGACTGCCGGGCGTTGACGGGGCGCATCCGGATCGGCGAAACGCCGGTCCTTCTCGCCAAGCCGCAGACGTACATGAACCTCTCGGGCGAATCGGTAAAAGGGCTGCTCGTCAAGCACGCCATCCCGCGGGAGCGGATGCTCGTCGTCTCCGACGACGTGGCTCTCCCCGTGGGCCGCCTGCGGATTCGCCCGTCGGGCTCGTCGGGAGGACAGAAGGGCCTCCAGAGCGTCATCGACTGCCTCGGCGCCGACGACTTCCCGCGGCTCCGGATCGGCGTCGCCGGAGAACACTACCGTCCCGGCGAGGATCTCGCCGACTACGTCCTGGACCGCTTTTCCAAGCCCGAACGGGCCGCCCTCGGGCCCGTCCTCGGAACAGCCTGCGAGGCGATCGAGACCTTCGTCACCGAAGGGATCGACGTCGTCATGAACCGCTTCAACCGCCCGTCGGAGATCGTTCCGGCGGGCTGAATCAACCCTTGGCTCGGCCGATGGGCCGCGCCTCGCGGGCTTGTCCCGCGATCCGCAAGGAGGAATCGTGACCGAAACCCCGAATCGTCTCTACGACCTGGTCTTCCTGATCGTCCCCGAGAAGGACGAGCAGGGAACCGCCGAGGTCGTCGAGGAATTCCGCAAGCTCCTGACGGACCTCGGCGCCGTCCTCGAGAAGGACGAGTCGATTGGCCGCCGTCGCCTCGCCTACCAGATCAGGAAGAAGACCGAGGCGACCTACCACAACTTCCTCTTCCGGGCCGGCTCGAAGGCCGTCGCCGAGCTGCAGCGGAAGATGAAGCTCTCGGAGAACGTCCTTCGCTACCTCACCGTCCGGATCGACGAAGAGCTGCGTCATGGGCAGAAGATCGCCCGAAAGGTGAAGGCGCGCCCGTCGCGGGCCATTCCGGCTTCGCCCGAGGCCATGCCGGTCGCGGCACCGGTCCCGGCTGCTCCGCCCGTCGCGGTCGCCGAAGCCGTCTCCGCTCCCGAGACCGCCCCCGTCGCCGAATCCGCTGCTGCTCCCGCGCCTGTCCCGGCTCCTGAAGTCGCTGCGGCCCCCGAGGCCCCTGCCGACGCGCCGGCCCAGCCCGAGAGCTGATCGAGGAGAGGAAGAACAATGGCTGCTCCGTCCGGTCCCGCCCGCCGCCCCGCGAAGAAGAAGTTCTTCGTCCGCAGGAAGCGCGTCTGCAAGTTCACCGTCGAGAAGATCGGCTACATCGACTTCAAGGACGTCAAGCTCCTCCAGAGCTTCGTTCCAGAGCGGGCCAAGATCCTTCCGCGTCGCATCAGCGGAACCTCGGCCTTCTACCAGCGCAAGCTCGCCACGGCGATCAAGCGCGCGCGCTACCTGGCGTTCCTGCCCTACGTCGCCGACTAGCGAATCCTCGTCCGGCCCCGCCCCTCCGGCTCCACGCCGGAGGGGCTTGCCGTTTCTGGCCCCACCGCTGGCGGGGCTCTCTGCCGCCCTTGCGGCCCTCCTCCCGCCGGTGGCCCCGTACCTCCTCCCGGCCGCCGCGGCCCGGCTGGCACGAGCCGGCCGGGAGATGAAGAGCCCGGCAGCGGTCTTTCCTCTGGCCGCGGCGGTCCTTCCGTTCGCGACGGCCTTCGGCCTTCTCGGGGGCGGGACCGGGGCGATCCTCGCCGCCACCTGCGCTCTCGCCTTCGTCGCCCTGCCGGCTCTCGGCCTCGTCGCCGGCGCGACGGCGGGCCGGCGGCGCGAGGAGCTGGTCTGGCTTTCCGCGGCCCTCTCCGGCGTGGGAGCCCTCGGCGCGATCCTGGCGGTGGCGCTCGTGGAAGGGGTCGACCCGGGGGCGTTCCTCGCCCTGAAGCTCGACGCCCTGCGGCCCGAGCTGATCGGGTTCTATCGCAACAATGGCTGGACCGAGGAGACCCTCGCCGCGACGGGGGCGGCCTTCGATCGGATGCGCGACCTCGTCGCGTGGCAGCTCCCAGGGCTCGTCCTTGCCGGGTGCGCGATCCACGCAGCGCTTCTCGTCTACGCATTCGGTCGCCGGGCGGGCCTCGAGGAGGCGCCCCTGGAACCCGGGTCGTTCGCGACTTTCAGGACGCCCCTGGCGGCGGCGGCTGCGTTCATACCGGCCGGAGCCCTCGCCGCACTCGCCGACGGGCTGGCGGCGCGGGCGGCCGTCGTGATCCTGATCCCGCTCGGCACCTTGTTTTTCCTCCGGGGGATGGCGATAATCCGCGCTCTGCTCGACAGGGGGCGTGTCGGCCTCCTGATCCGAGCACCGGTGTACGTTCTCGCCGTCCAGATGCCGATACCGGTCCTCGTGGCCATCGGCGGGCTCTTGGACGAGTTCCTCGACTTCCGGGGGAGGTTTTCCCGGAGAGAAGAGAGCGACGGCGGATCGGGAAGAAGGGAGTAAACGGAACATGTCCGACGTGAAAGTGATTCTGACCGATGAGGTGCGCGGCCTCGGCAACCGGGGCGAGGTCGTCTCGGTGGCCGCCGGGTACGCCCGCAACTTCCTCCTTCCCAAGGAGCTCGCCTACCTCGCCACGCCGGGGAACGTGAAGCGTCTGGAACAGGAGAAGAAGCGCTACGACGTCTCCCAGGCGAAGGAGAAGGACCAGGCCGCGACCGTCGCGAAGGCGTTCGAGGGGCTCAGCGTCACCGTCCGCAAGAAGGCGGGCGACCACGACGCGATCTACGGTTCCGTGACGGCCTCCGAGCTGGCTGCGGCGCTGGCGGTCAAGGGGATCACCGTCGATCGGCGGCGAATCGACCTCGAGGAGCCGATCAAGCGCCTCGGAACGCACACGGTCCACGTCCGCCTTCACCGCGAGGTGATCGCGGCCCTCAAGGTGGAGGTCGTCGCGGCGTAACGCCGGTCTCCGGCCACGGCCGAACTTCGAAAGCCCCGCTTCGGCGGGGCTTTCGTGCGTCAGGGGGCCCGCGTCGCGAGACGGTCGTCAACCGGGAGGTCCGCTTCCGGCGGAAGTCCCCGGCATTGGCGGTGGCCGGGTCCCGTTCGCGGGTCGCGGCGCGTCGTCGACCTTCACGTCGGCCCCGCTCGGCTCGCCTCTCTTCGGCGCGTAGACCGCCTTCTGCAGGTACTGGGGAAGCGTCGAGACGGCGTGGGGCCGGTCGCCGCAGAACTCGGTCGGCTGCGTCCCGTTCGAGAATGCGCCGAGGACGACTTTCGAGCACGAGGGGGTCGCACGGTAGCCGGTCGCCAGGTCGAACGGGACGAAGACGACGCCCTGGGGGACGTCGAAGTCGTCGGCCGGCTTCACGAGCCCGGCCTCCTTCATGCGCGCGACGATCCCCATCCAGATCGGCAGGGCGGTGTCGCCGCCGGTCGATTTCGCCCCGAGGCTCTTCTTGGCGTCGTGCCCGACCCAGACCCCGATCGTGTGCCTGGGAGTGACGCCGATGAACCACGCATCCGTGTGGTCGTTCGTCGTCCCGGTCTTCCCGGCGATACGCAGGCCGAGAGCCTTCGCCCGGGCCGCGGTGCCCCTCTCGGTCACGCCTTCGAGCATCTTCAGCATCACGTAGGACTGCGCCGGGGCCGCCGCCTCCTTCGGGTCGGGCGGGCTCTCCTCTAGGAGGACCCCCTCGGCGTCGCGGATCCTCTCGACGAGCCTGGGAGGGTAAAGAAGGCCCTGGTTGGCGAAGACCGAGTAGGCGGTCGTCATCTCCATCGGGGTCACCTCGAACGACCCGAGCGCGAGCGACGGGTAGGCGAGGAGATTCTGGCGGATGCCGAGGCGCCGGGCCGTCTCGATCACCTTCCGGGTCCCCACGAGGAGGTCGACGCGGACCGCGGGAACGTTGATCGAGTTCTCGAGGGCGTACTGGTACGTCAGGATTCCGCCGTACTTGCGGGTGTAGTTCTGCGGCTGCCATGGCGCCTGGCGCGGGTCGATCGTGATCGAGATCGGCGAGTCGAGGACGGTGTCGGCGGGGGTGAAGCCCTCCTCGACGGCGGTCATGTAGACGATCGGCTTGAAAGCCGATCCGACCTGGCGGAGCGCCTGAACGGCCCGGTTGAACTTCGAGCGGGAGAAGTCGTAGCCGCCGACGAGGGCGCGGACGGCGCCCGTGCCGTTCTCGAGGACGACGACGGCGCCCTCCACGACCGGCTCCTGCGAGACGATCGTCTCCTCCTTGCCGCCTTCGTCCACGAGCCGTTCGAGGAGGACGAGGTCCCCGCGGCGCACGGCCTTCGCCGGGCTCTCGGCGCGGGTGAAGCGGAACGCTCTCGGAGGCAGGGCGAAGCGGCGGTCCTTCACGCGCATCTCGGCTCCGGCTTTCGAAGCCGACAGGACGACGGCGCGTTGAGCGCTCTGCTCGCCATCCTGCGCGACCGCCTCCTCCCACTCCGGGTCGTGGTACTTCTCGGGGTCGATCCCGTCGTCGACGAGGTTGCGGGGCTTTCGGAAGCCGAAGCGCCGCTCCTGTCTCCGGAGGCCCCGCCGGAGCTCCTTCCTCGGCCCACGCCTGGAGGCGCGGGTCGAGCGTCGAGTCGACGCGGAGCCCCTGACGGTACAGCCCCCGGTCCCCGTAGGTCTTCTCGAGGTACTGCCGGACCTCCTCGCAGAAGTAGGGGCCGATCGTCGCTTCGCGGGCGGAGCGGGAGAGAGCCAGCGGCGCCTCGCGCGCGGCCGCAGCGCTCGGGCCGTCGATGTACCTCTCCTCCAGCATTCGCCGCAGGACCAGGTCGCGGCGCGCCTTCGCGGCCGACGGGTTCCGGATGGGCGAGTAGGCCTCGGGACGCTGGATCAGGCCTGCGAGGAGAGCGGCCTGCGGGAGCGTGAGGTCTTTCGCCGGCCGGTTGAAGTACCACTGCGAGGCGGCTTCGACGCCGTAGTTGCCGTGGCCGAGGTAGACCTGGTTCAGGTACATCGTCAGGATCTGGTCCTTCGAGTACCGCTTCTCGATCTCGACCGTGAGAAAGACCTCGTTGATCTTCCGGGCGAACGACTTCTCCGGCGTGAGGAAGACCAGCTTCGCGAGCTGCTGCGTGATGGTGGAGGCGCCCTGCTCCAGCCTGCGCGTCGCGAGGTCGCGCAGGGCGGCCCCGCCGATACGGATGATGTCGACGCCGCCGTGATCGTAGAAACGGGCGTCCTCGGCCGCGAGGACCGCCTTCACGAGGACGTCGGGAATCTGCACCCGCGTGACGAGGAACCGGCGCTCGATCGCGAACCGGGCGACGATCGTGCCGTCGGAGCCGCGGATCTCCGTGACGATGTCGGGGCGGTAGCTCGCCAGCTGCTCCACCTTCGGGACGCGGATGAGCTGGGAGGCCGCCCAGCCCGCGCCGATCCCGAGCCCCGCCGCGAGGAGGACCGGGAGGAGGAGGACGAGGATCGCGGCGGCGCGGCGGCCGATCACGGAGGTATTCTCACACGCGGTCGGGCCCGTCCCGAGCGGCGGGCGGGACCGGGAGGAGAGAGCATGAGCAGCGCGGCACCGCCCCCGATCATCCCCGGAGACGGCTCCCTCGGGCCTCTCGGGACGAAGGATCCCGAGTCGCGCGGCTGCATGAAGTGGGGCCTCGTCGGCTGCGCGGTCCTCTCGCTCGTCGCCATCGCCGGGATGGTCCTGTTCCTTCGCCGGGCGCCCCAGCTGATGGAGTCCCTCCTCGGGGCGACGGAGGCGCAGGTCGTCTCCGCGATCGCCCCGGAGGTGCCGGCGGCGGACCGGGACGCGTTTCGCAGGGAGTACGCCGCGTTCGTCGCCGCAGCCAAGGCGGGGAAAGCGAAACCGGAGGGGATTCACTCGGTCCAGAAGAAGATCGTCGAGGCCCTGCAGGACAACCGCGTGAACGCGGAGGAGCTCCGCGCCATCACCGACGCCCTCCGCGCGATGCCGAAGACGTGAGCCGGTTCGAGGTCATCTCCGACCTGACGCCGCAGGGAGACCAGCCCGCGGCGATCGAGGCGCTCGTCCGCGGCTTCCGCGAGGAGAAGGAGCACCAGGTCCTCCTCGGCGTCACCGGGTCGGGGAAGACGTTCACGATGGCCAAGGTCATCGAGGCGCTCGACCGGCCCGCGCTCGTCCTCTCGCACAACAAGACCCTCGCCGCCCAGCTCTACCAGGAGTTCAAGCGGTTCTTCCCGAGGAACCGGGTCGAGTACTTCGTCTCCTACTACGACTACTACCAGCCCGAGGCGTACGTCCCGCAGTCGGACACCTTCATCGAGAAGGAAACGCAGATCAACGAGGAGATCGACAAGCTCCGGATCGCGGCCACCGCCGCGCTCTTCGAGCGGCGCGACGTCATCATCGTCGCCTCGGTCTCGTGCATCTACGGCCTCGGGAGCCCCGAGTCGTTCGGGAAGATGTCGATCGAGCTGAAGACCGGGGCCCGCTACGGCCTGACGTGGTACCTCAAGCGCCTCGTCGAGGCGCAGTACGAGCGGTCGCACCTCGACCTGGACCGCGGGACGTTCCGCGTGAGGGGCGACGTCCTCGAGATCCATCCGTCGTACGAGGACACCGGGATCCGCGTCGAGTTCTTCGGCGACGAGATCGAGAAGGTCTCCCGCGTCGACCTCCTGACGGGGAAGGTCCTCGAGCGGCTCGGGGAGTTCGCCCTCTACCCGAAGTCGCACTACGTCACTCCCCAGGAGGTCCGCGAGCGGGCGCTCGGGTCGATCGAGGCCGAGCTCGTCGTGAGGGTGGAGGAGCTGACGGCGCAGAAGAAGCTCCTGGAGGCCCAGCGCCTCGAGCAGCGGACGCGCTTCGACCTCGAGATGATCCGGGAGATCGGCTACTGCTCCGGCATCGAGAACTACTCCCGCCACCTTTCGGGCCGCGCTCCCGGAGAGCCGCCGCCGACGCTCCTCGACTACTTCCCGGCAGACTATCTGACCATCATCGACGAGAGCCACCAGACTCTCCCGCAGGTGCGGGCCATGTACCACGGCGACCGCTCCCGCAAGGAGACGCTCGTCGAGTACGGCTTCCGTCTCCCCTCGGCTCTCGACAACCGGCCGCTGAAGTTCGAGGAGTGGCTCGAGCGCGTCGGGCAGAGGCTCTACGTCTCGGCGACCCCGGCCCCGTACGAGCTGGAGCAGGCGGGAGGCGAGGTCGTGGAGCAGGTCATCCGCCCGACGGGCCTCGTCGACCCCCGCGTGGAGGTGAAGCCCGTGAAGGGGCAGGTGGACGATCTCCTCGGCCGCGTCCGCGAGCGGGCGGCGAAGGGGGAGCGGACGCTCGTGTCGACGCTGACCAAGCGGATGGCCGAGGACCTGACGAACTACTTCCTCGAGCTCGGCGTGCGGACCCGCTACCTCCATTCCGACGTCGAGACGCTGGAGCGGGTCCAGATCATCGGAGACCTGCGGCGGGGCGTCTTCGACGCCCTCGTCGGCATCAACCTCCTGCGCGAGGGTCTCGACCTTCCCGAGGTCTCGCTCGTCGCCATCCTCGACGCCGACAAGGAGGGGTTCCTGCGGTCGGAGACCTCGCTCATCCAGACGGCGGGGCGGGCGGCGCGGAACCTCAACGGTCTCGTCGTCTTCTACGCCGACAAGGTCACCGACTCGATGCGCCGGGCGATGGACGAGATGACGCGGCGGCGCACGACCCAGGAGGCGTACAACCTCGAGCACGGGATCGTCCCCGAGTCGATCGTCAAGGCGATCGACTCGCCGCTCCTCCGGATGTCGAACCTCGACTACGGCGGCGTCCCGGCCCTGCGCGGCGCGGGCAAGGACGCCCTCCGCGACGACCGGTCGATCGAGGAGGAGATCTCCTCGCTGACGAAGAGGATGAAGGAAGCCGCGCGGGAGCTGGAGTTCGAAACGGCCGCGCAGCTGCGCGACCGGATCCGCGAGCTCAGGGGGATGCAGGTCTTTCGGTAGCCGGGGGGATGTTCAGAGCTTGGCGATCCTCGAGGCCATGACGACACCGTCGCGGCCCCGGAACCCTTCGACGCGCACCCTGTCCCCGATTCCCGGCTCGCCTCGGACGGTCGTCATGGGCGAGACGAGCACCCTGGTCTCACCGACGAGCCAGGTTGCCGTACCCATCGGGCCTTCCGCCGCGATGCGAGCCACGACCCCTTCGAAGGAGACCTCCGTCGCGACGGGAGGAGCGATCGGCGCCTTCGCGATGAGGAGCGCCAGGAGGGAGCCGTCCGGCAGCTGCCGGACGAGAACGTCGACCTCGTCGCGGACCTTCGGGTTCCCGACGACCTTCGTCTCGCCGTCCACTTTCACGACGGTCATCGTTCCGTCCCGAAGGCCGAGCGTCCAGGATTCGGTCCCGATCGATTCGACGAACCCGCGGAGGCGGGAGGTCGGCAGGGGACTCGGCGACAGCTTCATGACCCGGTTCGCGACGAGGGCTCCCGAGTCGGCCATCGCGGCGACGAGAACGAACTCTCCAGCCCGCACGTCCTCGAGACCGGCCTGCCCGGCGCCATCCCTGGGGCCGCCGAAAACGGTCCGGTCGGTCACCTTCGCGACGAAGCCGAGTATGGTCAGCGTTCGGGCGGCAGGGTCGACCGCATCGACCCTGCCGGTCAGCGTCACGTCGAACTTCTGGGCGAGGACGACGATGCTCCTGGCTTTCGGCATCGTGGCCGCAGGCTCTACGAAGGCGACGAGTCGCTGTCCGATCTCGAGGTCGGCCGTCGTTCCGGAAGTTCCGTTCGAGAACCGGACCGTCGCGCCGGTCGCGTCGAAGGACACGAGACCGTCCAGGAGCGTGACGATCGGTCCGCCGTCGACGAACGGGATGTTGATGGAAGTGATGGTCCCCTCGATCGCCGACGAGGGCGGGCCTTCGAGCGCCGGCGCCGTCCGGGCGTCGGCGGAGGCCGGGAGGGCCAGGAGGAGGAAGAGCGCGCCAGGGAGGAAGACGGGTCGGACGGACTTCATGGAATACCTCTCTTCACCGGGGAGCGACGGCACCGGTCCCGGACGCGTTCATTGTCTCCCTTGTGCAGTGTCAATAGCGCGCGACGTCTCACGCGGTCCGGGCGCCCTCAGGCCGCCGGACCGTCAGCCCGGGAGGGCCAGATGGCGAAGGCGACACCGGCGAAGATGAGTATCGCGGCGCCGAAGAGGCGCGGAGAAGGCGTTTCGCCGAGGACGAGGTAGGCGAGCACCCCGGCGAAGAGGGGCTGGATGTAGATGAAGAACGCCGTCGTCGAGGCGCCCGTCCGGGCCAGGGCCCAGGCGTTCAGGGCGTAGGCGCCGACCGTGCCGAGGAGGACGACGCCCGCAGCGGCCGCGAGGCCCTCGCCCGAAAGCTCTGCCGGCCGGAGACGGACGAGGTCGGGGAGGGCGATGAGGACGATCGGGATCGCCCCGTAGCGGAACACCTGGGCGACGAAGGAGAGCGCGGAGCGGCGGGCGAGGACGTCCCGGGCGCGAACGAGGAAGAAGGCGTAGGCCGCCGAGTTGAGCGTCACGAGGAGGTCGCCGACGAGAGTCGTGCTCCCGAACGAGAGGCCGGCCGTGCCGAGGAGGAAGACGACCCCGCCGAACGCGATCGGCACGCCGAGGAGGCGCCGCGCGGAAGGTCTCTCGCGGCGCATGAGCAGCCCGACGACGATGGTGAAGATCGGAACCGTCGCGACGAGGAGCGTCGCGTGAGTTGCCGTCGTCCGGTGCAGGCCCGAGATGAAGAGGACCTGGTTGGCGACGATGCCGAAGAGCGCCAGGAAGGCGATCTCCAGCCGGTCTCCGAGCGTCTGGCGCGGGGCAGGTCCGGCGAAGGCGCGGGCGGCGATGGAGAGGAGGAGGGCTCCGAAGACCCCGCGGACGGCCGCGAGCGTGAACGGCGTCAGCTCGCGCATCGCGACCTTCCCGAGGACGGGAAGCGTCCCGAAGAAGATCTGCACGAAGAGGAGCGCGACGTAGGGAGCGAGGCCCGCGTCGCGGGCCCGGGGCTCAACGGCCAAGGGGAACCGCGGCGACGACGCCCTCGGCCGGTCCCGACACCGAGTCGACGACCAGCGTCGTTCCGGGCGCCTCGTGCTCGCGCCTCACGAAGGCGAGGGCAACCCGGTGGCCCCGGAGCGTCGAATCGACGGCGCTCGTCACCCGACCGACCGTCTCGTCGCCCGCACGCACCGCGTCGCCGGGGGACGCGCCACTCCCGGCGGGGAGGAGCAGCGCGACGAGGTGCCGGTTCACGTGGCCGTAGGTCTTCAGCCGGGCGACGGTCTCCTGGCCGAGGTAGCACCCTTTCGCATACGAGATCGCCGTCCGCTCCAGCCACGCTTCGTTCGGGAGGACCGTCTCGTCCAGCTCGGCGCCCCAGCGGGCGATCCCTGCCTCGATGCGGCCGGCCTCGAGGACCTCGGGAGGCACGTGGTGCGCACCGTGGCTGGCGAGGACGTCGAGCAGGCGGGGCGATGCATCCGGCCGGGAGAGCAGGGCGAAGCCTTCTTCTCCTGCCCGCGACACGCGGACGATGCGAACGGGAATCCCCTCGATCTCGGTTGCCAGGTGCGAGAACGGCGCGGCGCCGGGCTCGGCGAATCCGGCCGCCGCAAGGACGTCCGGCGCAGCGGGGCCCTCCAGGTGGACGATGCCCGTCGACGCCGTCCGGTCCTCGAGCGTCGACCGGCTGAAGGGAACGTACCCGGCCAGGATCTGCGACGAGAGACATGGCGAGGGCCGGCTCGCAGTCGAGGAGGAACTCCTCCGCTGCCAACCGCAGGACGGTCAGATCCGCGCGCATCTTCCCCTTCGGTGTGAGGAGCGCGGCGTGTCCACCCGAGCCGGGCCGGAGGGCCTTCACGTCGCTGGTCACGAGACCGTGGAGCAGCTCGGCGGAGTCGGGGCCCGTCACCGCGAGGCTGCCGCGTCCCGTCAGGTCGGCGACGACGGCACCCGTCCGAAGCTGAACGGCGGGGGCGTCGGAATCGAGTGCGGTCTGCATTCGTGCGATTCTCGCATGTGGCGTAAAATCAGACGCTTGAACGAAGCCACACCGAAACCACGTGCCCCGCGCCGTCGCCGGCGGACGGGGCGAGCCGCAGCCAGCAGCGCGGCAGAAGCCGCCGCGGTGCCTGCCTCCGAGGTCTCCTTCTTCGAGACCGAGGCATACGCCCCCTCCAACACGACGATCGTCGAGACGGTCGCCTCCGCCGCCCCCCCCGTGAGCATGAGCCAGGACGATCAGAAACTCGCACTCTTCATCGACATCGACAACGTCATCATCGGCCTCCGCGAGAGCGGCCACCCGAAGTTCGACGTCAAGCTCCTCATCTCCCGTCTCCTCGACAAGGGGAAGATCGTCATCAAGAAGGCCTACGCCGACTGGTCGCGGTACGCCGAGTACAAGCGGGCGTTCCACGAGTCGGCCTTCGAGCTGATCGACATCCCCCAGCACAAGATGACGGGAAAGAACTCGGCCGACATCCGGATGGTCGTCGACGCCATGGACCTGGCGTCGAACAAGGAGCACATCACGACCTTCGTGATCGGCTCCGGCGACTCCGACTTCTCGCCCCTCGTCTCCAAGCTGAAGGAGAACAACAAGACCGTCCTCGGCTTCGGCGTGAAGGGCTCCACCTCCGAGCTCCTCATCGAGAACTGCGACGAGTTCATCTACTACGAGGACCTCGTCCGCGAGCAGGTGAAGGTCCCGGCGTTCGCCGGCCTGACGGAGAAGAACCGCGAGGTCTTCGCGCTCCTCATCGACTCGATGCAGGCGCTCAAGCGCGAGAACAAGGAAGTCCTCTGGGGCTCGATGGTCAAGCAGACCATGCAGCGCAAGAACCCGAGCTTCTCGGAGTCGTACTACGGCTTCCGCGCCTTCTCCGAGCTCCTCGAGTCGGCCCAGAAGCAGAAGGTCATCTCGCTCAAGCGCGACGCCAAGAGCGGCTCCTACATCATCACCGGCTTCGGGCCGGGGACGGCCGCCTGACCTCGTGAAGAATCCGCCGCCGCCCGGGTCGCCGGGCGGCGAGGTCCCATCGTGGCCGCTCGTCCGGCGCGAGATCCTCGGCGACTTCCGCGTCTTCCGGATCCGCAGGGACGTCTCCGTCTCTCCCGTGAAGGGGACGGAGCACGCGTTCTTCGTCCTCGAGGGCGCCGACTGGGTCAACGTCGTCGCGCTGACGGGCGCCGGGGAGATGCTCTTCGTCCGCCAGTGGCGTCACGGGACGGAAGAGGAAACGCTCGAGATCCCGGGCGGTTGCGTCGACCCTGAAGATGCGTCCCCTCTTGCCGCCGCGCAGCGGGAGCTGCGCGAGGAGACGGGCTACGTCTCGAGCGACTGGACCGAGCTCGGCTGGGTCAGCCCGAACCCCGCCATCCAGGCGAACCGCTGCTTCTCCTTCCTCGCGCGCGGGTGCCGAAAGGTCGGCGAGCCAATTCCCGACGGCACCGAGGACCTCCGCGTCGAGGCGTTCCCCGAGCGGGACGTCCCGCGCCTCGTCCGCGACGGACGCATCCGGCACGCCCTCGTCCTCGCCGCCTTCCACTGGTACGCCCTCCGCCAGGGCTGAGCGCGCGATTTCAAAAATACACAACTCCGTGCCAGGCACGGACATCGTGTATTATGAGATCCGGGGCAGTGTTCCCTTTGCCCGCGGCAGACCTCGAAGACCTCAACGCCTCCTTTCGAGCTCCGAAGGCCAGCCCACGACGAGGCTGAGGAGCCCGCCGGCCTTCTGCGCGGTGGAGGGGACGACGAGAAGGCGCGAGCCGTCGGCCACGAGGGAGAAGCTCGGCCCCCCGGGGTTCGGAACGGAGAGGCGGAAGAGCGGCGCCACTGCGCCGACCCGGAACGAGTCCCCATCGGCTGCGACCGCCGCGGACGTGATCTGGCCGTCCATCTGGACGAAGACGAGCTCTTTCCCGTCCGCGCGCCACTGCGGGTAGGCGCCGGATTTCGTGGAAACCTGCCAGCGCCGACCTGGTCCCGGGAACGGCGTCACGTAGACCTCGTATTCCCCCGACTCGTTGGAGAAGTAGGCGACCCAGCGCCCGTCGGGAGAGAAGGAGCCGGCGACCTCCGTGAACTCGGTCTGCCGGAAGACCTTCGGCTCGGCCTTCGGCTCGAGCGGCAGGACCCAGATGTCCGACCTCGTCGCGTCCGCGCTCCTGTTGACGAGCAGGGCACGGCCGTCCGGCGAGACCGACGCGGGCTGGGTGCCGGGCTCTCCGGAATAGACGAGCTCGACCTCGCCGGCCCCTTCGATCGCCTTCCGGTAGACGTCCCAGCGTCCTTTCGGGTTGGAGGCGAAGTAGACCGTTCTGCTGTCGGGCGCCCACGCTGGCGAGAGGTCCTCGGCCGGGTCGAACGTGAACCGGGTCTTCAGACCCCGTTCGATCTCGTAGATCCAGAGATCGTGCGTCCCGAGGCTGAAGTCGGCGACCTGCGCCACGGCGAACTTCCCATCAGGCGAGAGCAATGCGCGCCGGTAGGTCGCCGCGTCACCCATGGGGCCCGTCGTCTTTCCGGCACGGTCCCGCCACTCCAGGGTCGTATCGTTCTCCGTCTTTCCGGTCAGGAAGGCGAGGACGCCGCTCTGCGACGAAGAGAAGACGGCGACAGCCGCGCCCGAGATGACGAGCACGTCCTCGGCGAGGGGGACGGCCTCTCCCGAGAGGGTTCCCTTCGCCGCGTCGAACTCCTGGGCTACGAGAACGCGCTCCCTCACGAAGAGCAGCTTTCCCGATGCGTACTCCGCCTGGCTCGACCCGCGCAGCAGCTCGCGGGTCTCGCCGTCGTCGAGCGAGCCGAGGAGGATCGCGCTCCGGTCCGGGGCGAGCCCCCGCGCGAAATAGAGGAATCGCCGTCCGTCGGGCAGGAACCGGGGGTGTCGGTGCGAATTGTGCTTCGCGCCGTCGACCTTCGTGAGCGGCTGCGGCGTGCCACCGGCCGCGGGGACGCGCTGGAGGGGGCCCGCGCTGTCGGGCGAGAAGACGATGACGCCCTCCGCGTTCCAGGTTCCGCCCTTGCCGTTCGTCGCGGGGCAGAGCGTGACAGGCGGGCCCCCCGTCACGTCGATCTTTCGCAGGGTGCGCTCGGAGCGTACGAAGAAGCCGAGCCAGCGGGAGTCCGGCGACCAGAAGGGGTATCCGGCGCCCTCCGTTCCCGAGAGCGGGTTTGCGGCTCCTGCGTCGAGGTTGCGGACGAAGAGGCGGATCTTGCCGTCTCCGTCGGCCGCCGAGAACGCGAGACGCCGGCCATCGGGAGAGAGGGCCACGGGGCCCGGACTCTCGGGGGAGAGGCTGAAGCTCATTCCTTCCGGCGCCGGGATCGACGCCTTCACGAGCGGAGCGGAACCGTTCCTGCGGGCGAGGAGGACCCCGCCGAGCCCGAGGGCCAGCGCGAGAGCGGCGACCGCCCATGGAAGAGCGGTCCGAATCCCGGTGCGGCTCGCAGGCGCCGCCGTCGTGACGGGGCCTGCCGACAAGAAGGACTCGGGCTGGGCCTGGTAGTCCTCGAGCGTGACGCGCGCGTCCCCGATCGACTGGAGCCGGCGCGCCGGCTTCTTCTTCAGGCAGGAGGAGACGAGCTGGGCGAGGACGGGGGGCAGGTCCGCGGGGAGAGCCGCGAGGTCCGGCGAGTCCTTGAGAACGGACGCGAGGACGTGCGAGACCGTCTCGCCCTCGAAGAGCTTCCGGCCCGTCAGCATCTCCCAGAGGACGACGCCGAAGGACCAGACGTCGGCGCGGCGGTCGGTCGCGAGGCCAGCCGCCTGCTCCGGAGCCATGTACGAGGCCGTTCCGAGAATGACGCCCGCCTTCGTGTGGTGCTGCGTGATCGTCGGCGAGTAGGAAAGGTTGCTCTGCGACCGCTCCTCGTCCCAGGCCTTGGCGAGGCCGAAGTCGAGGACCTTCACGGCCCCGTCGGGCCGCACCTTGACGTTCGCAGGCTTGAGGTCCCGGTGGACGATCCCCTTCTCGTGCGCCGCCTCGAGGGCCTGGGCGATCTGCAGGGCGATCGGGAGAGCCTCCGCGAGCGGCAGGGGCCCTCGTGCGATCCGTGCCGAGAGGTCCTCTCCCTCGACGAGCTCCATGACGAGGACTTGCCGTCCGTCGAGCGTCTCGAGGCCGAAGAGCGTGGCGATCGCGGGGTGGTTGAGGGATGCGAGGACCTTGGCCTCGCGCTGAAACCGCGAGAGCCTCTCCTCGTCGTCTGCTACGGCCGCCGGGAGGACTTTCAGCGCGACCTCGCGGCCGAGCTTCTCGTCCGTTGCGCGCCAGACCTCGCCCATTCCGCCTTCGCCGAGCTTGGCGGAGACCCGGTAGGTTCCGACGGCGGTACCGATCACGAGAGCCCTCGGTCTGCGAATCGCCCGGCTGTGTCCATGAAAACCGCGGAGTCTACAGGCAGCCGGATTTCTCGCCGCACCGTCCGGGCAACGGACTGTCGGGGTCTGGACTGACGTCGACATCCTGACGCCGCCGAAGCCATTCAGCGGCCCAGGTTTTCCATTCTATAATAGAAAATCAAGACCTGACCCCGATCCTATGACCCCGTCCTATCGGTCGATGCGCCAGATGCCGATCGATCCGCCGATGGCGCCGACGCGGGTACCGCGCTGCTGAAGCGCGGTCCGGATGCGCTCGAGCCGGTCGGCGTCGGCGACGGCGCCCTTGGCGCGCAGGAGTTCCGGGCCGAGGCCGAGCGGAGCCTCACCGATGGCGAGGAGGCTGCCGGGGCGGTCCTCCTCTCCCGGGAAGGGGGGGCGGAGGACGGGAGCGTGGCGGGCCGGGAGGTCGCCTCCGAAGGCGACGGTGCCGAGCCCGGCCGGCGCGAGGGAGGGCGCGGCGTCCTTCAGGCGGAGCAGGTCCTGTCCCCAGTCGAGATTGCTGTCGACGAAGAAACGGCGGCCCCCGCCGGGCCCGCCCGCGAGGGCGTTGAAGAACGAGAGCTCGTGCGGGTGGACGGTCGCGATCTCGACGGCCGCGACACAGAGCGCCCCGAGCGCGGCCGCGCGGCGAAGGCGGACCGCGGGAGCGGAGAGCGCGGAGCCCGCTGCGACGGCTGCGAGCGGAAAGAAGAGCAGGGCGTGCCGGACCCCGATGTTGTAGGCCGTTCGGGAGGAAAGCAGCAGGAAGATGAGGAGTGACCCCCCGAAGACGGTGGCGAAGCGGCGCGACTCGCGCGCCGCGAGCGCGGCCGCGAGGCCGAGGAGGAGGCCGAGAGGCGCCTTCACGGCGAGCGCGACGGGGAAGTACCAGGGCGAGCCGTCGCGGGAGACCTTACCAAGGAAGTAGTTCACTCCGGCTCCGACGTCGCTCTGGAGCGCGACGGAGATCGTGCCGGTGAGGAGATTCCCGAGCGGAGGGAGAACGTCGCCGGCGGCAAGCACGGCGCGCGCCACCTTGGGAGATCGTCCTTTCACCTCGAGCCGGTCGACGACGAGTGCGTGGCGGTCCCCGGGTGACTGGTTCCGGCAGGCCCAGGCGAAACCGGCGAGGGTGACGAGAAGCGCGATCCCGCCGGCGGCGAGGAGGCGGCGTGAGAGGCGCGGAAGGTCGCGAAGGGTGGGCGTGGCGTCGGCCGCGAGGAAGGGGAGCGTGCAGAGGGCGAGGAGGGGCGCGCTGTACTTCGAGAGGAAGGCGAGGCCCCAGAGGAGGCCGAGCAGGGGAGCGGCGCCGCGGGCGTCAGCCCGCGCAAGGCGGGCGATCGGGCCGAGCGAGAGGACGACGAACAGGGTCACGGCCACGTCGGTGTGCACCACTCCCGCGTGCGCGTTGAGGGTTGGCTCGAGCGCGGCGAAGGCGAGGGCGGCGCAGCCGGCCCACGGGCCCCAGCGCCGACGCGCCTCGGCACGCACGGCGAGAAGGAGCGCGGCGAGGAGAGCGACGAACGGAAGGCGCGCGCGAAAGAGGATCGTCTCCGGCGGAGTCGTATTCTGGTAGAGGAAGCGGAGGAGGCGCGCCGGGCCGGAAGGCGAGCGGAGCGGGTCGTCCGCGGGTCGAATCGGAAGTCCGGCCAGGGCGCTTCCGGCGAGAGCCTTGGCGAGAGGAGGATGCTCGGGATTCCACCGTCCCGTGCCGTCCCGGACGATTTCCAGGGCCGCGGCGAGGTGAACCGGCTCGTCGGCGGTCGCGGCGTCGCCGGAGAGATGGTGAAGGGCGAGAGCCGCCGAAACGAGGACGAGGGCGAGGGAGATCCACGGCTCGAACCGCACCTGTCGGCCCGGCGGGAAACTCGGCTGGGGCCCATTCATCCGGCGCATGCTAACTTCGGACGGTCGTGACCGCCGTGCGAATGCTCTCCCTGACGCTTCCCGGGCCTGTCGGCTCCCTCGAGGCGCTCCTCCGCCTCCCGCCGAATCCGGCTGGGGCCGCCGTCGTCGCCCACCCTCATTCCCTCTTCGGCGGAACGATGCACACGAAGGTCGTCCACCGGACCGCGAAGTTCCTGGCCGAACGGTTTCACCTCGCATCTCTCCGCTTCAACTTCCGGGGAGTGGGAGCGTCCGAGGGGATCTACGACGAGGGTCGCGGCGAGACGGACGACCTCGTATCCGCGGTCCGATTCGTCCGCGAGCGATATCCGGCCGGCCCGCTGGCCCTCGCGGGCTTCTCCTTCGGGTCGCTCTGCGCGGCGCGGGCCGCGCTCGTCGTCGAGCCCACCGTCCTTCTCCTCATCGGCGTCCCTTCGGACCGCTGGGCCGAGGAGGAGGCGAAGGCCCTCGAAGGCCGCAACGTCGTCTGGGTCCAGGGCGGCGCGGATCAGTTCGGGCCCGGACAGATCGCACTCGACACCGCCGCCCGCCACGGCTTCAGGGCGGCCGTCGTCCCGGGCGCGGACCACTTCTTCACCGGGCGGCTCGATGCGTTCGAGAAGACCGCCGTGGGCCTCCTCGTCGAGGCCGGGCTCGCGAGGCCCCGGATTCACGCCTGACGGCAGGGAGGACGAGGATGCTCTCCGACTCCGAGAAGGCCGACCTCCTGAAGCGGGCGCGTCACGCGGCCGCCCGGGCTCTCGGCCTCCCCGAGGGCAGGCGCGACCTCGCGCCTCCCGAAGGGCGCCTCGTCGAGCCCGGTGCCGCGTTCGTCACCTGGAAGAGGGACGGCCGGCTGCGTGGCTGCATCGGGAGCCTCGAACCCTGGCGTCCGCTGGTCGAGGACGTCGAGAAGAACGCCGTGGCGGCGCTGCTGCACGATCCGCGCTTCGCGCCGGCCCAGCCCCGCGATCTGCCGAAGCTCTCCCTCGACATCTCGGTCATGACCCCGCTCGAGGCGGTGACCGATCCCCTCTCGCAGATCGAAATCGGCGTCCACGGTGTCGTGGCGCAGAAGGGCCAGCGCTCCGGCCTCCTCCTCCCGCAGGTCGCGCCGGAATGGGGCTGGGACGTCCCGACCCTCCTCGCTCAGGTCTGCCTGAAGGCGGGCCTCCCGGACGACGCCTGGAGATCGGGCAGTCCGCCCGCGGCGATCTACCGCTTTTCGGCCGAGGTCTTCGGAGAGAGCTCGTAGAGGAGGATCCCGGTCGCCACCGCGGCATTGAGCGACTCGACGCGCGGAGAGACCGGAATCCGCACACGCAGGTCGAGCGCGTCGAAAAGCGGCGCCGAGAGACCGTGGCCTTCCGAGCCGATGGCGAGGACGAGGGGCGAGAGGGCTCGGAGGGCCCCCGGTTCGCGTCCGTCGTGGGCATCGGCTCCGGCCAGGGTCGCGCCGGTCGCGCGGACCCACTTCACGGCGTCCGTCGAGAGGACGCTCTTCACCACGGGAACCCTCAGGGCGCTCCCGGCCGAGGCGCGGAACGCCTTCGAGGCGAACGGGGACGCGGTGCCCGGCGTCAGGACGACTCCTCCCGCGCCAAAGGCCTCGGCCGTCCGGAGTATGGCGCCGACGTTGGCGGGGTCCTGAAGACCGTCGAGTAGGAGGACGAGCCGCGAGCCGGCGAGGGCTTCCAGAGTCGAGGACGGCACCGGCGCGAGCGCGAGGAGCGCCCTCGTCGACCCGAGGTCGGAGAGGCGTGCGAGGACGCGGTGAGAGACCTCGACGATCTCGATGCCGGCCCGCCCCGCACGGTCGAGGGCCGCGGCATCGACGGGCGCGAGATCGGGCGAAGCGAAGACGACGTCGGGGACGATGCCCGCCTCGAGGGCGTCGACGAGCATCCTGGCCCCCTCGAGGACGAGCGCTTCGCCCTCCCTCGCGGCGCGGGCGGCGGCGCCGATGCGAGGGTTCGTCGGGGAGTCGATCCGGACGGTCAACGGGGCCTACCCCCGTTTCCGGCGAAGCGGCGAACGGCCCGACGCTGCTCCTCCGTCTGGGGCGACTCGGGGAAGATGGCGCTCTTCGGCACGTCCTGCCAGAGGACGTCGAGGAGGGCCAGCGCCTCGTCGCCCGTCACACCGTGGTGGCGGGCGAGGAACGAGGCCACGGCGGTACCGGTCCTCCCGATACCTCCCCAGCAGTGGACGTAGGCGGGTTCGGCGCGCTCCACGGCCCCCTCCAGCTCCGCGACGATCCGCTCGAGGCCGTCCCCGGCCGGAACACTCATGTCGCGCACGGGGTAGCGAACGGTTCGAACGGAGAGCCCCCGGGCGGTGGCCTCTTCGAGGAGCGCCTCCGCATATGGGTCGAGCGGGCCAGTCCGTCCGCTCTCCCTGGCCTCCGTCAGGTCGATGAAAAGGCGGATTCCGGCGTCGAGAAAGGCGCGGAGCCGCCCGCGCCCCTCTTCCTCGACGAAGGAGAAGGGGTACTCGCCGGCGAGGAGGAGGCCCGGCACGACCCAGTAGCTCTCGGGAATCGGGAGGGGTGGGGCCATGAGCGGTCGAGTGTAGATCGCGACGCGCTCCTCCGGTTCGACCTTCGGGGCTGGAGGAGGGAGGGCGGCTCGACGAAACGGCGTTGCCTGTCCGGAGACCGGTCGGAAGCAAGCCCGCGTGCGACCGGTCGTTGGTACTTGCCCTTGCCGTTGTCGCTTGCGGCCCCTATTCTCCCAAGGGGGGCTCGATGGGATCCTCAGGTCTGGTCCGGGCGCCCATCCGTGCGGTCGGGACGTCCGCCGACGGGAGGCGCGTACGCGGAAGCCAGCTCGCCTTCGCGGCGCTCCTCGTGTTCTCGTCTCTTGCGTCGTCGGCGCTTGCGGAACGCCCATCCCTCCGCTTCTGTGACGCCGGTCCGGCCTTGGTCGCCGGTCAGCGCGTCATCGTTGTCTGGGAAGGCGTCTCGGCGGACGTCGACGAGCTCGAGCTTCTCTTCTCCGTCGACGGCGGGAGACGCTACCCGATCCGGCTCACCCGTTCCCTCGACCCGGCGTCAGGCTCGGTCGCGTGGACCGTCCCGTCGTTCGCCACGAGCGAGGCACGCCTCCGTCTCCGCTTCAACAGAGGGGGGCGAGAGGAAGAGGGCGAGCCTTCTGCACCGTTCCGCATCTTCGTCCCGCCGGCCTTTCCGTCCTCGAGGCTCGAGCTGAGAGAGTCCGAGTGGTGGGTTGCCGCAGAAGGCGTACCTGTGCCTTCCGGTATTCGCCCCGTCGAAGAAGCGCGTTTCGCGAACGAAGTCGAGTCCGTCGCGGCGGACGCTCCCGAGAACGACACGCCGGACCTTGCGGCCTGCTCGCTGGTGGCGGCAGATCCTGCGCTCGGCGCTCCGGCGATCCTGTCCCCAGAGTCGCGAAAGGCCTTCGCGCCCGAACCCGCCGTTCCAAAGAGGGAATGATATGGGGCGTCGTCCCGGGGGAAGGCCCGGGTCGACGCGCCCCCGACTCCCCGCACGATCCGCCCCGGTCCTTGCGGGTGGATTCCCGTCCGGGACCGCGACGGCCAAATACCGAGCCCACGGCCGTGAAGTGGCTGTCGGCTCGGCTGCCGCCTCCCAAGGAGTCCAAAAGTGAGATCACATCAATCTGCCCCCGGCTTCCTCCGGTGGGTTATCGTCCTGCCCGCGCTCCTCCTTGCCGTCTCGTCCGCTCCAATCGGCGCACAGGCGCCTGAAGCCGCGGCCCCGGCGAGCGTTGCCGCGTCGAGTACCGAGGTCGTCGTCACGGCGCCCCGCATGGAGATTCCCCTCGCCGAGAACCCGGCGGCAACGACCGTCGTCGGCGAGGAGACGATCGCGAAGACCTCTACCAAGACCATCGGCGCGGAAGAGGCGCTCAAGCTCGTCCCCGGCGTGAAGGTCGACAACCAGGCCGACGGCGAGCGTGTTCACGTCTCCATCCGCGGACAGGGGCTGCTCACCGAGCGAGGCGTCCGCGGTATCAAGGTTCTTCTCGATGGCCTCCCGCTCAACGACCCGACCGGCTTCGCACCCGACCTCTTCGACGTCGATTGGGCCTCCGTCCGGCGAGTCGAGGTCTTCCGCGGACCCGCGTCCGCCCTGTGGGGCGGCGGCGGCTCCGGCGGAGCGATCAGCATCACCACGCGCGACGGGGTGAAGGACCAGGACAGCTTCGACGGCTCCGCGGCCGCAGGCTCGAACGGCTTCTGGAAACTGTTCGGTGAGACGGCGGGCGGCGGCGAGTCGACGTCGTATCGCTTCTCGGCCTCGCGAATGATGGACGAGGGCTACCGCGAGCACACGGCGTCGTTCGCGACGAACCTCTACGGGAAGGTCCACTTCCAGCCGAACGCCTCGACGCGCCTGACCGCGATCGTGGCCGGCACGAGCTATTTCAACGAGAACGCCGAGGGGCTGAACGCCGCGCAGGTCGCCGAGGACCCGCGCCAGCCGAACCCGGACGCGTTGACCTACAACGAGTACCAGAAGACACGCCGGGCCACGTGGGGCCTGACGGGCCAGACATCCCTCGGCGCCAGCCAGGAGCTCTCGTACGCGCTCTATTACCGTGCCACCGAGTGGGTGGAGTCGGTCCCCTCGACGGTGCAGCGGCGCGACTACGACAGCCCGGGCGCCTACCTCCAGTACGCGCTTCACACCGCGACGGGCTCCGTCGGCCATCACCTCACGGCCGGTGTCGATCTCGACCACCAGTCGTTCGACGAAGCGCGTCGACCCAACCTGGGAAACGCGGTCGAGGGGCCGACGGTCGTCGTGGACCAGGCGATCCGGCAGTCGGGCCTGGGCCTCTTCGTTCTCGACCGGCTCGACCTCGGGGGCGACTGGGGGGCGATGGCGGGCCTTCGGTGGGACCGGACGACGAACGCTCTCGACGACAACCTGAAGGCCGGCGGAGTGGACCGCTCGGGCGACGCGAACTACGAGAAGGCGACGGCCCGCGTCGGCCTCACCTGGAACCCGAGGAAGGACCTCGGACTCTACGCCTCGTGGGGACAGGGCTTCCTCCCTCCGGCGACGGAGGAGCTCGCCAACAACCCGGAAGCCTTCGGCGGATTCAATGCGGCGCTCGTCCCGGCCACATCGAACGGCGTCGAGCTCGGCGCCCGCGGAGCGCTCGCTCACGGCCTCTCGTACGATCTCGCGCTTTTCCACCTGCGGACGGAGGACGACTTCGGCCGCTACCGCATTCCGACGCGCCCGCTCGAGACCTTCTACGGCAACCTCGGCGCGACGCGCCGGTGGGGCGTCGAGGCGTACCTCGGCTGGCTTCCGACCCGGACCTCGACGTGCAACTCGCCTACACCTGGTCGCACTTCAAGTACACCGAGGTGAACAGCCTCTTCGGCAGCTATTCCGACACCTTCATGCCGAATGCCCCCGAGCACCAGCTCTTCCTCGACGTCGCGTATACGCTCCTCCCGTCGCTCGTCCTCGGCGCAAGCCTGGACGTCGTCTCGCGCTGGGCCGTCGACCCGTCGAACCAGACGTGGGTGGACGGCTACGCCCTCGTCAATGCCAGGCTCGCGTACCGCTGGCGCGCGAAAAGCCTGCGGGGAGAGCTGACCCTCTCGGGCAAGAACCTCGCCGGAAAGGACTACATCGCCTTCAGCGAGCCCGATCCGGACGGCAACTCGTACCAGCCCGGGCCGCGGCAGCAGGTCTTCGCCGGCGTCAGGATCTTCCTCGACTGACGCGCCCGTCGCCGCCTTCTCCCCGACGCCCCACCTGACTGCGACCGATCGAAAGGACTTCTTCAGATGTTCGCTCTTCCCTCGATCCCGGGCTGGGACGCCTCTCACCCGGCCGTGTCCCATTTCCCGATCGCCCTTCTCGTCATCGCTCCCGTGCTTCTGCTGGCCGGCCTCCTGTCACCCGGGCGTCGGCAAGGCCTCCTCGCGTTCGCCTTTGCCTTAACCGTCGCCGGCACACTGGGCGTCTACGTCTCGGCGGCGACGGGCGATGCCGCTCGAGACGTGGCTTCCAAGGCGCCGCCGATTGCCTCCGCCATCGCCGAGCACGAGGACCTGGGCTCGCTCGTTCGCGCCGTCTTCTCCGTGCTCGCGGTCCTTCTCGCCGCCCTCCTCCACGGCCCTCGTCTGCTCAGGAGGCCTCTCGCGCCCGCGACCTCGACCGCCCTCGCGTGGGTCCTCTTCGTCGTCTTCGTCTGCGCCCTTCTCCCGCTCTACAACGCTGCGCACTCGGGCGCCATCCTGGTCCACAGGCTCGGCGTTCACGCGAAGCTCTAGATGCGACGGCGGCCGGCGAGCTCCTCCCAGCAGGCGCTCTCCCGGCTCGCTGGAGCGCGAACGGCACATGTACCGAGAGGGGAGCCCGCTCGCGCGGGCTCCCCTCTGGTCGGAGTCGTGTCCCGGGCGTCAGGCCTCCGGGCCCGTCAGTCGAACGACGGGTCGCGCCAGACGGCCTTGCCATCGAACAGGGTCAGCAGCACCCGCGTCTGCAGGATCTCCTCTGGCGGCGCGGCGAGGATGTCGCGTGAGAGGACGACCAGGTCCGCGCGCTTGCCGACGCTGATCGAACCGCGCTCCTTCTCCCCGAACCCCGCCCAGGCCGCGTCGATCGTGTAGTGGCGCAGCGCGCTGTCGACGGGCACCGCGAGCTGCGGCTGCCAGCCTCCCGCCGGCTTTCCCTCGCGGGTCTTCCGCGCCACCGCGCAGTAGAGCCCTCGGAACACGTCGGGTGTCACGACCGGCCAGTCGCTGCCGAAGGCCAGCCGGCCCCCGCTCTTCTCGATGAGCCGCCAGGCGAAGCCGCGGCCGGCGCGCTCCGGCCCGATGTTGCGCGACCAGACCTCCTCGTTGTTCTGGTCGGGGTTGGCGTGCAGCGGCTGCATGGAGGCCACCGCACCGAGAGTGGCGAAGCGCGGGGCGTCTGCAGCGTCGATGGCCTCCACGTGCTCCACCCGGTCCCGGCGGTCGCGCGGCCCGTTCTGTTTCGCTGCTGCCTCGTAGGCGTCGAGAGCCATGCGGATCCCGCGGTCCCCGATCGCGTGCAGCCAGACCTGGAGGCCGGCCTTGTCGGCGGCCGCTACGGCGCCGTCCAGGGCGGCCTTCTCCCAGCGGGGTGTCCCCTGACCGAGGGCGGGGTCGTCCGAGTAAGGCGCCAGCATCGCCGCGGTGTGCGCCTCGATCACTCCGTCCACGTAGCCCTTCACTCCCCCGAAGACGATCGCGCCGTCGCGATAGCGGTCCCTCAGGCGAACGGCTTCCGCGATTCCCGGGGCCGGGCCGTCTGGCGAGATGTCCACGGTGAGCCGGGTCCGCACGGTCAGCCTGCCCTCCGCGCGCGCCCGCTCGAGCAGCGGGAGGAACCGGGCCACCTCTTCGGGAGTCCAGCCCGCGTCCTGCACCGCGGTGATTCCCGTCCGGTTGAGCACTGCGAGGGCCTGGAGCAGGAGGGCGTAGTGCCTCTCCGCGGAGGGTTCGGGGATCAGCTCCTCGACGAGGCTGCCCGCGGCCTCCTTCAGCGCCCCCGTCGGTTCGCCCGTCTTCGGGTCGCGCACGATGGTGCCGTTCACCGGGTCCTTCGTCTCCTTCGTGATGCCGGCGAGGGCGAGCGCCTTGCTGTTGGCCCAGCCGGTGTGGCCGTCGTAGCAGTCCATGTAGGCCGGCCGGTCGGGGACGATCGCGTCGAGCTGCTCGCGGGTGGGGAGGCCGCCGGGGAACGACCCGTAGACCCAGCCCCGTCCCACGACCCAGGGGTTCTTCGGGTTGGCCTCGGCGAAGCTCCGGATCTTCTCCTGCAGCCCGGCCAGGGTCGTCTCCTCCGCGAGGTCTACGCGCTCGAGGTTGCGTGCTCCGCTCATGAGATGCAGGTGCGCGTCCTCGAAGCCGGGGGTGACGAGGCGGCCTCGGAGCGCGACGACCTTCGTCTTCGGCCCCTTCAGCCGGGCCGCTTCCGCGTCGCTTCCAACGAAGACCACACGCCCGGCGCGCACCCCCACCGCTTCCGCCAAGGGCCGGGAAGGATCGGCGGTCCACACCCGTCCGCCCGTCAGGAGCAGGTCTGCGGCGGTTTTGGGGGCGGGGCCGGCAACGAGGGGGGAGAGCAGAAGGATCGCGAGCAGGGCAGAGAACATGGCGCCTCCACCCGGGATTCTCGGCGACGGGACAAGCGAGGGGAACCCGGCCGCCCGGTTCGCCTTTCTCGTCCGATCCGCCGCGACCTGCGGCAGACTTCCGAACGTGAATCCCGCCAGCCCGACGCCTGCCGCCCGACGGGTCGAGCGATTCGCCCCCGGGCTGGCCGCCCTCCTGGACTACCGGCGCTCCGACCTGCGCTACGACGTCGTGGCGGGTGTGTCCGTCGCGGCCGTCGCGCTCCCTGTCGGGGTCGCGTACGCGCAGCTCGCCGGCCTTCCCCCGGTCCACGGCCTGTACGCCTCCATCCTCCCGCTCGTCGCCTACGCCGTCTTCGGTACGTCGCGCCAGCTCATCGTCGGACCGGACGCGGCGACGTGCGCCCTCGTCGCCGCTTCGGTCGCGCCTCTTGCCGGAGGAGACCCGGAGCGATACCTCGCGTACTCGGTCATGCTCGCGCTCCTCGCGGGCGTCCTCTCCGTCGCCGGGATGTTCCTCCGGCTCGGAGGCCTCGCCGACTTCCTCAGCAAGCCGATCCTCGTCGGCTTCCTCAACGGGGTCTCGCTCAGCATTCTCCTCGGGCAGGCCGGGAAGATCCTCGGCTTCTCCGTCGAGTCCGGACGGATCGTTCCCCGCGTTATGGAGATCCTCCGAAAGCTCCCGGAGACCCACGGACCGACGCTCGCCGTCGGCCTGGCCACCTTCGCCGTGCTCGCCGTGGCACCGCGGCTCCTTCCCGCCTTCCCGCGGAACCTCGTGGCGATGGCCGCCGCCGGAGGAATCGTCGCCGCACTGGGTCTCGAGGCGAAGGGAGTCGCCGTCCTCGGACGGATCCCCGCGGGCCTGCCCCGGCTCGCGTTCCCTTCCGTCCCCGTCGAGCACCTGCCCCCGCTCCTCGGCGCCGCGGCGGGCCTCGCGCTCGTCACCTTCACGAGCATGATGCTGACGGCCCGGAGCTTCGCGTCCAAGAACGGCTACGAAATCGACACCGACCGCGAGTTCGCGGCGCTCGGCGCCGCGAACATCGCGGCGGCCTTCTCGCAGAGCTTCGCCGTCAGCGGCGCCGACTCGAGGACTGCCGTGAGCGACGCGGCCGGCGGACGGACGCAGCTCGCCGGCCTCGTTGCGGCCGCCACCCTCGGCGGCGTCCTTCTCTTTCTCACCCGGCCTCTCTACTTCATCCCCGTGGCCGCTCTCGGCGCGGTCCTCGTCCTCGCCTCGCTCTCCCTGGTCGATCTCCGCACGCTCCGAACCCTGTGGAGGCTGGACCGCGTCGAGTGCTTCTTCTCGGTCCTCGTGACCCTCGGAGTCGTCGCCGTCGGGGCGATCAACGCAATCCTCTTCGCCGTCGCCCTGGCCGTGCTGCGCTTCGTCCGTTTCGTCTCGCGCCCCGTGGTCGAGATCCTCGGGCGGGTCGAGGGCCAGCCGGGCTTCCACTCGGTGGAGCGCCACCCGGGCGCCACCACGATCCCGGGCGTCCTCCTCTTCAGGTTCAACGGCCCCGTCGTCTTCTTCAACGCTCCCCACTTCAAGCGAGAGCTCCTGGCGGCGGTCGAGGCCCAGGGGCCGGGTCTGCGGCGGGTCGTCGTCGACATGGCCCCGATCCCGCTCGTCGACTCCACGGGGCTCTTCGTCCTCCGCGAGGTCGTCGACGCGCTCGCCTCCAGGGGAGTGCGCTTCGCGTCGGCGGGACGAATGAAGGAGTGGGCGGACCGCGCGAAGCGATGGGGCTACGACATCCCCAGCTGGGGAGTCCTCGCTTTTCCGACGCTGGAGTCGGCCGTCAATGACTTCGTCTCCTCCGGGGAGCCCGGAGCCGTCCCGGAGGACTGACTCACGCGAATGGAGCGTGTGCGGGGCCAGATCGCGGTCGGGTGGGAAGACCGTGTGGCCGTGCCGGTTCCAGGCCGATAATCGTCAGATGAGTCCACGCGGCTTGCCTGGCCCCGGTGATGGCTTCCGATCGCACCGAACGGCCTCACCGCTCGCCGATTCGTCCTTCCGGGGACAGCCGTGACCACACCGTATCCCCACCTTCTGTCCCCCCTCGACCTGGGCTTCACGACGCTCCCGAACCGGGTCCTGATGGGTTCGATGCACACGGGGCTCGAGGACCGCCGGTCGACCTTCCCGCGCCTCGCCGCCTACTTCGCCCAGCGCGCACGGGGCGGCGTCGGGCTGATCGTCACCGGCGGCTTCGCGCCGAACGTCGAAGGGTGGCTGTCGCCCTTCGGCGGCCGGCTCGCAACCCCTCGGGCCGCCCTGGCGCACCGGATGATCACGGGTGCGGTCCACGCCGACGGCGGCAGGATCGCCCTGCAGATCCTCCACGCCGGCCGCTACGGCTACTCGCCCTTCTCGGTCGCCCCGTCGCGGATCAAGGCTCCGATCAACCCGTTCACGCCGCGCGCTCTCTCGGCGGCCGGCGTCGAGAGGCAGATCCGCGCGTTCGTCCGCGCCGGGGCGCTGGCGCGGGAGGCGGGCTACGACGGCGTGGAGGTGATGGGCTCCGAGGGCTACTTCATCAACGAGTTCCTGGTCACCCGAACGAACAAGCGGACGGACCGCTGGGGCGGCAGCTACGAGAACCGGATGCGCCTCCCGGTCGAGATCGTCTCGAGGCTGCGCGAGGCCGTCGGGCGCGACTTCATCATCGTCTACCGGATCTCGATGCTCGACCTCGTCCCCGGCGGCAGCACGTGGCCCGAGGTGGTGCAGCTCGCGAAGGCCATCGAAGCCGCCGGCGCCACGATCCTCAACACGGGGATCGGCTGGCACGAGGCCCGCGTGCCCACGATCGCCACGAGCGTGCCGCGCGCGGCCTTTGCGTGGGTCACGCGGAAGCTGAAGGGGCAGGTCGGGATCCCGCTCTGCACGACGAACCGGATCAACGACCCCGAGGTCGCCGAGCGGATCCTGGCCGAGGGCTCCGCCGACATGGTCTCGATGGCCCGCCCGCTCCTGGCCGACGCGGAGTTCGTGAGGAAGGCGGGCGAGGGGCGTGCCGCGGAGATCAACACGTGCATCGCCTGCAACCAGGCGTGCCTCGATCACGTCTTCAGCCGGAAGGTCGCTTCCTGTCTCGTGAACCCACGCGCCTGCCACGAGACCGAGCTGGTCTTCTCGCAGGCGCCCGGCCGGAAGCGGATCGCAGTGGTCGGGGCCGGACCGGCCGGCCTCGCCTGTGCCACGGTCCCTGGCCGAGCGCGGCCACGACGTCCATCTTTTCGAGGCGGCAGCCGAGATCGGCGGGCAGTTCAACATGGCGAAGCGGATTCCGGGGAAGGAGGAGTTCGCGGAGACGCTCCGGTACTTCGGCAGCCGGGTCCGGTCCACCGGCGTCACGCTGAGCCTCGGGACGCGCGTGGGTGCGAGCGAGCTGATCGCGGGGCGATTCGACGAGGTCGTCCTCGCGTCGGGAGTCGTCCCCCGGGATCCGCGAATCCCCGGCCAGGACCACCCGATGGTCCTCTCCTACGTCGACGTGCTCCTTCGCGGCAAGCCCGTCGGCAGGTCCGTCGCCGTCGTCGGCGCCGGGGGGATCGGTTTCGACGTGGCGGAGTTCCTCGTCCACGGCGACGGGCCCGTGGCGGCGGCGGGTCCCGGCCTGGCGCGTTGGATGGAGGAGTGGGGCGTCACCGACCCCGAGAGCTCCCCGGGTGGCGTGACCCAGCCCCGGCCGGCGCCGCCCGCGCGGAAGGTCTATCTGCTCCAGCGGAAGAAGGGGCGGCCGGGCGCCGGCCTCGCGAAGACCACCGGGTGGATCCACCGGGCCTCGCTCAAGATGAAGGACGTCGAGATGCTCTCCGGCGCCCGCTACGAGCGGATCGACGACCGGGGCCTCACGGTCCGCTTCGGGGAGAAGGCGGGGGAGACCCGGCTGCTCGAGGTCGAGAACGTCGTCCTCTGCACGGGCCAGGAGCCGCTCCGCGACCTGGAGGCTCCGCTGCGGGAGGCCGGTGTGAGCCTGCACCTCATCGGGGGCGCGGACGTGGCGGCCGAGCTCGACGCCAAGCGTGCCATCGACCAGGGCTCCCGGCTGGCCGCCCGACTCTGAGCGTCCGGACTCGCGTGCGCCAAGACGACATGCACCGCGCCGCCTCCGTACTTCTGATCGCGCTCGCGGCCCTCGCGTGCCGCCGTCCTCCCGCCGTCGACCCGACATAGGTCGGCGTGAACGGCGCGCCGCCGACGGCGGCCCCGCTCGTGCCGGAGAGCAGGAGGCAGCGGCACGACGTCGTGACCATCGGTCGCGTCCGCATCTCCCTCTTCGAGGAGGTCGGCCGTTTCCTCCACGCGAAGGAACCGGAGGCGGGGCCGCCTGTGCCAACATCGATGGATGGTGCTCGACGGCCCTCGCGCGCCGGTGAGGAGCGGCGGGACCCGCGAGTCGCTCTCGGAGCCCGCCGAGGGGGCCGGACCGCCTCTCGCGCTCCGGACGATCTTCCGGTTCTGGCTCCCGCTCGCGGCGACGTGGCTGATGATGGCCGCGGAGGGCCCGTTCGTCGCGGCCCTCGTCGCCCGACTGCCGGAGCCGACGTTCAACCTGGCGGCGTTCGGCGTGGCTCTCTCCCTCGCCTTCGTGGCCGAGGCTCCCATCATCATGCTCCTCGCCGCCACGACGGCCCTCGCGCGCGACCGCGAGAGCTTCCGGCGGCTCCGGCGGTTCTCGATCCTGATGAATGGCGGCGTGACCGCGGCGATGGCCGTCATCGTGTTTCCGCCCGTGTTCGAGATCCTGGCATCGAAGGTCCTGGCGCTTCCGCCCGAGGTGGCGAGCCGGGCGCAGCTCGCGGTGGCGCTGTTTCTCCCGTGGCCGGCGGCGATCGGGTTCCGGCGGTTCCAGCAGGGGATCCTGATCGGCGCGGGACGGACCCGCCTCGTCGCTTACGGAACGGTGATCCGGCTCTCGACGATGGCCGCCACGGGGCTGGCACTTTTCCTCCACGGAGGGCTCGACGGGGCGGTCGTCGGAGCCAGCGCCCTTTCTGCGGGGGTCATCGTCGAGGCTGCGGCGTCGTGGGTCTGGGCCCGGCCGGACCGGAACCGGCTTTCACGGCGGACCCCGGCGTCGCCTGCCGACGTCCCGACCCTGGCGGACATCCAGCGCTTCTACTGGCCTCTCGCTGTCACCCCGCTCATGAACATGGCCGCCCAGCCCCTCGTGATCCTCTTCGTCGGACGGGGTCACCTCCCGATCGAGTCGCTGGCCGTTCTTCCCGTCGTCAACACGTTCGGGTTCCTCTTCCGGTGTCCCGCCACGGCGTTCCAGGAGGTCGTCATCGCGCTGGGGCGCGGCGGCGACGCCGCGCTCCGGTCGCTGCGCCGCTTTGCGACGCTGCTGGGCGGGCTGTCGTCGCTCGCGATGGCGACCGTCGTCCTGACTCCGGCGGCCGGGTTCTGGTTCGCCGGCGTCACGGGGCTCGACAGCGACCTGGTCCCGCTGGCGCGCCACGCCGCTGCGGTCCTGGTCCTGACTCCTGCGGCCGCGACCGTTCTCGTGTGGATGCACGCACGCCTGGTCCTGCTCCGGACGACGCGCCTCGTCACGGTCGGGACGCTCGTCGAGCTGGCCGTCCTCGCCGCCACCCTGTTCGCCGGCATCTCGTTCAGCCGCGCGCCCGCCGCGATCGTCGCCACGACGGCGATCCTCGCGGGCCGTTCCGCGGGCGCGCTCTTCCTGCTGGCCGCGAGGAGCAGGGACGGAAAAGGGGAGACCGCTTTCGCGGGCTCCCCTCGGAACCAGGTCGTGTCGGAAGGTCAGACCGTCAGAGCTTCGGTCCCGCCGCGATCACCTCGGGGGCGCACCCTTCCTCGAACTTCTTGAAGTTCTCGACGAAGCGCGCGGCGAGCGAGCGGTAGCGGTTCGCGTAGAGGTTCTTGTCGGGCCAGGAGCTGGAGGGATCCATGACGGATTCGGGGATACCCGGGCAGCTCTTCGGGACCTCGAAGCCGAAGATCGGATCTTTCCGGTACTCGACGCCGTGGAGGGAGCCGTCCAGCGCGGCGTCGAGGAGCGCGCGGGTGTAGCGGATGGAGATCCGCTTGCCGACGTTGTAGGGGCCGCCGACCCAGCCGGTGTTCAGGAGCCAGCAGCTGACGCCGTAGCGCTCGATCTTCCGCTTCAGGAGGTCGGCGTAGAAGGCGGGGTGGTGGACCATGAACGGGCCGCCGAAGCAGGCGGAGAACGTCAGCTCGGGCTCCTTGCCGAGGCCGGCCTCGGTGCCGGCGATCTTCGACGTGTAGCCGGAGATGAACTGGTAGAGGGCCTGGTCGGGCGTCAGCCGCGCGATCGGCGGCAGGACCCCCTGCGCGTCGCAGGTGAGGAAGATGATGTTCTTCGGGTGACCGGCCTTCTTCTCGGGGACGGCGTTCGCGATGAACTCGAGCGGGTAGGAGCCGCGGGTGTTCTCGGTGATCGTCTCGTCGTCGAGGTCGATCTTCCGCGTCACCGGGTCGAAGACGACGTTCTCGAGGATCGTCCCGAAGCGGTGGGTCGTCGAGTAGATCTCCGGCTCGGCCTGCGCCGAGAGGGCGATCACCTTCGCGTAGCAGCCCCCCTCGATGTTGAAGACCCCCTCGTCGCTCCAGCCGTGCTCGTCGTCGCCGATGAGGCTCCGCTTCGGGTCGGCCGAGAGCGTCGTCTTGCCGGTGCCGGAGAGGCCGAAGAAGAGGGCCGAGTCGCCCTCCTTTCCGACGTTCGCGGAGGCGTGCATCGACAGGACGCCGTCGAGCGGCAGGAGGTAGTTGAGGACGGTGAAGACGGACTTCTTGATCTCGCCCGCGTACTCGGTGTTGCCGATGAGGCAGACGCGCTGGTCGAAGCTCAGCGTGATGAACGTCTGCGCGTTCGTCCCGTCGATCGGCGGGAAGCCCGAGAAGCCGGGCGCCGCGATGACGGTGAACTCCGGGACGTGACGGCGGTACTCCTCCAGCGACTGCGGCAGGATGAACATGTTCCTGACGAAGAGGGAGTGCCAAGCCTTCTCCGTGATGATCCGGACGGGGACGCGGTAGGCGGGGTCGGCGCCGGCGTAGACGTCCTGGACGAAGAGGTCGTGCCCCTGCAGGTACCCCTGAAGGCGGTTGAAGAGGTCGTTGAACTTTTCGGGGGCGTAGGGGCGGTTGTACGGGCCCCACCAGACGTGACCTTCGGTGGAGGGCTCCTTCACGACGGCCTTGTCGTTCGCGGCGCGCCCGGTGTGCTTTCCGGTGTGGGCGACGACGGGGCCGCCCGCGACGATGCGCGCCTCGCGGCGGAAGGCGATCTCCTCGTAGAGGGCCTCGGTGGGGAGGTTCCAGTAGGCCATCCGGACGTTCGAGAGCCCGTGGTTGGCGAGGCCGTAGTCGGCCTTTCGCGCCGAGGCCTCGCCCTCGGCCGGGGTCTTGATGTCGAGCAGGTTCTTCACAGCCAGTCCCTCACGAGCTTCTTGTCGCCCACGTAGATCTCGTTGGGGGCGGACGGGTCGAGCGCCCACTTGATCCGGGCGATGCCCTCCTGGATCTCCTTGATCGTCCCGGCGTACGAGAGGCGGAGGTACCCCTCCATCCCGAACTCGCGGCCCGGGACGGCGACGACGAGCGCCTTCTTCAGCAGGAAGTCCGAGAGCTCGACCGACTTGTTCGAGTAGGCGCGGAAGTCGGGGAGGCAGTAGTAGGTGCCGTCGGGCTTGATCGTCTTCACGCCGTTGAACGACGCGAGCTCCTGGAGCATGACGTTCCGGTTGTTCTCGAGCTGCAGGCGGAGGCTCTCGACCGCGCTCTGGAGGCCCGACATCGCACCCTCGGCCGCGGCCTGGAGGAGGACGGAGACGGTCGTCGTGATCTGCCCCTGGACGTTCGTCATGATCTGGACGAGCGGCCGCGGCGCGATCGCCCAGCCGATCCGGAAGCCGGTCATGCCGTAGAGCTTCGAGACGCCGTTGACGGCGATGACCTTCGACGTCTCGGTGTCCTTCTTCGTGAACTTGAAGCAGCTCGGCGACTTCTTCCCGTCGAAGACGAGCTTGTGGTAGATGTCGTCCATGATCAGCCAGATCCCCTTGCGCTCGCAGAAGTCGACGAGCTCGGCGATCAGGCTGTCGGGGTAGAGGACGCCCGAGGGGTTGTTCGGGCTGTTGCAGATGATGACGCGCGTCGCGGAGCCGACGGACTTCTCGATGTCCTCCATCCGGGGGACGAAGCCTCCGTCCTCGGCCTTCACGATGACCGGGACGCCGTAGCACATCCTCACCATCTCGGGGTAGCTGACCCAGTAAGGCGCGAGGATGACGACCTCGTCCTGTGGGTTCAGGACCGAGTAGAGGATGTTGAAGACCGACTGCTTCGCGCCGGCCGAGACGATGACGTTCTCGGGGGCGACGACGCGGTCGTAGTTCTCCTCGGTGTACCGGATGATCTGCTTCTTGAGCCCCGGCGTGCCGTCGGCCGGCGTGTACTTCACGTCGCCCGTGTTCAGCTTCGAGGCGGCCGCGAGGATGGCTGCGATCGGGGCCTTGTTCTTCGGCTCGCCCGCGCCGAGATGGACGACCGCCTCGCCCTTTTCGCGCAGGAGCCGGGCCTGCTCGTTCAGGCGGAGCGTCGGCGACTCCGCGATGGACTTCGCGAGCTGACTTACGCTCATGTCGTGAGGAACCTCCCTTTTGCCGGTGGGCCGCTGGAGCAGGGCTCCGCGGCGCCGAGGGCAACGGGGGATTGTACCGGTGGCGCAGCGTTTACGCTGCCGTGGAAGCCTCCCCGGCCGGGGCGGGCGCGAACGGATGGGCCAGGGGAATCGGCGCAAGCGGACGCTTCAGCTCCGCGAATCGCAGGACCGAGGCCTGGTAGCCGACGCGGGTCATCGCGAAGAGCCAGAAGCCGGCCTGGCGGACGACGACGAGCGCGGCGAGGCCGGCGGAGGTCGCGGGATTCATCGCGACGCCGAGCGCCGTGAACGCGCCCTGGGTCGCGAGGCCGAGGGCGAGCCAGAAGATCCAGAGGCCGGCGGCGCGCGTCCGCGTCCCCGGAGGACTGCCTTCGCGGCGCGGTAGGCGCCCCGCGCGTTCGGCGCGTCGCCCCGGGCGAGGGCGATCCGCGCCAGGGTGAAGCGCAGGTTCACGTTCGAGGCGACGAGGAGCGAGGCGACGACGGCCCAGGCGAGGCCGAACGTCACCAGGGCGCCGTTCGGAGGGGCGTCCCTGCCGGCGAGCTTGCCGAGCAGGAGGACGGGCCCGACGACGAAGAGTCCGATCCAGAAGGCGAGGGAAACGAGGTATCGGGCGAACGCCCAGGCCACCGGGCGGAAGAGGGCGGCCCCTTCGGCGACGGTTCGCCTCAGCGCCGGACGGGGCAGGCCCGAGAGGAGAACGCGGATCGCCCCGGTCGTGAGGAGGAGGTCGAGGACGACGGAAAGGAAGAGGCCGGCCCCGACCGCGGCGAACGCGATGCCGGCCTCGCGCGGGAATTCCCCGAGGAAGCTGAGGAAGGCCCAGGAGTCCCAGCCCCGCAGGAGGCTCTCCCGGAACGGCCCCTGGTCGATCGGGGCGAGGAGAGGCCCGAAGGCGAACCATGCCGGGAGCGCCGACACGAGGAGGCCGAGCCAGAGGACGCCGGCGAGGCGGCGGTAGGCGAAAGCGGCCGAGAGGCCGGTCTTCAGGGGGGAAAGGGGTGCGGTCATGTCGTGCGCTCCGTCAGCGAAGAAGCCAGGGGGAGGAGAGGAGGATCTGGACGCCGTGGAGGGCGTAGGCCCGCACCTTCGCTGCGGCCGACGGCCCCTGCTTCCCGCCGAGGCGGCGGGCGTTGTTCCAGGGGTTTGCGTCGAGGACGATCTTCCGCTCCGGGTCGACCTCGGCCTTCGCGAGGCGGGAGCCGTAGGTCGTCCGGAGCCTGAGCCAGGGCCCCGCCCCGTTCCACGTCGTCTTCCACGTCACGCCGTTCTCGAAGGTGAGGGTGACGCCGACCGGGAGGCGGATCGTTCCCGTTCGGCTGACGAGGGCGGTCGAGGCGTACTGCGTCTTCGCCTTCGTCTCCTTCTTCCCTTCCTTCGACTTCCCGCCGGACCCCTTCTTCGGCACGTCGAAGCGCTTTCCCTTGTCGTCGTAACCGGCGAAGTCCCGGGCTTCGGTGCTGGAGAGGCGGGTGACGGCGTAGTCGGTCGTCCCGTGCCCGTACCAGCTCTCCCGGAAAAGGGGCTCGAGCTTCCCTCCGGCGGCGGGCCGAAAGGCGTCGAGGAAGTCTTCCGTCGCGGGGTGGTCGAAGCGCCAGCGCTCGGCCCAGGCCCGGAACGCCCGCCAGAACGTCTCTTCGCCGAGCGCCCGCCGGACCTGGTCGATCGACGTCGCGGCCCGGGCGTAGGAGTTGCGCCCGTAGGCGCCGGGAGCGAACGACCAGGACGGGGTGACGAGGCGGTCGACCTCGCGAGCCTGGATCGTCTGGAGGCGGCCGAGATCGAAGCTCCCGAACCTCACGCCAAGCGGGAAGCGGGCGATCCCGCCGTAGCGCCGGTCCAGCATCTCGTACTCGGTGAACGAGTTGATCCCCTCGTCGATCCAGCTCTCCTCGAACTCGTTCGAGGCGACGAGGCCGTACCACCAGCCGTGGCCGAACTCGTGGACGACGATCATCTCGGGCTCCCGGAGGCCGTTCAGGGGCCAGGCTCCGAAGGCGCGCATCGTCCCGGCCGTGAAAATCGTCTGGTACTCCATCCCCATCGCCCCGGACCCGTCCTCCGGGGGGTCGACGCAGCTGGACTGCGCGTAGGGATAGGGGAAGGCGTAGAGCCCGAACCAGACGAGGGCCCACTTCTGGGCGTCGGCGTACCGCGTCCACTGCCCGAGGTGGTCGGGCTGCATGTAGTAGCGCAGCTTCACGGGCCGGAAGCCGGCCCTGAGGTCGGCTTCGGACCGGCCCAGGAGCCTGGCCGCCCGGGCCAGCTCGTCGGCCGGTACGTCCTTCGCCGGGTCGAAGAGGTCCTCCTTCACGACGAAGCGGGGGTCCGCGGACCAGGCGAAGTCGTGGATGGAAGCCTGCTCGTAGACGAGCGTCTTCCGGCCCCCTTCGCGGGTCTCCTTCACGAGCGCCCCCGCCGAGGCGACGACGTAGCGCTCCGGGACGGTGAGGGCGACCCGGTAGTCGCCCCAGTCGGCGTAGAACTCGGAGTTCGCGTGGTACTGGTGGGCGTTCCAGCCGGGCTGGGCACGGCGCCGACGGCCCCGGGGCTCGAAGACGGCGACCTTCGGATACCACTGGCCGATCATGTAGAAGTCCCGGACGTACCCGGCGCGGGCGAAGACCTTTGGGATTCGGGACGTCCAGGCGATCTCGAGGGTCACCGTCTCCCCGGCGGCGACGGGGGAGCCGAGGGGGACGGAGAGTACCGTCCGGTCGTCGGGGTTGCCGTCGTCGGGAGACTCGAATCGGGCCGACCGGAGGAGATCGACGCCGCCGAGGGTCATCGAGGTCAGGTCGATTGAGCCGAAGCCCTCCTCCTCGTCGGCCTGGTCGTCGCGGAGCCGGCCTCCGGACTCCCTGAAGAATGTCGAGCGGTTGTTCCGGAAGGCGTTCCAGTAGAGGTGGAGCCTGAGCTCGGCCACCGGAACGTCGGAGGGGTTCGTCCACCGGAGCGTCTCGTGCCCTTTCAGCTCGCGGCGGGCGTCGTCGAGCGTGGCGCGGATGTCGTAGTCGACGATCTTCCTGGGCGCCGGGAGGGCCCGGGCAGGGAGGACGGGCAGGAAGAACCCGAGTGCCGCGGCCGCGGCGAGGACCCTCGAAGACATCGCATCTCCCTCCAGACGACGAGGATAAGGCCGCAGGACGGTGACAGACGGAGGCCGTGGTGCGGCGGGACGGGGAATCCGGACCGGACGGGGCCTCGGTTCGAGGAACGGGGCATGCCGGGTGGTAATATGGAGGATGTTTGCGAGTCGCCCGGCACCCCGGGTGGGCGGCGACGCTGGCGGAGGAGTATGAGGATTTCGGCGCTCAAGCCCGCAGTCGCAGCCCCAGCGCGGGCGCGGGTCTCGATCTTCGACAAGTGCCGGAAGTACACGGTCCCGGACGAGATCAAGGCGGCCGGGGTCTGGAACTATTTCCGGATGCTCGAATCGGGGCAGGACCCGGTCGTGCGCATCGGCGGGCGGGAGCTCGTCATGCTGGGCTCGAACAACTACCTGGGGCTGACGTCCCATCCCAAGGTCAAGGAGCGGGCGATCGCGGCCGTGAAGAAGTACGGAGCCGGCTGTGCCGGAAGCCGGCTCCTCAACGGCACGCTGGACATTCACGTCGAGCTGGAAGAGCGGCTGGCGGCGTTCATGAGGAAGCCCGCCTGCATCACGTTTTCCACCGGGTTCCTCTCGAACCTGGGCGTCCTCGGGACCCTCCCGACGAAGGGCGACGCGATCTACCTCGATCGTCAGGACCACGCCTGCATCTACGACGGCGCCCGGCTTGCCGTCGGGGCAGAGGTGAGGAAGTTCAAGCACAACGACCCGGACGACCTCGTCCGGATGCTGAACAGCCACCAGGACAAGGCGGGCCGGATTCTGGCCGTCGACGGCGTCTTCTCCATGGAGGGCGACATCGCCCCCCTTCCGGCCTACGCCGACATCTGCGCCGAGTGGGGCATGGCGCTCATGGTCGACGACGCCCACGGTATCGGCGTCCTGGGCAGGACGGGCCGTGGAACGGCCGAGCACTTCGGCCTCGAGGACCGGACCGACATCATCATGGGGACCTTCTCGAAGTCCCTGGCGGCCATCGGCGGCTTCATCGTCGCGGACGCCGAGATCATCAAGTACATCCAGCACAAGGCGAGAGCGCTGGTCTTCACTGCAGCGCCCCCCCCGGCGTCGATCGGGGCCGTCCTGGCCGCCGTCGAGATCATCGAGGCGGAGCCCGAGCGCCGGCAGCAGCTCTGGGACAACACCCGGTTCATGATGACGAGCCTCCGGGCCATCGGGTTCGACTGCGGCGAGTCCGAGACGCCGGTCATCCCCGTCGTCGTCGGGGAGGACTACCTCGCCTTCAAGATGGCCAAGCGCCTCGACGAAGAGGGGGTCTTCGTGAACCCGGTCGTCAGCCCCGCCTGCCCGCCGGGCCGGGCCCTGATCCGGACGTCCTACATGGCGACGCACCGCCGGGAGCACCTCACCCGTGCGCTCGAGGCGTTCCAGAAGGTCGGCCGCGAGCTGGGGCTCGTCAGCTAGGAGACGGGGCGTCCACCCGGCGGAGTCGTCCATGCGCTCCGCGCACCACGAGCCGGGAAAGCCGCAGGACGCGACTTTCCCCTGAGGAGGTCGAGGTCGATGCCTGAAGGGCTGTCCGTCTCCGAGGTGTCTTCCCCGAGGGACCTGAAGGGGTTCGTCGAGCTCCCGTACCGGCTCTACGCGGCCGATCCGGACTTCGTCCCACCGCTGAGAAGCGACGTCCGCTGGATGCTCGACCAGGCGAAGAACCCCTTCTGGATGCACGCGAGGCGGACGCTTCTCCTTGCACGCAGGGGTGATCGCGTCGTCGGGCGGATCGCCGCGATCGCCGACGACGAACACAACAGGGTCCACGCCGACAGGACCGCCTTCTTCGGCTTCTTCGAGTGCGAGAACGACCCGGAGGCCGCCCGGCCCTCTTCGCCGCCGCGGAGGCCGCCGCGGCGAAGCTCCTCCCGGGGTGCGACAAGCTCCGGGGCCCGGTCAACCCCTCGATGAACGACGAGGTCGGGTTCCTGCTCGCCGCCGAAAGCGAGCCGGGCCCGCCCGTCCTGATGATGACGTACAACCCCGCGTACTACCTCGACCTGGCGTCGGCCGCGGGCTTCGCCAAGGAGAAGGACCTCGTCGCCCTCCTGGCGCCGGTCGACGACCGCTCGTTCGCGCGGCTCGGGCGGATCACCGAAGCGGTCCGGCGCCGCAACCCCGAGCTGACCTTCCGGACGATCCGGATGGACGAGTTCCCGAAGGAGCTCGAGAAGGTCAAGGTCGTCTACAACGGAGCCTGGGAGAACAACTGGGGTTTCGTGCCGATGACGTCGGAAGAGCTCGACGCGATGGCGAAGAAGCTCAAGGACCTGATCTACCCGCCGATCGTCTGGTTCGCCGAGGCCGGCGACAAGCCCGTCGCCTTCATGCTCGGGATGCCCGACTTCAACCAGGTGCTGATCAAGATGGGAGGCCGGCTCTTCCCGTTCGGCTGGCTGAAGTTTCTCCTCGGGAAGAGGAAGGTGGACCGGATCCGGCTCCTCGCGTTCGGAGTCCTGCCGGAGTACCGCCGGAAGGGGCTCGACGCGGTCTGCTACTTCGAGGGTTACAAGCGGGCCATCGCCGGAGGCTTCAAGACCGTCGAGTTCTCCTGGATCCTCGAGGACAACCTCGACCTCCTGAAGCCGATCGAGGTCTTCGAGGGCCGTCTCTACCGCCGGTACAGGCTCGTGTCCAGGACGGTGCCGTCGGGCTCCTGAGGGAAACGCCGGGCGAGCGCCCGCGCCGCGCCGCCCACCACGACCGCGAGGACGGCTCCCGCCAGGACGTCCACCACGTAGTGGTAGCGCCCCGCGACCGTCGCCAGGAAGAGGCCGACGGCGAACGGGAGGAAGCCGAGGAAGGTCTTCCGTGACCGGCGGGCCGCTTCGACGAGGACCGCGACCGTCACCATCGTGTGTCCCGAAGGGAAGCAGTTGTGGCGGCTCGTCTCGAGGCGGTCGAGCGTTCCGTCGATCGCCCGGGCCACCGTCCCGCGGGGGAGGGGTCCGGCGTGCGGGACCGTGAATCGTGGCCCGATCGCGGGGGCGAGGAAGTAGCCCGCGTAGCTGACGTAGAAGACGAGGAGCATCCCGAAGACGTAGGCCGGGAACTTCGCCGGGCGCGCCGGTTCGCGCAGGTCGTCCTTCCAGAGGAGCGCGCCGAGGACGATGGGGTGGAAGTAGTAGAGGGCGTAGCAGACGGTCAGGACCTCGAGGAGCGGGGTGCTCATGAAGGGCTCGAGCAGCCGTGTCGGGTCGGCGCCCAGGAAGAGGAGCCTGTCGGCGGCCACGAGAAGCGGGTCGCTGTCGACGGAGCTCGTGCCGAGGATGAAGGGACCGAGATTGTCGAAGACGAGGAGGAGCGGGAGGATCGGGCCGAAGTCGGCGACGCTCGCCAGGAGCGAGCCGCGGGAGGGCTTTCGGGCGCGCACCGCCGCGAAGGCGAACGGCAGGAGGAACGCGACCGCCACCTGCGCCGTTGCGCCGGGCGCCCTCGCGGGGACGCCCGCTGCGACGCCCACGCAAAGCAGGAGGCCCGCGGCCCCGCTGGTCAGAAGGTCGGCGAGGGCGAAGCGCACGCCGCGTTGTAGCACGCGGAACCTATAATCAACCGATGCACGCGATCGCGATGGCTGGTCTGCTCCTTCTGCTCGCTCCGGCAGCCCTGGGAGCGGGGACGGAGGCCGTCGTCGTCGACCTCGACACCGACATCAACCCGGTCACCGCCGAGTTCGTCAAGAGGGTCGTCGAGGAGGCCGTGGCCGGAGGGGCGCCCGCCGTCGTTCTCCGGATCAACACTCCCGGGGGACGGCTCGACTCGACCCGGGAGATCACGAAGACGATTCTCGCTTCCGAGGTCCCGGTCGTCGGCTTCGTTCACCCGCCCGGCTCCCAGGCGGCGTCCGCCGGCTTCATCATCCTCATGGCCTGCGACGTCGCGGCGATGGCCCCGGGGACGAACACGGGCGCGGCCTCGCCCGTCGGGAGCGGAGGAGAGGAGCTGCCGAAGACGATCGGCAAGAAGGTGAGCGAGGACGCCGCGGCCCTCGTCCGGTCGCTCGCCGTCCCCCGCGGCCGTCCGGTCGAAGACGCCGTCAAGACGATCAGCGAGGCCCTCTCCTACTCCGAGAGCGAGGCGAAGGAGAAGAAGCTCGTCGAGATCGTCGCCCGGGACCTCCCCGACCTCTTCCGGCAGCTCGACGGACGGCCGGTCAAGAGGGTCGGCAGGCCCGACGTCACTCTGAAGAGCGCCACGTTCACGTTCCGCACGGAGAGAAAGACCGGCCTCGAGAAGGCCCTCGGGGTCATCGCGAGTCCGATGGTGGCGGGCATCCTCTTCCTCATCGGAGTCGTGGGTCTCTACTCCGAGTTCCAGAGCCCCGGGGCGATCCTGCCGGGGGTCCTGGGGAGCATCTGCCTCCTCCTCGCGTTCTTCGCGATGTCGGTCCTCCCGACGAACTGGGTGGGCATCGGCCTCATCCTCCTCGGGGTCCTCTTCTTCTTCCTCGAGGTGAAGTTCACGATGCACGGCATCCTCGCGATCTCGGGCGGCGTCTCGATCATTCTCGGGGCCGTCCTCCTCTTCCACCGCGACGAGTTCGCTCCCCGCGCCGAGCTCTGGTTCATCGTGGGGGGAGCGGCCGTGACGACCGTCATCCTCGCGGGCCTTTCACTGATGGCCCTCTCCGTCCAGCGCCTTCCCGGCCGGACCGGCGTCGCCGTCCTCGCCGGCCAGGTCGTGCCGGTTCGCGTCGGCGCCTCGGGCGCCGTCAAGGTCTTCGCCGATGGGGCGCTCTGGGAGGCCCGGAGCGCCGTACCCCTCAACGACGGGCAGCTGGTCGAGATCACGGGCGTCGACGGGCTGGCCGTCCTCGTCAAGCCCTCCGTACGGAGCGAAAAGGCATGAACATGCTTCCGAACCCCATCTTCATCGCGGGAATCTTCGTCGTCATCTTCTTCCTCTCGAAGTGGGTGAACATCCTCAACGAGTACGAGCGGGCGGTCACGTTCTGGCTCGGCCGGCTCGGGCCCGCGCCGAAGGGGCCGGGGCTGACGCTCATCTTCTGGCCCTTCGAGACGATGGTCCGCGTCGACCTCCGGACGATCACGCTCGACGTCCCGCCGCAGGACGTCATCACGCGGGACAACGTCTCGGTGAAGGTGAACGCGGTCGTCTACTTCCACGTGATGGACCCGGCGAAGGCGATCGTGAAGGTCGCGAACTACATGTACGCCACGTCGCAGCTCGCCCAGACCACGCTCCGCTCCGTCCTCGGCCAGGCCATGCTCGACGGCCTCCTCTCCGAGCGCGAGAAGCTGAACGAGAGCCTCCAGGAGATCCTCGACAAGCACACCGACCCGTGGGGGATCAAGGTCACGATGGTCGAGGTGAAGGCGGTCGACCTGCCGATCGAGATGCAGCGGGCCATGGCGAAGCAGGCCGAGGCCGAGCGCGAGAAGCGCGCCAAGATCATCCACGCCTCCGGCGAGTTCGAGGCCTCCAAGCAGCTGGCCGAGGCGGCCCACGTCATCGCCACCGAGCCCGCCTCGATGCAGCTGCGCTACCTGCAGACCCTGACGGAGATCGCCGCCGAGAAGAACTCGACGATCCTCTTCCCGGTCCCCATCGAGATGCTGGCCCTCCTCGGAATGAAGTTGCAGAAGGCGGGCAGGGCCGAGGAGATGGGGGAGAAGTGATCGAGGAGAAGGACGGCCCGGTTCACTACCAGGTCTCGGTGACGGGCCGGCAGGCCGCTGCGTTCTTTCTGGGTCTCCTGGCCGCGCTCGGTCTTTCGTTCTTCTTCGGGATGAAGACGGGAGCCGCGGCCAGGAAGGGACCGGACCCCATCGCGGCTCTCACGGCCCAGTCGGACATCTCGGTACCCTCGGTCGATCCGGAGAGCCGGGGCGACAAGGCGACGCCGGAGCCGACGGAAGCGCCGATCGGCTTCGAGGCCGCGACCCCGGCGCCGACCGCGCCGAAGGCGCCGAAGACGTCGGTCCCTGAAGAGCGCGCCGCCCCCGTCGAGGAGCCGAAGATCGTGGAGCTCGCGCCGGAGCCGTCGGCCGTGCCGACGCGGAGGACGGCGTCTGCTCCGGGCCCGGAAGTGCAGCCGGCGGCCGCGAAGAAAGGCGACGAGGCCCTCTGGGTCCAGATCGTCGTCACGTCCGACGCCGAGAAGGCGGACGCACTCGCCAAGAAGCTCAAGTCCGACGGATTCAACCCGGTCGTCTCCCCGGTGACGGGCAAGAAGGGCCTTTCCTTCCGCGTCCGTGTCGGTCCCTATTCCAGCCGCGCGACGGCAGAGGCCGCCGCGGCGAAGGTGCAGAAGGCGGAGAAGCTCCAGACGAAGCCGATCATCGTCCCCGGGAAATGAGCCGGTCCCTCCCGGTTCGGGGCGAGCCCGCGCTCCCTCCGTGGATCCGCGAGCGGAAGGTGCAGCTCTCGGGCCTCCACGAGCTGAAGAAACTGATGCGTACGCGCGGCCTCCACACGGTCTGCGAGGAGGCGCGCTGCCCGAACCGGAGCGAGTGCTTCGAGAAGAAGACCGCGACGTTCCTCGTCTGCGGTGACGTCTGCACCCGGGCCTGCGGCTTCTGTAACGTCACGTCCGGGCGGCCGGGGGCCCTCGATCCGGAGGAGCCGGCGAACGTGGCGCACGCCGTGGCCGAGATGGGGCTCGAGCACGTGGTCCTCACCTCCGTCGACCGCGACGATCTTCCGGATGGCGGCGCGGCTCACTGGGTCCGCGTCGTCGAGGCGGTGAAGGCTCTCGAGCCGCGGCGGGCCGTCGAGGTCCTCACGCCCGACTTCCAGGGAGACGAGGCGGCGATCGACCTCGTGGCCGATGCGCGTCCGGACGTCTTCAACCACAACGTCGAGACGGTCCCGCGCCTCTACCCGACGGTGAGGCCCAAGGCGGTCTTCGCGCGCTCGGTGGAGCTCCTGGCGCGCGTGAAGGCGCGCCACCCGGAGACGGTGACGAAATCGGGGCTGATGCTCGGCCTCGGCGAGGAGGACGCCGAGGTCCTCGACGTCTTTCGCGCCCTTCGTGCGGCAGGCGTCGACGTCGTGACGGTGGGGCAGTACCTGCGCCCCGCGGCCTGGAATCTCCCGGTCGTCACCTACGCGACCCCCGAGAGGTTCGAGTCGCTCCGGGCGGCCGGCGAGGCGCTCGGCTTCTCGTACGTCTTCGCGGGGCCCTTCGTGAGGTCGAGCTACCGGGCGGAGGAAGCGCTCGCCGAGTCGATCCGGCGCCGGGCCTGACCCCGATGGGCGTCGTACCTGAGTCCGCGCGGGCCCGGGCGATCGCGGCGCTCGTTTCAGGCGTTCTCCTCGGGCTCTGCTTCCCGAACGCATCCCTCGTCGTCCTCCTGCCGGTCGCGCTCGTTCCGCTCCTCCTGGCGCTCGACGGTGTCCGGCCCGGGCGGGCCGCGCTCCTCGGCGGGCTCTTCGGCCTCGCGTTCTGGCTGACGACGTTTCCGTGGATCTACCACGTCGTCCACCGGTTCGGCGGACTCCCGGCCCCGCTCGCGGGGATCTCTCTCGTTCTCGCCGCGTGCGTCCCGAGCGTCCCCATGGCGGCGATGACGGCCCTCGCCGCGCTCGCGGCCCCGCGTTCGTCGGCGGCGCGCCTCGTGATCTTCCCGGCCGCGTGGGTCGTGCAGGAGCTCATCCGGACCTATGCGTTCTCGGGCTTCCCCTGGGCGCTCGTCTCGTATCCGCTCGCCCCCTGGCCCCTCCTGACGCAGACGGCAGCCTTCGGCGGGGCCGCGCTCACGTCGCTCCTGGTCGTCCTGGTGAACGCGGGGCTTGCCGAGGCCGTACGGGGAAAGGGCCGGGCGCGAACCACCGGCCTCGCCGTGGCTGCCGGAGTCGTCGCGGTCTCGCTCGTGGCGGGTGCCGCGAGGCTGTCTCGCCCCGAGGAGTTCTCCCCTGGAGGAGGGCTGCGCGTCCTGATCGTCCAGCCGAACATCGAGCAGGACGTCCGGTATGCGCCCGGCACGGCCGAGCGGATCCACTTCGACGTCATGGGGCTGACGCGCGGCCTCCTCCGGACGTCGCCGTCGGACCTCGTCCTCTGGCCCGAAAGCGCGACGCTTCTGGCCTGGCCCTGGTCCGAAGGGTTCCGCCAGGAGGTCACGCGACTCTGCCGCGAGGAGAAGGCCGCGCTGCTCTTCAACACGGTCTGGTCCGACCGACCGTCGGACGACGACGCCCCCTACTACAACTCGGCGCTCCTCGTCGACGGGAACGGCGTCGTGGGGGAGCCTTACCACAAGCTTCGCCTCGTTCCCTTCGGAGAATACGTTCCGCTCCGGTCCCTCTTCGGCTGGGTGAACCAGGTGAGCCAGGCCGCTCCCGGCGCCTTCACGCCGGGAACGAGGGCGATCCCGCTGGAGCTCTCCGGCGTCCGCCTCGGCGGGGCGATCTGCTACGAGGTCGTCTATCCGTGGATCGCGCGCGCCCAGGTGGCGGCGGGCGCGGACGCCCTCTACACCCTGACGAACGACGCCTGGTACGGCGACGGCGGCGCGCAGGAGCAGCACTGGCAGGCGGCCGTCTTTCGCGCCGTCGAGACGGGGCGCCCGATGCTCCGCGCCGCGGTGACCGGCATCAGCGGCTGGGTCGACGGGCGGGGCCGGACCCTGGCGCGCCTCGGACCCGGGGCGCGGGCCGGAATCGCGGGTCGGCTGCGGGTCCCTCCCCGGGGTTTCCGGACGCTCGCGGGGCGGCTGGGCGACGCGGTTCCGTTCGTTTGCGCCGCGGCGCTCCTCGTGGCTATCCTCCGGGCGCGGGCGTCGGCTCGCCGAGCGCGCCCCGACGTCTGACCAGAAGGGACCCCTTTCATGAACGAGGAACGGATCGAGAAGCTGATGGCGCTGGCCACCCAGGTCGAGGCGCTACGGGGGTACCTTTGACGTCCGCCGCGCGGAAAAGGAAAAGGCCGAGCTGGAGGCGCGCGCCGGAGCCCCCGATTTCTGGAACGACGCGGCCGCGGCCCAGGAGACGCTGAAGAAGCTCAAGAAGGCCGACGTCGTCCTGAGCGACGACAAGTCGTTCCGGCAGAAGCGCGAGGAGCTCGAGGTCTTCGCCGAGTTCCTCAAGGACGGCGAGGCGGTGGAGCGGGACGCCGACGCGGCGATGGCGTCGATCTCGAAGTGGTCGCGGGAGCGGGAGCTCCGCTTCAAGCTGACCGAGCCCGAGGACGAGCTTCCGGCCCTGCTCGAGATCAACGCCGGCACCGGCGGCACCGAGGCCCAGGACTGGGCCGAGATGCTGATGCGGATGTACGTGCGCTACGGCGAGCTCAAGGGGTGGAAGACCGAGGTCCTCGAGGTCTCCTACGCCGACGACGCGGGGATCAAGAGCGCGACCCTGAGGTTCGAGGGGGAGTACGCCTACGGCCACATGAAGGCCGAGCACGGCGTCCACCGGCTCGTGAGGATCTCGCCGTTCGACGCGGCCGCGCGGCGGCACACCTCCTTCGCGTCGGTCTACATCACCCCGGAGGTCGACGACACGATCGAGATCGAGATCCTCGACAAGGACCTGCGGATCGACACGTTCCGCGCGGGCGGCAAGGGCGGCCAGCACGTCAACAAGACCGACTCGGCGGTCCGGCTGACGCACCTTCCGACCGGCCTCGTCGTCTCGTGCCAGAACGAGCGGTCGCAGCACAAGAACAAGGACTCGGCGATGAAGGTCCTCCGCTCGCGCCTCTACAAGAGGGCGGTGGAGGAGCGGCAGGCCGTCGAGGACAAGCGGGCCGGCGTGAAGATGGAGATCGGCTTCGGCTCGCAGATCCGCTCGTACGTCCTCGCGCCCTACCGGATGGCGAAGGACCACCGGACCGGCTTCGAGGTGGGAGACGTCGATCGCGTCCTCGACGGGGACCTCGACGGCTTCGTCGAGGCGTGGCTCCAGATGGCGGTGAAGAGGGGCGAGAAGCACGCCCGCGAGAGGAAGAGCTCCGACTCGCTGGCGCTCGAGGACGAGGTGTGACGGTCGCCCCGCCCTGGATCCTCGAGATCCGCCGGCGCCTCGAGCGGGAGTGGGTCGTCCCCGACGTCGTGAGGGAGATCGCCGAGGGGACTCCGAACGCCCGGCCCGCGGCCGTCCTCGTCCCGCTCTACGTGCGGGAGCGCGAGCTCTGGACCCTCTTCACGAAGCGGAGCGAGGCGGTGGAGAACCACAAGGGGCAGATCTCCTTCCCGGGCGGGATGGAAGCCCTCGACGACGCCTCGCCCTGGGACACGGCGATCCGCGAGACCGAGGAAGAGATCGGCGTTCCGCAGAAGGCGATCCTGAAGCTCGGCGAGCTCCCCGAGGTCGTGACCTTCACCGGCTTCCGGATCCGTCCGTTCGTCGGAGCGATTCCGTACCCGTTCGAGATCCGGAAGAACCCGGGAGAGGTGGATTCGGTGATCGAGATGCCGATCCGGGTTCTCCTGGGGCCGACGCTCGTCGAGGAGCGGGGCATCTCGTGGAAGGGGCGGTCGATCCCGACCCCCGTCTACCACGTGAAAGGGCACGTCATCTGGGGGGCGACCGCGTTTCTCCTCGCGAGCCTCCTCGAGGCGCTCACCGACGAGGGGCGGCCGCCGGCCTGACAGGGATCCCCGCGGGGATGCCGGGACCGGTCAGCGCTTCAGCGGGCTCACGATCGCGGAGGGAGCTTCGGCCTTGGAAGCCAGGGACGCGACGAGTTTCGCCGCTGCAGCCGCCCGGTCGCGGTTCGCGGTCGCCTGGGCGAGGGCCGGATCGGCCGCGAGGGCCTTCTCGAAGAAGGCGGCCGCTTCGGCCCAGCTCTTCTGCGTGTAGGCGACGGCGCCCGCCTCGTTGAGGATCGAAGCGTCGGAGCCGGACACGAAGTCCTTCAAGGTGCCGGCCGCGCCCTCGACGTCGCCGGAGAGGCGCTGTGCCCGGGCGAGGCCAACGCGGGAGTCGACGTCCGACGGCTGCGCGACCAGGGCCGTTCGGAACGGCTCGATCGCCTCTGCCGGACGTCCGGTGGACAGGAGGAGCGCGCCGAGGCCCTTCAGGGCCGGGTTCCAGGAGGGGTCCGTCCGGAGCGCCTCGCGGTACTCCCGCTCCGCCTCCTTCAGCGAGTTCTTCTTCCGGAGGGCCGCCGCGAGGCTCGCACGGACCGGCGCGCGATCGGGCGCCTCCGCCGCCGCCCGCATGAGCGGATCGAGGGCTGCGTCGACGTCTCCCGACTGGAAGAGGACGGCCCCGTACTCGGCGAGGACGGCGACGTCCTTCGGCAGGGCCTCGGCCGCGACGGCGAAGACCTGGCGGGCCGTCTTGAGGTCGCCCTCGGTCCGGGCCTTTCGGCCAAGGGTCGTCAGCCGGTCGGCGTTCCTGGGGTTCACTTCGACGGCCCTCTTCAGGAAGCCGAGCGCCTCGTCGAACTCCTTCGCGTCGAGAGAAAGATCCGCGAGGGCGAGGAGAGTCCCCTCGTTCCGCTCGTTCAGCCGAAGCGATTGCCGCCACATCGCGTCGGCCAGCGCCTTTTCACCTCGCGCGGAGTACGAGTCTCCGAGAAGCCGGTAGCCCTCGCTGGAGGTGGGCTCGACCTCGACGACGCGGTTTGCCGCGGCCTGGGCGGTCGCCGCGTCGCCGCGGTTGAGCGCCTCGCGACCGAACGAGAGGAGGTCGGTCGGCGTGGCGGCCGCGCCCGGCAGGGTCGCCGTGACGGGAGCGGGGGCCGGAAGGGGAACGATCGGCACCGGCTCGCCGAGGGCGCGCCGGCGCGCGAGGGCCGCCTGGTCGGACCGGCCGGCCTTCTCGTAGGCCTGGGCGAGGAGCGCCCAGGCGTCGCGGTCGAGCTTGTCCTGTGGGTAGTTCCCGAGGTCGTAGACGACCTCTGCGAACCGTCCGTCCCTGATCTTCTCCTCGCAGGCCCGCTTCAGCTCCGCCAGGTCGGGAAGCGCCGGCGGAATCGCCCTCGCTACTTCGGCCTTCACGTCGTTCCAGAGCTCGCGGAACTCGGGCGTGTAGAGCTGCTCGACGATCTCGAGCGAGGGGTCGTCGGCGAATGCCGCATGCAGGGTTTCCCGGGCCGCCTTCGCGTTCCCGCCATTCAGCGTGGCGTAGGCTGCCTGCATCCTGAGCCGCCCACGGCGACGGGCGTCGGACGAGGCCGCGGCGGACTGCTCGAACTTCACGGCGGCCTCGCGGAACTTCCCGGACCTCGAGGCGGCGCGCGCCTCTCTCTCGAGGGACTCTGAGGCCGGCTGCGCCTGCAACCAGGGGCAGAGGAGGAGCGCGAGGGTGACGAGGAGGAGTCGGACGCGGATCACCCGGGGATTCTACGGCGAGGGCCTACTTCCGCCTCAGGGTGAAGACCACGGTCGCCTTGTCCTGCTCGTAGACCTCGACCGACTGCTCCTCCGGCTCGAACCCCTGGAGGCGCACCTGGACGCGCCGGGTCCCCTCGGCGACCGTCTTCTTGAGAGGGGCACTCCCCGCCCGCCCGACGACGACACCGTCCACGAGGATCTCAGCGCCGACGGCGTCGGGATTGACGGAGATCCAGAGCTGCCCGAGCGGCGGGAAATCCGCCCGGACCGGGATGCTCTCTCCGGCCGTCACCTCGAACGGGACCTTGATCGGACCGTACCCGCCGCTCTCGAAGGAAGCGACGTGCCGGCCGGGCGAAAGAGTGAAGCTCTTTGCCTTCAGGACGCTGCCTCGAGGCACGCCGTCGATCGAGAGCTGGGCATAGGTATTCGAGGAAACGACGGCCGTGCCGGTGGCGGCCACGGTCGGTGCGGTCGTCGGAACGACCTTCGAAACGGCGGTCGGAGCGGGCAGCGTCGCCGGAACGGTCGATACCGGAATCGGTGTTGCAGACGGAGCAGGCGTGGCTGCGGGCTCGGCAGTACCAATCGCCGGGTCCGCCTTCCTCGCGCCGGGGCCGAGAAGGAGCCAGCCGAGACCCCCCCCGACGACGACGAGGATCGCGAGCGCGCCGAGGAAGACCTTGAGCGCGCTGCCGGTCTCCTCGGGAGGGGGCGCGAGCGGAGCCGGGCTGGCCGACGACGGGGACTCCGGCCGGAGCGGCAGGTCGGCCGCCGCGGACGGTCCCTTCTGCGCGACGAGGAGGCGTTCGTCCAGGCGGGCGCTGCCGAACGTCCGAGGCCCCGACGGGAGGGGTTCGTCTCCCGAGGCCGAGCGTGGCGGCGCTCCGACCGGCCCCGAGAGAACCTCGAGGACCGCCATCAGGCTCGCCTTCAGCTCGGCACAGGAGGAAAAACGATTGTTGCGATCCTTCTCCAGGGTCTTCTCGATCACGGCGACGAGCTCCGGCGGCAGCCCCGGCACGACCTCGGCCGGCGACGGAGGGTTCTCGTTCATGATCTTGTAGAGGACCGTCGAGATGTGGTCGCCCGCGAAGGGGCGCGTGTAGGTGAAGAGCTCGTACGCGAGGACGCCGAGCGAGAAGATGTCCGTGCGGGCGTCGACCGGCTCGCCCCGGATCTGTTCCGGCGCGAGGTACGAGGCCGTGCCGAGCGTGATCCCCGTCTGGGTCAGCGTCGACTCGGTGACCATCGACTTGGCGATGCCGAAGTCCATGATCTTGACCGTGCCGTCCTCGAGAATCCGGATGTTCGACGGCTTGACGTCGCGATGGACGATTCCGCAGGTGTGCGCGTAGTGGAGCCCGTCGGAAATGTCGGCGAGGACCCGGACGCGCCAGGCGAGCGGCAGGTCGTCCTTCCGCTTGATCTTCCGGTCCAGGTCTTCTCCGGTGAGGAACTCCTGGACGATGTACGGGAGCCCCTCGTCGGTCAGGCCGAAGTCGTAGATCGTCGTGATGTTGCGATGGTGGAGGTTGCCGGCGAACTCGGCCTCGCGGAAGAACCGCTTCCGGAGCTCGTCCTCGTCGCTCTGGCACGTCTTGATCGCGACGGTGCGCTTGATGTACGGGTCACGTCCCCTGTAGACCGTCCCGAAGCCACCGACGCCGATCTTCTCGATGATCTCGTACTTGCCGACCTTCGTGAGCATGCCCGTTCGACGAGCGTACCACGCGGTCGCGTATATTCCTCTGCCGTGAGGGCTTCGTTCGCCTCCTTCCCGCTCGTCGTGGTGCTCGCCGCCGGTGCCGGCGCCTGCCGGGAGAGCCCGTCCGGGAGGGGCGCGGAACGGGAGTCGAGGCGCCCTGCCCTGACCGAGAGGGAGGCCTACCGTCCTCCGGCCGATGCCGTCCTGACCGTCGCCCAGGTCGAAGCGTTCCTGAAGGTGCGGGAGGCGACGGTCCGCTCCTATTCTTCTCCCGGGGGACGGGCGCCGCTGGAGGGGGAAGAAGGAATCTCCCGGGCCACACTGGCGCGAGCCTCGGAAATGCGTGCCGCCCGGCAGCTCGCCGTACCGCCCGAGGAATACCTCTGGGTGCGCGAGCGGATTCTCGAGGCGGAGGCGGCGGCGTCGACGGCGAAGCTGAACGCGGACGTCCTCGCCCTTCTCGAGAAGACCCTGGCCTCCCTTCGAAGCCGGCGGCCGTCCGCGCCGGACGAAGCCTCGAGGCAGCTCCTCGACGAACAGATCGCGAGCTTCGAAGCCGAGGCCGTCCGCGTCCGGCGCGAGGCGGGGGAGAAGGAGCCGGAGGCGATCCGGGCGAACCTGAGGGTTCTGGGCCCCTACCGCCAGAGGATCTCGGCGATCGGCGACGAGCTGGCGGAGCTCAGCGCCACGGCAGCGGCGGCCCTCCCCACCCCGCCGAAGTAGTCCGGGCCCCGGGTCCGCCCGCCGCGGCAAGGGCGCGTCACGGTCCCGCAAGCGGGCGTCGTCTCGAGCCGCTGCTAGACTCGGTGTCTCCCCCGGAAAGCCGAGAACCTCAGGAGACGGACCATGAGAATGATCGACCCTCTGCTTCTCGAGTTCGACCGCGAGTGCTCCGGAACGAGGAAGTGCCTCGAGCGGCTTCCGGCCGACAAGCTGGCCTGGAAGCCCCACGAGAAATCGATGTCGCTCGGACAGCTCGCGGGACACGTCGCGACGATTCCCGCCTGGATCGGCGGCACGCTCCTCCTCGACGGCTTCGACCTCGCGGCCGGAATGGACAGGCCGCCCCTGGACACTCCGGCGAACATCCTCGCCGCCTTCGAGGCCGCAGTGAAGACGGCGAAGGGCGCGATGGCGCAGCTCGACGACGCGAAGGCGACCGGCGAGTGGACGCTCTCGAACAAGGGGCAGGCCATCTTCTCGATGCCGAGGATCGCCCTCGTGAGGACCATCCTCCTCAACCACTCCTACCACCACCGCGGGCAGCTCACCGTCTACCTGCGTCTTCTCGACGTCCCCGTGCCGGGCCTCTACGGCCCCAGCGCCGACGACAACCCGTTCAAGTAAGGGAACGGTCGTGTCCGTCGTCCTGAGCGAGCTTTCCGACCGGATCCTGACGGTCACCCTGAACCGCCCCGAGAAGCTGAACGCCCTGAACGCCGAGGTCGTCGAGGAGCTGCGGCGGGTCTTCCACGAGGCGAAAGCGAATCCCGAGGTGGGGGGGCTGATCCTCACGGGGGCCGGCGAGAAGGCCTTCGTCGCCGGAGCCGACATCTCCGGGTTCCCGGCGCTGACGCCCGTCGCCGCGCGCGACTTCGCGCGGAAGGGCCAGGCGGTCCTCGACCTCCTCGAGTCGATGGGGAAGCCCTCCATCGCCGCGGTGAACGGCTTCGCCCTCGGAGGGGGCTGCGAGCTCGCGATGGCCTGCTCGATGCGCGTCGCCTCGAAGACGGCACGCTTCGGCCAGCCCGAGGTCGCCCTCGGCCTCATTCCGGGATACGGCGGGACGCAGCGTCTTCCGCGCCTCGTCGGCAAGGGGCGCGCGCTCGAGCTGATCCTGACGGGCGACCCTGTTTCTGCCGACGAAGCCCTCCGGATCGGACTCGTGAACCGGGTCGTCGAGCCGGCGGAGCTCCTGCCGGCCTGCCGCGCGATCGCGGCGAAGATCCTGGGCAAGGCGCCGCTCGCCGTCCGCTACGCCCTCGAGGCGGTGCACCACGGCCTCGAGATGCCGTTCGACGAGGCCGAGGTGCACGAAGCCGCCCTGTTCGGCCTCTGCGTCGCGACGGACGACATGAAGGAAGGTGTCGCCGCCTTCCTCGAGAAGCGCCCCGCGAAATTCTCCGGACACTGAGACCGTGGGCGGTTCGTGCGAGGCCCGACCGTTCGGCACGACGGGGCTCCGCGTCCCGCCCCTCGGCTTCGGCGCCGGCGCCGTCGGCGATGTCGCGCTCGACGAGGGAGAAGCCGGGCGGCTCCTGAACGGGGCGCTCGATCTGGGCCTCTCGTTCGTCGACACGGCTCCCGGCTATGGACTCTCCGAGGAGAGGATCGGGCGCCACCTCTCACACCGTCGCGCCGAGTTCGTGCTTTCGACGAAGCTCGGCTATGCCGTCCCGGGCGTTCCCGACTGGTCGGAGAAGTGCATCGCGCGCGGTGTCGACCTCGCCCTCGCGGCCTCCCGTGAACTCGGAGTCGTCGCCAAGCGCCCCCTCGCAAACACTCCATGGAACCCTCGAGCCGCCCACCCGGACGACGCGGCTGCCGCCGCCTACCAGGACCGCTGGCGAGCCCTCCACCTGGAAGACCTCGGCCTCGACCCCGCGGAGCTCGCGATCCGCTTCGCCGCCTTCGCCCCCGGCGTCTCCACGGCGATCGTCGGCAGCCGACGCCTGGAGCACCTGGCCGAGATTCAGGCCCTCGTCGCGAAGGGCCCGCTCCCGCCGGACGTCGTCAGCGAGATCACGGCTCGCTTTGCCACCCTCGGCCAGAACTGGCCCGGGATGATCTGACCGCCGAGAGGCCGAGAGGCATCGACCTCACTCCATCGAGCCACCCGAGCCGCGCCCGGGAGGGACATCCCACGGCGAGCTCTGCGCGCGCGCGACCCGCAACGGCTCCGCTGCGCGGGCCGCCGGGGCGCTCGCGAACTCCTCGCTTCGCTCGTCAAACAGCGCGAGCGCCTCATCCGGCGTCCTGCTCACAGAGCCGTGCGGGGCCCCACGCGTGCTCGAACGCTCGCTCGCGGGACGCCCCTCCCGTTCGCTCAACTACCCGATGCATCTCGCGCCATTGAGAACCCCGAACGAGGGACCGTAAGACCCCATTCCGGGACCGCAGCCTTGCAGCGTCTTCGCTCCGGTCGGCCGAGCCTCGGGGTGGGTCCCGCGAGCCGACTCGAGCACGGCCGGGAACCCGCTGGCGCGCGCCGCGACGCGCTCGGGGTAAAGCGAGCGCTGTTTGAGCGAGCCGCAGGCGAGCGAGTTCGCGAGCGACCCGAGCGCTGAGCGCCGCACGCCTCAGCGGGTCGGCCGCGCGCAGTCGGAGGCCGCGGAACCCACCCACGGGGCGAGGCTCCCTTCTCAGGTGCTCCGGTGCTCAGGTGCCCCAGTCGGCAGCTCTTCAGCCCGTCCGCATGCTGCCGGTCCGGAGGAGGTTCCGGTGCCAGGCGAAAGCCTCGTCGAGGAGGTGGGGCGTGTGCTTGCCGGGGGAGGCGGCGCCGGCCCTTCGGACGTAGTCGCGGAGCGCCGGGCGGAAGTCGGGGTGGGCGCACTGCTCGATGACGCGCTCGGCGCGCTGCTTCGGCGAGAGTCCGCGCAGGTCGGCGAGCCCCTGCTCGGTGACGAGGACGTGGACGTCGTGCTCGGTGTGATCCACGTGCGTGACCATCGGGACGATGCAGGAGACGTTGCCCTTCTTCGCCGTCGAGGGCGTCATGAAGAAGGAGATGTAGGCGTTCCGCGCGAAGTCGCCCGAGCCGCCGATGCCGTTCATGATCGCCGTGCCGTTCACGTGGGTCGAGTTGACGTTGCCGTAGATGTCCGCTTCGATCATCCCGTTCATCGCGAGGCAGCCGAGGCGGCGGATCAGCTCGGGGTGGTTCGAGATCTCCTGGGGGCGCAGGATCAGGCTGTCGCGGTAGCGGTCCATCTGCGCGTTCAGCTCGTCGACCTTCGCCGGGCTGAGCGAGAACGCCGTGGCCGAAGCGAAACGGAGCTTCCCCGAGGAGATGAGCGAGAGCATGCCGTCCTGCAGGACCTCGGTGTAGGCCGTGAGGTTCTCGAACGGGCCGTCCTGCAGGCCGAAGAGGACCGCGTTCGCGATGTTGCCGACTCCGGACTGAAGCGGAAGGAGGTCTTTCGGGAGGCGCCCCTTCTTCACCTCGTCGGCGAGAAACTCGAGGATGTGGCCCGCGATCCGCTTCGACGCCTCGTCCGGCGCCGAGAAGGGCGCGTTCCGGTCGGGAGAGCTCGTCTCGACGACCGCGATGACCTTCTCGAGGGGGCAGTCGAGGTAGGGGGTGCCGATCCGGTCGGACGGAGAGACGAGCGGGATTGGCTTTCGGTTCGGCGGCAGCGCGAAGCCCTGGTAGACGTCGTGGACCCCCTCGAGACGCTCCGACTGCCAGGAGTTCACCTCGAGGATGACCTTGTCGGCGTAGTCGAGCCAGACCTTGTTGTTCCCGATCGACGAGGCGGGGATGAGGGCCCCGTCCTCCCGGATGCCGGTCACCTCGATGAGGGCGACGTCGAGCTTTCCGAGGAAGCCGGAGCGGACGAACGCGCCGACGTGCGACAGGTGGATGTCGAGGTACTCCATGTCGCCGGCGTTGATCTTCTTCCGGCAGATCGGGTCCGACTGGTACGGGAGCCGCAGCTCCACGCCGTCGACCATCGCGAGGGCGCCGTCCAGCTCGGGAGCAGTCGACGCGCCGGTCCAGACGCTCACCCGGAACTTCTCGCCCCGGAGGTTGGCGTCCATGATCCGTTTCGCGAGCGCCACGGGAACCGCCTTCGGGTAGCCGGCTCCGGTGAAGCCGCTCATTCCCACCGTGTCGCCGGCGCGGATCATGGAGGCGGCCTCCTCCGCGGTGACCACCCTGCCGGCAAGCGTCTTGTTCAGGACTCGTGAGGCCATCGGCGTCGTCCTCCTTCCGCCTGGCGTTGTTGGTCAGAGCGGGCGCGAGAGGGTGAACGCGCCGCGTAGCTGGCCGGCGGCGAAGCCGACGGCCCGATCGTCGGGGTAGAGCTCCTTCAGCTTCGCGGCGACGTCCGGGTCGAGCGCGGAGCCGTGGCAGGCGAGGCAGGGCGATCCCGTGCCAATCGCTTTCATGTAGCGGAACGTCGGGCGTCCTGCGACGTCGACGACCTCGAACGCTTCCAGCGTTCCCATCGCCTCGCCGTCCGCGAGACGCGTGCGGAACTCCTCGAGCCTTCCGGTCTCCCAGGCGTCGGGCGCGTTCGACGGGTTGCGCGCCTTCAGCGAGGTCCGGCCGATTCTCCAGGGCGTCCCCGCTGCCGTCGCCCGCGCGATCTCCGGGGCCCGCGTTCGGCAGACCGACAGGGCGTTCACGGGCCCGCCCTCCTTCATCGCCGCGAAGAGCTCTCCCTGGAGCGAGAGCGTCAGGTTGCCTGCGAGGCCGCGGGCCTGCGCCGCGAGCGCCTCCGGGGCGGGAGGCCCGGCGGCGACGAGCGGGAAGACGGCGAGTGCGGCGAGCGCAAGACGCAGGAACTTCATCACGGCCTCCGTTGCGAGGAAGGGTAGCGCGTCAGCGGCCCGAGCGGGTCGTGCCGCGCCGCGGCGGCGCGGCACGCGGGTCCTCGGGCCAGGGGTGCTTCGGGTAGCGCCCCCGCAGCTCGCGTCTCACGTCGGGGTAGGTGCGCGACCAGAAGCTCTCGAGGTCCGACGTCACCTGCACCGGCCGTCCCGCGGGCGAGAGGAGGTGCAGGAGGACGGGGACGCGGCCCGCCGCGACCCGGGGCGTCGCGGCGAGGCCGAAGAGCTCCTGGAGCTTCACCGCGAGGACGGGAGGGCCTTCGGCTCCGTAACGGAGCGGGACCTCGCGGCCGGTCGGGACGGGGAGGGCAGCCGGGGCGTGTGCCTCGACGAGGCGAAGGGCCTGCGGCCCGAGGCGGCCGCGGAGGAGCGGTTCGACGGGGACCTCCCGGACCTCCGCGAGCCGGCGGCGGCCCGCGACGAGACCCGGGAGGAGAGAGCGAAGCGCCTCGTCGTCGAGCGCCGGGAGGTCGAGCTCGGGCATCGCGCGGCGGAGGAACGCGACGCGTGCGCGGAGGTGCTCCGCGGACTCGTCGAGCGCCAGCGCGCGCGCGGGGTCGGCCGTTGCCGCCTCCAGGAGGAGGCGGGCGGTCTCGTCGTCGAGCGGGGAGGGGACCTCCTTCTCCTCGAGGACGAGGTCGTCGTAGACGACGCGACGACGGGCGACGACCCGCTCGCCGGACTCCTCCCACGACCGGATCGTCTCCTCGCGCAGCCTCTCGCCCGGCAGTCCGGCGAGCCATTCCCTCTCGACGGAGCTCGCGAGCCGGATCCGGTCGGGACCCGCGGTCGAGGCCGACGTCTCGACGACGACGACGAGCTCGGCCGACCGGACGGCGCAGCGAGCGTCGAAGACGAGCGGGGTCCCGCCCGCGAGGACGGCCTCGGCGCCTCCCGGCCGGCGCCGGCGGGCGACGCGGTCGGGGAAGGCCTCGAGGACGAGCCGGAGGAGGTCCTCCTCCGAGGGGCGCGACGCAGCCGGGGTCGCCGCCAGGCGGCGGACGAGGAGGTCGCGAAGACGGAGAACGGCGAGCGCGGCCCCGGGTTCGAGGCCCAGGGAGGAGAGGCGTCCGCGCGACAGCCCGGTCCGCTCGGCCTCGTCGAGGAGCTCGAGGCGAAGGAGGAGGTCGGAGGCGTGGTCCGCGTCCGCCGCTCCCTCGCCGAAGACGCGGCCCGAGACGAGGACGTCCCGCTCCTCGGCGAGGGCCGCGAGCGTCGCCGCCTCCCGCGGGAGGCCTCGCTCGGCGCCGGCGAGGACGAGGGCCGCGAGGCGCGGGTGGAGCGGCAGCGCCGCCATCCTCGCGCCCCGCGGGGTCGGTCGGTACGACCCTTCTTCCACGGCGCCGAGGCGGCGGAGGAGGCGGAGCGCGCGGGCGAGCGCGGCCGGGGGCGGCGGCTCGAACCATCCGAAGAGCGCCGGATCGCGGGCCGTCCAGAGGAGGACGTCGAGGAGGGGCGAGGCGAGATCGGTCCTCGCGAGCTCGGGCTCCTCGAACGGGCGGAGGCCCCGTTCCTCGTGCACCGAGAAGAGCCGGAGCGCGAGGCCCGGCCCGAGGCGGCCGGCCCGACCCGCGCGCTGCTCGGCGCTGGCGCGGGGAATGCGGCCGAGGACGAGCCGGTCGAGGCCTGAACGGGGATCGAACCGGAGCGTCCGTGCGAGGCCGGAGTCGACGACTGCCGTCACCCCCGGGATCGTGAGCGACGTCTCCGCGACGTTCGTCGAGAGGATCACCCGGCGCCCGCTCGCGGACGGAGCGAGCGCGGCATCCTGCGCGGCGCCGGGGAGGTCGCCGTGGAGGACGCGGACCTCGACGGGCTCGCCTGTCGTTTCGACCGCCTCGCGCGCCCGGCGGATCTCGAAGGCGCCCGGAAGGAAGACGAGGATGTCTCCTGGCGGGCCGTCCGAGAGCGCGGTCCCGACGGCCGAGGCGACCCGCGCCTCGAGGGGCCTCGCGTCGCTGCCGTCGGAGTGCCTCACCTCCACGGGGAAGGGGCGGCCGGGGACGGTCATGACCGGCGCCGGGCCTCGCGCGTCCGCGAGGAAGGCGGCGACGGGGGCCGGGTCGAGCGTGGCGGAGGCGACGAGGAGCAGGAGGTCCTCGCGGAGGGTCGCACGGACCTCGCGGAGCATCGCGAGGGCGAGGTCCGCGTGGCGGCTCCGTTCGTGGAATTCGTCGAGCATCACGCCCGCGATCCCCGGCAGAGAGGGGTCATCGAGCAGGCGGCGAGTCAGGATCCCTTCGGTCACGACGAGGATGCGCGTCCGGGACGAGCGGACGGCTTCGTCGCGGATCTGGTATCCGGCGCGCTCGCCCGCCGGTTCCCCCAGCTCCGAGGCGATCCTCCGCGCCGCGGCGCGCGCGGCGACCCTTCGCGGCTGCAGGACCCAGAGCGTGCCGGATCCCAGCACTCCCGCTGCGAGGAGCGCCGGCGGCACCCTCGTCGTCTTGCCCGCGCCCGGAGGGGCCACCAGAACGAGAGTCCCTCGACTCCTCAGGGCGGCGACGACGCCGGGAAGGAACGGGTCGATCGGGAGAGGTGTCTGCACGGGGACGAAGAGGATACGGGGCGCCGGTCCGGGCCGCCGGCGGCGCCGCCGGGTGGCTGTGCAGGCAGCGCCGGAATTGGTGGGCCGGGACCGGCGAAAAGCGAGGCCCGGTGGGCGTTTTCAGAGGCTTCCGGAGCGGCGGAAGCGCGTCGCCGGTGCTAAAATCACCCGTTGATGACCCGCCGGTTCGCGGCTCCGCTTCCCCGGTTTTCTGGCGCGGAGCGGAGGCGTATCCCGGGTTCTTCCGGACACACCGCGAACGAGAAAAGCCCCAAACCCCGCACTTCGTCCAACACCCACGAGAGGAGATTCGTCACCCCATGAAGAGTCCGTTCAACCCCTTCGAGATGGCCCAGGCCCAGTTCGACAAGGCCGCCGACGTCCTCGGCCTCGACACGGCGACCCGCGAGCTTCTGCGGTTCCCGCTCCGCGAATATCACATTGCGATTCCGGTCCGCATGGACGACGGGACCGTCAAGGTCTTCCGCGGCTTCCGCATCCAGCACAGCGACGCGCGCGGCCCCTGCAAGGGCGGCATCCGCTTCCACCCGCACGAGACGGCCGACACGGTCCGCGCCCTCGCGATGTGGATGACGTGGAAGTGCGCCGTCGTCGACATCCCGCTCGGCGGCGGCAAGGGCGGCGTCATCTGCGACCCGCACCACCTGAGCGCCCGCGAGCAGGAAGGCATCTGCCGCGGCTGGATCCGCCAGGTCGCCAAGAACGTCGGCCCGGTCAACGACGTCCCGGCGCCCGACGTCATGACGACCCCGCAGCACATGCTCTGGATGCTCGACGAGTTCGAGGTGATCAACGGCGGCAAGTACCCCGGCTTCATCACGGGCAAGCCGGTCGGCTCGGGCGGCTCGCTCGGTCGGACCGAGGCGACCGGCTACGGCGTCGTCTACACGATCCGCGAGGCCCTCAAGCTGATGGGGATCGACATCAAGACGACGAAGGCGTCGGTCCAGGGCTTCGGAAACGTCTCGCAGTACGCCATCCGGCTCTTCCAGCAGCTCGGCGGCAAGGTCGTCTGCGTCTCCTCGTGGGACCAGGGCGACCAGGTCTCCTACTCGTTCCGCAAGCTCACGGGCGTCGACGTCGACGAGCTCCTTGCCATCACCGACCGTTTCGGCGGCATCGACAAGTCGAAGGTCACCGGCCTCGGCTACGAGGTCCTGCCCGGCGGCGCGTGGATCGAGCAGGACGTCGAGATCCTCATCCCGGCCGCCCTCGAGAACCAGGTCACGGGCGAGACGGTCCTGAAGATCAAGCCGAGCGTAAAGGTCATCGCCGAGGGCGCCAACGGGCCGACGACGCCCGAGGCCGACAAGGTGATCCAGGAGCGCGGCATCTACGTCATCCCCGACTTCCTCGCCAACGCCGGCGGCGTGACCTGCAGCTACTTCGAGCAGGTGCAGTGCAACATGAACTTCTTCTGGGAGAAGGACGAGGTCCTCCAGAAGCTCGACACGAAGATGACTTCCGCCTTCCACGCCGTCGCCGAGCTCGCCAAGAAGCGCGACCTCTACATGCGCGACGCGGCCTACGTCATCGCGGTCTCCCGCGTGGCGAAGGCCTGCAAGGACCGCGGCTGGGCCTGATCGTTCCCCGTTCCGGGGGAGCCCCGACCGGGGCTCCCCCGGTTCCCCGGGCGGGACGTCGCGGGTTCCGGAGCGAATCCGCCAGGCGGGCACGAGCAACCGAAGCGGAACCGGTGTATGACGCGGACGCGCCGTCGCTGGCGTGACGGGAGGACTCGATGAGCGGAGCCGGCAAGTCGATGCTCGACGCCCTGCAGGAGAGGGCCAAGGAGCTCCACTGCCTCTACCGGATCCACGAGATCTGCGGGCGCGTAGAAGCACCGCTGGACGAGATCTTCCGCGAAGTGGTCGCGATCATTCCGGTCGGTTGGGAGCACCCGGCGGACGCGTTCGTCCGCCTCGTCGTCGGGGCGTCCGTCTACGAGACCCCGGACAGCGAGCCGACGCCCTGGCTCCTCGCGGCTCCGATTCGCGTCCGTGGCGAGGTCGTCGGGGGCCTCGAGGTCTACTACCGGCAGGCCTTTCCGCCCGCGGACGAGGGACCTTTCATCAAGGAGGAGCGCCGCCTGATCAACACGATCGCCGAGCTCCTCGGGCAGCTCCTCCTCCAGCGACATCTCGACTCCTCGTTCCGCAGGGTCGACGGGACCGGCCTCCCGGCTCCTGCCGACGCGGGAGACTGGTGGGTCATCACCGATTTCCTGCGCCAGATCGATCGTCCCGGCTACGTGAAGATTGCCCGGCGAATGCTCAACTATCTCTGCTGGAGCGGCGTCGAGGAGGCGCAGCGCCTCCTTCCGCGATTCACCGGGAGCTGGAGCGGCCCGGCGGGGCCGGAGGAGCCGAGCGACGAGAACCGCCCGATGGCGCGGCGCAGCATGGACGCGCTCCTGAAGGTCGCCGAGGAGGTCTTCGAGATCGCCTCGCGGCACATGGCCCCGGCGGAGATCCGCTCGAGCATTCAGAAGTGGATCAAGGACAGTCGCTCGGGCTTCCTGGCCGAGGCGCTGGAGAACCAGGGGACCTCGCTCACCGACCTCGCCCAGGCGCTGACGCGCTTCCAGCACGCCGCGCTCAACGACCGGGAGCTCTCGCGGTCGATCCAGGTCGACCTCAGGGCCGCCCTCACGCGGCGCTTCCTGACCGACCAGCTCCAGTTCGTCGGCGTCGCCAAGAACTACATCGAGGTCTCCGACTTCCAGGAGCTGACCCGCCGGATCATCTGTCCCAACGGGAGCCACGGGAAGGTGGGCGGGAAGAGCAGCGGCCTCTTTCTCGCGGTCCAGATCGTGAGGAAGTCGGAGGAGTACGCCGAGGCGCTCAAGGACATCCGGATCCCGAAGACCTGGTACGTCACGTCCGACGGCGTCATCAACTTCATCGAGTACAACCACCTCGAGGACCTCTACGACCGCAAGTACCTCGAGATCGACCAGGTGAGGCGCGAGTACCCGCACATCATCCAGGTCTTCAAGAACAGCCAGTTCTCGCCCGAGATCATCAAGGGGCTCTCCCTCGCCCTCGACGACTTCGAGGAGAGGCCGATCATCGTGAGGAGCTCGAGCCTCCTCGAGGACCGGGCCGGGGCCTCCTTCTCCGGGAAGTACAAGAGCCTCTTCCTCGCCAACCAGGGGACGAAGAAGGAACGTCTGGCCGCGCTGATGGACGCCATCGCCGAGGTCTACGCCTCGATCTTCGGCCCCGACCCGATCGAGTACCGGGCCGAGCGCGGCCTCCTCGACGTCCACGAGGAGATGGGGATCCTGATCCAGGAGGTCGTCGGCTCGCGCGTCGGGCGGTACTTCCTGCCGACCTTCGCCGGAGTCGCGTTCTCGAACAACGAGTTTCGCTGGTCGCCCCGGATCCGCAGGGAGGACGGCCTCGTCCGGCTCGTGCCGGGGCTCGGGACACGGGCCGTAGACCGGGTCAGCGACGATTACCCGGTCCTCATCGCGCCCGGGCAGCCGGGGCTCCGCGTGAACGTGACGGCCGACGAGGTCGTCCGCTACGCACCCCGCCGCGCCGACGTCATCAACCTCGAGACGAGGCGGTTCGAGACGGTCGAGATGGAGACGCTCCTTCGCGAGGCCGGAGGCAGCCTCCCCGGCGTCGAGAACGTGGTCTCCGTCTTCGAGGACGGACGGATCCACCGTCCCATGATGGTCGACTACGAGGCGCAGGCGAAGGACCTCGTCGTCACCTTCGAGGGGCTCGTCGCCGGAACGCCGTTCGTGACACGGATCCGCTCGCTCCTGCGGCTGCTGCAGGAGAAGCTGGGCGGCCCGGTCGACCTCGAGTTTGCCTCGGACGGGAAGGACCTCTACCTCCTCCAGTGCCGGCCGCAGAGCTTTACGGACGACAGCCAGGCGTCGGCGATCCCCCGCGACCTCTCTCCCGAGAACGTCCTCTTCTCCGCGAACCGGTTCGTCTCGAACGGAAGGGTTCCTCCGATCACGCACGTCGTCTACGTCGACCCCGAGGGCTATGCGTCCCTCGGCGATCTCGAGTCGCTGCGCCGCGTGGGACGGGCCGTCGGCCGGCTGAACAAGGTCCTTCCCCGGCACCAGTTCATCCTGATCGGCCCCGGCCGGTGGGGGAGCCGCGGCGACATCAAGCTCGGGGTCCCGGTGACCTACTCCGACATCAACAACTCGTCGGTCCTCATCGAGGTGGCGCGAAGAAAGGGGAACTACGTCCCGGACCTTTCCTTCGGGACCCACTTCTTCCAGGACCTCGTCGAGGCGAACATCCGTTACCTCCCTCTCTTCCCGGACGACCCCGGCGTTGCCTTCAACGAGCGCTTCTTCCTCGAGTCGCCGAACATCCTGGCGACGGCTGCCCCCGAGTTCGCCGACCTCGCACGGACCGTACGGGTCATCGACGTGCCGGCGTCGACCGGCGGTCTCGTCCTCAGGGTCCTGATGAACGCCGACCTCGACAGGGCCGTCGGCCTGCTCGCCGCTCCCGGCTCCGCCGAAGAGGGGCGGCTCGACGTGCGGGGGAACGCCCAGGGCTGGGCGTCCCCGTCGGCCCCGAACGAACAGCACCGGTGGCGGATCCAGGTGGCAGAGAGGATTGCCGCCGAGGCCGACGCCGAGAGGTTCGGGCTGAAGGGAATGTGGCTCGTCGGCTCCTCGAAGGACGGTACGGCCGGGCCCACGAGCGACCTCGACCTCGTTCTCCACACCGATGACGATCCTGTGAAGCGCGAAGCGCTCGCGACCTGGCTGGACGGCTGGAGCCTCTGTCTCGCCGAGATGAACACCCTCCGGACGGGGATGAAGGCGAAGGGCCTCCTCGACGTCCACTTCCTTTCGGACTCCGACTTCTCCCGCGGCACGGGCTGGGCCGCGAAGGTGAAGGCCGTGAAGGACCCGGCGCGGGCGCTGCCGCTGCAGGGGGCGAAGAAGAGCGCGCCCGTTTCGGAAGAGGGCCGCGAAGGGTAGGAGTGCCGGATGCGTTCTCCCGTCTGGCTCACGAAGAGCGGTCTCGACGAACTCTCGATTCGGGCCGCCGCCGCGCCCCGGCGGCGCCTCAACCGGAACCTCCACGAGATGGACGACCCCGTCCACCGGCTCCTCAACGCCATCGAGCCGGGCAGCTGGGTCCGTCCGCATCGCCACCTCGACCCGCCGCGCAGCGAGACGGTCGTCGTGGTGGCAGGGGCGCTCGGCGTGGTCCTCTTCGACGAGGGAGGGGCCGTTAAGGAGACCGTGAAGCTCGAAGCGGGCGGAGAGGTCTTCGGCGTCGACCTGGACGCGGGGACGTGGCACGGACTCGTGGCGCTCGCGACGGGGACGGTCTTCTTCGAGACGAAGCCGGGGCCGTACGTGGCTCCCGCTCCTCAGGACCGGGCCCCGTGGGCGCCCGCGGAAGGGGAGCCGGGAGCCGAGGCCGCCGAGCGATCGATGCGAGGGCTCTTCGGGACGCAGCCGGGCAGGAGGGGCGCGGCAAAGAAAACGGGGGGCCCTGAGGCCCCCCGTTCGTCAAAGCTACGGCTGAAGGGAGGATCAGTAGGTCAGGCGCGCGCCGAGCTTGATCTGCCAGCGCGAGCGGAGGTCGTTGGTGCTGTACTGCCGGCCTTCGTCGAGGGAGCCGGAGTTGACCGTGTACTTCGGCTTGCCCGTGGCCGCGTCCATTCCCGAGTAGTTGAGCGCGGTGTAGGTCTGGTTGTTGACGTAGCGAATGAGCCCCGAGTTGCTGTCGATCAGGTTGATCAGGTTCAGGACGTCGAACGTGATCTGCGCCTTGATCGCCGTGATGGGAACCTCGAAGTCGTAGTGGAAGTCGAGGCTGCGAACCCAGGGAGCGTCGAGCCCGTTGCGCTCGGCGACACGGCCGCGGTACGCGTCGAGTCCCGTCATCGAAAGGAACTCGTTCCACTTCGCCTCGGTCGGGGCGCCAGCACCCAGCCAGATGATGTCGCTGTAGTTCTGGGGCACGAAGAGGAGGTCGTTGCCGGAGGCGCCGTCGCCGTTCGGGTTGCCACCCATGAGGACCGAGTAGGGCGACCCTGCCTGGGCGGTGAAGACCAGCCCGACGTTGTGATTCACCGGCCCGGTGCGGAAGCCCTGCTGCCCGACGACGGTGAAGCGATGCGGCACCTCGAAGAAGGACCGGGTGAGCTGCTCCGTCGTGATGTTCCCGTTGGTCGTCTGGAACTGCCAGTTCGACAGCGCGACGCTGGACGTCCCTTCGAACGCGGCCTTGGCCTTCGAATAGGCGTACGCGCCGGTGACGTAGAGCCCGAAGGGGAAGCGCTTCTCGAGCTGGACGGAGATGTTCTGCTGCTCGCCCCGGGACGTGTTGGTCAGGTAGGTGACGTCATTGAACGCGGTGCTCGAGTTCTTGTAGACGGGGGCGCCGTAGAAGGTCTTCACGCCGGAGTCGACCTTGTTGATGTTCTTGTAGAAGACGTCCTGCAGGGTCTTCGTGAACATCCCCTCGACGGTCGCGCGGATCCCTCCCGGGAGCTCGCGGTCATAGGCCAGGGTGGTGCGGAGGATCTGGGGGAACTTGAAGTCGGGGTCGATGGTGTCGACCGAGACGGCGCCCGTGCCGGGGGGGAAGCTGATCGGCGGGTTGTACGGATCCGGGTTGAACGGGACGTTGTTCGCGGTCAGGCCCGTGATCTCGATGCCGGTGCCGCCGTAGGCGTTGGAGATCCAGACGAACGGCGTGCGGCCGGCGAAGACGCCGACGCCGCCGCGGATCTGGTCCTTGCCCGAGGTGCCCGGGACCCAGTTGAAGCCGAGGCGGGGCGAGACCATCAGCTGGTTGTTGGGAACCTCGGAGGTGTCGATCCCGTAGGTGGTGTCGACGAGCGGGTTGTAGGTCGGGCTGTCGGTGAGCCGCGGGAGATCGAACCGGAGGCCGAGGTTCAGGGTGAGGGAGTTGCTGACCCTCCACTGGTCGCCGGCGTAGATGCCCCACTGCTGGGCCGCGAACGCGGTCGGCCGGCGCGGGTCGGAACCGTTCGCGAAGTTGTACGCGTAGCGGTCGGCAATTCCCGATTCGAACTTGTCGATGCTTCCGAAGTAGTAGGTCCCGGTGACGTCCTGGATGAAGAGGTTCGAGAACTTGAAGAACTCGTTGTGGGTCCCGATCGTGATCGTGTGGTCACCCTTGAGGAGGGTGAAGTCGTCGGTGACCTCGAGGATGTCCTGGTCGAGCCCGTTCGCCCCGGAGGAGCGCTCGGTCCCGGCCAGCATCAGGTACGTCCCGCTCCCGGAGCAGGAGGTGTTGGGCGAGTTGCAGATGAAGACCGAGGGGAATGGACCACCGCGCGCGTGTCCCGGATCGTCTGGTAGCCGACCCGGCCCGTGTTGAACGAGGCGGCGCCGAAGACGCTGTTGACCTGCAAGACCGACGAGTTCGTCTTGCTGGCGAAGGCGTAGCCGGAGTTCTCGAAGGCGTACGCGTTGAAGCCGCGGGTCCCACCGGTGGCGTCGCGCGCGGCGTCGACGTAGTTGTGCCGGGCCGTCAGGTTGTGGGACTCGTTGACGTTGAAGTCGAGCCGGCCGAAGAGCAGGTCGCTGTCGGTATTGGTGTTGTAGTCACCGAGGCCGCCCGGGTCGTAGCCGTACTTGTTGATCAGGATGTCCCGGAAGCGGGCGGCGCCGGCCGGGTCCTTGTAGGAGTTGCTCGTCGAGCCGTCCGCGGAGCCGCTGGTGGGCTCGGAGCGCCGGTTCATCTCGCCGCTGAGGAAGAAGAAGAGCTTGTCCTTCAGGATCGGCCCGCCGACGCGGCCGCCGTACTGGTCCGAGTTGAACTCCCTGTACGGGCTGTCCTGCGCATCGGTGTAGGCCTTCGGAACCTTGCTGCCGATGTAGTCCTCGTTTCGCATCGAGCCGTAGACCGAGGCGGAGAAGCCGTTCGTGCCGCCCCGGGTGATGGCGTTGATGGCACCGCCGGTGAATCCACCCTGCTTGACGTCGTAGGGAGAGACGACGACCTGGAGCTCCTGGATGGAATCGAGGGAGATCGGCTGCGTGCTGGCCTGGCCGCCCGGGGTGCCGGTGTTGCCGAGGCCGAAGAGGTCGTTGTTGACCGCGCCGTCGATCTGGATGGTGTTGTAGCGGTTGTTCTTTCCCGAGACGGAGATGTTGGTGCCGGACTCGTCCCTGTTTTCCACGTTGACGTACGGGTTCGTCCGCGCGAGATCCTGGAACTGGCGGCTGATGGTCGGCAGGGCCTTGATCTCGGTCTCCGAGACGGCCATCCCGGAGCCCATCTTGTCAGGGCTGATGAGGGGCGCATTCACGGCCGTGACGACGACGCTCTCGGTCACCGACTCGAGCTCGAGCCCGAAGTTCACCTGCCGGCTCTCGCCGAGGGCGACGTTGATGTCCTTCTGGGTCGACGCCCGGAAGCCGCTGATCTGAGCGGTGACCGTGTAGGGGCCGCCGACGCGGACGTTCAGGATGTTGTAGCGGCCGTTCGCGGCGGTCACGGCGGTGTAACGGGTCCCGGTCGGGACGTGAAGCGCCTCGACGGCGACTCCGGGCAGCATGCTCTGGTCGGCCTTCATGCTGACGGAGCCGACGAGTCGACCGGTCGTCTCCTGCGCCACGGCCACCGTGGCGGTGCCAAGGGCACACGCGACCATCACTGCGACGGCCAGCACCCTGCGTACGTTCAAGCGGCTGGAAATTGCCATACGGCTCTGCCTCCTCCTGTTTCTAGTGGGAAAAGTCTCATCCATCGGCGAACTCTATCTGAAGAGGATGAGTGGGAAACGAAATGGGACGAAAGAAGTGAAAAAAATTGCGCACCCCTGGGGCCTTTTTTTTCAGGCCCCTCTTAAACGACTGCTGACTCTATCGTGTGAGGGGGGGGGCGTCAACGCAGGAAGACACCGGGGGGCGGGCGTTGCGACAGTGGCGCACCGGAGAGGCGGCGCACCTCGTCTGCAGGCGGTCCGGGCTGCACCGCCAGCCTCGTCCTTTTCGATCTATCCTCGCCCGGCAAGGAGAGTCCCATGACGACAGTCGATGCGATCGCCCCCACCGTTCCTCCGCTCTCTGTCCTGACCGAGTCGGAGCGGGAGATCGCCGAGAGCGTCCACCAGTTCGCCGTCGAGACGATCGGGCCCCGGTCCCACGCGATGGACGAGGCCAACAGGATCGACTTGGAGCTCGTCCGCCAGTTCTTCGAGCTCGACCTGATGGGAATCGAGATCCCCGAGGAGTACGGCGGGCTGGGGCAGACGTTCGGTACCTCGATCGCCGTCATCGAGGCGCTCGCGCGGGTCGACGCGGCCTGCGCCGTCGTCGTCGACGTCCAGAACACCCTCGTGAACAATGCCATCCTCCGCTGGGCCTCGCCCGGGCTGAAGAAGAAGTACCTGCCGCAACTCGCGAAGTCGAAGGTCGGCGCCTACGCCCTCTCCGAGGCAGAGTCGGGCTCGGACGCCTTTGCGCTGAAGACCCGGGCCGAGAAGAAGGGGGACCGCTGGGTCCTCAACGGCGGCAAGCTCTGGATCACGAACGGCCTCGAGGCCGAGCTCTTCCTCGTCTTCGCGAACGTCGACTTCTCCAAGGGATACAGGGGAATCACCGCCTTCCTCGTCGAGTCGGGCTGGAAAGGCTTCACGAAGGGGAAGAAGGAGGACAAGCTCGGGATCCGCGCTTCCTCCACGCTCGCTCTCGCCTTCGAGGACCTCGAGGTTCCCGAGGAGAACGTCGTCGGCAAGGTGGGCGAGGGCTACAAGACCGCCATCGAGACGCTGAACGAGGGGCGGATCGGGATCGGCGCCCAGATGATCGGCATCGCCCGCGCCGCTCTCGACTACTCGGCGAAGTACGTCCAGACGCGCGTCCAGTTCGGCAAGCCGATCGCCGAGCACCAGGCCATCCAGCACGAGCTGGCCCGGATGGACATGGAGCTCGAGTGTGCCCGCCTCGCCGTCTACAACGCGGCGCGCCTGAAGGAAGCGGGCCTGCCGTTCGCGCGCGAGGGGGCCATCGCGAAGCTGAAGTCCTCCGAGGTCGCCGAATACTGCACCTCGAAGGGGCTCGAGCTCCTCGGTGGCTACGGCTACGTCAAGGACTACCCCCTCGAGAAGATGTACCGCGACGCGAAGATCGGGAAGATCTACGAGGGGACGTCGTACATGCAGCTCAACACCATCGCCAAGGACGTCCTGAAGCGGACGGCCTGATCGCCTGATCATTGCTGCGCCGCGGCGGCCTCCGGGCCGCCGCGGCGCCCGGGCGATCCTTCCCCGCGAGAGGTAGCATCTCGCCTCGCCGCGAAGGAGGAACCCGATGATCACTGCCGACCCCGGCCGGCGCCGTTCCGTTCTCGACGAGGTCCAGGGGATCCTGGCGCGCGAGGCGGCGCCCGAGGACCGCGACCTTCTGCTGTCGCTCGCCCCGGTCGTCTACGCGGACATGCCCGACGCGATGGCCCTCGGGCTCTCGCCCGACGCGGTCGCCGCCCGGATCCGGGAGTACTTCCGGTTCGTCGTCCGCACCATGCCGCCCGCGCACCAGCTCTACCGGGGACTCCCCGGGATTCACGTGATCGCACGGGGCCTGACGGAGGCGGAGGCCCGGACGACGGGGAGCACGCACGGCGGCCAGTACGAGATCTCGGTCATCGAGACCCACACGCCGGACGCCCCGTTCATCTTCGAGAGCCTGAAGAATTTCTTCATGAGGGAAGGTCTCAGGGTCTTCTCGGCGATCCACTCCATCTTCAGCGTGAGGCGGCAGTGGGAGAGGATCAGCGCGATCGGCGGTCCGGGCGAGGACGGGAGCAAGGAGCTCCTCTGCCACTTCCGCGTCGAAAGGATCGAGCAGAAGGACCGGATGCGGCGGATCGAGCACCAGATCCACTCGCTCCTGCGCAGCGTCTTTCTGGCCGTCGAGGACTTCGGGGAGATGACCCGGAGCCTCCGCGAGCAGAAGGGGCGCCTCCGGGATCGCCATGGAACGCCCGGCGGCGAAGCGGCCGCGCGGGAGTTCCTCGACTGGCTCGTCGACGAGAACTACGTCCTGATGGGAATCCTGAGGTTCCGGCGCGGCCCCGACGGCTTCGAGCCCGACTACGACACGGCGCTCGGCACGATGCGGGAGCCCGCGGTCCTCAACGTCGTCTTCCCGGGCGTCATGGACGAGGAGCAGAGGCACCTCGCGATCCAGGACCACGACGACCGGATCGTCGACATCGACTTCCGCAACAACGCGAGCGCCATCCACCACCTCGAGCCGGTCGACGACATCGTCGTGAGGGAGTGGGGCGCAGACGGCCGCCTCGAGGCCGCGACCCTCCTCCTCGGCCGGCTCGCCAAGAGCGCCTTCACCGCGAAGGCGGAGTCGATCCCGCTCCTGCGCGAGAAGCTCGCCTGGCTGCTCGAAAACTGCGGCGAGGCGAAGAACTCGCACGTCTACCGCGCGACCCGGGCCTTTTTCAACCACTTCCCGAAGCGCGAGCTCTTCTACTCCGACGCCGCGTCTCTCAAGGAGATCATCGACCAGCTGATCCACATCTCGAGCGACGACGAGATCGTCGCCTCGGTCCGGCAGGGCCCCGGGTACAGCGCGGTGAGAATCGGGTTCTCGCAAGGCCGCTGGTCCTCGAAGACGGCCGGCGACCTCAGGGAGGCGCTCGCGCGGCAGTTCGGCCCGGTCTCGTTCAGCTCCACGGCCGACTGCGGCGCCACCACGCTCGTCGTCCACTACTTCGATGCCGGCAGCCTCGAGCGGCCCCTGGAGGCGGACCGCATCCGGGACCTCACGGCGGGCGTCATCTCCACCTGGGAGGACCAGGTTGCGGGCGCGCTCGAGCAGGCGTACGGGGCGCTCGAGGGACGACGGCTCTACAAGCGCTACGTGCGGCAGGAGAGCCGCAGCGGGCTCTACCGCGAGCTGACGCCCCCTGCCGAGGTCCCCGGCGACGTGCGGCTCTTCGAGGTGCTCGAGGGGCGGCTGGAGATGGGAATCGTCCCCGACTCCGCCGAGAAGGTCGTCCTGAAGGTCATCTCGCCGCGGCCTGCGGGCCTCACCGAGACCCTCCGGACGATCAAGAACCTCGGGCCCACGGTGGTCGAGGAGATGAGGATTCCGCTGCTCCTGCCCGACGGCAAACGGGCGTGGATGGAGCGGCTCGGCATCGAGGCGGACCCGGCGATGATCTCGGAAATCCACCGGCAGCCGGAGCGGCTCCGTGACGCCCTTCGGGCGATCTACGAGGAACGGGCGACGGACGACCCGCTCAACGCGCTGGTTCTCCTGGAAGGCCTCGGCTGGCGCGAGGTGGAGGTGCTCCGGACGCTCCGGAACCACCTTCTCCAGGTCCGGCCCAGCTACAACGTCGAGACGGTCACGACGGTCCTCGTCCGCAACAGCCGGGTGGCAGGGGCCCTCTGGCGGCTCTTCGACGCCCGCTTCGACCCGCAGCGGGAGGGGGACCGCGCGGACGCGGTCGCGAAGGCGGAGGCGGTCGTCGAGAAGGCGTTCGCGGCCGTCGGGAGCCTCTTCGACGACGAGATCCTGAGGGGCGTCGAGAACCTGGTGCGGGCCGCCGTGAGGACCAACTACTACCAGCGGCCCGAGCGGCCCGTCCTCTCGATCAAGGTCGACTGCGCGAAGGTCGAAGCGATGGTCTCCCCGCGGCCTCTCTTCGAGATCTACGTCCACTCGCGGCTCCTCGAGGGGATCCACCTGCGGGGCGGGAAGGTCGCGCGAGGGGGGATCCGCTGGAGCGACCGGCACGACGACTTCCGGACGGAGGTCCTGGGCCTGATGAAGACCCAGATGGTGAAGAACTCGGTCATCGTCCCCGTCGGCTCGAAGGGGGGCTTCGTCCTGAAGGGCGACGTGCCCCCGCGGCCGGCGCTCGACGCGTACCTGATCGACAGGTACCGCGAGTTCGTCTCGGGCCTCCTCGACGTCACCGACAACCTGGTGGACGGAACCGTCCTCCACCCCCCGGAGGTCGTGAGGCACGACGAGCCCGACCCGTACCTCGTCGTCGCCGCCGACAAGGGGACGGCGCACCTCTCGGACACGGCCAACCGCGTCTCGACGCAGTACGGCTTCTGGCTGGGCGACGCCTTCGCTTCGGGCGGGAGCAACGGCTACGACCACAAGAGGGAGGGCATCACGGCGCGCGGGGCGTGGGAGTGCGTGAGGCACCACTTCGGAAACCTGGGCCTCGACGTGCAGTCCGAGCCCTTCACGATGGCCGGCATCGGGGATATGTCCGGCGACGTGTTCGGCAACGGCGTGCTCCTGAGCCGCACGGCGCGGCTCGTGGCCGTCTTCAACCACGTACACATCTTCCTGGACCCCGGCCCCGACCCCGAGGCGAGCTTCGCCGAGCGCGAGCGGCTGTTCCGCCTGCCGCGCTCGACCTGGCGGGACTACAGGACGGACCTGATCAGCGCCGGCGGAGGGATCTTCGACCGAGGGGCGAAGTCGATTCCCCTGAGCCCCGAGGTGCGTCGCGTTCTGGACCTTTCCCAGGAGACCGCGAGCGGCGAGGAGGTGGTCCGCGCCATCCTCCGCGCCCCGGTCGACCTCCTCTACAACGGCGGCATCGGCACCTACGTGAGGGCCTCGTCCGAGGAAGATTCCGAGGTCGGGGACCGGGCGAACGACCGGGTCCGCGTCAGCGCGGACGAGGTGAGGGCCCGGGTCCTGGCCGAGGGGGGAAACCTCGGACTGACGCAGCGGGGCCGGATCGAGCTCTGGACGAAGGGCGTCCTTTTGAACACCGACGCGGTGGACAACTCCGGCGGCGTCGACATGTCGGATCACGAGGTCAACATCAAGATCCTCCTGGACCTCCTCGTGCGCCGCGGCGTCGTTCCGAACCGGGCGGACCGCAACCGGATCCTCGCGGAGATGACGGACGAGGTCTCCCGGCTCGTCCTGGCCGACAACGCGAGCCAGGCGAAGGCCCTCACGCTCGACGGGCTACGCAGCGCGAGCCGCTACGAGGAGTTCGTCGGGCTCGTCGAGGAGTTCATCGCGAGCGGGGTCATGAGGCGCCGCGACGACGCGGTCCCTGCGAAGGACGAGCTACTGACGAGCCCCGCGCGCGACCGCGGCCTGCCGCGGCCGCTGCTCTGCGTGATGCTCGGGCACGTCAAGAACTGGGCCTCCGCGCGCCTCATCGCCTCCTCGCTGCCCGACAGCGAGGTCGCCGCACCGTTCCTGCCGGCCTACTTCCCGACGCCGATGCGCCAGGCATATGGCGAGCAGCTCGGTCTCCACCCGCTGCGCCGGGAGATCATCGCGACGGCCGTCGTCAACCACGTCGTAAACGAGGGGGGCGTCTCTCTGCTCCATCGCCTGATGGCGGCGAGCGGGCGCGAGATCGGCGACGTCGTGCACGCGCACCTCGCCGTCGAGCGCGACGCGGGGGCGGAAGAGGTCCGGCGGCGGATCGATGGTGCCGGACTGAGCGTCGCGGACCGCCACCTGAGGCTCGTCGAGGTTTCCGACAGCCTCGAGGAGGCGACGCGTAACGCCCTCGCCGGCCAGATCCAGGACGTCGGGAAGGTACTCGACGCCGTCAGGGGGGGCCTCGACCCGACCCGTTGAGGCCGAGTTACCTGTCAATTCCACCTGGGCCGGTCCGGGCTCCCGAAGGGGGCCCTGACCGGCCCAGAGCGGGGCCATGCACTATCTCCGGCCGCGCGCCCCGGCGCACGGGGGAGTAGACTCCCACGGGGCAGCTCCCTCCTCACGAGCGAGCCCGAGCGGGGCAAGATGGTGGCGATTCCGCTGGACCATCGCGTACTTTGCCCGACCTTTCCGGGGGGTGCCACGGGCTCCCACGGAGCCCGGTTGCGGTCCCCGGCAGGATGGCTCGAGCCGCACGCACCGCGGCGCCCCTTCCCGGAACAGGTCCTCCTCAGCGCCCGCGAAAGTCGCGGGCGCTGCCCTTTTCCGCAGCCTCCGGCCGCGGCCGGCCCCCCGATCGCGATTTTCGAGGAGCAGAGCAGATGACCGACATCACGGCGATCGTCGAGAAACGCCAGGGCCAGCGAGGCGAGCTTCTCGCCATCCTGCAGGACATCCAGGCGAAGTACTCGTACCTCCCGGAGGAGGCTCTGCGCGTCGTGGCGCAGAAGACCGGCCGCTCGCTCGTCGACGTCTACGGGGTGGCCACCTTCTACCACGCGTTCAGCCTCAAGCCCCGGGGGAAGCACCTCGTCACCTGCTGCATGGGCACGGCCTGTCACGTCCGCGGGGCTCCGAAAGTCGCCGAGGAGCTCGAGCGGCAGCTGAAGGTGCCGGCGGGAGAGACGACGACCGACCGGGAATTCACGCTCGAGACGCAGAACTGTCTCGGGGGGTGCGCCCTCGGCCCCATCGTCGTCGTCGACGGGCACTACTTCTCGAGCGTCGGAACGCCGGCCGTCCGCGGCATCCTGGAGAAGGCGCGGGAGGGGCTCGACAAGGTCGACCTCGCGAGCGACGAGCGCGCCTTTCCGGTCGAGGTCGCCTGCGGGCGGTGCAACCACAGCCTCATGAACGCGCACGATCTCATCGACGGGCAGCCGTCCATCTGGGTGACGGCCTCGTTCGGCGACAGGCACGGATGGCTCCGGCTCTCCTCCGTCTACGGCTCGTTCGAGGTGGAGTCGCAGCACGAAGTGCCCGTCGACACGATCGTCGACTTCTTCTGCCCTCACTGCAGCGCCGAGCTCTCCGGCGCCGGTCCGTGCGTGGCCTGCGGTGCCTCGATGGTGCCGATGATCGTCCGCGGAGGCGGCGTCGTTCAGATCTGCTCTCGGCGCGGGTGCCACAACCACATGCTCGACCTCGAGGGGACGAGCGCCTTCGGCGAGTGGAGATGACGCGATGAGGAAACCCGCATCCGTCGAGGAGTTCGGCGCGCTCCGGCAGCGGATCCTCGCCGATCGCAACTCGCGTCCGGCACGGCCGACGCTCGTCCTGAGCGCGGGGATCTGCGGGCAGGCGAGCGGCGCCAACGACCTGATGAGGGTCGTCAAGCGGCACCTCCTCTCCCGCAACCTGACGGACCGGATCGGCCTGCGCGTCACCGGCTGCCAGGGCTTCTGCCAGATGGACCCGTCGATCGTCGTCGAGCCCGGCAACCACCTCTACCCGAAGCTGAAGATGGAGCACGTCCCCCGCATCATCGAGGCGACCCTCGGCGGCTTCGTGGCGGAGGAGCTGATCTACCGCGACCCGGGCGAGGGGAAGATGTTCCTGGGGTTGGGGGAGATCCCCTTCTTCAAGAGGCAGACGCGGACGCTCCTGGCGGGGAACCAGAAGATCGACCCGATCCGGATCCACGACTATCTCGAGCAGGACGGCTACTCGGCCCTCGAGAAGGTCCTCCTCGCCGGCGACCCGGCGGCCGTCGTCGGGGAGGTCAAGGCGTCCGGCCTGCGCGGGCGCGGAGGGGCCGGCTTCCCGACGGGGCTGAAGTGGGAGAGGGCCCGGGCGGAACGCGGCGGCCACGGCGTCAAGTACATGGTCTGCAACTGCGACGAGGGGGACCCCGGCGCCTACATGGACCGGAGCCTCCTCGAGGGGAACCCGCACGCGATCATCGAGGGGATGCTCATCGCGGCGTACGCCATCGGCGCGTCGCGCGGGATCCTCTACGTGAGGAGCGAGTACCCCCCTCGCCATCAAGCACGCCGTCATCGCCCTCGGTCAGGCGCGCGGCCTCGGCCTCCTCGGGAAGGACATCCTCGGCACGGGTTTCGACTTCGACATCGAGATCGTGAGGGGCGCAGGGGCCTTCGTCTGCGGCGAGGAGACGGCGCTCATCCGTTCCGTGATGGGCTACGCCGGCGAGCCGAGGCAGCGCCCGCCCTACCCGATCCAGAAGGGGATCGAAGGGCGTCCGACCTGCATCAACAACGTCGAGACGCTCGCGAACATCCCGGTCGTCGTCCGGAACGGCGCGGCGGCGTTCGCGAAGGTGGGCCTCCCGGGAAACACCGGCACGAAGATCTTCTCGGTCGTCGGGAAGATCCGGAACACGGGGCTCGTCGAGGTGCCGCTCGGGACGACGATCCGCGAGGTCGTCCACGACATCGGCGGCGGCGCCCCGGGGAAGGGCCGGGTCAAGGCGGTCCAGACCGGCGGCCCGTCGGGCGGCTGCATCCCCGCGAGCCTCTTCGACCTCCCGATCGACTACGACAGCCTCGCGCAGGCCGGCTCGATCATGGGCTCGGGCGGCATGATCGTGATGGACGACCACACCTGCATGGTCGACGTCGCGAAGTACTTCATGAAGTTCCTGAAGGACGAGTCGTGCGGGAAGTGCTTCACGTGCCGCAAGGGGACGCAGAGGATGTGGGAGATCCTCGACGACGTCACCGCGGGACGGGCCACGCTTTCCCAGCTCGACCTCCTGAAGGAGCTCGCCGAGGCCGTGAAGGACACGTCCATGTGCGGGCTCGGCCAGAGCGCGCCGAATCCCGTCCTCTCGACGCTGCGCTACTTCCGCGACGAGTACGAGGCGCACGTCGTCCAGAAGCGGTGCCCCGCCTTCGTCTGCGACCAGCTCGTCGGGGCGCCGTGCCAGACCGCCTGCCCTCTCGGCACGGAAGCGTGGCGGTACGTGGCTCACATCGCCCGCGGCGAGAACGACCTCGCCTACCAGGCGATCCGCGAGGCGAACCCGTTCCCGTCGGTCTGCGCGAGGGTCTGCAACCATCCGTGCGAGGAGCGCTGCCGCGCCGGCACGACGGGCGGGGAGGCCGTCGCGATCCGCGCCCTCAAGCGCTTCGTCACCGACCAGGCGGACCCGCTCTCGTTCCGGCCGAAGCGCACTCCGACCGCCCCCGCCGACGCGCCGCGCGTGGCCGTCGTCGGCTGCGGGCCGGCTGGCCTCACGGCGGCCCACTACCTCTCCCTGCGCGGCTACAAGGTCACCGCCTTCGACACCGAGCCCGAGCCGGGCGGGATGCTCTTCTCGGCGATCCCGGCGTACCGCCTCCCGCACGACGTCGTCCGGAGGGAGATCGCCTCGATCCTCGACGAGAACGTCTCGGTGAAGTGCGACACGATGCTCGGCCGCGACATCACGCTCGACGGCCTCTTCAAGGAGGGGTACGGCGCCGTCTTCCTCGCCCTCGGCGCGCACAAGAGCCTGCGCCTCGGGCTGCCCGGCGAGGAGAGCGCGGGCGTCCTTCCGTCCATACAGTTCCTCAAGGCCTGGAACCTCCGCGGCGAGAGCCTCGCGCGGGGGCGGGTCGTCGTCGTCGGTGGCGGCAACTCCGCGATCGACGCCGCACGCGTGGCGATGCGCCAGGAGGGCGTCGAACGGGTCACCCTCCTCTACCGGAGGACCCGCGAAGAGATGCCGGCGTTCGAGGAGGAGGTCGAGGCCGCCGTCCAGGAGGGCATCGCCCTGGTCACTCTCACCTCGCCCGTGAGGATCCTGACGGAGGGCGGGCGTGTCACCGGGGTCGAGTGCATCAAGAACGCTCTCGGCGAGCGGGACGCCAGCGGGCGGCCGCGGCCCGTCCCGATCGCCGGAAGCGAGTTCACGGTCCCGCTGGAGACCCTGATCGTCGCGATCTCCGAGGGTTCGGACACCGACTGCGTCGCGGTGGCGGGCGCGAACCGGATCGCCACGGCGCCGACGGGGACGGTGAAGATCGATCGCGAGACGCTGGCAACCAACCGCCCGGGAGTCTTCGCCGGGGGCGACGTCGTGACGGGACCGAACACGGTCGTCGATGCCATCGCGGCGGGCAAGCGCGCCGCGGTGATGATCGACCGCTATCTTCGGGCCGAGCCGCTGAAGGTGCCGGCGATGCCGCGACTCCCGGAGATCTTCGTGGCCCCGCCCGAGGTCGCGGAGGGCGCGGAGATCCCGAAGGGACGCGTCGAGGCGCCGCGGCTCCCGGTCGCGGCGCGGGGGCGCAGTTTTGCCGAGGTGGAGGTCTCTCTGTCGGCGGAGGCGGCCTCTCGCGAGGCGAGCCGCTGCCTGCGCTGCGACCTGACGTTCACCCGCGAGGTGAAGGAGAAGGACGAAGTGCCCGAGCTCGCGATGGCGGGAGGCGCGTCATGACCCACATCACCGTCAACGGGATCCCGCTCGAGGTGGAGAACGGCACGACGCTCCTCGAGGCGGCACAGTTCCTCGGCTTCCCGATCCCGACCCTCTGCCACATGGAGGGCCTCTCGCCCTACGGCGCCTGCCGTCTCTGCGTCGTCGAGGTGGGCGAGGGGGCGAGAGCGAAGCTCGTCTCCTCCTGTACCTACGTGGCCGAGGAGGGGCAGAAAGTCCGCACCTCCTCGGCGCGCGTCGTCCGGGCGCGGAAGATGGTCATCGAGCTGCTGCTCGCGACCTGCCCGCAGTCGAAGCAGATCCAGGACCTCGCCTCGGCCCACGACGTGCGGCAGCAGCGCTTCCGCCAGGAGCACGAGGACTGCATCCTCTGCGGCCGCTGCGTGAGGATGTGCGAGGAGCAGATGGTCGCGAAGGCCATCGGCTTCGCCGGCCGCGGCGAGTCGCGGCGCATCGGCACCCCGTTCGACCGGCGGTCGGAGGTCTGCCGGACGTGCGGCGGCTGCATGTACGTCTGCCCGGCCTGCGAGCTCCGCTGCACGTACACGGAGCCCGACAAGGCGATCTGCGGCGGCTGCGCGAACCTCGCGCCGCCCTGCATCGAGAAGGAAAAGTTCGACGACCTGATGTGCTACATGAAGCCCTGCGTCGCGTGCGAGATCCCGAGGAGCTAGGAGGAGACCATGACGCTTTCGAAAGTGAACTCATCGGCGGCGACCCTCACGAAGAACCGGACGGAAGGGTCGGTCGTCCCCGCTTCCGGGATGTGCGTCACGTGCGTGGACGGATGCGTCGGGATGTGCGAGATCGGCAAGTCCGCCTACCGGGGGCACGAGGTCATCTACCCGCAGCCGTTCGGCGTCATCACGACGGCGGCGGAGAAGGCCTACCCGGTCGACTACTCGCACTTCAACATCATGGGGACGGCCGTCGGCGCGCACGGCATCGCGGAAGACTCCGACCGGGCCATCTTCCCGGCCGTCGACCTCGAGGTGGCGCTGGGACACGACCGGAAGATCCGGTTCCGCTACCCGTGGCTCATCCCGGGGATCGGCTCGACGAACATCGCGAAGAACAACTGGGAAGGGATCGCCATCGGCTCCGCGCTCGCCGGGACCGGCCTGACGATCGGCGAGAACGTCGTCGGCATGGACCCCGAAACCGTCCTGAGGAACGGCAAGGTCGTCGACACGGTCGACCTGAAGAACCGGGTGCGGCTCTACAAGGACCACGTCCGCGACGGCCTCGGCGCGGTCGTCGTCCAGTCGAACGTCGAGGACACGCGGCTCGGCGCGCACGAGTACGCCATCGAGAAGCTCGGCGTCGAGATCGTCGAGATGAAGTGGGGCCAGGGGGCCAAGGACATTGGCGGCGAGGTCAAGATCAGGGACCTCAAGAAGGCCCAGCTCCTCTACGACCGGGGCTACATCGTCCTCCCGAACCCGCACGACCCGAACGTCATCCACGCTTTCGAGAAGGGAGCCTTCAAGGAGTTCGAGCGCCACTCCCGCGTCGGCATGGTGACCGAGGAGGGCTTCGCGACCCGGGTCGAGGAGCTGCGCCGCGCGGGGGCGAAGTACGTCTTCCTGAAGACGGGCGCCTACAGGCCCGCGGACCTCGCGCGCGCCGTGAAGTTCGCGTCGAAGTACCGGCTCGACCTCCTGACCGTGGACGGGGCCGGGGGCGGCACCGGGATGAGCCCGTGGCGGATGATGAACGAGTGGGGCGTCCCGCCCGTCGAGCTCCACGCGCTCCTCTACAACTACGCCAAGGACCTCGCGGACCGCGGCGAGTACCTTCCCGCCATCGCTGTGGCGGGGGGCTTCACGTTCGAGGACCAGATCTTCAAGGGGCTCGCCATGGGTGCCCCTTACGTCAAGCTCGTCGGCATGGCCCGCAGCCCGATCGCCGCCGCGATGGTGGGGAAGACCATCGGCCGCGGGATCGACGAGGGGCAGCTCCCGGTCTACGTCGAGCGTTTCGGCAGCACGAAGGACGAGATCTTCGTGACCGCGTCCGAGCTGCGAAAAGAGCTCGGGAACGAGGCTTTCGAGAAGATCCCCACTGGTGCGCTGGGGCTCTACACCTACTACGAGCGGCTGGCCCAGGGCCTTCGCCAGCTCATGGCGGGGAGCCGGAAGTTCGCCTGCTCCTACATCGCCCGCGAGGACCTCTGCGCCCTGACGCGGGAAGCCGCGGCGATCTCGGGAATCAACTGGGTCATGGACGTGGACAGGGAGGAGGCGGAGCGGATCCTTCACGCCTAGGCGGCGAGCCGGGCCGGCGGCCCGGGTGGGAGGCCCGCGAGACGGGCCGGGTCTCGTGGGCTTCCGGCCCGCCTTCGTCGCTTCATTCGTCGTCCGTAGTCCGAGCGGATCCTTGACGCGTTCGGGAGGCATGCCGACAATGCCCGGATGCCTTCCGGTTCCGCCAGGCAAGCTGCCCGGCGGGCGAAACGCGTAGCGCCGGGCGCTTCCGCCACGTCGTCTCCGCCATCGGTGTTCCGTCAGCGCCTCCTCGTCGCGGCGGCAATGGCATTTGCGGTCTTCCTCGGGTTCCACCGCTACCCGGTCGTGACCTCCGAGCCCGGCGGCTACTTCACGGACCCCGACGCGCTGTTCCACGTGCGACGCGTCGTCCGCACGATCGAGACCGGCAGCGTCCTCCCTCCGATCTTCGACGCCTGGGAGAACTTCCCCGAGGGCGGCCGGGCGGTCTGGCCTCCCCTGCACGACGCCACTCTCGCGCTCGCGGCTCGACTCGGCGGCTCGTCGGCGTCCGACCCCCGGCGAGGCCTGACGGTCGCAGCGGCGGTCCCGGTGGTCGAGCTGGGAGCAATCGTCTTCCTCGTCTCCCTCCTGGCCCGCAAGCTCGCGGGCGAGAGCGCGGCTGTCCTCGCCGCCTGGCTGGCAGCCCTCACGCCGGCTCTCATCCGGCGCTGCTCCTTCGGTGAAGTGGACCACAACGCCACCGAGGTCCTTGGCTGGCTGGCCCTGCTCCTGCTGGCGACGAGCCTCTCGGCGCGCAAGGACCCTTCGCCGCGGACCGACCTGCTGCTCGCCGCGGCGTGGGGAGGCGCGGTCCTCGTCGCGCTCGGCTTCCATGCCGGCCTCCTGCTGGCGGCCGCCGTGATCTCGGGAGGGCTGGCCGTTCTCGACCTCGTCGACGCGAGGTCCGCTGGCCTGCAGTCGGCGCGGACGGCCCTCGGGTTCGGTCTCGCCGCGGTCCTGCTCCCTCTGTTCGCGTCCCTTCGGGTGACGCCGGACCCGACCGACCCGTGGCGCCTCGGTCCCGCCTACTCCCTCATGCTGGCCGTGGGCGCTTCGGTCCTGGGACTCGTCTCCATCGCGTCCGGGCTCCGTTTCGGGGCGCTCTCGACCGGGCGCCATGCGATGGCGGGAGCGTCGGTCGTCCTCGGTGCCGTCGCGTCGGCGCTGCAGCCGCCCGGCGCGTGGACCGGCGTTGCCCGCGGCCTCGGCTTTCTGGCGGCGCGCGACCCGTGGCTGTCGACCATCGACGAGTTTCAGCCTCTCGTCCTCTCCAGGGCGAGCCTCCTCGTCACCGCGCCCGCCTTGCCGGTGGCGCTTCTCGCGCTGCTGCTGCTCCTCGCGTGGCGCGACAGGAGGACTTCGCTCCTGGACTTCGTGCCCGTCGGATCCGCCTTCGTCGTCGCCGCCGGTCTGGCGATCGTGCAGAAGCGCTTCGGCCCTTTGGCGGAAGCGCTCGGGGCGGTTGCCGCGGGCCTCGCCTGGCGCGACCTGGCGCTCGATCGATTCCGGCGCTGGGCTGTCTGCGGGGGGCGGCCCTCGGCCTCGCCGCCACGCTCTCCTACACACCGCGCTACGTCAGCGGCTCCCTGGGACGCTCGTTCCGGGTCGACGGGACTCTCCAGTTCACCGCCCACGCCGTCGCCGGGTTGACCCCTCCTCCCGGCCCGGAACCCTCGTGGGGTGTCCTGGCGCCGTGGGACTACGGGCACTTCATCCTCGGGCTCTCCGGGCGCGCCGTCGCGCTGAACAACTTCGGGACCTGGCACCCGGGCTTCGCCCGCAAGACGCTCATACTGCTCGAGGGCTCTCCGGCCCGGGCCGCCGCCGAGATGGACGCGCTCGGGCTCCGGTACATCGTCACGACGTGGCCAACGGACGTGGTGTCCAACGCCGCGAAGGCACTCCACCTCGATTCCGCTTCGTGGGCCCCCGTTCTGCCGATCGGCGACGGCCTTCCCGTTTCGGGACCGGGTTCCCTCGTGGAACGAACGATGGATGCCCGCCTCTTCGTCCGGGACGGACGACCCTACGAGTTCGACGCGCCCGCCGACCGGGCGGCGCTCCGACGGTTCCGAAAGATCTGGGAAATGCCGATGTCTCCGGACGAGCCGTTTCCGGATGCCAAGCTGTTCGAGCTCCTCCCGGTCGCTAGCGGGCCGTGAGGAATCCGCGCCGGGGCCTCGGCGTCCGGGGCGGGCCGGTTCCCGGCTTCTGGTAACATCCGCCTCCCCGAAAGGGCACGGCGACGTACCCAAGTGGTTAAGGGAAGGCTCTGCAAAAGCCTCATTCGTCGGTTCGAATCCGACCGTCGCCTCCAGGAAAGTCCCGCCGCCGCGCCTCAGGGCGCGGCGGTTCGTTCATGGGGCGGCCGCGAGTGCCGCCGCCTTCACGAGGTCCGAGGGTACGTCGACGTCGAGGAGGACCTCGGCTCCGAAACCGGGGATCTCGTGGACCTGGACATCGGGCTCATGGAGGAGGTCCGAGAGGCGCCGCGCCGGCTCCCAGGAGAGAAGTCGAGGCACGAGGTCGGCTGGTATGACGAGAGGGTGGCCGCGCCGCCCGGCTCCGGAGGGCACCGCGACACCGAGCGGGGACGCCGGAGGGAGGCTCGCGAGGAATCGCCGGAGGACGGGAGTCGTGAGACCCGGGAGGTCGGCCGGAGAGAGGGCGACCCGCCCGCAGCCCGACGATAGGGCCGACAACCCGACCTGGGCCGAGGAGAGCATCCCGTTTTCGGGCCTGGGGTTGACGACGGAGACGACGCCGAGGCCCTCGAGGGCGGCGACGACCTCGGTGGCGCCGGGAGCGAGGACGACGGCGACCTCGGCAAAGCCGGCCTCGACGAAGGAGCGGGCCACGCGGCGGATGAGGGGCTCTCCCCCGACCTGCGCGAGCATCTTCGGGCTCCCGAAACGCTTCGACGCACCCGCGGCGAGGAGGACCGCGGCAATCTTCTCCGTACGGAAAGGCATGATGGGCGATCTTAGCCTCCGGGCCGCCCGTCCGATCGTTGACCGGGCCTTACGGGGAGCCTATCCTCGGCACAGATCGCTTACGTCGTCGGTCGGGTAGAGAGGAGACTCCGGGCATGCACATCAACGACCTCCTCAAGATCGCGGTCGAGCGCAAGGCCTCGGACCTCCACCTGAAGGTCGGCGCCCACCCGATCATCCGTGTCGACGGAGACCTGATCCCCCTCGTCGACATGAAGCGGCTCATGCAGGAAGACACGATCGCGATGGCGTTCTCGATCATGTCCTCGAGGCAGAAAGAGAAGTTCAAGAACAACTTCGAGATCGACATCGCGTACTCGGTGCCCGGCCTCGGCCGCTTCCGCTGCAACATCTTCCAGCAGCGCGGCACCGTGGGGCTCGTCTGCCGCGTCATTCCGGCCCGGATCCTGACCGTCCGCGACCTTCTCCTGCCGCCGATCATCGAGAAGATCTGCGAGGAGACACGGGGCCTGATCCTCGTCACAGGGACGACCGGCTCGGGCAAGTCGACGAGCCTCGCCGCGATGATCGACTTCATCAACGCGACGCGGGCCGAGCACATCATGACGGTCGAGGACCCGGTCGAGTTCCTCCACCGCGACAAGAAGTCGATCGTGAACCAGCGCGAGCTGGAGGTCGACACCCGCTCCTTCTCCTCGGCGCTCCGCGCCTCCCTCCGCCAGGACCCCGACGTCATCCTCGTCGGCGAGATGCGCGACTTCGAGACGGTCGAGACGGCCCTCGTCGCGGCCGAGACGGGACACCTCGTCCTCTCGACCCTCCACACGATGGACGCGACGGAGACGGTCAACCGGATCATCGCCGTCTTCCCGCCGCACCAGCAGAAGCAGATCCGCCTCCAGCTCTCGGCCGTCCTGAAGGCGGTCATCTCGATGCGCCTCCTCCCGCGCGCCGACGGCCTCGGCCGCGTTCCGGCCGTCGAGGTCCTGATCGCGACGAACTACATCCGGGACTGCATCGAGAACAAGGAAAAGACGAAGTACATCGTCGACGCCATCAAGGCGGGCACGTCGCAGTACGGGATGCAGACCTTCGACCAGTCGCTCTACCAGCTCTACCGCTCGGGGCTCATCACCCTCGACGAGGCGATCCGCCGGTCGACGAACCCGAACGAGTTCAAGCTGAGGATCCAGGGCGTCCAGTCGACGTCGGACCTCTCGCAGGAGGTCATGGACGGGGCGCTGAACGCACCCGACAAGATGAACCCGCTGGGGGAGGAGTCGCCCTTCGACTTCTCCAACCAGCCGTAGGCCTTCTTCCCCCTGAGCGAAGAATCGCGCCGCCGTCCGCGCCGGGATTGCCGGACGGCGGCGCTCGCGTATCTCGGCCGTCGCGCCCACCCGAGGCGCGAGCTGGAGAGAAAGCTCCTCAGGGCGGGCCACGAGGCAGCGGAGGTGTCCCGGACGCTGGATCTGCTCGCGGCGGCCGGGCTTCTCGACGAGGCGGCGACGGCGGCCGAGCTGGCCCGCACGGAGGCTTCCCGAGGGCGAGGGAATCGCCGCGTCTCGGCGTCCCTGCGGGCCCGTGGCGTCGGGGAGAAGGACGCGGCGCGAGCCGTCGCCGGTGTCGGGGGAGAGGACGAATCCGCCCGGCTCCGGGCCGCCCTCGCGAAGAAGAACCGGAGCCTCGGGGAAGGTTTGACGCCCGTTTCGAGGTCGAGGAAACTCTTCGACCATCTCGTGCGCCGCGGCTTCGATCCCGGGGCCGTTCGCGATGCGCTCCGAGAGAAAGGCGACCCCACGGATGACGACCCCATCTGACTGGACCTCCCGCAAGGTCCGCGAGACGTTCCTTTCCTACTTCGAGGAGAAGGGGCACCGGCGCGTCGCCTCCTCCTCCCTCGTCCCGGCCGAGGACCCGACGCTCCTCTTCACGAACGCCGGGATGAATCAGTTCAAGGACGTCTTCCTCGGGCGGGAAAGCCGTCCCTACGTTCGCGCCGCTTCCGCCCAGAAGTGCGTGCGGGCCGGTGGCAAGCACAACGACCTCGACAACGTCGGGTACACGGCGCGGCACCACACGTTCTTCGAGATGCTCGGGAACTTCTCGTTCGGCGACTACTTCAAGGAAGAGGCGATCGCCTTCGCCTGGGAGCTCGTGACCGAACGCTACGGCTTCGAGCCGAAGCGCCTCTGGGCGACCGTCTACACCGACGACGACGAGGCCGCGAAGCTCTGGCAGAGGTACCTGCCGTCCGGGCGGATCCTCCGCTTCGGCGAGAAGGACAACTTCTGGTCGATGGGGGATACCGGACCCTGTGGCCCCTGCTCCGAGCTCCACGTCGACCAGGGACCGCACGTACCTGGAGACGAGACGCCGAACGGCCGCGGGGACCGGGTCATGGAGATCTGGAACCTCGTCTTCATGCAGTTCGACCGGGACGCCGAGGGGAAGTCGACCCCGCTTCCGAAGCCTTCGGTCGACACCGGCGCCGGGCTCGAGCGGATCACGGCCCTCCTGACGGGGAAGAACAACAACTTCGACACCGACCTCTTCACGCCCCTGATCCACAAGATCGAGGCGATCTCGGGGAAGACCTACCGCGGCGGGATGGTCGCGGAGGACGCCCCGTTCCGCGTCATCGCCGACCACCTCCGGGCCGCGACGATGCTCATGACCGACGGGGTCATGCCGGCCAACACCGGTCGCGGCTACGTCCTGCGCCGGATCCTTCGCCGGGCGGCCCGCTACGGGCGGCGCCTCGGCATCGAGGGGCCCGAGCTCTGCGGTCTCGTCGAACCGGTGTTCGACGTGTTCGAGGGGATCTACTTCGGTGACCCCCACAGGACGCTGAAGAGCGAAGTCTGGGAGCTCGTCCGCTCCGAGGAGCGGAGCTTTGCCCGGACGATGTCGGCAGGAGCCGACCGCGTCGGCGAGGCGATCAGCGAAGCGCGCCGAAAGGAGGAGACGAGCCTCTCCGGCTCGGCCGTCTTCCGCTTCTACGACACGTACGGCATTCCGCTCGAGCTGATCGAGGAGCTGGCGCAGGACGAGGGGCTGACCGTGGACCGCGCGGGCTTCGAGAAGGAGCTCTCGGTGGCGCGCGAGCGCTCCAAGGCCGGCTCGAAGTTCGAGGCCGACGACGCCCTCCTGCCGGAGGAGCTCGCCGACGCCTCCTGGGAGACCGCCTTCTCCGGCTACCCGGAGGACGATTTCGTCCGGCTCGAAGGGGCGCAAGCGCTCGGGGCCTTCTCCCTTTCCGGCGGTGCCCCGGCTCCGGTCGAAGCGCTGCCGGCGGGAAGCGAGGGGCTCCTCGTCACCGACCGCACGGTCTTCTACCCGGAAGGGGGCGGCCAGGTCACGGACACCGGTTCGATCGTCTGGCCGGGTGGCCGGGCGACCGTCCTCTCGGCGCGGAAGTCGGCGAGCGGGCGCTTCATCCAGCACCACGTGAAGGTCGAGGAGGGAACGCTCGCGCGCGGGGCGACGCTGACCCTCGAGGTCGCGGAGTGGACCCGGCGCCGGACCCAGGCGAACCACACCGGCACGCACCTGCTCCACGCGGCGCTCCGGAAAGTCCTTGGTGAGTCCGTGCGGCAGATGGGATCCCTCGTAGCACCCGACCGCCTCCGGTTCGACTACGCCGCCAATCGCCCGACGACCGCGTCCGAGATCCTCGAGGTCGAGCGGCTCGTCAACGAAGCGATCCTCAGGGACGCGCCCGTCTCCAAGGAAGTGACCTCGATGGACGAGGCGCGGGCGAAGGGCGCGATGATGTTCTTCGGCGAGAAGTACGGCGAGAGGGTCCGGGTCGTCGACGTGCCCGGCGTCTCGACGGAGCTCTGCGGCGGCTGCCACGTCGGCCGGACCGGGGAGATCGGCGCCTTCAAGGTCCTCTCGGATCGCGGCCTGGCCGCCGGAGTTCGGCGCATCGAGGCGGTCACGTCACTTGGCGCCGTGGAACGGCTGACGCGCGACGAGCATCTCCTCGGCGAGCTGTCCGAGGTGGCCCAGGTGCCGCCCGAGGAGCTCCCCGGCAAGCTGCGCGAGGTCCTCGCCCGCCTCAGGGACGGGGAGAAGGAGATCGCGAAGCTCAAGGTCCAGCTCGCCTCGGGAGCGGGGCCGCGTCCGGGAGCCTCGGAAGACGACGGGCTCGTCGACGTGGAAGGGTTCAAGGTCCTCGCGCGGCGCGTTCCGTCCCTTCCCGTGAACGAGCTGAGGAACCTGGCCGACACCTTCCGGGGCAAGCTGAAGAGCGGAGTCGTTCTCCTCGGCACGGAAACCGAGGGGAAGGTCACGCTGCTGGCCGCCGTCACGGCCGACCTCGTCTCCCGGGTCTCGGCCGACGACCTCGCGAAGGCGATGGCGCCGGTCGTCGGCGGAAGAGGGGGAGGCAAGGCGGACCTGGCGCAGGCCGGCGGCAAGGACCCGGAGAAGATCGACGCGGCCCTCGAGGCCGGACTCGACAGGGTCCGGGAGAAGCTGGGAGGGGCGGCCTGAGGCGGCCGCCCGGGCGCTATACTGGTCCCGCCATGATGCGACTGGCCGTGCTCTGCGCCGTGGGGGGGCTTCTGGTCCTTTCGGGGAGCTCCCGGGCGGACGTGAAGCTGATCCGCAAGGCGGACGGCGGCGCGGTCATTTTCAACAGCATCGGCAGCGGCTGGCGGATCGGCGGCAAATCACCGACCGACTCGTTCCTTCTCGCGCGACGCGACGCCGCGACGGCGTTCGACGACGCGATCCGGCGCCACGCCGAACGCGAGCGGGTCGACCCGCGGCTCGTGAAGAGCGTCATGCTCGTCGAATCGAACTTCAACCCGAAAGCGCTCTCCCCGAAGGGGGCGCGCGGCCTGATGCAGCTGATGCCCGGCACCGCGCGCCGGTACGGAGTCCAGAACTCCTGGGACCCCCACGAGAACATCCGGGGCGGCACCGCCTACCTCTCCGACCTGCTCGGGATGTTCGACGGCGACATCGTCCGGACCCTCGCCGCCTACAACGCGGGCGAAGGGGCGGTGCAGCGCTACCGGGGGGTCCCGCCCTACCCTGAGACGCAGGAATACGTGCGGCGCGCGATGCTCGTCTACGGCGGAAGCGGCTCAGTGCCGGTGCTTTCGGGCGGGTTCAAGGGGATGGCGATCGCATCCTCGCGAAAGGCCCCTTCGGCCCCGGTGAAGCTCCACCGCGGCGCCGGCGTCCTCCTGATCTCGAACCTCGGCGACGTTCCCTCCAGGGGAGGCCGGTCGCCGGTTCTCGGACGCGTCGCGGCGAACCGATGAGCACGCGCGCTTCCGAGCCGACGCGAAGCGCCCCCTTTTTCGATCACGGTCTCTTCCTGCTCCACCTGAACCGTGGCAAGGAGGACCTCCGCAAGGGCCTCCACGACGACGCCCGGCGCGAGTTCGAGGAAGCCCGCCGCTTCCGGCCTAACGACCCGGAGGTCCTCTCGAACCTGGCGCTCGCGATGTTTCACCTCGGGCACCTCGAGGAGGCGGAGCGGACCACTCGCGGTCTCCTCGTCTCCCACGCCGACTCCGTCCCGCTCCTGTTCAACCTCGGGCTGATCCTCTTCAAGGCGGGAAGGGCCGAAGCGCGAGAGCCGCTGGAGCGCGTGCTCGCCCTCGCCCCCGGCCACCGGAAGGCGCACCTGACCGTCGGCCTGATCCTTCAGCGCGAGGGGCGTCTGGACGACGCGAAGCGTCATTTCACGGCGGCCGGCTCCGAGCGGAAGGTCGAGTCTGATGGAGACGACACCATCACCCGTGCCGCACGCGCGGCCGCGTCGACCTGGCCCTCTCCCGGCACTCCGGTTCCCACCGTCAAACCGGAAGACGTCTTCGACGACTCTTCGGCTCGCCGGGAACGTGCCACCCAGCCGATCGAGCCGGTCGAGCCGCCCGCGCCTCTGCACGAAGTGGTGACTGCCTCGGCAATCCTGCCCATGCAGCCCCCTCCGCCCAGCGTGACCCCGACCGCTCCAGGCGCCCGGACGGCCCCTGCGACGATTCCTCCAGCGGTCCCTTCGGTGACCCCTCCGGCATTCTCCGCCCGCCCGGGTGGCCTCGTCGCTGCCGACGCCCGGTGCGGGATTCTCGTGCGAAGGACCGCCCTCACCGGCCGTACCGGAGTCGCGGAGCTCGTTGCCGACGGCAGCCTCTCGGGTGCGCTGGCCCGCTTCTTCGTCCGTGTCACGGGGAACGGTGGGGTCCTCCTCCTCGACCCGAGGCGGGCTCTCCACCTCGTCCACCTGAGGAACGAGTTCCTGTCGGCCGACCCGGCCCGGCTCTTCGGATTCGACGCGGCGTTCACCTGGCGCGAGGATCCGGCGTTCGAGTTCCGTCGCCAGATCGCCCTTCCGTTCGTGAAGCTCTTCGGTACCGGGAGCGTCGCGTTTTCCGTGTCGGCGGAGCCGGCCCGTCTCGAGGTGACCCCGGAGACGCCGCTCACTCTCGCTTCCCGGTCGCTCCTCGGCTACGGCGGCGACGTCGCGGTCGACCTGGTGGAAGACGCCGACCCGCTCGCCGACCTCGGTGGCGGGCCCGTCCTGAGCGTTTCGGGTTCGGGCTACGTGCTGATGGAGGCCTGATCGGCCTCGGAACGATCATAGAGGCCTGATCGGCCTCTAGGTCCGCATCGAGGCCTGAACCGCCTCGAGCACCTCGCCCGTCTCGGCGAGAAGCCCCTTCACCATCTCCGGGTCCTCGTGCTCGGCGTAGACGCGCAGGATTGGCTCGGTTCCGGAAAGCCGGTGGAGGAGCCAGCCGCGGCCGCCCAGGAGGAGCTTCACGCCGTCGAGGGTCTCGACCGACGTGACGCGGGCCCCCGCCCGCAGCGAGGGGGGGGCTGCTAGGAGGCCGTCGACGAACGCCCTCAGGACCGGCATCGGCAGCCGAACGTCGCGCCGACCGTACGCGAGCGCCCCGTACTCGCGCTCCTGGCGAGCCAGGAGCGTGGCGAACGAGAGCCCCGAGTGGGCAACCGCCTCGAGGACGAGGAGGGCGGAGAGGACGCCGTCCCGTTCCGGGAGGAAGAAAGAGACGCCCAGCCCGCCCGATTCCTCGCCGCCGATCCCGACCTCGCCCGACAGCATCTTCTCCGCGATCCACTTGAAGCCGATCGGCGTGACGTGGAGGGGGACTCCGAGGCGGGCAGCGACGCGGTCGACGAGGAGCGACGTGGAGAAGGTCTTGGCGATGCCGCCGCCGATGCGCCCGCGGCCCGCGAGGCTTTCGGCGAGCAGGGCGAGGATGCGATGGGGCGTCACGAACGTGCCGTCGGGGGCGAGGACGCCGAGCCGGTCTCCGTCCCCGTCGCTGGCGAGCGCCAGATCGAAGCTCTCCGACCCGAGGCGTGCCACGGTGGCGCCGAGGTGCTCGGGGATCGGCTCGGGGTGGACGCCGCCGAAGGAGGGATTGACGTCGGCCCGGATCGTCGTCACCCGCGTCGGGTGCCCCTCGCCGAGGATCGTCGCGAGGAGGCTTCCCGCGGCTCCGTGCATCGGGTCCCAGAGGACCTTGAGGCCGGCACGCCGGATCGCGTCGAGGTCGACGCACGCGGCGATCGCCGCGGCGTACGGTGAGAGGAGATCCGTCTTTTCCACGGCCCCCCCGGACCGATCCGGGGAGCGGTACGTCCGCGCAGGAGGCGATGGCATCGTAGGTCGCGGCGGTGGCGCTCCCGCCGAACCAGGATTTGTACTTGACCCCATTCCACTCGGGGGGGTTGTGCGAGGCCGTGATCGCGATGCCGCCTCGCAGTCCCCGCTCCTTCACGTGCCAGGAGGCGCACGGCGTCGGCACCGGGCGGTCGGAGAGGAGGATCCGGAAACCCTTCGTCGCGAGCCGGGCCGCGCTCTCGGCGGCGAGCTCCCTGGAGAGGAAGCGGGTGTCGTGGACGATCGGTAGGGTGCCGCCGTCTCCCGGGTCGTCGTTGGCAGGGGAGATGCTCCACGCGGCGACCGCGTCGACGACGCGGGCGGTGGAGTCGAAGGTGAGGTCGCGGCCGATCCGGGCGCGCCAGCCGTCCGTGCCGAAGGGGATGGGAGACGTCATCGTCCGCGGATTCTGGGTGGAAGCGGGGGCTCCGGCAAGGCCCGGGCTCCGGGGGCGGTCGCCGCCCCCGACCCCAGGTCCGGGACGGGAAAAGCATTTGCCCGAACGGTCCCCTAGAATGCGCGGCGGTGCTCAACGTTCCGAACGCCCTGACGCTGCTGCGCATCTTCCTCGTCCCGCTTCTCGTCGTCGTCCTGCTGACGCGGATGCCGGCCAAGGAGTACCTCGCGCTCGGCGTCTTCCTCGTGGCCGCCCTCACCGATCTGCTCGACGGGTGGATCGCGAGGAAGTTCAAGAAGGTGACGCGTCTCGGGATGCTCCTCGACCCGATCGCCGACAAGATCCTCGTTTCGGCCGCGCTCATCTCCCTCGTCGACCTCCAGGAGGCCGACGCCTGGGCGGTCTGCATCATCGTAGGGCGGGAGTTTGCCGTCTCCGGGTTGCGCGCCATTGCCGCGGGAGAGCAGATCACGATCGCCGCCTCGAGCCTCGGGAAGTGGAAGATGGGAGCCCAGGTCGTCGGGATCTCCCTCATGATCCTGGGCGCCCGGCTCGACGACATCGGCCTCTGGAGGATGACGGGGCGCGCCGCGCTCTACGTCATGACCGTGATGGCGATCGTCTCGGGCTTCGACTACTTCCGGAAGTACCTGCCGCCGCTCCTCGCGAAGGAAGTGGGGCGGGGGCCGGAAGCCGCGCCGGAACCGCGCCGCGAGGGCTAGAAGCCCGGTACGAAGGCCTCACCCCGTGGTCCGGCGGCGCCAGATGCCACGTGCCATCGGCCGCCCCTCCTTTTCGTACTTCCTCTCGTAGTCGGTCCCCGAGCTCCACCCCTCCTCGCTCCCGGGAACCTTCTCGAGCGCCGGCTCGGCGTCGAGGACCTCGCGGATCGACGCGAAGTAGGGGAGGTTGTCCGTGGCGACGCGCAGGAGACCGCCCGGGACGAGGGCCGTTGCCGCGGCCCGGACGAAGTCGGGAGAGAAGAGCCGCCTCTTGGCGTGGCGCGCCTTCGGCCACGGGTCGGGGAAGAAGACGTGGAGCGCTGCGAGGGAGCCGGCCGGGACGCGGGCGAGTACGAAGGCCCTTCCGTCGAGGCGTACGAACCGGACGTTCGTGAGCGCCATCCGCTCGGCTCGCGCCTGACCGATCCGCGTGTATTCGACTTCGATCTCGGCGCCGAGAAAGCTGGTGCCGGGTCGCGCGGCCGCCTCGTCGGTCAGAAAGCGGCCGCGGCCGCTCCCGATCTCGATCTCGACGGGCGCGACGCGGCCGAAGAAGGCGACCCAGTCGACGGGCGTCGAGGTCCCCGGCGCCTCCCCGGGAAGGGACGTCCGGGGCGGCGGCGGAATGCCCGGGGTCGCGACGAACTCCTTGGGAGCGGGAGAGAGGCCAGCGCGCTTGAGCGCCCGGCGGACGGCGGGGCGGCTCAGGAGAGCACCGCCCGGGGGATCTTCACGGTCCGGAGCCCCACGTCCCCGTGAATCCGCGCCTGGCAGCCGAGGCGGACCCCGGGTCCCATGTCGTACGCGTCCTCGAGCGGTTCCATCGGCGAGAGGTTCTGCGGGTTGACGACGCACTCGACCCGGCAGGTGGAGCAGGTTCCGGCTCCGCCGCAGATGGACGAGATACGGGCCCCGAGACGGTGAGCCGCCTCGAGGGCCGTGATCCCCTCGGGCAGGTCTCCGCGGAGTCCCTGGTCGAGAAACACGACCTTCGGCATTTCAGGCCTTTTCTGCCGCGAGCTCTTCGGGAGCACGGGCCTTCTTCGTGATGCGGATCCGCTCGATGGCCCGGGGCGAGGCGCGCTCGACGACGAACTCGGTGTCGCCGAGCCAGGTCCTCGCGCCCGTCCGGGGAATCCGTCCGAACTTCTTGAGCAGGAAGCCGGCCACGGTCTCCATCTCGGGCTCGTCGAGCGAGAGTCCCAGGTCCCGCTCGAGCGAAGCGACGGGGTACGAGCCCTCGATCAGGATGGAGGCGCCGTCGATGACGGGCGAGTCGGCCTCCTCGTCGTGCTCGTCGTCGATGTCCCCGAGGATCTGCTCGACGAGGTCCTCGAGCGTGACGAGCCCCGAGACGGCCCCCAGCTCGTCGACGACGACGGCCATGTGGAAGCGCCGGCGCCGCATCTCCCGGAAGAGGTCGCCGGATCGCTTCTGCTCCGGGATGAAGATCGCCGGCCGGAGGTGGCGCGAGAGGTCGAAGCTCTTCTCCTCCTCGTCGGTGACGTCGAAGAGGTCCTTGACGTGGAGGATGCCGACGATGTCGTCGGGGGTGTCGCGATAGACGGGGAGCCGGCTGTAGCGCCAGACGCGCCCGATCGCCTCGACCTTCTCGAAGGTGGCGTCCGCGGGGAGGAGGACCATCTTGGCCCGCGGGACCATCGCGTCCACGACGGGGCTGTCCCCGAACGCGAGGACGGCGTGGAGGATCTCCTTCTCCTCGCTCGCGAGCTGCCCCTGGTCGTGCGAGAGCGAGATCAGGCTCTTCACGTCTTCCTCCGTCACGTCGGCCGTCGCCGAGGCCGCCCCGCCGAAGGGACGCAGGAGGACCCCCGCGATGCCGGAGAGGAGCTTGGCCATCGGCGCGAGCAGCGTGACGAGCAGCTCGATCGCCGGGGCGGCGAAACAGGCGACCCGCTCGGCGTTGCGGGCGGCGAGGGTCTTCGGGGTCACCTCTCCGAAGATGAGGAGGATCAGCGTCGTGGCGATCGTGGCAGTCACGACGCCCCATTTCTCCCCGAGCGCCTCGATCGCGAGCAGCGTTCCGATCGAGCCGGCCGCGATGTTCACCAGGTTGTTGCCGATCAGCAGGGTGCTGATCGTCTGCGGGAGGTGAGCCCGGAGCCGCTCGAGCCGGGCGGCCTGCGAGTGCTTCTTCTCCTTCAGCCGGAAGACGGCCGAGTCCGAGAGCGTCGTCAGGGCGGTCTCCGAGCCCGAGAAGAAGAACGACGCGCCGATGCAGAAGGCGTAGACGGCGAGGAGAACCGCGTTGTTCACGGCGCGCCCTCGAGGTGGGAGAAGGAGAGGAAATGGCCGCTGGCGCCTCTGGCGAGCCGCTCGACGACGGGCCGGTCGGCCGGCAGCAGCGGGAGCCGCGAGGCCTCCTCCGGCGTCGTCCAGCGAACCTCTGCGACGCCGAGGGGCGAGGGCTCTCCGCGGAGCAGGCGGACGAGGTACACGAGGAGAGTGACGTGCCGGCCGTTCGGGGCGCCCGAGACGAACGTCAGGGGCTCGCAGGTCTCCACGCGGACCCCGAGCTCCTCGCGCCACTCCCTCGCGAGCGCCGCCTCCGGCGTCTCGCCCGTCTCGACCTTCCCGCCCGGAAGCTCCCAGAAGCCCGCGAGGGGGTCTCCGTCCGGGCGACGGGTCAGCAGGAGGAGGCCGTCGCGGACGAAGGCTCCGGCGACGACGAGGAGCGTCCCGCTCATCCGGCCGTCCTCGCGAGCGCCGCACGGGCGTTTCGCCGGAGCCCTGCGGGAGTCGCGCGCCTCACGGCGGAGCGGCCGAACCGCGCCTCGAAGGCCGCGTCGTCGAGCGAGGCGGCTTCGACCGGGTCGATCGAGGCGGGCGGTTCCTCGACGGGCTCGCTCCAGCGAGGAGCCGAGTTGTACGGGCAGACGTCCTGGCAGTCGTCGCATCCGAAGAGGCGACCGTCCAGCCACGACTCTTCCTCGGGTGTGAAGGGGGATCGCTTCTCGATCGTCAGGTAGGAAAGGCAGCGCCGCGCGTCGACGGCTCGCGGCGCGAGGATCGCCGAGGTGGGGCAGGAGTCGATGCAGGCCCGGCAGCCTCCGCACTTTTCCCACGTCCCGTCCACCGCCGTCGCGGTCGGCGAGAGGGCAAGGTCGGTCAGGACCTCGCCGAGGACGACGTGCGAGCCGACGCCCGGAACGATGAGCATCCCGTTCTTCCCCACGAAGCCGAGGCCGGCGCGGACGGCCCACTCCCGCTCGAGGACCGGAGCGGTGTCGACGCAGACGCGAAAGTGCGATCCCGCCGGAGCCATTCGCCGGAGCGACGAGACGACGGCCTTCAGGTCGCGCCGGACGGCGTCGTGGTAGTCCTCGCCGCGGGCGTAGCGCGCGACGTTTCCGGCGCCGCCGGGCGCCACCTCTCGGGCGACGCAGAGCGCGGCCTTCGCGTGGGGGAGGATCGAGTCCAGGCTCCGCCGCGCCTCCGAATCCCTTTCGAGAAACGTCATCTCGCCGTGGAAGCCGCGGTCGAGGAAGGCCCGGAAGCCGGCCCACCCCTCCGCCAGGGGCCCCGCGGCGACTCCGGCCGCGACGAAGCCCTGGTCGAGCGCGGCGCGGACCGCGCGGCGCGAGAGGTCGACGGGATCGTCCGGGAGGGGCGCCGGCGGAAACCGGGGCCCCGTCCGCCGGGAACGGAAGCCGGGCATCCACGCGAGTCTAGCAACGGCACCGCTATCATTCCCGACGGTTCCCGGTCGAGGAGTCGTCATGTCCGACAGCACCGCGTCCCGCATCTACCCGATCGCAGTCTTCCTGCTCGTCGCGCTCGGAGTCGGCTCGCTCGCCGTGAAGACCCTGGCACCGTTCGGAACGGCCTTCGCGTGGGCGATTGTCCTGACCGTCGGCTTCACGGGCCCCTGGCGCTTCGTGGAGCAGAGGATGCAGCGCCGTCGGGGTCTCGCGGCCCTCCTCGTCACGCTCGCCATCGGTCTCCTCGTCCTCCTGCCGGCGGCCTCCCTTGCGGGCGTCCTCGTGAACGAAGCGATCGGGGCCGTCTCCGGCGCCTCGACCGCGCTGGCGGCGCAGCACGTCTCGGGGGTCGAGGACGTCCTGCGTATCCCGGTCGTGCACCGGGCGCTCCTGTGGGTGGAGGCGAAAACCGGCGTCACGTCAAACGAGCTCCTTGCAAGCTCGAGGGAGCTCGCGACCGGTCTCTCCGGCCTCCTCGCGAGGTTTTCCGGCGGACTCGTGAAAGGATTCTTCGACGCGGTCATTTCCTTCCTGATGACGCTCTTCCTCCTCTTTTTCATGCTGCGCGACGGCCGGGAGATCGTGCGGGCGGTCCTCGACCTGGTCCCGCTCGAGGAGGATCGCAGGGTTGCCGTTCTCTCCTCGCTCCGGGGAATGCTCCAGTCGATCTTCCGGGGGTCTCTCCTCTGCGCACTGATCCAGGGGGCGACCGGAGGTATCGGTTGGGCGATCGCGGGCCTCCCTTCGCCGTTCCTCGCCGGGGCGGCGATGGCCGTCCTCTCTCTCCTGCCGATCGGAGGGACGGCGCTCGTATGGGCGCCCGGAGCGATCGCCTGCTGGCTCCAGGGGCGGCCCGGCATGGCGCTCTTCCTCGCGATCTGGGGCATCGTCGTCGTCTCCACGCTGGCGGACAACGTCCTCAAGCCGCTCCTGATAGGCGGAACGACCGAGCTCTCCACTCTCGTCGTCTTCCTCGGCGTCTTCGGCGGCCTCGGCGCCTTCGGGCTCCTCGGCCTCTTCATCGGGCCGATGGTCCTCGCCTTCTCCCTGACGCTCGTCGAGATCCTTCGCGAGTCGGTCCGCCGGAACCCCCAGGCTCCGGCCGCAGCCGCCGGCTGACCGGCGGTCTTCCCGCTCAGGGGACCCAGTCGGCCACGAAGACGTTCGTCTCGTTCGGCTTCCCGTTGTGGCGGTTCGAGCAGAACGCGATCCGCTTGCCGTCGGGCGAGAACATCGGGAACCCGTCGAACGTGGGGTTGTAGGTGATCCGTTCGAGGTCGGTCCCGTCCACGTCGACGGCGAAGATGTCGAAGTCGCGGCCGTTCGGGTCGGCGAGATTCGAGACGTAGAGGAGCCTCTCGTGGCTGCCGGGGAAGAAATAGGGCGCGAAGCTCGCGACGCCGTTGTTCGTCACCTGCCGGTCCCCCGAGCCGTCGGACCGCATGACGTGGATCTCGAGCCGGCTGGGCCTCACGAGGCTGCGGTCCAGGAGCGACTTGAACGCTTCGACGGCCTTCGGCGAATCGGGGCGCGACGCCCGGTAGACGATCCACTCCCCGTCGTCGCTGAAGAACGCCCCGCCATCGTACCCGGGGGTCCGGGTGAGCCGCCTCACGTCGCCGCCGTCGGCGTTCATCGAGTAGAGCTCGAGATCGCCGTCCCTCACGGACGTGAAGACGATCCGCTTGCCGTCCCTGGAGATGGTGGCCTCGGCGTCGTATCCCGGTGCCACCGTGAGTCGCCGCAGGTCCGATCCGTCGGACCTGGCGGAGAAGATGTCGTAGTCGGAATAGAGAGCCCAGGTGTAGCCCTGGGACATGTCGGGCGGAGGGGGGCACTCGCGTCCGCCGACGTGGGTCGAGGCGTAGAGGATCCTCTCCCCGCCGGGAAAGAAATAGGCGCAGGTCGTCCGTCCCTTGCCGGTCGAGACGAGTCGCGGCTCGCCGGGCGACTCGACGTCGACGACGAAGATCTGGTCGCAGCGGTAGGGGGGGCGCGTCGACTGGAAGATGAGCTTCCTGCCGTCCGCCGACCAGTACGCCTCGGCATTCTCGCCGCCGAACGTCAGCTGGCGGACGTTCGCGAGGTGCCTCTCGCCGGGCCACTGGACGGCGGTCAGCGTCCCCTCGTACGGGTTCGTCCGCCGGGCCGGAGCGGCCTCCGCGGCCTGCGCCGCCGGGGCGACTGCGTCCGTCGACGGCGAGCGCGACGAGTCGCAGGAAGAGAGGCACGGGGCGAGGCCGAGGAAGACGACGGCGTGAAGGAGGCGGCGGAGAGCGTCGCGGGTCATGTTCGGGCCGTAATATAAGGCGGATGACGAACGACCGACGCGGCGACGCGGCGGGCCTCGCGCGCGAGCTCGCCGCGCAGCTCGCCGCGCTTGCGACCCCCGAGCCGAACTCACCCGCCGGATCCCGCCCGCGGCTTCGCGCTGGTGCGGGCGGCAGCGCGAGCCTCGCCGGACCCCGGGCCATCCTCGAGAACGCCTCCCGGTTCGTCCAGCCGTCCCTGCCGGCGGACGCCCGGTTCCGGAGCATGAAGGAGCTTGCCCTTCGAGCCCTCCGGATCGTCACGCGCGACCAGGGGGTCTTCAACTCGGCGGTCCACGAGGCGCTCCGGACGTCTCTCCTCGAGATCGAGGCCGCCCTGGGCGGCCTCGCCGCGGAGCACCAGGCGAGGGTCCGCGAGCTGGAGGAAGAAGTCGAGGTGAGGCACCGCGGGCTCAGGGAAGGGCTCGAGGCCAGCGACCGGAGCCTGAAAGACGAGGCCGAGACGCAGCGGGCACGGCTCGAAGAGGTGCGCCTCGCGCTCCTGTCGGCCCTCGACGAACGGGACGAAGAGCTGCGTGCCGCTCTTGCCGACGAGACGAAGTCGGTGGCTGGCGCGGTGGAGCGCGAGGCGAATGCCCGCGAGAGCCTCGGCCAGGTGCTGCTCGGCAGCCAGAGGAGGCTCGATCTTCTCGAGAGCCGTTCGGACTCGGCCGGGGGACGGCTGGACGAAGCCTCGTCGCGCCTGTCCGCGGCCGAGGAGCGGCTCGAGAGGCTGCGGCTCGACCTGTCGAAGGCGACGGAGGAGCTTCGCGGGGCCCGGCTCGAGTGGACGACGCTCAGAACCGAGCTGAGGTCCGGCTCCGGCCTCGCGGCTCCGGCGGAACGGGGCGAGACGTTCGCGCCGGAGACGCGTTCGGCGGCCGACCCGCTCTCGGCCGGTCTCTACGCCGACTTCGAGCGGACGTTCCGGGGGGCCGAGGACGAGATCCGGGCCCGGCAGGAAGGAGACGTCTCCCTCTTCCTCGGGACGCGGCACCCGGTCGTCGACCTCGGCTGCGGGCGGGGCGAGTTCCTCGAGGCGCTCGCGGCCCGGGGCCTCGCGGGACGGGGCTGCGACACGAACCCGGTCATGGTCGCCCGTTGCCGGCAGAAGGGGCTCGCGGTCGACGAGACCGACCTCTATTCCTGGCTCCGCGCGCAACCCGAAGGTTCGCTCGGCGGCGTCACGGCGTACCAGGTCGTGGAGCACCTCCCGGCCGACGCCCTCCTGCCGCTCGTGGAGCTCGCCGTCTCGCGCCTGGCGACCGGTGGCCGGCTCCTTCCTCGAGACGGTGAACGCCGAGTCGGTCTACGCCATGAAGTGGTTCTGGATGGACCTGACGCACGTGAGGCCCGTTCCCGGGCCGTCGCTCGGCAGGCTGATGGAGGCGTGCGGTCTTCGGGAGGTGACGATCGCCCTGCGCTCCCCGGTCCCGCGCGAGGTGACGGGCGGGACGCTCGACGCCTCCGACCCGCTCGTCGCCGCTCTCGCCCGGCTCGTCTTCGCCCCGCAGGACGTCGCGGTCACGGGCGTGAAGTAGATGGCGAACATCCTCGTCTGCACCGCTCAGGTGCCCTTCGCGTCCGGAGGCGCCGAGCGTCACGCCGCGGGCCTGGTCCGCGAGCTGAAGGCCCGGGGGCACCGGGTGGATCTCGTCCAGCTCCCGTTCAAGTGGTACCCGCGCGAGGAGATCCTCCTCTCGGCGATGTCGTGGCGTCTCGTCGACGTCACGGAGGCCGACGGCGTGAAGGTCGACCTCGTCATCCCGATGAAGTTTCCGTCGTACCTCGTGAGGCACCCGAACAAGGTCGTCTGGCTCATCCACCAGTTCCGGCAGGCCTACGACCGGTTCGGCACCGACCAGAGCGACTTCACCGCGGGGCCCGAGGACACGCGCTGGCGCGAGCTGATCGCCGAGGCCGACGCCACGGGCCTCGGCGAGGCGCGGAAGATCTTCACGAACGCGAAGAACACGGCCGACCGGCTGATGCGTTTCAACGGGATCGAGGCGGAGGCGCTCTACCACCCGCCGCCGCTCGCGGGCCGCTACCGCGACGACGGGCCCGGCCCCTACGGTCTCGTCGTCGGCCGGCTCGACGCGTGGAAGAGGATGGACCTCGCCATCGAGGGGGCCGCCGCGGGACGCTTCCCGCTCGTCATCGCCGGCGCGGGGCCGGACGAGGAGCGGCTTCGAAAGGTGGCGGCGCGCACGGGCGCGAACGTCGATTTCCGCGGCGCCGTTTCCGACGAGGAGCTCCTCTCGCTCTACGCCGGCTGCGGCGCCGTCCTCTTCACCCCGGCCGACGAGGACTACGGGTACATCGCCCTCGAGGCCTTCCTCTCGAAGAAGGCCGGTCGTGACGTGCACGGATTCCGGCGGCCCGCTCGAGTTCGTCCTCGACGGCGAGACCGGACGCGTCACGCCGCCCGACGGCGCGGCCGTCGGTGCCGCGGCGGCGGAGCTCCTCGCCGCACCGGCCGTGGCGCACGCGATGGGGGAGCGAGGGCTCGAATCGATCCGCGGCATTTCGTGGGAAGGGGTCGTCACCGCGCTCCTTCGCGCGGGCGGCCTGTCGTGACCGCCGCCCCTTTCGGTTTCGTCAGCCCGCTCCCTCCCGTCCGGTCCGGGATCGCCGACTACGCGGCCGACATCCTGCCGGCGCTTCGCGCCGAGGTGGAGCTCGAGACGTACGAGCCGTCCGGGGCGCGGCGCGCCTTCGCCGCGGGGCACCGGGCCGTCCTCCTTCACGTCGGCAACGACCCGATGCACCTCCCGACGGTGGAGGCGCTCCGGGAGACGCGCGGCAGGGCGCTCGGGGAGCGCGCTCTCTCGGGCCAGAGGGTTCCCGTCTGGGACCTTGCGCCGTGGGAGTGGCCTATGTCGACGGGTGTCGCCGCCGACGCCTCGGCCGTCATCGTCCACTCGAGGATCGTCCGCGGGGCGCTCCTCAGGGAACGGCCGGGCCTTCCCGCGTTCGAGATCCCTCTCGCCGTCCCACCGGCGCCCGGCTACGAGCGGGCCGAGGCCCGGATCGCCCTCGGCCTCCCGCTCGACCGCGTCGTCGCCGCGACCCTCGGCATCGTGACGCCCGCCAAGAGGATCGGAAAGCTCCTCGAGGGGCTGGCGCTGATCCCGCCGGAAGGGCGGCCCCTCCTCGTCGTGGGGAGGCGGTCGCGGCCGGGGATCCTCTCGTCGGGCCGTCCGCGCTCGTGGCCTCGAGGAAGACGTTCGCTTCACCGGCTACCTTTCGGACGAGGATTTCTGGCGGCTCGCCCGGGCGGCGGACGTGGCGGTCAACCTCAGGTTTCCCACCGTGGGGGAGACGTCGGCCGCAGTCTGCCGCCTCGCCGGTTCCGGCCTTCCGGTCGTCGTGAGCGACGTCGGCTGGTTCCGCGAGCTGCCCGACACCTTCGCGTCGAAGATCCCGGTGGGGGAGGGAGAGGTCGAGTCCATCGCCGCCGCTCTCGGTGCGCTCACGGCGGACCAGGCGCTGCGAGAGGCGCAGGCCGCCGCCGGGCGCGCGTGGGGCCGGACCCGACACCGGAAAGAATCGCGGCGCGGGCCCGCGCCTGTCTTCCGCCTGGTGGCGGACAGGGCGGACGGCGTCCTGCGCTCTCCGGGCGGCGGTGGCGAGCGAGGCGGCGGCCGTCGGGATCGGTCGGAGCGGGAGCGTCCGGCTCACGGGAGCGCGGACCCGACGGGCTCGTCCTCGGAGCGCTCGGGGCGCGGGGCGCCGGGGTCCTCCCGCCGCCGTTCACTCCAGGTCGAGGCGGTCGGAAGCCTGAAGAGCGTCGGCGGTTCGGCCGGCTCCCCGGCGAGGCCAGCGAGAGAGACCGGGCCAGGACCGGAGGTCGTCGAGGGGAACGCCGAAGAAGTCCGGCGGACCGTCCGCGAGCTTCTCGAGCGAAAGGGCGAGGAGGCGGCCCGCGGGGCCGGGGCGCCCCTTTTCGAGGTGAACGCAGGCCGCCGCGAGCTGGATCAGGCCCTGCAGGTGCCGGCGCCGGATGCCCTCGGAGACGAGCCAGACCGCCTCCCACTTCTCGTGAGCCTCGAAGAAGCGTCCCTCGCGGAAATCGCAGCCAGCCCGCGCGACGCCGCGGCGGCGACGGAAGGGGAGCGGTCAGGCCCTTCCGGAAGGGCCGAGGATGGTCTGCAGCATCTCGGCGGCGTCGACGTACCCGTCGATCCGCTTCACGACGCTTCCGGAGCCGTCTACGAAGAGGACCGTCGGGTAGCCCTGGACGTCGTAGCGCCGGGCGACCGTCTCGCCCCCCTTCTCGGCGTTGATGCGGACTGCGACGAGGCCCCGGGACGCTTCGGCCACCTTCGCGTCGCCGAAAACCTCCCGGTCGAGCTTCTTGCACCAGCCGCACCAGTCCGTGTAGACGTCGACGAGAAGGAGCCGCTTCTCGCTCCGGGCGCGGGCGAGCGCCTCGTCGAAGGTTCCGGAGGCGAAGGTGATGCCGGGTCCGGACGCGCGGGATCCATCCGCTCCTTCCTCGGGGCGGGAGCAGGCCGTCATCGGCAGGCAGCGAGATCAGGGCGATGGCGAGAAGTCGGGTCGAGCGCATCTGGAAATTCCCCATGGTCAGCATAGTCGAACGGTTCGAGAGACCCGGGAATTCCCCTCCGGAGCCGGGGGCGCCGCAAGCAGCCCTCGCTCGCCGAGGCCCGCGGCGAACGAGCCAGCTCCTCGGACGACGAAACCCGGTATCCCCCGGGCGGCCGCCGCCGTTACGAGCTCCGGTCGATCGTCGGCGTAGAGGCACTCGCCGGGCTCGCACTCTGCCGCTTCGAGTGCGGCGTCCCAGAACTCGCTTTCCGGCTTGACGGCGCCGACGCGGAAGGAGAGGACGAGGGCGTCGAAGTGTTCGCCGGGGTCGAAGAGCCGGAGGACCCCGTCCCAGTGGAGCACGTTCGTGTTCGACACGAGGACCCGCCGGACTCCCGGACGGACACGGGCCAGGGTCGCGATGGCGTCCGGAAGCGGGTGAAAGATGTCCCGCCAGGCGCCGGTCCAGACGTCGTCCGGGAGGCGCGGCAGGCCCGCCCTCTCCTCGCACGCGCGAAAGAACTCCGGCGGGGAAAGACGTCCGCGGTCGAACGCCGCCTCGAGGTCACCGAAAAGCACCGGACGGAGGCGGCCGGCCGATGTGCCGGTCGCCTCCGCGATGCGGTCGCACGTGACCTGGTGGTCGAAACCGACGAGGACCTTGCCGAGGTCGACGAGGACCGCCCGGATCACGGCCTCATGGCCTGGGCGGGGATCAGGTAGGGGTCTCCGGATTTCTTGTCCGTCACCGTTGCGTAGCCGAGGATGCGTGCGCCGTTGTCGAGGTTGACGAACATGTTGAGCCGGTACGGCCCTCCCGCCGGGGGCTGGAAGGAGGCGAACTCGCTTCCGAAGACGTCATTGAGCTGCGTCAGGGAGAACGGCTTCACCTTGTAGGTCCGTGTCCCGTAGATGGTCCCCATCGCGTCCACGAGCTGGACACCCGCTTCCAGCTCGACGCCGGACGGGTTCATGACGACGGCGTTCGTCCGGAGGTTGGCGTCGTTCGTCAGCCCGGTGACGTAGAGGTCGCCGAAGACCGAGTCGTCGAAGCCGAGCGCGTTGCGATAAGGCTGCCCCGGCGAGTACTGGCCGTACGTCCCCGGCGTGGCGCCGGCCACGTTGTACGTGTTGCTCGTCACCATCACGGGGTACGTGGCGCGAACCTCGAGGAGGCCGAACGTCTCTGTTTTCCCGAAGGTCTCTTCAGGATGTCTGGCAGCGAAACGGACTCGCGGGGCCTCACAGGAGGATCGATCCGGAAGCCCTCGAGGCTCGTGCCGTCTACGCCAGCGGGAGTGAAGTAGAGGACGACCTCGTTGTCCAGGGTGGTCTCGGGGCTGAAGATCCAGACGTCGGTTCGCCAGGAGCCTGTTGCCCCCTCGATGTCCGCGACCGGCAGGTAGGAGACGGTCGAGGCGATCGAGTCCGCTGCGGGCGGGCAGGCGCCGAGAGCGGCGAAAACGAGAAACGCGGCGGCAAGGGTCGAAACTTTCCGGCTCATCTTTTCCTCCAGCCCTTCGGGCCGTCCCTAGTTTCGCAAACGTTCTGCCATTGGTGCGTCTCCCCGGGGGGACGACGGAAAAGAAAAGCGCCCCGCTTGCGCGGGGCGCCTTCCGGGTTCGAAGTTCGAACCGCTTACTTCGCCGGGGCGGCCGGGGCGGCCGTGGTCGTGGCCGGGGCGGCCTCGGTCGTCGTGGTGGTGGTGGTGGTCTCGGTCGTCACGGGGGAGGTCTCCGTGGTGGTCGTGGTGCCGGTCTCGGTCGTGGCCGGGGCGGGCTCCTCGACGACCGCGGGGGCCGCGTTGGTGGGCTCTTCCTTCTTGCCGCCACAGGCGACGAGGGAGGCGGAGACGGCGATGAGGGCGACGACGGAAAGGATCTTCTTCATGGTTTCTCCTTCTTTCTTACCGGGGTTCGATCGCTGTGTCTCAGCGAATGCGATCTGGTTCTACCTGGGTTGATCTGTCGGGTTCCGCTTCGGACCGGCCTGCGGGTCGGGACGGGTCCGGGTGCGCCGTTTCAGACTCCCGATCGCCACACCCTTAGCGTCGGCGAGTTTCCTCGCCCGAGCTTCGAGGGAAGGATAGGGATTTCCGGCGGCCTGTCAAGCCCCATTCCTCTGGAAGCGGCCGGATGGGGCCGAGCCTCGGGTTTGACCGGCTCTGCCCCGAAGGCTAGACTGAACGACTTCGGGCGATGTTCGACTCACTGTCCGACCGTTTGCAGCGTGTGATGAAGGGGCTCCGTGGCGAGGGGCACCTGACGGAATTCCACGTTGACGAAGCGCTCAAGGAGATCCGGACCGGGTCTCCTCGAGGCGGACGTCCACCTCGACGTCGTCAAGGGCTTCACCCAGCGGGTCCGCGAGAAGGCCGTGGGGCAGGAAGTCCTGACCGCCTTCGCCCCGGCCCAGCAGGTCCTGAAGATCGTCCAGGCCGAGCTCGTCGGCCTGCTCGGTGGGTCGGCGGCGACGCTGAACCTGAAGCGGCGCCCCTCGGTCATCCTCCTCGTGGGCCTCCAGGGCTCCGGAAAGACGACCACGGCGGCCAAGCTCGGACTTCATCTCAAGAAGAAGCTCGGCAAGCAGGTCCTGCTCGTGCCGGCAGACGTCCACCGACCCGCGGCAACCGAGCAGCTTCGGACCCTCGGGAAGGAGAACGGGCTCCCGTGCTTCGACCCGAAGGGGGAGACGGACGCCGTCGCCCGGGTGAAGGCGGCCATCAAGGAAGCGAAGCTCTTCGGATGGGACGTGGCCATCGTCGACACGGCCGGCCGGCTCCACGTCGACGAGTCGCTGATGGCCGAGGTCGCGAGGATTCGCGAGGTCTGCGAGCCCGACGAGATCCTCTTCGTCGCCGACGCGATGACGGGACAGGACGCCGCCCTGTCGGCCCGCGCCTTCTCCGAACGCTCCCGCTGACGGGAGTGATCCTCACGAAGATGGACGGCGACGCCCGGGGCGGCGCCGCGCTCTCCCTCGCGACCGTCGTCGAGCGCCCGATCAAGTTCGCCGGCATCGGGGAGAAGCCCGGCGACCTCGAGCCGTTCCACCCCGACCGGGCGGCATCGCGGATTCTCGGAATGGGCGACGTCATGACGCTCATCGAGAAGGTCTCCTCCGAGGCGGACCAGAAGGCCTCGCAGCGGGCGATGGACCGGCTTCGGAAGAACGAGTTCACCCTCGACGACCTGCGGGACCACTTCCGGCAGCTCAAGAAGATGGGGCCGCTCTCGACGCTCGTGGGGCACCTTCCGAAGGTCGGGCCTTTCAAGCAGCTCCGCGACCTGCAGATCGAGGACGACGCGACCAAGCACCTCGAGGCGATGATCGACTCGATGACCGCCGCGGAGCGGAACGACCCGAAGCTCCTCAACGGGAGCCGGAAGCTCCGGGTCGCGCGCGGCTCGGGAACCTCCGTCCAGGACATCAACCAGCTGCTGAAGCAGTATCTCGAAATGAAGAAACTGATGAAGGGCGCCTCCCGGCTCCGTTTCTGAGCCGGAGAGTCCCTCGGAAACCGCACCGAAAGGAAACCAATGCTGAAGATCCGACTCCGCCGTACCGGCGGCTCCAACGCGCCCGCCTATCGAATCGTCGTCTCCGACAGCCACAGCACCCCGACCGCCAGGGTGCTCGAGGAGCTCGGCTACTACGACCCGACGAAGAACCCGCCTCTCCTCGACCTCGACGTCGAGAAGGCGAAGGTCTGGATCGCCAAGGGCGCCTCGGCCTCGGAGACGGTCCAGAAGCTCCTGGCCCGCCCGAAGGCCTGACGGGCGCGGACACGTGAAGCCGGAGGACCTCGTCGTCATCGGCCGGCTCGCGCGGCCGCATGGCCTGCGCGGAGAGATGAGCGTCGAGGTCCTTTCCGATTTCCCGGAGCGGTTCGTCCCGGGCCTCGCGGTCGTCGGGGTGGACGAGGCCGGGAGGCGCCGTGCGCTCGTCGTCTCCGCGGTCCGCCCGAACGGGGAACGGCTCCTCATGACGTTCGAGGGGGTCTCCTCCCGGACCGACGCGGACGCGCTCCGGGGCCTCGACATCGCGGTCCCGAAGGGGAGCGAGGTGCCGCGACCTGCCGGTTTCGTCTATCACTTCGACGTGGAGGGGTGCCGGGCCGTCGACCGGGGGAGGTCCCGTTCGTCGAGCCGATCGTCGTCTCCGTCGACCTCGAGAATCGGCTCGTCGTGCTCGACCCGCCTCCCGGCCTCCTCGACGAATGAGGTTCGACCTCCTCACGATCTTCCCTGGCTACTTCGCGTCGCCGCTGTCGGAAGCGCTCGTCGGGAAGGCGATCGACGACGGGGTGCTCGACGTCCGCGTCGTGGACCTCCGTCCGTTCAGCGACGACCCGCACCGAAAGGTCGACGACGAGGCTTTCGGAGGCGGCCCGGGGATGGTCCTCACCGCGCCCCCGCTCTTCGCCGCGATCGAAGCTCTCAGGGCCGAAGAGGGAGCGCCGCCCCCGTACGTGATCTACCTCTCGCCTCACGGAAGACGGCTCGACGCGGCGCTTGCGCGCGAGCTGGCGGCTTATCCCCGTCTCGTCCTCGTCTGCGGCCGCTACGAGGGAATCGACGAGCGGGCTCGGGAAGCGGGGCTCTTCGACGGAGAGGTCTCTCTCGGCGACTTCGTCCTTCCCGGCGGGGAGGTTGCGGCCCTGGCGCTTCTCGAGGCGGTCTCCCGATTCGTCCCGGGCGTCGTCGGCGAGGCCGAGAGCGTCCGGCTCGACAGCTTCGAGGACGGCCTCCTCGACCACCCGCACTACACGCGGCCGAGGGAGTTCCGGGGGCTGTCCGTGCCCGAAGAGCTTCTCTCGGGGAACCACGCCCGGATCCGCCGCTGGCGGCGGGAGAAGCAGCTCGAGCTGACGGCCCGGTACCGGCCCGACCTCCTTTCCCGGTTCGTCCCGGAGACGGACGAAGACCGCCAGCTCCTCGCCCGGGTTGCCCGTCCGCCCCGGACTCCGTAGAATCCACGTTCTGGTCGTCCATCCGGTGAGGGGAAGGTGTCCCTCCGGAGGGGACGAGCAAGACGTCTTCGGAGGTTCCTCGAAATGGACAAGCTGCTCGAGGCGGAACGCCATGCTCTGCGCGCGGATATTCCGCCATTCGCCCCCGGCGACACCGTGAAGGTGCACGTCAAGGTGCGCGAGGGGGAGAAGGAGCGGATTCAGGTTTTCAACGGTCTCGTCATCGCCCGGAGCGGCGGCGGCGTCCGGGAGACCTTCACCGTGCGCAAAGTCTCCCAGGGGACCGGCGTGGAGCGGACGTTTCCCGTCCACTCGCCCGTTCTGGACAAGATCGAAGTCGAGCGCCACGGTGTCGTTCGCCGCGCCAAGCTCTACTACCTGAGAGAGCTTCGCGGCAAGGCCGCCCGTATCGCCGAGAAGCGGACCACCTGACCTTCCGGGGGGCTCGGCCCCCCCCTACGACGCGGACGCCGCGTCCGCCGGACGAGGAGAGGGATGGACCGTCGACCGGGCTCCCCCAGATCGTCGAACCGAGCCGCGGCGGCGGAGCGGCCGGAAGGCCGCTCGAGCTCGCTGGCGCGGGAGCGTGCCCGTGTGGTCGCTCTCCTGGCGGCCGAGGAAGCGGCGCGCGCGGAAGGCGCCCGCGTCGTCGCGGGTGTCGACGAGGCGGGGAGGGGTGCGCTCGCCGGTCCCGTGTTCGCGGCGGCCGTCGCTTTCACACCGGGCGCTATCGTTCTCGGTCTCGATGACTCGAAGCTCCTCGCGCCCGAGGTGCGCGAGGAGCTCGCGCCGCGGATCCGGAGGGTGGCGGCGGCGTGGGGTGTCGGTTCCGCTTCCGCCGCGGAGATCGACGCCCTCGGCATCGCGCCCGCGACGTTCCTGGCGATGAGGCGGGCTCTCGACGGCCTGGCGGCCTCCGGGACGCAGCCCGACTTCGTCCTCGTCGACGGGTTTCCAATCCCGTCCTTGCCGGTTCCGCAGAGGGCCGTGGTCCGCGGAGACGCGTCCGTGGCCTGCATCGCCGCCGCCTCGATCCTCGCGAAGACGTCTCGGGACGCCGTGCTGCGCGGTCTGGACGCCGCGAGCCCCTGGTACGGATTCGCCGCGCACAAGGGGTACGGGAGCGCCGCCCACCTCGCGGCGTTGCGCCGTCACGGACCCTCGCCGGACCACCGCCTGAGCTTCGCGGGGGTTCTTTCTTCGGGCCGAACCGCATCGACCGTTGCGGCCGCCTGAGGAATCGGGCGAAGATCAGCCGTGGCCACCAAGCGGGAAGCCCTGATCGCCTCTGCGGAGAAGTCTCTGCAGAAGGGGAAGGTCGATGCCGCGCTGAAGGACTACGTCAAGGTCCTCGACGAGACCCCGCACGACATCAACATCCTGAACAAGGCCGGCGACCTCAACGTCCGGCTCGGCAGGAACGACGAATCGATCATCTATTTCCTGCGCATCGCCGAGTTCTACGCCCGCGACGGCTTCTACGTCCGGTCGATCGCGATGTACAAGAAGATCAACAAGCTCGACCCGGCGCGCCTCGACATCTACGAGAAGCTCGCGGAGCTCTACGTCAAGCAGCAGCTCTGGATGGAGGCGAAGAGCAACTACCAGGTCCTCGCCGACTACCTCCTCAAGCAGGACAACCTCGGCGGCACGATCGGGATCTACCAGAAGATGGTCGGCGATCGAGCAGGGGAACCTGCAGCTCCACGTCAAGCTCGCCGACCTCTTCACGCAGGCCAAGAGGATTCCCGAGGCGCTTCGGGAGTACGGCGTCGTCGCCGGGGCGCTCGCGGAACGAGGCGCACACGAGGAGTCGATCCGGGTCTACGAGAAGGCCCTGCGGCTGGCCCCCGACAACGTGGAGATCCTGCGGACGCTCGTCCCCCTCCTCCTGTCGATCAACTCGGTCGACCCGGCTCGCGCCGTGCTTCGGAAGGGGCTGGAAGCGAGCCCCCGCTCCGTGCCCCTCTTCCTCCTCGCGGCCGACGCGGCCCTCGCCGCGAACGACATGGCGGAAGCACGGAGCTTCTCCGACAAGGCCCGCGCGGTCGAACCGGACAACGAAGACGTCCTCGCCGCGGTGGTGAAGATCCAGCTCAAGGGGCGGCGTCCGGACCTCGCGTGGGCGGCGGCTGCGCCCCTCGCCGATGCCGCCGTCCGGAAGGGAGAGGCGAAGAAGGCTCTCGCGCTCCTCGTCCCGATCGCCCGGGCCGCTCCCGACGTCGACGACCTCGTGAAGAAGATCGTCGACATCGCGTCCGGAATCGGCGACGAGGCGACCGCGCTGCCGTTCCGGTCCGCCCTCGCGGAGCTCTACCGCAAGAAGGGGAAGGTCGCCGAGGCCGCGGACCTCCTGCGCCACTGTGCCAGCGTCCAGCCGGACAACGCGGAGTTCCGGTCCCGCCTCGCCCAGCTCGAGCCCCACGTCGGTGCCGCCTCGGTCGCCCCGGCGCGTGTCCCTCCGCCGACGCTGGAGCGGCACATGGAGGTCACGCTGTCGGGACTGGAAGAGCCGAGACTCCGGGCGGCGGTCTCACCCGCGGACCAGCCCGCAGTCGCCGAACTGCCGGCCTCGACCGTCGCTCCCGAAGCGGCGCCGGTTTCCGACGAGTTCGAGTTCGACCTCGACGACGCGGAATTGATCGAGGCGCCGGGTGAGATGCTCCCCGGCGGGGCGCCGCCGCCGACTCCGCCTCGGGGCTCTGCCGTTCCCCCTCCGACACCCGCGCGAGGACTCGCCGTGCCCAGAGAGGCCGTTCCGGAGTTCGGACGGTCGGACGAGAACGAGCCCGCCTGGGGGACTCTGTCGGCAAGAGAGGCGCTCGAGGCCTACGAAGCAAAACAGGCCGAAGACGCGCGGACGGCGTCGCCGCAGCCCTACCTGCCGAGCGAGGAGATCGAAGACCTTCATCCCGCTGCAGAGCTTCCGCCGGAGCCGGCGCCGCCCCCGGTTCCGGCCGAATTCCCGGACCTCGAGCTCAACCTCGAGGCCCCGGAGGGTTTCGGATCCGCCGAGGCTCTCACGCCCCAGGCATTCCCCGTACCGTACCTGGATTCCGGCGGGGTGTCCGAGGTCCCGTGGCCCTCCACGATGTTCCCGGAACCGGAGACACCGCCGGATTCGGAAACGGGCGGCCCGCCTTCTTTCGGAAGCCTGCCTCGACCCACGTCGGGAGACGCGGCACTCGACGATGCCCTCGTCGAGGCGGACGTCTTCAGGAGATACGGGCTCGTCGAGAAGGCTCTCGACCAGCTCCGGCCCTGGCTCGAGAGGGCGCCCGGGAACCTCCGGGTCCGCGAAAAGCTCTTCGAGATCTTCCTCGAGCAGGGGAACCGCGCGGAAGCCCGCGAGCAGGCTGAGATCCTGGCCGAAGCCTACGCGGTGAGCGGCCGCGAAGACCGGATCCGCGGACTCGAGGGCCTGCTCGGCGAGCCCCTGCGGGCGGTTCCTGCCGCGGAAGTCGAGAGCCCCGTCGCTCTCGTCGAACCGCCTGAGGAAGAGGTCGTCGTCGCCAGCGAGCAGGCCGAGCCGGCGGCCCTCGAGGAGCCGATCGAAGCGGCTATCGAGGAAGAGCCGGAGACGGGCACGGGGGAACCGGTCGAAGAGGCCGTCGCCGCTTCCGCCGAGGAGCCGGGAGAGGGGCAGCTCCTGCCGAAGGCAGAGGGCGAGCCCACGGAGCCGCCCGTCCAGGCGGAAGCTCCGCCTGTCGTGTCCCGGGCCCTGGAGGAGCCACCGACGGAGGTGATCTCCGCGGTCATCGAAAGGGTGGCGGTGCCGCCGGCCGAGCTGGACGAGGTGCCCCTCGAGGAGCCGGCGGCGGTGCTTTCAGCGACGCAGGTCGAGCCCGAGGCCGCGCCGGAGCTGGCTGGCGCAGCGGAGGCGTCCGCCGTTTCGGTGCCGGAGGCAACCGAGGAGCACGAACCGGTTCCAATCGTGGAGCCCGCAGTACCCGCCGCTCCCGAGGGCCGCACCAAAGGCCGCCCGAGACTTTCGGCCGAGGACGTCCTCGGACTCGGGAAAGGCACGGCGGCGCCGACTCCGAAGAAGGTCAGGACTGTCCGTCCTGAGGACGTCGAGCTCGATCTCCTGGGGGCGAAGGCGCCGAAGCCGAAGCCGAAGCCGAAGGCGGCGCCCAGGGACGAGCCGGCCCTTCCAGACGATTTCCTCCGTTCTTTCCGCAAGCGGGGGCCGGCCCCGGTCCCCCCTTCCGCTCCCGCCCCGGAGTCGGCGGTCGCGCTGCCGGTGGAGGCGTCGCAGGCGGAGATCGCTCCGATCGAATCCGGCGAAGCCCTTCTGGCCGGGGAGGCCGTCGGCCACGTCATCGAGGCGGGCGTCGCCTCCGTACCGATCGAGGACAAGGCCCTCGACGTGTCCTTCGCGCCCCCGCCCGAGCCGACCCCGGAGGAGCTTTCCGAGCTCGATTTCTGCCTCGACCAGGGGATGGTCGTCGACGCAGCCGAGCGCCTCCAGTCGCTCGAGGGCCGCTTCCCGGGCGATTCCGAGCTCGCCGCCCGGCGGCTGCGGCTCGAGGGCGGCCGTTCCGGAGCCGAGGTCCCCCGTACGGCTCTTCACGACATCCTGTCCGACGACCTCGACTCCGTCCTCGACGCCGAGCTCGGGCGGGCCCTCACGGAAGACATGGTGCGCGAGTCACCCGCGCCAGGTCCGCCTCCCCAGGCGATGTCCGCCGGCGCCCCGGGTCTCGACGAGTCCGGTCTCTTCTCCGACGAGCAGGAGTTCTTCAACTTCGCCGACGAGCTCCACACGGAGCTGCGGCGGGACGTCGAGGTCGTGCCGCCGGAGGAAGGGCGGGAGGTCTCTCTCGAGGAGATCTTCCGCGACTTCAAGAAAGGGGTCGAGCAGCAGCTCTCGCCCGAGGACTTCGAGACCCACTACAACCTCGGGATCGCCTACAAGGAGATGGGGCTCACGGACGAGGCGATCGGCGAGTTCCAGCTCGCCGCCAAGGATCCGCTTCACGCCGTCGAGTGCTGCGCGATGCTGGGCCTCTGCTTCCTCGAGAAGGGGCTCCCGCAGCTCGCCGTGAAGTGGTATCGCAAGGGGCTCGAGACGATCGGCATCAAGGAAGACGACCGGCTCGGCATCCAGTACGCCCTCGCCGGGGTCCAGGAGCAGATCGGGGACCGCGAAGGCGCCTACCGGACCTACCTCGACATCTTCGGCGCGAGCGCCGGCTACCGCGACGTCCAGGATCGGCTCAAGGAGCTGAAACCCTCGACGAAGGCTCGCGGCGGAGGGCCTGATCGCCTGCGCCGTCAGGGTTTCTTCGCCGGCTTCCCCTTCTTCGCCTCGCCGAACGCGGAGTGCGTCCGGAACCCGCCGTGCGCCTTCTTCGCCGGGGCGCTCTCGCGAAGCCGGTCGTGGTAGTCGGCCGGCGCCCTCTTGCTGAGCCCCTCGCCGCGCCGGGCCGCCTCGAACGCCGATCGGAGCGTCCCCATGCTCTCCTCGCGCCTCCGGTAAAGGCGCTTGAGGGGGCGCGGCGCGTGCCGCGCCAGGGCGTAGGCCGTCAGGAGCGGCAGCGCGATCGTCGCGTCGCAGTAGCAGACGACCGTGTCGGGCAGGGCGCTCGGGTCGATCTTTCCCCACGAGACCGCCTCGGACGGCGTCGCCCCCGAGAGGCCCCCGGTGTCGGGCCGCGCGTCGGTGAGCTGGAGGAAGAAGTCGTGCCCCGCCTCGTCGATCCCGAGGACCTCCTGGATCTGGGGCTCGGTCTGGAGGAGGAAGTTCTTCGGGCTCCCGCCCCCGACGATGAGGACGGCGCTCTTCCCGCCGGACCGCTTGGCCGCGTAGACGATGGACGCCGTCTCGTTCACGTCGGCCGAGACGTCGAAGGAGAAGCCGCCCCCCTCGAGGGCGCGCCGCGCGACGTTCATCCCGATCGAGGAGTCGCCGGGGGAGCTGGTGTAGATCGGGACGTCGTACTTGTAGGCCGAGGCGAGGACCGACTGGTCGGGCGGAACCCTGAGCTTCTTCTGGCGCGCGGCGAGGAAGCGTCCCGCGAGCCAGTGGAACTCGGCCGTCGACATCGGCCGCTGGAAGTCGGGCGCCTTGAGCATCTCGCGGAAGAAGGCGTCGGTGTCGAGGAGGACCTCGTAGGGGAAGACGATGTCGTAGATCCGTATGACGCCGTCGTTGCGCAGGGCGATGTCGTCGAACGTCGGCCGCCCCTCGTGGATCGGCATCCCGAGCCCATGGTGGACGTCGTGGTAGAGGTTCGCGCCCGTGGAGATCATCCAGTCGATGAAGCCGGCCTTCATGAGCGGGATGAGGCAGGCCAGGCCGAGGCCGGCCGGCGTCAGGGCGCCGGTCAGCGAGACGCCGACCGTGACGTCGGGGTCGAGCATCCGCTTCGAGAAGAGGCCGCACCCCTCGCGGAGGCGGGCGGCGTTGTAGGCGGAGAAGGTCTGGTCGATCAGGTCCGCGGCGCGAACGCTTCCCCGGACGGGGCGGGGCGCGATCCGGCGGCCGGAGAGGAACGGGCTCGTGGCTTTCGGCTTGGCCATACGGCCGGGAACCGTAGCAGGGCCGGAAGGAAACGGAAAGGGGCGCCGCGCCCGTATCATCGGGGCTCCGATGAGCCGCGCCCCCTCCGACGCCTCGAGCGGCGCGCCGCTCCTCTCCGTCCGATCCCTCGCCGTCGCCTTCGGCGATACGCGCGTCGTGGACGGGGTGTCGTTCGACGTGGCGAGGGGAGAGGTCGTGGCCCTCGTCGGCGAGTCGGGCTCGGGCAAGACGGTCACCGGCCTCTCGCTCCTCGACCTGGTGCCTGAGCCGGGCCGGCGGGTCGCCGGCGAGATCGTCTTCGAGGGCCGCAACGTCGACGCGCTCCCCGAGCGGGACCTGCGCCGCCTGCGGGGCGGCGGGATCGGTTTCGTCTTCCAGGAGCCTGGCGCGGCCCTCGACCCCGTCCGGACGATCGGAAGCGAGCTGATCGCCGTTCTCCGGCGCCACCGCGGCCTCTCCCGCGCCGAAGCCCGCGCGGAGGCTCTCTCGTGGCTCTCGCGCGTGGCCTTGCCCGACCCGGAGGCGCGGATGGGCGACCTGCCGCACAGGATGTCCGGGGGGATGCGGCAGCGGGCGATGGTCGCCCTCGCGCTCGCGGGAGGCCCGGCGCTCCTCGTCGCGGACGAACCGACGACGGCGCTCGACGTGACGATCCAGGCGCAGATCCTCGAGCTCCTGCTCCGCCTTCGCGACGAGCTCGGCCTCGCGGTCCTCCTCGTCACGCACGACCTGGGGATCGTCGCGGAGGTGGCCGACCGCGCCCTCGTGATGTACGCGGGCGAGATCGTCGAGGAAGCGTCCGTGGAACGCCTTCTCGGGGCGCCCGAGCATCCGTACACGAAGGCGCTTCTCGCCTCGAGTCCCGACGCGGCGGAGGGGGCGGAGAGGGCGAAGCTCCCGGCGATCGGCGGCGCCGTGCCCGAGCCGGGGGCGTGGCCCCGAGGCTGCCGCTTCGCCCCCCGCTGCCCTTCCGCCTTCGACCGGTGCACCGTCGAGCACCCCGCCACCATTACCCGTCCGGGGGGGCGGGTCGCCTGCTTCCTGGCGGGGGAGGAGCGCTCGTGACGGGCGCCGCGCCGTCCACGAACGTCCGGCCCGAGCCCCTTCTCTCCGTGCGAGGTCTCGCGAAGGCGTTTCCTTCCTCCCGGACGCTCCTCTGGGGTGGGACGCGCCGCGAGGTCCGCGCCGTGTCCGACGTTTCGTTCGACCTGGCCGCCGGCGAGACGCTCGCCCTCGTCGGCGAGTCGGGCTCGGGCAAGAGCACGACGGCACGGCTCGTCCTGCGCCTCCTCGCGCCCGACCGCGGAGAAGTCCGATTCGACGGCCGCGACTGGCTCTCCCTGCCGCTTTCCGCGCTGAACCGGGCGCGCCGGGACGTCGGCGTCGTCTTCCAGGACCCGGGCAGCTCGCTCAACCCGCGGATGAACGTCGAGACCATCGTCGGCGAGCCGCTCGCCATTCACCGCATCGGGAGCTCCGCCGAGCGCCGCGAGCGCGTCCTCGCCCTGCTCGACGCGGTCGGCCTTCCCCCTCAGGCCGCAAAGCGGCGCCCCGGGGAGTTCTCGGGCGGACAACGCCAGCGGATCGCCATCGCACGGGCCCTGGCCACGGAGCCGAAGCTCGTCGTCCTCGACGAACCGGTCTCCGCGCTCGACGTTTCCATTCGCGCGCAGGTCCTCAACCTCCTCCTCGAGCTCCAGGAGACGACCCCTTCGAGGCCCGCGTACCTCTTCATCGGGCACGATCTCGGCGTCGTGAAACACCTGGCCGACCGGACCGCGGTCATGTACCTCGGCCGGATCGTCGAGGAGGGGCCGACCCGGGACGTCCTGGGCTCCCCCAGGCACCCCTACACGGCCCTTCTCCTCGCCTCGCGGCCCGGGCTCGCGAGGCGTGGAGATCCGGACGCCTCGCTGCGCCGGAAAGTGGCGGGGGAGCCGGCTTCGCCCGGGAGCCCACCGCCCGGTTGCCCGTTCCACCCCCGCTGCCCGCGCGGGCGCCGCCTGCCAGGGCGCTTCGTCCGGACGCTCGGATCGAGCCTGGAGAAACGAGCCGGAGGTTCGCCTGTCACGACCCTGAGCCCCCCTCCGGGGGAAACTTTTCCGCCGTATTCTCGTAACGGACTGGCGTGGATACACCTCGCAAGGAGGACGTCTTGAACATCGACGATCGGGAGCGCCGCTTCCCGCGCCGCGCGGCCGCGGCCGCGCTCCTCGCCCTCACCCCGTTCTGGAGCGGGGCCGCCCTCGCAGCCGACCCGGGCGCCCGAGTGATCGTTCCGATCGGGAGCGGGCAGAGGCAGGCCCAGCCCCTTCCCGAAGGGGAGAAGATCGAGCTGACCCTCGCGCAGGCGATCGAGTTCGCCCTGCGGAACGCGCTCGACCTGGACGTGGCCTCCCTCAGCTACCAGCGGACGGGCTTCAGCATCGGGTCGGCCTCGGGCGTCTTCGACCCGAATCTCACGGGCTCCGTCAACGCGACTTCCCGTGAGACCCCGACCACGAGCAGCTTCCAGGCCCCGGCCTCGAAGTCCCAGCGCTTCGATCTCGGAATCGGCGGACTGACGGAGTTCGGCACGGAGTACAGCCTCGGGTTCGGCGGAGTCCGGTCCGACTCCCCGACGAAGACGACGATTCCGGGCTACGTCGAGATCAACCCGACGTTCTCCAGCTCCCTGACGGCCTCCGTCACCCAGCCGATCCTCAGGGGTTTCGGCCGCGACGTGAACACCCGTCTCGTCGTCCAGAGCCGCCTCGGGCAGGACGCGGCGGCGTGGGACTTCGTCGCGAGCGTGCAGACCGCGGTGCAGCTCGTCGAGAACGCCTACTGGGACCTCGTCTACGCCAACGCGAACCTCGAGTCCAAGAAGGAAGCCCTCGACCGCGCGAAGGACTTCAACCGGATCACGAAGATCAAGATCGACGTCGGGGCGCTCGCCCCGATCGAGATCGTCCAGACCGAGGTGACGATCGCCCAGCGCGAGCAGGAGATCATCCTCGCGGAGGGGCAGATCGGCGACGCCCAGGACCGCCTCAAGCGGCTGCTGAACGTCACCGACCTCTCCACCTGGAACCGGCCGATCGTCCCGACCGACAGGCCCGCCGAAGAGAAGGTGGAGATCGACGTCGAGGCCGGGATCCGGTCCGCGATCGAGGTGCGGCCCGAGGTGAAGCAGGCCCTCATCAACATCGAGTCGAGGAAGATCAGCCTCGTCTACAACCGCAACGAGCTCAAGCCGCGCCTCGACGCGAGGGGCGGGTATGGTCTCTCGGGAGTCGGCTACAACAACGACCTCGTCAAGGAAGGCTCGAGCTACTCGGACGCCTTCTCCCAGATCGGGAGCTGGGACTACCCGAACTGGTCGGTCGGGCTCAACTTCTCCGTTCCCCTGCGGAACCGGACGGCGAAGGCGAACGCCGCGATCGCCGCCACAGACCTCGACCTGGCGCGCACGAACCTCGCACTCCTCAAGCAGAACCTCTCGCTCGAGGTGCGCACCGCGGCCCGGAACGTCGACACGGCCCGCCGCTCGGTGGCGGCCGCGAAGAAGGCGCGCGAGCTCGCCGATCGTAACCTCGATGCCGAGCGGAAGAAGTTCGACAACGGCATGACGACCTCGTTCACGGTGGCCCAGGTCCAGAACGACCTCACGTCGGCGCGTTCGAACGAGCTGCTGGCGATCGCCGGCTACCTGAAGTCGATGGTCTCCTGGCACAAGGCGGTCGGCGACCTGCTGCCCACCAAGAACGTCGAGCTGGCCGGCCTCCCGGGGTCGATGGAGAAGACCGCGGAGGAGGGGACACAGCCGTGAACGACGCTGCACCCGGGGCCGTCCCGACGGCGCCGGGCGAACCGGAGCCGGGGATCTCTCCCTTCTCTGCGCTTTCCGGAACCTTCACGAGCCCCGCGAACACCTTCGCGGGGCTCGTCCGCCGTCCCACCTGGTGGCTCCCGGTGCTCCTCTGGCTCGCCGGTATCGCGGTCGTCGTCCTCGTCTCGACCCCGAAGATCGACATGGAGCGGACGTTCCGCGAGATGTTCGAGGCCCGCGCCGCGAAGACGGGGCAGTCGATGTCGGACCAGCAGATCCGCGAGATGGTCGCCCGTTCCGACCGGAGTCCCGCGAAGGCCGCGGGCTGGGCGCTTCCCACCTCGGCCGTCATGTTCCTCTTCGTCACGCTTCTCCTCTGGGGCGGCGCGCGTGCGTCCGGCTCGGAGGCGCGCTTCGCGCAGGTGGCGGCCGTCTGGAGCCACGCGAACCTTCCGAACGTCGTGGGCCTGGTCGTGGCGATCCCGATCCTGGCGTCGCTGCCAGAGGCCTCCGAGACGCAGTTCTCCATCCAGAAGGCGCTGAAGTCGAACGTCGGCGCGTTCCTGCCGGCGGACGCCCCGGTTTTCCTGTCGTCCGTCGCCTCGTCCGTCGACCTCTTCAGCCTCGCCGCGCTCGCCCTCCTCGTCGTCGGAATGAAGAAGCTACCCGAGATGCCGTCCGGGGGGGCCGTGGCCGTCCCGGTCGTCCTCTGGGCCCTCTACGTGCTCGGAAAGGCGGCCATCGCGGCCGCGTTCCTGGGGTGATGCCGTGTCGACGCTGATCGAGATGCGCGAGATCGAGAAGACCTACGTCGTGGGCGAGGAGAAGGTCCGCGCGCTCCGCGGGGTCACCTTCACCATCGCCCGCGGCGAGTACGTCGCGATCATGGGACCGTCGGGCTCCGGGAAGTCGACGCTGATGAACCTCATCGGCTGCCTCGACACGCCGACCGCCGGGACCTACCTCCTGAACGGACAGCTCGTGCAGGACCTCGACGACGACGCGCTGGCCCGGATCCGCAACAAGGAAATCGGGTTCGTCTTCCAGACGTTCAACCTCCTTCCGCGGACGAACGCGCTCCAGCAGGTGGAGCTTCCCCTCGTTTACGCCGGGCTGCCGCGCAAGGAGCGGCGCGAAAAGGCCGAGAAGGCGCTCGAGCACGTCGGCCTCACCGACCGGGCGCACCACAACCCCAACGAGCTCTCGGGCGGCCAGAGGCAGCGCGTGGCGATCGCGCGGGCCCTCGTCACGAACCCCTCGATCCTCCTCGCCGACGAGCCGACGGGAAACCTCGACTCCCAGACCGGCGAGGACATCATGCGGCTCTTCCGCGAGCTGAACGACCTGGGGAACGCGATCGTCCTCGTCACCCACGAGGAAGACATCGCCGCGCACGCCAAGCGGATCATCCGGATCCGCGACGGGCAGATCTCCGACGACCGCCCGAACGACTCGAAGCGCGCGGAGGCCGTCTCCCGGGCCAAGAGGGAAGCGCTGGAGTCCTGAAGCTCCCGGCGGGCGCCGACCCCGGCGTCCGCCCGACTTCCCGCCTTACTCCGGTGCTCGAGGCGCAGGCCCGAGTCTGGGAAGGAGATCCTTCCACGCCAGCTTGATGCGGCGCGGAAGCCGTTCCAGCCGCGTCTCGACGATCGCCCGGAGCGACGGATCGTGCCGGATGAGCAGCTCGACGTCGAGGAGGTCGACCAGGCCGCCGGCGTCGATCTTCAGAAGGATCAGGTCGGCGGCGTCCACGACGGGGATCCTCTCTCCCAGGATGACCCGGTCGAGCCGGCGGGCGAGAACGTCGTCCTGCCACCGTCCGCGTGTCACGACGATGTCGCTTCCGCGGAGCGATCCGGACCACGCCGGAAGGGGATCTCGGTCACCTCCGTGACCCCGACGATGATCCTCCGACCGCAGGCCCCCAGAGTGAGGAGTCCAGGACGGTTCGGTGGCGAGGAGGTCGACGTCCCCGTCGCCTGTCAGCCATGAAACGCGAGAGCGACCCCTGAGCGCACAGGGCGCGCCCATCTGATCGAGCTTCGAGACGACACGGGCGAGGAGCTTCACGCGCGCGTCGCGCCGCCGGCCGGGGCAGGCCGCCTGTCGGATCTCGTCCGGGCGCGCAGCATCTCGGCTGCGACCGAGCGCGGCGTGCCGGGGCCAGAAAGACCTCGATGCCCCGCTGGCCGAGCCGAAGCGCACGCGCCACCCGCTCGTCTGGCGTCCCCTTGAAGAACTTCGCCACCCGTGGCGGACTTCACGCGACCATTACCCGAAATGCCAGGGCTGAAGGGGGGCCGTTTCGCGGGCCGAGAGGAAGACCCTCGAATACTGAGGGGGAAGGTCCCTTCAGGTCGCGGCCGGCGTCAGCTGGATCGCGAGCGTCTCGAGAGAAAGCGTGAGGTCGACGTTCTTCACCGTCGTCCCGGCGAACGGTCCGACGGTCGCCGGGGCGAAGTTCAGGATTCCCCGGACCCCGGCCTCCGCAAGCGCCCGGGCCGCGGCCTCGGCGCTCTCGGGGGGCACGGCCAGGACGCCGATCTCGGCGCCCAGCTCCTCGACGGAGGCACGCAGCGTCCCCGTGTGGCGGATCGGGACGCCCGTCCTCGATCTCCCGCCCACCTTCCGGCCATCGACGTCGAAGAGGGCGTCCACGCGGAACGACTCCCCGTTGAAGTTCTTCGAGTCGGCGAGCGCCTGACCGAGGTGCCCGGCGCCGACGATCACGACGACGCGGACCCGGTCGAGCCCCAGGATCGCGCCCAGGCGGGCCCGCAGGTCGGCGACGTGGTACCCGACTCCGCGGACGCCGAACTCGCCGAGGTGCGCGAGGTCCTTGCGGATCTGGGCCGCGTTCACGCCGAGGCGCTGGGCGAGGCCGGGCGAGGAGATGGTGTCCACGCCCTCGGCCTCGAGGACCCCGAGGCTGCGCAGGAGGAGGGAGAGCCGGTGAGTCGCGGCCTCGGAGAGTCCCTCCCGGCGTGGCCGGGACGCCGCGGAGGTCACGGGAGAACCTCGCGCGGTTCTCCCGTTTCCTTGGGCGGTACGTGCATCGGTCAGCGGGGGAGCGACTGGACGGCGGCCCGGGCCATGTCCAGGAGCGGCCGGGGAAGGACGCCCAGGACGAGGATCGCGACCGTGACGAGGATGTAGGCGGCCCCGGAGAGGACGTCCTCCTGGGGGGCGTCGACCTCGCGGCTCGGCTCCTTCATCCAGAGGTAGTAGACGACTCTGAGGTAGTACCCCGCCGAGACGAGGCTCCCGAAAATGCCGACGAGGGCGAGCGTGAAGAGGCCCGCGTCCACCGCAGCGCGGAAGACGAGGAGCTTTCCGATGAACCCGACCGTCGGCGGCAGACCCGTGAGGGAGAACATCGCGAGCGTCAGGACGGTCGCCGCGAAGGGTCGCTGGCGTCCCATCCCGGCGAGGTCGGCCAGGGGGTGCGGCTCCTTCTCCCCGTTCGAGAGGGCGGCCACCGCGAGGAACGCGGCGACGTTCGTGGCGAGGTAGCCCGCGAGAAAGACGAGGATCCCCTCGAAGGCCGGACCGTCGAAGGTCGCGAGGCCGATGGCCACGTACCCCATCTGGGCGATGCCCGAGTAGGCGAGCATCCGCTTCAGGTCCCGCTGCGCGAGGGCGACGACGTTCCCGAAGAGGATGGAGAGGATCGCCAGGATCGAGAGGAGCGGGCGCCACGGCTCCCCGAGGCCGGCCGGGGCGAGCGTCGCGAGGACCTTCACGGCGACGACGACGGCGGCGGCCTTGGGCGCCGTCGAGAGGAACGCGACGGCCGGCGTCGTCATCCCCTGGTAGACGTCCGGGGCCCAGGCGTGGAACGGGACGAGGGCGATCTTGAACGCGAGGGCCGAGAGGATCGCGAGCAGCCCGATCTGCAGCATCGGGTCGGAGAAGCCCTCGCCGCCCGCGAGCGCGCCCTTCAGCGTCGTGAGGCGCGTCGAGCCGAGGCGCCCGTAGACCGTGGCGAGACCGTAGAGGAAGAAGGTGGACGCGAAGGCGCCCATCAGGAAGTACTTCATCCCCGCTTCGGTCGCCTCGGGGACGTCCCGGTACCAGGCCGCCAGGACGTAGAGGGCGATCGACATCAGCTCGAGTCCGATGAAGACGACCAGGAGGTCGTTCCCCTTCACCATGAGCATCAGGCCCGCGGCCGACCAGAGGAGGAGGGCGTAGAACTCTCCCTGGTTGCGCTTGTCGCGCGAGAGGAGGGCGTCGGCTCCGAGCGTCACGAGGGCGACCGCCGCAAGCGCGAGGAGGTCGACGAACCGGGTCAGCTCGGAGCCCTCGATGGCTCCCGCAAAGGCGCTCCCGGGGGCGTAGCCGCCGAGGAAGTTCGCCGCTGCCACGCCCGCGAGGGTGAGGTAGGGAAACGCGGGACGCAGGCTCCGGGCGAAGGCGTCGAGGAGGATGAGCGCGATCCCCAGGACGCAGAGGAAAGTCTCGGGGCCGACCGTGGCGAGGTCGGCGGGGGAGACGTGAAGGAAGCCGGTCACGTTCAGCAGCTCCTCTCGGCGGCGGACGTCACGGGACCATCCGGACGGCCGCGATCTGGACGACCGTCTCGACGGAGTTGCGGACGAGGTCGAGGACCGGCTGCGGCCAGACCCCGAGGACGACGACGAGGACGATCATCGGGAACGCCGCGGCGAACTCCCAGGCGTTGATGTCGGTGAGGCCGAGGTTGGCCTTCACCCGGTTCGGTCCCCAGAAGACCTTCTGGGTGAGGGTGAGGAGGTAGATGGCGCCGAGGATGAGGCCCGTCGCGGCGATCGCGGCCCAGACGACGTTCGCCTTGAAGACCCCGGCCAGGATCAGGAACTCGCCGACGAAGCCGTTGAGGCCGGGCAGGCCGACCGACCCGAGCATGGCGATCACGAACAGGGTCGTCGTGACGGGGACCTGCGAGGCGATGCCGCCGTAGTCGGCCATCTCCCGCGTGTGGCGCCTCTCGTAGAGGACGCCGACGAGGAGGAAGAGGAGACCCGTCGTCAGGCCGTGCCCGACCATCTGCAGGACCGCGCCCGAGACGGCGGTCACGTTCCCCGCGAAGATCCCGAGGACGACGAGGGCGAGGTGGCTGACCGAGGAGTAGGCCACCAGCTTCTTCATGTCCTTCTGGGCCGCGGCGACCCAGGCGCCGTAGACGATGCCGATCAGGGCGAGGACGGCGATCAGGGGCGTGTACCGGGCGGCCGCGCCGGGGAAGAGCGGGATCGCGAAGCGGAGGAGGCCGTACGTCCCGAGCTTCAGGAGGACGCCGGCGAGGATGATCGAGCCGCCCGTCGGCGCCTCGACGTGCGCGTCGGGGAGCCACGTGTGGAGAGGCCAGAGCGGGACCTTCACGAGGAAGGCGAGGGCGAAGGCCCAGAAGAGGAGCGCCTCCTGCGTGCCGGTCAGGCTCCAGACGCCCGTGGAAGCGGCCGGGATCCACTCGAGCAGGGAGAACGTCAGGATGCCGGTCGTCCGGGCGTGGACGCCCGAGGCGAAGAGGATCCCGACGAACATCAGGAGCGACCCGGCGAGCGTGAAGAGGACGAACTTCATCGTCGCGTAGATGCGACGCTTGCCGCCCCAGATCCCGATGATGAAGTACATCGGGACGAGCATCACTTCCCAGAAGACGTAGAAGAGGATCGCGTCGAGGGCCACGAGGCTCCCGAGCATCCCCGTCTCCAGGACGAGGAACGCGGCGACGTACCCGCGCAGCTTCGGGATCGACTGCCCGAAGGAGAAGACGAGGACGAGCAACGTCAGGAGCGTCGTCAGCACGACGAGGATGAGCGAGAGCCCGTCCACGCCCATGAGGTAGCGGATCCCGAAACGCGGGATCCACGGACGGTCGACGAGGAGAGGCCGGAAGGCCTCCATCCCTGCGATCGCGGGGTTGAACTTCTGGAGGACGGCGACCGACACCGCGAACGTGGCGCCGCTCGCCAGGAGCCCGACGGCCCGGATCGCGTTCTTGGCCTCGTTCGAGAGGAAGAGAAGGACCAGCGCCCCGAGCGACGGCAGGAAGACCAGCGTCGTCAGGATGTCGGCCCCGAGCCACTGGATGGAGGTGCTGGAGTCGAGCATGCTCTCCTACCGCAGGAAGACGTAGATCGCGAGGGCGAGGACGCCGAGCGTGAAGCTCAGCGCGTAGTTACGGACGTTGCCGGTCGTGAAGAAGCGGACGAGGTCGCCCGTCAGCTCGACGAGGAAGGCGGAGGCGTTGACGACGCCGTCGATGACGAGGGAGTCGAAGCCGCGCCAGAGGAAGGTCCCGATCTTCCGGAACGGGGCGAGGACGCCGGCCTCGATCCCCTCGTCGACGTACCACCGGTTCTCGACGAGCCGGCCGAGGATTCCGGTCTTCATGTAGAAGGCGTTCGCCGGCGCGCTCGGCACCTGCGCGGTAGCGCCGGCCTGGCCATACCAGCGCCAGGCGAGGACGATCCCGGCGAGGGCGACGGCGACCGAGAGGCCCATGAGGATCCACTCGGTCAGGTGGGTGACCTCGTGCGGGTGCGCCACGGCGAGCGACGGGGCGAGGAACTCGATGAAACGGTTCTTTCCTCCGAGCACCTCGGGCACCCCGAGGAAGCCGGCGACGACCGAGAAGAACGCCAGGACGACGAGCGGCACGGTCATCGTGGCAGGCGATTCGTGAACGTGCGCCTCGGCCCCCTTCGGTCCCCGGAAGGTCCCGAAGAAGGTCATCCGCGCGAGCCGGAACATGTAGAAGGCCGTCATGCCCGCCGTGAAGAGCCCGACGGCGAAGAGGACCGGGTGACCGGCCCCGAACGCCGCACCGAGGATCTGGTCCTTCGAGAAGAAGCCGGCCAGCGGCGGGATTCCGGCGATGGCGACCGTGGCGAACATCATCGTCCAGGCCGTCCACGGGATCCTGCGCCACAGGCCGCCCATCGCCCGCATGTCCTGCTCGTGGTGCATCGCCATGATGACCGAGCCCGAGCCGAGGAAGAGGCAGGCCTTGAAGAAGGCGTGGGTGAAGACGTGGAACATCCCCGCGCCGAACGCCCCGACGCCGCACGCCAGGAACATGTAGCCGAGCTGCGAGACGGTGGAGTAGGCGAGGACCTTCTTGATGTCGTTCTGGGCGAGGCCGATCGTCGCGGCGAGGACCGCGGTGAGGGCGCCGATCCAGGCGACGAGCGTCATGGCGTCGGGCGCGAGGACGAAGACGGCCGAGCAGCGCGCGACGAGGTAGACGCCGGCCGTGACCATCGTCGCGGCGTGGATGAGCGCCGAGACGGGGGTCGGGCCGGCCATGGCGTCGGGGAGCCAGACGTAGAGCGGCACCTGCGCGCTCTTGCCGACCGCGCCGAGGAAGAGGAGGAGGCAGACGGCGTAGACGCTGATCGACGCGTTGCCGTTCATCGCCCCCTGCTTCGCCAGGTCGACGAAGGAGAAGTCCGTCGTCCCGAAAAGGGCGAGGATGCCGAAGATCCCGAGGACCATCCCGAAGTCGCCGATCCGGTTCGTGACGAACGCCTTCTTGCCGGCCGCGTGGGCGAAGTCCTTCTCGTAGTAGTAGCCGATGAGGAGGTAGGAGCAGAGCCCCACGCCTTCCCAGCCGATGAAGAGCACGGGAAGGCTGTTCGCCAGGACGAGAGTCAGCATCGCGAACATGAAGAGGTTCAGGTAGGCGAAGTACCGTCCGTACCCTTCCTCGTCCTGCAGGTAGCCGACGCTGTAGACGTGGATGAGCGTCCCGACGAACGTGACGAACGACAGCATCATGGCCGACAGCGCGTCGAGCCGGAACGCGACGTCGACCGTCACGTGTCCCGCGGCCATCCAGCGGTACGCCGTCTGGATTACGGGGGCGAGGCCCCCTTCCGTCGCGAGGGAGCCGGCGACGTAGGGGACGAGGTTCGCGAAGGCGACCACCGTGGCGAGCCCGACCGAAAGGACGCCGACGACGCCGTGGAAGAGGCGCTGCCAGTAGGGAAGGAACGGCCCGGCGGGACCGTGCGCGTGGTCGTCGTGGCTGTTGTGGCCGGAGTGGTCGCCGTGATCGGCGTCTGCGTGGTCCTCGTGCGCGTGACCGTGGTCGTCGTGCCCGTGGTCGTCCGGGTGGACGGCGCGCCAGTCGGCGGTCGTCTTCGCGGCCCGGCGCCACCCGCAGAGCAGGGCGACGAGGCCGTTCAGGAGGAACCCTGCGAGCGGGAGGGCGGGGATGAGCCAGAGGGGGAGCGTCATGGCGTCGTGTCCCTCACCACTTCAGCGAGCTGAGCCGGTCGACGTCGATCGTCCGCCGCGCGCGGAAGAGGGCGACGAAGATCGCGAGGCCGACCGCCGCCTCGGCGGCGGCGATGGCGATGACGAAGAAGACGACCATCTGGCCGGTCGCGTCTCCCCGCATCCGGGCGTAGGCCAGGACGAGGAGGTTCACCGCGTTCATCATCAGCTCGATCGAGAGAAAGATCGAAAGGGTGTTCCTCTTCAGGAGCGCCCCGGCGAGCCCGATGACGAAGAGGATCGTCCCGACCGCCAGGTAGGCGTTCAGGGGGACGGTCATCGGGACGACGGCGTTCATTGCGGCGCCCTCCATCTCAGTCGAACCTCCGCTTGGAGAGGATGAGCGCGCCGACGGCCGCGAGAAGGAGCAGCACCGAGAGCGCTTCGAAGGCGAGGAGGTGGTCCGAGAAGAGGAGCCTGCCCAGGATCGGGATCTCGTCCTTCACGTTGGCGATCGGCCCGCCCGCTGCCGGTACCGGCGGCGCCCCGGCCTTCAGCGTCACTCCGAGGAGGAGACCCCCGAGGGCGACGACGGACACGAGGCCGAGGAGGCGCTGGATCGGCCGCTCGTCGTGCCCCTCCGCTTCCTGCGTGAGGTTCAGGAGCATGACGACGAAGAGGAAGAGGACGAGGATCGCGCCGGCGTAGACGATCACCTGGAGCGCCGCGATGAAGGGGGCGGACAGGAGGACCGAGAGGACCGCGAGCGCGAAGAAGGTCAGGACGAGGGAGATCACGCTCTTGACGGGCGTCTTGACGACGACCATCGCGAGGGCGGAGACGATCGCGAGCCCCGAGGCGATCGCGAAGACGACGAGCTCGAGCGACATCGGCTTCAGTCCCTCATTTCGCGGCGACGAACGCCGCCACGACGATCAGGTGGAAGAAGGAGAGCGGGAGGAGGACCTTCCAGCCCAGGTCCATCAGCTGGTCGTACCGGAAGCGGGGGAGCGTCCAGCGGACCCAGATGAACAGGGCGATGAACATGAGCGTCTTCGCGAAGAAGACGGCGATCGAGGCGAGGGCTCCCCAGACGCCGGTGAACGCGACCCCGGGGAGCGACCAGCCGCCGAAGTAGAGGGTCACCACGAGGCCCGAGGCGGCGATGATGTTCGCGTACTCGCCCATGAAGAACATGCCGAACTTGAAGGCCGAGTACTCCGTGTGGAAGCCGGCGACGAGCTCGGCTTCGGCCTCGGCGAGGTCGAACGGGAGCCGGTTCGTCTCGGCGAAGACCGCGATCAGGAAGATCAGGAACCCGACGAACTGGGGCACGACGTTCCAGACGTGCGTCTGCTGCCACTCGACGACGGCGGGGAGGCGGAGGGACCCGGCCACCAGGAACGTCGAGGCGGCCGCGAAGCCCATCGAGAGCTCGTAGCTGATGATCTGGGCCGAGGCGCGCAGGCCGCCCATCATCGAGTACTTGTTGTTGGACGACCAGCCGGCGAGGACGATGCCGTACACGCCGAGCGAGGCGAACGCGAAGATGTAGAGGATCCCGATGTTGACGTCGGCGATGATGAGCGGGACGTGCCGGGTGACGCCGCCGATCGTGACGTCGAGCGGCGCGCCGAACGGGATGACGGCGAACGTCACGAGGGCCGGCATCATCGTGATCCAGGGCGCCAGGTTGTAGATGAACCTGTCGACGTAGGTCGGCGTGACGTCTTCCTTCATGAAGAGCTTGATCACGTCCGCGACGGCCTGGAAGAGACCGAAGGGTCCGACCCGGTTCGGGCCGGGACGGTCCTGGATCATCCCGGCGCCGCGCCGCTCGGCCCACACGAGGTTCGGCAGGAGGGCCGCCAGGGCGATGGCCCAGATGAGGAGGATCTTCGCGATGGCCGCGACGACGATGAAGGTGGCGTCGCTCACTTCTCTCCTCCGGCCGTGCCGGCGGCTTCAGCGACCGCCGCGAGGATCTCGGCGGGATTCGCCAGGCGCCGCTCGAGGAGGACGTCGTAGGCCGAGGTGGGCGAGGCCGACGCGTCGTTCCCGACCAGGCCTGCGGAATCCCACTCGAGGCCGGCGTATCCCGGCACGGTGCCCTTCATCCGCTCGAAGACGGCCTTCGCCGTCCACTGGGGGTCGAAGGCGTTCCACCTCTTTCCGAGGTGGAGGAGGACCTCGAGGTCGGTCCTCACGATCGGCGGCGGGACGATGGCGAGCTGGAACCTCTGGACGAGGCCGAGGACGTTCACGAACGTCCCTTCCTTGCCGGCGAGGCTCGCCACGGGGAGGAGGATGTCGGCGGCGTCGGTCAGGAGGTTCGTCCGCCGCCCGTGGACGACGAGCGTCTTCGCCCGGCAGAGCGCCAGGATGAACTCCGGGTCGGAGACGCGGGACGTGAACTCGGCGTCGGCGACGTAGAGGACGTCCGGCGTGTACGACCCGTCGAGGAGGCGGGCGAGGGCCGAGCCCTTGCCGGCGCGGGCGACGCCCGCGGCCTCGGCGCCGCGGGAGTTCGGCGCGGCTTCCCTGCCGACGAGCCAGCCGCCGGGCACGGCGGGGTTCTTGATCCTCCGCTCGGGCCCGAGGTCGGCGTGGAACTCGACGTGGGGGACACCCACGGTTCCCTTGAAGAGCTGTGCGAGGAGCCAGCTCTCCTCCGTGGAGAGGCGGGCCGAGCCGAGGACGAGGACCGACGCGGGATCCTTCGAGACGGCGGCGTCGACGGCGGCCTTCACCGCGTCGAGGGCCTCGCCCCAGTGCGTCTCGCGGGTCGTCCCGGCTTTCCTGAGGACCGGCCGGGTGAAGTCGTTCCCGTTCAGCTCCTCGGCGCGGAAGCGCCCGTAGTCGCACATCCAGAAGTCGTTCACGGCGAGGTTCACGCGCGGCAGGAACCGGTAGACCACCCGGTCGCGGTGCTCGATGGAGACGTTGCAGCCGATCTCACAGCCGTCGCAGACGGACCGGGCCTTGTCGAGCCACCAGACCCGCTTGCGGAAGCGGAACTCCTTCGTCGTCAGGGCGCCGACCGGGCAGACGTCGGCGGCGCAGGCCGACCAGGCGTTGTCGAGCTCCTTGCCCTCGTGCGTCCAGACGAACGCGTGTCCGCCCCGTTCGATCAGCGACAGCTCGCCGGTGCCGGAGATCTCGCTGCAGAACCGGATGCAGCGCGTGCACTGGATGCAGCGCGTCATGTCGGCGATGACGTGGGGGCCGATGCTCGTCCGGTCGTAGCCCGGGAACTGGCGGCGGGGCTCGACCGTCCGCGAGACGGGAAGGCCCGCCGCGACGGCGTTGTCCTGCAGCTTGCACTCGCCCGCCTGGTCGCAGATGGGGCAGTCGAGCGGGTGGTTGATGAGGAGGAACTCCATCGTCGCGTTTCTCGCGGCGAGGGCCTTCTCGGAGCTGGCCAGAACGACCATCCCGTCGCGCACGGGGACCGTGCAGGAGGCCTGGATCTTCGGGACCCCCTCGATCTCGACCATGCACATCCGGCACTGGCCGACGATGGAGAGGCGCGGGTGGTAGCAGAAGTGGGGGACGTCGACCCCGGCCGCCCGGCACGCCTCGAGGACGTTCGTGGTGTCGGGGACCTCGACGGTCCGTCCGTCGACGGTGACCTTCGCCATCAGGAGTGCATCCCTTCCGCCGTCCGCTCGGCCACCTTCGAGGTGATCCCGGCCGCGGCAGGCTGGTCGAAGCCCGGGGAGGCGGACTTCGTGACGTACGCCTCGAACTCCTCGCGGAACTTCGGGATGGCCGAGAGGACCGGCGCGATCGCCGCGTCGGCGAAGACGCAGATCGTCATGCCGTTCCCCATCTGCCCGGCGACCTGCAGGAGCATCTCGACGTCGGCCTTCTTCCCCTGGCCGGCCACGATCCGCTTGAGCATCTTGTGGAGCCAGGGAGTCCCCTCGCGGCACGGCGTGCACTGCCCGCACGACTCGTGGGCGTAGAACTTCGCGATGTTCGTCACGGCCTTCGGCATGTCGGTCGTCTCGTCCATGACGATGATGGCGGCCGAGCCGAGCATCGACTTCGCGGCGGCGACGCCGTCGAAGTCGAGCGGGACGTCGATGATCTCGGCGGCGGTCAGCATCGGCGCGGACGAGCCGCCCGGAATGACGGCCTTCAGCTTCCGGCCGCCCTTCATCCCTCCGCACATCGCGAGGAGGTCCTTGAAGGGGATCCCCATCGGCGCCTCGTAGACGCCCGGCTTCTCGACGTGCCCGGAGACGCAGTAGAGCTTCGGCCCGGTGTTGCGCTCGTTGCGGCCGATCCCCTTGAACCAGTCGGCCCCGCGGTCGAGGATGTGCTTGACGCAGCAGAGCGTCTCGACGTTGTTGACGACGGTCGGGGCGTTCCAGACGCCCGAGACGGCGGGGAAGGGGGGCTTGATGCGCGGGTGGCCGCGCTTGCCCTCGAGGCTCTCGATGAGGGCCGTCTCCTCGCCGCAGATGTAGGCCCCGGCGCCGCGGTGGACCGTGAGGTCGAGGTCCATGCCGCTGCCGAGGACGTTCTTCCCGAGGAGGCCGGCCGCGTAGGCCTCGTCGATGGCGGCGTTCAGGATCTCGGCGCCGTGGACCATCTCCCCGCGGATGTAGATGTAGGCGTGCTTCACGTCGAGCGCGAAGCTCGCGAGCATCATCCCCTCGAGGATCTGGTGGGGGTCCTTCTCGATCAGGATCCGGTCCTTGAACGTCCCGGGCTCCGACTCGTCGGCGTTGCAGAGGAGGTAGACGGGCTTGGCGCCCCTCTTCTCCTTCGGCGGGACGAAGGTCCACTTCATCCCGGTCGGGAAGCCGGCGCCGCCCCGGCCCCGCAGGCCCGAGGCCTTGACCACGTCGGTCACCTTCGCCGGGGTCCACTCGCCCGTCTTCGAGCCGGCGAGGACCTTCTTCCACGAGGCGTAGCCCCCGTCGGCGACGTAGGTCGCGAGGGCACAGGAGTTCTTCTTCCCGAGGCGGGCGGAGAGGACGGGCTGGAAATCGCTCATTTCAGCTCGGAGAGGAAGGCGTCGAGGTTTTCGAGCGTGATGCGCGCGTGGTCGTCGCCGTTCACCATGACGGCGGGCGCCTTGTCGCACTGGGCGAGGCACTCCACCTCGACGACCGTGAACTTCCCGTCGGCCGACGTCTGGCCCGGCTTCAGGTCGCCGAGCTTCTTCCGGCAGGCGTGGAAGACCTCCTCGGCGCCGTTCAGGTGGCAGGAGATCGAGGTGCAGACCTGGATCAGGTGCCTGCCGACCGGGGCCCGGTTGTACATCGTGTAGAAGGTCACGACGCCCCAGACGAAGGCGGAGGAGAGCCCGAGGCGGGTGGCGACGTAGTCGACCGCTTCCCGCGAGATCCAGCCCCACTCCTCCTGGGCGATCCAGAGGGTGGGGAGAAGCGCGGCCTGCTTCGTCGGGTAGCGGGTCAGGAGCCTGGCGAACCGGGCCTCGGCCCCGGGGGAGAAGGAGAGCTCCTTCCCGCAGGAGAGAGCGCCGTGCTCGCCGACGGGGGGCTGTCCGGGGAGGGTTTCCACGGGTGTGTTCGCGCCGCCGCTCATTCCCAGTCGAACGCTCCCTTCTTCCAGAGGTACGCGTCCGCGAGGGCCAGGACGGCGAGGAAGACGACCATCGGCCAGAAGACGACCCAGCCGCCCTCGTCGAGGACGGTGGCCCATGGCCAGAGGAAGCCCGTCTCCACGTCGAAGAGGATGAAGACCATCGCGACGATGAAGAACTTTACGGATATCCGCTTTCGGCTCTCGTCGAGGAGCGGCAGGCCGCTCTCGTACGGGCCGAGCTTGCGGAGGGTCCGGACCTTGCGGCCCATCACCCCGTTCAGGAACAGCAAAGCGGCCCCGATGATCGCGGCCGCGGTGAGCATGAGGAGGATGGGGAGGAAGGCGGAAGGTGTGCCCATGAGGCGCTCGTGCTAATTTTCACAAAGTTGCGGGGCACGTCAACTACCGAAAGTGCTTTTCGGCCCGCCGCCCTCGTCGCCGCGTTTCAATGCGAAACGTGGGTCGGTGACGTGGTCAGGGGCCTTCTCCGGCACGTTCCGGAAGTCCTCGTCGTGGACGACGGGAGCGATGACCGGACTTCCGAGGTTGCCCGGGCGGCCGGCGCGAAAGTTCTCCGCCGCCCCCTGAATGGTGGTAAGGGGAGGGCCCTGCGCGACGGGCTCGCCCTGCTCCTCGCCGAAGACTGGACCCACGTCGCCTTCGTCGACGGCGACGGCCAGCACGACCCCGACGACCTTCCGACACTGCTCGCCGCCGCCCGCCGGGGGGCCGATTTCGTCGTCGGCTCTCGCCTCGCCAGCCCCGACGGCATGCCGGCGAAGAACCGCCGGGCGAACGAAATGGGAGACAAGGTCCTCTCCCGCATGACCGGGCTGCCCGTCGAGGACGGACAGTCGGGATTCCGCCTCCTCTCGACGGACCTCCTCCGCCAGTTCCGCCTCACCGCGAACCGGTACGCCATCGAGAACGAGATGCTCATCCGGGCCTCGCGGCGGCTCCGGAGGTTCGAGGTCGTTCCGATCCGGTCGATCTACAACGGCGGCCCCCGCCACTACCGGCCGTTCCGCGACACGTGGGTCACGGCCTGGCTCTCGGTCCACTTCAAGACGCTCGATTCCGACGAGTCATAATTCGGCGGCATGCCCGGAGCGCACCTCATCCTGACCGTCGACGTCGAAGAGTGGTTCCACGTCTGCGGCCACCCGGCGTACGACGTTCCTGATAGGTGGGGCGCATTCCCTTCCCGCGTCGTCCCGTCGACCGAGCGAATCCTCGAGCTCCTCGACCGCACGTCCTCGCATGCCACGTTCTTCGTCCTCGGCTGGGTCGCGCGGCGCCACCCGGACCTGGTCCGGCGGATCGCGGGTGCCGGGCACGAGGTCGGCTGCCACGGTGACCTCCACCGACGCGCCGACGCCATGACCTCGGACGAGTTCCGAGCAGATCTCCGGGCCGCCCGCGCGGCGCTGGAAAACGCCTGCGGAGCTCCGGTGACGGCCTATCGCGCCCCGGAGTGGTCGCTGAGGTCGACGTCGAGCCCCCACCTTGCGACCCTCGTCGAGGAGGGGTTCCGGGTCGACTCCTCCCTCCTGGCGGTCCCGCCGATCGGGGATCCCGACAACCCGCGCCGGCCCACCGTCCTCAAGATGCCGGCCGGCGACCTCCTCGAAGTGCCGCCCTTCGTCGGGACCTTCTTCGGCCGTCCCGCGATGCTCGGCGGCGGCTGGACCTCCCGCCTGTCGCGCGAGGCGCGCGTCGCGGCCGCCGTCGAGGCGGCGTTCGGTTCGGGCGAAAACCCCGTCTTCTACCTCCACCCGTGGGAAGTCGACGAGGAGCACCCCCCCATGGAACTCTCTCCCGTCGCCCGGCTCGTCCACTTCGGCGGGCGCGGCCGCGTCGTCCCACGCCTCCTGCGTCTGCTCTCGCGGCACCGGGCCCACTCGCTCGCCGAAGCCTTCCCGGCCGGGTGCCTGCCTCGGGAAGTGGCGGCGTGAGGTTCGCGGCGCTCCTGCCGGGGCAGCTCTCCGAGAAGGCGGGCATGGGCGAAGCGCTCGCCCGCTCCTTCCCGTACGTCGATTCCTGGTTCGGCGAGATCTCCGAGCGGACCGGCGTCGACGTCCGGGACGTCTTCTTCGGCGACGGACGATCGGACCTCCACGACGACCTCCCGGCCCAGATCGGTGTCTACGCCGTCTCCGTCGCGGTTCTCGAAGTCCTCGCCAAGGAGCACGGCCTCCGGCCATCGGCCTGTGCGGGGTACAGCCTCGGAACCTACGCCGCATTCGTCGGCGCAGGCGTCCTGGACCGCCGGACCGCCCTCGACGTCCTCCTCGAGGCCGAGCGGCTTCTCCGGGAGCGTGCCCCGGCCGGGACGATGGGTTTCGTCATCGGCGTCCCCGAGGCGGATGTCGCCTCCGAACTTCAACGCCTCGCACGCGACCCTCGCGAGGTGGCCATAGGAAACGTGAACGCGGCGCAGCAGGTCGTCCTGACGGGACGCCGGGAGCCGGTCCTCCGGGCCCTCGACCACCTCGCGCCCCGCGCGCTCCGGGCCGAAGTCCTGCCGCTCGGCTGGCCCATGCACTCGCCCGCGCTCGAGCCGGTTACCGACGGTCTCTCCGCCTTCGTCGACGGCCACGTCCGGATGTCGTGGCCGGGGCGAGCCGCCCTCTTCGCCCCCATGCTCGGCGGCGAGGTGAAGAGCGAGGAAGAGGCCCGGCGGGTCCTGGGGAAGCAGATCTCCCGCCCCTCCCGCTGGTCCGACGTCCTGACGGCGATGGCGGCGGCAGGGGAGATCCGTTTCGCCGAGATCGGCCCTGGCGACGTCCTCTCGAAGATGCATCGCTGGACCCTGCGCCGCTCGAAAGCCGACGTCCTCGAAGACCCGGTCGGCATCGCCCGTTTCGCATCCGATATCGGGGCGCCGGCGGAACGAGTGGGGGCCGTGGCCGCGGCCCGGGAGAAGACGACGTGAGTGAACGACAGAAGGTCGCCTGGGTGACGGGCGGGTCGCGAGGCATCGGGCAGGCCATCGCCGAGAGGCTCGCCGCGGACGGGCTCCACGTGCTCGTGACCTACCGGTCCGACGAGTCCGGCGCCGCCGAGACGGTTCGCCGGATCACCGAGGCCGGGGGCAGCGGCGAGGCCGCGAAGGCGGACGCCACCTCCCGGGAGGAGATCGTCGCCGTCGCCGACCGGCTCGACGCCGAGCGCGGCGGGGTGGACGTCCTCGTCAACAACGCGGCCGTCCTGAAGAACGGGCTCTTCGCCCTGATGCCGGAGGCGAGCTGGGACGCGGTGATCGACACCTCTCTCGGCGGCAGCTTCCGGGCGACGAAGGCGGTGGTCCGCGGGATGCTCCGGCGCCGCTGGGGGCGCGTCGTGAACATCTCCTCCCTCGCGGCCCTGATGGGCTCCGCCGGGCAGACGAACTACGCCGCGGCCAAGGGGGCCCTGGTGTCGTTCACGAAATCGCTCGCGGCCGAGGTCGGTCCCTACGGCGTCACAGTGAACTGCGTCGCGCCGGGCTTCGTGGAGACCGAGATGATCGGTTTCCTGACGACCGAGGCCCGCGAGGACTTCACGAAGCGGATCCCCCTCCGCCGCTTCGGCGTCCCCGCCGACGTCGCGCCCCTCGTCTCCTTCCTCTGCGGGGACGGGGCGGCCTACCTCACCGGGCAGACGATCCGCGTCGACGGCGGATTCGTCGGCTGACGGGGTCCTCGTCCGCCGGGTCCCGCGCCTCGTATACTCCGGCCGATCGCCCGGAAGGAGGCGGAATGGAGCAGGTTGAAGAGCTGAAGGGGCGCGTGAAGGCGCTGATCGTCCGGCAGCTGAAGCTGGAGATCGAGCCCGGGTCCATCAAGGACGACGCACCCCTCTTCGGAGACGACCCCAGCGGGCTCGGGCTCGACTCGATCGACGCGCTGGAGCTCGTCCTCGGCATCGAGAAGGAATTCGGCATCAAGGTCCAGGACGAGGAGGTGGGGGTCAAGGCCTTCGCTTCCGTCAACGCCCTCTGCGAGTTCGTCGAGACGAAGGCCGCGTGAACCCTGACAGGGAGGAGCTTCCCCACGTCTACCCCTTCCGCTTCGTCGAGCGAACGGTCGAAAAGCGCGGGCCGGCGGAGGGGCGCGTCCGTGCGCTCGTCACCGGGAACGGAAGGCGGACGGGCGCGGACGGGTTCCTCCCGCCGCTCACCCTCGTCGAGGTCGTCGCCCAGTCGGCGCTCCTCCTGGACGGGGGAGACCCCGGAATCGGCCGGAGCGGTTTCCTCGCGGGAGTCTCGGACTTCACGTTCGACCGGACGCCGGAGAGCGGCGACGTACTGAGCGTCGACGTGAGGATCGTCGGCGTCCTCGGCCCGATCGTGAGGTTCGAGGGGACTGTGACCGACGGCGAGGGCCGGCGCGTCTGCACCGGGGCCGTCACGGTCCGGAAGGGCGTCGCGGCGTGACGACCCCCCCCGTTCGCCGCCACGTCGTCCTCGCGGGCCACCGCGACGGGCTCCTCTCCCGCAGCGAGGAGATCCTCACCCGGGCCGACTACCTCGTCACGCCGGTCGCAACCCTCGAGGGCCTCGACGCGCTTCCGGCTTCGCCGGCGGCGGACGTCGTCGTCCTCGACGAAGGTTTCGGCCCGGAAGGAGGCGTCCGGGCGGCCCAGCACCTGCGCTCCGTCCCGCGATGGCGGGCCACCTCGATCATGGTCGTCGTCCCGTCCGGCTCGACGCACCTCGAGGAGTGCCTCGTCTCCGGCATCAACGACTTCCTCCTCGCCCCGTTTCCCGACGGCGAGCTCCTCGACAAGGTGCGCCGCCTCACGGAGGTCGCCGCGCGCCGCGAGGTGAACACGATGCTCCGCGTCCACGAGCTGCGGGTGGAGGGCGCGACCGTCCACGGAAAGACGCTCAACGTCTCCGTGAACGGCCTCCTGGCAGAGGTGGACGGCGAGCTGAACGTCGGCCGGGTGGTCGACGTGGAGTTCTTCCTCCCCGACGACCCCGACTCCGTGAAGAGCCGCGGGCAGGTCGCCCGGAGGGCCTACGAGGCCTCGTCGTTCCGTCCCGTCTTCGGGCTCCGCTTCCTCGAGCTCTCCGCGCGCGACCGCGACCGGATCGGGCGCTTCGTCTCCGCTCGCGAGCGGGCCGCCGGGGGCGGCAAGTGATCATCATCCGCGAGCGGCGCGACGGGGCGACGATCCTCAGGATCCAGGGCGTCGTCAAGCTGGGGGAGAGCGCCCGGCAGTTTTCCGAGTTCCTCTCGAAGGTCCTCGAGGAAGACGAGGGGCCGGTCCTTCTCGACTTCGAGAAGATCGACACCCTCGACTCCACCGGTCTCGGAGAGCTCATCGGCTACCTGCAGCGATTCGAGGAAAGGGACCGCCGGATGGCGATCGTCAAGCCGAGGGACCGGGTCGTGGCGCTCCTGAAGCTGACGCGGCTCGACACCCTCATCCGCATCTTTCCCGACGACCAGGCCGCGCTGGCGTACCTGGCGGGGTGAGCGAGCGGGACGCGCCTGCGCGGCGTTCCTGAGGCCTTCAGTTGATTGACGCCATCTCCCTCGCGTCGTATCCTCCCGCTCCCCGCTCGTGCGAAAGTGGCGGAACTGGTAGACGCGCAAGGCTCAGGACCTTGTGGCTCTTAACAAGCCGTGGGGGTTCGAGTCCCCCCTTTCGCACCACTCCTCCTCGCCTCGCGCGGTGGAGGCCTGCCTCGGCGGGGCGCCCCGAAAGGACACCGTGACCCCTGTGACCCCTGATATCCCCGAAAGCCGCGTCCTCGCGGCCCTCTCGCCGCGCGGACGGCGGATCCTCTCCTTCCGCGACCTCGCGAAGGAGCTCCTCGGCCCCTCGCCCGACGAAGCCGCCCTCGACGCCCTCCACGCCGAGGTCGACGCCCTCGAGCGCAAGGGCCTCGTCGTCCGCACCCGCGGCGAGAAGCTCTCCCTCATCCAGTACACCAACCTCACGGCTGGCCGCATCGCCATCCGGGGCGAAGGGAGGGCGTGGCTCCTCTCGGGCGAGCGGGGCGTCCCGGACCTCCCCATCGTGCGGGGCGGGGCGGGCTCGGCCCTCGACGGCGACTTCGTCCTCGTGCTCGTCGAGAAGGCGAGGCCGCGGCGCGGCTTCCGCGGCCCGACCGAGACCGGCACCGTCACGAAGGTCCTCGTGAGGCGGCGCGAGACCGTCGTCGGGCGGATCGCCCGCGGCCCCGACGGCACCGTCATCGTCCCCTACGACACGAAGATCGACGCCCTCCTGCGCGTCCCCGACGGCAAGGACATGGAAGCCCCCGACGGCATCTACGTCGACGCCCGCATCACCGCCTGGCCCGACGAGCACCGCCTCGCCCAGGCCGAGGTCATCGAGCTCATCGGATTCCCGGGAGACCCGGGCATCGACGTCGAGGTCGTGGCGCGCAAGTGGGGCATTCCCCGGACGTTCACGAGGGAGTCGGTCGAGGAGTCGGAGCGCGCCGTCGCCGCGATCCAGGACGGCGAGTGGCGGACCCGCCGCGACCTGACCCGCGACTGCATCGTCACCATCGACGGCGAGACCGCCCGCGACTTCGACGACGCGATCTCGGCCGAGGAGCTCCCCGGCGGCGGCTTCCGCCTCGGCATCCACATCGCCGACGTCTCGCACTACGTCACCCCCGGCTCGGCCCTCGACGCCGAGGCCTTCGAGCGAGGCACCTCGGTCTACTTCCCCGACCGCGCCGTCCCGATGCTCCCCGAGCGCCTCTCCAACGACCTCTGCTCCCTCCGTCCCCGCGAGGAGAAGCGGACCGTTACGGCGCAGCTCACGCTCGACGCGAAGGGAGAGACCGTCACGGCCGAGTTCTACCGGAGCGTCATCCACTCGAAGGCGCGCCTCACCTACACCGACGTCGCAGCGTTCTTCCAGGGCGACGAGCCCGGCGAGGAGAAGGTCCCCGCCGAGGTGAGGCCCATGCTCCTCGTGGCGCGCAAGGCCGCGTTCGCGCTCCGCTGGATGCGCAGGGGGCGCGGCTCGCTCGACTTCGACCTCCCCGACGCCGACCTCGTCCTCGGAGAGACGGGCGACGTCGTCGCCATCGTCAAGGCGGTCCGCAACGAGGCGCACCGGCTCATCGAGGAGTTCATGCTCGCGGCCAACGAGGCCGTCGCCCGGCACCTCGTCTTCATCCCGACCCCGGCGATGTACCGCGTCCACGACAAGCCCGACGACCGAAAGCTCGGCGACCTGCGGGCCGTCCTCGAGCCGCTCGGATACGAGATTCCCCAGGACGACGACCTCGTCAGCCCGGCGGTCTTCCAGGCGATCCTCGACCAGGCCGAGGGCAAGCCCGAGGAGCGCTTCGTCTCCGACCTCGTCCTGCGCGCGCAGAAGAAGGCCCTCTACGCCCCCGTCTGCCGCGGCCACTACGCCCTCGCGGCGACCTACTACGCCCACTTCACCTCGCCCATCCGCCGCTACCCCGACCTCGTCGTCCACCGGGCCCTCTGCGAGTGGATCGCCTCGCACAGGCCTCCCGCCGCGGCCGAGGCCGAGGGGCGCGAGCGCTGGCTCGTCGACGCGTCGACTCACTGTTCCGAGAGGGAGCGGCGCGCCGAGTCGGCCGAGCGCGAGGCGCAGTCGTGGAAGAAGTTCGTCTACCTCTCCAAGCGGGTGGGGGAGGAGTTCGACGCCTACGTCTCGGCCGTCGTCCCCTTCGGCCTCTTCATCACCCTCGAAGGGGTCTACGCCGACGGACTGCTCCCGATGGACGCCCTTGGAGGACGACTTCTACCGCTACGAGGACGTCGAGCACCGCCTCGTCGGCACCTCGACGGGCCGCGTCTTCCGCCTCGGCGACCACCTCCGCGTCAAGCTGACCCGCGCCGACTTCGACAAGCGCCTCCTCGACTTCCGCCTCACGGGCGCCTCCGCCCCGCAGCGCACCTCGCGCCCCGCCGTCATCGAGCGCGCCGCGCCCCGCCGCCCGGCGCCCCGCGGCCCGCGCGGACCGGAGCGGACTCCCGGCGGGCCCGCGCGCAAGCCGGCCGGTGGCCCGCCCCGCAGAAGGCGCCGGTAGTGGCGAAGCCCCGGACCCCCGCAGGCCCCCACCTCTACTCGGTCGCGCTCGTCGGGCGGCCGAACGTCGGCAAGTCGGCCCTCTTCAACCGGCTCTCCGGCACCAGAAAGGCCCTCGTCCACGACCGTCCCGGAATGACGCGCGACTCCTTCTCCCTCGACCTCGTCAGCGAGTCGGGACGACGCTGGAGGCTCGTCGACACCGGCGGCCTCGACCTCGACGCGGCCGGCGGGTTCGCCGCCTGGACGAGCGAAAAGGCTCTCGACGCCGTCGTGGACGCGGACCTGATCGTCCTCGTCCTCGACGGAGCCGACGGAGTTCTCCCCGAAGACCAGCGGATCGGCGGGCGCCTCCGTGCTCTCGGCAAGCCCGTCGTCATCGCCTGGAACAAGGTCGACCGCAAGGAAGCCGAGCAGGGACTCGAGCAGGGCTACGAGCTCGGCTTCGACGACGTCTTCGGCGTTTCGGCCGTTCACGGCATCGGCACCGACGAGCTTCTCGAAGAGCTCGAGAAGCGCCTCCCGGAAGACCTCGACCCCGAGACCCGCGTCGAGGGGCTCCCCGTCGCCATCATCGGCCGGCCCAACGTCGGCAAGTCGTCGATCGTCAACCGGATCCTCGGCTCCGAGCGGGTCATGGTCTCCGAGATCGCCGGCACGACCCGCAACCCCGTCGACGTCCTCCTGACGCGCGGCGGCAAGAGCTACGTCCTCGTCGACACCGCCGGCATCCGCCGCAAGGGGAAGACGACCGACTCCGCCGAGCTCCTCTCCGTCGTCGCCGCCCGCAAGGCGATGGAGCGCGCCCGCGTCGCCATCATCATCTTCGACGCCTCGGAAGGGATCACCGCGCAGGACGCCCACATCGCCGGCTACGCCGAGGAGGCGCGCCGGGGCCTCATCCTCGTCGCGAACAAGTGGGACCTTCTCGCGGACGACGAGAAGGCCCAGGAGGACCTTCGCGACGACGTACGCCGCCGCTTCATCTTCACCCGCGGCGCCGCCTTCATGACCGTCTCGGCGAAGACGGGCTTCGGGATCGACAAGCTCCTCCCCGAGGCCGACGCCGTCGCCCGCCGGTTGGCGACGAAGTTCCCGACGGGCGAGCTGAACCGCGTCCTGAAGAGAGCGTTCGAGGCGCAGCTTCCCAAGGGCAAATCCGGGCGCGAGATGAAGATCCGCTACGCCGTCCAGGTCGCCTCCGATCCCCCGCTCATCCGGCTCTTCTCCGACCGCGACGAGCCCCTGCACTTCTCCTTCGAGCGATTCCTCCAGAACCGCCTCCGCGAGAACTGGGATCTCGCCGGCGTCCCGCTGAAGTTCATCATCCGGAAGGGCGACGAGGGGCCGCCACGGACCGCGCACCGTCCTGCTCGACAGCGAAAGCGGTAGAAGCACCTCCCAGAAGAGGGCCGGGACGCGGCATCGTCTAAACTCCGTCCGGATTCCCTGGAGGTAGCACACGGCGTGAGCGAGATCGAGGCGACAGCAGAAGCCCGGTACAAGGTGGCCGAGGTCTGCCGGCTGGCCGACGTGCAGCCCTACGTCCTCAAGTACTGGGAGACCGAGTTCCCGGTTCTTTCCGCCCCGAAAGGGGCGTCCGGGCCCCGCCTCTACAACGGCCTCGAGCTGAAGATCATCGAGCGGATCAAGAAGCTCCTCTACGACGAGGGCTACACCATCGCCGGCGCCAAGAAGCGCCTAGAGGCCGAGCTGAAGGAAAAGGCCGCGGCGCCCGCCGAGGCCGAGCCGCTCGTCCTGACGCCGGCTCCCGAGCCCGCCGACTCGACCGCCTCGAGGCGCCGCCGCGCGAGGCCGGCACCGCCGAAGCCCGTCGAGAGCGAGCCGGAGCCCGAGTCCTCCCTGGAGCTCGCCGACGCCCCTGTCTTCTCCGCCCACGCCGATGCTGCCGAGCCCGACCTGTCGACCTCCCTCGAGATCGATGAGAGCTCCACTCCCGCCGGAGACGTCGAGATCGCGCCGCCGCCGGCCGTGGCCATGTCCGCGAAGACCGCTCCCGTCGCTCGCAGGATTGACCCTGCCCCCGCTCCGATGGCACAATCCCCAGACCCCCGGGTGGCGAGGGCCCTCGCGGAACTCAAGGAGATCGCAAGCCTCCTTTCCCGCGAAGAAGCCTGACCCCCCCGTCGTTTTTCGTCCGGGTCGGGACGTGGCGCAGCCTGGTAGCGTACTTGAATGGGGTTCAAGGGGTCGCGGGTTCGAATCCCGCCGTCCCGACCATTGATTCCAAAGGGTTTAGATGCCGCCGGAAACGGCGGCTTTTTCGTCCTTGGCCACAGTGTTGGCCATACTCGAGAGGAGATCGGAGGCGGGGGCCAATAGGCCGCCCTCGGTGAACGCCTGAGGAGGTCCGGAACCAGGGTGGTGTTGCCGAGTCGCGAGGCGACTTCATGTCGCGTGCCAGGTAGCACAGTGTCGGAGGGTCCATCACTTGAAGGCGCCGAGAGTAAGGAGGGTATAGGCGACGAAGCCACAGAGAAGCATGCTGCCTTCGAAGCGCCCGATCCGATACTCTCGAACGAGAATCGGAATGCAGAGGACCGCCGCGGCGAGCGCGATCGGGAGGTCGACGAGGACCGTCGACCGTTCGACGGGGAGCGGTGAAGGCGAGGCGAGGAGCGTCACGCCCAGGACACCGAGAAAGTTGAAGATGTTGCTCCCGAACACATTGCCGACCGCCAGGCCGCCCTGGCCCCTGAGGGCGGACGCACTGGACGCGACGAGCTCTGGAAGGGATGTCCCGACGGCGACGACGGTGAGCCCGATGACGAGCTCGCTCCATCCAAGTGCCCGCGCCCCCGCCACTGCACCGATCACGACCCACCGGGCACCGAGGACGAGGAGGCCGAGTCCTGCGACGGCGACACCGACCTGGGTGAGTGTCTCGCGACGGTTACGGATGAACGTGATCGTCGGGTTCGCGAGGACTTCTCTTCGTTCCGCGTTCACCGTATAGGCGAGCTCGGCGACGAGCGCCAGGACGAGGATCGCGCCATCACGGCGCGTGAGCGCCCCGTCCATCGCGAGAGTGATCAGGAGAAGCGTGGCACCGATGGCGATCGGGAGGTCGCGGCGTACGGCAGCCCGCGGAACGCTGAACGGACGTACGACCGCGGCAGCTCCGAGAATCAGGAGGATGTTCGCGATGTTGCTCCCGACGACGTTCCCGATGGCGATGCCGCCGCGCCCGTCGAGGGCCGCCTGGATGCAGACGGCGAGCTCGGGCGCGCTGGTCCCGGCGCCGACGACCGTCAGGCCCACGACGAGGCGCGAAAGACCCGCCGCGAGGGCGAATCCGGAGGCTCCGCGAACGACCAGGTCGCCGCCCAGGGCCAGGAGGCCAACGCCGAGAAAGAAGAGGAGTGCCGTCATGGTCTCCTCAGCCTTCGGAAGAGTCCTTCTCCAGGTTTCCGCTCCAGAGGTACTTCCGGGTCTCGGAGACGAGCACGCCATTGAGAGCGAGGAGCGAGACCAGATTCGGGATCGCCATCATGCCGTTGGCGATGTCGGCGAAGGACCAGACCACCGGGAGCGTCGCGACGGAGCCGACCATGACGGCGACGACCCAGAGGACGCGGTACGGGTGGATGGCTTTCGGCCCGAAGAGGTACTCGGCGGCCTTCTCCCCGTAGTACGACCAGCCGAGGATCGTCGAGAAGACGAAGGTCAGGAGGCCGACGGTCAGGACGACCGGCCCGACGTGGGGGATGTGGCTGAAAGCGGTCTTCGTCAGCGCCGCACCTTTCAGGCCCGCGTGCCAGTCGCCAGAGTTGACGATGACGAGACCCGTCATCGCGCAGACGACGACCGTGTCCCAGAAGGTGCCGGTGGAGGAGACGAGCGCCTGGCGCACCGGGTTCCTCGTCATCGCCGCCGCCGCGACGATTGGCGCGCTGCCGAGGCCCGACTCGTTCGAGAAGAGGCCGCGCGCGACGCCGAACCGGATCGCTTCCTTCATTCCCGCGCCGAGGAACCCGCCAATGGCTGCCTGACCGTTTAACGCGCTCGACAGGATGAGCCGGAACGTCGCCGGCAGGGTCTCGAAGTGGATGAAGAGCAGGTATACGCAGCCGAGGACGTAGAAGCCCGCCATGAAGGGGACGAGGAATTCGCAGACCCTCGCGATCGACCGGATACCGCCCAGGATGACGATGCCGGTCAGGAGCGTCAGCAGACCGCCGCTGATCCACGGGGAGATGCCGAACGTCTCCTGCGCGAGAACCGCGATGGAATTGGCCTGCACCGTGTTCCCGATGCCGAAGGCGGCGACGGCGGTCAGCGCCGCGAAGACGATGCCGAGCCACTTCGTCTTCATTCCTCGCTCGAGGACGTACATCGGCCCGCCGGCCATCGAGCCGTCGGGCAGCTTCACGCGGAAGCGGACCGACAGGAGCGCCTCGGAATACTTCGTCGCGATTCCGAACACGCCCGTGAGCCACATCCAGAGGACCGCGCCCGGCCCGCCGGCCGCCACGGCGGTTGCGACGCCGACGATGTTCCCGGTTCCAATCGTCGCGGCGAGGGCCGTCGTCAAGGCCCCGAACTGGCTGACGTCTCCGGCTCCCTCCTTGTCTCGGCGAACTGAGAGCTTGATGGCGGTCCAGATGTAGCGCTGGATGAAGCCGAGGCGGATGGTGAGGAAGAGGTGGGTCCCCACGAGGAGGACGAGAAGCGGCCAGCCCCAGACGAAGCCGCTGATCCTCTCCAGGACCTGCTCAATGGCCGCCATGCCGCCCTCCTCACGAAAGGGGAACGGGGGAAGAAGCGCCCCCGAGCACCGTCGGGCAGGATAAGTGAGATCAGCCGTCCCTGTCGTTGCGCGCCCTAGAATGGGCCATGAGCGATTTTGCGCAGACCGGCCCGATCACGACCCTCACTCGACTCGGGAATCGGCCGCTCGTCGAGCTGGAGGACTCCCTCGTTCGCAATACCCGCCGCAACAAGGCGGCCCTCCTCATCCCGTCGCTCGTGACCGAGCTCGAACGCCCCGCCCTCGTGAAGATCTGCGACGAGGTTGCCCAGGCCCCCTACCTCGACACGGTCCTTATCTCCCTTGACCGGGCCGACGAAGCCGGATACCGGGGCGCTCTCGAGTATTTCAAGCGCCTTAAACGACGGACCGTCGTCCTCTGGAACGATGGCCCGGGCGTCAAGGCGCTCCTCGCGAAGCTCGACAAGGCCGACCTGAAGCTCGGCGAGCGCGGCAAGGGTCGCGCCTGCTGGATGGGCTTCGGCTACCTCCTCGCGCAGGGGAACGTCGAGTACATCGCCCTCCACGATGCGGACGTCCTCGACTACGACCGCGCGACCCTCGCCCGGCTCCTCTACCCGATCGCCGATCCGATCCTGAACTTCGACTTCTGCAAGGGCTACTACGCCCGCTTCACCGACCGGTTGAACGGCCGCGTCTCGCGCCTTTTCGTCGGGCCGATCCTGGGGGCGCTCCGGGCTCTCCTCGGTGCGAACCCCTACATCGAGTTCCTCTCCGCATTCCGCTATCCGCTCGCGGGAGAGTTCGCCCTTTCCGCTGATCTCCTCCGCCAGATACGGGTCCCGTCCGACTGGGGCCTCGAGATCGGCACCCTCTCGGAGGTCTACCGGCACCGTTCACCGCGCCGCATCTGCCAGGTCGACATCGCCGACCGCTACGATCACAAGCACCAGGTGCTCTCGCCGGAAGACCCGACGAAGGGCCTCCACCGGATGGCGGCCGACATCGCCAAGCACCTCCTCCGGACGCTCGCCGCCGCCGACACCGTCCTCGGCGACGGGACCCTCAAGTCGCTCCTCGCCTCTTACCAGCGCCGCGCCGAGGATGCCGCCTCGAGCTTCTACGCCCTGGCCAAGTTCAACGGTCTGACCTTTCCGAGGCACGAGGAAGAGATGGCGATCGCCACTTTCGCCGGGGCCTTGAAGAGCGCCGTCGAGCAGTTCGTCGCCGACCCGCTCGGTGCGCCGCTCATCCCGAACTGGGCGCGCGTCCTCTCCGCCGTTCCGGAGGCGGGAGACATCCTCCTCGAGGCCGTCGTCGCAGAGGGCGGCATCCTGAACGGCTGAAGGCCTGTCTTTCGCGGCGATCGCCTTGGCCGGGACCGCGAGCTTCGTCTCTCGCGTGCAGCCGGGAACGAGCGGGGGGAAGTGGGAGATCCATTGAATGGACGCCGGTTCCCCGGTTCCGGTCATACGTGGCGGATTCCCGATTCTTCCTCTTCGGCGCGGAGCTTCTTCTCGAGCCAACCGCGCGCGAGATCTCGCGCCCCGAGGCCGAAGGCGAGCGCGAGCGTCAGCGCGATGGCGCCTCCGAAGATGGAGAAGGCCGCGACGAGGATCGACCGGCCGACCCCGAGGTGGTCGAGCGCCGCCGCGGCGAACGACGCAACGACGAGGACGTAGGCCGCGCGCGCCCCGGCGCGGGCCCACGGCAGGCCGGCGTTGACGGCCCCGAGGAGGACGCTCCGCCTCACGAGCGCGCCGACGCCCACGCCGACGACCGCGAGGAGCACGGCGCCCAGGAGGCGGGGCAGGAAGCCGACTGCCTCGGAGAGGACGCTCCGGAGCGCCCCGGGCTCGAGCGCGTTCACGCCGACGGCGAGCGAGACGACGACCGTGGTCCAGAAGGAAACGATCCCGACGACCCGCTCGGGCTCGGCCTTCAGGCCGGCGGCGCGGAGGAGCTGCCGCGAGGAGGAGGCCTCGTCGCCGCGCACCCTCCGCCGGAGGTAGATGGCGAGGCGGAGGAGCGTCCGGAGGAGGAGCCCCGTCAGGACGCCCACGAGGAGCGCGGCGAGAATGACGAGCGCCGCCGGGACGACGGAGAGGAAGGCGTCGACGAGGCGCTCGAACGCGAGGGCAATCTGTTGGCCGAGGTTCTTTCCCATCGTCGTCTCCATCACGGGGTCGCGCCCCACAGGGTTTCGATCTCACCTTTGGCCTTCTCGTAGGCCAGGGCGAGCTCCTCGAGCCGGATCTCGGCCTCCTCGGCCGAGCCCGCCTCCGTCTCGGCGACGAACGTCGCCACTTTTCCGAGGTAGAGCGGAACGAGCGAGCCGATGAGCGTCGCGGGCGGGAGCGCCCTCCGCCGGAACCCGGCGGCCGCCTCCGCCACGATCCGGATCCACGCCTCGTCCCCGAGCGCCAGGGCCGGCGCGTGCGCCGCCTCGCGGATCGCCGCGAGGGACCGTTTCGAGAGGAACGACTCCCAGATCGGCGGCAGGTCGTGGGCCGCCTGGCGATACTGAGAGAGGAGCCTGTCGAGCTTCACCGGTACCGGCTCGAGCCCGACGGCGTAGGGAAAGCCGAAGACCGGGACCGGCTCCGAGCCCGAGACGCCCTTCCAGGACTTCTCGTAGCGCTCCATCAGCGTGAAGAGCGTCGAGACGACCTGGACCATCATCGGCGCCAGATCCGAGCCCGGGTCCTTCGGGTCGTGGATCTTCGCCCCGAGGAACGACTGCGCGACCTTTCGCTTCTCGGCGACGGCCGTCGTCGTCATGAAGATGTCGATGCCGTACTGCGCGACCGGCCCCTCCCAGTCCTCGAACTCTAGAAAGCGCGCCGCGAGGTCGCCCGAGAATCCGAAATCGCCGCCGATCGGCTGACGGATCTGCTGACCGTAGAGAGCCCGCGTGAGTGGATAGACGATGGTGTTCGTGATCGTCCCGTCGTAGCGGTGGCGCGCGTAGAGAGGCGCGACGAACTCGTAGCCGTGCGTCACGATCGGTTCGAGGAGGAGCTCGACCCACTCCGGAGTCACGCTCCTGAGGTCGCTGTCGAGGACGCAGCAGGCCTTCGCCTCGAGCTCGGCGGCGATCCGGAAGACCGTCCGGAAGGCGCTGCCCTTTCCGGGAATCCCCCGGTATGGGGTGATGATCTTCGCCGTCGTCCCCGAAGGGACCGCGTCGACGAGGATCTCGGCGAGGCTCCCGACCTCGGTCCGCTCTACGAGCTCGCGCGTCCGATCCGTCGAGCCGCCGTCGGAGTTGACGAGGACCGCCTTCGCGTCAGGGAAGTGGCGTGCGAGACCCGCGACGACGGCTCGCACCACGTGCCCGATGGTCCTCTCGTTGTTGAAGGAGGGGATCCCGACGAGGACGTCGACCTTCCCGATCCGTGCGATCGCTTCGGCAACCTCGGCCGAGAGTGGTGGGAGACGGGGGCTCACCTTTTTGCCTCCTCGAGGAGATCAGAGACGGCCGCGGCCCAGCCGCGACCCGCCGGGAACGGGGCGATTCGACCGGCCGGAATCGCCGCGAAGAGGTCCGGGTCGACTTCTCCGGAAGCGCGGGGGACGAGGACGGCGACGTCGCACAGGGCAAGAAAGCCGGCGTCGTTCGGGGCGTCGCCGAACCCCACGAGGGGACGGGAGACGAGTCCGTTGCGGCAGAGGAGCTCGACGGCGTCCTCCTTGCCGTGGTTCCCGGAGAGGTGCCAGAACTGCCCGCCGCGCGTCAGCCTCGTGGCCGGGAGCTGCTTCGCGGAGCGCCCAAGAACCTCGGCGGCGCCTTCCGGCGCGAGGAAGGGCAGGCCGAACCCCCTGGCGAGCATCGCCGGAACCCGCTCCTCGGGGAGGCCCGTGATCCGACAGATCTCCGCTGTTGGCAGCTCGGAGGCGGGCGTGAGCCGAAAGCCAGTGACCCGCGCGAGCTCTCCGAGCCTTGCGGACAGCTCGGCGACGGGGATCGCCTTCTCCGAGACGACGATGCCGCCGGGTCCGACGACGCCGGCGCCGTTCTCGAAGCTCCCGATGCCGCCGGCGTCGAGCTCCCGGAGGACGTCGCGGAGCTCGACCTCGGTCTTGCTCGTCAGCGGCACGACGGGTATTCCGTGATCGTGGAGGTTGGCGATCGCCAGGCGCACCGGCTCTCCGAGGACGCCCCCGTGTTCGAGGAGCGTCCCGTCGAGGTCCGTGAGGACGGCCGCGGGCCGCACGGTCCTCAGTATCCGAGTAGGAACTTCAGCGCGAGGATGAACGCGATCGCCGCGAAGAAGAAGATCAGGGCCTTCTTGCCATCCCCCTTGTTCTCGGGCAAAGGGCCTTCGGCTGGGTCTTTGGGTGTGGGGCTCGCGCCATCTCGCTCTTTCGACATGATTCCTCCTTGCGCTCTGGTCCGGGACGAACGGCCTGCTGGCTACGAGCGTCTTGGGGGGGGCGCGAGAGAGGAGCGGTAGGCGTCGCCCGAGAGGGCCTCGACGGCTCCCAAGGCGAGCCGTGTACAGACCGGCTCAGGCACGACGAGCGATTCGGAGGGGAGTCCGGCGGGGAAGAAGAGCCCCAGCGGGGCCGAGGCCGTGTCCGTCTCGGCCGGGGCTTCGGGCTGGGCGCCTGGCGAGACCAGAGCGAACTCCTCCGGCCCACGCGCGCGATCGGGCTCCCCGATTCCGACGAAGCCGAGTGGGGCGAAGAGCGCGACGAGGAGGAAGACGATGGCCGGCAGCCGGACACGTCCACCGAGACGACGGCTGCATCTCGCGCGACCGAGCTCGAAGCGACTTCGGGTGGCGGTGAGAGTCATCGTTCTTCCCAGCCTGAGAATACAGGGCGAACTAGCGCGGAGCCTCCGTCACATCGAACGACCCCTGCACGAGCGTGTACGCCCCGGGAATCAGCTTGCCGTCTCGCGTGAGGCCGGCGACGAAAACGTGCCTTCCGGCCGCAAGCCCTTCGATCGGAACGCTTTCAGGCTTCGAGAGGATCGCCTCTTTTCGGTCGTCTATCCGATAGCGCACGCGGCAGGCATCGGCCTCGCTGCCATCCGAGACACGACACCCGCGGACGAGGAACTCGAACCTCAACGAGGCGGCCTCTGCGGTCGGGTACTTCTTCCGTAGTTTCGGCTCGAGCACCGTCAGGACGGGTTCCCCGGGTGCCGGGGCGTTCTTCTCGGATTTCGGCCCGATCCGGAACGTCACCATGGCGAAGGCTCCATCCTCGCGGATCGGATCGCCCCATGGACGGATAGGGACCGCCCTCAAGGTATGCGTGCCTGGCGCCACTTTCCGGAAGAGCCAGGGCTTCGAAGGCTCGTAGTGGGAGTAGTAGGGGAGACCGTCGAGGAAGATCGCGACGGCCTGACCCGTCTTCGTGGCGGGGTCTAAGAACGTCTCGTAGTTCGTGAGCTCGAGCTTCACCTCGACGGGAGCGCCGTTGGCCACGGCCCCAGGCAGAGGAATCTCCTCACCCGGGGCGGGGGAGAGGATCTTCAGCGAGACAGGGCCCGTCGGGCCGCGTCCGTCGGCGCATCCGCGTATCGGCGACTTCGGGTCTCGCGGGGTCGTCGCACCCTCCGCCGACGTGGCCGGCGCCTGTGCGGCAGGAGCCGGAACGGCCGGAGCAGCCGGGGCGGGAGCCTGGCCACGCGCGGCGAGCGTGGCCAGGAAGAGCGGGGTGACGAGGAATCCGCGGCCCCTTCTGATGGCGGTCTTCAATGGGCATTACCTCCCCGGAGGATCTGGGCAGGACCTCCCGGCCGCTGCCGCCGGTGTCTCGCCGCCCGACTCTGGCACCGAGATACTTTGAAGTCAAACGAGTCCCGCCCGGCCCGGCCGGTCGTGCTGGCGGCGTTCCCAACGATCTCTGCGGCATTCGGCGTAGCATTTGAGCTCGCGGTCGGGCTCGGATCGGCGAAGGCGGTACAGGCGGCGTGGGAACGGCTGATGGGGCGACGTGAGGACGAGTGAGGGATGGCCTGGACTTCTGGCCGCTCTCGAGGCGCTGAAGGAGAAGTCGCGGGCCGTAGGGCGTCTTGGAAAGCCGGTCCGACCTGCGACCGGCATTCTTCTCGCCGTCGCTGCCATCTCGTGCATTTCGTGGGCCGATCGATCGACGGGAGCGAATGCGAGCCTGCTCGCTCTCTACGCGGTCCCCGTCGCGCTCGTCGGGTGGAGATTCGGCCGACTGCGGGGCCTCGCGATGGCTGCCGTCGCCGGAGCGGGATGGGCGGCTGCCCACGGGACCTCTGGCGGCCTGGCCGGCGAGCTGCTGGTATGGAACGCGCTGAATCGTCTCGCGGTCTTCGCATTCATCGCCTTCGCGACGGACCTCCTGGCACGCTGGTCGTTTCTCGCCGACACCGATCCCCTGACGGGCCTGCTCAACCGACGGGCCTTCGTCGATCGTCTCCGGAAGGCCGCCTCGCGCGCTCGGCGGCTGGAGACCCCGCTCGCGATCGCGTTTCTGGACCTGGACGACTTCAAGGCCGTCAACGACAGGTTCGGACACGCGGCGGGGGACGCCACGCTCGTGCGGACCGCGAGGGTCCTCGAGGCCACGATACGGGCCGGCGATGTCGCGGCCAGGCTCGGGGGAGACGAGTTCGCGGCGATCCTGTGGCGATCCTCTCCAGCCGACGCAGAGCAGGTTGGCAGGCGACTCCTCGATGGAATCGTCGTAGCGCTGTCGAGCTCGCCGGAGGCGGCGAAGGTGAGGGCGAGCGTCGGGGTGGTCTACTTTCCCACCTGCCCGTCCGATGTTCGCGCGGCTCTCGCACAGGCCGACGAGGCGATGTACGAGGCCAAGAGGGGTGGGAAGGGCAAGGTCATCTTCCGTTCGGGAGAGGGGCCGGGATAGGGACGAAGAGAGGGGGAGTCCGGGAGGCTCTCGGGCGCGGGTCGGGACCGGGCCGGAATACTCTCCGCAGCGCGGGGGCAGCCGGCGCTGAAATAGAATGCTTTGGTGACTCCCTCGGCGTTTCTCTGGCTGCTGGGCGCTCTGCTGGTTCTCTCGTACGCCGCGGACGTCCTCTTCCAACGAACACGCGTGCCGGCGGCCGTCCTCCTCATCGCCTTCGGCGTTCTCCTTGGGCCGGTCCTGAAGGTCCTCCCGGGTGCCGAGTTCGTGAGGGCCGCTCCATATTTCGGAGGCCTCGCCCTCGTCACGATCCTCTTCGAGGGCGGCATGGGCCTCGACCTCGACGAGTCGATCCGGGGGGTGGCCGCGGGAGCGCTCCTCGCGGTCCTCAGCTTCGTCCTGACGGGCGGAACGATCGCGCTCCTGGCGCACGGGCTCCTCGGGCTCCCCGGCCCCTCGGCGGTCGCACTCGGCTCGCTCCTCGGGGTTCCCTCGAGCGCGGTGGTCCTTCCCGTGCTCGGCACGCTCGGGCTGGGCGAGGAGCTGCGGACGCGACTCGTCCTGGACGCCGCCATGGCGGACGTCCTCGGTATCCTCGGCGTGGAGATCGCGATCGGCGCGATGGGAGGGGCTTCGGTCCCGTCGCTCGTCCTCAGGTCCACCGTCGTCGGGTTCGCCGTAGGCGCGGCCGTGGCCGTCGGTGTCGGCCTCGTCTGGAGCCGATACCTGCGGTGGGCCAGCGGCACGGGTGGCCTTCGTCTCGGCGAGGCGCTGACGTTCGGAGTCGCCCTCCTGCTGGACGGTTCCGTGAGCGCCATGGGCGGCGCCGCGGCCGTCGCCGTGGTGGCGTTCGGGATCGTCCTCTCCAATGAACCGGTCCTGTTGAAGCGCGCCTTCCGGCGGGAGATGCCGGAGCAGGACGTCCGGAGCTTCGAGGAGATGCGCGAGGCGATTCACCGCTTCATGCGTCAGACGACGTTCGTCGTCCTCACTTTCTTCTTCGTCTTCCTCGGCGTGGTCGTCGAATGGAAGGGAATCACGCTGAAGACGGGCGGCGCCGCGCTGGCGTTCGCCGGTATCTGCGTCCTCGGACGCCGCGCGGCGGTCGTGGCCGTGAACAGGGTCGGCCTCCTGCCGCTGGGCCCGGGTGAGACGAACGACGTGGCGGCCCTCTTCCCGAGAGGCCTCGTGACGGCTGTCCTGGCCTTCGAGGTGATGGGGGCAGGCCTCCCGGGCTCCGAGACTTTCACCCTCTTCGCCTTCGTCGTGCTGGTCGCCACGAATCTCGCGATGGTCTTCTCGTTCCAGGCCACGCGACGCGGGCCGGCGACCGCCACGGTGGACGCCAGCGTCGCCTGACCCGAGCTCGACCTCGGCTGCTATCGCTCTCTGATCTCGCGAAAGAAGAGGGACGATCCGCGGCCATATGATTTGACCTCAAACGATAGGCGGGCTATGGTCGGACCGAGATGACGGGCTCTCTCCCCGGCTCCCCGCGGGCACCGCGCCGCAGGCTCATCCTGCCGTTGGCGATCCTCGCCCTTCTCTCGATCCCGAGGGCGCTCGCGGGAGCGGATCGGCCTCTACCGGCGCCCGCCGCCGGAGCGGGCGGCCCGGGCTCGCCGCGCGAGGCGGTCGTCTCGTACCTCGAGGCCGCCCGGCAGGGCCGGTGGGACGCCGCGGCCGAGGCCCTCGAGCTGCCACCCGACCTGTCGGCGGATGGGCCACGGCTGGCCAGGCGCCTCAAAGCCGTCCTCGACAGGCACGCCTGGATCGACCCGGCGGAGCTCTCGGAAAGCCCCGGCGGCAACCTGGAGGACGGCCTGCCGCCGAACGTCGAGGAGATCGCCCGGATTCCGGGTCGCTCCGGTTCCTTCGATCCGGTTCGCCTCGTGCTGCGGGAGGGACCCGAAGGGCCCCGCTGGCTGGTCTCGCCGGCGACGGTACGCCGCGTGGACCGCTGGTACGAAGCTCTCGGGCAGAGATGGCTCCTTGAGCATGCTCCAGAGGCGCTGCTCCGGCCGGGCCCGAAGGACCTGCTGGTCTGGCAGTGGCTCGCGCTGCCCCTCGTCGCATCCGTCGCCCTCGCGGTCGGCGCGTTCCTGTCGCTGGTGACGCGCGCGCTCGTCGGCCGGCTGGCCGCGCGGACGGAAACGACGCTGGACGACGTGATCCTCGGGAGGCTGCGCGCGCCGATCACGATCGCCTGGACCCTCGTGGTGGCGGCGGTGCCGCTCGCCTACCTCGGCCTCTACGAGCCGGCCGAGCGCTTCCTCGACGGTGTCCGGAGGACGGGCCTCTTCCTCGTTCTCTTCTGGGGGGCGCTCCGGACCGTCGACGTCCTGCAGGCGGCGGTCGGCTCCTCCCCCTGGGCCTCGCGCCGTCCCGAGGCGCGCGCGCTTCTCCCGCTTTCCGCGAGACTGGTGAAGACCTTCCTCGTCGTCCTCGCCGGCGTCGCATTGCTCGGTGCCCTCGGCTACCCGGTGGCGAGCCTCGTCGCAGGGCTCGGCATCGGCGGCATCGCGGTCGCACTGGCGGCCCAGAAGACGGTGGAGAACCTCTTCGGCTCCCTGTCCATCGGGGTCGACCAGGCGCTGAGCCAGGGAGACTGGGTGAAGGTGGGGGACGTCTTCGGTGTCGTCGAAGCGGTCGGACTGAGGTCGACGCGGATCCGGACGCTCGACCGGACCCTCGTGACGATCCCGAACGGGGGACTCGCCGACACGAGGATCGAGTCGTACACGGCCCGGGACCGGCTGCGGCTCTCGGCGACGATCGGCCTCGTCTACGAGACGACGCAGGAGCAGATGAGAGTGGTCCTGGAGGGGTTCGAGCGCGTGCTGCGTCAGCACCCGAAGATCTGGGGGGAGAACGTCGTCGTCTTCTTCACCGGCTTCGGGGACTCGTCGCTGAACGTCGACGTGATGGCGTGGTTCCTCACGACGGACTGGGGCGAGTTCCAGCGGATCCGGCAGGAGGTGTTCCTCGCGTTCATGGGAGTCGTCGAATCGGCGGAGAGCTCCTTCGCGTTTCCGACGCGCACCGTTCACGTCGTGCCGGGTGCTGGGGCGGCTGCGCCGCCGCCCCGGGGCTGAAGGGGCGCTCTGCCGGAGTCGGCGAGGAGCGCACCGGACGGGGCACGGCGAGGGCGGGCTGGGTGCCGGACGGGGTCGGTAGTCACGAGGCCGCCTGGAACGCGGCGTCTGGCCTCCGAAGAGGCGAAAGGAGACCGCGGACCCCGCCGAAGGGAGGCGGAAAATATTTTGAGCTCAAAGGATTATTCGGTAGGATCGGGGCATGAGGCCACCTCGCGCGCTCCGCCCGTCCTCCTCGAGCCCGTCGCGCGTCTGCCTCTTCGGCGAGGCCCTCGTCGACGAGATGCCGACCGGTCCCGTCCCCGGCGGTGCTCCCCTGAACGTCGCTGCTCATGCCGCGGCCTTCGGGCTCGAGCCTCTCCTCCTGACGCGCCTCGGCGCCGACGAGGCTGGGGCTTCGCTCCGCGCGTGCCTCGCCGCCGCCGGCGTCCCCACCGACGGCGTGCAGGAGGACGTCCTCAAGCCGACGGGTCGGGCCGTCGTCTCGCTGCGCGGGGCGGTGCCGCGCTTCGAGATTCCGGCGGGGACGGCCTTCGACGCGATCGACGGCGCGGTGGCGGCGCTGGCCGCCGAAGCGTGGCGGCCCTCGGTGGTCGCCTTCGGCACAATCGCCCAGAGGGAGCCGGCCTCGCGCGCCGCTCTCCACGAGGTCCTTTCGGCGACGGAGGCCGTCTGCCTCGCAGACCTCAACCTTCGGGCTCCCTGGTACGACGGTTCTGTCGTCTGCCGCGCCCTCGCGGCCGCCGACGTCGTGAAAGTCAGCGACGAGGAGCTCGCGGAGGTCCGGCGACTCCTGAGCCTTCCGCTGCACGACCTGGAGGCTCTCTCGGCCTACGTCGTCCGGCGCTTCGACCTGATGGCGCTCTACGTCACGCGTGGAGCGAAGGGGGCCTGCGTCGCGACGTGGGGAGACGGAGACGTGGTGACCTTCGCGGAGGTCCCGGCCGCCTCGCCCGGCGGGGCCGTCGTCGATACCGTCGGCGCGGGGGACGCGTTCACCGCCACGGTCCTCCTCGGGCTCGCCCGCAACTGGACGGCCGAGGAGAGCTTGCGACGGGGCGTGGGGTTCGCCGGCGCCGTGACCCGAATCTCGGGAGCCGTTCCCTCCGATCGGGACTTCTACGTCCCCTTCCTCGAGGAGTGGGGAGGGATCGCGGCATGACGGACGGCCTCTATCTCCTTCACCTGAGCATCCACGGTCTCGTTCGCGGAGCGGCGCCGGAGCTCGGCCGCGACCACGACACGGGCGGGCAGGTCGGCTACGTCCTCGAGCTCGCGCGGGCCCTCGCGCGATCGGCGCAGGTCGCGCGTGTCGACCTCGTGACACGTCTCGTCGAGGACCCTGCTGTCGGTCCCGACTACGCCGTCCCGGAAGAAGCTCTCGCGGACAAGGCGCGGATCGTGAGGCTGTCGTTCGGGCCGAAACGCTATCTCCGCAAGGAGCTCCTGTGGCCGCACCTGCCGGCGCTCGTCGACCGGTGCGTGGAGTTCCTCCGGGCGCAGGAGCGTCTGCCGCACCTCATCCACACGCACTACGCCGATGCGGGCTACGTGGGTGTGCGCCTCTCGCAGCTGCTGGGCATCCCGCTCATCCACACGGGACACTCCCTCGGCATCACGAAGCGGTCCCGCCTCCTCTCCTCCGGGCGCGTCGAGTCGAATCTCGAAAGGCAGTTCCGCTTCTCGTACCGGATCGCGGCGGAAGAGGAGATCATCGAGAACGCCCGCCTGATCCTCGCGAGCACCCGGCAGGAGGTGGACGGCCAGTGGGGCGAGTACGAGAACTACCGTCCCGGCCGTTTCGCCGTCGTTCCGCCCGGAGTGGACACGTCGCGGTTCTCGCCGCCGTCCGCCCTCAGGTCGAGGACCTCGTTCCCGGGAATCGACCGCTGGCTCCGGGACCCCCACAAGCCGCTCGTTCTCGCGATCAGCCGCCCCGCGCCGAAGAAGAACCTCCCGGCGCTCGTCGAAGCGTTCGGGCGCGACCCGCTCCTGCGCGAACGCGCGAACCTTGCGATCCTGGCCGGCGTGCGCGAAGACGTCGCGACGAGCGAGGAGGAGACGCGGGCCGTCTACACCGACCTCCTTCTCGCCGCGGACCGGCACGACCTCTGGGGCTCGATCGCCTTTCCGAAGCGTCACGAGCCCGGAGACGTCCCCGACGTCTATCGCCTCGCCGCGCAGAGGAAGGGCGTGTTCGTGAACGCCGCGTTGACCGAGCCTTTCGGCCTGACGCTGCTCGAGGCGGCCGCGAGCGGTCTCCCGGTCGTCGCGACCGCGGACGGCGGGCCGCGAGAGATCCTCGCGAACTGCCGGAACGGACTTCTCGTCGACCCGCGCGACGTCGAGGCCCTCTCCGAGGCCCTTCGCGAGGCGCTCTCCGACCCGCCGCGCTGGAGCCAGTGGGCGCGCAACGGGCTCCGCCGCGTACACGACACGTACTCCTGGGACGGGCACGTCGACCGGTACCTCTCGCTCTGCGCCAGGCTCCTTCGGAGCGAGCGCAAGGCACTTCGGCGCCGTCACGCGGCGCTCCGCACGAGCCCGCTCGCACGCCTTGCGGACGCCTCGTTCGTCCTCGTCACGGACATCGACGACACGCTCGTCGGGGACGAGGAGGCCCTCGAACGCCTCCTCGCCTGGCGGAAGGGGAACGCACCGCGGGTCGCGTTCGGCGTGGCGACGGGGCGGTCCTTCCCGAGGGCGCTCGAGATCCTCGCGGCGTGGAAGGTGCCCCTCCCCGACGTCCTCGTGACGGCGGTCGGCACCGAGATCCGCTTCGCGTCGGACCTGAAGCCCGACCGCGCGTGGGAGAGCCACATCCGGCACGGATGGCGGCGCGACGAGGTCGTGCGAGCGCTCTCGTCCGTGGCGGGCCTGAAGAAGCAGCCCGAGGCGAACGACGGCCCCTACAAGGCGAGCTGGGACGTCGTCCCCGGGCGGACCGTCGACCTCGAGGCGATCCGCCGCCTCCTTCACGCGCGCGGTCTCGCAGCGCGCCTCGTCTTCTCGCAGGGGAAGTTCCTCGACGTCCTTCCGGTCCGCGCCTCCAAGGGGCTCGCGGTCCGCTTCCTCGCTCTCCGGCTGGGCCTTCCGCTCGAGTCCTTCCTCGTCGCGGGGGACTCGGGGAACGACCTCGAGATGCTCGTGGGGGACACGATGGCCGTCGTCGTCGGCAACCACAAGCCCGAGCTCGAGGAGCTCCGCGGCCGGGATCGGGTCTACTTCGCTTCGGCGCACTATGCCGGCGGGATCCTCGAGGGGATCGCGAGCTACGGCTTCGCGACGGAGGAACCATGCTGAACCGTCTCCACGACTTCGCGTCCCGGCACCCGGATGTCTTCGTCCTCCTCATGGAGCGGTACCTCGGCGAGGGGCGGAACGTCCTGCTCCGCTCGGATCTCGTCCGGGGATACGAGGAGGTCCGGGCCTCCTACGCGGCCCTCGACTTCTCCGGGACGGCCCTCGCCGAAGCCATCGCGGCGGTGCAGGAAGGGATCTTCCGCACGCCGTGGGCGGCCTTCGCGTTCCGGACCGGGCCGGGGAGCCTCTGCTTCGCGCGAATCCACGCGGACCGGCTCGTCCCGGAGCCGATCACGGGGCCGGAGTTCCACGCCTTCAAGGAGGGCCTCGTCGCAGGCGCGGGTGAGGAGGAGCCGCTCGAGCTCGACTTCGGCCCTTTCTCCCGAGGGTTCCCCCGCCTGACGGAGACGCGCTCGATCGGGCAGGGTCTGTCTTTCCTGAACCGCCACCTGGCAAGCCAGCTCTTCCGCGATGGGGGAGCGGGGTCCGACCGTATTCACTCCTTCCTCGGCCTCCACACCCTCGAAGGGCGTTCGCTCCTCCTCCGGGCGCCGTTCCCCGACACCCCGGCCCTCCGGACGGCGCTCCGGAAGGCGCACGCCGCTCTCTCCGCAGCGGACCCCGCGACCCCGTGGACGGAGCTCGAGGAGCGGCTGGCCGGCCTCGGCTTCGCCCCCGGCTGGGGGGCGACAGCGGAGCGGGCGGCCGAAACGATGAGCCTCCTCATCGATCTTTTCGAGGCGCCGTCGGCAGAGCTCCTCGAGACCTTCCTTGCGCGCGTCCCGATGATCTCCCGCGTCCTCGTCCTGTCGCCGCACGGGTGGTTCGGCCAGTCGGGCGTCCTCGGCCTTCCGGACACCGGCGGGCAGGTCGTCTACATCCTCGACCAGGTCCGCGCCCTCGAGAAGGAGATGCGCGAGCGGCTGGCCGTCCAGGGCGTCGACGTGGAGCCCCGCATCGTCGTCGTCACGCGCCTCATCCCCGAGGCCGGCTCGACGGGGTGCGACCAGCGGCTCGAGCGGATCGACGGGTGCCAGAGCGCGGTCATCCTGAGGGTCCCGTTCCGCGAGGCCGACGGTAGCGTCGTCCGGCACTTCCTTTCCCGCTTCCACGTATGGCCCTACCTCCACCGCTTCTCCCACGAGGTCGAGCGCGAGGCCGCGGCCGAGCTGGGAGGCCGGCCGGACCTGATCCTCGGAAACTACTCCGACGGGAACCTCGTCGCCGCCCTCATCGGGATGCGCCTCGGCGTGACCCACGCGACGATTGCCCACGCCCTGGAGAAGACGAAGTACCTCCTCTCGGCCCTCCACTGGAAAGACATGGAGGCCGAGTACGCCTTCTCGGTCCAGTACACCGCCGACCTCTTCGCGATGAACAGCGCCGACTTCATCGTCACGAGCACCTACCAGGAGATCGCGGGGACGGCGGAGGCGATCGGTCAGTACGAGAGCTACTCTTCCTTCACCATGCCGGGCCTCTACAGGGTCGTGAACGGCATCGACGTCTTCGACCCGCGCTTCAACATCGTCTCGCCGGGAGCCGACGAGGACGTCTACTTCCCCTACTCCGAGAGCGCACGGCGCCTCTCGGCGCTCGGCCCGAGGATCGAGGAGCTCGTCCTCGGCGAGCCGGAGCCGACGGCCCGGGGCTGCCTCGTCGCGCCGGAGCGCCCGATCGTCTTCACGATGGCCCGCCTCGACCGGATCAAGAACCTGACGGGTCTCGTCGAGTGGTATGCCCGCGACGAGCGTCTCCGCCGCCTCGCGAACCTCGTCGTCGTCGGCGGCCACGTCGACACGAACCTCTGCGCGGACGGCGAGGAGCGCGAGCAGGCGCTCCGGATGCACGAGCTGATGACGCACCACGCCCTCGACGGCGAGGTGCGCTGGATCGGGCGCCGGCTGGAGCGCCACCTGACGGGGGAGCTCTACCGGTGGATCGCCGACCGGAGGGGCGTCTTCGTCCAGCCCGCGCTCTTCGAGGCCTTCGGCCTGACGGTCGTCGAGGCGATGGTCTCCGGGCTTCCCGTCTTCGCGACCTGCCACGGTGGACCCTCCGAGATCATCGAGAACCGCCGCTCGGGTTTCCACGTCGACCCGAACGACGGGGCGTCCGCCTCAGCGCAGGTCGCCGACTTTCTCGAAAGGTGCGCGGTGGACCCCTCCGCCTGGGCCCGCGTCTCGGAGGCCGCCGTCGCCCGCGTCGCGGCCCGCTACACCTGGAGGCGATACGCGGAGAGGATCATGACCTTCTCCAGGATCTACGGTTTCTGGAAGTTCGTCTCGGGCCTCGAGCGGCAGGAGACGGTGAGGTACCTGCAGACGCTCGACCACCTCCTTCTCCGGCCGCGGGCGGCGGCCGTCGGAGGAGGCCACGGCTGAGCGGCGACCCTCCGGCGATGGCGGACCCGGGATGAACCGGCGGAGGGCCTGGACCGCGGCGATCCTCGCCCTTCTGCTCCCGGTGCCGGCCTGTCACGGCGACGAGGGGAGGGACCGGGCAGGCGTTACGCTCCGGATGCTCGTCCCCGCCAACGAACGTCCCTTCTGGCTCCCGCTCGCCGAGAGCTTCTCCCGGGCCAGACCGGGCGTAAGCCTCGAGCTCGAGGAGGGGCCGGTTCCGACGGACCTGCGCGAGAGCCTGACGACCTCGGCCCTGCTCTCCGGCGACGGCGCCTTCGACCTCGTCTACCTCGACGTCACCTGGACGCCGAAGCTCGCCGCGGCCGGCTGGCTCCGGCCGCTGGACGACGACTTCGGAGAAGGAAAGCGCGCGGAACTGCTGCCGCAGGCTCTCGCGGCGGGCATCTACCGAGGCCGCCTCTACCGGCTCCCGTTCCGGACCGACGTCGGCCTTCTCTACTACCGGGCCGACCTCCTCGCCGCCGCGGGCATTGCCCCGCCCCGGACCTTCGCCCAGCTCGAGGAGACGGCCCGACGCCTCCAGTCGCCACCCGACCGGTGGGGCTTCCTCTGGCAGGGGGCCCAGTACGAGGGGCTCGTCTGCTTCTTCCTCGAAGTCCTCCACGGCCACGGCGGCTTCTGGATCGAGCCGGAATCGCTCCGGGTCGGCCTCGACCGCCCCGAGGCCGAGGCGGCGCTCGCCTTCCTCGTCCGGGCCCGCGCGCCGGGCGGCATCAGCCCGCCCGGCGTTGCGGCCTACCGCGAGGAGGAGACCCGCCAGCTCTTCCAGGGAGGGCGGGCCGTGCTCCTCCGAAGCTGGCCCTACGTCTGGCGTCTCGCGCAGAGGGAAGGCTCGGCGGTGGCGGGGAGGCTCGGCGTTCTCCCAGTGCCGACGCTCTCCGGGGCGCCCGGTTCGGGAACCCTCGGCGGCTGGGGCCTCGCCGTCGCCCGCGCCTCGCGGCACCCGGCCGAGGCCGTCGCCTTTCTCCGCCACGCGACCAGCCTCGAGAGCCAGCGCCTCTTCTGCGCGCCGACGGGCTTCGCCCCGGCCCGCATCGACGCCTACTCCGACCCGGCCCTGCTCGCGGCGAACCCGTTCCTCGCCGAGCTCCTGCCGATCCACGCCAGCGCGACGGCGCGGCCCGTCGTCGCGAGGTACGCGCAGGCCTCCGACGTCCTCCAGAGGCACCTGACCGCCGCGCTCGCCGGGCTCGAGACGACGCGCGAGGCCCTCGCGGCCGCCGCGCGCGAGACGCGCCTCGTCCTCGGGGACTCGCCGTGACGGGCTCCCTCGCGCGCCGCGCCCGGCACGAGCGGGTGCTCCTCCTTCTGCCCGTCGTTCTCCTGCTCGCCCTCGTCGTCGGCGTCCCGGCGCTCCGCGTCGTCCTCCTCGGCTTCACCCGGACCGAGCTCGCCGACGGCGTCGTCTCCTCCTGGGCCGGCCTCGCGACGCACGCCCGGACCTTCGCCGACGGGCGCTTCCTCTCCGCGCTGCGGAACACGGCGGTCTTCACGAGCCTCTCGGTCTCCCTCGAGGTGACGCTCGGCATGGCGCTCGCCCTCCTCCTCGACCGTTCGTTCCGGGGACGCGGAGCTCTCCGCGCCGTCGTCCTCGTCCCGTGGGCCCTTCCGACCTCCGTCATGGCGCTCGCGTGGGCCTGGATCTTCCACGACACGTTCGGCATGGCGAACGACCTCCTCTCGCGCCTCGGCTTGATCGAGGCGCCCGTCGCCTGGCTCGCTCGGCCCGCCACCGCTATGGCGGCCCTCGTCGTCGCCGACGCCTGGAAGACGACGCCGTTCGTCGCCCTCATCCTCCTCGCGGGGCTGCAGGCGGTCCCCTCCGAGGTTCTCGAGGCGGCACGAGTCGACGGGGCGGGCAGCTGGCAGCGCTTTCGGAGGATCACGCTTCCGCTCCTCGTACCGTCGCTCGTCGTCGCGACGCTCTTCCGGTCCATCCAGGCGTGGGGCGCCTTCGACATCGTCTACGTCATGACCGGGGGCGGCCCGGGAGGCTCCACGGAGACGCTTTCCCTCTACGCCTTCCAGAGCTGGTTCCGCTACCTCGACTTCGGCTACGGCGCGGCGATCGCGGTGCAGGGGATGCTCGTCGCCCTCCTCCTCGCGGCCGTCGTCGTGAAGCTGGCCTCGCGGAGGGAGACGGCGTGAGGCGCCGCCCGCTCGCCACCGCGCTCCTCTCCCTCGCGGTCTCGCTCGCCGCGGCCTGGAGCCTCCTCCCGGCCGTCTGGCAGGCGCTCACGGCCGTGAAGCCCGAGGCGCAGATCACGTCCTCCCCGGCCGTCTGGATCCCGAGCCCGCCGACGGCCGAGCACGTCCGGGCTCTCCTCGAGAGGAAGCCGTTCGCGCGGTACCTCGTCAACAGCGCCGCCGTCTCCCTCGCCGCAACGCTCCTCGCTCTCGCCGTCGCCGCCCCCGCGGCCGCCTCGCTCTGCCGGATGCCGCCTCGCGCCCGGAACCGCTGGCTCCTCGGCCTTCTCCTCGTCTCGCTCTTCCCGCCCATCCTCCTGCTCTTCCCGCTGTACGAAGGCGTGCGCCTCCTCGGCCTGATGAACTCCCCGCTCGCGCTGGTCCTCCCCTACGCGGCCTTCGGCGTCCCGCTCGCCGTCTGGGTCCTCGAGGCGGGCTTCCGCGAGCTGCCGCGCGAGGTGGAGGAGGCGGCGACGCTCGACGGGCTGGGACCGCTCGGGAGGCTACTGCGCGTCCAGCTGCCGCTCGCGGCACCGTCCCTCGTCGCGGCCGGGCTCCTGACGTTCATCGCGTCGTGGAACGAGTTCCTCCTCGCCCTGAGCTTCACGACGCGGGACGCGAGCCGGACCGTCACCGCCGGCATCGCGAGCGTCTCCGGGGCCTCTCTCTACGAGGTGCCCTGGGGGCAGCTCTCCGCGGCCATCGTCCTCTCCACGATCCCCGTCGTCCTGATCGTCTTCCTCTTCGAGCGGCGGATCTCGGGCGGGCTGACGGGGGGCGCGGTCAAGGGATGACCGCGCCCGCGCTCCGCCGGCAGGAGGCGCGAATCCGGCCTCTCGAATCGTGTAACAGTTTGACGTCCAACGACTGTGGGCGACCCTATACTCTGAACGTCGGACGAGAGGCAGGAATGACGAAAGCGATCCGAAGACCCGCGAGAATCGACGTCGAGGGAGCCCGTCTCGGGGAGGCCCTGGAATTCCTGCGGCTGATCTGGGCCCTCGACCACAACCTCCAGTCACGGTCGAAGCGAATGCAGGCGACGATCGGCCTCACGGGGCCGCAGCGGCTCGTGATTCGAATCGTCAGCCAGTACCCGGGGATCCTGGCGGGGGAGCTCGCGGGGGTGCTCCACCTTCACCCGAGCACGTTGACGGGAATCCTCGAGCGGCTCGAGGGGCGCCGCCTTCTGGTCCGACGGACCGACGAACGGGATCGGCGGCGAGCGGCGTTCGAAGTGACGAGGTTGGGGAAGCGACTGGACGTGCCCTCCGTCGGCACCATCGAAGCGTGTGTCGCACGGGCTCTCGCCGGGTTTCCCCGGGCGAAGCTGGAAGCGACTCGCGAAGTGCTCGCAATGCTGACCGACGAGCTCTCCGCCGGGGGGGATCGGAAGGACGCGATGCGCCCGTCGAGCCGACGAGGCCGGAGTTCTCCTTGACCTCCTCGTCTTTCGATGGTCTGGGCAAGCTGAAGGTGTCGGCGGAACGGCCGAGGTACGTCGAGTCTTGAGGAGTCCCGAGGCTTGTCCGAGTTGCGGGGGGCCGCTCGCGTCAGGCGCTTGTCGAGCCTGCAGCAATGAGCGCGGCTTCCGCGTCGTGAGGCGGGAGATCGCGATCCTGATCCTGGTGTCGGTCGGGGCGGTACCCGCGTATTTCGTGACACGCGCCGTGGCCGCGTGGAACAGGCGGACGGACGCTCGAATCGCCGGTGAATGGTACAGACGAGGTCAAGCGGAGCTGCGAGCGGGAGACACGAGCGCGGCGACCGAGTCGCTCCGGCGTGCGTCGGTCCGCGATCGCGGCAATCCGAAGATCGCCCTGGCGCTCGCCCAGGTCCTAGCGGCGGGAAACCGCGACGGCGAAGCGCGGGCCGCCCTGCTGCGGATGAACGAGACCTCGCCGAACGACCCCGAGGTGCACCTGGAGCTCGCGAGGCTATCGGCGAGGGGTGGAGATGTGAAGGACGCGCTCCTTCACTACCACGAAGCGCTGAACGGACTGCGCGCGGGGCCGGAGGCCGAGGGGCAGGGCCGGCGCGTCCGGATGGAGCTCGTTCGGTTCCTTCTGGATCACCGCGAAGGGCGCAGGGCTCTGTCCGAGCTGCTCGTTCTCGCCGCGGACGCGCCTTCGAACGCGGATTCGCACTCAGAGCTGGCCCGGCTCTTTCTCGAGGCCGGCGATGCCGCGCGCTCTCTCGAGCAGTTCGTCGAGGCCTCCCGACTGGACAGGGAGAACGCTCACGCGCTCGCCGGTGCCGGCGAAGCATCCTTCCTGATCGGAGACTATCGATCGGCTCGACGGTATCTCGAGCGGGCGCTCGAGCTGGACCCGGGAATCTCGAAAGCAGCCGGCCTTCTCGAGACGACGCGGCTGATCCAGTCGGCGAACCCCCTGGCCCTGCGTCTCCCATCCGACGAGCGGATGAAGCGCCTCCTCGCGGGCCTCGCCCAGGCCGCGAAACGGCTCGACAGCTGTCTCGAGCCCCAGATTGGCCTTTCGGCATCCCAGCGCTCCGGACTCGAGCAGCTCCGAGCGGAAGTGGAGTCGATGCTGAGCGCCCTCGACGCGAAGGGCCGGCCGCGCGACCCGGACCTCGTGCAGGACGGTGCGGAGCTCGTCTTCCGGGTCGAGGAGGCGGCCAGCCTGTCGTGCGGAGAGCCAACGGGACTGGACCTGGCTCTCCTCCTGATCGGGCGGAAACACGGAGGAGGGGGAGCTTGAATCTCGACACCCGGTCGATCGCCGAGAAGCTTCTCCTGCGCGAGAACCACGTCTTCCTGGTACTGACGATTCTGCTCGGAGTCGTCGGGGGCCTGTCCGCGGTCCTGTTTACGCTCGCGATCGACGCCACCAGGAACGTCCTGTTCGGAGCAGCGCCGTCGCCGTGGCGTCTCCTGGCCGTGCCGACGCTCGTCAGCCTCGTCACCGGGTACCTGCTGGCGAAGTTCTTCAACGACGCCCGCGGCAGCGGAGTTCCACAGACCGAGGCGGCCTACCACCTTCACCAGGGGGTGATCCCGGGGCGTGTCGTCCTCGGGAAGTTCCTGACGGGAGCTCTCTGCGTCGGATCCGGGCACTCCATGGGCCGCGAAGGGCCGTCGGTTCAGATCGGGGCGGGGATCGCGTCGGTCCTCGGCCGATGGCTGCGCCTTTCCCCGGCCCGCGTGCAGAGCCTCGTTCCCATCGGCGCGGCCGCGGCCCTGTCTGCGGCCTTCAACACGCCGGTGGCGGCCGTGCTGTTCGCGCTCGAGGAGATCATCGGGGACATGAACGCCGCGCTCATCGGATCGACGGTCGTCGCGTCCGTGACCGCGGTCATCGTCGAGCGCTCGATCCTCGGCAACGAGCCGCTGTTCCGCGTTCCGGCCTACCACCTCGTACACCCCGCCGAACTGGCCGGATACGCCGTCCTCGGCATCGTCGGGGGAGTCGTCTCGGTCCTCTTCTGCAAGCTTCTCCTCCGCGCCCGCGGCTTCTTCAAGCAGATGCCGGAGTGGACCAGGACCTTCCAGCCGGCGATGGGAGGGCTCGCGATCGGCGTCATCCTGGTCTTCGTTCCGCAGGTCATGGGAGTCGGCTACGAGCACGTGGACCAGGCGCTCCAGGGCTCCCTCGCGCTGAAGACGCTGGCCCTGCTCTGCGGGGTGAAGCTCGTCGCCACGATCATCTCGTACGCGTCCGGTAACGCCGGAGGCATCTTCGCGCCGAGCCTCTTCCTGGGCGCGATGACCGGGGGCGCCGTCGGCATCGTCATACGAGCGTGGGCGCCGTTCCCGACGGGCGATCCCGGGGCCTACGCGCTCGTCGGGATGGGGACCCTCTTCGCCGGCATCATTCGCGTGCCCATGACGTCGGTCTTCATGATCTTCGAACTGACGCAGGACTACCAGATCCTCGTTCCGCTCATGGTGGCGAACCTCCTCAGCTTCTTGATCTCGAGACATTTCCAGCCCAAGCCGGTCTACCACGCGCTGCTCGAGCAGGACGGCGTGCATCTCCCCGGAGCTGCGAGCCGAGTGACTCAGGGGACGTGGCGAGCGCGGGACATCATGGTGTCGGATCCTGTATTCATTCCCGTGGGGAGCTCGATCGGGGCGGCCTGGAGCGTCGTCGAGAAGGACACGTCGGGCGCCTTCCTCGTAGGTAGCCGGGAGAAGCTCGTGGGTCTCGTGAAACGTCGGGACCTCGAGGAAAGCGCGCGCTCGGGGCGAGTGAACGTCCCGGTCATGTCTCTGGTCATTCCGGAACCTCTTCACGTCCACCCGGACCATTCCCTCGAGCTCGTTCTCGAGCGCTTCCGCGGCAGCCCCGGACTGCTGCCCGTGCTGAGTCGGGGAGAGGTCCATCGGGTCGAGGGAGCGATCACGCTCGAGACGATCGTCCAGTTCGTGCGGAGCGATTAGCGCTCGAGTTGGTCGACTGCCCGGTCGGCATGGTCGCGATGCTGCTCGCGTCCGCCCTCAGCGGGTCGGCCACCATGTTTGCAAAAAGGGGCTGCGCTCTGCCGCGGACGGCGTCAACACGGCTCTGCTGCTCGACGACGTAGGTCCCGGACGTCAGCAGGCACGCTCTCACTGCCCGGGCAGAGCCGACTGCCGGTCCACCGCGGCTGCCCTGTGGGTATCTAATTTCGTCGTCCCATGCTGTCCGTAGATACCCGCGGAAGGAATCGTGCCAGCGTAGATCTATGGTATAGATCTAGTTGTGGCTGTCCGCAGACGGTGGTGCCGAATGCGGTTCAAGGGGTCGCGGGCTCGAGTCCCGCCGTCCCGACCACACATTGAGCCAAGAAAGAGGCCGCGGATGAACTCCGCGGCCTCGAGCGTTTCGCGCGCCGACCAAGCCTCGCCTTGACGCGGCCGTTGGCCGCGCCGACCGGCTGAGGCGTCAGTCGAGGGAGTCGCGAAGCCTTCGAAGTCGCGACGCGAGAACGGGCAGGTCGCTGACGACGATCCTCCAGACGAGCTCGAGGTCCACCGCGAAGTACCCGTGGACGACCCGGTTTCTGAGGCCGACGACCCGCGGCCATTCCAGCTCCGGTGTGCTTGCCCTGAACTCCTCCGGTACGTGAGCGGCGGCCTCTCCGAGAATCTCGAGGTTTCTGACGACGGCGTCGGAGGTCTTCTCGTCGGCGAGAAACGCCGGCTGATCCATTCCCGCGACGTATCGCTCGATCCGTTCCGCCGCCTCGAGCATGTCGTCGAGCAGGAGGCGGACGGAGCGTCTAGACATGAAGAGTCTCGGGCCGGATAGCGTCCATGTGCCGTGGACGCAGCGCGCGGGTGGAGATCAGGTCGACCGGCCGGCCGAGGGCGCCCTCGAGCTCGTCGGCGAGCGTGACGAAATCGAGGCCGATCTCGGGGTCGACCTCGACGAGGATGTCGATGTCGCTTCGATCGGTCTCGTCGCCGCGCGCAAACGAGCCGAAGAGGGCCAGGTCGCGCACGCCGAAGCGTCGGCCGAGGTCGGGCTTCATCGCCCGAAGGGTCGCGATGATCTCGTCGCGTGATCGAACCATGAGGAGGCAAGTCTATCCGAGAGCCGGGAGCGGGGGCCGGACGGCCGCGGAGCCTTCGTCGCGCTCGGGAGCCCTCGGAGCGCCACGGGGATCGGTTCGTTCACCCCGGTGCGTCGAGAGGAGCCGTGTGTCCTGAGAGCGTCGTGCGCTTCTGGTTGTCCGCCGAGAACTGCAGGACTGCGTCGCTGGTGCTGTCCCTGGTGCTGTTCCCCGTCGCCGCAGCAGACCTCGGCGATCCTGGGATCGTCACAGGAGGTGCCGCATGCCGCGTCCAAGGATCGACGCGGCGGGCCTGGGTGGTTCCGTCCCAATGCGGTTCAAGGTGTCGCGGGCTCGAATCCCGCCGTCCCGACCATCTGATTCGAAAGGACTTAGCGCCCGTCACTGGGCGCTCTTTCCTTCTCGCGCGCAACCGAACGCGCAACCTCGTCGGGGGATGGGGCCAAGCCGGCCTTGTCGCTGATCAGCTCGACGAGGGGAATGAGGTCCTCCGGCTCGAGATTCGTGTAACGGGGGGCCATGGTGTCGTCCGCGTGGCCGAGGTAGGCGTTCCGGAGCGTCTCCGTCAGGCCTTCCGCCTCTTCTGGAGACGGAAGTCGCGGGCAGGGCGTCCGACCGCTCGTGACGAAGTCCGACGCCTGATTCGGAAGATGGCCCCAGAGAATCCGGCCTGGGACGCGCCAGGATTCCACGGCGAGCTGCGCAAGCTCGTGGAGTTCTGCCGTCGAGTCCGCACTCTGGGCATTCGGTCCGTCAAGACTGCCGTCCGCCCGCCAAAGATGGCCTGTTTCGTCGAACGCCTCATCGGCACCCTCCGGCGCGAGCTCTTCGAACACGACATCGTGTCAAGTGAAGCTCACGCGAGACGGCTGCATCGAGAGTTCCACGCCTGGTACAACGAGGATCGCGTTCATCTCGCCCTCGCGAAGGACGGTCCTGACCACAGGCCGGTCGAGACGTCCGAGATGGGCGAGGTCGTCTCGCTTCCTGGATGACGACGGAGTCCCGATGACCAGGGAGTCTCCGGGCGGCACCGCCTCCACCCGTCGTCGGCCTTTCCGAGCGCGGCTCTTTCCTGACTCACGACGACGATGCGATTCTGGCGGGGCACGAGGCAACCCTGCATTCTGCGCTTACAGCACTCAGATGGATACTCCCAAATCACGATTCCTATCCACGGGCTGTCAAGACCATTCACGACACTTCCTTGACTTTTCGACTGAATGAGCGACCATTCATCTCGTGATCATCACCTCGGGGCGACCGTGTCGGAGTGGCCAGCGAAAGAGGCCACCCCATCCCCTGTTACTGATCGTTTCCTTGCGGAGGTCCCATGAAATTTGATGGCAAGGCCATCCAGTGCTCGATGTTGGACGGAGGCATCGCCGAGTTGCGCTTCGACCTTCAGGGCGATTCCGTCAACAAATTCAACAAGGCGACACTGGCCGAACTGGGGGAGGTGCTGGCTCTCCTCAAGGCAGAGCCGGGCGTCAAGGGGCTTCTCGTCACCAGCGGAAAAGACTGCTTCGTGGTCGGCGCCGACGTGACGGAATTCGTCGAGTACTTCAAGAACACCGAAGATCAGTTGATCAGCTGGATTCTCGAGGTGCACAAGCTCTTCTCCACCGTCGAGGATTTCGATTTCCCCTCGGTCACTGCAATCAACGGGTTCGCCCTCGGCGGCGGCCTGGAATTCGCCCTGACGACGAGCTACCGGGTCATGTCCTCGGAAACCCGGATCGGGCTGCCCGAGACCAAGCTCGGCATCTTCCCGGGCTGGGGCGGCACGGTGCGCCTCTCCCGCCTCGCAGGCGCCGACAACGCCATCGAGTGGATCGCCGGTGGCGAGCAGTACACCGCCGACGTCGCTCTCAAGACCGGCGTCGTGGACGCGGTGGTCGTCCCCGACAAGCTACGGGAGGCCGCCCTGAACCTGCTCGGCCAGGCGATCGCCGGGAAGCGGGACTGGAAGGCACGCCGGCTCGAAAAGGTCTCTCCTCTCAAGCTCAACCCCACGGAAACCATGATGGCGTTCGAAACCTCGAAGGGCTTCGTCGCCGGGAAGGCCGGGCCCAACTACCCCTCGCCGGTGGCGGCGATCACCGCCATGCAGCAGGGCGCCGGGCGCAAACGTGACGACGCGCTGGCGATCGAGGCTGCGGCGTTCGCCAGGATGGCCAAGACTCCCACCGCCTTCAACCTGGTGACCATCTTTCTCGGCGACCAGTTCGTCGGGAAAGTCGCCAAGACGATGGCGAAGACGGCTTCCAGGGTCGAGTCGGCGGCTGTCCTCGGCGCCGGCATCATGGGGGGGGGCATCGCTTACCAGTCGGCCTCCAAGGGCACCCCGATCGTCATGAAGGACATCCAGGAAAAGGCCATCGACCTGGGGCTGTCCGAAGCCCGGAAGCTCCTCGCGAAGCGGGTCGAGCGGGGCAAGATGACCGCCGACGAAATGGCCGAGGTGTTCACCCGCATCCGGCCGACCCTTTCGTTCGGGGATTTCAGAGGAGTCGATATCGTCGTCGAAGCCGTGGTGGAGAACGAGAAGGTCAAGAAGTCGGTTCTCGCCGAGGTCGAAGACCAGGTGAAAGAGGACACGATCCTCGCGAGCAACACGTCCACGATCTCCATCACCCGGCTGGCCGAGGGCCTGAAACGCCCCGAGAACTTCTGCGGCATGCACTTCTTCAACCCGGTGCACAAGATGCCGCTGGTGGAAGTCATCCGCGGCGCGAAGTCGGGCGACCGCGCCGTCGCGACGACGGTGAGCTTTGCCCTCGCGATGGGCAAGACGCCCATCGTCGTGAACGATTGCCCGGGCTTCCTGGTCAACCGGGTCCTGTTCCCCTACTTCGCCGGCTTCATGATGCTCGTCAACGAAGGCCTCGACTTCCAGAAGATCGACAAGGTGATGGAGAAGTTCGGCTGGCCGATGGGCCCCGCCTACCTTCTCGACGTGGTGGGCATCGACACCGGCTACCACGCCAACGCGGTCATGGCGCAGGGCTTCCCCGACCGGATGGCCTCGACCGAGAAGACCGCCCTTGGAACGATGTTCGAGGCCCAGCGCTTCGGCCAGAAGAACGGCAAGGGCTTCTACTCCTACGTCCCCGACAAGAAGGGCGTGCCGAAGAAGACGGTCGATCCGGAGGTCCAGGGACTCCTCAAGCCGCTGGTGGGCGTCGACAACAGCGCGTCGATCACCGACCAGGACATCATCGACCGGATGATGCTCCCGCTCGTCATCGAGTGCTCCCGCTGCCTCGAGGACGGGATCGTCAACACTCCGGTGGAAGTCGATATCGCCCTCGTCTATGGCCTGGGCTTCCCGCCGTTTAGGGGCGGCCCGTTCCGCTACGCCGATGCCGTTGGACTGAAGGCCCTCTGCGAGAAAGCCGGCAAGTTCGCTGCGCTGGGCAAGCTCTACGAACCCACCGCCAGGATGCGTCAGCTCGCCGAGACCGGCGCCACCTATCACAAAGCGAGGTGACCGATGAAAGACGTCGTCGTCGTTGATGCCGTTCGCACCCCGATGGGCCGTTCCAAGGGAGGCATGTTCCGGAACGTCCGGGCTGAAAACCTCTCGGCTGCCATGATCAACGCCCTGCTCGCGCGCAATCCCAAGGTCGATCCCGCCGAGATCGAGGACGTGATCTGGGGTTGCGTGCAGCAGACGCTGGAACAGGGTTTCAACATCGCGCGTTTCGCGTCGCTGATGACCGCCATCCCGCACACCGCGAGCGCCCAGACGATCAACCGTCTGTGCGGCTCTTCCATGAGCGCGCTCCACACGGCGGCCATGTCGATCATGACGGACAACGGAGAGGTGTTCATCGTGGGCGGAGTGGAACACATGGGCCACCTCCCCATGACCCACGGCGTCGATGTCAACCCCTCCATCAGCAAGTACGCGGCCAAGGCCGCGGGAATGATGGGCATCACCGCCGAGGTCCTCGCGAAGACGCACGGCATCACCCGGGCCGCGCAGGATCAGTTCGCCCTGCGGTCCCACCAGAGAGCCCACGCGGCCCGGGTGGAGGGTCGCTTCAAGGACGAGATCGTGCCCATGGAGGGTCACGACGAGAACGGCTTCTCGGTCGTGTACGACTACGACGAGGTCATTCGCGAAGACACCAGCATCGCGAGCCTCACGGCCCTCAAGCCGGTCTTCGATCCCAGGAATGGCACGGTGACCGCGGGCAATTCCTCGGGCATCTCGGACGGCGCATCGGCGCTTCTGGTGATGTCCCGGGACCGTGCGCGGGCCCTGGGCCTGACGCCGATGGCCCGGATCAGGGCCATGGCAACCGCTGGCGTGGATCCGTCCATCATGGGCTACGGCCCCGTTCCCGCCGTGAAGAAGGTTCTGGCCCGAGCCGGGATGAAGAACAAGGACATCCAGCTCTGGGAGCTCAACGAAGCCTTTGCGGCCCAGTCCCTCCCCGTGCTCAAGGATCTGCAGCTGCGGGACCACGTGGAGACGAAGGTCAACCTCAACGGTGGCGCCATCGCCCTGGGGCATCCCCTGGGCTGCTCCGGCGCGCGCATCACGACGACCCTGCTCCATCAGATGAAAGCCAAGGGCCACGAGACCGGAGTCGCCACGATGTGCATCGGCCTCGGGCAAGGCATCGCCACCGTTTTCGAGCGGGTCTAGGGAACGCAGACGAAACACGAGTGACCCCGAATCCGGACCTTCCTGACTACGACTTGGAGGCACCATGGCCCAGATACTGGCGGACCGCAGAGACATCGATTTCGTCCTTCACGAACAGCTGAAGGTCGAGAGCCTCGCCAAACACGCGCGCTTTTCCGAGTTCAACCGGAAAGCCGTCGACATGATCATCTCCGAGGCGCGGAACCTCGCCGTGAAGGAGATCCTTCCCACCCAGGTCGATGGCGACCGCATCGGCGTCCACTTCGACAACGGGAAGGTGACGGTCCCCGAGTCGTTCCACAAGGCCTGGAAGGCCGTCAGGGACGGTGAGTGGCTCGCGATGATCGAGGACCCCGAATGGGGCGGGCAGGGCATGCCCCGCCTGGTGGCCTCGGTCGCCGCCAGCTACCTCATGTCGGCAAACTTCGCCTTCATGATGTACGCGGGCCTGACCCATGGCGCCGGCGAGCTGATCGAGACCTTCGGCACCGACAAGCTGAAGAAGCTCTTCCTGAAGAAGATGTTCTCGGGCGAGTGGACGGGCACCATGCTCCTCACCGAGCCCGAGGCGGGCTCCGACGTCGGCGCCCTGACGACGTCCGCCAAGCCGAACGGGGACGGCACCTACTCCATCACGGGTAACAAGATCTTCGTCTCGGGCGGCGAGCACGACATGGCGCCCAACATCATCCACCCCGTGCTGGCACGCATCGAAGGCGCTCCCGCCGGCACCGCCGGCATTTCCCTCTTCATCGTTCCCAAGATCTGGGTCAACGACGACGGCAGCCTGGGCGAACCGAACGACGCGGTCTGCACCGGGATCGAAGAGAAGATGGGCATTCACGGCAGCACCACGGCCTCGATCGCCCTCGGCAGCAAAGGCAAGTGCCGGGGCCTCCTGCTGGGAGAGGCGAACAAGGGAATGCGGGCCATGTTCCTGCTGATGAACAACGCCCGGCTGATGGTGGGGGACCAGGCCCTGTCCTGCGCGAGCGCCTCGTACATGCATTCGCTCAACTACGCGCGCACGCGCGTCCAGGGCCGCAATCTGAACCAGATGATGGCCAGGAACGCCCCCGCCGTGCCCATCATCCAGCACCCCGACGTGCGCCGGATGCTGATGATCATGAAGATCTACGTCGAGAGCCTGCGCAGCCTCTCCGCCTACGTGGCCTTCTGTTTCGACGGCATCGAGACGACGGCGGACCCGGAGGAGAAGGCCAGGCTCCAGGGCATCATCGACTTCCTGATTCCCATCCAGAAGGCCTACACGTCCGAGCGCGCGTTCGACGTCTGCAGCCTGGGCGTCCAGGTCTACGGCGGCTACGGCTACATAAGGGAATACCCGGTCGAGCAGCTGCTGCGCGACTGCCGCATCACGTCCATCTACGAAGGGACGAACGGGATCCAGGCCATGGACCTCTTCGCCCGCAAGCTCGGCCAGAACGGGGGCCGTCCCATCATCGACCTCGGCGACGAGATCCGGCGTGCCATCGGTGCCGCCGCCGACGTCGAACGCACCGCTCCGATGGCGGAGAAGATGGAGCAGGTGTTACTCCGTCTCGAAGAGGTCGCCCGGCACATGGGGATGACCGCCATGTACGGCAACCTGATGACCGCCGCAGCCCACGCTCACCCGTTCCTGGAAGTGTGCGGGGACGTGGTCGTGGGGTGGATGCTCATGTGGCGCGCGCGGGTCGCCGCCGAAGCGCTGGCTGCGGGTTCCAAGGAGAAGGACGCCGCCTACTACGAAGGACAGCTCAAGAACGCCGAGTTCTATACCCAGATCATGCTGCCGGTGACCATGGGAAGGATCGAGGCCATCCTCTCCGGGAGCAGCGTCGCCGTCGACATTCCCGAGGATGCCTTCGGAGGCAAGTAGGCTCCAGCACCTCTTTGGAGAACGCGATGGTCCATGAGCCCTTTTCTCCCGCGACGGCGGTTCTGAACGGGATGCCCCTCCGGTGGCTGTTCGTTCTGATCCCCCTGATCGGGCTGGCCTGCTTCGCCTGGATCATGGGGCGGCGCATCGCGCCTCTGCTTCGGGCAGCTGCTGACCCTCGATGGGACCGGATTCCGGAGCGGATCCTGCTGGTGCTCAGGATCTGGCTCGCCCAGTGGAGACAACCGCGCTACATGCTGGCCGGGGTGTTGCACATCGTCGTCTTCTTCGGGTTCCTGATTCTGGCGGCCCGATCCAGCCAGATGGTGGTGCTCGGCTTCGTCGACGGATTCGTCTTTCCAGGTTTCGGCGGCGCGTTCGGTGTCTTCTACAACGCCGCCAAGGACGTCGCCTCCACCCTGGTCTTCCTGGCCGTCGTCGTCCTCGCCGTGCGCCGCGCCGTCTTCAAGCCGGCCCGATACGCCGTCCCCGAGAAGCTCGGCAAGGATCACACCCCGGAAGCGCTGCTCGTCCTCGGGCTCATCGCCACTCTCGTGGTCTCCGAGAGCGTGTTCGAGGGAGCCCTCCTCGCGGCGCGGGGGGAAGGGACGGGTTCGGCCGTCGCGCTCACGATGACGTGGGTGTTCGAGCGGCTGCTGTCGGGCCTGCAGGTCTCGAGCCTGTCCCGGATCAATCTGGCAGCCTATCTCGTTCACGATCTGACGTTCTTCTTCTTCCTCTGCCTGCTCCCGCTCGGCAAGCACTTCCACGTCATCACCTCCCTCTTCAACGTCTTCTTCATGCGCGTGCGGACCGGCAACGTGAAGCCGGTGGTCTACGGCATTTCCGATGCCCAGCTGGATGACCTCAAATCCTTCGGCGTGAAGAAATTCGAGGACTTCACCTGGAAGCACGTGCTGGATTTCTACAGCTGTGTCGACTGCGGCCGCTGCAGCGACCGCTGTCCGGCCAACGCGGTCAAGAGGCCCCTCTCTCCGCGTTTCATCAGCATCAAGGCTCGGGACTCCATCTACGAGCGCAACCCGATCTTCGGCAAGATCAAGACCGAGTCCGTTCCGCTCATCGGCAGCATCTACAGCGAGGCTGAGATCTGGTCCTGCACGACCTGCGGCGCCTGCGAGGAGGAATGCCCCGTCGGCATCGAGTACATCGACAAGATGGTGGACCTGCGGCGGGGCATGGTGGACGAGGGCCTGGTGCCCCAGTCCCTGCAGAAGCCGATGAGCGCCCTCGAGAAGCGAGGCAATCCCTGGGGCAAGCTGGAGAAGAAGCGCGCCGAATGGACCGCGGGTGTCGGCGACGGCGTGACGGTGAAGCTCGTCGAGAAGGGCGACACCGCCGAAGCGCTCTATTTCGTGGACAGCATCACCTCCTACGACGCCCGCATGCAGAAGATCGCCCAGGCCACGGCCCGCGTGCTCGGCAAGGGAGGCATCGACTTCGTGGTGATCGGCAAGGACGAGAAAGACAGCGGGCACGACGTCCGGCGCTTCGGCGAGGAGATGCTCTTCCAGAGCCTGAAGGAACAGAACACCGAGGCCATCAAGGCTTCGGGAGCCCGCCGGATCGTCGTCAACGATCCCCACACCCTGAACGCCCTCAGGAACGACTACGCGGACATGCCGCCGGTGCAGCACGTCAGCGAGCTCATCGCGAAGGGCGTCGAGAGCGGAAAGCTGAAGCTCGCGCCCCTGGCGGACTCGTCGAAGACCTACACGTATCACGACCCCTGCTACCTCGGACGCCACAACGACACCTACGACGCGCCGCGTCAGGCCATCGACTCCATCCCCGGGCTCAAGCGCGTCGAGATGACGGGCAACTGCCGGGACCGTTCGTTCTGCTGCGGCGGTGGCGGCCTGATGCTCTTCTACGAGCCCGAAGAAGAACAACGCATGGGCGTCGTGCGGGTCGAGCAGGCCCGGCAGTCCGGTGCCGACGTCATCGTGACCGCCTGCCCCTATTGCCTGACGAACATCGAGGACGCCATCAAGGTGGCCGGACTCGAAGGCAAGATGGAAGTTCTCGACCTCGTCGAGCTCGTGGACGGCCAGCTACAAAACTGAATCTGCAAGAGGAGTTCGATATGGACATCCTGGTGTGTGTCAAACGCGTTCCCGACTCGGCTGAGAATGAAATCAGCGTGGGTCCGGGAGGCGCGGACATCCGGCGCGAGGACCTCGTCTACTCGGTCAACGAGTGGGACAACTACGCTGTGGAAGAGGCCATCCAGATCGTGGAGCGTGTCGGCGGAAACGTGACGGTCGTCTCCGTGGGCGATACGGAAGCCGAGGAGATCGTGCGCCGGGAGATGGCGATGGGAGCCAACCAGGGACTCCTCGCCACGGACGCCGCCTTTACGGGCTCCGACGGCCTCGGGATCGCGACCATCCTCGAGGCCGTCGCGCAGAAGGCGAAGTACGATCTGATCCTCACGGGAGCCCAGGCCGATGACGGGGCGGCCCAGGTGGGCGGCATGCTGGGAGCGTTGCTCGACTGGCCTTATGCATCGCTCGTGAACCTCATCAAGGTGCAGGGCGACAAGTCCCTCCGGATCGGCCGTGAGATCGAGGGGGGGAGCCAGGAGATCAGCGACATCGAGCTCCCCTGTGTCCTCTCGATCCAGACCGGCATCAACGAGCCTCGCTACGTCGGCATCCGCGGCATCCGCAAGGTGGCGTCCGTGGAGATCCCGGTCCTGGACGGCGGAGCCCTGGGGCTCCCACCTGGCACGGTCGGAGCGGCAGGCGCCCGGGTCAGGCGCGTGGATTACTTCGTCCCCCAGACGGGTGCTGGCGCCGAGATGCTCACGGGAAGTACCGAGGAAGTCGCGGGCAAGCTGGTCGATCTCCTGAAGGCCAAGGGAGGGATCAAGTAGTGGACGCCAAGATCTTCGTTTTCGTCACGCACACGGACGGCAAGGCCGACGATTCCGCCCTCGAGCTGGTCACGGCCGCCCGGAGCCTGTTCCCCGGCTGCACGCCCAGCGCTCTCGTCGCGGGCTCGGGTGTCGGCCCGGTGTGCCAGGAAGTGGCGGCGTCCTTCGGTGAGGTCTGGAAGTTCGACCAGGCCGCACTGGCCTATCCCAACGCCGAGCTGCTGCGGCCGCTCCTCGTAAAGGTTCTTCCCGCCGGGGCCACGCTGCTCCTCGCCCACAACACCTTCGGCCTGGATCTCGGGCCGGGGCTCTCGGTGAAGCTCGGGGTCACCTACGTGCCGGACGTGGTGGGTGTCGACGGGCTGGAAGGCACGACGCTCAGGGCCGTTCGCCAGGAATACGCCGGACAGGTGAGCTCCCACGTCCACTGCGACATCGCCAAGGGCGCGGTGATCACGGTGCGTCCCGGCGCCTTCAAACCCGCCGACGCCGGAGCCGCCGCGGGGCAGGTCGTCGACCGGTCGGAGGACGCCACGGGGCTCGCCGCTCGCCGGACGTTCGTGGAGCTGATCCAGGCGGAAGCCGGAGACATCGACATCACCCGCGAAGACGTGCTCGTCTCCGTCGGCCGGGGCATTGGCGACAAGGAGAACATCCCGCTCGTGGAGGAGCTCGTCGAGGCGATGGGCGCCGCGCTCTCGTGCTCGCGTCCGATCGTCGATGCCAAGTGGCTCGACAAGTCGCGACAGGTCGGCACCTCGGGAAAGACCGTCAAACCCAGGGTCTACCTCGCGCTGGGCATCAGCGGATCGTTCCAGCACGTCGGCGGCATCAAGGGCAATCCCTTCCTGCTGGCCATCAACAAGAACCCCAAGGCCGCGATCTTTCAGGTGGCGACGATCGGAGTGGTGGCCGACCTGATGGAGCTGCTGCCGGTGTTGACGGAGAAGATCCTGAAGAGCAAGTGAGCGCCTGCTCCTCGAGTCTCTGCGATGAGGGCCGTGCAGACGCACGGCCTTTCTCGTCTACGAGGAAGCACCCGCAACGTGCGTCCCTCTGCCTTTGACTCGTCGCCGTGTCCGAAGTGCCGGGAGCACCACAGTCACGATTGTCTCCGGTGAAAGACGTAGAAGAACGCGACAACAGTAACGGCTGCGAATGCGTAGATGAGCGATGACAGAAAGACCATCGCAGGAATCAGTCCACGGATGAGAGCCAACAGGTCATTGACGAGTCTCAATAGAAGCAGGATCGTCAGCACGACCGTCCCTACCGTCGCGAGAAGGGCTGCGTTCTTGATGCTCATGGTCCCAGTATGGTGACCGTTGGCGTCGTGAGCAAGAAAGTCTCAGGCGTTCGCGCCGAGCGGTCGCGGCGGCTCCTGGCGATGGCCTCGTAGGCGGCCTGGACAAGGTCGAGGCCTCGCTCTTACGCGACGAGTTCGATTTCGCATGTGCTCGTCTCCTGTCCCGTCGGGGAGAAGGTGGTGATCCCTGCGCAGAGGAGCGGGGCCGTCGCCGCGAGACCCGCGCCGGGCGGGATCCGGATGACGAAGTGCTCGGTCACGACGATCCTGTCGAAACAGCCGCCGTAGGTGACCGGCGCAGTACCGTGCGCATCGGTCGAGTTGCAGGTGAAGGCGGCCGACCGTGTGCAGTTCTGCTCGCGGTCAGCGCGGCAGCTGTCGCACGCGCGGCAGGAATCGACGAGGCATCCGACGCCGCCGATGGCGATCGCGATGGCCGTCTGGCCAAAGCTCGCGAAGTTCGTCCGCGACAACCCCGAGGTGGTCCTCGACATCACGACCGAGGGAGAGAACCGCGCCGACCTCGTTGCCGGGCGCTTCGACGCCGGCATCCACCTCGGGGAGTTCGTCCAGAGGGACATGGTCGCCGTCCGGATCAGCGGGGAGCCGCGCGCGGCCATCGTCGGCGCGCCGGCGTACTTCGACTCGCCGAGCCGGCGTCACCAGCCGCCGGCCCTTCAGGCGCTCGTCGAGGCGCTCCGCGCCTGACCGGGACGGTGGACGGGCTCCTCCCCGCGTCGTCAGCTCGTCCGTCGTCCGTCGGAGAGTGGACCGGGATCGCGAACCGTCCGCTCCTTCGCCCGAAGGACGAGCACGGTGCCGCCGAGGACGAGGAGCATGCCGGCGACCGGCGCCGCCGACCAGCGGTATCCCTCGAACGCGGTGGACGCCAGCATCGCGATCAGCGGAATCACGGCAGCGGTGTAGCCGGACCGCCCCGCGCCGATCCGCTTGAGGAGCGTGAGGAAGGCCATGAAGGCGACGACCGACCCGAACAGCGCGAGGTAGGCGAGGGAGAGAACGTAACCGCGGCGCGCGTCGAAGGCGAAGGGGACGCCGCTCACCGCGCACCAGGCCATCACCGAGAGGGAGGCGTAGCCCATCGCGAGGGCGATCGACGGGGCGACGGCCAGTCCGGTCGCGAAGAACCGCTGCGAGTAGAGGTTCCCGGCCGAGGCGAAGAGGGTCGCGACGAGGGCGAGCCAGAGTCCGCGCGCCTGCCCCGTGCCCGCGTGGAGGCTCGTCACCTCCGGCCAGAAGAGGAGCGCGACGCCCGCCACGCCGATGACGGCGCCGAGGGCGACGGCCGGCGGCGTCGGCGTGCCGAAGAAGAGCCGGGCGCCGATCAGGTTCCAGAAGACGAGGAAGGAGAAGACCACCGCCACGAGCCCGGAGGCGAGGTGCTGCTCGGCGCGGTAGACGAGGACGTAGTTCAGCCCGAAGAGGAGGAACCCGAGGAGCGCCAGGCGGGCGTGGTCGCGCGCCGTGAACCGGAGCGAGACGCCGCGCAGGAGGCACCACCCGACGAGGAGGAGCGAGGCCAGGGCGAACCGCCACGCCACGGAGACCTCGGGAGCCACGACCCCGAGCTGGAACTTGATGGCGAGCCAGGTCGTTCCCCATATGAACGAGGCGAGAAAGAAGAGGAAGACATCGGACGAGGCACCGGGCCTCGCCGGCGTCGCGGAAGGGTGGTCCATCCGCCGATTCTGCACCGCGCGTCGCGCAGCACCTTCGCGCATGGTTTGGCCATGGCGCTGGAGAGGCTTTGGCGGCCCACCTCATGCCGACCGCAAAGAGGAAAGAGGAGAATCCATGTCCATACTGAAGGAACCCGGGAAGCGGTCCATCCAGCTCGAGGTCGATGTGCCCGGCACGCCCGGAGAGGTGTGGCAGGCCATCGCGACCGGCAACGGAACGACCGCCTGGTTCACGCGCGCCGAGATCGAGGAGCGCGAAGGCGGGTCCGTCGTCCACTACATGGCCGGCGGCGAGACGAAGGGCGTCGTCACCGGCTGGCAGCCTCCGCACCGCTTCGCGTGCGAGGCCCCGAACTACATGCCCGGCGCGCCGCCGCTCGCGACCGAGATCTTCGTGGAGGCGCGCTCCGGCGGCACGTGCGTCGTGCGCCTGGTCACCAGCCTCTTCACCGACGCTGCCGACTGGGACGGACAGCTGGAGAGCCTGGAGGGCGGCTGGCCGGCGTTCCTGCAGATGCTGCGCGTCTACGTCGCCGGTTTCGCGGGGCAGCGCGCCGCGATGGCGGAGCTCATGGGCATGGCAGAGGGACCGATGGACCGCGTGTTCACAGGGTTGAAGGAGGCGCTCGGTGTGTCCGGAGCCGCCGCTGGCGCCCGTGTGGAGGCCTCGGCCGGGTCGCCGCCCTTCGCCGGGGTCGTGGAACGCTCGGACTCGCACGCGGTCGTCGTGCGCATGGAGTCCCCCATTCCCGGCGCGGCGGTCCTCGGCGCAGCCGACAGTGGTGGTCCGGTGATGACCTGGATGAACTTCTACGCGTACGGAATCAGCGCGGAGCGCGACGTGGAAAGCGCCGCAGCGCCCTGGCGCGCGTGGATGGCGCAACGGTATCCGATGTCGGCCGAACCCCCGCAGGCGGAGGATGTCGCCTCCGCCTGAACCGCGAGCGGAGTGGGGGGCCACGAGGCCTCCCGCTCCACCCCCGTCACCGCGAGCCTGTCTCTCAAGGACTGTCCGCGCGCGCGCCTCTACGGAGCGGTGCCGAGCAGCAGCCGGACGAGGTGGTAGTAGACGGGCGCCGAGAGGAGGAGCGAGTCGACCCGGTCGAGCATGCCGCCGTGCCCGGGCAGGAGCGCGCTCCAGTCCTTGAGGCCCAGGTCCCGTTTGACCGACGAGAGGAGGAGGCCGCCTGCCACCCCGAGGAGGTAGACCCCCAGGGAGAGCGCCGCGGCCTGGCGCCACGTGAAGGGAGTCGAGCCGTGGAGGAGCGTGCCGAGGCCCACCGAGAAGAGGAGCCCCCCGGCGAAGCCTTCCCACGTCTTGGACGGGGAGCGCGCGGAGAGCGGATGCCGGCCCAGGAGGCGGCCGGAGACGTACTGGGCCACGTCGCTCGACTGGACGACGAGGAGAAGGAAGCCGGCGAGGAGCGGTCCCGAGGCGGGAGCGGCCTGCGGCCGGAGATACCAGAGCGCGGCGACGTGGGGAAGGCCCCAGAGAGTGCCGAGCAGCCCGAGGTGAAAGCGGAAGGCGCGCCGCCTCGCGTCGCCCGGCGGCGAGGAGGACCACGCCGCCAGGACGAGGCCGAGGCCGGCGAGTCCGATGACCGGCGAAACGCGTCCGTAGCCGGACCACGGCACGAGCGCGAACGAGAGCGGCAGCGCCCCGTAGAAGAGCACGGCCATCGAGGCGTAGTCCCGGCCCCGTGAGACACCACGCCTCGAGAGGAGCTCCCGGAGACCCTGCGCGGCGACCGCGGCGAAGAGGAGGACGGCGCCGGGCGGACCCGCGAGGTAGGCTGCCGCGAGGGCCCCGAGGATCCAGGCCCATCCGACGGCCCGGTCCACGAGGTTGCGCCCCGTGGCATTCCCGGGCCCGAGCCGCCTGCGGATCAGGAGCACGACGGCGGTGCCGAGCGTCAGCGCGCCAGCGACCCACGTCCAGAGGCGCCAGACCTCAGGCAGCTTCGACTCCGGACGGGGCCGAAGGCCGGAGGGCCAGGAGAGCCGTCCGGGCGCGCGCGAGGAAGTCCTCCTGGCTCTCTTCCGCAACCGGGGGGAGGAGGGGACCGAAGAAAGCGCGGCAGAGAAGGGGTATCGGGAGGACCGCTCCCTTCGGCAGGCCTCGTCCCGGGTTCTCCAGCCAGACCGGCTGGACCTCGACCCACGGGCACCGCCGGACGACGTGGTAGAGGCCGGGCCGGAAGGGGAGAAGGGCGCTCCCGGGATTCCGGGTCCCCTCCGGAAACAGCAGCAGCGAATCCCCGTTCCGCAGGGCCGCCTCCATTCTCTCCAGCGCGTCCTCCTGCCGCCCGGTCGTCTGGCGTTCGACCAGGACCGCGTGAAAGACCCGTTTCGCGAGATACCGCCGCACGGGACCCGCCGTCCAGTAGTCGACGGCGGCGACGGGTCGCAGCCTGGGTCGCTCCTCCGCGGGGACCGAGGCCCAGACGAGCGCCGAGTCGGCGTGGCTGGCGTGGTTCACGTAGAAGATGCGCGGGCGGGCCGGGTCCCAGGGCACGCTCCAGGCGGCCTCCAGCGAGGTCATCGCCTTGCAGAACCCGGCCAGCGCGTGACCGCAGAAACGGTCGAGGAGCGGGGGGCGGCTCCCGGGAATCGGACCCGCAGGGAAGGGAGGGCATGGAGCTCTCCCGATTCCGAGGAGAGCGAGCTGGGCTGGCCTCGCGCAGGCCCGGGGCCGCACCTCCCTGGCCCGCTCCCAGGCCGCGGCCGGCTCGATCCCGCGGCGCGCGAGGACCGCGCTGGCCACGAGGACGCTCCGCTGGAGGCCCACGGCGCAGTGGATCAGCACGGGCCCGGCGGACCAGCCCGCCGAGGCGGACGCGACGGCTCGATCCCACTCCTCGGGCGATGGGGTGGCGAGGTCGAGGAGCGGGGCCCGGACCCGGAAGACTCCCTCGCCCACGCCGGGAGCCAGGATCTCCGGGGCGAGGTTCACGACGGTCCGCGCGCCCAGATCCGCCGCCTCGCGTGCGCGGGGCGCGCGTCCGACCCAGAGCCCGGGAGCGAGCTCGGCGAAGCCGGGAAGGCCCCGCGTCTGCAACCGTGCGGAGAGGGTCGCCGCGAGCCGCACGGGGAGCATCAGGACGCGCCAGTGCCAGGGCGCTTCCGGGGGGCCGAAGACCCCCGGCCCGAGGCCGAGGTATCCGGCCGCCACCAGCGTCAGGGCGAGCCCGGGCCAGGCCAGGAGCCACCCGAAGCCTCCCTGCCAGGCCGCGACGGCGAAAGCGGCGAGGCCCCCGAGAAGGTAGCCGAGACCGATGACCGTCTCGTGCCGATCGGGCCTGCGGCCGCGGAGCCGGAGCGGCACCGCGCAGAGGCAGAGCACACCGGCCGCGACTCCGGTCACCACGTCCACCGCGTGGTGCTGCCAGGTGGTGAGGACCGAGACGCCGACGAGGAGTCCCCAGCCGTGAACCGCCCAGCGCCACGGGCCGCGGACCTTCCCCGCGTAGAACGTCCAGAGAACGAGGAGGAGCGAGACGTGGAGCGACGGGGCCTGGTTGAACGGCAGGTCGAAGGACGAGAGCAGGGCGAAGAGGGACCCGGGCAGGCCGTCCGCGGCCGGCCTTTCGAAGCTGAACCGGAGCGGGAAGGCGAGGAAGCCGGCCAGGGAGACGAGCGAGGCGAGGACGAGCCGCGCGACGTGCACGCGGAGCTCGCGCCGGGTCGCGCAGAGAAGGACGGAAGCCGCGTAGGCGAGGTCGATGCTCCAGTACGGGACGATGGTCCACGGCAGGAACGGAATGTGGCGCTCCCAGGCCCAGACCACGACGCCCACGTCCGTCCGGGTCGCCGTGAAGGCGTTGGCCCAGCCGTAGGTCCCGAAGAAGAAGACCCCGAGGAACGCGAGCCACAGGAAGGCCTCGCCGCGGGGGCGGGGCCCGGTTCCCGTCATGCGGTGCGCCGGGCGAGGGAGACGGTGAAGAGGCCCGCCTCGTCGACCCGCTGGTCCAGCTTCTCGAAGCCGGCCTCCTCCACCAGCTGGTCCATCTCCCGCTGCGAGCGGCAGCGCATCACCCACGGCGCGCCGCCACGGTGGCTCGTCAGGAGACGCGCGATCATCTCCAGCTGGGGATGCCACGGCTGGTTCGTGTAGACGAGCCACCCGCCGGGGGCGATCGCGGCGGCGAGGCCGGAGAGGCTCCGGCGCACCTCGTCGTTGGAGGGAAACAGCTCGAAGAGGCCCGACACGACGGCCACGTCGGGGCGCGGCTTCGCTGCGGCCAAGGTGGCGAGGGCTCCGGAATCGAAGGCATCGCCCTGCTCGAACCGGACGCGGCCCTCGAGCCCCCGGGCGCGGATCCGCGCGTTCCCTTCACGGACGTTCTCGGGAAGGAGGTCCCGGAGGAGAGCCGTCGCCGCGGGGACGGTATCGAGGACGTCCAGCAGGTACCTGCCGTGCCCCGCGGCCGGGTCGAGGAGATGCGGTGTCCGCCCCGCGGCCGCCACCCGCTCGCAGGCGAAGCGGATCAGCTCGCCGAGGTGGCGCCTCCGGACCCGGACGCCGCGCCACCCGGGGGCGTCGAGGTAGACGCGGTCCACGAGCCGCCCGACGCCGATCCGGCCGCCGGCCCGGTCCCCGTAGACATGGTCGAGGCTCGCTCCCGAGTCGAAGCCGGTCCGGCAGCCGAGGTCGATCCCGTGCGACAGGCGGCCCAGGGTCCGGAGGCCGAGGCGCTGCGCGCTCCAGAGGAAGCCCGCCGGGGAAAGAGGCGGCAGAGGGCGCGACAGCCGACGGTAAGTGTCGAAGGAGGGCCCCGCCCGGTCCTCCGCGGTCCGGTCGGGATCCTCCAGCGGCGCCCGGAAGACCCGATCGAGGAATTCCCGCATCGGGGAAAGGGCCCGGGAGCGCTCCCTCTCACCCAGGGTGTCGTGAAAGAAGTCCGGCAGGACGACGCGTTCCTTCGTCGTCGAGCCGAGCTGCTCGAAGAAGCGGAGCTGCGGCTCGCGGCGGACGACCCAGTCCTTGCCGGAGACGAGAAGAAGCGTCGGGGTGCGGATCGCCTGGGCGTCCGCCACGAGGCGGTCGCCCGCCTCGAGGAGGCCGAGGAGGATGTCCACCGAGATGACCCGGGAGACGAGCGGGTCCGTGTCGTACGAGGCGACCCGCTCCGGGTCGTGCGTGAGGACGTTCCCCTTCACGTAGGACGTCACGGCGAAGTTCCCCCGCAGGCGCCGCAGGAGCGAGAGCCCCGGCCTCGCGAAGGGAACGTAGAGCTTCACCGAGAAGGCCGGTGTCGCCAGGACGAGGCCGCGGATGCAGGGGGCGTAGTCGTGCACCCACGCGGCCGCGAGGACGGCGCCGACGCTCTGGGCCACGAGGGCGACATCCGCCCGAGCGTGCCCGTGCCGGGCGCAGAGGTGGTCGACGAAGGTCCCAACGTCCCGGACCGAGGTGCCGAAGCTCGGGCTGTGGCCCCGCTCGCCGGGCGACAGGCCGTGGCCGCGGGCGTCCCAGGCGTAGACGTCCACGCCGGGGAGCTCGAGCTCGTCCACGAGGTGCTGCAGGCGGCCCGAGTGCTCGTGGCCGCGGTGAAGGAGCACGAGGGCGGGCCGGGCGGGCCAGCCCCTGCGGGGCCGGTCCGCGCGCAGGCCAGTGCCGGTAGACGAGCCCGACGCCGTCGTGAGTGGGGAAGGTCAGGGGAGCGGCGTCCCGCGTCACAGACCACCCCGCGGAGCAACGTCACGCATGAAAAAAGGGGATTGTAGCGTCGGCCGCTCGGGGCCGCCGGCTTCCTTGACGGTCCCCTCCCGCCGCTCGAAAATCCGGCTGCACCCCGAGACACGAAAGGACGGCCTCATGAGCTACACGGACCTCGTCCAGATGTACTTCGAGCGGTCCAACGGCCTGCAGTGGCTCTGGACGCTCTACGTCGTCATCGCCGGTGGCCTCCTGGCCTTCTCGTCGATGCGCAAGCAGCGCGACCTCGCCACCACGTCGCTCATCACGGTCCTGTTCTGCATCTTCGCGTACAAGAACCTCGGAGGCCTGAAGGACATCACGATGCAACGGCTCGCGGTGTTGGACGCGTTGAAGGGGCACGCGGCCGTCGCCGCAGCCGGCGACGCCGGGACGATCCGCGTCGCGGGGCTCGTCGAGCCCACCCTGGTCCCACCCCCCTGGGAGGAGGGCAGGAACACCCACGTCGTCAGCGACGTCCTCCTCGTCGCGGCCCTCTGGACCATGGAGCTGCGGAGAAAGAGACAGTCCCCGGGCGCCTCGTCGTAGGGCCGGCGGCCTCGTCCGTCGCTGGATCGCCGTGGCCGCTCCGGTCGAACGCGCCTCGCCAGGCGACGGAGACGGAGAGGGCGAGGTCGAGGCCGTCCCGCCGGACGACGAACGTCCTGGGGCGGTCGAAGACGCGGATCCGCGGATGCGTCAGGAGAAGGCCGCGCGGCACCCCGGAACGCTCGTGGTTACCGGGGATCCAGAAGAGGTCCAGCCCCAGATCGGCGAGCTGGGCGAGACGCGAGAAGACCCTCTCCGCGAGCCACGCCGGAATCCGGCTCCGGTAGAAGAGGTCGCCGCCGTGGACGACGATGCCGGCCTCGCCGCTCACCGCCGGCGCGAGCGCCCGCTCGAAGCTCTCGAAGAGGTCGTCCCCGCGGCGGCGCCGGTCGACCCGGGGCCGCGTCGGGAGGTCGAGGCCGAGATGGGTGTCGGAGAGGAAGAGGACCCGGACCGGCATCGCGCCCGAGGCTACAGGACGGTCCCGCCCGCGGGGCAGCCCGGGTCGCGGAAGCGCAGGCCGACGAACTTCGACTCGCCGACGGCGCCCCACGCGCCGCCGTGACGGTCGGGCTCCCCTCGAGCCCGGCCTCGGGGATCAGCCGGACGAGGTTGACCAGGACGGTGTTGTTTCGGTCCCAGGAGTCCAGAAGGGCGAGGAGGACGCGCCGATCCGCTGCGTCCTTCACGTCGGGCCCCTCCGAGTGCGGTGGCGAAAGGGCCTCGACGTGGGCGTCAGGATCTCGCGGCGCGGGCGGATTTTTTCATGGCGCGCGTCCCGCGGGATTCAGAGTGGCCTCTGCCCGTCAGGCTCGGTCGCGCCGGGACGAGCGGTCGCCGGAGATTCTCCGTGACCGCGGCCTTGATCAAGTCCTTGAACGCGCCGGCATCGAGAACGTCTTCCTCCCGGAGGTCGATGGCGCGACGCGTGTTCCCATCGAGGCCGGAGTTGAAGAGCCCCCGAGCGTCCGCCAGCGAGGCGCCCCTGGCGAACGTCAGCTTGACGACCCCTTTATAGGTTTCTCCGGTGCAGACGATCCCGGCGTGGGACCATACGGGCACCCCAGCGGGTTGCCGGGCTTCATCCACTTGCGCTCCTCGATGATGTCCGGGTCCGCCTCGTGGATGAGTCGTCGCACCATCGCCAGGGTCTCGACCTGCCAGGCTGCGCTCATCCTTGCCGCCTCACCATCTCGTTGATCCTGATCGGGGCGAAGTGCCAGGTACAGGCCTTGGAAACCGGATCGTCGCGGTAGATTTCCAAGGCCTTTCCGATGGCGCGTCAGTGGGCCAGCCGTTGGCTCATGCACGCCGCGGGCGGATCGACGAGCGTGATGAAAGCTGTCCCCCCGGCGGCGATGGACGCCAGTGGATCGAGCGCTCCGACCGCATTGGCTGCGAAGACTTCGTCCGCTCGCTGGAACGTGAGCGAGTGGGGGCCAGGAGTCAGGTAGAGCGTGACCTCGCCGGGAGTGGGGAGCGTGGCGGGTTCGTTTCCGGGCCCGTCGGCGCGGACCACGACACTGCCAGCGAGGTGGCACTCCGTGACGGTGATCTTCAGGGTGGTCCGAGCCTGTGACACCGCGTTCGACTCGGTGGGCGAGGCGCCACAGGAGGGGAGCGACGACGCAACGAGTGCGGCAACGGCGAGGAGAAGGGCGCGCTTCATGACGGACTCCTTGCGTTCGCGAGAAAGTATAGGCCACGTACCCCGTCGAGCCCGGGCGGCAGCCGCGGCGAGAACGACAGCGCCACGACCTTCGCCACCCGCGACCGGGCAGTGTCACCGACCTTCGATTGACGGGGCCGACCTCTCCGGATTCGTTCCTACTTGCGTATAATACGCAACTAGGAACTATGCGCAGATCGGAACCCCGCGGCAGCGAACGAAGGCTCCAGCACCTCAAGGTCGTGGCCAGGGAGGCGGGCCTCAAGCTCACGCACCAGCGGCTCGAGATCTTCCGGGAGCTGGCGGCGACCGAGGCGCACCCCGACGCGGAGACGATCTTCCGCGCCGTGCAGCAGCGGATGCCGACCGTGTCGCTCGACACGGTCTACCGCACGCTCTGGATGCTCCACGACCTCGGGCTGGTCACGACGCTCGGGCCGCAGCGCACCGGCGTGCGGTTCGACGCGAACCTCGACCGGCACCACCACTTCTCCTGCGTGCGCTGCGGGCTGGTACGCGACTTCGAGAGCGCCGAGCTCGACGGCCTCCGCGTCCCCGACTCCATCAAGCGGCTCGGCAGCGTCGTGGAGGCGCACGTCGAAGTGCGCGGGCTCTGTACGACCTGCCAGCGCGGCCAGGAAACGTCGAAAGGCAAACACCCCCCCGGAACCCGAGGAGGATGAGATGAGCGAAAGCGGCAAGTGCCCGTTCACAGGTGCTTCCAGCCACCCCGTCGCCGGCCGCGGCACGACGAACCGCGACTGGTGGCCGAACCAGCTGAACCTGGGGATCCTCCACCAGCACGCGCCGGCGTCGAACCCGATGGGCCCCGGCTTCGACTACGCCGAGGAGTTCGGGAAGCTCGACCTGGCGGCGCTGAAGAAGGACCTCTACGCCCTGATGACCGACTCGAAGGAGTGGTGGCCCGCCGACTGGGGCCACTACGGCGGCCTCTTCATCCGGATGACCTGGCACAGCGCGGGCACCTACCGCATCTCGGACGGGCGCGGCGGCGGCGGCACCGGCAACCAGCGCTTCGCGCCGCTGAACAGCTGGCCCGACAACGGCAACCTCGACAAGGCGCGCCGCCTGCTCTGGCCGATCAAGCAGAAGTACGGCAACCAGATCTCGTGGGCCGACCTGATGATCCTGGCCGGCAACTGCGCCCTCGAGTCGATGGGCTTCCGGACGTTCGGCTTCGGCGGCGGCCGCGCGGACATCTGGCAGCCCGAGGAGGACATCAACTGGGGCCGCGAGAAGACCTGGCTCGGCGACGAGCGCTACAGCGGCGAGCGCGACCTCGCGAACCCGCTGGCCGCCGTGCAGATGGGCCTGATCTACGTGAACCCGGAAGGCCCGAACGGCAAGCCCGACCCCGTGGCCTCGGGCCGCGACGTGCGCGAGACCTTCGCCCGCATGGCGATGAACGACGAAGAGACCGTCGCCCTCGTCGCCGGCGGCCACACCTTCGGCAAGGCGCACGGCGCGGGCGACCCGAAGCTCGTCGGCCCCGAGCCCGAAGCGGCCCCGATCGAGGAGCAGGGCCTCGGCTGGAAGAACGCGCTCGGCAGCGGCAAGGGCGCGCACACCACCACCAGCGGCATCGAGGGCGCCTGGAAGCCGAACCCGACCAAGTGGGACAACGGCTACTTCGACATGCTCTTCGGCTACGAGTGGGAGCTGGTGAAGAGCCCCGCCGGCGCCTGGCAGTGGCTGGCGAAGGACGTCAAGCCGGAGCACATGATCCCCGACGCCCACGACCCGTCGAAGAAGCACCGGCCGATGATGACGACGGCCGACCTGTCGCTGCGCTTCGACCCGATCTACGAGCCGATCTCGCGCCGCTTCCACCAGGACCCGCAGGCCTTCGCCGACGCGTTCGCCCGCGCCTGGTTCAAGCTGACGCACCGCGACATGGGGCCGAAGGTCCGCTACCTCGGCCCGGAGGTCCCGGCCGAGGACCTGATCTGGCAGGACCCGGTCCCCGCCGTCGACCACCCGCTCGTCGACGCGAAGGACGTCGCCGACCTGAAGGCGAAGGTCCTCGCCTCCGGCCTGCCGGTGTCCGAGCTCGTCGCCACGGCCTGGGCCTCGGCCTCGACCTTCCGCGGCTCGGACAACCGCGGCGGCGCCAACGGCGCGCGGATCCGCCTGGCGCCGCAGAAGGACTGGGAGGCCAACGAGCCCGCGCAGCTGGCGAAGGTGCTGGGCGTTCTCGAAGGGATCCGGAACGCGTTCAACAGCGCCCAGGCGGGCGGAAAGAAGATCTCCCTGGCCGACCTGATCGTCCTGGCCGGCGGCGCGGCCGTCGAGGCGGCGGCGAAGGCCGCGGGGCACGCCGTCGAGGTGCCCTTCACCCCGGGCCGCACCGACGCCACGCAGGAGCAGACCGACGTGGAGTCGTTCGCCGTGCTCGAGCCGAAGGCCGACGGCTTCCGCAACTACCAGAAGAAGGGCCTCGCGGTGCCGGCCGAGGAAATCCTCGTGGACAGGGCGCAGCTCCTGACCCTGAGCGCGCCGGAGATGACGGTCCTCGTCGGCGGCCTGAGGGTGCTGGGCGCCAACGTGGGCCGGTCACCGCACGGCGTCTTCACGAAGCGGGCCGGGGTCCTGACCAACGACTTCTTCGTGAATCTCCTCGACATGGCGACCACGTGGAAGCCGACCTCCGAGGCGGGGGAGACGTTCGAAGGACGCGACCGCACGACGGGCGAGCTCCGGTGGACCGGCACCCGCGTCGACCTCGTCTTCGGCTCGAACTCGCAGCTGCGCGCCCTCGCCGAGGTCTACGCCCAGGACGACGCGAAGGAGAAGTTCGTCCGCGACTTCGTCGCGGCCTGGAACAAGGTCATGAACCTGGACCGCTTCGACATCGGCTGACAGCGGCGGCAGGGGATCGAGCCGTCTCAGAGCTCCAGCTCGATCCCCTGCGCCAGCTCGATCCGGCCGCTGAAGTTCAGCGCGTTCGTCTGGCGGCGCATGTACGCCTTCCAGGCGTCTGAGCCGCTCTCGCGCCCGCCCCCGGTCTCCTTCTCGCCCCCGAACGCCCCGCCGATCTCGGCGCCGCTCGTTCCGGTGTTGACGTTCGCGATCCCGCAGTCGCTCCCCTCGGCGGAGAGGAAGATCTCGCTCTCGACGAAGTCGTTCGTGATGATGGCGCTGGAGAGGCCCTGGGGCACCCCGTTCTGCAGGGCGATCGCCTCTTCCAGGGTCCGGTACGGCATGACGTAGACCACCGGGGCGAACGTCTCTTCCTGCACGATGGGCAGGTTTCCCGTCGTCTCCACGAGGCAGGGGGTCACGTAGCAGCCCCCGGGCTGGTCCAGCGTCTCGCCACCGCAGATCACGCGGGCCCCCTGGCCATTCGCCGTCTCGATGGCCTGCAGCATGGTGGCGACGGCGGAGGCGTCGACGAGGGGACCCATGAGGTGCTGGTCGTCGAGCGGGTCGCCGATCGTCGTCGCCGCGTAGAGGGCTTTCAGGCGCTCCACGAAGGTCCCGTAGATCGATTCGTGGACGATGACCCGCCGCGTCGACGTGCAGCGCTGCCCGGACGTGCCGATTGCCCCGAAGTAGACGGCCTTGAGGGCGATGTCCAGGTCGGCCTTGTCGCTGACGATCACCGCGTTGTTGCCGCCCAGCTCGAGGATCATCCGGCCGAAGCGCTCGATGACCAGCTTGCCGACGTGGCGGCCGCCGGGCACGGAGCCGGTGTAGGAGACGAGCGCCACGCGCGGGTCGGTGTTGATCAGGTCGCCGATGTCGCTCCCCTTTCCGATCGCGAGGCTGCAGATGGCCGGGTCGAAGCCGTGCCGCTCGAGCACGCGCTGCGCCAGGTGCGTGACGGCGACGGCGGTGAGGGGCGTCTTGCTGGAGGGCTTCCAGAGCACGGTGTCGCCGCAGACGAGCGCGAGCGCGGCGTTCCAGCTCCAGACGGCGACGGGGAAGTTGAAGGCGGTGATGACGCCGACGACGCCGAGCGGGTGCCACTGCTCCTGGAGCCGGTGCCGGCGCCGCTCGCTGGGCATGGTCAGCCCGTAGAGCTGCCGGCTGAGGCCGACGGCGAAGTCGCAGATGTCGATCATCTCCTGGACCTCGCCGAGGCCCTCGCGGAGCGTCTTGCCCATCTCGAGGGAGACGAGCCGGGCGAGGGCGTCCTTGTTCGCCCGCAGCTCGTCGCCGATCGCCTTGACCACCTCGCCGCGCTTGGGCGCCGGCACCTGGCGCCAGGCGGCGAAGGCGCCGTGGCAGCGGCCGAGAATGGTCTCGAATTCGTCCTTCGTGACGTTCACCACCGTGGCCAGGAGCTCGCCGTCCACCGGGGAGACCACCGCCTGGGCCTTGCCGCTGCCGATCCACTCGCCCGCGAAGCCGCCGAGGTTCCGCTCTTCGATACCCAGCCCGGAAAGGATGCTCGCCGTCTTCTTCGTCGTGGCCATGTCCCGTACCTCCAGGGCGCCCGTTATAGAGGGTTACGAGCTATTTAGAAAGCTCATTGTTTTCATTTAATGAATGAGTACTATTCATGTATGTCCATTCCCACCCTCGACCTCCATCAGCTCCGTGCCTTCACCCTGGTCGTCCAGACGGGGAGCTTCTCGGCAGCGGCGAATCGCCTCCACCGCACCCAGAGCGCGGTCAGCCACGCCGTGCGCAAGCTCGAGGAGTCGGCAAAGGTGCGCCTCCTGGACCGGCGGAACCGGGAGGTCCGCCCCACGGAGGAGGGGAAGCGCCTCTACAGGGCGTGCGAGTCGGTCTTCGCGACGCTCGACGCCGCCCAGGAGGAGCTCCAGCAGGACCGGGGCCGGGCGGAAGGCCGGATCCGCCTCGGGGCGACGGTGGAGTTCGGCTGCAGCGTCCTCATGCGCTACATCCAGCCGTTCCTCGCGGCCCACCCCGGCATCGAGATGGACTTCCACCTGAGCCACGACCTGCTGACGCCGCTGCTGCGCGAGGACGTCGACCTGGCCATCGACTGCGTGGAACATCCCCTCACCGAGCTGCAGCGGACTCCGCTCTTCCGCGAGGCCTTCATGGTGGCCTGCGCGCCGGCGTACCTCGCGACGCACCGGATCCAGGACCCGTCGGACCTTTCCCGCTGCACGGTCCTGTCGCTGGACAAGGAATGCGCCTGGTGGGAGCGGTTCCTCACGGCGTTTCCGAAGACGCGCCGCCCCTCGTTCGGCCGCGTCATCGCCATCAACCACATCCGGGGCCTGATCACGGCGGCCGTCCACGGGCTCGGCGTCCTGATCGCCCCGAGCTACAGCCTCCAGGGGGAGCTCGAACGGGGCGTCCTCCGGCCCCTCTTCCCGACGATCCGTCCCGTCGAGGACCGGTTCGGCCTGTACCAGAAGACCGCCAAGGCGCGCCTGGCAAAACACCAGCTGCTGAGGGACTACCTCGTCGACCTCAGCCCGGCCGAGTTCGGGGCCTGAGCCGCGGACCGCGCCGCCGGTCTCATTCCCCGCTCGAGCCGCCGTCCGAGGCCCGGTCGCCGTGGCGAGCGGTGAACAGCGCCGCGGTGCCGAGCCCTCCGAGTATCCCGACCACCACGACGGCGACGAGCTGCGTCCAGCCACCGACCGTGGCCGGCTGGAAGAAGGTCGCCGCCGCGGCGCCGAAGTCGAAGCCGGCGGCCGGGATCGCCCGATAGGACTTGATCGCGCCGAGACCGATCATCCAGGCGCCGCTGACGACGGTCGTGACGATCGCGCCGACCAGGCCGCGCCGGGCGATCTGCCGCCCGGTCATCCGCTCCCGGATGGCGACCGTCTCGGCCGTGAAGCGCGGCTCGCGCACGCCGATCGGGGCGAACCGCTGCAGGAGGAGCAGTCCCGGCACGCCGGCGACGATCGTGAACCAGAAGAAGGCGCGCCAGCCGGCGGCGTCCACGATGAGGCCGGTGATCGGCCCGCCGAGGATGCGGGGGAGGCCGAAGAGCGACGAGAAGAGCGCGTACTGGGTCGCCGAGAACCTCTTCTCGGTGATGCGCAGGAGGAGGACGCCGAACGCCCCCATCCCGAGGCCGCTCGTGATCATCTCGAACGCCATCGCGCCGTACATGACCGGGCGTCCGCCCGGCCAGTAGGTGATCAGGACGTAGCCGATGTTCGAGAAGATCTGGAAGAAGCCGAAGATCCAGAGCGAGTGCCCGAGGCCGATCCGGGTGCAGGCGACGCCGCCGAGGAACGTGCCGGCGATCGTCAGGGCGACGCCCGCGGTGCCGAGGACGAAGCCGCGGTCGAACCCGCCGTACCCCATGTCGATGAGGAAGGGCCGCAGCAGCGACTGCGAGAGCGCGTCGGCCAGCTTGTAGAGGACGACGAAGACGAGGATCTCGACCGCGCGGTGGCGCGAGAGGCACTCGAGGAACGGCAGCCAGATCGCGTCGCGCAGCGTCTTCGGCCCGGCCGGCGGCTCCTCCGGCTCCGGCGAGCGCCAGGTGACGAGGACGAGCGGCAGGTAGACGAGGCCGAGGAGGAGGTTGACCGCGCCCCACCCGAGGCTCGCCGCCGCCCAGATCGCGAGGCCGCCCGAGAGGGTCATGGCCGCCCGATAGACGGCCGTGCGCAGGCCGACCGCGACGCCGTGCTCTTCCTTCCTCAGGACGTCGACCGCGTAGGCGTCGATCGCGATGTCCTGCGTCGCGGCCGAGAGCGCGACGGCGAGCGTCAGCGCCAGCGCGACCCACGGCGTCTCGGGACGGCTTCCCACGCCGGAGAGCCCGAGCCCCGAGAGCGCGAGAGCCACCTGCGCCACCGCGATCCACCCGCGCCGCCGGCCCCAGAACGGCAGCCGGAAACGGTCCATGAGCGGCGACCAGAGAAACTTGAAGGACCAGGGGGCCTGCGCGAGGGTGAAGAGCCCGACGACGCGGATGTCGACGCCCATCGAGCGCATCCAGTCGGGGATCGCGATCCAGACCAGCCCGAGCGGCAGCCCCGACGAGAACGACAGCGCCACCACCGCCGCCACCCGCGACAACGTCCCCCTCTGCGCCTCTTCCGGCGTCCCCGAAACCGGTTCGCTCATGGCGCGGGGATTGTACGGGGAGGACGTGGGCGTGGTGTCCGTGGAAGGTCCTGAGCCCGGGCTCGCGCGTGGTTCGGCCTCGTGACGCCCTCCCACTCTCCGGGATCAGGCCAGGCCCAGGTCCTCGGCGAGAAGCGCGTAGTCGACCGCGCCTCGCGAAGAGGGGTCGAGCTCGTAGATCGTCTTTCCCGTCCGGGGCGCCTCGGCGAGCGCCGAGTTGATCCGGATGGGGGTCAGGATCTTCGTGAACCTCTCGCGGATCGCTTCGAGCGTCTCGTCCGACACGTGGGTCCTCAGGTCGTAGAAGGTCGGCAGCACACCGTCGATCCGCAGGGGCCTCGGCCGGTCCGCGTCGATCACCGCCACGAACCGCTTCGTTCGCTCGAGGGCGGGCAGCGAGAGCGGCTCGAGCTTGGCTGGCAGGATGAGCTCGTGGGCGGCGAACCAGGCGTTCTCGAGAAGGAGCGAGGCGGACGGCGGACAATCGAGGAAGACGACGTCGTAGCCCTCTCCGTCGAGGTCTCCGAGACGCCGTTCGAGGCGGTGACGCCGCTTCTCCTTCCCCTTCTCGCGCAGCTGGTCCTCCGCCGCCAGAAGCCGGGCTCCCGCCACGACCACGTCGAGGTTCGGCCGGCTCTCTCGCGCGACGACCTCTTCGAACGCTGCGTCACCGACGAGCCAGGCGTCGAGGCCCGTCTCGCTATCGAGGCCGATCGACGAGCCCACGCACCCTTGCGGGTCGACGTCCACGAGAAGCACCTTTCGTCCCGCTCGCGCGCAGGCGGCCGCCAGATTGACGGCGGTCGTCGTCTTTCCCACGCCGCCCTTCAAGGCGGAGACCGCGAGGATTCGTCGTTTTCGCATCAGAGACCGCCGGAATTCTGACACGGGGTCGTCCGCCGGCCCGAGCTGGAGCGCCGGCGGGCTGTCAGCGGCCGACGAGCTTCTGAAGGTGTTCGGGGTACCGGGCTCCGTGCACCGTGATCTCTGCGGCGGCCGAGTCGATCTCTCTGAGGTCCTCGGCCGTCAGCTCGATCTCGGCCGCTCCGAGGTTCTCTTCCAGGCGGTGGAGGTTCGTGGTCCCCGGGATCGGCACGATCCAGGGCTTCCGGGCGAGCGCCAGGCGAGCGCGATCTGGGCGGGGGTTGCCCCCTTGCCCGACCCGAGGGCGGCGAGCAGGTCGACGAGGACCCGGTTCGCCTTCATCGCGTCAGGCGTGAAGCGGGGGAGCCCGCTTCGGAAGTCCGTGGCGGGGAATTCCGTGTTCTCGTCCATCTTTCCGGTGAGGAACCCCCTGCCGAGCGGGCTGTAGGGAACGAAGCCGATCCCGAGCTCCTCGAGGGCCGGCAGAACGCTGGCCTCGGGTTCCCTCCACCACAGCGAGTACTCGCTCTGGAGCGCCGTGACGGGCTGGACCGCGTGCGCTCGGCGGATCGTCTCCACGCCGGCTTCGGAGAGGCCGAAGTGCCGGACCTTTCCCTCCTGGATCAGCTCCTTGACGGCCCCGGCGACGTCCTCGATCGGGACCTGGGGGTCGACGCGGTGCTGGTAGAAGAGGTCGATCGTCTCGACCCCGAGCCGCCCGAGCGAGGCCTCCGCGACCTCCCGGATGTGCTCCGGCCGGCTGTCGAGGCCCGCCCACGGTCCTCCCGTCTCGCCGAGCCTGAATCCGAACTTCGTGGCGATCGCCACGCGTCCCCGGAAGGGAGCGAGGCTCTCCCCGACGAGCTCCTCGTTCGTGAACGGGCCGTAGACCTCGGCGGTGTCGAAGAAGGTGACGCCGCGATCGACGGCCGCGTGGAGGAGCGAGGTCATCTCCTGTCTGTTCCGCGGCGGGCCGTACGAGAAGCTCATCCCCATGCAGCCGAGCCCGAGGGCCGAGACCTCGAGGTTGCTGTTGCCGAGCCTGCGCTTCTTCATCGATTCTCCCTCGGGTCGAGCCGGGACACGGAGGCTCAGGCGTGGGTCGTCGCGTCGTGCCGGCTTTCGGCGGCGGCGTACATGGCGTCGATGTCCTCGCTGTAGTGCTGCTCGACCACGCGCCGCCTGACCTTGAGGGTGGGCGTGACCTCGCCCGCGTCCTGCGTCAGCTCGCGGGGCAGCACCTTGAAGCGCTTGATCTGCTCGTAGCCGGCGAGCTCGCTCGAGCGCTCGAGCAGGATTTGCCTGTAGATGGCCTCGACCTCGGGACGCTTCACCAGCTCCTCGCGTGAGGAGAAGGGGATCCCGTCCTTCCTGGCGCGCTCCTCGAGCGCCGGGAAGTTCGGCACGATGAGTGCGCTGAGGTAGCTCCGCCGGTCGCCGATGACGACGACCTGCTCGAGCAGGGGGTGCCCGGCGAGCACCCCTTCGACGCGCTGGGGCGCGACGTTCTTGCCCTGCGAGGTGATGATGAGGTCCTTGATGCGGTCCGTGATGCGCAGGTAGCCGTCCGGCTCGAGGACGCCGACGTCGCCGGTCCTGAACCAGCCATCCTCGAAGGCGGCGGCGGTCTCGGCGGGCTTGCCCCAGTAACCCTTCATCACGTTGTCGCCACGCACCTGCACCTCGCCCGCATCGCCGATACGCACCTCGCAGCCCGGGATGGGGCGGCCGACGGTGCCGAAGCGGAAGGCGCCGGGCGCGTTGCAGGTGACCATGGGCGAGGTCTCGGTGAGGCCGTAGCCCTGGCAGACGAGGAGCCCGACCGACAGGAAGAACTCTTCGATCTCCTTGCTCAGCGGCGCGCCGCCGGCCGAGAAGAACCTCTTGTCGCCCCCCACGGCCTCTCTGATCTTCGACAGGACCAGCTTGTCGGCGAGCGCGTGCCGTACCTTGAGCGCCGGGCCCACCCTCCGTCCAGTGCGGCTCGCGTGCTCGAAGGCCGAGCCCACGCCGAGCGCCCATCGGAACAGATGCCTGCGCAGGGGCGAGCTCTTCGAGACACGGTCCTGTATGGCCGCGTACACCTTCTCGTAGAGCCGCGGGACGCTCACCATCGCCGTGGGCCGGACCTCGGGCATGGCGGTGACGGCGTCCTTGGGGTCCCGCACGTACACGTTGGCCGCGCCGCTGCGGAAGACGAAGTACGACCAGGCCCGCTCGTAGACGTGGCTGAGCGGCAGGAAACAGAGGCTGCGGTCCTCGGGACCGAACTCGAATCGCTCGTCGAGGGCGCGGAACTGCGAGGCGAAGTTGGCGTGGGTGAGCATGGCGCCCTTGCGGTCACCCGTGGTCCCCGAGGTGTAGATGATGGTGGCGAGGTCCTCGAGCTTCGCCGCGGCCAGGCGGGCCTCGACCCGGGCCGCGCTCTCGGGCGTGGCGCGGGCGAGGAAGTCGGCGAGCGACGAGGAGCGCGGACCGGAGAGGCGCGTCGCCGGGTCGAACGCGACGAGCGCGGGGGCGACCGACTCGAAGGCCACCACCTTGTCGTGCTGCTCCTGGCCGCCGACGAACACGAGCTTCGCGCCGGAGTCGAGGAAAACCTGTTCCGCCTGCTTGCTCGTGTCCGTCGCGTAGATGGGCACGCCGACGGCGCCGGCCATCAGCACGCCGAAGTCGGTGATGGCCCAGTCGGGGCCGTTGGGGGCGAAGATCGCCACCCGGTCTCCGGCCTCGATGCCGGCGCTGACCAGGGCGCGCGCAATGGCCTCGACGCGCGTTGCGAGCTCGGCGTAGGTGATGGAGTGCCACTCCCGGCCATCGCGGTAGCGCATCGCTTCCCGTGAGCCGAAGGTCTTCGCCGATTCCCGGATCATGCGTGAGAGATGGACCAGGGCCATGGTGCTCCTCCCTCCAATTGCTGCATCGCGTCTATGACACCACGATCCGTGGCCAACTGTAAGGGGTCCGTCACGACGTCCGGGGAAGCGTCCTGGAAACTGTACATCCCGACTGGCGGGGATAAGATTCGCCCAGGAATCAGAAAAAGGTTCGGGACCTGACCGGCCCTCTGCGATCGTGGGCGGCCGGACGACGATCGGGAGGTGAGGCGTGGCGCTCGCTCCCGGGACGAGACTGGGCCCGTACGAGGTGGTGTCGTCGGTCGGGGCGGGTGGGATGGGGGAGGTCTACCGTGCCCGCGACTCCCGCCTGGGCCGGGATGTCGCGGTCAAAGTGCTGGCGACCGAAGTCGCCTCCGATCCGGGACGGCTGCGACGTTTCGAGCTGGAAGCCCGTTCCACCGGTCAGCTCAACCACCCGAACGTCCTCGCGGTGTACGACGTCGGCAGTCACGACGGTGCACCCTACATCGTCACCGAGCTGCTGGAAGGCGAGACTCTCGCGGCGCGGCTGCGCGGCGCGGACCTCACCGCCCGCACGGCGGTCGAGCTCGGTGTGCAGATCGCTCAGGGGCTTGCGGCGGCGCACGGGAAGGGAATCGTTCACCGCGACCTGAAGCCCGCGAACATCTTCCTCACGGGGGACGGTGTCGTGAAGATCCTCGACTTCGGCCTGGCGAAGCACGTCGAAAGCTCTCCAGCTCGTGAAGAGATCTCGAGCCTGCCGACGGAGGACCCGGGCACGACAGCCGGGGTCGTGCTCGGCACGGTCGGCTACATGTCGCCCGAGCAGGTCCGGGGCCTGCACGTCGACCATCGGACGGACATCTTCGCTTTCGGCTGCGTGCTCTACGAGGCGCTCGCAGGCAGGCGAGCCTTCCAGGGGGAGACCCACGCGGACGTGCTGGCAGCGATCCTCGCCAGGGATCCCGATCCCCTGCCCCCTGCGATCCCTCCCGCCCTGGTCTCCATCGTGCGGCAGTGCCTGGAGAAGCGCCCCGAGGACCGGATCTCCTCCGCCCACGACGTAGCCCTGGCCCTCCAGGCGGTCTCGACCTCCGGAGGCACGGCGCCCGTTCCCCCGAGACCCGTCGGATGGCGGAGGCGGCACCGGTTCGCCGTGGCGGGCGGGGCGGCGGTCGTCGTGCTCGCGGCCGCTCTGCTGGCGCTGGACGCCGGCGGTTTGCGCTCGAGATGGCTCGGCCGGGACTCGCGGGGGCCGTCCATCCGCTCCCTCGCGGTCCTTCCCCTGACGAACCTCTCCGGCGACCCCGCCCAGGAGTACTTCTCCGACGGCATGACCGAAGAGCTCATCACCCACCTCTCGAAGATCTCCGCCCTGAAGGTCATCTCGCGTACCTCCGCGATGCGGTACAGAGACACCCGGAAGGCCCTGAAGGAGATCGCGCGAGAGCTGGGTGTGGACGGGATCGTCGAGGGTTCGGTCCTGCGCTCCGGGGAGCGCGTGCGGATCACCGCGCAGCTGATCGACGCATCCACCGACGCGCACCTCTGGGCGGAGAGTTACGAGCGCGAACTCAAGGATGTCCTGGCGCTGCAGGGGGAGGTCGCGCGGACCATCGCGGGCGCCGTGAACGTCGCCCTGACCCCGCGGGAGCAGGAGCGTCTTTCCAGGATTCGCCCGGTCGATCCGGAGGCCTACGAGGCCTACCTCAAGGGCATGTACAACTGGATGAAGCTGACGCCCCAGGGGATAGACGCCTCAAGGGTGTACTTCGAGCGGGCGCTCGAGAAGGACCCGTCATATGCCCTGGCCTACCAGGGGCTCGCGTGGTTCTGGCTGAGCCGCCAGCAGACGGGCATGGTGGGGCCGAGCGAGGCCGGGCCCAGGGCCAGGGCTGCGGCCATCCAGGCCATCGCACTGGACGACGCCTGCGCCGAGGCGCATGAGGCCCTGGCCGCCGTCAAGACCTGGACCGATTGGGACTGGGCGGGCGCAGAACCCGAGTGGCGGCGCACTTTCGAGCTCAACCCGAACTCGTCCACCGCGCACGCCTACTATGCGGTCTTCCTCGCGATCATCGGGCGCAGAGACGAAGCGTTGCCGCACAGCGAGCGGGCCATCGAACTGGACCCCTCCAACGCACTCTTCCGGGTCCTCTACGCGAAGGTTCTCGTCTACGCCCGACGCTACGACGACGCCCTGGCGGCGGCTGGCGAGGCGCTGTCCATCCAGCCCGGAATGGGCTCCGCCAGGAGTACGCGCCGGCAGATCTACGTCATAAGTGGGATGCGGAAAGAACAGCTCGCCGAACAGCGGGATCAGGTCAGCTACGACCCCGGCCGCGTGGCCGCCGTGGAGAGGGGCCTGGCCGAGGGTGGATACGAGGGAGCGCAGCGAGCGATCGCCGACCTGTTCGTCGAGCGGTACGAGAGAGCAGGTGGGGAGCCCAACGCAGGGACGCTCCGCGTCTCCATGCCATGCACGATCGCCCTGCGGTATCGCGACGCCGGTGACTACGACCGGGCCATGGACTGGCTCGAGAAGGCCTACGAGGTGCGAGACCCGGGCCTCCCGTACGACATCCCGTCGCCCGTCTACGATCCCATGCGCTCCAATCCACGCTTTCAGGCCCTGGCGCGCCGCATGAACCTGCCTCTCGAGGGCGCGAAATGATTGGCGGGGGACTCGGACAGTTCGACTGCTGATTCGCCGAGCCATCGGGAGGGGTACCGGCCTGGGATGGCCACTTTCCAGAGAGCGGCGATAAGATTCCGATCAGATCCAGACGGAAGCTCGGGGCACGGCCGGACCTCTATAGCCGCGCCAGACCGGACGGCGATCGGGAGGTGAGACGTGGTGCTCGCTCCCGGGACGAAACTGGGCCCCTACGGAATCATCTCGTCGATCGGTGCGGGCGGGATGGGAGAGGTCTACCGGGCACGCGACACCCGCCTGGGCCGGGACGTCGCGATCAAGGTGCTTCCCACCGAGGTCGCCTCCGATCCGGGGCGGCTGCGACGTTTCGAGCTGGAAGCCCGTTCCACCGGCCAGCTCAACCATCCGAACGTCCTCGCGGTGTACGACGTCGGCACCCACGACGGTGCTCCCTACATCGTCACCGAGCTGCTGGAAGGCGAGACGCTCGCGGCGCGCCTGCGCGGCGGGAGGCTCACCGCCCGAACGGCGGTCGAGCTCGGCGTGCAGGTCACCCAGGGCCTCGCGGCGGCGCACGGGAGAGGGATCGTTCACCGCGACCTGAAGCCCGCCAACATCTTTCTCACGCGGGACGGCATGGTGAAGATCCTCGACTTCGGCCTGGCCAAGCACGTCGAGGCCCCTTCCGTTCGCGAGCAGGTATCGAAGCTGTCGACGCAGGACCAGGGCACGGAAGCGGGAGTCGTGCTCGGCACGGTGGGCTACATGTCTCCCGAGCAGGTCAGGGGACAGTCCGTCGACCACCGAACGGACATCTTCGCGTTCGGATGTGTGCTCTACGAGATGCTGACGGGGCGTTCGCCATTCCTGCGGGGGACGTCGGCCGACACGCTCGCCGCGATCCTCTCCGAGGACCCGCAGCCGCTCGCCGCCCCAGGACAGCCGGGCGTAGCCGCCCTGCAGGAAATAGTGAGCCGCTGCCTGGAGAAGCGAGCGCCGGACAGGTTCTCGTCGGCGCACGACCTGGCCTTCGCCCTGCACGCCCTCTCTGCATCCGGGGAGATGCCCGCGAGCTCCCTTCCCCCGCGGGCCGCGCCCGGCACGCGGGGAAGAGGCCGGCGTCGGCTGGCGGTCGGCGCCGGCACCCTGGCGATCGTCGCGGCCGCCGCGCTCCTCGTGTGGCTCGTGCGTCCCCGTGCCGGTGAGCCCCATGCGCCACTTCGCGCCAAGTTCCAGCAGCTGACCTCTCAGCCCGGTGTCGAGTGGTTCCCGTCCCTGTCGCCCGATGGGAAGTGGATCGTCTACGCCGGGACCGGCGCTGGACCCCGCCACATCTTCCTGCAGAGTGTCGGTGGGCAGAATCCCCTCGACCTGACGGGAGACTCGACCGACGACAACGACCAGCCCGCCTTCTCCCCGGACGGCGAACGGATCGCGTTCCGCTCCAGCCGCGACGGCGGCGGCCTCTTCGTCATGGGGCGGACCGGCGAGGCCGTGCGGCGCGTGACGCGAGCCGGCTTCCGGCCGGCGTGGTCGCCCGACGGCAGGCAGCTGGCCTTCACGACCGAGAACGTCGAGCTGAATCCCCAGAACATCTCGGGGCGCAGCGAGCTTTGGAGCGTGGCGGTGGACGGCGGGGAACCGCGCCGGATCCATGAAGGGGACGCGGTGCTCGCGAGCTTCTCTCCGAACAATCGCCGAATCGCGTTCACGCGCCGGATCGGCACCCCGTTCCAGGCGGACATCTGCACGATCCCCGTATCGGGTGGAGCGGTCGTGCCCGTCACGATCGACAAGTGGACGGACTGGTCGCCGGTCTGGTCCCCGGACGGAGAGCTCCTCTACTTTGTGAGCGACCGGGGCGGGAGCATGAATCTCTGGCGCGTCCCGGTGGACGAGGCGTCGGGAAAGGCCCTCGGCGAGCCCGAGCCGATCACGGCACCCGCCGCCACCCTGGCGCACCCGGCCATCTCTGCCGACGGCAGGCGGATCGCCTACACCTCGGCGCTCGTGACGATCAACATCCAACGGCAGAGGTTCGATCCGGCCACATGGCTGCCGGCAGGAGATCCCTCGTGGGTGACGACCGGCTCCCGACAGTGGTCCTCGCCCGATCCGTCGCCGGGCGGGGATTGGGTGGCTTTCTATTCGCTGACGCAGCCAGAGGGGGACGTCTACGTCGCCCGCCCGGACGGGACGGGACTGCGACAGGTGACGGGCGACGCGGCGATCGATCGCGTCCCTCGCTGGTCACCCGACGGCAGGTGGCTCGGCTTCTTCTCGACCCGCGGAGGTCCGATGGAAGTGTGGAAGAGCAGGCCCGACGGGAGCGAGCTTGCGAAGATCACGGACGGGGGAGGGTCCTACTTCGCCTGGGCACCCGATGGCAGACGAATTGCGACCACCCGCTCCCTCTCGGGAAGATCTGCCGACCGCGGAGCCGTCGTCTTCGACCCGGACCTTCCGTGGAATCAGCAGAAGGTCGACGAGCTCCCGCCGATGGGGGCGGTAGGGGGCCGTTTTCTCGTCAACTCGTGGTCGCCGGACGGCGAGCGGCTCGCCGGCTCGATCGACATGCCAAGTCGCGGGATCGCCGTCTACTCGATGCGGTCGCGAACCTACGAGAGGCTGACGGATTTCGGCGAGTGGCCCGTGTGGCTGCCCGACGGCCGGCGCATCCTCTTCGTCGCGAACCTGAAGGCGTTCTACCTCCTCGACAGCCGGACGAAGAAGATCCGGAAGGTCTTCTCCGTCACCTCGGACGTGATCGGCCCGCCGCGCCTCGCGCGCGACGGGACGGCGTACTTCTCGCGGCGGGTCACCGAGGCGGACGTCTGGATGGTGACGCTGAAGTGACCTTCCTGCGAGATCCCTTGGCGCGCCTCTCAGAGGGCGCCTTCCTGACGCTTCCCGCGGCCCCGGTCGTCCTGCGCGGCGCGACCGGTCGCCGCGCGGCCTTCTCAGGCTTCCGAGACGCCGCGTCCCGTGCGCGCGCCGCCAGCGCCAGCTCGCGGACGCGGTCGATGTCCGCGTCGGAGTAGGGGCCGTTGACCCCGGAGATGGCGGCGAGCTGCATCCCGTGCTTGAGCCCGAGGCGGTAGATCTCGCGGACCTTCTCCCACTCGATGTCGCGGCCGACCGTGAAGCTCTCGAACTTCCCCTCCAGCGCGAGGACGATCGTCTCGGCGAGGCAGGCGTAGGCGACGTTCTCCGGCAGGCCGATGTTCTTCATCTTCACGTCGCCGGGGAGGCGGATCTCGCCGGACTCGATCACCAGCACGTCCGGGCGCTTGGCGACCTCGTCCGGCGGCAGGTCGAGCGGGCGCGCCACGTCGGTGATCACGCAGCCGGGCTTGACCTTCATGATGTCGAGGATCTTCTTGCCGGCGCCCGAGGTCGCGGTGACGATCATGTCCATGTCGGCGATGTCCTTGTCGGCGCGCGACGAGAGGAAGAGCCGGGCGTCCGGGGTGTCCCTGAGGATCGACTCCTTGACCGAGAGCAGCTTGGCCGTCTCGGGGGAGACCATGTAGACCTCGTCCGCGGCCATCGCCAGCAGGCGGGCGCACACCGAGCCGATCGCGCCCGTGGCCCCCACGACCATCGCCTTCATCGCGATCTTCCCGTCGGGCTTCGGCGGGGGGAGAAGCCTGAGGCGCAGGAGCGCGTCGCGCGCGGCCCAGAGCGCGCCGGAGGCGCTGTAGCTGTTGCCGGTGGTGATCGGCAGAGGTGCGCGCCGCGCGACGGTGGCGCCCGCGTCGCCCACGACCTTGGTGAAGGCGCCCAGGCCCATGATCTGCGCGCCGAGCTGCTTGGCGATGTTCGCGGCCTCCAGCAGGCGGCGGTAGGTGAACTCCGGGTCGTGGTCCATGATTTCCCTGGGCGTTCCCCCCACGGAGATGAGCCAGCCCTCGGCTTCCACGCCGGTGGGCGACTTGATGCCGGTCACCTTCGAGTAGACGAAGGGGGGCAGGTAGGCCATCGCCTTCTCCAGCGTGTCCATGAAGATCGGCGGCGACACGTGGGAGAGCAGCTCGATCGGCTTGACCTTCTTGAAGTACTCCTGCGAGAGCGGGTGGATGACGAAGGCGAAGCGGTTGACGCGCTTGAAGCCGTTGGGGTAGAGGATTCGCGGCTCCACCTCCAGCTGCGTGAGGATCTCCAGGTAGTCGTCCTCGAGGAGCTCCGCGGGTCTCTTTCCCGTGGCGGCGATGATCATGGCGTCCAGGAGGCTGGGCGCGATCACGTGGTCGAACAGGAACGGCGAGCCGTCGACCACCATGGCGACTCCCTTGTCCCTGAGCTTCTCGAGGCGCTCGTCGCTGACCGTGGAGGTGACGATGGTCTTGCCGGTCAGGTCCTCCCGGTCGAAGTCGTCGAGATCGTGAACGGGGGCCACGACGACCGTGGCCCCGTGGATCGCCTTGCGCAGCAGGAAGCGGTTCCACTCCTTCACCGGGTCCGACGACATCACCCCGGGCAGGGTCCAGTCGAGCACGTGGTGGGCGCCGGCGGTGTAGAGCCGGAGCGCGTCCAGCGAGGTCAGGAGCTTCGGGATGCCGAGCTGCAGCAGCGGGTCGGCGAAGCTGACGTTCTGCGTGTACTCGAACATCGTCTGCGCGAGCTTGAGGTTCGACATCCCGGAGAAGAACAGGACGTTGGCGTTGGTGAAGTAGGAGCCGAGCGAGTTCTGGACGTGACGCACGGCCCATTCCTGCAGGATGTCGGCGAGGCGCGACCCCGTGGTGACGGGAACTCGGGTCACGACGTCCGTCAGGTGCGTAACGTCCTCGTCGATGTCGCGTCGCGAGGGGAGGGCGTACTTGTCCTTCACGACGGCGATGCCGATCGCGTCGGCGTGCCGCTCCCAGGCCTTCAGCAGCTTGACGGTCTTGGTCGTGCTGGCGTCCGTCCCGAGGCGCCACACCTTGAGACGCTGCCCCAGAAAATCCGTGTCGAACTCGAAGTTGTGCTCGCCCGAGCCCAGGCTGACGCCAACGGCTGTCTTCATCTCGTCCTCCCGCCGGGGCCCGTCCTCGGGGGTGGGCACGTCGACCCGGCGCTACGCCCGAGCGGACCGGGTACCCTCGGAATCGTAGCGCGTGTCGCCGCCGCTGCGTGCGTTCGCGGAGATAACATCACCTCGAGGGCTCGGGCACGAGACGGCCTCGAGGAGCGCGCGGAATGAAGACTCTGGCTCTCCTGGGCACCACGCTGGGGCTCAGCTTCACGGCGGGCCTGAACCTCTACGCCACCGTCCTGATGACGGGCCTGGCGGTCCGGATGGGCTGGGTCCAGCTGCCTCCCGGGCTCGAGGGGCTCTCGGCGCTCGCGCACCCGGTCGTCCTGGGCGTCGCCGGGCTGCTCTACGTCGTCGAGTTCCTGGCCGACAAGATCCCCGCGGTCGACCACGCCTGGGATGCCATTCACACGTTCATCCGGCCGCTCGGAGCCGTCCTGATCACCTGGACCGCGGTCTCCGGGACGAACATGTCGCAGGCACTGGAGATCCCGCTCCTCCTCCTCGCGGGCGGCGTGTCCCTCTCGACGCACGCCGGGAAGGCCGGGACCCGCCTCGCGAGCGCCGGCACCGGAGCGCACGCGGTGGGCGGCGGCATCGGCCTCAGCCTGCTGGAGGACGTCGCGGCGTTCTCGATCGCGCCCCTCGCGCTCGCGTACCCCGAGGTCACGCTGGTCGTGGTCGTCGTCGGGCTGGCGCTCCTGGCCGTCGTCGCGCCCCTCGGCTGGAGGCTGCTCCGGTCCCGCCTGGCGGCGTTCGTCTACCTGCTGCAGCACAAGGTCGTCGACCGGCAGCTTCCGGGCCTCGACACCTCCCACCTGCCCGAGTCCGTGACCCTGGCTTTCGCCGAAAACGGCGTCCTCCCCGGAGAGGAGGGCCTCATCCTCCCGGCGTACGTGAGCTCGCTGCCCGGTATCCCGCGCTGGGCCCCCGGCTTCCTGGCGGTGGTCCCGGGAGGCGCCGTTTTCGCCTGCCGCGGCTGGTTCCGCACCCGGGCGGCGCGGGTCTCCTGGGCCGATGGGAGGCCGGTGCTCGTCTCGCGCCTCACCGGTTACGTGCTTCACACGAGAACCCCGAAGGGCCGCGCGACCTTCACGTTCTTTCCGCTGACGGCGCCCATGGGAAGGGCCCTGGAACGGGCGGTGGCACGAGAAGGCGAGGGGCGCTCCCGGATCGTCCAGGGCCCCGAGGATCTCTCTCGAGCGGTATTGGAGTAGCGGCGGGAGGCCGGACGACGGCGCCCACCCGATCTCCGCTTCGACTCCGAGCTGCGTTCCCCTGCCCGCGGTCTCCACGAAGGGACATTCGCTCTGGCGCAGGTCTTGCGCTCTTCCACGGCGGGTCCACGAGGAGCGACGAGCCCGGCCGAGTCCTCATGGCGGCGTCTGGATAGGAAAGTCCCGGACAGGGCTGGAGGTCACATGAAAAACAGGATGTTGCGGCGAATCCTCTTCGTAGTGGCGATGTCGGGGATCCCTGCGCTTTCGATGGCGCAGGAGCAGGTGTCTCCTGCCGAGGTCGGCAACCGGGCCCTGATCCAGGCCCCGAGCCTGACGATGGCCCAGCTCTCCGACCTCGTGGCCCCGATCGCCCTCTATCCCGACGCGCTGCTCAGCCAGGTCCTCGTCGCGAGCACCTACCCGCTGGAGGTCGTGCAGGCACAGCAGTGGGTGCGGAGGAACGAGCTCCTGCAGGGTCAGAAGCTGATGGACGAGGCCCGGAAGCAGCCCTGGGACGCCAGCGTCCAGGGCCTGGTGGCCTTTCCGGACGCCCTCTCGACGCTGAACGAGGACATCCAGTGGACCACGGAACTGGGTAACGCCTTCCTCGCGCAGGAATCGGACGTCATGGTCGCGGTGCAGCGGTTGCGCACGCAGGCCCAGGCAGCGGGCAGGCTCGCCTCCAACGAGCAGCAGACGGTTTCCGCCGTAGCCGAGGAAGGACGGACCGTCATCGAGATCGTGCCGGCCGATCCGGAAGTGATCTACGTGCCGCAGTACGACCCGTACTACGTCTGGGGATCCCCGGCGTGGGGCGCCTACCCGTCTCTCTCGTACGGCTATGGCTACGGCTATGGCCCGGGAATCAACGTCGGATTCTGGTTCGGCGGCTGGTCCTGGGGCCTGGGCTGGGGCTGGGGTCCGAACTGGTACGGGGGCTCCGTTTACGTCAACAGCGCGTTCTTCCGGCACTGCGGCTACAACTATGGTCACCACGGTGGCTACGACGGAGGGGGCCACGGCGGGTACAACGGCGGGTACAACGGGGACGACATGGCGGTCGCGAAAACTGGCAGCACGACCAGGGCCACCGTGGGGGAGTCCCGTACGCGAACGGTCGGGGTGCCGGCCAGAATCGCGGTGGCACCCAGGCGTCGCGGTCCGCGCTGACGAGTCCCGGTTTCTCGAGGCGGTCGGGAGATCTGGGAGCATCACCTTACGGGGGCCGGGCGATGACCTCGGGTTCTCGCGGAGCCGGAACGGATCAGGGCTGGCGGGCCGGAAGCCGGACGACGGCGTCGGCTCCTCGCAGCGGCGGAACGGATCAGGGCTGGAGGGCCGGGAACCGGACGACGGGGTCGGCTCCTCGCGGTGGCGGGTCGGATCAGGGCTGGCGGGCCGGAAGCCGGACGACGGGGTCGGCTCCTCGCACCGGTGGGGCAGATCGAGGATGGAGTTCGTCGGGAGAGCAGTGGCGCCGTTCGCAGGGTGCAGCGCAGAGCGAGGGCCCGTCCGCGCGCTATTCGGCCTCGTCACCCCGTAGCTCCGCTCCGTCGCCTCGCTATTCGGCTTCGTCGCCCCGCACCTCGGCTCCGTCAGACAGCTATTCGGCCCCATCAAGGAACACCTCGGCGCCGTCGCGGAACTATTCGGCTCCTTCGCGTTCGTCTTCGTTCTCGGCCCCGACGCGCGGATTCCAGACTGCGCCGCGAATGTCCTCGTCGAGCGGTGGCGGGCGAAGCTCCGGAGGCGGAATGTCGCAGAGGTCCGGCGGTGGCGGAAGCTCGCGCGGATCGGCCGGAGGCCGCGGTTCGGGCGGGAGTTCGTCCGGTGGCGGCCGCCGCCACTGACCCGGCGCCGACCCGAAGACGGAGCGTTGATGCCGAGGGCGCCGGCCTCGATCCGGGCGGTGCCCCTCGTCGTCCTGAAGAGGCCCACCGGCCGCCCCGAGGGCGGTCGGATGGGTCGGGCGGAGCCTGGGCATCGACCCTGTCGGGCGCTCCAATATTGATGTGATAGGCATTGACGCGAAATGGAAATTGGCGTTAGTGTCACCATCATGAAAAGGTCGCCACGGGTTCGTACCTACCGGATGGGCGTCCGCGCAGAGGCCGCCGCCGCGACGCACCGGTGCATCCTGGAGGTGGCGATCCGGCTGCTCGGCGATCGCTTCTACGACGAGGTGTCGCTCGCCGAGGTGGCGCGCGGGGCGGGCGTGACGGTCCAGACCGTCCTCAGACGCTTCGGCTCGAAGGAAGGGCTCACCGAGGCGGCAACCGCGCTGGGGGTCGAGAGGGTTCGCGCCGAACGCTGGAGCTCGCCCCCGGGCGACCTCGATGATGCTGTACGGGGGCTCCTGGCCCACTACGAGGCGTGGGGTGACCGTAGCCTGAGGTTCCTGGCGCAGGAGCAGCGCGTGGCCGCTATGGGGGGAGTGGTCCGTGCCGGCCGCGCTCTGCACCACGACTGGGTGGATCACGCCTTCGAGCCGTGGCTTGCCCGGAAACGCGGCGCGATGCGCGCGCGCCTCCGGGCCCGCCTGATCGCGGTGACGGACGTGTACGTCTGGAAGATCGTGCGGCGCGACCTGGGCCTCGACGAGCGGGCGGCCGAAGCGACCCTGCGGGAACTCGTCGCGGCGGTCGTCGCTTGAAGGGAGGGCCGGCATGTCCAGGATCCTCGTGTACACGTCTCCCGCCCGCGGGCACCTCTACCCGCTGGTCC
>JADJVF010000006.1 GCA_016716705.1 Holophagales bacterium
GGGCGAGGACGAACTCGCGGTAGGCCTCGTAACGAGGAGGGCGCTGGCCGTCGAGGAGCCCGGTGTTCCGCGCGACGACCCTGTCGAGGTGGACCGCCACGGCGTTCCCCAGCGGTTGCAGGAGTCCATCGAGCGCCTGCATCGGCTCGACCTCGGCCCACTCGAGTGTGCGGGGGCGGCGAGGACCCGACCCGTCGCCGCGTCGAGAAGGCGGGCCCGGACCTGGATCCGGTCGCCCGAGAGGTTATAGCTGCCGGTGACGAGGAGGCCGGCGCCGGTGCCGCGGGCGAGGGCGAGGGCGGGATCGCCTCCTCCGGCAGGGGCCGGGCCGGAAACGGCTCCGATCGCCTGCGAGGAAGGGAGGATGTCGGCCCCGAGCGGGATCAGGGCCTCGGTAATCCAGTCCGCGGCGACCTTTCCGAGGTCGTCGAGGTCGGGGTCTCCGGTTCGGTTTTCGAAGACGGCGACGACGACACGTTTCGGGTCGAGGGCAGCTATCTGCGGGGAGTCGGAGAGCCTGTTCGATGGTCCGGCCGACCCAGCCGTTCTGTCCTTCCAGACGAAGGTGCCGACGGAGAGGGCCAGAACAACCGCGCTCGCGGCTGCGGCGGCAACGAGGCGCCGACGCGCGACGGGAGACCTCGCCGCGGTGGGGAGCGTCCTGCCGGCGCCGGAAGTCGGACCCGCCGAGATCGGCGGCCCCGAGCTCTGTTCGCGCCAGGTTGCGAGATCCCGGGCGAGGTCGCGAGTCGAGGCGTAGCGTCCGCCGGGCTCCTTGGCGAGACAGCGATCGAGGACGAGGAGCACACCTGCTGGAAGCGGGGGATCGAGACGCGGAAGTGGCTCGGGCTCTCTTCCGAGGATTGCGGCGAGGACGTCGGCCCCGGTAGCGCCCCGGAACGGTCGCTGCCCGGCAAGCATCTCGTGGAGCGTGACGCCGAGGCTGAACTGGTCGCTCCTGTGGTCGACGGGAAGCCCGCGGGCCTGCTCGGGGGACATGTAGGCGATGGTCCCGACCACGGCGCCGGCCTCGGTGCGAACCGAGACGGTGGGGGTGTTGGTGTCGCCCGTGTCGGGTAGGGCGGTCTCGTGTCGCGCGAGGCCGAAGTCGAGGACCTTGGCGAACCCGTCCTTCGTCAGGAAGACGTTCTCGGGCTTCACGTCGCGGTGGACGATCCCTCGATCGTGTGCGGCGGCAAGGCCCTCGGCGACCTGCCGGGCGACGTCCATGGCCTGGCGTGCGGGCACGGGGCCGCGGGGCGGCGAGCGCGCAGGGACTCGCCCCTCGAGGTCTCGGTAACGGCGTAGCGAATCCCGTTCGTCTGGCCGACGTCGTAGAGGGCGAGGATGTTGGGGTGGGGAAAGGGCGGCGACGGCACGGGCCTCGCTCTCGAAGCGGGCAAGAGCCTGATGGTCGCCCGCGAGGTGATCGGGAAGGACCTTGATCGCGACGTCGCGTCCGAGTCGCGTGTCGCGCGCGCGGAAGACCTCGCCCATCCCGCCTGCGCCGAGGGGGGAGAGGACCTCGTAGGGCCCGAGGCGGTTGCCGGGGGCAAGAGGCATCGGTGCCCCTCCGCGGTATCGGCCGATACTTTGTTGCCGGAGAAGTGTAGACCCGCCGACACGGTTCCGGCGTCACCGCCCGCACCGGACCTCGACGCGAAGAGAAATCTCCTCCGAGGAGGGCGGGTCCTCGCCGAGCCCGAGCGAGTGGAGGGTTTCGTGGATCAGGACGTTCGCGGTCAGGCCCGGGCGGGGTCTCGGAGACTTCTCGAGGGTGAGCGGGCAGACCCAGACGACTTTGCTGCCGACCGCGGTGTAAGCGAAGGTGCCGCGGCCGGAGCAGCCGCTGCGCCCTTCGCCAGCCAGGAAGTGGACGGAGCGGAGCCATGCTTGGAGGCTGAGGCCCGAGCGGCACAGGGTCTCGGCGAGGGGGCGGTCGGTGCGTGCGTCGTCGAAGTCGTGGAGGAGAGCAGCGCATTCCGGTCTCGAGAAGCGGGTGGCGACCTGCCGGAGGGCGCCGCGGAGCGCCGGGGCGACGCGGGGGTCGACGTTCGGCCAGTCTGAGTCGCCGGCGCTGGCCGCGGAAGCCGACAGAGCGAGGGAGCCTGCCGCCGCGAGGAGCACATGTGGCAAGGAAAGGCGCATCGGGTCCCCCTTTCCGCCTCGCGGCGGGTGTGTCGTTCCGGGTCAGGAGCGGTCGGGCTGTCCTGATGGGAACGTAGGGCGGACCGGGGTGGCGCTTCCTTTCGGTGTCGTTAGAAAATGATTCGGGACACCATGAGGTTCCGGTTTGGCGACGTGACGCTGGATCGCGAGCGCCGCGGGCTATTCCGCGACGGCGAGGCGGTGCACGCCTCTCCTCACGCCTACCGGCTGCTCGAGCTCCTCCTCGATCGAATGCCGGCGGCCGTCTCGCGGCAGGAGATCCTCGACGTGCTCTGGCCGGATGTCGTCGTCTCCGACGGAAGTATCGCAGTCCTGGTGAACGAGCTCCGGAATGCCCTCGGGGACGACGCGCGGTCGCCGCGGTGGATCAGGACGCTTCCGGCCTTCGGCTACGCGCTCGACGGCGAGGTGCGGGAGGAAGACCGGCCCGCGCCGCTCACGCGCCACGGCATCGTCTGGGCGGGAGCGACGATCGCTCTAGCGGAAGGGGAGAACGTCCTGGGGAGGGATCCGGCCGCTGCCGTCGTGATCGGGCACCCCGCCGTCTCGAGGCGGCACGCGAAGGTCGTCGTCGAGGGCCCCGTGGCGTTCGTCGAGGACCTCGGCAGCCACAACGGAACGTTCGTCGGCACGAAGCGGGGGGATGGCCGGGCCCCGCTCTTCGACGGGGACCAGATCCACCTCGGGACGGCGACTCTGACTTACAGGGGCCCGGCGTCGGGGGCCTCGAAGGCGACGGTCACCGGGCGGTAGGAGGCGGAGGCGGGAGCGTCAGGGGAGGCCGAGGTCAGAGAGGCTCGAGCGGACCGCCGCCTTCTTCGTTGCGGGCTTCGCATCCTCCTTGGGGAGCATCCCGAGCTGCCACATGAGGAACATCCGCTGGTCCGCGGCGTCGCGGACGCGGAGGGCGAGAGGCTTGCCCTGGCCGTGGCCGGCGTCGCGGTCGACCCAGAGGAGGATCGGCTTCGTGGCCGGGTCGGAGGCGGTCGAGGCCTGGAGGAGGGCCGCCATCTTCCGCGCGTGGAGCGGGTGGACGCGGGAGTCGTTCTCTCCGGCGGTGAGGAGGACGGCGGGGTACTTCGTCCCCTTCTTCACGTTGTGGTACGGCGAGTAGGCGCGCAGGAACTTGAACTGATCGGCGTTCTCGGCGCTGCCGTACTCGGGGATCCAGTAGCGCGCCATGAGGAACGACTGGTAGCGGAGCATGTCGAGGAGCGGGACGGCGCTGATGACGGCGCCGAAGAGCTCGGGGCGCTGCGTGAGGACGGCGCCGGTGAGGAGGCCGCCGTTCGAGCCGCCGGAGACGGCGAGCCTCGCGGGCCTCGTGTACTTCTGCGCGACGAGCCACTCGGCGGCGGCGATGAAGTCGTCGTAGACGTTCTGCTTCTTCTCGAGCATCCCGGCCTCGTGCCAGGCGTCGCCGTACTCGCCGCCGCCCCGGAGGCCCGCGAGGGCGTAGACGCCGCCCGCCTCGAACCAGGGGAAGAGGGTCGCGCTGAAGCTCGGCGTCTGGCTGACGTTGAAGCCGCCGTAGGCGTAGAGGAGCGTCGGGTTGTTCCCGTCGAGCTTCAGCCCCTTCCTGTGGACGACGAACATCGGGACCTTCGTCCCGTCCTTCGACGGGTAGAAGACCTGCTTCACCTCGACGATCGACGGGTCGACGGGGACCTTCGGCCGCTCCCAGAGCTCGCTCTTTTTCGTCGCGAGGTCGACGCGGTAGACGCCGGAGGGCTCGTTGAAGGAGGTGTACGTGAGGAAGGCCTCGGTCCGGTCCTCGGACGTCGAGAGCCGCGCCGTCCCGATGCCCGGGAGCGGCAGCTCGCCCAGGGGCTTGCCGTCGAGGGCGTAGAGCTCGATGCGCGTCGCGGCATCCTTCAGGAGGCTGACGACGAGGATCCCGCGGGCGAGAGAGACGCCCTGAATCGAGACGTCCTTCCGCTCGGCGATCAGAGTCCTCCAGCCATCGCGCGCGGGCGCGTTGAGGTCGACGGCGACGACGCGGCCGTTCTTGGCGCCGTCGGTCGTGTGGAGGAAGAGGGTGTCGCCGAGGATCGGGCCGCGCGAGGTGCTCTCGGAGCCGACGATGACGTCGACCTTCACGAACTCGCCGGTCCGCGCCCAGCGGTCGAGGTCGATCGCCCAGAGGTCGTTCGTGCTCGTGCCGGTGGCGTAGCCGAGGAGGCCCCAGCGGCCGTCCTCGCTCGCCGAGAAGCGCGGGCCGTAGGTCGTCGCCAGCTTCGCGTTCTGCTCCTTCGTGTACTGCCGGAAGAGGCGGACGTCCTGGCGGGGGTGGGAGCCGAGGCGGTGGAACATGACCTGGCCGGAGTAGGGGTCCTTGGCGTTCTCGAGGTTCAGGTAGAAGAACCCGGAGGAGTCCGGGAGCCAGTCGATGGGGCTGACCTTGCCGGGGATCTCGTCGGCGAGCCAGCGGCCCGAGTCGACGTCGAGGACGTAGAGCGTCGCGTTCTCGTCGCCGGCGCGGTACATCCCGAAGGCGAGGAGCTTGCCGGACGGGTCGGGCTCGGTCCAGGCGATCGTCACGAGCCCCTTCGCGTCGAGCGTGTTCGGGTCGAGGAGGAGCCGCGGCGTGCCGGCGAACCCCTCGCGGACGAAGATGCGCGCCTGGTTCTCGGTCCCCTCGCGCTTCGAGTAGAAGTACCGGTTCCCGCGCATGCGGGGCGCGGAGACGGAGCCGACCTCCATCAGCTCGCGCAGGCGTGTCTCGACGGCCTTCCGCCCCGGAAGGTTGTCGAGGATCTCGCGCGTGTAGGCGAGCTGGGCGTCGGTCCAGGCGGTGACCTCCGGGGTGACGGCGCCCTTGGCGTCGCCCTCGAGCCAGCGGTACGGGTCGACGATCGACTCGCCGTGAAGGACGTCCGTAACCGGGCGAACCTCGGTCGGCGGCGGCGCGGCGGGGGGCGCAGCGACGGCGGGAAGGGCGAGCGCGAGGAACGCGGCGGCGAGACGCGGGGGCCTCCGGGCGGTCGGGACTGGCGCGGGCGGTGGCCGCGCGGCGCCCGGATGATAGGGAGCCGGGCGCGCTTCCGCGCGCTGGCGGCCGCCGGGGCCGGGCGGGGCGGCGGCGCCGGCCGCCGCGGGGGCGGGGGGGGGGGGGGGGGGAGGGGAACGGCCCGGCGTTGGGCCGGGCCGTTCGGGGAAACCGGGGTGCCTTCGCGGCGGCGCGGGGGGGCACGTCGCCCGTTCAGCTCCCCTTCGGGGTCAGCTGGTTGAAGCGTCCTCGCGGGGTGTAGTGCGTGTGAAGGAGCTCGTGCGAGAGGTGTCCGAGCGGCTTGCCGAGGAAGTCGTCGTAGAGGGCCATGACGGCCTGGTTCTCGTGCGACTTGCGGCGCGGCTTGCCGGCGTCTTCGGCGTAGATGGCGCGCATCCGCGCCTCGCGGATGGTGCGCGTCGTCGGGCGGGGCTGTCCGCCTCCGGCGATGCAGCCGCCCGGGCAGCCCATGACCTCGATGAAGTGCCACGGGGCGGTGCCGTCCGCCACCTCCTTCATCAGCCGCTTCGCTCCTTTCAGGCCGCTCGTGACGGCCACGCGGACCGTGAAGCCCTCGAGCTCCTTGAACTCGGGCTTGACGTCCTCGAGCGTGAGGGACGCTTCCTTGACCGACGAGAGCCCTCGGACCGGCGTGATGTCGAGCGCCGGGAACGGGACCTCGCGTCCCGTGACGACCTCGTAGACGGTTCGGAGCGCCGCTTCCATGACGCCGCCCGTCGCCCCGAAGATGTCGGCGGCGCCCGTGGAGAGTCCGAGCGGCTCGTCGAAGCCGCTCCCCTCGAGGGAATTGAAGTCGATCCCGGCCTCCTTGATCATCCGCGCCAGCTCGCGCGTCGTCAGGACGGCGTCGACCGTGGGGCGGCCGTCGATGAACATCTCGGGCCGCGTGATCTCGAACTTCTTCGCCGTGCACGGCATGACGGAGACGACGAACATGTTCTTCGGGTCGGCGCCGATCTTCCGCGCGTAGTAGGTCTTGGCGAGGGCGCCGAGCATCATGTGGGGCGACTTGCACGAGGAGAGGTGCGCGAGCTGCGAGGGGAACTCGTGCTCGACGTACTTGATCCAGCCCGGCGAGCAGGAGGTGATCATCGGGAGGACGACGTCCTCGCCGCGCACCGCGGAGAGGGCCCGGTTCAGGAACTCGGTCCCCTCCTCGAGGATCGTCAGGTCGGCGGCGAAGTTGGTGTCGAAGACGTCGTTGAAGCCGAGGAGCCGGAGGGCATGCGCCATCTTCCCGGTGACGCTCGTCCCCGGAGGCATCCCGAACATCTCGCCGAGCGCGACGCGGACGGCCGGGGCCGTCTGGACGACGGTGCGTACCTTCGGGTCGAACAGGGCGTTCCAGACGGGGTTCATGTCGACGCGCGTCAGGAGCGCCCCGGTGGGGCAGACCATGACGCACTGCCCGCAGTTGGCGCAGTTGGAGGAGCCGAGCGGGAGGTCGGCGGCGGGGCCGATCGTCGTCTTGAAGCCGCGGTGGTTGACGCCGAGGACGCCGACGCCCTGGATCTCGCTGCAGACGGTGACGCAGCGCCGGCAGAGGATGCACTTGGACGTGTCGCGGAAGATGGAGGGGGTGGAGGAGTCGACGGAGTCCTTCGACTTCTCCCCCTCGAAGCGGCAGTCGGGGATCTTGATCTCCTCGGCGAGCTTCTGGAACTCGCAGTTCTGGTTCCGGAAGCAGGAGAGGCAGTTCCGCGGGTGGTCGGAGAGCATCAGCTCGTAGAGGACCTCGCGCGCCTTCTTCACGCGCGCGGTGTTCGTCTTCACGATCATCCCTTCGCGGACGGGGATCGTGCAGGAGGCCTGGAGGCTTCGCATCCCCTCGACCTCGACGACGCAGATGCGGCAGGAGCCGATCTGGTGGACGCCCTCGAGGTAGCAGAAGTGGGGGATCTTGATGCCGTTGTGCTTGGCGGTCTCGAGGACCGACCAGTCGCTCTCGGCCCTCACGGGCCGGCCGTTGATCACGAGGTGAACGGGGTTCGTCATGCTCTTCTTCCTACCGCCGGTCGCAGCGGAGGCAGCGCATGGCCTCGGCGATGGCGTTCAGCTTGTGGAAGCCCGCGGCGACCTCCTGGAACCCCTTCTTGCGGCTCTCGGGTTCGAGGAAGCGCATCGGGAATCGCTCGTGCTCGGCGACGTCGCTCTCGTCGACGGGGCGCGGGATCGGGATCTCGTCGCCCTTGTTGAGGACGCCGGTTCCGCCGAGGTAGAGGTCGATGGAGCGGGCGGCCCGCTTGCCGTCGGCGATCGCCTGGATCGCGACGTCCGGCCCGCGCACGACGTCGCCGCCGGAGAAGACGCCGCGCTTGCTGGTCATCATCGTCTCCTTGTCGACGACGAGCGTTCCCCACTTCGTCAGCAGCACCTCGTCCCGGTCGATGAACGGCAGGTCGGAGTGCTGGCTGATGGCGGGGATCACCATGTCGGCCTCGACGACGAACTCGGAGCCGGCGACGGTCCGGGGCTTGCTCCGCCCGCCGTCGTCGAACCCCTTCAGCTCCATCCTCACGCACTTCACGCCCGTGACGCTGCCGTTGCCGAGGAACTCGACGGGAGCGACGAGGGGGAGGATCTCGATCCCCTCCTCGCGCGCCTCCTTGATCTCGCGCGGGTCGGCGGGCATGTCCTCGACCTGGCGGCGGTAGAGCACCGTCACCTTCTGCGCGCCGAGGCGCAGGACCGTGCGGGCCGCGTCGAAGGCGGTGGAGCCGCCGCCGATGACGACGACGTTCAGGCCGATCTCGACCTTTCGCCCGAGGTTGGCCTCGCGCAGGAACGAGACGCCGTGCGCGATGCCGGCCTTGTCCTCGCCGGGGATCTCGGCCTTGTTCGGGAAGTGGGTGCCGGTCGCGACGTAGATCGCCTGGTGGCGCGCCTGCAGCTCCTCGAACTTCACGTCCTTGCCGACCTCGACGCCGGTCTGGATCTTCACGCCGACCTGCTCGACGAGGCGGATCTCCTTCGCGAGGACCTCCTTCGGGAGGCGGTACTCGGGGATCCCGGAGGCGAGCATGCCGCCGGCGACCGGGAGCGACTCGTAGACGGTGACGCCGTAGCCGAGGCGCGCCATGTAGTAGGCGCACGTGAGCCCCGAGGGGCCGGCGCCGATGACGCCGACCGACTCGGCCTTCTTCGGGAAGACGAGGTCGCGGCGCGGCTCGTCGTTGGCGAAGACGTAATCGGCCGCGTAGCGCTTCAGGTCGCAGATGGCGACGGGCTCGTCGAGCTGGGCCCGGCGGCACTTCTCCTCGCAGGGGTGCGTGCAGACGCGGCCGCAGATCGCGGGGAAGGGGTTCTCGCGGCGGACGAGGTAGTAGGCGTCGCGCGGGCGGCCCGCGGCGATGAGCGCCACGTAGCCCGGGACGTCGACGCCCGCCGGGCAGGCGTTCTGGCAGGGGGACTTGAAGAGGTCCGAGCAGACGCCGGCGCGGCAGTGCCGGTCGCGGATGTGCTCCTCGTACTCCTCGCGGAAGAGGCGGATCGTGGAGAGGACCGGGTTGCCGGCCGTCTGGCCGAGGCCGCAGGTGGAGGTCTCCCGGCAGTTCGCCGCGAGCTCCTCGAGGAGGTCGATGTCCCCCTCCTTCCCCTGGCCCTTCGTGATCCGCGTCAGGATCTCGAGCATCCGCTTCGTGCCGATGCGGCAGGGGACGCACTTGCCGCAGCTCTCGTCCTGGACGAAGTCGAGGAAGAAGCGGGCGACGTCGACCATGCACGAGTCCTCGTCCATGACGATGAGGCCGCCCGACCCCATGATCGTCCCGAGGTGGACGAGGGAGTCGTAGTCGATCGGGGTGTTCAGGTGCTCGCGCGTGAGGCACCCGCCCGACGGGCCGCCCGTCTGCGCCGCCTTGAAGCGCTTCCCCTTCGGGATGCCGCCCGCGATGTCGTGGACGACCTCGCCGAGGGTGATCCCCATCGGGACCTCGACGATGCCGGTGTTCTCGATCTTTCCGGCGAGGGCGAAGACCTTCGTCCCGCTGCTCTTCGGGGTCCCGAGCGACGCGAACCAGGCGCCGCCGTTGCGGACGATGACCGGGACGTTCGCGAGCGTCTCGACGTTGTTGATGATCGTCGGCTTGCCGAAGATGCCGCGCTCGAAGGGGAACGGCGGCTTCTGCCGGGGCTCGCCGCGCTTGCCCTCGACGGAGTGCATGAGCGCCGTCTCCTCGCCGCAGACGAAGGCGCCGGCGCCGATCCGGATCTCGACGTCGAAGGCGAACGGGGTTCCCATGACGTTCGGCCCGAGGAGGCCCCACTCCCGCGCCTGGCGGATCGCGACCTCGAGGCGCTCGACGGCGAGCGGGTACTCCGCGCGGACGTAGACGTAGCCCTGCGAGGCGCCGATGGCGTAGCCGGCGACGAGCATCCCTTCGAGGATGGCGTGCGGGTCTCCCTCGAGGAGGGAGCGGTCCATGAAGGCGCCCGGGTCCCCTTCGTCCGCGTTGCAGACGACGATCTTCTCGGCCCCCTTCGCCTTGAAGCCCGCCTGCCACTTGGCGCCGACGGGGAAGCCGCCGCCGCCGCGGCCCCGGAGGCCCGAGGCTCGCATCTCCTGGATCACCTGCTCGCGCGTCATCCCCGCGAGGACTTTCGCGAGCGCCTGGTAGCCGTCCGAAGCGATGTACGCCTCGATGGAGGCGTAGGGGGTCGAGCCGCAGCGCGCGGTGACGAGGCGGGTCTGGCGGCGGAAGAACTCGATGTCCCCGAGGAGCGGGACCGGTTCCTTCGTCTCCGGGTCGACCCAGCAGTGGGCCTCGACGACCTCGTGGTGGACGAGGTGCTGCTTGACGATCCCCTTCATGTGCTCGGGCTTGAGCTCGGTGTAGAGGACGCCGTCGGGCTGGACGACGAGCGTCGGCCCGAGGTGGCAGGAGCCGAGGCAGCCGGTTTCGTGGACGACCGTGTCGTTCCCGAGCCCGGCGTCCTTGATCGCCGCGAGGAGCGCGTGCTTGACGGCGTGGCAGCCGGAGGAGACGCAGCCGGCGCCGGCGCAGACGAGGAGCTGGTGCTTCTTCGTCTCCTGCCCGGCGCGCCACCGGGCGGCGACGGCGTCGAGGTCGGCTTTCGAGGAGGGGCGGGCGAGGTTCGCTTCGGGAGTCATCTTTCGCTTCCTCATCCGCAGAGGGCCAGGACCCGGTTCAGCTTGTCCGGGTTGACCTGCCGGACGACGCGGTCGTTGACGAGGAGCGCCGGGGCGAGCCCGCACGCGCCGATGCAGCGCATCACCTCGAGCGTGAACTTGCCGTCGGGCGTCGTCTCGCCGACCCCGACGCCGAGCGTCTGGGAGAGGCGCTTGACGATCTCCATCCCGCCCCGCACGTAGCAGGCGGTTCCCATGCAGACGCGGATGGAGTACTCGCCGCGCGGCTTCGTCGAGAAGAACGAATAGAAGGTCGTGACTCCCCAGACCTCCGAGACGGGGATGTCGAGCTTCTCGGCGACGAGCCGCTGGACGTGGATCGGGAGGTAGCCGTAGATCCCCTGCGCGAGGTGGAGGATCTGGATGAGGCTCCCCGGGCTTGTCGCGGAAGGCCTCGACGACCTCGCCGATGCGGGCGAGCTTCTCCTCCTCGGTGGCTTCGCCGCACTTGCAGGCGGTGACGGGAGGCGGAGGCGGAGAGGTGACCTGGACCAGCATGAGTCCTCCTTAGGCCGGACGCGCCGGCTCGCCGCGGCGAATGCGCGCGGTGGCCGGCGGGTTCGCCCGGCGGGCAACAAAAAACCTGGCCGCAGCCAGGCGGACGAAGTCGTTCTGAGAGAGATGAGTCGGAATCAAGAAGGGAAGTGCCCCTTCGGAATCCTAGTCCTCGCGACCAGGGTTGTCGAGGCAGAGGTGTTCTGAATCAGGGCAGAACGGGTACTGATGTTCTGGATCCGGACCGATCTGGTACGGATAGGCGGGGACGCTTGCGTTCCTCGAGAGGCGGCCCGAAAGTCGCGCCGTGAGGGAGCGAGCGGACCGCAGGGACGAGGAGCGGGGCGGTTCGGCAGGCTCCCGGCTGCACCTGGTCCTGGTGGCGGCGCTGCTTGCGGGCGCCGCCGCGCGTCTCGTCCTCGCATTCCTCCGTCCCCTCTGGGCCGACGAGATCTTCACGCTGACGATGGCCCGAAAGTCCCTTCCCGATCTCCTCGCGGCCCTCCGCCTCGACTCGGGGCCTCCTCTCCACTACCTCGCCGCAAAGCTCCTCCTGCTGCCGTTCGCGGTGCCGGGACCCGCGGACGTCGCGGTCCGGCTCCTTTCCGTCTGCGCATCGCTCCTCCACGTGCCGCTCCTCCTCCGGATCGGGCGCCGAAGCGGCGCCCCACGCGCGGGCGTCGTTGCTGCGGCGCTCTTCCTGGTCTTCCCTCTCGCGGCGGCTTCGGGGGCCGAAGGGCGTAGCTACGCGCTCGCTTCGCTCCTGGCGCTCGCGGCGTTCGAGAGGCTTCTGGCGCTCGAGGAGGCGCCGCAGGTGAAGGTGTCCCTGCTCGCGGGGCTCTTCGGCGGGGCGGCCGTCCTGACACACTACCTCGCGCTCCTCCCCGTTGCGGGAATGCTCGTGGCGGCGCTCGTGCGGAGGCGGTCCGGTCGTCTCGCCTATCTCGCGTCGGGCCTGGCGGCGGCGCTGGCCGCCTCGTGGCTTCCCGTGGCGCTCGGGCAGCCGCGAGCGTCGATGGCGTGGGCCGAGGCGCAGCCTCTCGGCGAGCGGGCGCTGCAGTTCGCCGCGAACCTCGGACTCGGGCTTCCCGTCGAGCCCGCACCCGCCCGGCTCCTGGGGCCCTTCGCCCTCGCCCTGCTCGGCACGGCGTTCCTCGGGCGGCGCATCCGGGCGCGCGTCCCGGTGGCGGCACCTCTCCTCGCCGCTCTCGCCCTCCTCGGCCCGCTCGTCCTCTACAGCCGATCCGTTCTTCTCCCCGACCGGACGGCGCTCGTCTTCCTTCCGTTCGTGGCTCTCGTCCTCGCCGAGGCGCGGAGCGTCGTACCCGCTGCGGCGGGCCCGGCGGCGGCGGCCGTTCTCGCGGCTTCGATGCCGGGCTGGCTGCGCCCGACGCCCGCGGCCCAGCTCGCAGCGACGCTTGCGCCGCGGGTCCGCACCGGCGCCCGTGTCGTCGCCGCCGACTTGTGGGGACCCGAGCTCGACTATCGATTGGCGCGGGAAGGAATGTCCGCGCGGGTGACGTCGTACCCGTCGGTGGTCGCGCTCCATCCCGGCTGGTACGAAGAGTCCGAGGTGTCGGAGCAGAGGCTCGAGGCCGAGGCCGAAGCGATCGTCGGCGCGTCCGGCGCGAGGACCTTCTTCGTCCTCTCGCCGGAGACCAGGGCGGGACGGGTGCTCGTGCACGAGCTCGCTTCGGCGGGAGGGGCCCGCGTCGCGGTGGCCGGCGTCTTCGAGGTGTGGACCTTCGCCGCCGCGGGAAGCCCGGGGAGCCGTCCCGGCACGGAAGGTCCGCGGTGAGGGCGCTCCTCGTCGTTCCCCGCCTCCCGGGGACGGGGCACACGGGGGACCGGGTGCGTACCGAGCTGCACCTGGAGGCGCTCGCGGCGCTTGGCGCCCGGGTGACGCTCGCCGGCGGGGCGCCGGCCGGCGCGTCGGTTCCGGTCGTTCCCGGAGCCGCCGACGTGCGGGTGGTCCCGCTGCGGAAGGCCTCGCTGCCGTTCTTCCTGGCGCGGGCGGCGTTGCGCGGCTGGCCGCTTCAGACCGCGCTCTGCGACGGCCCGTGGGAGAGGCGCTCGCGGGAGAGGGCCCGTTCGATCTGGCGATCGTCCTCCTCGCCCGGCTCCACCCGTGCGTTTCGGCGCTGCTCCCCGACGCGCCTCTCGTCGTCGACTACGTCGATGCGCTCTCGGAGGCCGCGAGGCAGAACGCGAGGCGCGATCCGGCGCTCTGGCGAAGGCTCTACTGGAAGCTCGAGGCGCCGCGACTCGCGCGCGCGGAGCGCGAGGCGGCCCGCGGGGCGCGTCTTCTCCTCGCGACGACGCCGTTCGATGCCGGCGTCCTCCCGGAGGGAACGGTGGCGATCGCCATCGGGGCGCACCTCGGCCCGCCGCCGCCACGCGAGAGGGGCCCCGTCGTCGTCTTCACCGGCCGGATGGGATACCGTCCGAACGCCGTGGCGGCCGAGCTGCTCCTCCGCGAAATCTGGCCCGGGGTGCGCGCCCGCGTGCCGCGGGCCGAGCTCGTCGTCGGCGGGGCCGACGCGCCGCGAGCCCTCCGGCGGCTCGCGGCGGCGACGCAGGGAGCGCGGCTCGTCAGCCCCGTGGCCGACATGAGGGCCCTTCTTTGCGAGGCGCGCGTGGCGGCCGTCCCCGTCGACATGGGAACCGGGACGCCGATCAAGGTCTACGAAGCGCTGGAGGCGGGGTGCGCCGTCGTGGCGACGCCGGCGGCCGCGGCCCGGGCCGTCCTCGACGGCGTCGCGGCCCCGGTGCGGACGGCGGACGGGGCCGAGTCCTTCACCCGGGAGCTGGCGACCCTCCTCGCGGACGAGGGAGCGGCCTCGGCGCTGGGAGAACGGGGGCGCGCGTTCGTCGTCGCGCACGCGGACCGGCGCGTCGTCGGGCTTCGCCTGGCCGGTCTCCTGCGCGGAGCCGGGGAGGGGGGATCGTGAGGCACGGAAGTGACGGCCGGCGCGCCCTCCTCGCCACGGGTGACGCCCTCGCCGCGACCGCGGCCTTCGCCGCCGTCGTCTGGCTCCGGCGGCTCGTTCCGCTGCCGGGCACCGACTCGGTCCTTCCGGCCGGAAAGGTGCCGCTCGACCCCTGGCCCTGGCTCGCTCTCGTGGCTCTCGCGGCCCTCCTCGGCCACGCTCTCGCGGGGACCTGGTCCGAGCCGCTGGCGACGCTTCGCGAGCGGGGCGGTCTCCTCGTCGCTTCGGTCCTGACGGGGCTTCTCATCGTCGGGGCGTTCTTCCTGCTCAGTCGCGCGCTTCCGCGGACGGTGGCGCTCCTCTACGTCCCGGCGGCGTGGGGATTCCACGCGGTCTTCCGGAGTCTCGTGGAGCGGCTCCTGCCGCCGGGCCTGCGTTCCGTCCTCGTCCTGGGCGAGGGCGAGGACGCGCGCCGCGCGGCCGCGGCGCTCGAGGCGGGGGAAGCGCCGGGATACCGGCTGCAGGCCTGGGAGGTCGACGCGGCGGGGGCGATGAAGGAAGGGAACGGGCGCGGTGCGCTTCGCGGGGCGACGGACGTCGTCCTCGCGTCCGGAAGCCCCCGCGAGCGCGAGGCCTTCACCTCGCTCGTCGAGCGAAGCACCTCCGCCGGTTTCGAGCTCTGGCTTCTCCCGGGCCTGGCCGACGTCGTCGCGTCGCACGTCGCCACGCGCAGCCTCGGCGATCTCCCGCTGACCCCGGTGGAGGCGCGGGGGGCATCCGGCGGGGCCGTGGTCTTTCGTCGCGTCGTCGACCTCGCACTGGGCCTCCCCCTTGCCGCTCTCGCCTCGCTTCCGGTCGCCCTCGCCTCGCTCCTCGTCGTTCTCGAGACGCCCGGGCCGGCCTGGATCCGGCAGCGGCGCGTCGGCCGGGGAGGGCGCGAGCTCGACATCTGGAAGGTCCGGACCATGCGTGAGGACGCCGAGAGGGAGACGGGGCCGGTCCTGGCGAGACCGGGGGACGAGCGCGTGACGCGCGTCGGCCGTTTCCTCCGGCGGACGCGTGTCGACGAGCTGCCCCAGCTCCTGCACGTTCTCTCCGGCACGATGAGCCTCGTCGGCCCGCGACCCGAGAGGCCGGAGCTCGTCGCGGCCTACGTCGCCGCGGAGCCGCTCTACCGCCTCCGTCACCTCCTGAAACCCGGGCTCACGGGGCTGGCGCAGGTGATGGGCGCCTACGCCACGAAGCCCGACGTGAAGCTGAGGTACGACCTCGGCTACCTCTTCCACTGGAGCCCGGTCCTCGACCTTTTCGTCCTGGCCCGGACGGTGACGACGGTCCTGCGCGTCAGCGGGGTCTGAGGGGTCCGGGGAGAGGCGGCGGTGAGCCGCCCGCGGGGAGCGCGGCCTCGAGGCGCGCCGTCTCGGCGACGACGGCGTCGGGCTCGCCCGCCGGCGGGATGGCGGCGGCGAGCTTCGGAAAGAGCCAGACGGCCCGGACGAAGCAGGCGCGTGCCGTGACGCCGTCTCCCTTCGCCAGCGCGAGGCGTCCGAGGTTCAGCTGCGTCTCGGCGCGCTCCTCGAGCGCGAGGGAACGCTCCATCGCTGCGACGGCGCCGTCCACGTCGGCCAGGGCGGCGCGGGCCGAGCCGAGGGCGAGGTGTGCGGTGGCCAGGCGGGGCCTCAGGCCGACGGCGCGCCGGGCATTCTCGAGCGCGAACGAGGCGAGCTCCCTCCGTTCGGCGCCCGCCGCCGCGGATGCCACCTTCATCGCCGTTTCGGCCCGGGCGAGCGCGAGGCCTGCGGCGAGGCGCAGCGTGGCACCCGCTCCGAGGAGGAGCGCGCCGGCGACGAGGACCGCCTTCGCCGCCGGCCGCGCGGGCGGCACCAGGCGGCCGCCTGTGCGGGCCAGCGCCAGGCCGGCGAGGAGAGCGAATGGCCCCGAGACGGGGACGATCTGGATCGGGAAGTTGGCGAGTGACAGGACGAGGATCGCGACGAGGGCGGTAAGGAGCGTCTCGGCCGGGACCCGATCGCCAGAGGGGCCGCGTCCTTCCCGTCGCGCGGCGCCGAGGAGCCCCGCGAGGAGCGCGCCCATGGCGGTTGCCAAAGCCAGGGCGGCGGGAACGCCGGCTTCCGCCGCGACGGTGAGGGGGTCGCAGTGCGCGTTGTCGAAGTGAGCGGACGAAGAGCGGTGGACGAGGCGGCGTCCGGTTCGCTGCTCGGCCGCGAGCCGCGCCCTCACGAAATCGGAGGCAAAGCTCCCCGGACCGGCGCCCAGGAGCGGGTGTGCCCGGATCGTCTCGAGGGCGGACAGGATGCCGATGTCCCGCTGGGTGGTGAGCTTGGCGATGTCGCCCGAGGCGAGCTTCTCCGCCGCTCTCGAGATGACCCCCGCACCGGCCAGGAGCGCCAGGACCGCGGCACCCGCCAGGACGGCCGGCAGGAGGCGCCGGCGGAGGTCGAGGGCCACGATGAGCACGGCGCCGCTCGCGAAAGCGGCCAGAGGGGCGAGCGTGCCCGCGGAAGCGAGGCCGGCGACGCACGCGACCAGAGCGGCGCCGGACGCGACCCGCCGCGGACCGCGCGCGAGGGAGGAGGCGGCGAGAAGGGCCGGGATGACGAGCGCGGCGCCGACGTCGCCCGGGTTTCCGATCCACGCCGTGGCGTAGAAGCGGGGCTCGGGGGCCTCGACCGGCAGCCGGAAGAGCCCTGCGAACCGCTGGAGGGTGGCGAGAAGCCCGGTCACGGCCCCGCAGCCGACGAGGAGGGAGAGCGCCCGGCGAGCCGCGGCCTCGCCGGCCGCCGTCGCTCCCCAGGCCAGGAGCGCGAGGGCGGGAACGAGCGGGAGGGCGTCCAGCGGATCCCTGTCGTGGAGAAGGCCGGAAGCGAACGAGGCGAGGAAGAGGGCGAGGGCGACGGCCAGGGCCGTCCCTGTGCTCCGCGCGGAACGGCTCCAGGCGGTCCGCTCTTCGGGAGCGCGGCTCCCGAACGCGAGGCCGAGGAGGACGAGAAGCGCCCCGGCCGCCTGCGCGGCGAGCTTGGCCTCGCGGGTCGCCTCGGCGGACGCGAGAACGAGGACGAAATAGGGGATCGCGAGCGCCACGAGCGACCCGACCGGTGCGAGGAGCTCGAGGGCTCCACCGGAATGCTCGCGTTCACTGCTCTGCACGGTGGTGAGAATAGCCTCGCGGCGGGCCGGGTGAGGGGATTGGTAGAGTGGCGACGTGCCGATCCTGAAGAGAGAGCCCGACTTCCTGCCCGAAGCTCTGTTCGAGCTTCCCGCGGACCGCTTCCCGTGGTGGGTCGTCCACGTCCGGTCGAGGCAGGAGAAGGTCCTGGCGCGCGAGTGCCGTCACCGCGAGATTCCGTTCTACCTGCCGCTGCGGGAGCACAGGAACCGGCGGGATCCGCGGCACCGGATCTCCTGGCTGCCGCTCTTCCCGGGGTATGTCTTCGTTCGAGGCGACCTCGAGCACGAACGGCTCGAGCTCCTGAAGACGAACCTCTGCGTGAGGGTCCTGGCGGTCCTCGACCAGGAGGGCCTCGGCCACGACCTGGCGCAGGTGTGGAAGCTGCAGGAGATGGGGCTCCCTCTCCGGGCCCATCCGGAGCTGACGAAGGGCTCGATCGTGAAGATTGCGGAAGGACCTTTCGAGGGGATGACGGGGTCCGTGGTGAGCGTGAAGGGGAAGGACCGGTTCGTCGTCTCGGTCCGCTTCATCCACCGGGCGGTTTCGGTGGAGCTGGGCCGCGACGAGATCGTCCCCGGCGAGAAGAGCCCGCCGCGTCCGAGCCCGGCGCGTTGAGGGCGAGGATCTTCCGCAGCAGGCCGCCGCGGGGCTCCCTGGCGAGCTCCTCGTGGAGGAGGAGGCGCAGCCCTGTGCCGGGCGTCGCCCGCCGCCTCGGGACCCGGGACGTCGCCGACTCCTCCGTCACTTCGAAGACCTCGATCGAGTAACGCCGCTCCAGTACGGCGTGACGGACCGTGCCCGCCGGTGTGAGGCGCGCCGCAGGCCGTCCTGCGAGGCCGGGCCATGCGGCGGACAAGGTCTTTCCCGCATCGGCGCCGGTGGCGACCTCGACGAGAGGGACGACGAGGTGGCCGGGAACGAGGATGGCGTCCTCGACGAGAACGACGCGCCCGCGGCGCCGCGCGAGGCCGGCGGCGAGCCGCACGGAGACGGTGGGCTTTCGCGGGCGACTCGCGGGGAAGGCCTCGGGACGTCCCGAGGCCAGGGCGCGGCAGTCCCGTGCGAGCGGGCACGCCTCGCAGCGAGGGGAGCGTGGAAGGCAGACCAGTGCCCCGAGCTCCATCAATGCCTGGTTGTGGTCTCCGGGCAATCGCCGGTTCAGGAATGCCGCCGCGGCTGCCTCGACGGAGGCGCGGGAGGCTCCCTTCCGGGGGTCGCCGGGAATCGCGTGGAGACGCGAGAGGACGCGGGCGACGTTCCCGTCCAGGGCCGCGACCGAAACGCCGAACGCGATGGAAGCGATGGCGGCGGCGGTGTAAGGGCCGATGCCCGGGAGAGTGCGCAGCTCTTCCACCGAACGCGGGATGGAGCCACCCCTTTCCTCTACGAGACGGGCCGCGCGATGGAGGTTGCGCGCGCGAGCGTAGTAGCCGAGGCCGCTCCATTCCGCCAGGACGTCCCGCTCCTCGGCGGCCGCGAGAGAGGAGACGGTCGGGAAGCGGGAGAGGAAGCTCTCCCAGCGCGGGACGCCGGCGGCGACGGTCGTCTGCTGGAGGATCGTCTCCGAGACCCAGATGGCCCACGGGTCGCTCGTCTTCCTGAAGGGAAGGTCGCGGCGCTCGCGCCGGTACCACCGGAGGAGCGCGGCGCGCAGGGCCGCCAGGCGCGGCGCGGGGAGAGGCGGGCTCAGAGCCTTGCGGAGAGGACCGTCTCGCCCGACGCGGCGCGCCGGAGCGCGACCGACGAGAGGGGCGGCCCGGGCGGAAGCGTGAGGAAGGGGAGCTCGCCGTCGCCGGAGCCGTCGGTGTCGAGCCGGGCGCAGGGCACGAGGGTGCCGTCGGCACGCTCGAAGACGAGGGTGAACCGCTCTCGCGGCGGAAGGTACCAGCAGAAGAAGGCCGCCTCCCGGCCGCAGGAAGAGACGACGACGCGGGCGAGCGGGCCCCCTTTCGCGCGGCGGCGGCTTTCCGGCCCGGTGAGCAGGCGGGTGCGAAGACGGTCCGCCGGACGCGAAAGGAGGTTGAAGGAGGCCTGCCGCTCCCGCGCGAAATCGCCGAGGCGCGCGTCGAGACGTTCCTTCAGGTGCGCGGGCGGCGTGATCCGGGGCATGGCGAGAGCGAGCGCCGCGACGACGTCGGGAAACGCTTCGAGGGGATCGGACGTCGAGAGGTTCGGGCTCATCGTTTCAGTCGAGGTGCTTGCGGAGGCGGATGAGCCCCTGCCGGATGCGGGTCTTCACGGTCCCGAGAGGCAGCCCGAGCTTCTCGGAGATCTCGACGTGCGTCATCCCCTTCAGAAAGGCGAGCTCGACGGCTTCGCGCTGAACGACCGAGAGCTTCTCCATCGCCGCTCTCACGGCGTCCCGGCTCTGCCGGAAGGAGACGACCTGGTCGGGGGAGGCGTTCTCGTCGAGCGGGTCGAAGTGGAGGTTCGGATCGTCGATGGAGATCGTCCGGTCCTCCCGCCGGCTGCGGGAGCGGAGGCGGTCGATGGCTCGGGAGCGCGCGAGCGTGAAGATCCAGGCGGGCGGGGCGCCGCGAGCCGGGTCGTACCGGTCGGCCTGCCGCCAGACCTGCCAGAAGACGTCGAGGGCGACGTCTTCGGCCTCCTCGGAGTTCTGGAGGATCTTCCAGATGAGGGAGTAGACGGGGGACGAGTAGCGCTTGTAGAGGAGGTCGAGCGCCGACTGGTCGCCCTGCCGGATCTTCTCGATGAGCTCGAGGTCTGCGGCAGCCGGAGCCGAACCCTTCTCGGAGACGGCCGCATCCGAAGAAGACTCCATTGACGTCGAGGTTACAGGATCTCGACGAAACGGAAGGTCGCGAAGGCCGACGGGACGTGGAAGTCGGGGGGATGAGCCCTGCCCGTCGCCACGAGGGACTCGTAACGGAGGGATCTCCCTCGAGCGATCCTCGTCAGGTTCCCACGTCGTTCGTCCCCCGGGTGAGGGCGCGCGAGCGGGGGCGTGAGGGAAACCCACGGTATCGAGATCCAGCAACGCCATCGTTCCCACTCCGTCGGGAGGGAGAACGCCGGATCTCCTTCGACCCGGACCTTCATGCCGGGGACGGGAACGCCTCGGAGAACGTGCCACGTCTCGCGGCTCGCGTGGGGGTTGGCGACCCGGGCCGCGTAGCGCGTCCCTTCCGGGTTGACGACGACCTCGAGGTAGCGCGAGGGCTCGGCGGCGTCGGCCCAGTAGAGCTCGACGCACTCGTCGTCGAAGACGCTCTCCTGGGGCCGGCGCGCGAGGACCTGCAGCGGCGGGTCCGAGTGGACTTCGAAGAGGACGTGGAGGTTCCTGACCCCTCCCACCAGCGCGACCCGCGTCGCGCGGTCGTCCGGCGGCTCTCCACAGAGGCCTCCGAGAGGCCGGAATTCCAGGTGATCCTGGGCGTCGCCCCGCCGGGCCGTCTTCGGCAGGAGGGGCACGTCGAAGACGGGAGCCGTCACTTCGCCCCCGGGGGAGAGAGCCCCATCCGCGCCGTGACGCGGGGTGCGACCTCGATGGCCCTGACGACGGGGATCCGCGCCCGTTCGACCCCCGGCCCGACGTGGAAGAAGACGCCGTCGAGCTCGGGGTCGGGGCCATAGCCGTGCTGAGAGGCGATGTCGGCGGGAAGCAGCTGGGGCGCGGTGCTTCCCTGCCGGGGAAAGCCGGCCTTCAAGGTCGTTCCGCGGCCCGCAAGGAGAATGAGGTCGCCCAGGTTGGGGTGGTCGAGGCCGAGCCTCGCGGCCTCTCCCTGGAGCGCGACGGTCTCGAAAAGGGCAATCCCGGCACCGTCCTCGAGCGAGCGGAAGTACCCCGCGATGTCGGCGAGGACCCCGGCCGCCTCTTCGGGAGAGAGGACTCCGCCCGGCATGTCTCCGGCCCGGTTGAGGACGACGAGGGCACAGCCTCCGGTGACGGCGACGTCCGCGGGGGAGTCCGGGCGCACCACGGACCGCCCCGCGAGAAGGTCCGTGGTGATCCACCCCTGCCGTCGCATCAGCTCTGCCGGGTATACGGATCGCGACACGGGGCGCAGCCCGTGGTCGGAAAGAAGGACGACGTCCCCTCCCCGTTCGAGAAAGCGAAGGTAGCGCGCGGCGGCGCGGTCGGCGATCCGCCACGTCTCGCGCAGCGCGGCCGCTGCCTTCTCGACCCGGACGGGCTCGGCTCCGTCCGGCCCCGGCGCGGGAACGGAGAAGACGTGTGCCGCCTCGTCGATGGCCGGCTGGTACGCCAGGAGAACGTCCCAGTCGCCGCGCCGCTCGGCCACCTCGTACGCCGCGACGAAGAACGCCGAGAACCGGCTGGACATCTCGAGAAACGACTTCACGTCGGGATCCGGCCCCTCGAGAAGCCTGTCGTCCGGCGGTCCGGGCCAGAATCCACAGCGCTCGTCGAGCGTCCGCTGGAAGTCCTCGGGCCACGCCTCGGTCTGTCCGAGGCCGCCGACGTAGAGGGAGACCGAGGAGGCGTCGGGGGAAAGCTTCAGGAGTTTGACCCATCGGCCGCGATGCGCGATCCCGTCGCCGCGCTCGGGGAGCGCGAGCCAGTCTCCCGGGCGGAGGCGGCCGACGAGACCCCCTTCGGCGTCGAGCGCCGCGAGCGCGTCGTACTCGCGCCGGCCGTCGTCCCGGCTGTCGATCAGTACGAAATCGAGGGGGCGGGCCGAGTCGCTGGCCTGACCGGGCGACGGTTCGACACGCACCAGCCGGGGCGGCGACCAGCTCGTCACCTCGAGCGGCAGAGCGAGGGCCGCGTCGGGGAAGGCCCCTACAGCCCCTGGACCCGACCAGAGATAGCCGGGAGCGCGGAGGTCGACCCACCGAAAGCCGACGGGCGTGGTCGTGCGAGGGGTGCGCCCGCTGACGCCGGGCCAGCTCAGGGAGGCGACGCGGCGCCCCTGGCGCGCGAGGGCTTCCCAGAGCGTCTCGACGGCCGGCTCGGCTTCGAATCCGTTGGCTCGGGCTTTCAACGGCCCGCCCGCGGGCCAGTAGGAGTTCGAGACGATGCCGGTCGCCTGCGGCAGCGCCCCCGTCGAGATCGAGGAGTGGACGACGGCCGTGAGGGACGGCGTGACTGGCTGGAAGTGCACGGCCGAAAGGCCCTCGCGCTCGGCACGGCGGAAGCCGTCTGGCGAGAGCGCGTCCCTCTGTCTTTCGTACTCGGCGCCGCCCGCGCCGTCGAACGAGACGAGGACGACCCTGTGCGGCGGTTCCGGGGGAGGCGCCGCCCCTGCGAGGAGCGACGGGAAGAGGAGCGCTGCGAGGGACGGGGCGAGAACGAGGTGCGGGCAGGCGCGGGACATTCCCCGCTAGCCTACCTCGTCTCGGGGGACCCGAGGGACTTGCGCAGCCTCTCGACCGGCCTGGCGAGAGCCGCACCCTCCGCCCGGGCGGACAGGAGGGCCCTCGTGGCGTCGGCCTCGAGGCCTCGCGCCAGCGGCCCGGAAGCGAGGCCGGCCTCGGTGTCCGCCTCCGCGACGAATGCGACGCGTGCCGCGAGCTCGACGAGGTCGTGGGCGTCTCCCGCGGCGTCCTGGAAGGAGCGCAGGAGGCGAAGGACCGGACGGAAACGCGGCTCGATCGGCTCGAGCACCTCGAGGGCGTAGCGGACCCGCTTGGCCGCGATCCGCGCGGCGTGAAGGGTTTTCCGGTCCGGAGGCAGGAGCTCTGCGAGCTTGCGGACGAGCCGGACGAGCCGGAGGCGAGTTCGCCGGAGGAGGGCCGTCTCGGCGGCTGCACGCGGCGCGAAGGCGCCGCCCCGGGCCGCGGCCAGCCGGCGCTTCCAGCGAGCGAGCGCCCGCGCGACCGCCTCGACGTCATCCGCCTCGACGCGGACGGCCGGCAGGTCGCCGGGGAAAACGAGCGCGGACAGGCGGGTGTCCGTCGCCCCGGCCCGGGACGCGAGAAGCGCCCGGCCGACTTCCTCCGACCTCAGAAGGGAAAGCCGGCGGCGGAGCGTGCGGGCCGACGCACGTTGTTCCTCGCCGTCCCCCTTGCCCGGGAGCCCTCGGAAAAGGCGCGCCAGCGCCTCCGTCCGGCGCAGAGCGACCCTGAGGTCGTGAACGAGCTCGTCGTCCCCGGCGGACCGCGCCCGGGAGGCGAGAGTCCGGAGCCTCTCGCAATGGGCGGGGAGAGCCTTCTCGAGGAGGCCGAGAATCGAGCCGGACCAACGCGACGCCACGGGGGACCTCCTCCGGACATCCTAGCCCCGGGATGGGAAGGCTCAGCCCGGTTCGCCGGGACGGGCCGGGAGCTCGAGCGCGGGGTAGCCGATGTGGTAGCCCTGCGCCCTGTCGACGCCGAGCTCCCTCAGGATCGTCAGGATCTCGGGAGTCTCGACGCCTTCGGCGACGGTCTTGACGCCGAAGCCGCGGCAGATCTCCGCGATGCCGCGGACGAAGACGCGGTTCTCCATCTTGTGCGGCAGGTCGCGGACGTAGCTCTGGTCGAACTTGAGCGTCGACATCGGCAGGTCGCGCAGGTAGCGGAACGAGCTGAAACCGACGCCGAAGTCGTCCAGGGCGAACTTGAACCCCTCCGAGGTCAGGGCGCCCGTGAAGTCCTGGACCCGGCCGAGGTCGCGCAGGGCAGCCGTCTCCGTGATCTCGAACGTGATGCGGGAGGGCCGGATCCCTTTCAGGCGGGCGAGACGGGAGATGTCGGCGACGAGCGCGTCGTCCTCGAAATCGAGACCGGAGAGGTTGATGGAGACCTCGAGGTCGGGGGAGATCCGCTTCCGGGCGGCGATGAGGGCGTCGAACGTGCTTCCGATGACGACCCGGTCGATCGCGGTCACGAAGCCGAAGCGTTCCGCCGCGTCGAGGAACTCGTCGGGGCTCGTGAGGGACCCGTCTTCCTCGCGGAGCCTCACGAGAGTCTCGGCGGCGACGATGCGCCCCGTCGGGACTTCGGAGATCGGCTGGAAGAGCGGCACGAACCGACCGGCGGAGAGGGCGGTGCGGATCCGGTCGGCCTGTCCGCGGAGAAGCCCGATCCGCTCCCTCTCCCGGGCGGTCGGGTCGTGGAGGATGAAACGGGCGCGCCCCCGGGCCTTCGCCTGGTGCATCGCGAGGTCGGCTGCGAGCATCAGGTCGGAGGCCCGCTGCCCGTGCGCGGGGTAGACCGCGACGCCGACGCTCGCGGTGATCTGGAGCTTTCGCCCCTCGAACGTCGGCGAGAACTCCGTCAGGAACCGGACGAGGTTGTCGGCCTCGAGGGCCGCCTCGGCGGAGGTCGTGTCGGGGGAGAGGAGACCGAACTCGTCGCCTCCCAGGCGGGCGAAGATCCTGCCCGGCCGAAGGGCACGGGTGAGAGCCTCGCCGAGACGGCGCAGGTACTCGTCTCCGGCGGCGAGGCCGTGCGTGTCGTTCAGGGCCTTGAAGTCGTCGAGGTCGAAGAAGAGAAGCGCGAGCGGTCGCTTGGCGCGGTTCGCGTCCTCGATCGCCTTCTCGAGGATCTCCTGGAAGGCCGCCCGGGTGACGAAGCCCGTGACGGGGTCGCGCGAGGCCTGCGTGCCGGCGAGGGTCTCGGCCCTGGCGATGTCGCGGGTCAGCGCGTGGGCAACGGAGACGTTCCTTGCGCAGGCGACGAGGCGGGCCGGTTCCACGTTGCCGAGCCGCCGGGCCGACACCCAGAAGACCTTGCTGCTCGCGCCGTCTTCGAACGCGACGCGCACCTCGACGTTCGAGGCGCCGGCCGGCTCGAGAGCAGCCGTGAGGAGCCGATCGCGCGTCTCGCCGTCGGCCCAGAAGGGGAGAAGCTGGCCCAGCGGCTCCTCCGCTCCGGCCGGGTCGGGCGCTCCCTCCGCGCGGGCCGCGACGTTTGCCGCGAGGAGGCGACCGCCGTCCTCGAAGATCGCGAGGGGGTCGGGGCACGCTTCGAAGACGGACGCCTCGAGGGAAAGGGAGGCGACGGCCGCCTTCGACATGGCGACCGTGTCATAACCCTGGCGACGGCGCCGTTCCTTCATGCGGCTCCCGCGGAGGGCAGAGCCCCTTCCGCGAGCGCGTGAAGCGGTCCGCCCGTCAGCCGGTAGACCTGCCACTCCTCCATAGGGACGGCGCCGAGCTTCTCGTAGAAGCCGATGGCTGGCGCATTCCACTTCAGGACGCTCCACTCGAGGCGGCCGCAGCCCCGCTCGACCGCGAGCGAAGCGAGCGCGGCGAGGAGCCTCCGGCCGAGACCCAGGCCGCGCCGCTCGGGGACGACGAAGAGGTCCTCGAGATAGATCCCGGGCTTCGTCAGGAAGGTCGAGTAGTTGTGAAAGAAGAGCGCGAAGCCGGCCGGCTCTCCGTCGACCTGAGCGATCAGGACTTCCGCGTAGGGGCGAGGCCCGAAGAGATGCGATTCGAGGGCGGCCTCGTCGGCGAAGCACTCGGGGGAGAGACGTTCGTACTCGGCGAGCGCGCGGATGAGGCGCACGACGACGGGAACGTCCTCCCGCGCGGCGGGTCGGAGCGAGATCGCGGGTTCGCTGGTCACGACGGATGATTATCGCGCGTCGCGCAGAATCTGCGCGGCGACCTGGTCCCCGTATTGCGAACCGGGCGGATATCATGTGTCGAGCGCCGCGACGGGAGCCGCGGACCGAGAACCGATGGCCCGTTCCGACGACGCCGCCGCGAGCGGCTCACGCCTCGCCCCCTACTTCGGCCTCCTGACGCGGCGTGTCCAGCGCGCCCGGCTGGCCGTGGCGCTGCCGCACGCCTCCCCGGGGGACCGGCTCCTCGACCTGGGCTGCGGCCTGACCGATCTGCCCGCCCGTTTCCCGTCGTACGTGGGGTGTGACCGCAATCCCCTCGTTCTCTCCGAGATGCGCACGCGGCACCCGGATGCCGCCTTCGCGGCCTGGGACGTCGATTCCGAGGACCCGCCGGCCGAAGTCGTCTCCAGGGCCCCGTACGACGTGGTCCTGATGCTCGCGATCCTCGAGCATCTCCCGTCTCCCGTTCGAGCTCTCTCCCGCGCCGGGGCGCTCCTCGCTCCGGGAGGGCGCGTCCTGGCCACGACCCCCCACCCGCTCGGGCGGCTGCCTCTCGAGGCGGGAGCGCGCCTCGGTCTCCTGTCGCGGCACGCCGACGAGGAGCACGAAACGCTCCTCGACCGGACGGCGCTGGAGCGTGCCGCGCGGTCGGCGGGGCTCGAGCTGACGGTCTACGCTCGCTTCCTGGCGGGCCTGAACCAGCTGGTCGTCCTGACGCGTCGATGAAGGCGAAAGCCCCGCGAGCCATCGAGGTGGCGGGCGCGCGGACGCACAATCTCAAGGGCGTCTCCTGCCGCGTCCCGATCGGCGCGATCACCGTCGTCACCGGCCCCTCGGGCTCGGGGAAGTCGTCGCTCGCCTTCGACACGCTCTATGCGGAGGGGCAGCGGCGCTTCGTCGAGTCGATGTCGACGTACGCGCGTCAGTTCCTCGAGCGGATGGAGAGACCCGACGTCGACCGGATCGACCACCTGCTGCCGGCGCTCGCCATCGAGCAGAAGTCGCCCTCGCGCTCGGCCCGCTCGACGGTGGGAACGGCGACGGAGATTCACGACGTGCTCCGCCTCCTCTATGCCGCGGCGGGGACCGTCGTCTGTCCTGCGTGCCGCGTCGAAGTCCGCCGCGAGACTCCGCGAGGCGTCATCGAGGCGCTCCTCGCCGAGCTCGGAGAGGGGACTCGGGTCCTCGTCCTGGCGCCCCGGCCCGCGGCCGGGCTCGCGGAGAGGGCGCCGCTCTGGGTCCGCTCGGGGCTCTTCCGCGCGGTGGCCTCCGACGGGAGCGTCGTGTCGTTCGATGCCGACACGCCGCCTCCCGCGGGCGAGGACGCTCTCGTGAGGCTCGTCGTCGGGCGGCACGTCCTGCGTTCGGGCGACCCGGAGCTGGCGGCTTCGATCGAGGGCGCCTTCTCCGTCGGGGAGGGGGAGCTCCTCGTCCGGGAGGCTTCTTCCGGGCGCGAGCTCCGCTTCCTGCGCGGCCTCGCGTGCAATTCCTGCGGACGCCGCTTCGAGGAGCCCACCCCGGCCCACTTCTCCTTCAACTCGCCGCGCGGTGCCTGCCCGACCTGCCAGGGCTTCGGACGCGTCGCGGGCCTCGACGCGGCGAAGATCCTGCCCGATCCGGGTCTCACCCTTCGCGAGCGCCCCTTCGCGCCCTTCAACACGCCGGCCTACGCCAGCGCCTACCCCGACCTCGTCCGCGCCTGCCGGCGGCTCGGAATCCGCCGCGACGTGCCGTGGAACGAGCTGACGGCGCGCGAGAGGGAGCTCGTCTGGGACGGCGACGGCGACTGGTACGGCGTCAAGGGGCTCTTCACGTACCTCGAGACGAAACGCTACAAGGTGCACGTCCGCGTGATGATCGCCAGGTACCGCGGGTACGAGCGCTGCCCGGACTGCCTCGGGGAACGGCTGACCCCGGAGGCGCGGTCGGTGCGGGTCGGAGGCGCGACCCTGCCGGAGCTCTGCGCCCTGCCTCTCGACGAGCTCGTCGAGAGGCTCCGGGGGCTCCCTCTCGGGGCGACGGAGAAAGCTCGGGGCGGCTCGCTCGTGGCGGATCTCGTGAAGCGCGTCGGGACGCTCGTCGACGTCGGGCTCTCCTACCTCTCGCTGTCGCGAACGATGCGGACCCTCTCCGGCGGCGAGGCGCAGAGGGTCCAGCTCGGAGCGGCGCTCGGCAATGCCCTCACCGGGACGCTCTACGTCCTGGACGAGCCGACCGTGGGGCTCCACCCGTCCGACACGGCGCGCCTTCTCGCGGTGCTCCGGCGCCTCGCCGACGCGGGGAACGCCGTCTGCGTCGTCGAGCACGATCTCGACGTCGTCCGCGCGGCGGATCACGTCATCGACCTCGGGCCGGACGCCGGGGCCCACGGCGGCCGGCTCGTGTTCGAGGGGGCACCGGGGGCCCTGTCGCGGGCCGCGACGGCGACGGGCGAGGCGCTGAGGGCGAGGACGGAGCTCGTGTCCGAGCGGTCCGGGCCGTATCCGAGAGGCCTCCTGCGCGTCGTCGGCGCGCGAGCGAACAACCTGGCGGACCTGACGGTCGAGATCCCCACCGGCGTCCTGGCCGCCGTCTGCGGTCCGTCGGGGTCGGGAAAATCGTCCCTCGTCGTCGACGTCCTCGCCTCGGGGGCGCTCCGGGCCCTCGGGCGCAAGGAAGGCGACGCTCTCGAGCGCGGGGCCCACGACCGGATCGAGGGGCTCTCGGCGTTCCACGACGTCGTCCTCGTCGACCAGTCCCCCCTCGGCCGCTCCGCCCGCTCGAACCCGGCGACCTACACGAAGGCGTGGGACGAGGTGCGCGCGCTCTGGGCCCGCAGCCCGGCCGCGCGCGAGGCGGGCCTGACGAAAGGGAGCTTCAGCTTCAACGCCACCGGCGGGCGGTGCGAGACGTGCGAGGGCTCGGGAGTCGTGACGATCGACATGCAGTTTCTCGCCGACGTCACCGTCGTCTGCGACGCGTGCGACGGTCGCCGCTTCTCGCCCGAGGTCCTGAACGTGAGGGTCCGGGGACGGAACGTCCACGAGCTCCTCGGGACGACGATCGACGAGGCGCTCGAGCTCTTCGCCGACCTTCCCGCGATCGCCTCGCGCCTGGCGCCGCTCGCCGAGGCGGGGCTCGGATACCTCCGCCTCGGGCAGCCGACCGCGACGCTGTCGGGGGGCGAGGCCCAGCGCCTGAAGGTCGCCTCGTTCCTGAAGCCCGGCACCGGCGCCTCTCCGACGCTCTTCATCTTCGACGAACCGACGACCGGCCTCCACCCGCGCGACGTCGACGTCCTCCTCGCCGTCTTCCGCCGGCTCCTCGCGGCCGGCCACTCCGTCCTCGCCGTCGAGCACAACCCCGCCTTCCTCCTCGCGACCGACTGGCTCCTCGAGCTGGGGCCCGGAGGCGGGGCGAACGGGGGGCGGGTCGTCTTCGCCGGGAGCGTCGCCCGATTCCTCTCCGACGGCACGACGCCGACGGCCGAGGCCCTCCGGAACGCATCGGCGGCGCCGGCTCGCCTACAATCCGTGCCAACGTGTCCGGAGGAGCGCACCGCTACATCCTCGTCGTCGACGGCCGGGAGATCGAGCTCTCGGAAGGGGAAGTCACGCTCGGGCGAAGCCGCTCGGCGACGGTCCGCGTCGACCACGAGTCCGTCTCGAGAAGCCACGCGCTCCTCACGTTCGCGAACGGGACGGCCATCCTCAAGGACCTGAACTCGTCCAACGGGACGTTCGTCGCGGGGCGGCGGATCATGAACGAGACGATTCTGAGGAGTGGCGACCGCCTTCAGGTGGGAGCGGCCGTCATCGAGTACCGGCTCCTCGAACCGAGCGGCCCGGTCGAGAAGACGGCGCTCCTTTCCCCGTTGGCGGCCGAGGGGCTGCCGGATGCGCCCGGACCGGGGAGCGGCGCTTCCTTCGCTCCCGCTGATCCCGAACCCGGGGGTCCCTCGCCCCTCGAGATCTCCGCGGACGGCCTCTTCCGAGGCGTCGACGAAGCCGCTCGTGGAAGGGTCGTCTCCCGCGGTCGTCGCCTCCGTCGCGCTGGCGGCGGTCCACAACTCCGGCGTCACCGAGCGGCCGCCGCTCGATCTCCCTCTGCGGGAGGACGCACCGCCCGTGCCGGCGCCCGCGGAAAACCCGGTTCCGGCCGTACCAGGCCGGCGCCCGCCCGACGCCACGCTCTCACAGTTCCCCATCCGGAACGGCGGTGCCCCCCCGTCAGGTGGACGACCGGCACCGGCGATCCGGGTGCGCAAACCGGGCCCGCCGGCGTTGCGGGAAGCCCCGGTTCTCAACGCCGCGGGATTCTTTCCGCGCGTCCTCGCGACCCTCGTCGACTCGATCATCCTCCTGGCGCTGAATCTCCTGCTCCTGTCCCCCGTCTTTCTCGTCCTTCTCTTCCGGGAGGCGTTCCAGTCGGCGGACCTGCTGCGCGACTGGGCCTTTCTCGGCATCCTGGGGCTGCGGCCTGATGATTCTCGGCGCGAACCTCTGGTACGTCGTCGGGGGTTGGGCCCGGACGGGACGAACCCCCGGAAAGGCGCTGCTGCGCCTCTCCGTCGTGCTGGCCGGTGCGTTCGAACCGACGCCCGGCATCGGGCTGCAGAAGGCGTTCGTCCGGTTCCTCGCCTACAACCTCTCCGGATCGCTCCTGGGCCTGGGGTTCCTTCTCGTCCTCTTCCGGAAGGACCGCCGCGCCCTGCACGATCTCGTGGCCGGGACGAGGGTCGTCCGGACGTCCTAGGCCGGGATCACCTCGGTTCGAGAAGAGCGCGAAGGGAGGGCGAGATGAGGGCCGCCTCCGCGCGCGCCGCCCCGCCCTTCTGCCGGAACGACGCGAGGCTCGCGCGGGCGGCCGAGAGGAGGGCCTCGTCTCGGCGTCCCTCGAGGACGTAGCGGTTGCCCAGGGCCGACGCCTCGACGAGGTCGAGCTCGCGGGCGCCCGGGCTTCGTTGCCTCTCCGCCCGGACGAGGGCCGCGGACTCGTCGAATCTCCCTGCGGCGAGGGCGACGAGGGCCCCGGAGAGACGCACGGGGGGGGGCGATGGGACGAGCGTCGGCTCCGGTGCGCCCGGAACCGGCACCGGTGTCGGTCCCGCGCGCGGGGTAACGATGGGCGTGGAGACCGGCGGGACGGGACCGGGCATCGGAAAAGGAGTCGGCGAAGGAGGAGGGAGGGGTGACGGTGTCGACTCGGTGGGCGGAGGCTCCCGGCGGGCCGCCTCGCGGCGCTCCAGCTCGGCGATGCGTCGGGTCCGGTCTTCGGTCTCTCTGCGGTTCGGAAAGCTGCCGCCGGCGGCCGAGGAGCGAAGGTGCGACAGGGCCCGTGCCTCATCGCCCGTCTCCATGAGCGCCACGCCCAGCCAGTAGTGGGGATCGTAGTAGTCGACGGCGTGGCGGCTCGTCCCGAAGCTCTCCCGGGGCGTCTCGTGGCCCGTTTCCAGCGCCTTCTCGAGCTTCGGGATCGCCTCCCGGTAGCGTCCCTTCTCGATGAGGTCTCTCGCCTCGACGTACGGGCGGACGGCGTAATCGGGGGGTAAAATGCCAGCCTGCGGTGCCGAGAGGCCAGCGCGTGGCACGAGCATTGCTGCTGACACGACCGCCGTCGCGGCGACCGTCAGGGCGCCCCGGACGAACCGGACGCGTGAGGTGGAGCGGGCCAACCGACACTTCATGGAGGCACGACACGCCGAGTTTAGCGGTGTGGCGTGCAAAGGGGATGACGACGATGCCGCGAAACCTCGCTTCGCTCCGGGCCGCCCTCGCCGCGGTCGGGGTGCTCCTCGCATCCTCCGCGGTGTCGGCCGCGGCGGTGAAAGGACCCTCGCCGCAGGGACCCGCCCTCGGCGTCGAGTCGCAGACCCTTTCGGTGGAAACCGTCGACCCGTGCACTCCGCCCTACTCCGTCGAGCCCCCTGTCGTCAGCCCGGCGGCGCCTCCGGCGTACACCACTTACGTCGTGTCCTGGAACACGCTGACTGCCGGAGAGCCGGGACCGGGAGGAGGCGAAAGGAGCCTTCATTTCCGTCTCAGGCGAACAACGGCTTACGGAGAGGTGAAAGAGACGCTCGTCGACTCGGGAACGGCCGCATTCTCGGACGGACCTGGGGAGTACCTGTACCAGCTCCGCACCGAGAACACCTGCGGCGGGGCGGGCGAGTGGTCGAGACCCGCCCGAGTGGTCGTAGGCACCTCGAAGACCTCCGCTCTCGTGCTCGTCCTGGCCCCGAAGCCTTTCCTCGTGTCGGCCTCGCCGAACTCCGTGGCGTCCACGAGGCTGGTGGTCCGGAACGCCGGCAGCGAGACGCTCGACGTCACGGTATCGAGCCCGGGTGGGGCGCTCGTCGCGGACCCGACCGCATTCCGGATCGGGTCGGGTGACTCCCTCTCCGTGAACGTGACCGTCGCCAGGGTGGTCGACCCTTCGGAGCCATTTCACACGGAGCTCTCTTTCACCGCGAAGGACGTCATCCTGCGCGTTCCCGTCGACGTCGCCGCCGCTGGAGCGGCGGCCGACGTCCCGGTCGGATGGGACGACGAGGGGGCGAACGTCGACAGCGCGGGGAACCCGCTGCAGCGAACCCTCGTGAATCCGGGGACCCTTCCGGCCTCGATCGTGACCTCGATCTCGGCGGCGTGGCTCACGGTGAGCGGAGTCGACGGAAAGACCTGGGACCGGCCGCTGGCGCCGGGCGAGAGACGCCCCGTCAGGCTCGGCGTCGACCGGAGCCTGCGACGGGCCGCAATCGGGACCGAGGTCGCGACGGTCACGGTGGTGACGGCGGGCCACACCGCCAACCCGAAGAGCCTGAGCGTGATCGACGACGGGCCGCTGCTGGCCTCTGGAGGAGGTCCCGGTCCTTCGGGCAACGACCCCGACCTGCCGCCCCTGTACCTCATGAAGAGCCGGCTCCTCTTCCCGTCGCTGCCGAATGCCGTCGACGCCCTCGGAATCGGGCGTTACACCTCCGACGTCTGGCTTTCGAACGTCGATGCCGTCTCCCCGATCAAGGTCGTCCTGACGCTCACCCCCTCCGGGCAGGGGAACACCTCCGCCGGGGTCCGGCAGTACGTCTTTCCTCTCGGAGCGGGGGAGACCCGCCGGTTCCGGAACATCGTGGGAACGGTCTTCGGCTACGAGGGCGCGTGCTCTCTCGACATCAGCTCGCCGGCCGCGACCCTCTCGGCGACGGCGATGGTGAACAACAAGCCGCTCGTCCCGCTCGTGGCGGGGAGGACGGCCGCTCTCGGGACGGCCGTCGAGGGGACCATCCTGTCGACGGGCGAGTTCGGCTTCGAGATGCGACCCGTGTCGGCGGGAGAAGGGGTGAACGCCTACGATCCCGTGTACATCGTCTCCGGCCTCTTTCACGACGCCACGCGGCGGACGAACCTGATCCTCAGGGAGACGACGGGGAACGAGACGCAGGTCCTGATCCGGCTCTTCGACAACGTCGGGAGCCCGATCCGGAAGGACGGGCAGCCGGTGATCCTCGACGTGAAGGTGCCGGCGCTCGGATCGCTCCAGATCAACGACGCGGAGCTCTTTGCGGCGGAACCGATCACGACGGGAAGCATCTGGGCCCAGCTGGAGTTCAAGGACGGAGTGGTCGACCCGTTCGGCAGGGAACGGGGCGCGGTCGTCCCGTTCGCGACGGTGATCGACGCGGGGACGCAGGACGCCTCGCTGCGAGTGGGCGTGTCCAGGTCGGCCCTCGCTCCGGCGCCGTCGGAGAGCGCGGCAGCGGTCAAGGCTTCGGGAGACACCCTCGTGGCCCAGGACGCGGCGGAACCCCTGCTTCTTCCTGCGGCCCGGGTGACGGGTGCGGCGCTGGCATCGGGGCGGCCACCGAAGTGGCGCACGCGGGTCACGCTCTCGAACGTCGGCCTCACGGAACAGAGGAACGTCCGCCTGAAGTTCACGGACAAGAGCGGGAACCTCCCCGGAGGGACCGACCGGCCAACGTACATCGTGCCGCCGGGGTGGGGAATCACCTTCGACGACGTCCTCGAGGAAGCGTTCGGGATCTCTTCTGATGCCGGCATCTGGGGGACTGTCGAGATCGACAACGTGAAGCGGACGGACGGGACGTGGCTCTACACCTGGACCGACGTCGACGTCCAGACCGAGACCTACACCAGGGACACGGAGGACCCGTCCCGCGGCGAGTTCCGGACCGGGATGGAGGGCTATTCGTACCGGCACGGCTATTCCTCGTTCCAGTCGAACCTCGGCACGGCGCTCATCGAGGGGGCCGAGACCTCTCCGCGCTACCGGACGAACCTGATTCTCCAGGAGGTGGCGGGCGTCCCGTGCACCGTGGCCATCGGGGTCTACCAGCCGGGCGCCCTCGTCCCCATCGCCGTCAAGCTCGTCTCTCTCAAGGCGAACGACTACATTTCCCGGGAGCTCTTCCGGGACCTGATGGACCTGGACCTCGAGGAGGTCGTCGACGCCCGCGTCGTCGTGAGGCAGATGGACGGCGACGGCATCTTCATGGCGTTCGTGTCGAAGATCAACCTCGTGACGGGCGACCCGGCGAACGTCTTCCTTCGCCCGGCCGCGGCGGGAACGGGCCGCTGACGCGGAGCAGGCGGGCACGGGTTAACCTCGGCAGAGGCGAAAGCCCTCTGGAGGAAGCCTGAGCCCGCCCGCCGTCGAACGGATCGCGCACTACCGGATCGTCCGCCGCGTCGGCCGCGGCGGGATGGGGATCGTCTATCGCGCCGTCGACGAGCGCGACGGCAAGACGGTCGCGTTGAAGGTGATCCGCGAGACCGAGGTCGGGGGGGACGAATCGGCGCCGCACGTGGCCGAGGCACGGGTCCGTTTCACGCGGGAGGCGGAGATCCTCCAGGCGCTCCTCCACGCGAACGTCGTCACGTTCTACGAGATCGGCGAGGAGGACGGGACGCCCTACCTCGCGATGGAGTACCTCGAGGGCAAGCCGATCGGCAGCTACGCCGGTCATCCCTTCCCCGAAACGCTTCCGCTCCTGATCCAGGCCGCGAACGGAATGGAGTACCTCGCTTCCCGGGGAATCGTCCACCGCGACCTCTCCCCCGACAACGTCTTCGTCGTCGAAAGCGGCGGAGAGAAGACCGTCAAGCTCCTCGATTTCGGCATCGCCAAGCTCTTCGAGTCGGCCGCGTCGGAGTCGCTGACCGCGACCGGCTTCTTCCTCGGGAAGGTCGCCTACGGGTCGCCGGAGCAGCTCGGATCCCTGGGACAGGGAGCGGCGCTCGACTGGCGGAGCGACGTCTACAGTCTCGGGGTCATCTTCTATCAGGTCCTCGCGGGGCGCCGGCCGTTCGAAGGACGCGCTCCGGTGGAGTACATCGCCGCGCACCTGAACCACCTGCCGCCGCCCGTCGCCGCGCCGCCCGGCTCGCCTGCCCTTCCGATGGATCTCGTCCGGCTCATCGGGCAGATGCTCGAGAAGAAGCGCGAGGACCGGCCCCAGACCTACCGCGACATCACCGAACGGCTCGTCTCCGTCCTCCGCTCCGCCGGTGCACCGGGCGGCCTTCATCCTCGAGAGCCGGAAACGGGGGACGCGGAGGGCGTGCCGGGCGAGCCGGGCGCGATTCCCCGCGGGCAAACTGCGCCGACGCAGCTCGTCGCGGGCCGGTCCTCTTCGATCCGGGCGCCTGCGCGGCGGACGGCCGGAATCGTCCTCGCCGCCGCGTCCCTCCTCGGTCTCCTGCTCTGGGGGGCGCTCACGCGCAAACCGGGGACGGAAGTGACCCCGCCGAAGGCCGTGTCGGCGCCGACGCGTCGCGTCCCCGCGACGGCGGAGCTGCGGATCACCTCGGTCCCGTGGGCTGCGGTCGTGTCGGTCGTCGACGTGAAGAGCGGGATCGCCATCCCCCTGCCGTCCCCCTCCGAGACGCCGCTCGTCCTGCCGGTTCCGCCCGGCCGCTACCGCGTCACCCTGGCCGAGCCCCCGCCCGGCTCCGCACGCGCCGAACGCGAGGTGGATGCCGCCACCGGGGAGCCTGTACTCGTCGCCCTCACCCTCCGACCGATCGAAGAGCTCGTGGAGACCCTCCGATGAAAAGGCTCGTCGTCGTCCTTCCTTCTCGTCTCTGGCGGTGCCTGCTTCCGCCCAGGTCGAGTCGGCGCTCCTGTCGAAGATCACGTTCAACCTGACGAACCCGGGCGGGAAGTCGCTCGCCATGGGGGGCGCCTTCACCGCGATCGCCGACGACGCCACCGCGGCCATCGCCAACCCGGCCGGTCTCGGCCTCCTCTCGTCGGTCGAGGTGGGGATCTCGGGGAAGAGGTCGGACGACGTCATCGGCCTCGTCACCGCGCGCTCGACGGCGTCGGGGAGCAACTTCTTCGTACCCTACCCGCCGGTCCGGGGAGTGAACTCCGACATCTCGGCTCGAGCCTCGGGCGTCGAGTTCGCCGGGGTCGTCCTTCCCGTGTCGCGGCGGTTCGTCGCCGCCGTCAGCTTTGCCGAGAACCTGCGCTTCGAGGGCGATCCGGGAGAGGACGGCTACGCCTACATCGAGCTGCGCGACAACCGGTCAAGTGGAACGACGAGGCGGGACTTCCTCTACGAGTTCCGCGAGCACGGGGCGGTCTCGCTCCGCAACCGGCTCCTTGGCCTTTCCGCGGCCTACCGCGTGACGGATCGCCTTCCGGATCGGTGCGGGGGTGACGCTGAACCGAATGGAGCTCGACCTCCTGGGCGACGCCGGGGGCGTGCACAGGATCGTCAACCGGAACTACTCACCGACCACGATCGAGACGTCCACGACGACCGTGGCGACCCGGGGCCTCGACCAGAACACGCTCGGCTTCGTCGTGGGTGTTCACGCCGATCTCATGTCGGGCGGCAAGCTGACCGCGGGCGCGGTCTACCGGCAGACGGGGAAGGCGACGGGAACGCTCGAGATCGGGGGAGACGTCCCCACGCCCCTCCTGGGCCAGGAGAGCCGGCCGTTCTCGGCCCGCGTGCCGCGGGACGCGGCCGTGGGGCTGGCGGCGCGTCCGTTTCCCGGTCTCACCGTCGCTGCCGAAGCCCAGTGGATCGCATACGGGGACTTCATCGACCAGCCCCTGCCGATCGTCTCCTACGAAGGGCTGGCGGGACCGTTCGGCATACCGGTCGGCCCGCTCCTGGCGGAGCTCTCCCCGCCCGATGACGTCATCCTGCCGCGAATCGGCATTGAGTACGTCGCGAGCACCGCGGACCTCCTGCTCGCCTTCCGGCTCGGCTATCACCGCGAGCCGGCGAGAGGCGTCACGGCCAACCTCTCCGCGTACGACCCGTCGGGGGCCTACGACATCACCGACCCGCCGTACTCCGAGAGCGTAAGGACCGTCTACGACGGCGGCAAGCCCGACGACCGCTTCTCGGGCGGCCTCGGCGCGACGGTCTCGCGACGGGTCTCCTTCGACCTCGCCTTCGACGTCGGACGCTTCTCGCGGGTGCTCTCGGCTTCGCTCTTCTACCGCTTCTGAACGGGGCGCGGGTTCAGAGCAGGGCGCCGCAGGAGGGGCAGAAGACGTCTCCCTTCACCGCGTCGTCGTGAAGGCAGATCTCGTGTTCCGCCATCGGAGATCGGGGGGCGGGCTCCAGGACGAGCCACGCGGTCCCGGTGGCGTCGACGGTCGCTTCGACCCGGACGCGCCGGCCGGATCTCTCCAGGACGAGCCCGCCCTCGTCGAAGGGCCCGGACGGGCGTGTCCGAGCGAGGAACCAGGCGAAGAGAGGCTCGAGGACCGGGAGCGGAAGGGGCCGGGACGTCTGCGCGACACCGCCGGAGTAGGTGCGCAGGAGCGCCCCTTTTCCCTCGGGGCCGATCTCGACGGCCTGCGCGCCCTCGTCGATGGCGTCGACGAGGAGGGCACGCGCGAGGCGGGCGAAGGGATCGAGCTCGATGGCGGGATCGTTGCGATTCCGGGCAGGGAGCGGCGCGGGCGCGGAGGGTGCCGGGCGCGCGGGTGAAGCCGGGGGGGCCGGCGCCCGGTCGGCCTTCGTCCCAGGCGACTCCCAGGCGCGGAGAACATCCTCGAGAATCGGGTCCGCGGTGACGTGGAGGTGGATCGCGCAGCCCGTGGAGGCGACGAGGCCGGTTTCGAGCACCGGGTTTCCGGGGTCGACGACGGCGACGTACAGGACGTTTCCGCGCCGATCGAAGGGAAGGGCGCGAAGGCGGCGTCGGGCATCGGCGGGCAGCGTCTCGACCGCCTCCCGGCGGGCGGCGGCGAGCCGCTCCCGGGAGATGCTCGGCAGGCCGGTGACCCGCTCCAGGGCGTCGAGGAGCGTCTCCTCGCTGACGGCGCCCGTGGCGAGGAGGGCGCGGTCGATCGTTCCGCCGTGAAGACGCCGCCAGTCGGACGCCTTCCTCAGGCGCCTCAGGGTCAGGTCTCCGGATTCGGCGAGAACCTCTCCCAGCCCCGGCGGCACGTGCTCCTCTGCTGCAGGAGGAGTTTACGGGACCGGGAGGGTCCGCTCCGCGACTTCCGTGTCAGCCCCGGGACCCGCAGCCTCCGGCCGACCCGGCCGCCATCCGGGCCTCGTCGGGCCGGAACGTGGCGACGAGGCGGCCGGCGAGGGCCTCGAGCCGGTCGCGGGTCCCGTCGGCCCCTGCCCTGGCTTCGAAAGCGGCGAAGTCGGCGAGCATCGTCTCGAACTCGGCCGGCGTCAGGACCCGCTCGGACATCGGGTAGAGGATGTTGTCCTCCTTCTGGATGTGCTGCCTGAGGAGCGGGATGAACCCTCGAGCCCCGCCGACGAATGCCGCCTTTTCGGCGGGGGTCACCGCGCCCGTTCCCTCGCCGGCGCCGTGGATCGCCCCGACGAGCGCCCGCCCCTCGCGGTGCTCGTGGAGCATGACGGCGACGGGCCCCGACTCCTCCGAGAAGCCGCGCTCCACCATCCGGCGGAAGAGGATGTCCTCCTCCTTTCCGTGGTGCCATGCGTCCGCGAAGCCGCGCAGGAAGCCGCCGTAGTCGCGGGCGAAGGCGCGCTCGAAGGCGAGGCCGCCTTCGAGCGCGATCGCGCAGGTCTCGAGGGAGCCGAGGACGTTCTCGATGAGGCGGTGCTCGTTCATGAGGATCGTGATGGGTCGGGCCATGGGGTCTCCTCGTGCTTTCTCAATGGATGCAGAGATCCGTTGATCGGGGAAAAAGGGGGCTACGGATTCGCCTCGTGCTTCAGGTCTCGGAGGGTCACGGTCAGCATCCGCTCGTACTCCTCGCGGATCCGTTCCCAGTGCGGATGGAGGGGACAGGGATCGTCGGCGTTGCAGGGGCCGAGGCCGAAGGCGCAGGCGTCTTTCACCCGCTTGCCGTCGAACGTCTCGAGGACGGCCGAGATGGCGACGCTTCCCCCGGTCCCCTTCATCCGGAATCCGCCGCCCCAGCCCTTCTGGCTGACGACGAAGCCACGCTTGCGGAGCCGGGCGAGGATCTTCGACAGGTAGTCCGGCGGGATGCCGGCCCCTTCTGCGATCTCGCGGGCGAGGACCCATCGGTCTCGATGGGTCGCGAGATAGGCGAGGGTGCGGAGCGCGTAACGCGAGGTTTGTGAGAACAGGGTGCGCCTCTCAGTGGATGACGATATCCATTGAGCGGGAGCGGCGCAAGGGGGGAAGCGCCGGCCGCCTCAGAGCCGGGAGCCGGTCCCGCCCGCGGGGAAGTACTCCCTCCAGCGGCGGTCGACCAGGGACACGGTGGCTTCGTCGGCCTCGACGACGCCCGGCATCCAGGGCTTCATCCTCGCGTCGAGAACGATCGGCGCCGACCGGGCGATCTGGTTCCTCACGATCTCCGTCCGGGCGGCGTGGACGTCGGCTCCCGGCTCGAAGCGGGTGAAGACGTGCCAGAGAAACGAGCGGGCGTCCTTCGCGGCGGCGGCCGCGTCGTCGACGAGCGCGACGAGGGGCCACGACGCGATCGCCGGGTCGCGCGCGAGACGCGCGGCGAAGTCCCGGTCCTCCTGCCACGACGGACCGGAGATGCAGAGCGCCCCGCCGCAGAAGACCGCGGCCGCCCGCCCTCCCGCCGGAACCGGGCCCGAGAATTCGCGCGGGAGGTCGCGGATCGGGGCGCCGAGGCCGGCGAGGAATCCCTTCGACCCCTCGTTCACCTTCGGGCCGGTGTAGTCGAGCGTGTCCATGGCGAGGTTCGAGACGACGAAGAGGTCGGTCTCGAACCGGCACCGGGCGAGGACCGTCTCGAGGAGCGTGCGGAAGTCCTTCAGGTCGACGCGAACGTCGGTGAGGAGAAGGAACTTCGTCAGGGCGAGCTGTCCCTCGCCGAGGATGCGGAACGCGGAGGAGATCGCCTCGCGCCCGTAGCGATCCTTCACGACCGCGGCCGCGAGGGAGTGGAAGCCGGTGTCGCCGTAGCTCCAGAGATCGACGACGCTCGGCATGACGACGGGGAAGAGCGGCGACAGCAGCTCCTGCAGGTAGTCGCCGATGTAGAAATCCTCCTGCGCGGGCTTCCCGACGACCGTGGCGGGGAAGACCGCGTCGCGCCGCCGGAACACGCGATCGACCTCGAAGACCGGGTAGTCGTGCTTCAGCGAGTAGTAGCCGTAGTGATCTCCGAAAGGCCCCTCGGGCCGGCGCACGCTCGGCGGCACCTTCCCCGTGAATGCGAACTCCGCGTCCGCGACGAGACGGTGCGGGTGTCCCGGGATGCGCGCGACGGGGAGCTTCTTTCCGAGGAGGAGCGAGGCGAGGAGCATCTCCGGGAGTCCCTCGGGAAGCGGGGCGATCGCCGCGAGGATGAGGGCGGGCGGGCCGCCGAGGAAGATCGTGACCGGGAGCGCCTCGCCCTTCGACTCGGCGACGTGGTAGTGGAACCCGCCCCCCTTGCCGATCTGCCAGTGGATGCCGGTGGTCCGCGCGTCGTGGATCTGTATCCGGTACATCCCGAGGTTGTGCTCGCGCCTGTCGGGATGCTCGGTGTAGACGAGCGGCAGCGTCAGGAACGGGCCGCCGTCCTCGGGCCACTGCGTCAGCGCGGGGAGGCGCGTCAGGTCGGGGTCGTTCTCGACGACCTCGGTGACCGGGGCGTGCGAGACCTCCTTCATTCCCACCTTCAGCGCCTCGCCGAGGAAGGACCGGAAGCCCCAGAGCTTTCCGGGCGTGGGCGGAAGGAGCTCGTGCGTCGCGCGGACGGCGGTCTTGACGAACTCCAGCGGGCGGCGTCCGAAGGCGAGGTCGATCCGCTTCGCCGTGCCGAAGAGGTTCGTGACGACGGGGAAGGCCGAGCCCTTCGGGCTCTTGAAGAGGAGCGCGGGCCCGCCCTGCTCGATGACGCGGCGGTGGATCTCGGGGATCTCGAGGTTCGGGTCGGCCTCGGCCTCGATCTCGAGGAGATCTCCCTCGGCTCTCAGGGCGGCGAGGAACTCGCGGAGGTCATGCATCGTCCGGAGAGGTTACGACGACGCAAGCACCTTCGGGTTCCACCTGACGTGGAAACGGCTCACTCGAACCAGCCGCTCACGTCGAGGATGACGTCCGTCGAGCCACCGGCCTGAAGGGACGGACGGAAGGAGAGAGACCCCGCGGTCCCGAGACCCGGGAGGAAGTGCAGCGCCCGGGTCCGTCCCGCGGAGACGGGCACTTCGGTCGAGCCCGAGAGGACGGGGCCGCCGGCGAAGACCGAGAGGCTCCCCGTGGCGGAGGGAGAGACGACCGTGACGTTGGCGGCGATCGAGAGGGCCGTCGGGGGAATGCCGCATCGACCCGTGACCTGGACGATGACGGTCTCCGACGAGCCGAGGGGCGCGCCGCCCGTAGGACCCGTCGCCTCGCGCGTGTCGGCGATCCGGCACGGCGTGATCGTGTGGAGCTTCAAGGGGACGGGAACGCTCCAGAGCTCGTAGCCGGTCGCGCCTTCGGTCGCCGTGAAGAAGACCCGGCCGCCCGAGCGGGCGAGAACGGTCCTGTTCGCGCTGTAGTCCCACGGCACCGCTCCGGCCCCGATTCCCGGGACGAGGTCTGCGACGCGCGTCGTCCCGGCCCCGGTGCCGTCGCTTCGCCAGAGCTCTCGTCCCGAGACGCGATCCGAGGCCGTGAAGAAGACCTCGTGTCCGGCGGAGACGACGTGCTCGACGAACATCGACCCGATCGGCCCCGGTGCGACGTCGCGCAGCAGGACCGTTCCCGGCCCGGTTCCGTCGGTCTTCCAGGGCTCGTAGCCATGGATGCCGTCGTAGGCCCAGAAGAAGAGCGTCGAGCCGAGGACCGTCCAGCGGGCCCCGTACGACTGCGGCGGGCCCGGATTGATGTCCTTCAGGAGCGCGGTCCCCGCCGGCGTCCCGTCCGTGGCCCACAGCTCGCCGCCGTGCGTGCCGTCGTCCGCCCAGAAGACGACGCGGTCTCCCAGGCGCGCGACCGGATACGCAGAGGAGCTCCCGGTGGGATTGACGTCCAGGAGGAGCGTGGTACCGCCTTCGGTGCCGTCCGTACGCCAGAGCTCCGCACCGTGGGCCGCATCGGAGGCGGAGAAGACGAGAGCGTTGCCGAGCTCGACGCCAGACCACTCCCACGTCGGCATCGGTCCGACGGCGACCGTGCCTGCGACGGTTCCGTCCGTTTTCCAGAGGGTCGTCGAGGAGCCGTCGGAGACGGCGAGAAGGAACTCCCCGTTCAGCACGCCGATGGGCGAGACCTGGCTCGACGCGGCGCCGGGTGTGAGGTCGCCCAGCAGGAACGTCCCGTCGGGAGTTCCGTCGGTGCGCCACGGCTCCATTCCGTGAACGCCGTCGTCGGGAGCGAACAGAAAGAGCTCCCCGAGGAGACCGAGGAGCCAGAGCGACGTATCCCCGGGCTGGACGTCCTTGATGAGATGAGTGCCCGCTTCTGTCCCGTCCGTTCGGTAGATCTCGCTTCCCGTGGCGGACGTCCAGGCCCTGAAGAAGACCGTCGACGGGGCGGCGAAGAACGGCCCGGCGAACGAGTTTCCCGTGCCGGGTTCGATGTCCTTGACGAGATACGTTCCCCCGGGCGTTCCGTCGCTCCTCCAGAGCTCCTGTCCGTGCTCTGCGTCCACGGCCGAGAAGAGAAGCGTGCCGTTCACGTCGGAAAGCCAGACCGGAAGACCGTCGTTCGGCCGGTAGACGGGTTCCTGGACGGGAAGCGTCCCTGCGGACGTGCCGTCGGACCGCCAGAGCCCGAAGGGCAGGTTGTAGATGAGGAGCAGGGCACTTCCGGGGATGGAGACGGAGCTGTTCGGGAACGGCGTTGCCGACCCGGGCTCGACGGTTTTCACGAGGGTCGTCCCGGCCGGCGTGCCGTCGCTGCGCCAGAGCTCGAGGCCGTCGACGTCCCGGTCCACCCAGAAGAGGAGGGCTCCGGGGATGGTCGCCGAGGTCCGGAGGAACAGGGCCACGCCGAAGTCCCGGACGAGCGACGTGCCAGCCTCCGTGCCGTCGGACACCCAGAGCTGTGAGCCGCTTGCCGTGAAGAGCAGGGCTCCGGACGGAACGAGCGGGACGCTGCTCGGATGGGAGTGGACGAGGACCGTGCCCGCTTCGGTCCCGTCGCTCTTCCAGGTCGTTCCGTCCGAGCCGACCCTGAAGGTGAGCGCGCCGGCGAACGGCACGAGTCCCTGGGGACCCGAGCTCGCGGCGCCCGGCACGATGTCCCGGACGAGGACGGTTCCGGCCACGGTCCCGTCGCTCTTCCAGAGCTCGAAGCCGTGCGTCGAATCCGTCGCCGTGAAGAAGAGCGTCCCGTTCACGTTCACGAGGTTGGCGACGGAGGAGAGGCTCGCGATCTGTGAGGTCCCGGCCTCGGAACCGTCGCTTTTCCAGAGCCCGCATTCGATCGTGTAATGGCACGAGAAGAAGAGGACTTCCCCGACGCCGACGAGCTCGGCGGAGTAGCCGAATGACCCCGCAGGACCAGGCGTGACGTCCTTCACCAGCTTCGTTCCCACGGACGTTCCGTCGCTCGACCAGAGCTCCGTGCCGTGGACGCCGTCGTCGACGGCAAAGAAGAGGCGGCTGCCTGCCTTCGTGAGCTTGGAGGGTTTCGTGTCGACGGACGGATCCGTGCTGAACCTGCTGACGAAGGCCGTTCCCGCCGTCGTCCCGTCCGTCTTCCAGAGCGATCCCCGCTCCTGGGAGACGGCGCCGAAGAAGAACGTTCCACCGACGTCCACTCCCGAGGTGACCGGGAGGTCCAACAGCGCTCGTGTTCCGGCTGCCGTGCCATCGGTGATCCAGAGCCCGCGATTCCCGTCCTGGTTGCCGTTCAGGAAGGCCTTGCCGCCCGAGAGTCCGATGAAGGTGTCGAAGCCCGCTCCGGACGAGGCCGTGGAAGAGACTCCCGGGTAGATGTCCTTCACGAGGCTCGGCGCCTGGGCTCGCGCTCCGTGCGCGACGAGGAATGCTCCGACGAGCAGCAGGTGGGGGAGACGCGTCCGAATCGAAAGGGATCCCGGCCGCTCGCGGCCCGGTGTCGAGATCGACTTCATGCCGGCACCTCGGCGAAAAATCATACGCCATGCGCAGCCTGGAACCGTGATCTCCGCCCGTCGGTCGGAGGTCGTCAGCCGTGATCCTGCAGGAACTCCCGGATGGCCGGTATTGCCGTCGACGGTACCCTGTGCCCTCCCGCGTGGATCTCTTGCCGGGCGCTCGCGAAGCGCGACGTCAGGAGCGCGGCGAACGGCGCGACGCGGTCGAGGGCGTAGAACTCGTCGGAGTCGGTCGAGACGTGGAGCGCGTGTGCCGCCGCAGAAGCCGGCGTGCCTGCCTCCGGCGCCGTCCATTCCCCCGGCAGGCCGCCGCAGAGGCCGACGACGGCGCGGAACGGGAGGCCGTGCGGCGGGGCGATGGCGAGGCGGTAGTTGAACGAGCAGGGCTGGCTGAAGCCGAGGATCGAGATGCGCGACGGGTCGGCCCCGCGCTCGACGCCCCAGGCGATCGCCGCGGCGACGGCCGCGCGGTGGACCGCCTGGTTGTCCTCGTGGCGCGGGCTGACACCCCAGTGGAAGCCCCGGGCTCCCGCGGGGCCGAGCGCCTCGCCTGGGAGGAACGCCGACTGCGGGCCCTCGACGGCGATGACGCCCCAGCCCTCGGGCGCCATGCGCGCCAGCAGAGGGAAGAGCGTCGCCGCATGCATCCCGTAGCCGTGGAGGCCGAGAAGGAGGGGGAAGGGCCGCGGTGTTTCCGGCAGGCGCGGAAAGAGCTGGAGCGGGACCTCGATGGAAGTCGTTTCGCGCGCCGGGACCCCGTGTCGGGCTCTCACGCGTGGGCCGCCTCGCGCCGCAGGCGCGCGAGCGTCGTGTCCCGGAAGCGCGCGGCGAGCTCGTCGCGCGCGGGGCCGAGGAGCACCTCGACCGGCCCCTCCGGCAGCCCGAGGACCTTGTTCAGATCGTCGGCCCCTTCGACGGCGAGGACGATGTCGGCCAGCGAGATCTCGCTCGCCGGCCGGCCGAGGACGAAGCCTCCCGTTCGGCCTCGTTTCGAGCGAAGGAGCCCCGCGCGGGCGAGCTTCTGGAGGACCTTCCCGAGGAACGGAGCGGGCTCGCCGCAGGCCAGGGAGAGGACGCGCGCCTCGCGGCCGGGCGCCTCGGGCCCGCGAGGGTCGAAGTGCGGCAGCGCCTTCAGCGCCACCTCGGCCGCCCTGGAGAGGAGCATCCTGCTATTCGCCCGTGACGAAGGCGTACTGCTCGGGAGTGAGCGGCACGACGGAGAGCCTCCCGCAGATCAGGAGCGGCGAACCGGCGAAGACCTTCGCCGCCTTCATCTCGGCGAGCGTCACGGGCTTCTTCAACGCCTTCCCGGCCTTCACGTCGACGACCGTTCCTTTCGGGTCGGCCGGGTCGGGGCGCGGCGCTGCGGCGACGGTGGCCCGTCCCACGGCAGCTTTCACGTCACCCGTGTGGTAGACGACGAGACGGTCGCCCTTCGACATCGACCTCAGGTGCTTCCTGGCCAGTGCGTTCGTGACACCGTCCCAGACGGCCGTCTTCTCGCGGGCGAGGTCCTCGAAGGAGTAGTCGGAGGCTTCAGTTTTCAGGAGCCAGTCCATGAAGCGGGAATGATAGCCGCGGCGGGATCGGGGGCGACGGCGGCCGCCCGAGTCTCGGCGATCCGGACCTGCCGTCGCCCGAGCCACGCCGCCAGCAGCGCCCAGGCAACGGCGACGGGGAGGAAGAGCCCCGCGAGCGTCGTCCCCATGGCGCCGAGGGCCCGGAGCCCCTTGTCGGCGAAGGCGCCGACGACGTCGCCGAATCGGTAGACGAACGTGTCGACGAAGTTCTTGGCGGCGTACTTCTCCTCGCGCGGGAGGACGGTGAAGAGGACCTCGCGCGCGGGGCGGAACAGAGCGAAGTTGCCGGCCCGCCGCGACACCATGACGAGGACGAGGACTCCCGTCGTCGGCGAGACGGCGAGCGCGACGAAGCCGGCGGCAGTGAGGACCGGGAGCGCCACGAGGGTGCCGCCGACGCCGAGGGCCCGGACGATGCGTCCCGACAGGAACACCTGGGTGAACGCGGCGAGGAGGTTCACCCAGAGGTCGATCCGGGCGAAGAACGCGGTCCGCTGCGCCGGGTCGGTGAGAGAGGCCTTCACGATGCGCGCCTGCTCGAAGTAGAGGAACGTCGAGCTGACGGCGAACAGGAGGAGGAAGAGGGATATGGCGAGGAGGTAGCCGGAGCGCGAGACGATCGAGAGGCCGGAGAGGACGCCGCTGCCGGGCGGGACTCCTTCCGGCTCGGAATCGCCCGCGGGCCTCACTCGAGACGGATCGTCGACGCCGAAGCGCCGGACCAGTCCTCGGATGCAGAAGACGGCTCCCTCGAGGAGGAGCGCCGCCAGGAGGATGAGGTTCGTTGGGCCGACGAGGCGGGCGAGCCCCGCCGTCAGCGCGGCCCCGGCGACGGCCCCGAGCGTTCCGCCGACGGCGACGAAACCGAAGAGGCGCCGTCCCTGCTCCGGACGGAACAGGTCGGCGAGGAATCCCCAGAAGACCGATACGGCGAAGAGGTTGAAGATGCTCGCCCAGATGAAGAACGTCTGCGCGACGGGAAGGCGCCACCCGTGCGGCGCGAAAGACAGGAGCCCCCAGAAGAGGACGAGCGAGCCGAGGAGAACGCGATAGACGACCGGGACGAAGACCTTCCGCGTGAGGCGGGAGACGAGAGCGCCGAAGAGCGGGTTGAGCGCGGCGGTGCCGACGAGAGTCCCGACGAAGAGCCACGAGAGGGCGTTCTCGCTCCCACGGACGCCCATCTCGTCTCGAAGCGGCCGGATGACGTAGTAGCTGGCGAGGAGGAGGAAGAAGTAGCCCGTCGCCCAGCCGAGAGCGGGACCCTCCCCGTCGCGCAGGTCGACCGTCCGTGCGAGAAGGGCGCGAAGGCGGCTCACGTCAGCCCACCGTCTTCCTTCTCCCGGCCCGGGGGGCGGGTGCCTCGGGAAAGTCCGTACGCCTCGAGCCCCGGGCGTGTCCGGCCATCGTCGTCCTCCTGTGGGCGGCCCCGCCCTCGCGAGCCTTCGGCGTGGAGGTCGCCGCCCACCCACCCCGAGGTACGGGGGCCTCGGCAGCCGGGTTTCGCAGTGCTAGTCTCGACCCCTCGACGAAGAAAAATCAGGGAGATCCGCGCGGCCCCGCGGCGCCCGAGGAGGGACCATGCCTCTCAAATCGCCCCGCTTCGCCAACGATCCCCGTCTCGAGCGCGCCGCCCAGAACAGCCCGCCGATGGGCTGGGGCGAGTCGGGTGAGCCTGTTCGCAAGGTCCAGCAGGCGCTGATCGACCTCGGCTTCCCCCTGCCGCTCTCGACGCGGAGGACCGGTTCGCCGGACGGGATCTTCGGGAAAGAGACGTACGACGCCGTCATCGCGTTCCAGCGACGGGAGAAGCTCCTGCCCGACGGTGCCGTCGGCAAGGACACCCTGGGGCGAATGGACACGCTCCTCCCGAAGGCCGGGCCGCCGTTGCCGCCCCCCGAGAAGCTCGTTCCCTACATCGTGCCGGGGATGAAGTCGCGCATCAAGCAGCCGACGGGAATGAGCTGCTGGGCCACTTGCTGGGCGATGATGTACGGCTGGAAGAAACAGGTCTCCCTCTCCCCGCGCGACGCCGTCGTCCCGCTCGGCGAGAGGTGGGTGAAGCTCTACGACTCCGACAAGGGGCTCCCGATCCACGAGAACGTTCCGTTCGCGGTGGCGACGCGCCTCACCCCGGAGCCGCTCATGAGCCTCACGCTGGAGGGTTGGGCGCTCCTCCTGCGGGATCACGGCCTCCTCTGGTTCGTCTTCGGCTGGGAGGTCGCCGGCCTGAACGGCAAGCCGAACAGGAAGGGCCGGCACGCGCTCGTCCTCGAGGGGATCACCGGGGACGGCACGAACGAGGGCTCCAAGGTGCGCTACACGGACCCGGCCGACGGCCAGCTCTACGACATCGCCTTCCTGACCTTCATCGCCGACTACGAGCTCGGGTTCACGCTCGGGGGAGGGGTTCCCGACTCGAAGATCGGAGGGTTTTCGCAGATCCTCCACTTCTGACGGGGGGAGCGGGACCCCGCACGGGGTCCCGCGAGGGGTCTCTCACCTCGCCTCTCGCAGGAGTTCCGCCACGGGGCGGCGGGCGAGGTTGAGGGCGGGGACGAGGCCGGCGAGGACGGCGAGGAGGACCGAGGCGGCCGTCGTGAGGGCGAGGGTCCCAGCGTCGGGGACCAGGAGGCCGCCCATTCCGGCGTACTGCGTCTTGTCGAGCGCCGCGCCGACGAAGTGCGCGAAGGAGGCCATGACGGCCCCTCCGAGGACGGCCCCGGCCAGGCCGTAGACGAGCGCCTCGCCCAGGAGAAATCCCGCGACCGCCCTCCTCCGGAAGCCGAGGACGCGCAGGACGGCCGTCTCGTTGCGCCTCTCCCGCGCGCTCATCGCGAGGCTGTTGGCCGTGATGAGGAGGAGCGCGAACCCGGTGGCGAGCCCGACGCTCCCGAGGAGCGCCTTCACGTTCCCGAGCATCTCGATGAACTGCAGCTGCCACTGCCTCTCCGTCATCGCCAGGACGGGAACAGGCGCGTTCTCGAAGACCTTCGCGAGCGCGGCGGTGATCCCGTCCACCTCGCCCCGGCTCTTCGCGAGGACCCAGAACATGTTCGTGCCGCCCTCGTCGCCCGTGAGTCTCTCGAAGTAGCGACGGTGGAGGTAGAGACCGCTGTCGAGGCGGTAGCCCATCACCGCCCGGATCGTCGTCTCGACGACGCCTCCGGGCACGGGGGCCTTCAGAACGACCTTGTCGCCGATCTTCCAGCCGAACTTCTCGACGAGGAGTGGCCCGACGAGGGCCCCCGTCGGGTCGTCCTTCCAGGCCTTCGCCTGGTCCAGCGGCACGTCTGCTTCGCGGTAGATCGCGAGCAGCGGCCCCGCCGAAGCGGCCTGGACGGGGACCATGTTCTCCGGACGCGCGTCGCCGAGGTAGCCCACGACGAAGTCGAACGTGGCGACCGCCTCCACCCCGGGGACCGCCTCGATCTTCGGGAGGTAGGCCATGGGGAGCTTGTCGAAAAAGGAGGTCTTCGCCGTCACCATGAGCCGCTGTGCCATGTACGGCGACCACTCCTTCTCGAGCGCGGCCGACAGTAGCCAGAGGAAGCCGAGGAGCCCGATGGAGAAGGCGAAGGCGCCGGCCGTCAGCGTCGCCCGGAGGGGGCGGGCCGTCAGGTGGCGACGGACGTAGCCTGCGTAGGTCAACGAGTCAGTTTACGGCCCGGTCGCCGCGAGGTTTTGCCTCCCGCCGCGCCAGTGGGGCGCCTCAGGGTCCCCCGGCGGCCGGACCATTGCCGCCGGTTCGTTATCATGCCGGGCTGCGGACGTGATGCTGCACCTCCTCCTTCTCGGTCTTCCGGCGCTGCTCGGCGCCCCCGTCGCGGTCGTCGATGCCTCGCCCTTGAAGGCGACGGAGATGGCCGTCTGTCGCGACATCGTCGACAGGGGCTGCGACAGCGAGGGCCGGACGTTCGGACCCGACGTCGACAGCGTCGCTTTCCTCACGAAAGTCGAGGGGGCGACCGGCGAGGCCTTCGTCTTCCACGTCTGGTCGTTCGAGGGGAAGGAAGTGAAGCGCGCCCGTCTCCCGATCCGGACCTCGCGCTACAGGACCTGGTCGCTGAAGAGGGTGAAAGACCAGCCCGGCCGCTGGAAGGTCGAGGTCCTCGACCCGATCGGCCGCTCCCTCGGCATCGTCGACTTCACCGTCCAGCCGCGAACGATCGACTGACCGCGCTTCGCCGCTGTTCGCCGCTCCTCACCTTGACGCCCGCGGCGGTCCGCGGTTAGCGTGCAGGCGGCCGGGAGGCTAGCTCAGTGGTAGAGCGCGTGCTTTACACGCACGTGGTCGGGGGTTCGATCCCCTCGCCTCCCACCAGCCAACTACCCCTTCGCCGCCTCCTTCACTGCCTCGGCCAGCTGCGCCCCGGTCATCCGGAGGGCGCGCCCGAACCCGCCGACCCAGCGGGCCTCGGACGGCTCGAATCGGAAGAGGACGAAGTCGGCGAGGGCGAAGCGCTCGTCGGCGTCCGGAAACCGGGAAACGAAGGAATCCCGGCCGGCGGCGAACTCCGGCGTCCCCGGGACGAGCGCGAGGGCGACCCCGGAGAGGGAGAGGCGCGGCAGGGTCTGGGGGTCGCCCTCGCCTGAGTCGGGGGCGGAGACGACGAACGCCGCGCGGGGTTCCTCGAGGAGGGCGCGCGTGTGGAGCGCCATCTGCGAGAGGTGGACGTAGAGGGCGGTCCCGTCGGGCGCCAGCGCGTAGGATGTCATCGCGGCGGCCGGAGCCCCTTCGTGGACGACGGCGAGGGCCGCCCAGCGGGAGGCCGCGAGGAGGCGGGCCGGCGGGAGGTACGTCTCCGAGACCATCCGTCGCCTCTTCAGCCTCGCAGCGCGCGGAAGTAGTCGATCGTGGCGCGGAGACCTTCCTCGAGCCCGACTTTCGGCTCCCAGCCGAGCTTGGCCTTCGCAAGGGTGATGTCGGGGCGGCGCTGCCTGGGATCGTCGACGGGGAGGGGCTTGTGGACGATCGTGGAGGCCGTTCCGGTGAGGCGGCGGATCGTCTCGGCGAACTGCATCACGGTCATCTCGGAGGGATTGCCGATGTTGCAGGGATCGGCCTGGTCCGAGAGGAGGAGGCGGTAGATGCCGTCGACGAGGTCGGAGACGAAGCAGAAGGAGCGGGTCTGGGAGCCGTCGCCGAAGACGGTGAGGGGCTCGCCGGCGAGCGCCTGGCTGATGAACGAGGGGACGATGCGCCCGTCGTTGGCCCGCATCCGCGGGCCGTACGTGTTGAAGATGCGCACGATCCGCGTCTCGACGCCGTGGAAGTTCCGGTAGGCGACCGTCATGGCCTCGGCGAAGCGCTTCGCCTCGTCGTAGCACCCGCTCGGGCCGACGGGATTCACGTTCCCCCAGTAGCTCTCCGGCTGCGGGTGGACGAGGGGATCGCCGTAGACCTCGGACGTCGACGCGAGGAGGAAGCGGGCCTTCTTGGCTCGGGAGAGGCCGAGGGCCTTGTGCGTCCCGAGGGCGCCGACCTTCAGCGTCTGGATCGGGATCTGGAGGTAGTCGATCGGGGAGGCGGGGGAGGCGAAGTGGAGGACGGCGTCGACGGGGCCGTCGAGGTAGATGTACTCGGTGACGTCGTGGTGGAGGAATCGGAACGCACGGTTTCCCATCAGGTGCGCGATGTTCCGGACGTGCCCGGTGATGAGGTTGTCGACCGCGACGACCTCGTGACCTTCGGCGAGGAGACGGTCGGAGAGGTGGCTTCCGAGGAATCCGGCGGCGCCGGTTACGACGATACGCATCTGACCGGCCATTCTACGGGACTGATTCCTTCCTCTTCGCGGCACACCGGGCGCAAAATGGGTCGTTCGGAGGACTGCCCCCTATGGGGCTTTGGAGGACGGCATGAGGTTGGATTCGTTCCGGTTCCTCGTCGGTCCCCTGGTTTTCGTGCTCGCCGCGGCCGGCTCTGCCGCGGCGCAGGAGGCCACAGTCGAAGGAACCTGGACGCTCGATATGAAGGCGTCCCAGAACGTCCCGGAGGCCCAGAAGGGTGTCGACCTGAAGATCTCGGTCGACGGCAAGCTCCTGACGACGGCCCGCTTCGCGGGGGACACGGCCGTCGGAGAGCCGGCGGTCATCATCCTGGACGGGGTGAGCCGACCCCAGAACGTCGGCGGCCAGAAGGCCAACGTCGTCGCGAAGTGGGTCAAGGCCGGGGTTTCCTACGAGCACGTCGTCTCGATGATGCAGTCCGGGAGCGTCTTCGCCACGACGCAGAAGATCGTGACGGAGGTTTCCCCGACCGGCAAGACATTGACGCGCAGGTACGAGATACGGCGCGCCCAGGAGTCGCAGGACCGCCTCCTCGTCTATCGGCGGAAATAGAAACGCCCCCCGGGAGGGGGCGTCTCGTCCAGGCGCTCGGAAGGGTCGGAGCGGGCCGTCAGGCTCGCCCGATGCCGACGTAGTCCCAACCCAGGCGCTTCATTTCCCTCGGTTCGTAGAGGTTTCGGAGGTCGACGAAGCGCTTCGCCTTCATCGTCGCCTCGAGCCTGGCGAGGTCGAGCTTGCGGAACTGGTTCCAGTCGGTGACGAGTACGACGGCGTCGGCCCCGGCCACACAGTCGTAGACGTCCTCGGCGTAGGTGACGTCGGGGAGGACGGCGCGGGTGTTGTCCATCGCGGCAGGGTCGTAGGCGGCCACGGTGGCGCCACGGGCCTTCATGTCCTGGATGAGCTGGACGGAGGAGCTGTCGCGGATGTCGTCGGTCTCGGGCTTGAACGCGAGGCCGAGGACGGCGATCCGCTTCCCGGCGAGGTCGCCGCAGAGGGTTTCGACCTTCTCGACCATCCGCGCCTTCACCGCGGCGTTCACGCGGAGGACGGACTCCATGATGTCGAAGGTGTAGCCGTGCTTTCTCGCGACGTCGACGACGCCGGAGGCATCCTTCGGGAAGCAGGAGCCGCCGAAGCCCGGGCCGGGGAGGAGGAAGTGCGGCGAGATCCGCTTGTCGAGGCCCATCCCGCGGGCGACGTCCTTCACGTCGGCCCCCATCCGCTCGCACATGGCGGCGATCTCGTTGATGAACGAGATCTTCAGCGCGAGGAAGCCGTTCGAGGCGTACTTGATCAGCTCGGCCGACTCGACGTCGGAGACGACGAAGGGAACGCCGGCGACGATGAGGGGCGAGTAGACGTCCTTGACGATGGCGATCGCCTCGGCGTCCCGGGAGCCGATGACGACCCGGTCGGGGCGCATGAAGTCCTCGATGGCCGAGCCCTCGCGAAGGAACTCGGGGTTCGAGACGACCGAGAACTTGTGGCCCTCCGGGTTCTTCCGGAGGATCTCCTCGATCTGGGCGCCGGTCCCGGTCGGGACGGTCGACTTCGTGACGACGACCTTGTAGCCGTTCATGTGCTCGGCGATCGTCTCGGCGACCTGGAAGATGAACGACAGGTCGGGGGAGCCGTCCTCGCGCGGGGGGGTGCCGACGGCGATGAAGACGACGAGCGCCCGCTCGACGGCTTCGCGGATGTCGGTCGAGAAGCGGAGCCTCTTGGCCTGGGCGTTCTTGTGGATCAGCTCCTCGAGCCCGGGCTCGTAGATCGGCGAGACGCCCTTCTTCAGGAGCGTGATCTTCGACTCGTCCTTGTCGATGCAGGTGACGTCCATCCCGAAGTCGGCGAGGCAGGCGCCGGTCACGAGGCCCACGTATCCCGTCCCGACCATGCAGATGTTCATGAGACTCCTCCGAATGGGGACAGCCGCGAGGGCCGTCCAGCCGGCGGAGTTTAGCGTCCCCCGGGGTCCGGCGTCGTCAGCGGGGCCGGCCACCGTCGAACGGCCTGCGGAAGAAGCCGAAGAGCTCCCGGCGGGAGACTTCCTTCGGCTCATCGCCCGCGGGGGGGCGAGGGGCGGTCGGGCGCGGGAGTGGAGCCAGCGGCCGCGGACGGCTCGTGGTGCTCTCGGGGGCGCCGAGGCGGGAAGCGACGATCTCCTCGGCGGCCGTCTCGAGGGACGTCTTCGCCTGGAACCGGAGGAGCTCTCCCGCGCGCGACAGGCTGGCGATTCGGCCCGGACGGGCCAGGCCCTCGTCGACGCGGATTCTCACCGGGCGGAAGGCCCGCTCGGCGAGGAGCCGCACGAGGTGCGACGGCGCGACGCCGCGGCCGCTCCCGAGGTTGATCGTCCGTCCGGCGGGGCGCAGCGCGAGCGCGGCGAGGATCCCGTGGACGGCGTCGCGGACGTGCAGGAGGTCCCGGGGAGCGTCGGAGGCCAGGACGACCTCTCCCCCGTCGAGGAGGGTCTCGAGGCTGTCCTGTGGAAAGCGGGTCGGGGGCGCCCCGGGGGCGAGGACGTGGAATAGCCGAAGGATGACGTTCGGGACGTCGGAGCCGCGGAGCCGGGACTCCTCGACCATCCTCTGGAGGAGGACGGGGTCGCTCCCGGGGTCGATCGGCTCCTCCTCGAGGGCGGGCTGTCCCGGGGTCGCCGGCGCTCCGTAGAGAGCCCCGTCGGAAAGGTGGACGAGGAAGGGCCTGTCGTGGCTCCGCATCGCCTCGAGCATCGAGACGACGCCCGGGCCTCCCGGCGGGAAGAGCGCCGCGTTCACGACGGCGTCGGGCTTCAGGTCGCGGAAGACGTCGCTGGCGGCCCCGGGAAGGGAGAGGTCGGCGGTGACGACCGTCGCCTTCGGAAACGATCGGAGCGAATCGGCCCGTGTCTCGCGCACCGTGCGGCCGTCGCCCTGGTCTCCCATCGCGTCGACGACGGCGACCTCGGCCCCTTCCGAGAGGAGCTGCCTGGCAACGGCCGAACCGACGAGGCCGGCACCCCCGGCCACGAGGACGCGGAACGCCACGGCTACTCTCTCGGTTCCGGTGTCGGGGCGGGCCCGAGCGTCTCGGGAGGCGTCGCCTCCGCTTTCGCCTTCTCGGCGTCGTAGCGCGTCTGGATGCCCGAACGCTGCCGGTTCCTCACGAGCCACTTCAGGGGCTTGGACTCGTCGATGCCGACGAGGATGTCGTCGATCGCCTCGTAGACGGACGGGTCGTTGATCAGCTTTCCGGCCGTCCCCTCGCCACCGTCGATCTTCTCGGCCACGCGGGCGAGGCTGGCCGTGATGCGCGTCAGGTCCTTCATCAGTTCACGTGCGAACTCGTCGTCGTGAACGAGCTTCGGAAGGAGCCCGTTGCCCGACGACAACTCCTTCGAGAAGCCGGCGAGCCCGTCGGCCGCCGCCTGGAGGGAATCGACCATGGCGAAGAACTTCTTCTTGCCGGCGGGGTCGCCGAGGAGCGCCGGGACGAGCCCTTCGCCGTTGCCGGCCCCCTTCTCGACGGCGCCGAGGATCTTCCGGAGGGAGGCCACCGAGCCCTCCAGCTCCACCGTCACGCGGTCGGCGAGCGCCTCGTCGGAGACGAGGCGGCCGACGAGCCCCTTCCCCGTGCGGGCGTCCTCCAGGAGGGCGTTCGTCGAGGCGATCGTCTGCCTCAGCGACCGCGACAGCTCCTTGCCCTCCGGGGTCGCGCTCGTGAGCTCGCCGACGAACCCTTCCCCCTTCTCCACGCGGCCCAGGATCGTCTTGAGCGACTTGGCGACGGCGGTGACGTTGTCGACGAGGTCGCCCGACCCGGCGAGGATCTTGTCGAGCTCGCTGCCGCGGATCGCGGCGATCTCCGTGCCGGGCTCCGCGAGAGGCTTGTCGGGGGACCCCGGGGTCACCTCCAGGTACTTGTCGCCGAGGAGGCCGATCGTCTTGATCTCCACGCGGCTGTCGGTCCGCACGAGGTGGCGGTAGCGGCGCTCGATGTCGAAGCGGACGATCAGGTCCTCGCCCGGCTTCTTCGGGACCTCCACGTCCTGGACGGCGCCGACGGTGACGCCCGCGAGGCGGACCTGGTTCCCGCCCATCAGGCCCTGGGAGTTCGGGAAGAGGGCGAAATAGCTGCTCCGGGCGAGGAAGAAGCCGGTCTTGCCGCCGACGATGACGATCATGACGACGAGGAGGAGGAGCGAGGCGAAGACGATGACCCCGACGCGGGAGCGGGTGCGGCTGTCGGCTCTCATGGTGCGGTGGTCTCCCTCGTGCCGGTCTCTTCCGCGGCGAGGAAGGCGCGGAGGGCGGCGATGTCGGAACGGCGGGCCTCGTCGGGGCTCCCGACGAAGGTGAAGCGCCCCCTCTCCAGGAACGCGATCCGGTCGGCCACGAAGAGGGCCGAGGCGATGTCGTGCGTCACGACGACGGAGGTCGTCGCGAGGCGCGTGTTCAGGTCGACGATGAGGCGGTTGATCGTCATCGCCGTCACGGGGTCCAGGCCGGTCGTCGGCTCGTCGTAGAGGAGGACGTCCGGCTTGAGCGCGATCGTCCGGGCGAGGGAGACGCGCTTCTTCATCCCGCCCGAGAGGGAGGACGGGAGGAGCGGCAGCACGTCGGGGCCGAGGTTGACGAAGCCGAGCACCTCCGCCACGCGGGCAGCGACGTCGGCGTCCGTCATCTTCGTGTGCTCCCAGAGGGCGAAGGCGACGTTCTCGAAGACCGTCATCGAGTCGAAGAGAGCCCCCATCTGGAAGAGCATCCCGACCTTCTTCCGTACCGGCACGAGCTCTTCCTCGGCGAGGCGGGAGATCTCGAGGCCGTCGACGAAGACCTCTCCCGAGTCGGGGTGCGTCAGCCCGTTCATGTGCCGGAGCGAGACCGACTTGCCGCTCCCCGACCCCCCGAGGATCACCATCACCTCGCCACGCCGCACGGACAGGTCGACGGAGTCCAGGACGACGTTGTCGCCGAAGGCCTTCGAAACGCCTCGGAGCTCGATGACGGGGTCGCTCATCCGATCGGCAGGGCGATGAAGAGCTTCGTGAGGAAGAAGTCGGTGATGAGGATCGTGATGGACGCGGCGACGACGGCGATCGTCGTCGCCCGTCCGACGCCGTCCGCCCCGCCCGTGGCCCCGAGGCCGTTGTAGCAGCCGATGAGGGCGATCTCGAGGCCGAAGACCGGCGTCTTGCAGAGGCCGTGCATCAGGTCGTTGACGGAGAGCGCCTGCAGCGTCGTCGACAGGTAGAAGCCCGCCCCGATCTTGATCTCGAAGGCGGCGATGATGAGGCCGCCGAGCATGCCGTGGAAGATGGCGATGAGGGTGAGGACGGGAAGCATGACCGTCAGCGCGACGACGCGCGGCAGGACGAGCTTGCGGATCGGCGAGGTGCCGAGGGCGCGCAGGGCGTCGACCTGCTCGGTGACGGCCATCGTGCCGAGCTCGGCGGTGATCCCGGCACCGCAGCGCGCGGCCAGCATGAGGGCCGTCAGGACGGGACCGAGCTCGCGGGTGAGCGAGAGAATGACGGCGCGTCCGATGACGAGCTTTCCGCCGAACTGCTCGAGCGCGTAAGCCGTCTGGAGGGCGAGGACCATCCCCGTGAAGAGGCAGGTCAGGTTCGCGACGGCGATCGACTGGACGCCGAGGGCGTCCATCTGGCGCAGGATCTCGCCCCCTTCCCACCGCTTTCGTCCCTCGCGGACGAGGCTGCCGGCGAGGAGACCGAGGCCGCCGAGGTGAGAGAAGACCTTCCGAAACCAGCGGCGGAGCCGCGGGAGCGTCCAGAAGGGGCCGAGGCTGGCCTCCGCAGGCAGGATTTCGGGCACGGGGGCGATTGTACGGGCCGTACCGGTAGACTCGCGCCTCGATGCAGCTCCTCTACACGGTGTGGGTGTGGCTTTTCGGGCTGGTGGTGACACCCGTCTTCGGGACGCTGGCGATCCTCACGTCGTGGATCCCGCCTCGCGGGAAGATCTACCAGTACTGGGCTCGATGGTGGTCGTGGACTCTCCTCCGGGCGGCAGGAATCGACGTGGTCGTGGAGACGACGGAGGGGGCGCGAAAGGTCCCCGAGGCGATCTTCATGGCGAACCACACCTCGGCGGCGGACATCGTCGTGATCTTCGTCGCCCTCTCCCGCGACGTGCGGTTCGTGGCGAAGCGGGGCCTCTTCTGGATTCCGTTCCTCGGCTGGTCGATGTGGCTCGCCGGCTTCATCCCGGTCGACCGCGAGCGGAAGGACAAGGGCCGCGAGGCGTTCGACCGGATCGGGAAGAGCCTGAAGAAGGGGGTCTCGATCCTCGTCTTCCCCGAGGGGACCCGCTCGCGGAACGGGAAGCTCGGAGTCTTCAAGAAGGCGGGGTTCCTCCTGGCGATGCGGGCCGGGATGCCGATCGTCCCGGTCGGGATCTCCGGGGCCCGGGCCGTCCTCGGCGCCGACGGGCTTCTCGTTCGCCGCGGGAGGATCACCGTCCGGGTCGGGGACCCGGTCCCGTCGGGCACCTACACGTTCGCGCAGCGAGGCGAGTTCATCGAGAAGGTGCGGACCGAGATCGCCAGACTGGGCGACTCGTCGGGGTAGACTCCACCCGTCGTGCGGCGCCCTCCGGGGCGAGCCCGCGACGGCCGCCCCATCCGGGCCGGCGAACCCGATCGGAGGTATCCCATGTCGACCGTGCCCCCCACCGAGGAGACCGTCCTCGAGGTGCTCCGCAGCGTCAAGTATCCCGGCTTCAGCCGTGACATCGTCTCCTTCGGCTTCGTCAAGGACATCGCCGTGGGCGGCGGGAATATCTCGTTTCGCCTCTCGATGACGACCGCCTCGGCCGAGGTGGCGACGCAGATCCGCTCGGAGTGCGACGCGGCGCTCCGGGCCCTTCCGGGCGTGACGGCGGTGACGATCGCCGTCGAGACCGGGCAGGCCCCCGTGAATCTCGCCGGTGCCCAGGCCGCCCGGCCCGAGATGCTCCCCGACACGCGCTTCATGGTCGCCGTCGCCTCGGGCAAGGGGGGCGTCGGCAAGTCGACCGTCGCCGGGAACCTCGCGATCGCGCTCCGCCAGCTCGGCTACACGGTCGGCCTCCTCGACTGCGACATCTACGGGCCGTCGCAGCAGATGATGATGGGGATCGACGAGAAGCCGTTCCTGAACGAGGAAGAGAAGATCGTCCCGATCGAGAAGTACGGCGTCCGGGTGATGTCGATCGGTTTCCTCATGGACGCCGACACGCCGGTCATCTGGCGCGGACCGATGATCTACAAGGCGATCGAGCAGTTTCTCGGCGACGTGGCGTGGGGCACGCAGGATTTCCTGATCGTCGACCTCCCGCCCGGAACGGGCGACGCGCAGCTGACGCTGACGCAGAAGGTCGCCCTCTCCGGCGCCGTCATCGTCACGACGCCGCAGGACGTCGCCCTCATCGACGCGAGGAAGGGCCTCGCGATGTTCCAGAAGGTGAACGTCCCGCTCATCGGCCTCATCGAGAACATGAGCGGCTTCGAGTGCCCCAAGTGCGGCCACGTCGAGCCGATCTTCAAGACCGGCGGCGGAGAGAGGACGGCGCTGCAGCTGGGCGTCCCCTTCCTCGGCCGCATCCCCCTCGACCCGCGGATCGCCCTCTCCGGAGACGCCGGAATGCCGATCGTCGCCGCCGATCCCGACAGCGCGTCGACGAGAGCCTTCCTCGAGCTGGGGAAGGCCGTCGTGAAGGCCGTCGGGGCGTAACCGGGGGACCGGGAAGAGAACCCGGGGAGAGACGAGAGCACGAGGGACCCAGGGCACGAAGGCACCGGAGCACGGGGGCACGGGGGAGGGGAGCCTCGCCCCGGCGGTGGGTCCCACGGCCGCCTGCTCCGCGCGCCCGACCCGCTTCCGCTCGCGCTGCGGCCGGGCGGGGGGCCCGCGCGAACTCCTCGCTTCGCTCGTCAAACACGCGCGCGGGCCTGATCCCCGCCCGGTCCTCGCGCAAGCGAGCGGGTCCCCGGCCGTGCTCGGGGGCGGCTCGCGGGACCCACCCCCGTGGCTCGGCCGCCGGGAGCATTTTCCCCAGAAGGGGTCATCCCGAGGGGGTCAGGTCTACCTTCTACACTCTGCGCGGTGCATGGAGCGCGGAAGGGCACGTCGGATATCCCGTGTTCCAGGTAATCCCGCCGCCCGAAGGGCGGCCAGAGATCTCGAAGTTGGCACGGCGCGCGGGAGGGTTGCGCCCCGCGAAGCGAACGCCCGAGCACGCGCGGGGCCCCGCACGGCTCCGCGAGCAGGCCGCCGGATCAGGCGAGCGCGCGCGTGCAACGAGCGAAGCGAGGCGTTCGCGCTCGCCCCGGCGGCCCGCGGAGCGGAGCCGATGCGGGTCGCGCGCGCGGAGGAGTCGCGAGCGGGGTGCAGCCCTCCCACGCGCCCCTGGAAAGTGGACGTGATCAGCCCTCGCCGTCCCCGTCTCCTCGTCTCCCTGTCCCGTCCGCGTCCTCCCAGAAACGGAAACGGCCCGGCGTCTGTGCCGGGCCGTCGTGGATGAACCTCGTGTCTGCGGCCGGTCTCTCTCCGGCGTTCTCTCCCCGGGGTCCTACGCGATCGCCGCCTGCCTCGCGTCCTTCGCGCGCTTGATCATGGCGAGGAGGCCTCCGAGCATCATGATGTAGAAGCCGGTCCAGACGAGGGAGATGAGGGGCTTCGTCGTGACGTCGATGGAGAGGGTCTCGGGCGTCGCTGGCTTGACGTCGCCGGTCGGGTCGAGGCCGAGGAGCTCGAGCTCGACGGCGTTGTCGTTGGGGGAGACGCGGCGGACGCGGACCATCCCCTTCTCGGTTCCGGGAAGAGGCGTGTCGGGGCTTTCCATCCGCTGCCCCTCGGGACCGCCGAGGGAGACGATGAACTTCGGCGTCACTTCGGCGGTCTTCCCGGCGGAGGTGACCTCGAGCCTTGACCCGATGGTGAAGGTGCCGCCCTCGGCGTGGGAGCCATCGGAGGAGAAGTCGACGAACTTCACGTTGACTCCGGCGAAGGCCTTCTCTTCGCCCTTCCGGAGAATGGCGACGGTTCCTTCCGTGCCGCCTGGCGAGCCGGGCTCGTACGACTGCGGCGAGATGTAGAGGTCGAGGAGGAAGGACTTCCGGACGTCGGGGTTGGCCATCAGCTGGCCCGACCTCTCGTTCATGTAGAGCTTCGGGTAGGCCTTCCAGACGGTCTTGCCCTCGGTGACGGTGACTTCCATCGCCTGCTTGGCGCGCCGGTCGGCGAGCTGCGTCCTGTCGAGCTGGGCGGCGGTCTTCACGACGCCGTCGTCGTTGACGAAGTAGAGGCCGGTGAAGGTGAAGCTGACGGGGCGCCCGTGGTTCTCGATGACGAGGGGCTGATCTCGCCGCAGGGTCACCTGGGTCTTCATCTCGTAGGCGCCGGAGATGAGGATGCCGACGAGCATGATCGCCGTGCCGACGTGGGCGAAGTAGCCCCCGGCGCTCCGGATCGCCTTCCGCTGGACGAAGAGGACGATGATCTCGGCCGAGGACGCGAAGCCGAACGCGGCGGCACCGAGGAAGAGGAGGTCGACCGGCTTTCTCACGCCGAGGAAGAGGAAGAGGATGACGCCGAGGAGGCCGAACACCCCCGCCATGGCCACCTTCTTCCCGATCGCCGCCCACGTCTCGCCCCGCCAGGAGACGAACGGGACGAGAGCGATGAGGAGCGCCATGAGGATGGCGATGGGAGTGTGGGTGGTGTCATAGAAGCTCGTCGCCACCTGGGACGCCTTGCCCCCGATCCGCGTGATGATCGGGGCCGACGTGCCGAGGAGGATGACGAGGCCCGACGCGGAGAAGAGCGTCACCGAGAGGATGAAGAGGACGGAGCGCGACAGGAACGGCTCTTCCTTTTCCTTCCCGGTCGCCGGGTCGATGTCGTTGACGACCGGGATCTCCGTCCAGCGGAAGGCCAGGAGCGCAAGGCCGCCGACGAGGAAGACGACGATGATCGCGACGAGCCAGCCGGTGATTCCGAGGTCCACGAACGAGTGGACGGAGAAGTCGGCGAGGACGCCGGAGCGCGTGAGGAACGTGCCGTAGAGGATGGTGCAGAAGGCGAAGATGGCCAGGATGATGTTGATCTTCCTGTGCTTCTCGCGCGCCTTCTGGAGGTACATGCCGTGGACGAGAGCCGTCGTCGCGAGCCACGGCACGAGCGAGGTGTTCTCGACCGGGTCCCAGGCCCAGTAGCCGCCCCAGCCGAGGGTCTTGTAGGCCCAGTAGCCTCCCATCAGGATCGCCGTGCCGAGACAGACGAACGTGAAGAGCGCCCACGGCATGGCCCGGATGACCCAGCCGTCCCACCGCTTCGTCCAGAGCGCCGCGATGGCGAAGGCGAAGGGGACCGAGAGCGAGGCGAAGCCCGCGAACATGACCGGCGGGTGGATGACCATCCACGGGTCCTGAAGGAGCGGATTCAGCCCGGAGCCGTCGGGCGGCACCTCGGCGAGGAAGCGAAAGGGCGACTGCTTGACGAGGATGGCCACGATTCCGAGGAACGAGAGGACGTAGACCGCCATGACCGGCGGCTCCTGCTCCTTCGCGGTGCGAAGGACGAAGAGCCCGATGATCGCTCCCCAGAAGAGCCACAGCAGGAAGGAACCTTCCTGGCCCGCCCAGAACGTCGAGAAGAGGTAGCGGAACGGGAGCTCCCGTCCCGAGTACGACGCCACGTACGAGAGGCGGAAGTCGTGCTCGAGGAGGCGGTACAGCAGCAGCGCCGACGCGATGAGGATCGACGCCGCGAAAGCGTAGTAGAGGCGCCGGCCGAGGGCGATGGCGGCGTCGTAGGGTTCCCCGCCCGGCTTCTGCAGCGAGAGGGCGCGGACGTAGGCGGCGATCGTTCCGAGGCCAGAGGCCAGAGCGAACCAGAGGGAAAGGGTCCCGGGGGCGTAGCCGAGGGCGGGCATCAGGTCTTCACCGAGACCTTGGCACCGTAGTGCTTCTCCGTCTCCTCTCCCTGGTACTTGGACGGGCATTTCACCAGGAGCTTCTCCGCGTGGAAGCTGTCCTTCTGGTACTTCCCGATGGCGACGATCGAGACGGCCTCCTCGAAGTTGGCCGGCTTCACGTCGCGGTAGGCGACCGGGAGGACCTTCTTCGTCTCGAGGTCGACGAGGTTGAAGTGGAGCGTCTTGGAAGTCGTGTCGTAGCGCGAGGAGCCCTTCTCGAGTCCGCCCATCACCTGGACCACGCGGACGGACTTCTGCGCCTCGTCGAAGGTGACGTACGGCGTCATCGTCGACGAGAACGTCGTCAGGCCGAGGACGAGGAAGGCGAGGATGAGGGCGGCGCCGGCCCAGTAGGCTTTCTTCATGACGGGTCCTCCGGGGTCTGCCGCGACATCGCGGAACGGACCTTTCGGTCGAGGTGGACGAGGTAGGCGAAGAGCCCCGCCCAGATGATGATGTTGACGGCGGCGACGTAGAACAGCGCGCCGTGCGAGACGGCAGCCGTCGGGGCGTCGGGAGTCATGCGGCGTTTCCTCCGGCCGCCCTCTCCTCGAGGCGCCGGACGAGCCGGGTCGCCTCGACGTCGAGGGCGTACATCCAGGCGAAGAGCGCGGTGAACGCGGTCATCGAGGTGAAGAAGACGAGCTTGATGTCCGGCGACATCTCCACCTTCCCCCGGGCGTTGATCACCGTGTCGGGGTGGAGGGAGGCGTACATGCGCGGGACGGCGAACATCAGGAAGGGGACGGTGGCGAACGCGACGAGGGCGTAGGCGGCCGAGAGGGTCGCCCGGCGCTCGGGCTCCTCGATCGCCTGCCGGAGTCCGAGATAGGCCCCGTAGACGAGGAGGAGGAGGACGATCGACGTCTCCCTCGGGTCCCAGTTCCAGTACGAGTTCCACATGACCTTCGCGAAGATCGAGCCCGTGACCGTCGCCAGGAAGCAGAAGAGGATCCCGAGGCGGGCGGCCGAGGCGGCCGCGTCGTCGCGCTCGATCTGCCGGGTCTTCAGGTAGAGGGCCGAGTGCCCGGCCGCGAGAAGGAATGCCAGGGCGGCGATCCAGGCCATGGGAACGTGGAAGAAGACGATGCGGGACGATTCGCCGACGAAGCTCTCGGCGGGGTGTGCATAGAGGAAGGCGCCCCAGAGTATGACGGCCATGCCGACTCCCAGGACGACCCTGCCGAGGGTACCGAAGACCTTCATCGGCGCCGATGATAGATGAGACGAGGTTCAATCCGGACCGGATGTGGCCTGAATCGCGTTCGAGCCAATCGATCGCTTTATTAGAGAGTTGGTCGGGATCGGGGCTACTCGCGCCAGACGGCGTCGAAGAGGAGGAACGAGGCCGTGATCATGATCCCGTCGAAGGCGAAGAGGAGACGCACGGCGTCGAGCCCGGCCGCCAGGTCCGGCTCCGTCGCGGCCACGCGGGTCCCGGTGACGGCGGCGACGAGCGGGGGGAGGAGGAGGGGGGTCGCGAGGACGGCGAAGAGCGCGCCCTTGGCGGCCGTCTTGGCGACGATGGCGGCGATGAAGGTCGAGGCCGAGGCGAGACCGATCGCGCCGAAGACCAGGATCGCCAGGAAGAGCCCCGGAGCGGCGATGCCGAACGACATCAGGGCGAGAAAGAGGGGGACGACGAACGCCATCACGACTCCGAGAAGGGCGAGGTTCGACAGGAGCTTTCCGAGGAAGACGGCCGCGGGAGGGGCCGAGAGGCGCAGGGCCGATGCGGTCCCGGTCTCCTCCTCGTTCACGAAGGCCCTCGAGAGGCCCGTCATCGCCGAGAAGAAGAGGACGATCCAGAGGAGGACCGAGTTGACGACGGGACGGTCCTCGAGGGAGAGGCGGGTCGGGCCGACGGCGTAGCCGACGAGGATCAGGACCGAGAAGGCGAAGAGGAGAAGGGCGTTGAGCGCGACGCGCGTCCGCCACTCGGTCCGCAGGTCCTTGACGAAGACGGCCGCGGCCGCGCGGAGGATCACAGCGTCACCCTCTCGTCGGCGAGGGCGAGCTCGAGGGGGTCGTTCGTGGCGAGGACGACGCTCCCGCGGTTTCGCTGCGCCGTGACGATCGCCTCGACCGCCCGGTGGCCGGCCTCGTCGAGGTTCGAGCCGGGCTCGTCGAGGAAGAGGACGGCGGGCGACCCGAGGACCGCGTAGGCGAGCTTGATCCGCTGTCTCTGGCCCGTGGAGAGGAACCGGGTGCGGATCGTCCGGAGCCGCTTCGGGTCGAGGCCGACCTCGGCGATCCGGCGCTCGGCCTCCTCCCGCGGAATGGGGCGTCCGGAGACGCGGGCGAAGAACTCGAGGTTCTCGGACGGCGTGAGCTCGCCATAGAGTGCGAGGTCGGGGGCGCACCAGCCGATCGAGCCGTTCGATTCGCGCACGGAGATCCTGCTGGCGGGGAGCGACTCGTCTTCGAGCCAGACGCTTCCCGAGGAGGGGCGGATCAAGCCCACGAGGGTCCTCACGAGCGTCGTCTTCCCGGAACCGTTTGCACCTGCCACGCCGAGGACCTTTCCCGGCGACGTGGCGAAGGAGAGCGGCCCGAAGATCTTCCGGGGCCCGAAGGAACGGCAGAGCTTCTCGGCGACGAGGCGCACGGCGCCGGAGGATACAGGGCGGGCGCCCGGGGCGCGCGTCGGAGAGAATCGGGAGGTGCGCGGACTGCTCCTCGGTTTCCCCCTCTTTCTCGTCATCGCTCTCTGGCGGGCCACGCTCAGGATTCGCCTCGTCGGGCGAGAGCACCGCGACGCGATCGAGCGCGCGGGGCGGCCGGTACTCCATGCGATCTGGCACCAGAGGATGGTGGCCGGGATTCTGCGGTTCCCATACCGGGGCGTCGTGACGATGGCGTCGCAGAGCCGGGACGGCGACGTGATCGCCGGGTTCCTCTACTGGTGGGGGTATCGCCCGGTTCGGGGCTCGTCCTCCCGCGGCGGCGGCGAGGCGCTCGCCGGGATGGTCGAAGCCCTTCAGGGGACGACCCGCTGGGCAGCCCTGACGCCCGACGGGCCGCGCGGGCCGGCCCGCCGGTGCAAGACGGGGGTCCTGCGCCTCGCGGATGCCCTGGACGCCCCGATCATGCCTGTCGGAACCTCGTCGGAGAGGCCGAGATTCCTCCGGTCGTGGGACCGATACCTCCTGCCGCTCCCCTTCTCGCGCTGCGCGGTCGTCTTCGGCGAGCCGCTGCGGCGGGCGGAAGGGGAGAGCGACGAGGCGTTCCTCGCACGGGTCGATGACGCGATCGACGCGATGACCGACGAGGCGGACAGGCTCTGTGGCGTCACGGGCGCTCCGCGCGAGCGGGAACCGCGGCGGCTGGCGGAGGCCGCGTCGTGAGCCGGCTGCCGGTCTCTCTGGAAGACGTGAAAGCCGCCTCGGCGAGGATCGCCGGCCACGTTCACAGGACGCCGGTCCTGACCTCGACGACGGCCGACGCCCTGGCCGGTGCGAGGCTCTTCTTCAAGGCCGAGACGTTCCAGCGGGTCGGCGCGTTCAAGGCGCGCGGGGCCTTCTCCCGCCTGACGCTCCTGTCTGCGGCCGAGCGGGCCAGGGGCGTCGTCGCCTTCTCTTCGGGAAACCACGCGCAGGCGGTGGCGCTCGCGGCGCGCGACCTCGGCGTCCCGGCCACGATCGTGATGCCCGACGACGCCCCGGCCCTGAAGCTCGCCGCCACGCGCGGCTACGGCGCGGAGGTCGTCCTCTACGACCGAAGGCGCGAAGACCGCGAGGCGATCGCACGCCAGCTCGTCGAGGAAAAGGGCGTCATCCTGGTGCCGCCGTTCGACGACGATGCCGTCATCGCCGGGCAGGGCACTGCGGCGCTCGAGCTTCTCGAGGAGGTCCCGGATCTCGACGTCGTCGTGACGCCATGCGGTGGCGCCGGTCTTCTCGCGGGGACGGCCGTCGCCGCGACGGGGATCTCGCCCGTCATCCGAGTCCTGGGCGTCGAGCCGGAGGCGGGAGACGACGTGGCACGGTCCCTCCGCGAGGGGCGCCGGGTCGCGATCGCAGTCCCGGAGACGATCGCCGACTCCCTCCAGACGACCCGCGTCGGCGAGCGGAACTTCGCGATCCTCCAGGCGCTCGTGGAGGGCGTCGTGACCGTGAGCGACCTCGAGCTGAGACAGGCGATGACGTTCCTCTTCTCCCGAATGAAGCTCGTCGTCGAGCCGGGTGGCTCGGCGGCCGCGGCGGCACTCTTCGCGGGAAGGGTGCCGGACGTCGCGGGTCGGCGGGTCGGCGTCGTACTTTCGGGAGCGAACGTCGACCCCGCCCGCTTCGCCGAGCTCGTGGCGGGGCTGCCCGCCTGAGGCTCAGCGGAAGAAGGTCAGGCCGAGAGCGATCGCGAAGTAGCCGGCTCGGACGTCGTAGCCTGCGTTCACGAGGTCCGTGATCGCGGTCGGCTCGAGGAAGACCCAGCGCGCGTCGAGGTGAACGGCGGTGGTCCGCGACGGCCTGACGTCGACTCCGGCCCCGGCATGCATCGCGAAGAGCGCCTCGGTCCCTCCTCCGAAGGTCGTGTTCCGCCCCTGCGGCGTCGTTCTCACGACGTGCAGGCCCGCCCCACCGAGTAGAAACGGCTGTACCCGCGACCGCGGGAAGAAGAAGAGCTGGGCGGTTCCGGTCACGGGGATGTCGACGATGTCGAGGAGCGGGCCCGAGCCGTCCTCCGCGGTCTCTCGCCTGTAGCCGATTCTCCCCTCGAGGCCGAGGGAGCCGGTAAAGCGGTAGCGCAGGTGCAGACCGGCTGCGAGGGAGAGGCCGTCGGCCGAACGCCCCTCCGAGAATCCGGCGTCGGCTCCGATGCCGAGACCGGGATCGGAGTACGACTGCGCCGTCGCCTCCGGAGCGGGCACGAAGGCCGCCACGACGGCGAGAACGCGGAGCAGCGGAAACGGCCTCAAGCGGGGTGGATGTTAGCGGGACGCGGCACGCCGCGCCCGATCGTCGATAATCACGTCGCGTGAGCCGAAGGAAGAGCTGGCAGGACGACCTGATTCCGGTTGCAGTGACGGTGCTCGTCCAGCTCGCCCTGCTGAGGTTCGTCGACTGGGCGAGGGCGAACGTGGCCACGCAGCCGATCGCCCGTGACTGGGTGGAGCATCGTTTCTACTTCGCCCCCCAGGTCGCGACGCTTCTCATCGTGCTTCTCGTCCTGCGCGTCTTCCGCAGCTTTCTGCGCGAGCAGGGAGTTCGGATGGGCGACTTCCTCCGGTCGTCCGTCGTCGGCCTCCTGTTCGCGGCCGTCGTCGTTCTGGGCGTCCACCTCGACCAGCTTCTCGCCCTGGCGGCGACCATCGTTCCGGCCGCCGCCGACGTGGCCCGCTACCTTTCGAAGGCACCCGTCTACGATCTGCTCTCGCGTCACAGCATCGCCCGCCTCGCGCTCGACCTCGTCGGCCTCGGCGTGTTGTTGCTGACCCTCCGGGGCTCCCGCCCGAAGAACCCGGATCTGCTCTCGGCGAAGGAAGCCTACCGCTCGCGGGACTTCGTCCGTGCCGGGGAGCTGTTCCTGAAGGTGGGGGACGCCGAGGAGGCCAAGCGGGCCTTCCGGAAGGGAAAGCTCCCGGCCCGCGTCGCCGCACTCGAGCTGCGTCAGGGGAACGCACGCCTCGCGGCCGAGCTCTGGAGCGAGGCGGGGGACGCGTTCGCGTGGGAGGCGGCGAAGGCCTGGGACGTGGCGGGAGACGCCGACAAGGCGGGGGCCGCAAGGGTTCGAGCGCTCGCGGAGGCGCGGCAGGCGGCGCGCTGGGACCGGCTCGCCGAGGTCGCCGAGGTCTCCGGCGACGCCGAAGCCCTCGCCGACGCCTGCCGGAGAATCGCCGAGGGGGCGACCTTCGGCGGGGGAAAGAACGCGCTCTGGAAGAGAGCGGGAGAGACGGCCCGGGCAGCGGGCCGGACGCTTGAAGCGGCCGAAGCGTTTCGTCTCGGTGGGGAGCCACTCCTCGCCGGGCCCCTGTACCTGGCGGCCGGCCGGCCGCTGGAGGCGGCCAAGGAGCTGGAGCGCGGGGGCGACCTGCCGGGCGCCGCCGAGGCCTTCTCGAGAGCCGGGCAGGAGAAGACCGCTGCCGAGCTGATCGCCCGCGACCTGGAAGGGAAGGCCGACTGGTCCGGGGCCGCCGACGCGTGGGCGAAGGCGGAGAAATGGGACAAGGCGGCGCTGCTCTACGAGCGGACGGGCCGGTTTGCCGAGGCGGCCCGCGCCTTCCGCGAATCGGGCAAGGTCGAGCGGGCGGCGGCTCTCTTTCAGAAGGCGGGCCACCTGCCGGAGGCCGCTGCCGCGTACGAGGCGGTGGGGAAGGCCGAGATCGCAGCCGGTATCTATCAGGAGCTGAAGGAGTGGGAACGCGCGATCACTCTCTACCGTGTCGCCGGGAAGTTCGCCGAGGCGGCGCTCGTCCTGCAGGAGCGGGGTCGGTTCGACGAGGCGGTTTCGCTCTTCCTGCGGGCGGGCCGGGGGTTGGAGGCGGCCCGCAATTCGCTGCGCGCCGGCCACCGCGACCGGGCGTGGGACCTGCTGACGTCCGTCCGCCGCGCCGACCCGGGTGTTTCAGAGGTGTTTCTCGAGCTCGCGGAAGCGCACCTCACCCACAACGAACCGAGGGACGCGGTTCACGTCCTGCGCGAGCTCCTCGGGCACCGGCCCGTCGATTCTTCGACGATCGCGGCTCACGAGGCGTTCGCGCGGGCTCTCGAGGCGGGCGGCGAACTCGCCGCGGCACAGCAGAAGCTGGCATCCATAGCGGCGTTCGATCCGAGTTTCCGTAATGCCCGGACCCGCTCGCTGGCCCTCAACGAGAGGCTGACCGACGCAGACTTCCCCGCCGCCGTCGAAGAGCCTGCGGCGTCGGGCTGGGTGGACCAGAATCCGCCGGCTCCGGTGGTGACGCCGGCCGGGAGCCCCGGGCGCAGCCATTCCGGGACCTTTCAGGCGATGTCGGCCTCGAGCGGCATGGCGGCGTCGGAGACGCCCGAGGCGCGGTACGAGATCCTGGCGGAAGTGGGCCGGGGGGGTATGGGAGTCGTTCACAAGGCTCTCGACCACAAGCTCGAGCGCCACGTCGCCCTCAAGATCCTCCCGGCCCAGCTCTGGGGCGACGAGACGGCGATGCGCTACTTCATCCGCGAGGCGCGTGCGATCGCCGCGCTCACGCACCCGAACATCGTCGGCCTCTACGATTTCGGCGAAGGCTTCGGGAGCGCCTACCTCGCGATGGAGTTCCTCGAAGGGCCGAATCTCCAGTCCCTCCTGAAGAACGACCCCGAAAGGCTGAAGAGAAACTGGCGGGACTGGTTCGTCCAGGCCGCCCGGGGCATCGCCGCCGCCCACTCCAAGGGGATCCTCCACCGGGACCTGAAGCCGGCGAACCTCGTTCTCGACGAGCACGGAATCCTCCGGATCCTCGACTTCGGCCTGGCCCGCCCCGAAGCCGACTCCGGCTCCACCTCGAAACTGATCGGGACGCCCGCGTTCTTCCCGCCGGAGGTCCTGCGTGGAGAAGCGGCCTCCCCCGCTTCCGACGTCTACTCCCTGGGCGCGACGTTCTACACGCTCGCGGCGGGCCGCTGGCCCTACGTGGGCGACGACGTTCTCGTGGCACGCCTCGAGCGCGACCCCGACGACCCGCGGCCGTTCGCTCCGTGGCTCCACGAGGACGAGGTCGCTATCCTCCTGCACTCGATCGACCGGCACCGACCGGACCGCTACCAGGACGGGGGCGAGCTGCTCGGAGCTCTCCTCAGTCTCGAAGCGTAGGGTCGGCGGACCGGCCGCGCGAACCCCGGCGCCGCCCCGGGCCGGGATCGGGCCCGCGAAGCGGCTCGGGGAGGATTCCGGCTTCGAGACAGCGGGCGAAGAGGGCGGGGCGCATCTTCCGGAGCCACTTTCCGAGCGAGGGGCCATCGTCGAACCGCAGCTTCTCGGGGGCCTCGTCGCTCGTCCCCTCGCAGCCGTCGATGTCGTACTCGCGGCAGAGGAACGGCCGGTTCTCGTAGACGCCGCAGAGGCCGTCCGGCAGGAGGTTGTCGCAGGTGGCGGGAAAGAGGACGAACCAGTCTCCGTCGTGCGATTGGTAGACCGCCACGTTCTTGTGGTACACGAGCCAGAGCGCCGTGGAGACGCCGCTGACGCTCACGGGGCCGTCGATTCCGACCGCAACGTACCGGCAGCACTTTCCGCAGGGCGGGCACACCGTCGCGGGGTCGAGCAGGGAGGCGGAGAGGGTCGGCAGCTTCGGGAGTTTCGCCATCGGAGGCGGAAGTTTCCACGGGAAGGGGGAGAAATGAAAGCGGCACTCCTGACGCGGCACGGAGGAAACGACGTTCTCTCGGTCGGGAGCCTTCCCGACCCCGTTCCCGGTCCGGGCGAGGTCCTCGTCCGACTCTCGGCGGCGGCCCTCAACCGCCTCGACCTGTTCGTGAGGAACGGGATCCCGGGCGTCCCGGTCGAGTTCCCGCACGTTCCCGGGGCCGACGGTTGCGGCCGCGTCGAGGCGCTCGGCGCCGGGGTGACGGGCCTGGCGGCCGGCGAGCGGGTCGTCCTGCAGCCGGGCCTCTCGTGCGGCGGCTGCGAGTTCTGCCGGGACGGCGAGAGAAGCCTCTGCGTCGACTTCGAGATCCTCGGAGAGCACCGCGCCGGAACGCTCGCCGAACGAATCGTCGTCCCCGCCGGGAACGTCTGGAAGGCTCCGGCCTGGCTGACGAACGAGGAGGCGGCGGCCTTCCCGCTCGCCGCGATGACGGCGTGGCGGATGCTCGTGACGCGGGCGGCGCTCCGGCCGGGAGAGAGCGTCCTCATCCACGGGATCGGCGGCGGCGTGTCGGCCTACGCGCTCCAGATCGCGCGGCTCGCCGGGGCCTCCCTCGTGATCGTCACGTCGGGGAGCGAGGAGAAGCTCGAGCGGGCGCTGAAGATGGGTGCCGACGTCGCCATCGACTACAGGAAGGCCGACGTCGGAAGGAAGGTCCGCGAGCTGACGGGCAAGCGGGGCGTCGACGTCGTGGTCGACTCGGTCGGTGCGGCGACCTGGCGCGCCTCGCTCGCGGCGGCGGCGAAGAAGGGGCGCATCGTCACCTGCGGGGCGACGAGCGGCCCGAACCCCGAGGAGGAGATCCGGACCATCTTCTGGAAGCAGCTCTCGATCCTCGGCTCGACGATGGGGACCGACTCGGAGTTCGGCGCGCTCCTGAAGGCCGTCGAGCGGCGGCAGGTGCTTCCGGTCGTCGACGAGGCTTTCCCCCTCGACGACGTGCGCGCGGCATACGCGCGCGTCGAATCGGGCGCGGGCTTCGGAAAGGTCGTGTTGAGGATTCCGGAGTAGCGGGTCCGTCAGGGCCGGCGGGCGAACCAGAGGCCGGCCCAGACCTTCGGGTCGACGAGGACGCCCTCGGCCTGTCGTTCGGCGAGGAAGGACTCGACCGAGGCGAGGGGAGGCTCGTGGACGGTGATCGCCTCGCCGTCGACGCCGCCCCCTGCCCCGACCTTCGAGAGCCCGCGAGCGCGGAAGAAGGTCACGATTTCCGACGTGACTCCCGCCGAGGGGGGGCCGACGGCGAGGCGTTCCATCGCCGCAGCGTCCCAGCCGGTCTCTTCGACGAGCTCTCGCCGGGCAGCCTCCTCGAGGGGTTCGCCCGCGGGGCTCTCGGCGTCGCCGGCGAGGCCCGCCGGGAGCTCGAGGACGTTCGCTGCGACCGCCTCGCGCCACTGCTCGACGAGAAGGAGGCGATCGGCGGGAGTGACGGCGACGACGAGGACGATGCCGTCGACTCCCGGCCGTTCCACGAACTCCCAGCCGTTGCGGACGACGAGCCGCAGGTACCGTCCGGCGTGAAGCTCCTTCACGCGGGGATCCAGAAGGAAAAGACGGAGCCGGAGGGCGCCGAGGGACGCGGCTCGACCTGGATGCAGCCGCCGTGGGCCAGGGCGACGGAACCGACGACCGTGAGGCCGAGCCCCGTGCCCGGAATCCGCTCGGAGCCGGAGAAGCGCTGGTACGGCCCGCCGAGGCGGTCTTTCACCGACTCGGGGACGCCCGGACCGGAATCGGCGACGCGCAGGACGAGCCAGCGCCTGCCGTCGACCTCCTCGATGCCGATGCGCGCGGTGACGTCGCCCCCGCGCCGGCTGAATTTCAGCGCGTTCGAGAGGATGTTCGACGCTGCGCGCCTGTAGCGACCCGCGTCGAGGGAGACGGCCGGCAGGGGCTCGGCGACCTCGATGTCGAGGCGGATCTGCCGGGCCTCGGCCATCCAGCGCGCTTCCTCGAAGGGCTGCGACAGGACTGCCCGAGGGTCCTCGGGACGAAGGTCGGCAGGTGTCTCGCCGGTGCGGTAGACGAGGAGCGCGTCGTCGATCATGCCGGCCAGCCCGCGTGCCGAGGCCATCGAGGTGCGCAGGAGGCGCTCGAGCCGCTGGTCCGTGGAGATCCGGTCCAGGCTCAGCTCGAGGGAGGCGAGGACGGCCGCGAGAGGGTTCTTCAGGTCGTGGACGAGCATGCTCAGCAGCCGCTGGCGGTCGTGGTCGGCCAGCTCGCGGAGGCGCTGCTCTTCGGCGAGGGCCTTCAGCTTCTCGGTGAGACTCACGTGGAGGCGGGCGGCGCGGATGGCGAGCGCGAGCTGGTCGGCGACCAGCGCCAGGAACCCTTTCAAGTCGTCCGGACACGTCCGAGGCTCCCGGTAGGTGAGGCCGAGCCCCGCGACGACTTCGTTCTCGACGACGACGGGAAGGATGATCCCGCTCCCGGCTCCGAGGCGTCGAAGGGCCACGGCCGCGCCAGGGTGGTCGCCCTGCTGCCGCGCGTCGGGGACGAGGTACGGCTCGCGAGACTCGACGAGCAGGCGAAAAGCGTCGGTCCCGCTGATGAGCCATTGATCTCCCGTGAGATCGGGGATCGCTTCCGAGGAGCGCCACGATTGGCGCAGGACGAGGCAGTCCTGCCGTCCCTCGGGCAGGAACACGTCGACGGTGTGGGCCCCGGAACGGAGGCCGACGATCGACGAGACGGTCTGCAGGATCCGGTCCAGGTCGGTGATGTCGCGCGTCGCCGTGGCGATCGCGGCGAGGATCTCGCTTCGCTCCGCCTGCACCCGGAGACGCTCGTGGGCGTCCTCTTCGTCGGTGAGATCCGCGATGACGACCTGGGCCCCCCAGGGCGTTCCGTGACCGTCCCGCAGGAGGAGAGCGCGCGTGTCGAGGGCGAAGTGCCGGCCGGTTCCCCGGATCGTACCCGTGAGCCTCCTGCGGTGCCGCCCGCGAGCCAGGAGTCCCTCGTTCATCTCCTCGAGGTCGGCTTCCGAGAGCGTCCCTTCCGGGAGGACCTCGAGGAGCGACCTCCCGACGAGGGAGGCCCGATCCCTGGCGAAGAGGCTCTCCGTCTCCGCGTTCACGCTCGTGAGGACTCCGTCCAGCGTCCGCGAGTAGACGGCGACGGGGAGGTCGTGGAGGACGGCCTCGGTCTGCGTCCGGCGTCGGTGCAGGAGGAGAAGGCGCTCCAGCCGCATCCGGAGGATCGGGGCGTCGTCGGGCTCACGGACGACCTCGAACGACTCGACCGAGGGGTGCCCGGCGAGGATGTCGGGCGCGGAGCCTCCGGGCGGGATGACGACGAGGCAAGGGAAGCTCCAGACGGCGGCGTCGTCGACGAGCGTCTTGCCGGGCTCGGGCTCGCCGGGCCTCGCGACCCAGACGATGGGGCCTGACGGCTCAGCGAATGCTGCGCCGTCCTCGAGGGTGCTCGCTTCGATGCCGAGCCCCGGGCCGCGGAGATTCGCGGCGACCCACGCCACCGCGTCGGCGTCACCGACGAGACGCACGTTGAAGCGCGCAGCTGGCGTCGAGTCGGACGATGGGATCGGCTCGGGACCGGCGAGCATCCGTTCATTGTCGTCCCGCGCGGACCCCGCGGTCTACATGCGAAGATGGACCGTGCGGATTTTCATGGTTCTGGCTCTCCTGGCGGCCTCGGGCACACCCGAAGCCCCGCCGCCCCCTCCAGGGCCGAAGGTCGGGTACGTCCTCGTAGAGTCCAGGAAGACCATCTCGCCGGCAGGCGAGCGGGCGATCGCCCTGCGCGGGAACGTGACGGTTCTCGGCGGCACGGCCCGCTGGGATCTCGAGACGGGGACCTTTCCGAGGACGAAGGCCAACACGTTTCTCCTCGGGGACCGGGAGGGCTGGCTCGTCGATCGGAAAGCGGCCGTGGCGGCGCGGGCGAGAGTCGAGGACTTTCGCAGCCTCTTCGTTCCTCCCGCCGAGGGCGACCCCGGACCGTTCCAGAGCGCCCTGTCCGACCTCGAGGTCCTGCCGGCTGAACTGAGAAGCGGACCGTCGTTCGAAGGGCGTCCGACGACCCAGCTCCGGGTCACGGCGTCCTGGAGCCTCGTGACGGCGATGCCAGGGCGCGTGGGGCGGGTCCGCTGCAAGCTGACCGCCTCGCTCGACGCCGTCGCCGACCCGCCGGAAGGGACCCTCTCGCCTCTCGACGACCTCGGACGCCTCTTCGACGTCCCCCCTCGGGTCCTCGAGGCGCTCGCCCCGGAGCTTGCCCGCCTGCGGGGTTTTCCGGTGCGGGTCGTCGTCGAAACCGAGGCCGAGCTCGGGGTCGACTATCCCGGAACGGCGGCACCTCCGCCGGACGGAAGGGCGCCCCTCAGGACCAGGACGGAGACGACGAGGACTGTCTCAGGGCTCGTCGCACGGCCGTCCATCGGCAAGGACGCCGCCCTGTTCGCCCTCTCCGAGGAGACGCGCGTCGTCGGGATCGAACGGCTCACCGAGCCGCGCGAGTCGCTTCGGTGAAGGCGACCGGCCCGAAGGGTGGCCGGCTCGGCGAGCTGCCGCCCGAGGACCGGCCGAGGGAGAAGCTCGTGGCTCGCGGCGCCGACGCCCTCACGGACGAGGAGCTGGTCGCGATTCTCCTCGGCACCGGCCGGGCGGGGACCGGAGTCCTCGAGACGGCCCGGGAGATCCTCCGCGGGAACGGCCTGAGGGGGCTCCTCGCAAGGAGCGAGCGCGGGCGCGTTCGCGAGCTGGCGCTCGGCATCGGGATGGCGAAGGCCTGCCGCATCGCCGCCGCCGCCGAGCTGGCCCGCCGGCTCGCACGCGCGGAGACTGACGAGCGGCCGCTGATCGACGCCCCGGAAGTCGCAGGAGCGTACCTCGCCGCGACGCTCGCGACCGAGCTGCGAGAGGTCATGGGGGCGCTCCTTCTCGACTCGAAGAACCGGCTCCTCCACGACGAGATCGTCTTCCGGGGAGGGGTCAGCTCGGCCGCCGTCCAGCCGGGCCCGCTCCTCAGGATCGCCGTCCTCGAAGGGGCCGCGGCGCTCATCCTCTACCACAACCACCCGTCCGGAGACCCGGCGCCCTCTCCCGAGGACCGCGCCACGACGTCCCGCTTCGTGGCGGCCGGGGACGTCGTCGGGGTTCCCGTACGCGACCACGTCGTCGTCGGACGTGGGCGCTTCTTCTCCTTCCGCCGTGAAGGAATGATGTAGGGCCGTCCGGGACGGCCCGGAGCCTCTCAGGCCGCCTGATATCCTCGCCGGCCCATGTCCCGGTACTTCACGACCCCCATCTACTACGTCAACGACCGCCCTCACATCGGCCACCTCTACACGACCCTCGTCACCGACACGCTGACCCGCTTTCACCGGCTCCAGGGGGAGGACGTCCGCTTCCTCACCGGGACCGACGAGCACGGCCAGAAGATCGAGAAGGTGGCGAAGAGAGAGGGCGTCGCGCCGATCGACGTCGCCGACCGGCACGCACCCACCTTCCGGGACCTCTGGAAGAGGTTCGGCGTCGCCAACGACGACTTCATCCGGACGACCGAGCCGCGCCACCGCATCGGCGTCACCGAGCTGATCCGGCGCCTCGAGGCGGCCGGCGACCTCTACGTCGCCGGGCACGAGGGGTGGTACTGCGTCGGCTGCGAGGCGTTTTACCCCGAGAAGGACCTGGAAGGTGGCAAGTGCCCGACGCACGGCACGGCCGCCGAGTGGCAGAAGGAAGAGAACGTCTTCTTCCGCCTCTCGAAGTACCAGGACCGGCTCCTCGAGCTGTACGAGAAGGGGAGCGTCCCGGGAATCCCGTTCGTCTTTCCCGAGACGCGGCTCAACGAGGTCCGCTCCTTCGTCTCCGCCGGGCTGAAGGACCTCTCCGTCTCGCGGACGGCGATCGAGTGGGGAATCCCGTTCCCGGGCCACCCCGGGCACGTCGTCTACGTCTGGCTCGACGCGTTGACGAACTACCTCACCGCCCTCGGCTTCGGGAGCAGTGACGAGGAGCTGGTCGCGCGCTACTGGCCCGAAGGGGACGAGCGCCGCGTCACGCACCTCGTCGGCAAGGACATCCTCCGCTTCCACGCCGTCTTCTGGCCCGCGTTCCTGATGTCGGCGGGACTTCCCCTCCCGACGCAGGTCGTCAGCCACGGCTTCTGGCTGAAGGACCAGCGGAAGATGTCGAAGTCGGTCGGCAACGTCGTCCGTCCCGACGCCCTCGTCGACGCCTTCGGGGTCGACGCCCTCCGCTGGCACCTCATCTCCGAGATGAGCTTCGGCCAGGACGCCTCGTTCTCCGACGAGGCGTTCCTCGTCCGCTACAACAGCGACCTCGCCAACGGGCTCGGCAACACCCTCTCGCGGGCCGTGCGGATGGCCTCCGACGCCTTCGGCGCCGCGACGCCCGGCGAGCGCTGCGACGACAACGACGTGAAGCGCGTCGCCGAAGAGGCGGTCGCCACCTGGGACGCCGCCTTCCGCGGCTGCCGCCTGCACGAGGCCGCGGAGGCGATCCGCACGCTCCTCGGCGCCATCGACGGCTACATCACCGCCAAGGAGCCATGGAAGCGCGTGAAGGCGGAGGGGGTCACTCCCGCCCTCCACCGGATCCACTTCAACGCCCTCGAAGGCCTTCGCATCGCCGCCGTGATGCTCGCGCCGATCGCACCGGGCGCCTCGGCGGAGGTTCTCCGCCGCCTCGGGACCCCGAAGAGCGCAGAGGAGCTCCGCCCGTCCGATCTGGCCTGGGGTGGCCTCCCGCTCGGTGCCCCGCTCGCCCCCGCCGCCCCCCTCTTCCCCCGCGCCGACGCGAAGGCGTATTTCGCGGAACTAGCCAAGGAGAGTCCCGTGACCGAAGAGACGAAGCCCGTCGCTGCCGAAGTTCCCGCCGCCGCTCCCGCGGCCCCTGCCGTCCCGGTTCCGGCCGCCGCGCCTGCCGCCGAGCCCGCCCGCATCTCCATAGAGGAGTTCTTCAAGGCCGACCTGCGCGTCGCCGAGATCATCGCCGCCGAGAAGGTCGAGAAGTCGAAGAAGCTGATGAAGATGAGGGTGCGGATCGGCGAGGAGGAGCGGACGATCGTCGCCGGCATCGCCACGGCCTACACGGGCGAGCAGCTCGTCGGGCGGAAGGTCGTCGTCGTGGCGAACCTCCTTCCCGCCAAGCTGATGGGGATCGAGTCGAACGGCATGGTCCTCGCCGCCTCGCTCCCGGGTACCGGCGAGCCGTCGCTTCTCGCGGTCGACCCGTCCGTCCCCTCCGGGACGAAGGTGAAGTAGTGCCCGTTCGCCCGGCGGACGCGGTCCTTCCCGGCGATCCCGCGGCGCGGGAAAACCTCGAGAGGATCATCGCTTCGCCGAGCACGCTCCGCGCGCACGAGGATCTGGCCTGGCTCTCGAGGGACGAGCTCCGCGGCGTGCGCCTCCAGCTGGAGCTCCAGAGGGCCGAGACGATCCTCGCCGAAGCGGGGATCACCGGGACCGTCGTCGTCTTCGGCGGAACCCGCGTCGTCGAGCGGCCCGAGGCCGAGCGGCGGCTCGCCGAGGCGGAAGCGAACGCCGTGGCCGCTCACGACGACGACGACGCTCGCCGTGCCGTAGAAATCGCCCGTCGCGTCCTCGCAAAGTCCCGCTACTACGACGAAGCGCGCGAGTTCGGGCGGATCGTCTCCTCCACCTGCCAGCGGGACGGACGCTGCGACTTCGTCGTCGTCACCGGCGGCGGGCCCGGTGTCATGGAGGCGGCGAACCGCGGCGCCTTCGACGTCGGGGCCAAGAGCCTCGGCTTCAACATCGTCCTCCCGCACGAGCAGGTCCCGAATCCGTACATCACGCCGGGCCTCTGCATCCACTTCCACTACTTCGCCCTCCGCAAGATGCACTTCCTGATGCGGGCGAGGGCGCTCGTCGCCTTCCCTGGCGGCTTCGGAACGCTCGACGAGCTCTTCGAGACGCTCACGCTCATCCAGACGGGGAAGATGCCGCGGGTCCCGATCGTCCTCTTCGGGCGCGAGTTCTGGGAAAAGGCGATCGACCTCGAGTACCTCGTCGAGGAGGGGACGATTTCCCTGGAAGACGTCCGCCTCGTCTCGTACGTCGAGACCGCGGCCGAGGCGTGGGAGGCGATCGCGCGGTTCCACGGGATCGCGCCGCGGAGCTGACGTGCGCGGGGGGAGGGGCGTGAAGCCCTTTGCCGTCGTCCTGGTTCTCCTGGCCGCCGTCGCGGTGGCCGCGGCCGAGGCGGGTCGTCGCACCGCGTGGACCACGGTGGACGAGCCGGTGCACCTCGCCGCCGCGAGAGAGCTCGCGGACGGCCGAGGCGTCGTCTCGAACTTCGAGCATCCCGTCCTGATGAAGGTGGTCTCGGCCGCGGGGCTCGCGAGCCGCCCCCCCGGCCTCATCGTCGAGGAGACGCGGGACGGGCGCCGCCTCTTCCCGTGGCTCCTCGGCCTGCTCGTCCTCGGGGCGGGCCTCTGGGCCCGGCGCCTGGCGGGCCCGGTGGCGGGGGCCGGAGCGGCCGTTCTCGTCCTGGCCGACCCGACCCTCCGGGGCCACGCGCCGCTCGTCCAGAGCGATCTTCTCCTGGCCGTGTGCCTCGTCTGGGCCGGCTTTCTCCTCGATGCTGCGGCCCGGGGCCGGCGCGTCGACCTGCGGCTCGCGGCCGCCAGCGGCGCGGCCTACGGCCTGGCACTCGTCTCGAAGTACTCGGCGCTCCCGTTCCTCCCCGTGTTCCTGGCCGTCGCCGCCCTCAGGTTCGCCCGAGCGCGGCGTCCCGGGCCGGTTCCCGCAGGGGTCCGCAGGAAGCGAACAGGTCTGCCGTCCCGCGTCCGGGCGGTCTCCGCCGTCGCCGCCACGGCGCTCCTCGGGGCGACCGCGCTCGCCACGGCCGTTTTCGTCCAGGAGGCCACCCTCCACGGCACGCCGCGGGAGAGGCTCCGCGCCGGAATCGCCCGAAGCCTCCTGCCCGTGGCCGGGGAGGCACCGACCCGCGAGGCGCTCGACCGGGCCGCGAGCGCGCCGAAAGGCGTCGCGGCGTACGTCACCGGCCTCTCCTACGTCCGCGCAGCCGCCGCGCCGGGCGCCCGCTACAACTACTTCCTGGGCGAGGTCTCGGGAGAGGGCCACCCGCTCTACTTCGTGACCGCGCTCCTCGTGAAGGCCCCTGCGGGGTGTTGGCCGGGCTTCTCGCCGGTCTCGCGCTTTCCGGGGCCGGGTTCGCCAGGTGCCGGCCCGCGCTCCGCCGGCGCAGGGCCCGGGCCGCCCTCGGCCGGGCGCTCGTCCCCGGGGCGCTCGCCCTCGCGTACCTCGGGGCCGCGAGCCTCTCGCACCTGAATATCGGCGTGCGCCACGCGATGCCCTGCATCCCGCTCGGGATCGTGGCGGCGATCGCCGCTTTCGCACCCCTCGTCCGCCCGCCGGGCCGGGCCGCCTGGCTTCTCGGGCTGACGGTCGCCGGTACGGTCCTGGAGGCGGGGCTCTTCTTCGGGAGGGAGATTCCCTTCGGCAACATCCTCGCGGGCGGGCCGGCAGGGATCCGCCGGATCCTTTCGGACTCGAACGTCGACTGGGGGGAGCGGCAGGACCTCGTCTTCGACGCCGTCCGCGCGGGAGGCGCCGGGAGGGCGGGGGCCGTTTCCCTGATCCTGAACGCCGACGAAGCAGGGTCCCTGGGCGTCCTCCAGGTCGACGACGCTTCACAGGTCCGCGACCTCGACACCGTCTTCGTGTCCGTCTTCCTCTACGACCTGTCGCGGGCGCTCGAGCGGAGCGGGGAGAAGACCCGTCGGATCGAGTGGCTCCGGGAGTGGCTCCCGCCCCTCGTGCGCGAGGTCGAGGCGCGCGCGGCCTCGGTGGAGAAGCTCGGCGACGAGTACCTCGCCTTCCGCCTCGCCCGGGGATCCGGCAGTCCGCGCGTCAGCGCCTCCGCGCCTCAGCCGTCTCCCTTTCCCACGCGCTGACCGACAACCCCCGTCGGCTCGCGGCCTCGGCGCTGGCCCGGAAGCCGGCGTGAAGGTGCGGCGGAACGCATCCCGAGACATCCTCGCCGGACTCGATCCTCACGAACAGGATCCAGGGATGGCACGGTGCGGGCGAGCGGGACAGGAGCCCTTCGGCTTCCTTCCCGAGGCCGGCCCTCAGAGCGGCGTTCGCGGCCAGCGCGAGCGTCTCGACCTGCGGCAGGCCCGCCTCGCGCTCGAGGACGAGTCCGAACGTCGCGTACGCGCGGGCCGGCCGGCCCGACTCGAGGTCGCGAGTGGCCTGGTCGCGGAGCGCGAGGGAGAGCGCGTCCTCGAGGCCAGGCTGGGGCGAGAACCAGGAACGCCCCCAGAAAGGCCACGCGAAGGGGGAGGTGCCCTGACGGAAGGCGGCGGAGGGATTTTCGGGAAGCCGCGGCGCGAGCGGCGGCATGAGCCCGAGGCTCCCCGACGCGAGGCGCGCGCCGACGTCCCCCCCGGCCCGCCGTTCGCGGAGCAGTCGGGTGTGAACCATCGGCGGCCACCAGGACGGAGTCAGCGAGAGGTGGTGCGCCGGCGTGGCGAGGAGCGTGCCGTCGAGCCGGGTCTCCACCTCGTATCTCGTCCCTGCGGCGCGGCCGGCGGTGATGGGCTGCGGTGGCGAGGTCGCAACGAGGGAGTAGACCGCGGGAAACGGCTGCAGCACACCGACGAGGTTGACGGCGGCCCCTGCGGCGAAGAGGAGGGCGCCGAGGCGGCGCCAGGGTCTGCCCATCCCGAATCCGAGCGCCGCGCAGAGAACGAGAGGTGCCAGCGCCGGCACCAGCAAACGGGGGCCCCACCCGGCCTGACCGTCCCAGGCCCACCAGCTCGCAGCACTCGCCAGGACGGCGGCGACGGACGCCGCGAGGCCGAGCGCGAGAGCGGGGTCGCGGCGCCCGAGTGCGAGAAGGCCCGGGGCCGCCAGGAGGCAGACCGGGGCATAGACGAGGAGGCCCTTGTTCGGAAAGAGCGTCAGTCGGAGGAGTCCCGTCAGGAAGGGGTAGGAGAAGTCCTCGCCGGGGTAGCCGCCGAACGGCCTTCCGAAGCGGACGAGCTCGAGGACGAGCCAGATCGTGACGGGAATCGCGGCCCCGACGAGCGCGGGAGCGAGGGGAGGGACCGTCTCGGTACGGTTCTTCCGCTTCCGCCCCTCGGCGGCGCTCCCTGCCTGGAGTCGAGGCGCCAGGGCGAGGGAGGCGAGGAGCGGGGCCGTGACGATGAAGAGCAGCGACTTGACGAGCGGAAGGGCTCCGAGAAGGACGCCGGCCGCGAGGGCATTTCGCCGGGCGGGGGTTTCGCGGTAGGCGGCCACGGCGGCGAGGCCGAGACCGCACAGTCCTGCCTGGAGAGGCTCGGAGAAGTCGCTGCCGGCATATCCCCAGAGGGGAGTCGCGAGGACGAGGGCCGTTCCCGAGAAGAGCTGTGCGCCGGCCGTCGCTCCCAGGCTCCCGGCGGCCCGGGCGACCCCCCACGCCGCCGCGGCCAGCGAGAGGATCGGCAGGAGGACGAGGAGAGGGTTGGAGGAGGCCGAGGGCGCGACGGCGTGGAGGGCGCGGGCCGACCAGAGGAAGGGGACCTCCGCGAGGCTCTGGCCGAGGCCGTAGCGGGAGAAACCGTCGCCCCCTTCGCGCGGGACGGCGTTGGCGAACTCGCGCGAGACCCCGAGCTCGCCGTGGAAGGCGAGCGCCGCCCCGGCCGAGAGCATCTCCTTGCCGTCCGGAATCACCCCGAACGACCTCTCGTCGGTCGTCGCGATGAGCGCCAGGAGGACGAGGAGGGCCGCGGTGAGAGGAGGACGCGAGCGGAAGGCGGCCAGAACGGATGCCATCGGAGCGGCGATTGTAGGGGGCGGAGTGCAGGGAAACCTCGGCTATTCTCGCCGGCGTGGCGCGACCTGACATCGAAAGGCAGCTCGGGCTGAGGCTTGAGGACTGACAGGAGCTGCCGATGATCGAGCGGACCCTCGTTGCGCGGGCGGCCCTCTTCGTAGCGGTCATTGTCATGGCCGTTCGGGCGGCGGCTTGGGCGGAGCTCGAGGCCTCTCCCCTGTCAGACTGGTACCTCTGGATGGAAACGGACGAACACGCGGCTCTCGTCGCCGCGGAGCGCGTCGCCTCGGGGAACCTCCTCGATCGGCCGTCGTTCCGGCCCTGGTTCTCCTGGCAGGCGAGCTTCGGCAGCCCCTCGGACTGGGAGGCCGTCTACCCGAAGGACGTCTACTATCAGGCGCCTCTCTACGTCTACGCGGTCGCGGCGGTCTCGCGGCTCTCCGATTCGACCGCGATGGTGATCCGTCTCTCCCAGCTCCTTCTCGCGGTCGCGGCGTCGGCCGCCCTGGCGGCGGCCGGGACGTCACTCCTGCTCCGGTCCGGGCGACCCGGATGGGTCGCCATGATCGCGGGCCTGGGCGCGGGTCTCTTCCACGGCCTCTACGGGCCCCTCGTCTACCTTGACGGATTCCTGTTTCGTGACGGCCCGCTCGTGAACCTCTCAGCTCTGCTTCTCGCCCTGCCACTGCTCGTCCTCGACCGCGGACGAGGGCTCGCGGCCCTCGTTCGGGGCCTGACGACCCTTCTCAAGCAGACGGTCCTGCCGCTCGCGCTGGCGGCCGGCGCGGTGGCCGTCCTGAGGGAAAGCTCACGGGATCGCCGCTTTCGGAAGGCCGCGGCCTTCCTGTCGGCCTTTGCCCTTGCACTCGCCCCGCTCGTGGCGAGGAACCTGGTCGTCGGAGCTCCCGCCTTCGCCTTCGACACCCGGCCGGTCGTCTGTTTCCCCTGGGCCAACGCCCGCGGGGCCGACGGCTCAGTGGACCCGTCCCCGCTTCGTCCTCCGCGAGTGCCCACGCTTGCGCCGCGTCGCGACCTGAGGGCGAAGCCCGCGGGCCTCCGGGCAAGCTGGCGAGCGCCTTCAACGGAGCGGAGATCCCGGACAACGCGAGCTTCCGCTTCTTTCGGATGCGCCTCTGGTGGCTCGGCGTGCTTCCCGTCTTCGCGTGCCTCCTGGGAACGGGCGTCGCCGGGCTCGTCCTCGCGGGTCGACGTCGACTCTACCGTCCCGGAGAGGCCGCCCTCGTCGTGGTCGCCGCCCTCGTCCCTCTCGCGGCGTGCCTTCTCGTCTCCACGACGACACGATATCGGACCGCTTCCGTTGCGCCCCTCGCGCTCGGAACGGGCCTGCTCCTCGCTCTGTCGGCCGAGGCCCTGCGCGAGCGCCGAGTCGCCGAGCTGATCGCCCCTTTCTTCGGGGCCGGGCTCCTCTCCCTCCAGACACTCCTTCCGTCGCCCGTTCCCTGCCCGAAGAACCGATATGCCGACGTTCTTGTCGCGGCGACGCTGGCCGAATCGCGGATCTCGCCCGAGGCGGGCGCGGCGGAGATCCGGCGGTATCTGGTCGAGGGCCGGGACGACCCCCAGCGTGCCGCGGGAATGGTCGCAATGAATCGCTGGCTTGCCGGCGACCGCTCGATGACGGGCGTCGCGGCGCGGGGGGTCGCTCCGGTGGAGCGTCGGTTCGACGCTCGTCGGCGGTGATCGGGACGGCTCGGAGCACGCGGAGACCGCTCCCCCGCCACAGCGTTCATCCCGTCAGCTATTCTCGGACCAATGATCGAGCTGGCCGATTCCCACGGGCACCTGACGATGGTCTTCCCGGGACCGGAGGCCCGCTGGCCGACGCGCGCGGCGACGGACGACGAGGTGGCCGAGCAGGTCTCGCGGGCACGCGACGCGGGGGTGACGCGGATCCTCGTGCCGGCGACGACGCTCGACGACGCCCCGCGCGCCGTGGAGGTCGCCGAGCGGTTCGACGGCGTCTACGCGGCCGTCGGCGTCCACCCGCACGAGACGAAGGCGTTCGACGAGGACCGCGTGATTCCGGCTCTCGAGCGCCTCGCGGCGTCGAAGAAGGTCGTCGCGATCGGAGAGATCGGACTCGACTACTTCTACGACTTCGCCCCGAAGGAGGACCAGAAGCGAGCGCTCGTCGCCCAGCTGAAGCTGGCGGAACGGCTCGGCAAGCCGGTTCTCCTCCACAACCGCGAGTCCGAGGAGGATCTGCTCGCGATTCTCCAGGCGGAGGCAAGCGGAAGCCCGGCGCGGCTCCGCGGGGTCTTCCACTCGTTCTGCGCGTCGACCGCGACAGGGGAGAAGGCCATAGGCCTCGGCTACCTCGTCAGCTATTCGGGGATGATCACGTTCCGCATGGCCGAGAACGTCCGCGATTCGGCCTCGGCGCTCCCGCTCTCGTCGATGCTGGTCGAGACCGACGCGCCGTACCTCGCCCCGGCCCCGTTCCGAGGCAAGCCGAACGAGCCGGCGTTCGTCGGGCGCACGGCGGCGAAGCTCGCCGAGGTGAAGGGAGTTTCGCTCGAGGACGTCGGCCGGGCGACGTCCTCGAACTTCCGGAGGCTCTTCGGCACGCCGTGAGACGCCGCCCCGCCCGCCCGCCCCGGCTCTCGATGGCCGATTTCGAGAAGCTCGTCGCCGAGGCGGTGACGGGCCTTCCGACCGAGTTCAAGGAGATGCTCGAGAACGTCGTCATCGCCGTCGAGGAGGAGCCGGAAGAGGAGGACTATGCCGAGACCGACACCCCCGACGACGAGGAGCTCTTCGGGATCTACCGCGGTCCGATGAGGACCGAGTTCGAGTTCGGGGCGCTTCCCGGGCTCCCGCCCCAGGTCGTCGTCTTCCGCGGCCCGATCCTCCGCTGCTGTGCCTCGAACAGGGAAGCGGTCCACGAGATCCAGGACACCGTCCGTCACGAGCTCGGCCACTACTTCGGGCTCGAGGACGACGAGATGCCGTATTGAGCGGCTCGGCGTTGTCGCGGCGCACCGTCCTCCTCGTCGCCACGCTGGTCACGTTCGTCGCAGTCTCTTCCGTCCGGCTCGCGTCCTACCTCGAGAGGGAAGCCTCACCGCTCTCGAGCTGGCACCTCTGGACGGAGACGGACGAATGGGCCGCGGTCTCCGCGGCGAAGCGAATCTCTTCCGGGAACCTGCTCGACGTTCCGGCCTATCGACCCTATTTCTCCTGGCAGGTGAAGTTCGGGACCGAGGCGGAATGGGACGCCGTCATGCCGAGGAACGCCTACTACCAGGGGCCGGTCTACCCCTATCTCCTTTCGCTGGCGGGGATTCCACGGCCCGGCGCCATTCAGGCCGTCCGCCTCGCGCAGCTCCTGCTTGCCGCAGTCGCTTCCGGGGCGCTCGCGGCGGCGGCAGCTGCGGTCCTCGTCAGAGCGGGGAGAGGACCCGTGCTCTCGGGGTGCGCCGGGGTCGCCGCCGGCGTTCTCCATGGGCTCTACGGGCCGCTCGTCTTCCTGGACGGCTTCCTCTACCGCGACGGCCCGGTCGCACACGTGGCGGCCCTGCTCCTCGCCCTTCCGCTCCTGGCCGAGCGGCCGGCCGGTGCACTCCGCGCTGCGGGACTCGGCCTCGTCGCCGGCCTGGCGGCGCTTCTCAAGCAGACGGCCCTCCCGCTCGGTCTCCTGGCGGGCGCGGTTCTCGTATTGCGCGGCGAGAAGGGGGCCTCGCGAGGGAGAGCGGCGGCGGCGTTCCTCGCGGCGCTCCTTCTCGCGCTGTCCCCCCTCGTCGTCAGGAACGCCGTCGTCGGGGCGCCGCTCTTCGCCTTCGACACTCGCCCGCTCGTCGGTATCCCCTGGGCGAATGCGCGGGGAGCGGACGGTTCGGGGAGCGCGTCGCCGCTCCTGATGAAGGTGCTTCGCGAAGCGCAGGGCTCGACGCTCTCGGCCGCGGTCCGGACCGCGGAGACGTGGAGGGAGAAGCCCCTCGGGCTCGTCGAGCTGGTCGCGCGCAAGTTCGCGAGCGCCTTCAACCGGAGGGAAATCGCCGACAACGCGAGCTTCTTCTTCTTTCGCGACCGCCTGCCTGTCCTGTCGCGCCTCCCTCTCTTCGTCGTTCTCCTCGGGCCAGGGATGACCGGGCTCGTCCTTGCGCAGCGACGGGGCCTCTTCCGGCGGGGCGAGGGGTTCCTCGTGGCGGGGGCCGGGCTCGTGCCGCTCGGGGCGTGCGTCCTGGTCTCCACGACGACGAGGTACCGCAGCGGCGCCGCGGCGCCGCTCGCGCTCGGGACGGCGCTTCTGGCCGCCCTCGTCTTCGAGGCTTTCCGGCAGCGGCAGGTTCGTGACACGGCTGCTCCGCTCGCCGCGGCGGCGATCCTGTCCGCCCTGTGTTTCCTTCCGTCCCCCGTGCCGGCGCGACGGGTCCGCTGGGCGGACGCGATCGTCGCCGCAACCCTGGCGGAATCCCGGGTCTCACCCGAAGCCGGAGCCGCCGAGATCCGCCGCTACCTCGAGGAGGCGGAGGACGACACGGACCGCGAGAAGGGCCGGCGCGCGATGAACCGGTGGCTTTCCGGCCGGCGGAGCGAAACGCTCATCGAGCCGGAGGGAATCGCCCCCGCCGGGGCGCCGGTACACGCGTCTCGTGCGCTGACCGGCAGGAAAGGAAAAGGCCGGGCGATCGCCCGGCCTTCGAGGTCCGTGTCGTGCAGTCCGCGTCAGCGGCGCGGGCCGCCGAAGCCGCCCGGGCCGTCCCGACGGGGACCGCGCGGGCCGCCGAAGCCGCCGCCGTCCCGGCGGGGACCGCCGGGGCCGCGGTTGCCGAAGCCGCCTTCGCGACGGAAGGGCGGGCGGTCGTCGCCGCCTCCCTCGCCCTCGACGGGCGACGCGTTCAGACCGAGGCGCTCGACCTCGGCGGCCGCTTCCTCGGGGGTGAGCGCCTGGCGGCGCGAGAGCTTGATCTTCCCGTTGACCGGGTCGATGGCGATGATCTTGACCTTGGCCTTGTCGCCCAGCTTGACGACGTCGGTCGTCTCGCGGACGCGGCCGGGGGCGAGCTCGGAGATGTGGACGAGGCCGTCGAGGCCGGGGAGGATCTCGACGAAGGCGCCGTAGGGCTCGACGCGCTTGACGGTCCCCTCGTACTCCGTCCCGATCTCGGGAACGGTCGTGAGGGCGCGGATCGCCTCGATGCACTTCTCGGCCGACGCCATGTCGATCGAGGCGACGGTGACGGAGCCGTCGTCCTGGACGTCGATCTTGACCGAGAACTCCTTCTGGAGCGCGCGGATCGTCTTCCCGCCGGAGCCGATGACGTCGCGGATCTTGTCCTCGGGGACGTGGATCGTCAGGAGGCGCGGCGCGTAGGCCGAGATCTCCTGCCGGGCGGACGGGATCGCCTTCTCCATGATGTCGAGGATGTGCATCCGGCCGGCCTTCGCCTGGGAGAGGGCCTTCTCGAACACCTCGCGGCTGATGCCGGAGATCTTGATGTCCATCTGGAGGGCCGTGATGCCCTTGCGCGACCCGGCGACCTTGAAGTCCATGTCGCCGTAGTGGTCTTCCTGGCCGGCGATGTCGGTCAGGACCGCCCAGGCGTCGCCTTCCTTGACGAGGCCCATCGCGACCCCCGCGACCGCCGCGTTCATCGGGACGCCGGCGTCCATGAGGGCGAGCGAGCCGCCGCAGATCGTCGCCATCGACGAGGAGCCGTTCGACTCGAGGATGTCGGACACGATGCGGATGGTGTAGGGGAACTCCTTCGGGAGGACGGCGTCGATGGAGCGCCACGCGAGGCGGCCGTGGCCGATCTCACGCCGGCCCGGGGAGCCGAAGCGCTTCACCTCGCCGACCGAGAAGGACGGGAAGTTGTAGTGGAGCATGAACTTCCGCTCGAACTCGCCCTCGAGGTCCTCGATGAGCTGGGTGTCGTCCGAGGTGCCGAGCGTGACCGTGACGAGCGCCTGCGTCTCGCCGCGCGTGAAGAGCGCGGAGCCGTGGGTGCGGGGGAGGACGCCGATCTCGACTTCGATGGGGCGGACCTCTTCGAACGCGCGTCCGTCGAGGCGCTTGCGGTCGCGGAGGATCGTCTCCCGCGTCATCACCTCGACGAGGTCGGACATCGCGCGCTTGACCTGCGCCTTCAGCTCCGGCTGGTCTTCGGGGACTTCCGCGACGGCCGCCTTCTTGACGGCCTTGATCTTCGCGTACGACTCGATCTTGCCCTTCCAGGTGAGGGCTTCCATCATCGGCGCGTCCCAGCGCCTGCGGACCTCCGCCATGATCTCGGCGGGGACCGGGGCGGGGGAGGTGAACGCCTGCTTGACGACGCCCTGGCGCTTCTGGAGCTCCTCGATGGCGTTGATGACGTTCTGGAGCTCGCGGTGCCCTTCGAGGATCGCCTCGAGCATGAGGTCCTCGGAGACCTCCTTCGAGCCCGCCTCGACCATGCTGACGGCCTGGCGGGTGCCGACGACGACGAGGTCGATCGTCGACTCCTCGCGCTCCTTCTTCGTCGGGTTGAAGACGAAGCGGTCGGCGATGCGGGCGACGCGGACGGCGCCGAGGATCTCGGTGAACGGGATCGGATTGATGGCGAGGGCCGCCGCAGCGCCGTTGATCGCGAGGATGTCGGGATCGTTCTCGCCGTCGGCCGAGAGGACGAGCGCGATGATCTGGGTCTCGAAGGCGAAGCCGGCCGGGAAGAGCGGCCGGATCGGCCGGTCGATCATCCGGCAGGTGAGGATCTCCTTCTCGGTGGGCCGCCCCTCGCGCTTGAAGAAGCCTCCCGGGATGCGGCCGGCGGCGTACTGGTATTCCTTGTACTCGACCGTCAGCGGAATGAAGTCGACGTCTTTCGGGTCGCGGGCGTAGCAGGCGGTGACGAGAACCACGGTGTCGCCGAGGCGGACGACGGCCGAGCCGTCGGCCTGCTTGGCCACCTTGCCGTTTTCGATGGTGAGGGCACGGCCTCCCACCAGGGCGGTGACGGATTCCTTCATCGTTTCCTTCTTTCCAACCGGAGAGGCCGGGGCACGGCCTCGTGCCGGCACGGCTCCTACTTGCGGAGCCCGAGGCGCTCGATCACGGCCCTGTAGCGCGAGACGTCGCGCTTCTTGAGGTAGTCGAGCAGGCGGCGCCGCTGGCCGACCATCATGAGCAGTCCGCGGCGGGAGTGGTGGTCCTTGGCGTGAGCCTTGAAGTGCTCGGTCAGGGACGTGATGCGCTTGGAGAGGAGCGCCACCTGGACCTCGGGGGAGCCGGTGTCGCCCTCGTGCCGCTCGAAGGCTTTGATCGTTTCCGTCTTGGGGGTGATGGACTGGGCCACTGTTCTCTATCCTTCTCTTCTCAATCTCGAACGGCAGAGGATAATTTCCGCCGTCGATCGGGTCAATTTCGGGGCCAGGTTCCTGTCCGGTGAGAAGATGCCGTCTGGCCCGTGGTCCGCCGTGATCCTTGGGGAAAGAACCGGTGGCAGACCGTGATGGCCGGTTCTTCCGAATTCGGTTTCCGTGTCAGGCCGCCCGGGAAGGAACGGGAACCGGTGGCGGGCCGACAGGCCCCGGTTCCCGCGGGAACATATCAGTCTTGTAGCACGATCTTCGGTTTCACGAGGGCGAGGACCCCGCGGCCCAGGGGCTCGAGATGCCCCAGGGCGACGAGCTCCCCCGAGCAGAGGAGGCGGATCCACGGCGCGCCGACGGCCTCGGGCGGGATGCGGACGGGAACGGCGTGTCCCCGTCTGACCTTCGCGGCCTCGCCCGGGAGGAGCGAGACGGCGGGGAAGGGAAGTGGGACCGCCGAGAGGGGAATCCAGCTCGGCGGGGACGTTCGGGCTTCGACCGGCAGGTCGCCGAGGACGGCGAGCGTGCGCGAGTCCTCGAGAAGGAACGGTCCGATCCGGGTCCGCCGGAGGGAGGCGAGGTGCGCGCCGAGCCCGAGCTCCTTTCCCACGTCATGGGCGAGGGAGCGGATGTAGGTGCCCGAGGAGCAGTCGACGTGGAAACGGGCGACGTCCCCCTCGACCGAGAGGGTGTCGAACCGGGTGATGCGGACCTTCTTCGGGAGGTGCGGTACGGCCTCGCCCCTGCGGGCGAGCTCGTAGAACTTCTGGCCTCCGATCTTCTTGGCCGAAAAGGGCGGCGGCGCCTGATCGAACTCGCCGACGTAGCGGCTGCAGGCGGCCCGGACCGCCTCGGGGTCGGGGCGCGGGTCGGGGTGCGGGTCCCCGACCGGGGTTCCCTCCCGATCGTAGGTGTTGGTTTCGACGCCGAACCGGATCGTTCCTTCGTAGCTCTTGTCGGAGCTCATCAGGAACGACTGGAGGCGGCCGGCCCGGCCGACGCAGAGGACGAGGAGGCCGGTGGCGGCCGGGTCGAGCGTCCCGGTGTGGCCGACCCGGCGCGTCCCGAGGAGGCGGCGCACGGCATCGACGACGTCGTGGGAGGTGATCGCTTCGGGCTTGTCGACGAGGAGGAGCCCCGACGGACCGTCGTTCGGGGCCTGGGCAGCGGTCATCCGGGCTCCTGGCTCACCGCGGCGGCGAGCGCGTTCGCGATGTCGGCCCTGGCCGTCTCCCAGGTCCCCGACACGCGGCAACCGGCGGCGTTGCGGTGGCCGCCGCCGCGACGCGCCGATGCGACGGAGCGGACGTCGACGGACCCTTTCGACCGAAGCGAACAACGGAAGACCCCCGGTTCGTCGCTCTCGCGGACGAGGGCGGCGGCCTTCACGCCCTCGATTCCCCGGGCGCGGTTCACGAGCCCTTCGCCGTCGGCCTCGTTGGCGCCCGACTCGGCGAGGAATCGCTTCGGAAGGGAGACGAGGGCGACGCGCCCGTCGTCGTGGAGCTCGAGCGTCCCGAGGACGAGGGTCTCGAGCTTCAACGTCGACAGGGGCCGGGCCTCGTAGAGGAACTCGTTCACCACGTCGGGCCGCACCCCCTCCGTCACGAGCCGGGCGCCGAGCGCGAGCGCGCGAGCGGTCGTGTTCCCGTAGCGGAACGAGCCGGTGTCGGAGACGAGGGAGACCCAGAGGTTCGTGGCGATCCGGGGCGTCATCGGCCACTCGAGGCGGTCCAGGAGGTCCGCGATGATCTCGCCGACGGCCGCGGCCGGGAGGACCACGAGGTTCTGCGTCGCCCAGCGGGTGTTCCCGGGGTGGTGGTCGACGTTGACGGTCGTTCCCGAGAGGAGGGAGGGAAAGCCGGGACGTTCCGGCTCCGGGCATTCCATGACGAGGGCGGCATCCCATCCGGCAGGCCAGTCGGGCGGGAGCTCTGCGGAGACCCGGACGTCGCTGACGCCTGGCATCCCCTCGTAGGAGCTCGACCAGCGGTCGCGCATGACGACGAGGGCTTCCTTGCCCCGGTCCTGGAGCGCCTGCGCCAGGGCGAGGGCCGAGCCGAGAGAGTCGCCGTCGGGGTTGCGGTGGCCGGTGAGGAGGAAACGGCGCCCAGCCGAGAGCAGGGACGCGACGGCCTCGAAATCGGCCTCGGTCATTCCTTCTCCTCGTCCTTCCTGCCGTCTCCGCCCTCTGCGTCCTCTTCTTCGGGGGGTGGCGGCAGGTGCTTCAGGATCTCTTCGATCCGCGCTCCCCGTTCGAGACTGTGGTCTTCCTCGAACCTCAGCTCGGGCGCGAAGCGAAGGCCGCAGTTGCGGCCCACCATTCCGCGGAGCATCGGGGCGGCGCGGTTCAGGGCGGCAACGCTCTTCTCGAAGGCGCCCTCGCCGCCGAAGACGGAGACGAAGACCCGTGCGGAGCGGAGGTCGCTCGAGAGAACGACGTCGGTCAGGGTGGCGAAGCCGACGGCGGGATCGGAGACCTCGGTCCGGATGAGCCGCGAAAGCTCCTCGCGAACGACGTCGGCGACCTGCCGGGGGCGGCGGCGTTCTTTCATGAGGCCTCCTGTGCGGCGCCGAAGGAGGAGCCGGCGGCACCGACGTCGCCGTATTCGAGGAACTCGCTCCGGAGGGACGTCAGCTCGACGCCCGATTCTTCCGCCCACCCCTCGACGTACTCGACGACCCTGGAGAGGAGGGGCTCGAGCGCAGAACGATCGGGGCCAACGGCAACGACGCCGACGGCGGCCCGCTGGAGGAGGTCCTGGTGGGCGACCTCGGCCGCGGAGATCTCGAAGCCCGTACGCAGGCGTGCTTTGAGCGGCCGCAGGAAGGCCCGCTTCTCCTTCAGGCCTCGGCAGGAGGGGAGGTGGAAATCGAAAACGGCGAGGGCGACGACCATCGGTTCTCCGGAGGGGACGCGGCGTGGGGGCCAACGCCCCGGGGCGGATGCCCCGGGGCTGGTCCTCCGGCCTTACGTCAGGGAGGCGGCGACCTCTTCGGTCACGAAGGCCTCGATGACGTCGCCGACCTTGACGTCCTGGTAGCCGGCGATGCCGATACCGCACTCGAAGCCGCTCTTGACCTCGGAGGCGTCTTCCTTGAAACGGCGCAGCGAGCCGATCTTCCCCTCGTAGATCACGCGGTTGTCGCGGAGGAGACGGGCGTTGGCGCCGCGCGGGATGACCCCGTCGACGACCATGCAGCCGCAGATGAAGCCGATCTTCGGGATCCGGAAGGTCTCGCGCACCTCGGCGCGGCCCTTGGCGATCTCCTTGCTCACGGTGTCGAGGAGGCCGGCCATCGCCTTCTTGATCTCGTCGGTCAGGTTGTAGATGACCGAGTAGAGGCGGATGTCGACGCCTTCCTTGTCGGCGAGCTCCTGGGCCTTGCGTTCCGGCCTCACGTTGAAGCCGATGACGATGGCCTCGGAAGCCGAGGCGAGGAGGACGTCGTTGACCGAGATCGCGCCGACGCCCGTGTGCAGGACGTTGACCTTGACCTTGGCGGTCGAGAGCTTGTTGAGGGACTGGGTGATGACCTCCTCGGAGCCGTGCACGTCGGCCTTGAGGATGATCGGGAGCTCCTTGACCTCGCCCTTGGCCATCCGGGTGAACAGCGAGTCGAGCGAGAGGCGCGAGGTCTTGGCCAGGGCCTCCTCGCGCTCCTTCTGCTGGCGGAAGCCGGTGACCTGCCGGGCCTTCGACTCGTCCTCGACGACCTGGAGGGAATCGCCCGAGTTCGGGATGTCGTCGAAGCCCATGACCTCGACGGGGGTCGCCGGGCCGGCCTCGAGGACGCGCTGGCCGCGGTCGTCGAGCATCGCGCGGACGCGGCCGACGGCCGAGCCGGCGAAGAAGACGTCGCCGACCCTCAGGGTTCCGTGCTGGACGAGGACCGTGGCGAGGGTGCCGCGGCCCACCTCGCGGCGGGCCTCGAGGACGACGCCACGTGCGGGACCGTCGACGGCGGCTTTCAGCTCGAGGAGGTCGGCCTGCAGGAGGATCATCTCGAGCAGCGCGTCGATGCCGATCAGCTTCTTCGCGGAGATCTCGCAGGAGACGACCTCGCCGCCGTACTCCTCGACGAGGACGCCCTTGTCGGCGAGGGCCTGCTTGACCCGCATGACGTTCGCTTCGGGCTTGTCGATCTTGTTGATGGCGACGACGACCGGAACCTTGGCGGCGCGCGCGTGGTCGATCGCCTCGGCGGTCTGCGGCATGACGCCGTCGTCGGCCGCGACGACGAGGACGACGATGTCGGTCGCCCGGGCGCCGCGGGCACGCATCATGGTGAAGGCCTCGTGGCCGGGGGTGTCGAGGAAGACGATCGCGCGGCCCTTGACCTCGACGCGATAGGCGCCGATGTGCTGCGTGATGCCGCCCGCTTCGCCCTCGGCGACCTTCGCCTTGCGGATGGCGTCGAGGAGGGACGTCTTGCCGTGGTCGACGTGGCCCATGACCGTGACGACGGGAGCGCGGGGCTTCTTGTCGGCGGTGGAGGCCGCGTTGGCGGCGTCGTCATCCGCCTGCGACTGCTGGCGGGAGAGCTCGAGGTCTTCCTCGAAGGAGACGACGGCGGCCTCGATGCCGAAATCGCGGGCGATCTCGACGGCGAGGGCCGGGTTCACCGGGTGGTTGATCGCCGCCAGGATGCCGCGGCCGAGGAAGGCCTTGACGAGGTCCTTGGCGAGGATGCCGGTCTTCTCGGAGAGCTCCTTGACGGTGACGCCCTCGGAGAGGAACACGGGCCCGCTCTGGTCTTTCTTGACCTCGATCACGGCGCCGGTCTCGGTCATCATCGTCCGCTTTCCGGCGCGGCGCTGGGCCGACTTGGAGATCGGCCGGTTCGGATCGGCCTCCTCCCCCTCGCCCGGAATGGCGCCGGGGACGTCCTCGTAGGTGTCCTCCTGGAAGGTGCCGAGGAAATCGCGGACGTTCGTGGCGAGGGCGGAAGCTTCCTTCGTCCGGAGCTTCTTCGAAGCGGTCTTCTTGTCGTCCTTCTTGGGCGGGATGGCGCTGCCACCCTTGACCGCGTCCTTGCGCCGGCGGTCGGTGGTCCCGGGAATGGCCGGTGGCGGCATGGCGGGAGCCATCGGGCCCCCTCGGCCGAGCATGCCGGGCCGGGCGGGGAAGCCGGGACGCGGGGCAAAGCCCGGCCTCGGCGGCATCCCGGGCCGCTGGAACGTGCCGGGCGCGGCGGGCGCGGGGAGGGCGGGGCGCGCGACGACGGCGCCGGGAGTCGGTCGTGCCACGGCGCGGATCGTCGCGGCGCTCGGGGGCGCGATTACCGCCCGGCCGGAGACACCCGAGCGGGCTGCGGACGGCGACGAAGCTGCGGGTGCGGCCGCGGGGCGCATCGCCTGGGGGGCGTGATGCGATGCCGCCGGCGCCGACGACGGAGCCTGGAACTGCTGGGAGGGGGGGGCTGCCGGTGGGGCAGCCGGGCGGGGTACGGAGGGTTCCCCCGTTCTCTTCATGATCCGGCCGAGAGCGCCCGCCGGGGCGCCGGGACGTGCCCCGGGCGTCGCTGGCTTCTGCGCTGCCGCGCGAAGGCTGGCGGGCGAGGCCGTCTGGATTCCGCTCGCGGAGCGACGAACGGCGCCGGATGCCGCGGCGGGGGCCGCGGGACGGGGCGCGAGAGGCCTGGCCGCTGCGGGGTGTCTCGGCGGGTGGGTGCCCGCAGGCGGGTGAACCGCGGCCGGCGAAGCGGCCGGCGCCGTGGACGCCTTCGAGGCCTCCGCGACCGGGGCATTCTCCGACTCGGCGACCGCCGGAGCGGCGGACCCTTCGGGCTCGACCGCGGTGGCGGTCGTGACAGGGGTTGCCGGCACCACGACGGCAGCCGGCACGGCGGGCTCGGTCAGCGCGGGGGAGACCGGGGCAGAAGGTGCCACAACTACCGCGGGCGGGGCGGACTCGGCCTTCGCGGCCACACGTACCGGCTCGGGTGCCGGTGCGGAAGCGGCAGGCTTGTGCGCCCTCGGTTTCGCGGCGGGTGTGGCAACGGCAACCGGTGCAGCCTCGACGATCGGAGCGGCGGAGACGACCGGCGCCGGCTCGACGGCAGGGGCCGCCGGGGCGGGTTCGGCTGCGATCGGGGCGGTCGTGGTCGCGGAAGCCTGCTCCGCAGCGGCCGCCACGGGAACGGGAGACGCAGCCGCTTCGACGGCGGGCGCCTCCGCGTCGGACGTCGACCCGGACTCGCCTTCGGGGCCCTTGTCGACGATCTTGATCCGCTTGAGGGCTGCACGTTCCGCTTTCGGCTTCGGCGTTCCGACAGCGCCCTCTTCGGGAGGCGTCGGGAGGGGCGTCTGCCTCACGATGAGCGTCTTCGGAGCCTGGGTCTTGCCGGTCAGGATCGCCTGGGCGGTCCCGGGGTCGAGGACGGATTCGGCCGACTTCACGTCGACCCCGATTCCCTGCAGGAGGAAAAGGACCTCCTTCGGGGGTTTGCCCATCATGCGGGCGAGCTCGGCTACGGTGAACTTCGCGGACATCGTCTTCACTTCTCGGGGTTCTCCGTCTCCGGCCCGGCTTCTCCGGGCTCGCTCGCCGTCTCGTCCATGGCGTCCTCGGCGCCGGCTTCGCCGGCCTCCTCGGACCCGTCGGTCTCGCTGGGCTCCTCGGCCTCTTCGGTCTCTTCGCCGTCCTCGTCCGAGGTGAGGAAGTCGGATTCGTCTTCCGCGGGCTCTTCCTCCGCCGGTGCGGACTCGAAAGCCCGTAGCACGTCGAGGGCGTCCGCGCGGTCGTCTTCGTCGGGGAGGGCCCCGTCGAGACGCGCGGTGGCTTCCTCGTCCTCTCCGCCATCGGCCTCGAGGACCTCGCCCACCGTTTCGAAGCCCGCGGACGCGAGCGCCTCGAGGGAAGTCGGCTCGAGGTCGAGGATCTCGGCGAGCGCCGTCCCGCGGCGCTGCGAGGCCAGGAGCATCCGCTGGAGGGCCTGGGCGACCTGCTCCTTGACGGCCTGCTCGCTCTTGATGTCGATCTTCGCGCCGACGAGCGCCGAGGCGAGCCGGACGTTCTGCCCGCGCTTGCCGATGGCGAGCGAGAGCTGGTCTTCCTCGACGATGCACTCGAGGGTCGGCATCGTCTCCTCGCCCTCTTCCTCGACCCCCTCTTCCGCGTTCATGAGGGAGACGCGGGTGATCTTCGCCGGGGAGAGCGCGTGCTGGGCGTAGGTGATGACGTCCTCGGAGTACTGGATGATGTCGATCCGCTCGCCGCGAAGCTCTCTCGTGATCGCCTGGACGCGCGCGCCGCGCATGCCGACGCAGGCGCCGACCGGGTCGACGTCCCGCTCTCGCGAGGAGACCGCCACCTTGGCGCGGTCGCCGGGCTGGCGGACGCATCCGCGGATGACGACGGTCCCGTCGTAGATCTCGGGAACCTCCATCTCCATGAGACGCATCAGGAGCTCGGGCGCCGTGCGGGAGAGGACGACCTGGGCGCCCTTGGGGTTGCGATGGACGTCGACGAGGACGCCGCGGACCCGCTCTCCCTGGGTGTACCGCTCGGCGCGGGACTGGTGCTCGCGCGGGATGACCGCCTCGGTCCGGCCGAGGTCGACGATCATGTCGCCGCGCTCGAAGCGTTTCACCGTGCCGGTGATCAGCTCTCCCACCTTCGGGGCGTACTCGTTGTAGATGTTGTCGCGCTCGGCCTCGCGCACCTTCTGGTAGAGCACCTGCTTGGCGCTCTGGGCGGCGATCCGACCCAGCCCTTCCGTCGAGCGGAAGAAGCGGATCTCGTCGCCGACCCCGGCCTCTTCGTGCGAGACCGCGGCGGCTTCGCCGTCGGGGTCGCGGACGACCTGCCAGCTCTGCCCGGAGAGCTCGCCCGAGAGGAGGCCGGGAATCTCCTCGGGGAGAAGCTCGATCCAGGGGAGGCGGATTTCCTTCTCGGCGTCCGTTTCGACGACCCTGGGGGCGGTGGCGCCACGTAGCCGATCGGGAGGTCGTCGGGGTCGATCGCGGGGGTCGCGGGGACCTCCGGCTTCGTCTTCTGCTCGACGATCCGGTAGGGGGTCCAGGCCGTCAGCCCGCCGGTGGCCGGGTCGAAGCGCGCGGTGATCTCACGCACCTTGTAGACCTTGCGCGCCGCCGTCGCGACCGCCTCCTCGAGCGCGGAGACGAGCCGGTCGAGCTCGATGTCCTTGTCGCGCGAGGCGGCCTTGAGGGCGTCGAGCATCTCGATCGCCTTGGTCGGGGGCGGGGCCTTGGCCGCCTTGGCGGCCTTCGCGGAACGGGCCGTCCTGGGCCGGGAGGCGGTGGGCGGGGCCTCGGTCGAGCTCATCGTGTCGGGTTACTCCATGCGTCCGTGCGGCGAGGTGAAAGGTCGGGCTCGGCTTCAGAACTCGGGGATCAAGCGGACGACCTTGACGTCGCCGAACCGAACAGTGTAGCGGCGCTTCCGGTCCTCGTCCATGACGATCAGGGACTCGCCCTCGACGGCCTCGAGGAGGCCTTTCAGCCGCCTGGCCCCGTCGACCGGCACGTTCATGGCGACGCGCACCCGGTTCCCGGCGAACCGACGACAGTCGTCCAGCGTCCAGAGGGGCCGGTCGAGGCCAGGGGATTCGACTTCGAGGAGGTACGCGCCGGGGATCTCCTCGCCGGCGTCGAGAATCTCGTCCGCCAGGCGGGAGGCGGTCTCGCAGTCGTCGAGATTCACCCCGCCCTCGCGGTCGATCGTCAGCGTCAGCTTGCCCTTTCGCGCTCCCGGGACCCAGCCGGCATGGCACAGCTCGAGGCCTCGCCCGGCGAGGGCCTCGCGAATGCGACCGAGGGTCTCGGCGCCGATCGGAATGTCGGATCTCACTACGTCACCATTGGTTGGCTTGTGGTTAGCTTGTCGTCTCCAATGAAAAAGGCGGGCGTTGAAGCCCACCCTCAAGACCTTGAAAGTCAGCTCCCAGAAGGTGATTCATACCACCGAAGGGGCATTCGGATCAAGCCGACGGCGGGTAAGATGCGCGCGCCCGGAGTCCGCCGAAAGGCGTGGCACGGAGTTCCCATACGGTGATCCGAGCGACCGTTCGTGTCACCAACCTGAAATTGAAGACAGACCCACAGAGCCTGCTGAGCCTCGACCCGTCCCGCCCGGAGGACGGCCTTCCCATCCCGTGGCCGCCGCCGGGAGGGCTGGACGCATCCCAGGATCCGTTTGCGCGGACGGCTCCCGTCCCGGTCGAAGAGCTCCCGGTACCGCTCCTGGCGCTCGACCTCGAGGAAAAGGAGATCGAGAAGGAGCGGCCACCCTCCCGGTGGGGCTTCACGACCGACCGCGCCGTGGCTCTCTCGGTCGTGGTGCACGCTCTCCTGGTCGTCCTGTTCATCGCGGCACCTGTCCGGGACGCCGCGGCTCCGGATCCGGACGAGCTTCCTCCGGACCTCCTCGGCCTCAACAAGCTCTGGTCCGTCTCTCCTTCCCAGCCACCGATTCCGATCCAGTTCTACCCCGCTCCCGGGCCGAAAGTGGCCCAGGCCCGGCCGGACGCGCGTCCGTCCGACCTGGACCGAAAGGCGGGAGGCGGCGACCCGAAGCTCCCGAGGGCCGACACGCCGAAGTCGGTCGCGAACCCTGGAATCCAGGATCTCGACCAGGGGAAACGAGGGGAAGGTCGTGGCGCGGGCGATGAAGCCCGGGCCGCGGCCGAAGCCGCCCGCCAGGCGGAGGCCGCCGCCGCGGCCGCGGGAGCGGGAAGCCCCGGTGAAGTGGCGGAGTCGGAGAAGGGGACGCCGGTCACGAAGGGGCTGGCGGGGCTGGCCTCGAGCCCCCTCAAGCAGATCTCCGCGACGGACGCGGCTCGCATCGCCGCCCAGGAAGGGCGTTCCGGCGGTGGGGGTGAGGAGGGGGGCGGCTGGGAGTCGGAAGGCGGCTTCGTCGATTCCGGCCCCCTGTCGTTCGACACGAAGGGCTACGAGTGGGGACCCTATGCAGCCGAGATGATCCGGAAGATCAAGCGGAACTGGGAAATCCCGAAGCTCGCCCACTTCGGAATGAAAGGGCGGCTCGTCGTCCGTTTCTTCCTGATGAAGGACGGCCGCGTGGAAGGGCTTCGGCTCCTCGTCTCCTCGGGCGTCCCGCCCTTCGACAACGCCTCGATGAAGGCCATCCAGAACTCGAGCCCCTTCCGGGCCCTTCCGCCGGATTTCCCGAACCCTCGCGAAGGCGTCACGATCACCTTCCTCTACAACATCCGGCCGGAGGACCTCGACTCCTTCGACTCCGGAAAGACCCCGCCGCGGCCTCTCCTTCCCAGATGAGCGTCCCGCAGGCGACAATTCCGGGTCCAGGAACAGCCTGAACGACACCGGTCCCGCAGGCATGGGTCTTGCTGATTGCCGGTGGTTATGAAGAAGGATGCCATGCAGACCAGGACCAAGGTGCTCTCTCTCTCGGCGCTCGTTCTCTCGGCGGTCGTCTTCGGGATGATCCTCGCCGGGAGCCTCGACTTCACGCGGGCCGCCTCGGCGGATGCGTCTGCGACGGCCAGCGCCCCCGCGGCGGCCACGGCGGCGACGTCCCGTCCGGTGCCGGCAGGGCTGCCGTCCTTCGCCGACATCGCGGAACGGGTGATGCCGGCCGTCGTTTCGATCCGCTCGACCGACATCATCAAGCCCAGCCAGCGCCGGGGCGGCATGGAACGTTTCTTCGGCGACGGGACGCCGTTTCACCCGTTCTTCGGCCCCGATCGCCAGCAGGGTGGGGACCAGGAGGAGGATCAGCAGCAGCAGTCGGGCGGAACGGGCTTCATCATCGAGGCCGACGGCTTCGTCCTGACGAACAACCACGTCATCGACGGAGCAGACAAGGTCGAGGTGACCGTCGGGGAGACCGACATCTACAAGGCGAAGGTCGTTGGACGCGATCCCGCCACCGACCTCGCGCTCCTGAAGATCGAGGGGACGAAGCCCTTCCCGATCCTGCCCCATCGGGGACTCCGACCGCATCCGGGTCGGCGAGTGGGTCATGGCCATCGGCGACCCGCTCCAGTTCGAGAAGACCGTGACCGTCGGCGTCGTTTCCGGCAAGGGGCGCGCGCCGGGCCTCTCGAACGTGACGCGCTCGTTCGAGAACCTGATCCAGACCGACGCGGCGATCAACTTCGGCAACTCCGGCGGGCCGCTCGTGAACGTCGCGGGCGAGGTCATCGGAATCAACACCGCGATCTCCCGCATGGCCCAGAACATCGGATTCGCCGTTCCGATCAACGTGGCCCGCAGGCTCGTGCCCCAGCTGAAGGAAGGGAAGGTCGTCCGGGGCTTCCTCGGCATCCAGATCGGTCCGATCGAGCCCGAGGTGCAGGAGTCACTCGGCCTCAAGAACCGCGACGGCGCTCTCGTCCAGTCGGTGGAGAAGGGGATGCCTGCGGACAAGGCCGGCATCCGTCACGAAGACGTGATCATCCGGGTCGACCAGACGCCGGTGAAGCACAACCGCGACCTGATCGACTACGTCTCCGGCAAGCGGCCCGGTACGAAGGTGACGCTGACCTTCATTCGAGGCGGCCAGGAGAAGACGACCGTCGCGACGCTCGAGACACGCCGCGAGGAGGGGGAGGTCCCCGAGTCGGAGCCTGTCGCCGACGAGAACCGCGAGAAGATCGGGATCTCCATCGACGACCTCACGCCGGCCCTGCGCAACGGCTACTCGATCGGGAAGGACATCGAAGGAGTCGTCCTGACCCACGTGAAGCCCGTCTCTGCCGCCGGAGACGCCGGCTTGCGGGAAGGAGACGTCGTCCAGGAGGTGAACGGCGCGGCCGTCACCAACGTCGCCGAATTCCGCGCGGCGCTGAAGAAGGCGGGAGATGCGCGGTTCGCCCGCTTCTACGTCCACCGGGCCCTGCCGCGCCCGGCGAACTTCATCGCCGCGGTCCGGCTCAAGGACTGACGGTCTCCTCTCGGCCGCCCGAAGGAAGCGCCCCGGGCCCCCGCGGCACGGGGCGCTGGCGCGCGCGGTGTCTGCAGGGGGGCCCGGGGGGAGGCGCTACGACGAGGCCACGACGGCGTCGATCGCCGAAGACGCGGGAGGGTGCCCAGGCAAGCCGGGGTCCGCCGGAGGAGCGCACGGGGCGAAGTCGTGCCGGTTGGCCCTCACGACGCGCCCGGCCCCGTCCCGCAAGACCTTCTCGTAGAACGCGTCGCGCTCGAACGGCTCGCGTCCGGCGGAGCGGATGAGTCGCTCCATGTCGCGCCGCGAGAGGCCCGCCTCGGTCGTCGCGCCCGCGGCGTGGGTGATCGTCTCCTCGGTCACCGTCCCGACGAGATCGTCGGCGCCGAAGTGGAGCGCGACCGGCGCGAACTTCTCCCCGATCTGGACCCAGTACGCCTTGACGTGGTCGAGGTTGTCGAGGAGGAGTCGGGAGGCCGCGATGACCCGCAGGTCGAGGAGGCCGCTCGTCGCGGGAAGGTGCGCGAAGGGCGTCCCGTCGGGGTGGAAGGCGAGCGGGATGAAGCCCAGGAAGCCCTTCGTCTCGTCCTGCAGCTCGCGGATCCTCACGAGGTGGTCCACGCGCTCCTCGTCGGTCTCGATGGACCCGTAGAGCATCGTCACGTTCGTCTTCACGCCGTGGAGGTGGCAGAGGCGGGCGATCTCGAGCCACCTCTCTCCGTCGATCTTGTTCGTGCAGATGACGTCGCGGACCCTCTTCGCGAAGATCTCGGCCCCGCCGCCGGGGCAGGAGTCCATCCCGGCGTCCTTCAGCTCGAGGATCGTCTCGAGGAGGTCCTTCTTTCCGACGCGCGCGATCCAGTCGAGCTCGACCATCGTCCACGCCTTGATGTGGACGCCGGGGAAGCGGGCGCGGAGCGTACGGAGGAGGCCGGTGTAGTAGTCGTAGGGGAGCGAGGGGTGGAGGCCGCCCACGACGTGCAGCTCGGTGATGCCGTCGTGCCACCCGGCGGCCGCCTCGCGGACCGCTTCCTCGATCGCCATCGTGTAGCCGCCGGCGACGCCCGGCTTGCGGGCCCACGCGCAGAGGCCGCAGTCGACCCAGCAGAGGTTCGTCGGGTTGAGGTAGCGGTTGACGTTGTAGTAGCCGAGGTTGCCGTGGCGGCGCTCGCGCTCGCGGTTCGCGAGGGCGGCGACGCCGAGGAGGTCGGGCGTCCGGAAGAGGACGAGGCCGTCCTCGAACGAGAGCCTCTCTCCCGAGAGCGCTCGTTCGGCGACGGGGCGCAGGGCCGGGTCGTTCAGCCGGGCAAGGAGCCGTTCCGGGGCTTCGGGCTCACGCGCTTCTTCCATCCGGTTCATTTCCGCCGGCGAGCCGGCCCCGGATGGAATCACTCCGGGACGTCCTCCACCGAGTCGGGACGCGAGATGAGGGCGGGGGCCCTCTGCTCGGCGACGGCCTTCGGGTGGAGCTCGTCGTGCCGGCCCTCGTAGCGGTCGTAGCAGGAGCGGCAGAAGCGGTAGTCGGGGCGGAACGCATAGTCGACGACCGTTCCGACGGAGAGGAGCTCGGTCGCGTTCTCGCCGCACGAGTCGCACGTCCCGGGCATCTTGAGGAGCTTCCAGACGGGTCCGGACATGGCGGGGAGTTTAGCGGACGGTCCGGCCCGGAGGGGAGGGGACCGCCAGGGCCAGGAAAACCGCCGCGGCGAGAGCGATCGCGGCCCCGGCGAGGAAGGCCGCCGCCGAGCCGTAGAGCGTCCACAGGATTCCGAAGCCGGCGCTCGCGGGGAGCGCGGCCAGCCCGAGGAAGCCGTGAAACCACCCGAAGGCGCGTCCGCGGCTCTCTGCCGGGACGAGGTCCGCGACGAGCGCCCGTTCGGCGCCCTCCGAGAGTGCCGCGTGGACCGAGTAGACGCCGAGGACCACGAGAAGGGCGGCGGGCGTCCTCACGAAGGCGAAGAGGGCGTAGCAGGCGGCGTAGAGGCTCCAGGCGGCGAGGAGGACGTACTTTCGCCCGAAACGGTCCGACAGGCCGCCGCCCCATGTCCCGAGGGCGGCGCGGATCGCGTTCGAGAAGGCCCATACGAGCGGCACGCCCGCCGCGGAGATACCCACCTCGCGCGCTTTCAGGAGGAGGAACGAGTCGGACGAGGCGGAGAGGGTGAAGAACGTGACGGCCGCGACGGCGCGGCGGAACTGCGGGGAGAGCGGAGCGGCGGGCCCGTTGGTCTGGGAGGCGTGCACGGGCGCGCGTCGCGCCTTCTCCCTCACCACGAATACGAGGACGGCGACGGCGAGCGCCGCCGGGACGGCGGAGAGGGCGAGGACGGTCCTGAGGTCGAGGGTGAAGATGCCGAGGAGGGCCGCCGCGAGGAGCGGGCCGGCGACCGCCCCGGCGTTGTCCATCGCGCGATGGAGACCGTAGGCCGCCCCGCGCCTCTCGGGAGGCGTCACCTCGGCGATGAGGGCGTCGCGCGGGGCGGAGCGGACGCCCTTGCCGATCCGGTCCACGAAGCGGATGAGGAGGACGTGGGGCCAGGCCGTCGCAAGGGCGATCAGGGGACGGACGACGGAGGAGAGGCCGTAGCCCGCGAGGACGAGGGGCTTGCGTCGAGGGGCCCGGTCGGAAAGGCGCCCGGACACGACCTTGACCGCGGCGGCCGTCGCCTCGGCAACCCCCTCGATCAACCCGAGCGCGACCGCGGGCGCCCCCGGCAGCGTGGCGAGCAGGACCGGCAGGAGCGGGAAGATCATCTCGGAGGAGGCGTCCGTCAGGAACGACACCGCCCCGAGCGCGAGGACCGTCCGCGGGAGGCGGGAGCGAGAATGCGGGGCAGTGGCGCTTCTCTCCACGACGGCCTTCATTCTCCGGGTCGACGCCCTTTCCGAGAAGGACGTCGTTCTGACGCTCCTGACGCGCGACGGGGGCGTCGTCCGGGCCGCCCTGCGGGGCGCGCGGCGGCGGTTCCGGCACGGGGCGCTCATCGAGCTCCTGACGGAGATCTCGGTGACGCTCTTCCAGAAGGAGGGGAGCGACCTGGCGCGGGCCGACGGCCTCGAGCTCGTCCGGAGCGCCTTCGGCCTCGCGTCGCGCGCCGAGACGGCGATGCTCCTGCCCTACGTGGCCGAGAGCCTCTCGACCTTCCTTCCCGAGGCGGAGGCGGCGCCCGAAGCCTACCGGCTCGTCCGGCACGTTCTCGACGCCCTCGAGGCGGGGGCGCCCGCCGATCTCTCGGCGCGCTACTTCGAAGCCTGGCTCCTCCGCCTCGCCGGTCTCCTGCCGGGGGGAACCGAGTGCGCCGCCTGCGGGCGGGACCTTTCCACGGGCGGCGCCCGCTTCGATCCCGAGCTGCCGGGGCTCGTCGGGAACGAGTGCGCCGCCCCGGGCGCGGCACCGGTCGCGGCGGCGGCCCTCAGGCTCCTCGCCGAGATCCGTCGCTGCAAGCTGGACGACCTCGCTCGCCGGGGGGCGGGCGACGCCGCATCGCTCCGGGCTCTGGAGGGGCTCCTGCGCGAGGTGCGCCGGCGTTTCCTCGGCCACGAGCTGAAGAGCCACCGATTTCTCGACACCCTCTCCGGCGGTTCGTGACGCCGGCGCGCCGCCCTGCTAACCTTCGCCGCTGCCTCGATTTCCGCGCGTTCCCGACGGGAGAGACGATGGACTTCCAGACGCTGATCCTGAAACTTTCCGAGTACTGGGCCTCCCGGGGCTGCCTCATCGAGCAGCCGTACGACACGGAGGTGGGCGCGGGCACGATGCACCCGGCCACGTTCCTCCGCGTCCTCGGGCCCGAGCCCTGGCGCTGCGCGTACGTGCAGCCCTCCAGACGGCCCGCCGACGGGCGGTACGGAGAGAACCCGTTCCGGCTCGTGAAGCACTACCAGTTCCAGGTGGTGATCAAGCCGTCGCCCGACGACATCCAGGATCTCTACGTCGACAGCCTTCGGGCCATCGGCATCGAGCCGGCCGACCACGACCTGCGCTTCGAGGAGGACAACTGGGAGTCGCCGACGCTCGGCGCCTGGGGCGTCGGCTGGCAGGTCCTCCTCGACGGGATGGAGATCACGCAGTTCACCTACTTCCAGCAGGCGGGGGGCATCGATCTCGCTCCCTGCACGGCCGAGATCACCTACGGCCTCGAGCGCCTGACGATGTTCCTGACGCGGACGCGGAACGTCTTCGACATCGAATGGGCCCCCGGCGTGAAGTACGGCGAGGTGCGCAAGCAGGACGAGTACGAGGTCTCGAAGTACGGCTTCGAGGTGGCCGACACGGCGCTCCTGACGCAGCTCTTCGAGCAGTACGAGGGGGAGTCCCGGAAGTGCCTCGCGGCCGGCCTCGTCGTCCCCGCCTACGAGAACGCCCTGAAGTGCTCCCACACGTTCAACCTCCTCGACGCCCGCGGCGCCGTCTCGGCGACGGAGCGCGTCGGCGTCATCAAGAGAGTCCGCGACCTGGCCGTCGGCTGCGCGAAGGGCTGGGTCGCGTCCCGCGAGGGGCTCGGCCACCCGCTCCTTCCGAAGGAACCGCCGGTCCCGGAGGCCTCCGTGCTCGAGGCAGAGGAGGCCTGAGATGGCAGAATTCCTTCTGGAGATCCTGGCCGAGGAGATCCCCGCGGGCGTTCTCTCCCAGGCGCGCAACGACCTCCTGCGCGGCCTGGCCGACGCGCTTGCCGCCGAGCGCATTCAGGGGACTCTCTTCTCCCACTCCACGAGCCGCCGGCTCGTTCTCTTTTCCCTCGACCTGCCGGAGATGCAGGACGACCACGAGGTGGAGGCCGTCGGCCCGTCGGTGAAGGTGGCCTTCGACGCCGAGGGCCGGCCGACACGCGCCGCCGAAGGGTTCGCCGAGGGGACAGGGCGTCGCCGTAGAGGCGCTCCAGGTCGTCTCGACGCCGAAGGGCGAGTACGTCGCCGTGAAGAAGGTCGTCGAGGGGCGCTTCACTTCCGAGATCCTCGCCGAGGCGATCCCTCTCGTCGTCGCGAAGATGTCGTTCCCGCGGATGATGCGGTGGGGGGACGGCCGGAACTCCTGGATCCGCCCGGTCCACTCCGTCGTCTGCCTCCTCGACGGCCTCGTCGTGCCGTTCTCGCTCTTCGGGGTCGAGACGGGCCGGACGACCTTCGGGCACCGGACGCTGGCGCCGGGGCGGATCGTCGTCGTCGGCGTCGACGACTACCTCGCCAAGCTCCGGACGGCGTTCGTCGAGACCGACTACGGGATCCGCCGACGGGTCCTCGTGGAGAAGGCCGAGGCGCTCGCCGCCGAAGTGGGGTGCTCCGCCGTGGACGACGAAGCCCTCCTCGACACCCTCGCGCACCTCGTCGAGTGGCCGGGGCTGATCCGCGGCTCGTTCGACCCGGCGTACCTCGAGCTCCCGGAGGAGATCCTCGTCACGGCGATGCGCGAGCACCAGAAGGTCCTGCCGACCCGCGACGCCGCGGGGGCGCTCGCCCCCCACTTCTTCGCCGTCGCAGACCACGTCGGCGACCCGAAGGGGCACATCGTCCGCGGGAACGAGTGGGTCCTGAACGCCCGCTTCGCCGACGCCCGCTTCTTCTGGGACGACGACGGCAAGGTTCCCCTCGAGGAGCGGGTGCCGCGCCTCGCCCGCCTTTCCTTCCAGGAGAAGCTCGGCGACACGCTGCAGAAGACGGAGCGGGTCGAGGCGCTCGCGGGGCGCCTCGCGGTCGACTCCGGCCTCGGCGACCTGGTCCCGGAGGCGACGCGCGCGGCGCGGCTCGCCCGGGCGGACCTCGTCACCGACATGGTCCGGGAATTCCCCGACCTGCAGGGCGTCGTGGGCGGCCTCTACGCGCGGCGCGACGGCGAGGCCGAGAGCGTCTGGCAGGCCGTCTACGACCACTACCTCCCGGCGGGAGCCGACGACGCGCTCCCGCGCGACGAGGTGGGGCGCATCGTCGCCCTCGCCGACCGGCTCGACACCCTCGCGGGTTTCTTCGCGCTCGGCCTCGTCCCGACCGGGTCGCGCGACCCGTACGCCCTCCGGCGCGCGGCGCTCGGGGCCGTGAGGATCCTCCTCGAGGGAGGAATCCGACTCGACCTCCCGGCGGCGATCGCCGCGGCCCGCGGGCTGCACGAAGTCCAGGGGGCGACGGCCGAGGAGGTCGCAGCCTCGCTTCATCCCTTCCTCCTCGAGCGGCTCCGTTTCCTCCTCGAACGGAGAGGCTTCAAGCACGACGAGATCGAGTCGGTCCTCACGACGGACTGTCCCGACGTCACCGACGCCGCCGAGCGCGTCGCGGCGGTCGCCGCCGTCCGGAAGCAGCCCGACTTCGGCCCGCTCGCGGCCTCCTTCAAGAGGGTGCAGAACATCCTGACGCAGGCGGGAGCGCCCGCCGGCGGAGAGCTCGACCCCGCGCTCATGTCCGACGACTCCGAGCGGCAGCTGGCGAGCGACTTCTACCAGGCGAGGGGGATCCTCGACGAGCTCATCGTGGCGCGCCGCTACGAGGAGGCCCTCTCCGTCATGGCCTCCCTCGGCCCGTGCCTCGACCGCTTCTTCACCGACGTCATGGTCCTCGTCGAGGACGAGGCGGTCCGCGGCAACCGCCTCTCCCTCCTCGCGGCGATGCGTGACCAGTTCTTCCGCGTGGCGCGGCTGAGCGAGATCCAGGCGTAGCGGGGACCGTCGATGCGCGCGACAGGGTGAAGGGGCGGCGCGGGCCGCGGCAGGACGAGCCGTCGCCGCGAGGGCTCCGGCTGTCGACGAAGGCTCCTCGCCGTCGCGGCCTCGTCCTGGCGGCCTTCACGGACGACCGCCACGCCGGCCGGATCGGCGACGCGAGGAACATGATCCTGACCTCCGTCGCCCTCACGACGACCGGCGAGATCGGGCTCGCCCGCGACATCGAACGGGCGACCGTCCCGCGGGCCGGAGGGGACGCCGTGACCAGGTACGGGCTGGGAATGGCGCTGGCTCAGGTGCCCGCTGCCGCGCTCGCGCCCTTCCTGGAACGGGCGGCCGGTCCGGGGGCGTCCCAGACTCTCTTCCTGCTGGCGCCTCTCGCTCTCGCTCTCGTCGCCGCCGGAGCGGCGGGACACGCTGCCCGTTCTCTCGGCGCCGGCGAGAAGGGCGCGGCAATCGCCGTCCTCCTGGCGTCCCTCGGCTCTCCTCTCGGGTCCTACGGAACGCTGGACCTCTCGGAGCCGCTCCAGGCGGCGGTCCTCGCGGTCGCGTTTGCGAGCTCCCTGGCGTCCGTGCGCGCGTCGACTTCCCGGTCCGGGATCTCCGCCGCGGCGCTGGCGGGCTTCTCGGCCGGCCTCGCCGTCCTGACGAAACCCAACCTCATCGTCGTGGCTCCCTGGGCCCTGCTCCCCCTTCTCGGCGGAAGTGGCGACGCCGGCGGCACATCCCGCACCTCCCGCCTCGGCGTCGCCGCTCTCGCCGCGTTCCCGTGCCTCGGGATCTGGGCCTACTTCGAGTTCGCCCGTTTCGGGGGGCTCTTCCGCGGCTACGGCGGGGAGTCCTTTTCGTACCCGCCGCTGGAGGGGGCTCTCCGCCTCCTCGTCGGTCCGAACAAGGGCCTGCTGCTCTTCTTTCCCGCTCTCGTCATCGCGGCGATCGAGGCGTTCCGGCGGGTCCGGCCCTCCACGCTCGCCGTGGCCGGGACGAACCGTCACGCCGCGGGGCTCGAGGTCGGCGCCGCCCTCCTCCCCCTGGCCGCCCTCTGGGCCATCGCCGCCTCGTGGTGGGCCTGGCACGGCGTGGCCGGCTGGGGGCCGCGTCTCCTCGTTCCGGGGATTCCGGGAGCGGCCGCCCTGGCGGCGACGGCGATCGCCCGGTGGCCGGCGCTGCATGCGCGCGGTTTCGTCGCCGCGAGCATCGTCCTGAACGCGTTGCCTCTGCTCCAGAGCGCGGGCCCGGTCTCGAGCTATACAAGCCGTCTCGCGGCGTTCCGGGCCACGGCGCGGACCGCGAAGAGGTTCGTCAGCCCGCCACCGGAGGCGGGGTCCGACGGCCGGGTTGCGATCCCCGGGGCCTTCGTCATACAGGAAGTCCCGGCCGCGTCGGACTTCGTCGTCTACCCGTGGTTCCTGGGCGTTCGAGCGGAGGGCACGGTGGCCGAGGTCGCCCGTCGGCTCGGACGGCCTCCCTGGAGTGCCGCCAGGCCGGAGCTCGTTCCGGAGACCGTCCCCTTTACGGAGGCCCTCGCGCGGATCGTCGCCCCGCCACTCGGGTTCGGCTTCCTCGGGCGATCGGCCCTCGGCGGAACGGACCCGGCCCGGGGCGAAGCCTACACGCAGGCGCTCTCGATCCAGGTCCTTCGCGCGCTCCAGCAACGGAAGCTGGACCGGGGTCTCGACCTGGCGCAGCGGCTGTACCGCATCAGTCCGCGAGGCGAGCCCGCCGCGCTCGTGGCGGAGAGCTACCGGCTCCTGGGCAGGCACGAAACGCTGCGTGCCTACCTCGACTCCCTTCCTCGGGACGTCCGCTCGACACCTCCGATCTTCGCCGTGCTTGCCCTCGCGGCCCGCGACGTCGGAGAGGAAGCTGCGGCCCGGGCCTACATGGAGAGGGCGGCCCCGGGAATCGGAACCCCGGCGGCGATCGAGGCCGCCTCGCGGCCTGCCTCCTCGTGGCCGAAGGACTACTCCGGCCTGATCTCGCGGGGCGCGCCCGGGTTCACGCCGGCCCTCCCCACGGTCCGGGTCCAGCCGGCGCGCTGAGCGACCTGCGCGTCTCCCCTCACCGCGCTAACGCAGTATTCTCAAGACCCTGAGGAGGATGACCATGCACTTTTCCAGGCGAATCTTCGCCCTGACCTTTGCCTTTTCGCTCGCCCTCGCAGCCGCACCGGCGACGGCGAAAGAGCTCGCCGGCGCGACGATGCCCGACACGGTCACCGTGGCGGGGAAGACGCTGAAGCTGAACGGCATGGGCCTGCGGAAGAAGATGGGCTTCAAGGTCTACGCCGGCGGCCTCTACCTCGAGGCACAGTCGTCTGACGCCAAGGCGATCCTCGCCGCCGATGCTCCGAAGGCGCTGAAGATGCACTTCCTGAGGAGCGTCGACAGGGAGAAGCTCGTCGAGGTGTACAAGGAGGGCTTCGAGGCGAACGCCGGGCCGAAGGCGGCTGCGCAGAAGGCGGGCCTGGAGAAGTTCTACGCCACGGTGACGGACGTGAAGGAAGGCTCGGTGACGACCTACACGTACGCCCCGGGGACCGGGACCGTCGTCAACAGGGACGGCAAGGACGTCGCGACGATCGAGGGCAAGGAATTCGCCGAAGTGCTCTTCTCCCTCTGGCTCGGTCCGAAGCCCCCTTCCGAGGACCTGCAGAAGGGGCTTCTCGGTCGCTGAGGAGGCGCCGGGAGAAGAATCGGGGCGGGGCGGGTACACTCCCGCCCCGAATATGAATCTGCCTGAGCTCTCGTCGCTCCTCTCCGAAAAGAAGCTCGACGTCGTCGAGAATGCCGTCAAGGATGCCCTTCTCGACCCCGAGGCCAACGGTGAGCTGCTTCTGGCGGCCTTCCGGGGGCTGGCCCGGGCCTCGGGACAGAAGGGGCGGCTCCAGAACCTCGCGACGCTCGCCGACGCGACGCTGAAAGGGCCGGGCACCTCCCCCGAGTCGACCCGCCTCCGGTGGGCGCTGCTCAAGGAGGCGGTTCGCGCCGGGGCGACGCCCTCGACGCAGGACGGCTTCCACAAGCACTTCGAGGAGGCGATCCGGGCTGCCTACCCCGATTCGCCGTCTCTCACGACTCTCCTCGGCCGGTTCCGCTTCCGGGAGGCGAAGGAGCCCGTCGACGGTCTCGCCCGCATGGAGCGGGCCGAGAAGTGGCTCGCGTTCGAGGTCGGCCGCTGCTTCTTCATGGCGGGCCGGGGGGCGGGCAAGGTCGTCGAGATGAACTTCGCCCTCGACGCCGTCCGGGTCGATTTCGAGAAGTCGGTGGGCGTCTCGATTCCGATCGGTGTCGCCGCAAAGAGCCTGACTCCCCTCCCGGATGGGCATTTCCTCCACCAGAAGCTGACCTCGCGCGAGGCGCTCGGGCGCTCTCGTCCTGTCCGACCCGCCCGAGGGGCTCCGCAGGCTCCTCGACTCCTTCGGGCGGCCGCTTCCCCTCGCGGACGTGAAGGAGGCGGTCGCGGGCCTCGTTCCCGAGGAGCGCTGGACGTCGTGGTGGACGGCCGCGCGCAAGAACGCCCACGTCGTCCTGCACGGGTCGGGCAAGAGCGCCACCGTGGAGTGGACGCACACGACCGAGGCCGCCGACGCCGCGATCCTCGCGAAGTTCGAGAAGGCTCACTCTCCGGAGGCGCGGCTCGACTTCTACCGCAAGAACTCCAGGCGAGACCCGGTGCTTGCGACCCGGATGGCCCTGAAGCTCGCGGAGGACGCCCGGGAAGTCCGGGCGACGAACGCCTCCCTCGCCTACGAGCTCGCGGTCGCCGCCGAGAAGGTCGAAGGGGTCACCCTCGGCTTTTCGCCGGAGGAGCTGGTCCCCGAGTCCCCGCTGCCGATGCTCGGACGCATCGAGGACCGCCTCTCGCGCGAGCGGTTCCTCGAAGGGCTCCTCTCCTCGCGGCCGGAAGACGGTCCGCGGCTCGTCGCCGAGTGGTTCTTCCGCGAGGAGGACGCGCGGACGCTCGACCTCATCGACCGGCGGCTCGGCGAGGTCGACCCGCCGACGCGGGAGGCGACTCTCGACAAGCTCCTGAAGTCGCCCCGGAGCGGACCCAAGGCGTTCCTCTGGTTCGGCCTTCGCGCCGCCCAGGACGAGTCCTTCCGCGCCCGCCTGACCCCGACCGTCCTCGGCCGGCTCCTGGACGCCGCCTCGTGGGAAGACCTCGGCGGCGGCCGCGCGAAGATCCGCGAGCTCTTCGACCGGACCGGAATGGCCGCGGCGTGGCTCGTGAAGCAGGCGACCCTCGAGGACGCCCAGCAGTTCCTCCAGGCGCTCGACCGGCACAACGAGCTCGAGCCTCACCGCCGGGCCGCCCTCTTCTCCGCCGCCGAGATGCGGTTTCCCGACCTGCGCAAGGGGGGCGACGACTACTTCTTCGTGACGGAAGAGGCGCTCGAAGGGAAGAAGATGGAGCTCGAGAAGCTCGCCCACGTCGACATCCCCGAGAACACGAAGGGCCTCGCGCTCGCCCGCGCCGAGGGCGACCTCTCCGAGAACTTCGAGTACCAGGCCCGCAAGCAGCGCCAGCAGGACCTCGACGTCCGCGTCGCGCGCCTCCAGGAGGAGCTCCGCAAGGCCCGCGTCCTCGACCCGGCCACCGTCGACACCTCCGAGGTGAGGCCCGGCACGCGCGTCACGCTCCGGCTGCTCGGAGGGACGCGCGCCGTGACCCTCCTCGGCCCGTGGGACTCCAGGCCCGAAGCCGACGTCTACTCCTACCTCGCCGACGTCTCCAAGGGCCTGCTCGGCCGCAAGGTCGGCGATCGCGTGTCGTTCCTCGGCGACGAGGGGCTCATCGACTCGATCGAGGTCTGGAAGAAGGCGTAGTCTCGAAGCGAGGGGTCAGGTCTTGATTTTCTAATATACGGAAACGGCCGGTCCCTTGAAGGGCCGGCCGTTCTTGCGCCCGGGGCCGCAGGGCCTTCAGCCTCAGTACTGGCAGGGATCCGAGCAGCAGAGGGCCCGGGGGGGGGGCTTCCACGGCACGACCCGGAGTGCCGGAGCGGCGTTCAGGAGGAGCCGCGCCACGTCGGGCCTCGCGTAGTGACCGGCGGGGTCGGCGGTCGTCTTGGCGATGCCGATGGCGTCGAAGTCGACGTCGGCGTAGAGGATCCCTTCCTGGTCGTGCGGAATCGGCTCGCAGAGGGGCCGGCCGTCGGGTCCGAAGATCATCGAGGCGCCGCCGCCCGCGGCGAGGTACGCCTTCTTCTCCGGCGTGTCGCAGAGCATCTCGACGACCTCCGGGGTGGTGTTCATCGTCGAGGCCAGGACGTAGCACTGTCCTTCGAGGGCGTAGGTCTGGCGGACCGCCCAGGTCGCCTCCCGGCCGAGCGCGTAGGACTGGTCCCTGTAGAGCGCGAGGGCCGGCCAGCCGGCGGTGTGGATCTGCTCGTTCTGGGCGTACATCGCGTACTTCAGGAGCGGCTGGAGGTGCTCCCAGCAGTTGAGCGCGCCGAGCCGGCCGATCGGCGTCTCGACGACCTTCAGGTGCGATCCGTCCCCCTCGCCGAAGACGCAGCGCTCGGCGAGCGTCGGCTTCACCTTGCGCCGGACGATGAGGGGCTCTCCCTCCGGCGAGATGAGCATCTGGCCCATGTAGAGGCTGCCGCCGAAGCGCTCGGCGTAGCCCTGCAGACGTGGATGCCGCTCTCGCAGGCGGCCCGGCGGAGCGCGAGGTCGTGCTCGCCGCCGACGACGAGGGCGTTGTCGCGGTAGGCCGGCATGTGGAGGAGCGTCTGGATCGGCGCGTTCAGCCAGGCGAAGAGGGGGTAGCCGGGAATCCAGACCTCGGGAAAGGCGACGAGCCTGGCGCCGTTCCTGGCGGCCTCCTCGATGAAGCCAATCCCCTTCTCGACGGTCTTCTCGAGGTCGAAGTAGACGGGCGCGGCCTGCACGCAGGCCACCCGGACGTTCGGTTTCTTCTTCAAGACGGGCTCCTTCTGCGGTCAGTGGACCGCGGGGCGGGGTTTGGCTGCGGGGTCTGCGTCCCGGAAGGGAGCGGCAGGGTCGAAGGGGAGAGGGGTGCGCACCTGGGCGGCGAGACGGTCACGATCCAGGTGACGAGCGTTCCGGAGGCGAAGAGGGTCATGAGGACCGCCAGCGCGGTCGGGGACTTCGCGCTCGAAAGGGAAACGAGAGCCGACGCGAGCGCACCCCCCGACATCCTCACGAAGCCGAGGACGGCGGAGGCCGTGCCGGCGACGTGCGGCATCGGCGCGAGGACTCCGTGGGCTGCCGACGGCGTGATCAACCCGAGGGCCGTCGTCACGAGGAGGAGCGTGGGGATCGCGGTCGCGACGCGGACGCGGCCGAGAACGGCGAGGAGGAGCAGGACGCCGCTCCCGGAGAGCCCGAGGAGGATCCCGCCGAGGAGGACGGTCACGTGGGAGACGCCCCGACGGGCCAGAGAGGCCGCGCCCGTCGCGCCCACGATCTGGCCGGAGGCGATCGCGGCGAAGATCAGCCCGTAGACGCGGGGCTCACGTGGAGGATGCCGAGGAAGAGGAAGCTCGAGCCGACGACGTAGGCCTGCAGCAGGCCGAAGCTGAGGCCGGCGATGAGGGCGCAGCCGAGGACGGACCGGACCGAGACGACGCTCAGGTAGCCGGCGGCGAGCTCCCTCGCGCCGACCTGGCGTCTCCGCGGGCCGATCGACTCACCGAGTCCTGCGCCGCACCCCACGAGGAGGGCCGCCCCGCCGAGCCCGAGGAATGCGAAGAGGCCGCGCCAGCCCGTGAACGTGAGGAAGAGCGCCCCCACTGTCGGTGCGACCATCGGGGCGATCCCCATGATGGCGTTGGCAGTCGCGAGCCGGGAGCGGACCTCGTCGCCCTCGAAGAGGTCCCGGACGACGGCGAAGATGACGACCATGCAGCCGCCCGCCCCGATTCCCTGGAAGAGGCGGAGCGAGAGGAGCGCGCCGAGGGAGCCGGCGAGCGTCGCGCCTATCCCGGCGGCCGAGAAGAGCGCGCTCGACGCGAGCATCACGGGCCGTCGCCCGAGGCGATCGGAGAGGGGACCCAGCACGACCTGGGAGATCGCGAAGCCGGCGAGGAAGAGGCTGATCGCCAGGCCGGCCCGCCCGACGGGCGCGTGGAGCGAAGAGGCGATCGACGGCAGGGCGGGAAGGACCATGTCGATGGAGAGCGGGGGGAGCGCGACCATGGCCGCGACGAGGAGCGTGTAGAGGCCCGACCGTCGCGAGTCGCGGATCGCGGTGGCGGCGGCCGCGGCGTCGCTCACGGGGCACCCGCCCGCCGGCGAAGCAGGGGATCGGAGACGCGACCCGCGACCTCGCGCGCGTGGTCGACGAGGAAGTCCAACGGTGTCGACGAGAGGCCCTCCGCGCGGAGGGAGTCGGCGAGGAGGGCGGCGATCTCCTCGACCAGGCCGAGAACCAGCGCCGGCGCGGAAGCGGGAAGCCTCGACGAGCTCGGCGAGGAGCGCGTGGAGGCGCGGGCCCGGTCGGGGAAGGTCTCCTAGGGCGCGGTGGGCCCACTTCGAAAACGGGCGGTATCGGCGGGCGAGGAGGAACGCGACGGCGAGAGTCGCGTCGACGAACTCGGCGAGCGCGAGGGCCGCGGCGACGACTTCGCTGCGACGGAGGCACCGTGCCCAGTTGTACTGGCCCGACTGCCCCGCAGCGTGAAGGTGCCGCGCGAGCCGCGCGAGACGGAGGTCCTCGGGGTAGAACGCGAGGAGGTCGTCGCGAACCGCGGTGAACTCGGCGAGCGGGTCGGCGAAGAGCTCCCCGTTCGTCGCGGCGGCGAGGCCCGCCTCGGGCGCCGCGCGCCACTCCTCGAGGGTGCGCGGCGCGCGCGGGAGTCCGAGGAAGCGGCGGTAGAAGGCCCCGGTCTGGTGGACTCCGCGCCGGCCGCCTCCCTCGGGAGTGACGAGCGGCGAACGCGGGGGCGGCGGCAGCGAGCCGAGAAGCGCGTCGAGGGATTCGCCGTGCTCGGCGAAGTCGGAGGCGGAGAGCCAGAGGCAGGGCGAAGGGTCGAAGTCGTGGTCGCGGGAGAGGTCGTCGTCGAAGCCGAAGCACTCGGAGCCTTCGCCGGCGAGGCCGGCCGCGAGCCGCGGGAGGAGCGCCGGGAGGCGGGCGGCGACGGCCGGGGCGACGACTCCGTCCCAGTAGGCGCGTGAGAGCTCGAGGCCCTTCACGCGGGACCTCCCGCGGCGCGGGCGTACGATCCCCGGCCGTGAGACGCGAGATCCAGGAAGCCCTCGACCTCGGAAAGGCGAATCGCTGGGACGAGGCGATCGCGAAGATGAAAGCCGTCGTCGACGAGGAGCCGACGGCCGACCACTGGGCGTACCTCGGGACGACGTACCGCTCGTGCAGCCGCTGGGACGAGGCCGACGGGGCCTACGGGAAGGCTCTCGCGCTGGAGAGGCGGCACGTGGGGGCGCTCTGGGGCCTGGGCCTCTCCCGGGGGATGCAGGGCGACACGGAGGGGGCCGCGGAGATGCTGGGCGAGGCCGTCGACGCCGCGCCGCGGTTCGCCCCGCCCCGCTTCCAGCTCGCCCTGACGCTTCTGGCGCAGGGCGACGACGCGGGTGCCCTCGCGCACGCCGAGGTCCTGCGCGAGCTGGACGGGCGGTACGCGGCGAAGCTCGACGCCTGTCTGCGCGAGCGCGGCCTCCTCTCCGGCTGACATCAGATCGCGTCCGGGACCTTCGCCCGCTCCTTCGCCTCGACCTCTTCGAGGGTTCCCCGCGCGAGCTTGCGGAAGAACGTCTCGTAGCGTTCGCGCTGGAGGTTCCGGCCCGCTTCGCGGGCGCCGAGGACGTCCCGGTAGAAGAGCGTGACGGTCGCGTCGGAAAGCATCGACAGCTCGCACTCGAGGGCGCGGGAGAAGTCGGAAAGGGCGCCGCGGAACGTGAACGGGAAGCGCTCGCAGAGCTCGGCCATCCACGCCGTCTCGATCGCGACGATCCGCGGGACGAAAGCGTTCCTGGCCGCGGGAAGTCCCTTCTCCAGGAGGGCCCGCTTCTCGTCGAGGAGGTTCCGGCCGGCGAGGCGCGCCTGGCGCAGCTCGCCGAGGTAGGAGCGGAGCGTGTCGGGCGAGAGGACGGAGTTCGTGATCTCGCGCATCGTCCGGAAGGTCCCCGGGCGCTCCTGGCAGAGCTCGGGCCGGCCGGCGATCATCTCCATCATCATTTCCCACTCGTGCTGGACGATCTCCTCGACGAGGAGCCCGGGTCCGGGAATCGGCGGCAGCGTCATGAGGTCCCTCCGTCGCGGGAGCGACGAGTCGGTGGACGGGGGTTCGGGCGCACGTCGCGGCGGGCGTCAGGCCGGGACCGCGGCGGTCTCGCGCGCCTTCGCCTCGACCTCGGCGAGCGTCCCCTGTCCCTGCGCCTCGAAGAGGTGCTCGTAGCGCTCGCGGACGAGATTCCGTCCGTCCTCCAGGGCCGCGAGGACGTCGCGGTAGAGGAGCATCAGCGTCGGGTCGGAGTAAGTCTCCAGCTCGCACGACTCGTAACGGGCGAAGTACGCCACGGACGCCTGAAACGTCACCGGCCAGGCGTCGCAGAGCTCCTTCATCCACGCCGATTCGATCGAGACGATCCTCGGGATGAGCGGGCACTCGGAGAGCGGAGGGATCTGCCCCTCCATCCGGGCGTACTTCTCGGTGACGAGATTGCGTCCCTCGATCTCGGCGTTCCGGAGGTCGCCGAGGTACGAGGCGAGCGTGTCGCGCGAGAGGACGGAGTGGCTCATCTCGCGCATCGCGCGGAACGTGCCGGGCCGCTCCTGGCAGAGCGAGCGGCCGTCGGAGACGACGGCTTTCATCATGTCCCACTCGCGTCGACGACCTCTTCGATCAGGGCCTCGCGTTCGGGAATCGGGGTCACGGGCATCGCTTCTCCCTCGCGGCGCGGGCCGCGGTCAGGCGTTCGGGTTCGGGGTCTCGCCGAGGGCGGAGAGGATCCGGCTCGCGGCGAGGTCGTGGGGCTCGAGCGCGCGGAGCGCGCCCACGAGCTGGTAGTAGGCGGAGCGGACGTCGTCGGCGAGCGCGTTCGCGTCGATGCCGCCGGAGCAGAGCCCCTTCTGGCAATCGAGGGCCTCGCGGTCGAGGACGAGCGCCGCCACCAGACGTTTCACCGTCGGTGCGTTCGTCATCTTCGTTGTCCTCAGGGCCCAGTCCGCCCGCAACAAGGTGGGCCCCGATCGAGATTTCGCAAGGGCTTTCGTGCGTGTCGTCGCTCGTGACAGGGGGTGTCACGAATGGAGACGGGCATTCTGCGGAGCACTCCGGGGCGATGCGAGTCCGCTATTCATGCGAGACCTGCGCAGATTCATTGAACAGCCCGCGATCGCCGAGGCACCGGAACGGGCCCGTGCATGTCACGCCGCGAGACAGCCGGACCGGACCGGGAACGGTATCGACGACGGAGGCCTAAACCTCGCCGTTGGAGTGGATTGCGAGCGGCCGACGGCGTCACGGGTGTGGCAGCGCCCTTGCGATGGAGGAAGCGAAACGAAACTGGACCCAGTCGGCCCAGACAGCCCGATCCGGAAGCAGCGAAGAATCAGGAGGGTTTCGATGCCGAAGAAACTGAAGGAAGTACTGGCGGACGCCGGCGTCTCGATGGAAAACGAGGCCGGGGGACACGCGCCGAAGAACCTCGTCGACCGCGAGGTCAAAATGGCCCCGCACCCGCGCGTCGAGAAGCTGCGGGACGTCTTCATGCAGACGCTCTCGTCGGCGAACAACGAGTTCCCGTACTGGTACACGCGGGAGTACTTCCAGCACGACAACGAGATCCCCGTCGTGCGCCGCGCGATGGCCCTGAAGGCCGCCTTCTCGCACTCGACGCCCGTGATCTTCCCGGGCGAGCTCCTCGTCATGCACAAGGCGCCCTTCTTCCGCGGCTCCTTCCCGATGCCGTGGCTCTCCGAGGGCTTCTACATGGCCAAGGAGGACGAGCTCTACCAGGACGCGCTCAAGCGCGGCTCGACCTCGGTCGACGAGCACTCCAAGTTCGGCCAGGGCGGCGGCAACGTCGTCAAGAGCTTCGGCAAGGTCGTCTCCATCGCCGGCAAGTTCGGGATGCGCCAGGAAGAGGTCCCCGGCCTCCTCGAGGTCGCCCGGATGTGGGTCGGCAAGTCGGTCGACGACCTGGGCCACAAGTACGAGCAGATGGTCCCGGGCTACGAGACCAAGGAAGCGATCATGCGGAACATCGTCTGCATGTTCGACTCCGGCTACACGCTCCCGCAGGGGCGCGAGGTCATCAACTACTACTACCCGCTCCACCTCGGCTTCGACGGCATCATCGCCCTGGCGAAGGAGATGAAGGCCAAGGTCGCCGGCCGCGCCGACGGCGACGGCCTCACCGGCATGAACCGCCTCTACAACTACGAGGCGGTCATCCTCGCGACCGAGGGCATGCAGGCCTGGGTCCGCAACTACGCCAAGGAAGCGCGCCGCCTCGAGTCGATCGAGAAGGACGCCGTCCAGAAGGCGGAGTACAAGGGGATCGCCGAGCGCCTCGAGTGGCTCGAGCACAACTCGCCCCGGACCTTCATCGAAGCCCTCCAGATGATCGAGACGCTGCACCTGGCCGTCCTGAACGAGGACGCCATCTCGGGGATGTCCCCGGGCCGCATCGGCCAGGTCCTCTTCCCCTGGTTCGACCAGGACATCAAGGCGGGCCGGATCACCGAGGACGAGGTCGTCGAGCTCCTCGAGCTCGACCGCGTCGTGAAGACCTCGATCGACTGCTTCGCCTCGATGGGCGTCGTCGGCGGCGTCCTCTCCGGCAACACGTTCAACACCGTGTCGTGCGCCGGCCTCCAGAAGGACGGGCGCCACGCCTGCAACCGGCTGGAGTACCTCCTCCTCGAGGCGGGCATGCGGAACGTGATGCCGCAGTCGACGCTCGCGGTCATCTACGACGAGAAGCTCCCCGAGGACTACCTGCTCCTCGCCATGGAGTGCATCAAGACCGGCGGCGGCTACCCGGCGTTCATGAACAACCAGGTCGCGATGGAGTTCCTCAAGCACCACTACGGCCCCGAGGGGATGGACATCGAGGACGCGCGCGCCTGGGCGATCGGCGGCTGCCTCGAGACCTCGGGCTGCACCTGGAAGCCGATCACGCTGAACGGGACGACCTACTGGATCCCGGGCGGCGCCGGCCAGCCGACCTCCGTCGGCGTCCACTTCATCTCGATGCCGAAGATCCTCGAGCTGACGCTGTGGGACGGCGTCGACCAGCGGACCGGCGAGCGCGTCTTCAAGGCGCACGGCAAGAAGCTCGAGACCTTCGACGAGCTCTTCGCCCAGTTCAAGCTCTACTGGCAGGAAGCCGTCCACGTGCTGGACCTGACGAACAACATCCAGCACGACATCTGGCGCAAGAACAACATGGCGGTCATCAACTCGTACATGAAGCCCGACTGCCTCGACCGGGGCCACCTCATCAACGAGCTCGGCTACCGCTACAACGCCACGTACAACGTCGAGTCCGCCGGCACGATCACGACGATCAACTCGATGGCGGCCCTCAAGAAGATCGTCTACGACGACAAGAAGGTCTCCCTCGACGAGTACCGCGTGGCCCTGAAGGACAACTTCGGCTTCAAGACGGCGAAGGAAGTGAACTCCTTCTCGCTCGCCGACCAGGAGAAGCGCGAGGACGGTCCCGGCAAGTGGGACAAGCTCCACTTCATGGCCCTGCAGGCGCCGAAGTACGGCAACGACGACAAGTACGTCGACAACATCCTCCTCGACTGGGAGAACTTCTTCTGCAAGGACTGCTACAACTACGAGTCGCTCAACGCCAAGCCGCTCTACGCGTGCCAGATCTCGGTCTCCACGCACGGCGCGATGGGCTCGGCGACGATCGCGACGGCCGACGGCCGCCTCGCGGGCACGACGTTCGCCGACGCCTCCCTGTCGGCCTTCCCGGGCACGGACCGTAACGGTCCGTACGCGCTCCTGAACTCCGCCGCGATCTGGGACCACAGCATGTCGCAGAACTCCCAGCTCAACATCAAGATCCACCCGACCGCCATCCAGGGCGAAGAGGGCGCGAGGAAGCTCCTCGACCTCACCCAGGCCTACATGCGCAAGGGCGGCTTCCACATCCAGTACAACATCGTCGACTCGAAGGTCCTCAAGGACGCCCAGAAGAACCCGCAGAACTACCGCGACCTGATGGTCCGCGTCGCCGGGTTCACGCAGTACTGGGTCGAGATCGGCAAGCCGGTCCAGGACGAGCTCATCGCCCGCACCGAGTACGAGGGGGTTTGAAATGGAAATGATGCACCACCGCGACTGCCGCAACTTCGCCGCGGTCGACGTCGCCAAGGGGATCTGCCACCGCACGAAGAACATGGTCCCGGCCGACGGAGACCAGTGCGAGGAGTGCGTCGCCACGCCGAAGTGCAAGGGCTGCCGCAACTTCACCGCCGACGCGAAGAGGGTGGAGCTCGGCGTCTGCGAGGCCTCGACGGCCACGCCGAAGTTCTTCGCCTACCCCGACATGGTCGCCCTGACCTGCGAGATGTTCCGCGAGCAGTAATCTCAAACTGACGGACCGGGCCGGGGGCGCCGCGAGGCGTCCCCGGCCCCTCGTCCGTGTCAGCCTCCGGCGGGACGGGTTTCGGGGCCGGAGAGAGACGAAAAGAGAGAGCGCATGGAAGACAGGAAAGCCATCCTCTACGGCCGCCTGGTGGTCTTCGCCTCCTGGCTGGCCGTTTTCTGCCTCTTCGGGTACCGCGCGACCTTCGCGATCCTGAAGGGACCCATGGGCGTGACGATGGGCTGGTCCACGGCCCAGGTCACCCTCGGCTACTCGCTGATGATGGTGGTCTACGCCGTCACGGCCTACTTCTCCGGGATGATCCTCGACAAGTGGGGGACGAAGCCCGTCTACGCGATCGCCGCCGTCTTCGGCGGCCTCGGCTTCATCCTCACGTCGATGATCAGCTCGCACGCCGCGTACCTCTTCACGTTCGGCGTCCTCGGCGGCATCGCCACCGGCATGCTCTGGGTCACGTCGACGGTCTCGGTCCGCAAGTGGTACGTGGGCAAGTCGTACGCCACGATGTGGGGCTTCGCCTTCGCGGGCGCCCCGATGGCGCAGTTCGTCCTCGCGCAGGTCGTCAAGCCGAAGCTCGGCGCCGCCCAGAAGGGCCTCGACGAGGCGGTCAAGACGCTCCTGCCGAACGCGGACGACCTCCAGGGCAAGGAGCTCGCGACGGCGATCGCCGGCAAGCTCAAGGAGCCCGGCACCCTCGACGTCCCGGCCGTCAAGGACGCGCTCGCGACCCTGACCGCCGCCTGGCGCGGCGAGATGATGATCCTCGGGGTCATCGTCTTCGCCGCCCTCGTCCTGGCCGTCATCGTCGCAAAGCAGTCGCCCGACTCCTACGGCATGAAGCCGTTCGGCGCGATGCCGGCTCCCGCCGGCGGAGGCGCTCCGGCCGCCGAGTACGAGTGGGGCGTCGGAGAGGCGTTCTCGAAGTACGCGATCTGGGCGGCGATCCTCACGTTCCTCACCTCGATGATGGCCGAGTTCCTCATCTGGACGCAGGTCGTCAGCTACTGGACGCAGGACGTCGGCTTCAGCCTCGCCAAGGCGACGCAGACCTACGCCGTCATCGGCCTCATCGGCATCTTCTCGATGCCGATCATGGGCAAGATCGCCGACAAGGTCGTGACCCTCATGGGCAACGAGGTCAAGGGGCGGAAGGCGATGCTGATGGTCGGACCGGGGACGGGCGTCCTCGCCTGCCTCTTCCTCCTCGGCACGAAGCAGGGCGACTTCTTCGCCTACGTCGCCTGCTTCATCTTCGCCGTCTACTGGGCGATCGTCCCCGGCGGCGTCGTCGGGTACACGGGCGCCATCTACGGCCGCAAGACCCTCGGCAAGATCTGGGGCCTCGCCACGATGATCGTCATGGGCATCGGGCCGTTCCTCGGCTCGTTCATCGGCGGCTGGCTGAAGGACGTCTCCGGCAGCTACACCTACTCGATCTACTACGCGCTCGGGTCGTTCGTCGTCTCGATCGTCCTCGCGACCACGCTCCCCGCTCAAGGCGGAGCCGAAGGTCCGCGTGCCGGTCGGCGCGGCGATCGCGCCCGGACGCGCGAGCTGACCCCGGAATTCCCCGGGGCCTCCCGCCGCGGCCCGGCGGCGGGAGGCCCTCTTCTCACGGCCGGGCACGGGGCGGGGCGGGGATCTCCCCGCGGGAGCGGAGGACGTAATGGCCAGCGGCGACACCAGGGGACTGGTCTTCGACATCCAGGGGCACTCGGTCCACGACGGGCCCGGCACGAGGACGACGGTGTTCCTCAGCGGCTGCCCGCTGTCCTGCGTCTGGTGCTGCAACCCCGAGGGGCTCTTCACGAAGCCCGTCGTCGTCCGCCGCGAGATCAAGTGCAAGCACTGCGGCCGCTGCGTCGAGGCCTGCCCGCACCACGCCATCACCGTGAACGAGGCGGGCTCGGCGGCGTTCGACCGGGCCTTCTGCGACGTCTGCACGACGCACGAGTGCGTCCAGAACTGCTACCACGAGGCGCTCGAGGTGAGCGGAAAGTGGATGACGGTGGACGACCTGATGGCGGTCTTCAAGCGGGACCGTCAGTTCTGGGGGAGCCGCGGCGGCGTGACCTTCAGCGGCGGCGAGCCGCTCCTCCAGCGGGAGTTCATCCTGGAGGTCCTCCGGCGCTGCCGGGAGGCCCGGCTCCACGTCTGCATCGAGACGACCGCCTGCGTTTCGGAGAGCTACCTCTTCGAGGCGCTGAAGAACGTCGACTGGATGTTCGTCGACATCAAGCAGATGGACCCGGAGCGCCACAAGGAGCTGACGGGCGTCTCGAACGAGCTGATCCTGTCGAACATCAAGGCCCTGGCCGCCTCGGACTGGCCCGGGTTCGTCGTCGTGAGGATCCCGGTGATCCCGGGCTGCAACGACTCCGAGGAGAACATCCGGGCCACGGCGAAGTTCGTGAAGGACGCCGGTCTCGAGGTCATCAATCTCCTGCCGTTCCACCGCCTGGGCGAGTCGAAGTACCGCCAGCTCGGGCAGCATTACGCGTTCGAAGACCATCCCGGAACACCCGTCGAGGCCCTGGCCCCGCTCAAGGCGCTGGTCGAGGCCGAGGGGCTGACCTGCTACACGGGGTGGAAGACCCCCTTCTGAGGGCTCCGCATCCTGGCGGCGCGGCCCCGCGAGCCGACCAGGGACAGAGGAAACGAGGACTCCAATGACGAATCGACTCACCGCACTGGCTTGCGCGGCGCTGATCCTGGCGCCGGCCGCCCGGGGCGAAGATGCCAAGACCGCGCCGGCCCCGGACCCGTGGAAGATCACCTGGGAGGTCGGCGCCGAGGAGCGGGTCCGTTCAGAGGCGCAGAACAACAGCTTCGACTGGAACGACGCCACCGACGACCACCGCCTCTGGTACCGCTTCCGCACCCGGGTCTGGGGCAAGGCGACGATCGGGACCAGGGGCGAGGTCTACGTCGGCCTCAACAACGAGAGCCGCAAGACGGTCCATCCCGACACGCCGTTCAAGTGGGACGAAGTGGTCTTCGAGAACGCCTACGTCGACTGGAAGCTCGACCCGTCCGTCTCGCTGCGCGTCGGGCGGCAGAACCTGATGCGGGGGGAGGGCTTCGTCCTCTTCGACGGGACGTCGGGCGACGGCTCGCGGACGGCGTATTTCAATGCCGTCGACGTGACGTTCGGCTGGAAGAAGTCGAAGGTCGAGCTGATCGGGATCTCCGACCCGGCGAAGGACTGGTACCTCCCGGTCATCAACGACAAGAACAAGCTCCTCCAGGAGTGGGACGAGGCGGCCGTCGGCCTCTACACGGGCCGCGACCTGCCGAAGACGGCCATCGACGGCTACGTCTTCTGGAAGAGCGAGAAGGACGACTACCGGGCGACCACGAACGCCCAGTTCCAGCCCGATCGCCAGTTCGGTACGGTCGGCGCGCGTGTCGTCCAGCAGCTCCCGGAGGGGTTCTCGGTCACCGCCGAGGCCGCGTGGGAGTTCGGGCAGGAGAAACCGAAGCCGGGCGTTGCCGGGGGGGACAAGGACATCGCCGCGTGGGGCGGCTACGTCTACGCGAAGAAGACGTTTCCCTTGTCATGGAAGCCGTCTCTCCAGGTCGGCTGGATCGGGATGTCCGGCGACGACCCGAAGACGACGAAGAACGAGGGGTGGGATCCCCTCTTCTCGCGCTGGCCGAAGTGGAGCGAGCTCTACATCTACAGCCAGGTGCCCGAGAAGGGGGTCGCCTACTGGACGAACCTCTCCATGTGGCAGGCGGAGATCCTCGCGAGCCCGGCGAAGTTCCTGAGCCTCCGCGGGACCTACTACTACATGAACGCTTTCGAGCCGTTTCCGGGGAGCCCCAAGGTCTTCGGCAAGGGGAAGAAGCGGGGAGACATGTATCAGGCGCGGGCCGACGTGACTTTCTCGAAGTCGCTCAAGGGGCACGTCCTCTACGAGTACCTGAAGCCGGGCGACTTCTACGTCGGCCGCGACTCGGCCTACTTCCTGAGGTTCGAGCTGATCTACAGCTTCAAGAAGATCTTCTGAGAGACACCTGGTGATGGCCGTGCCCGGCTCCGCGGCGCCCCCCGGCTTTCCGCCGTCCCCCGCGCCCGGGCATGGCCGTCCCTTTTCGACGAGTCCCTATAATTCGCGCCGGAGGGCCGCCGCCGCGGCAGCCGACCCGGTGAGAACGGTCCGATACGATTCCTGGCGACTTCCCGCCCCTTTCGCCCGGGAGCACCCTGGCTGGCGCCCTCGCGCAGGCGCTCCGTCAGGGTCGCCCGCTCCTCCCCGCGGTCGACCGGGAGGGGCGCGTCATCGGGGTGTTCGACCTCCCCGGCTTTCTCGCCCGGCTCTCGCCTCGAGGGCGGGCCGACCTGGATGCGCCGGTCGCGCCGATCCTCGAGAAGGCGCCGGCCCTCGTGGCGCCGGGACTCGAGGATTCCTGGGCTCGCGACGGGGCGTCGGAGAGCGCGGTCGTCGTCGACGAGGGCGGCCGATACCTCGGGATCCTCTTCCGGGACGACGGCTCCGTGCCGCCTTCCCGTCCCGACCGTGTCGACGCATGGCTCCGCCAGATCGCCGAAGGGGCCCTGACGGGTGTCTCGTACATGGTCGCCGTGGCCGACGCCGCCGGTCGAGTCGTCCTCGCGAACGCCGAGATGAGGAGCTTCTTCGGCGAGGCGCTGGCGGGCGACGAGCCGGTCCTGCGCCGGCTCTTCCCGCCGCGGGCGCTCGGCTCGGCCGGCTCCCTCGGGGGCTGGCAGGCGCCCCGTATCCACCAGCACCGCGACCGGCTCCTCCTCGTCTTCGGCTTTCCGCTCGTCGTCGAGAACGCCCTGCGGTACGTCACGCTGGCCATCCACGACGTCTCGGCGCTCGTGGGCGAGCAGCTCGCGCAGGCGCACGAAGACCTCGAGGGGCTCCGAAGGGTCCTCGACGTCACGGTGGACGGCCTGATGGTCGTGAACCGCGACGGCGTCATCACGATGACCAACCCGAGCTTCGAGGAGATCCACGGCATCCCGCGCGAGCGGGCGGTGGGCCGCCACGTCACGGAGGTCATCGAGAACACGCGGATGCACATCGTGGCGCAGACCGGGATCGCCGAGCACGGCGAGATCCAGAAGATCGGGGAGCGGCGCGTCGTCGTCTCACGCTTCCCTCTCTACCGGGACGGCAGGTGCGTCGGCGCCGCGGGGAAGATCGACTTCACGGACCTCGGCGAGGTGAACCGTCTCGCGCACAAGGTCGAACACCTCAAGAAGGAGCTCGAGGCGCTCCGAAATCGCAAGGGCCCCCTCGCGCCGGACGTGAGGTTCGGCTTCTCCGACGTCGTGGCGCTGGCCCCTGCGAGCCGCGACGCGAAGGAGAACGCCATGCGGGCGGCGCCGCAGAACTCGACCGTCCTCCTCCTCGGAGAGAGCGGAGTGGGCAAGGAAGTCTTCGCACACTCGATCCACGCCTACTCGACGCGGGCATCCCGGCCGTTCGTCCGGGTGAACTGCTCGGCCATCCAGGAGACGCTCTTCGAGTCCGAGCTCTTCGGCTACGAGGACGGAGCCTTCACGGGGGCGCGCAAGGGGGGCAAGCAGGGGAAGTTCGAGATGGCCGACGGCGGCACGATCTTCCTCGACGAGATCGGCGACATGCCGCTCTCGGTCCAGGCCAAGCTCCTCAGGGTCCTCCAGGAGAGCGAGATCGAGAAGGTCGGCTCCGAGCAGGTCCTCCGGGTCGACGTCCGCGTCATCGCCGCCACGAACCAGGACCTCACGAAGCAGGCCGACGAAGGGCGTTTCCGCAGGGACCTCTACTACCGCCTCTCGGTCATTCCGATCCGGATTCCGGCGCTTCGTGATCGCCGGGAGGACATCCCCGAGCTGCTCCGGATCTTCTGGGAGGACCTGAAGAAGCGGCACGGCATCTACCACCGCTCGCTCTCACCGGAGGCGCAGAAGCTCCTCAGGCGCTACGAGTGGCCGGGGAACATCCGCGAGCTGCACAACGTCCTCGAGCGGGCGCTGACGATCGTCGTCGAGCCGACGTCAGCGACGAGCAGGTCCGGATGATCATGGCGGGCGCCCGCGAGACGAACGACGAGTTCTGCCTCTCCGAGGACTGCGGGCTCGCCGAGCTCGTCGAGCAGACGGAGCGCCGCGCCCTCGGGTTCGCCCTGGCGCGGACGAACAACAACCGGCTCCAGGCGGCGAAGCTCCTCGGGATCTCCCGCGCGCTTCTCTACAAGAAGCTGCACGCGTACGGGATCGCGTGAGCGGCGGAAGGCCTGGCGCCGGGATGAGGTGACCCATGCCGAAGTGGCTTTGCGACACCTGCAGCTTCATGGTCGAGACCGAGGGGAAGACGCCGCCTCCCGCGGAAGGGCTGAAGCCGACCCCGTGGGACCTTCCCGAGAGCTGGGCCTGCCCCATCTGCGGCAGCCCGCGCGACGCGCTGTCGCCGCTCGACCCGGCCGAGCTTCTGACGCGGGCCGCCTGCAACCGGTACAAGTGACGTGGGGGAAGCGGTCGGGAGCGCGCCGTCCGTCGCCGCCGCGCCGGCGGGACAGCGCCCGGGGAGAGTCCTGAAGGTCGTTTTCGGCCTCGACTGCGCGGGGACCTGCTCGTACTGCGCGCTGAAGACGTCGAACGGGTTCCCGAGGGCGCGCCACGCCCGCCTCGATCCCGCACTGGCGGAGCCGAAGATCCGCGAGGTGGCGGAGAAGTACGAGATCTGCGGCCTCGAAGTGGGGGCGGGGGAGACGTTCGACCAGCCCGAGCTCTGGGAGTGGCTTCTCGCCCTGAACGCCCGCGAGCTGAACGTCCCGGTCATGGCGTTCACGGGGGGGCTCTCGAAGCAGACGCCCCGGGTCCTCGACGCGATCGCGGCCTCGTCCGCTCCCGTCCTCCTCCTCTTCTCCTACGACGGCCGCCGGTCCGAGCGGAATTCGGCGAACTGGCGGGAGGTCGAGGCGGCCTTCCGCGCGATGAAGGCCCGTCTCTCGGTCGCGCCCCACGTGACGCTGAAGCTGACGGCGTGCGTCGCGCCACGGGATACGCGCCACCTGAAGGAGAACTTCCTCTCGCTCCTCGATCTCGACCCGGCGCCGTTCGCCTTCCGGCCCCTGAAACGTTCTTTCAACGATTCGGAGCGGGAGGAGTTCGTGAAGCAGCTCGCCGCATTTCTCGACGAGGCCTCGAACCGGGGGTGAGGCTCCTGAGCGCGCCGGACGAAGGGGAGTGGCACCTCGGCCTGAAGCGCGACTGGACCTGCCACCGGCTAGGGGTCAGCCTCCTTCCCGACGGCCGCTTCACCGACTGCTACGTTGCCTGGTACTGCTCCGACTTTCCCACCTGGCGGACGCTTCCGTCGCTCGAGGGGCTCGACCGCTTCTTCGTACAGGCCGAGGCCCCCGCTCCGGCCTCCTGCGCCCGATGCCTCGACGTGTTCGACCTCTGCAACCTCTGTCCCGCGGGTCTCGCGGACTTCCGGCGGTTCACGGGGGAGTCCTTCTACGACGGCGGTTTCTGCCGGATGGTGAACCGCGCCTCCCTCCTCCTCCTCGGCAAGGCGCTCGAGGAGCGGCCGGGGCTCGAGGCGGTCGTTCGCAGGGGGGCCGTCGAGACCCGGCTCCGCCGCGAAGGACCAGGGCTCGTCCTCACGGGGCCGAACGGGAACCCGCCGCTCTCCGTCGATCCGCGCGACGGGCATACGATGCTCCCGGTCGCCTGACGGAAAGGGGAACGGAATGGACCACGCCACCGTCCGCGCCGCGCTCGTCTCGTGCGGCCGGAGGCTCGACGCCCTCGGCTTCGCTCCCGCGACCGACGGCAACATCTCGGCACGTCTCGGCCCGCACGCGCTTCTGGTGACCCCGGCGGGGCGCGAGAAGGGCGGGCTGTCGCCGGAGGAGCTGCTGCTCGTCGACCTCGAGGGAGCGGTCGTCGAAGGAGAGGCCGCCCCTCGACGGAGACGCCGATGCACCTCCTCTGCTACCGGCGGCGCGGGGACGTCGGGGGAGTGGTTCACGCGCATCCGCCGGTCGCGACCGCCTTTGCCGCGGCGGGGGTTCCCCTCGACGCCCCGGTCATGCCCGAGATCGTCCTCACCGTCGGCGCGATCCCGCTCGTCCCCTACGCCACGCCCGGGACGGAGGAGCTCGCCCGGGCGCTCGAGCCCTTCGTCGACGACCACGACGCCTTCCTCCTCGCGAGCCACGGCGTCCTGACGCTCGGCCGCGACGTGAAGGAGGCGCTGCACCGGATGGAGCGCGTCGAGCACCTCGCGAAGGTGACGCTTGCCGCACGCCTCCTCGGCGGGCCGCGTCCGCTGACCGACGCGCAGGTCGTATCGCTCGTCTCCGGCGCCGCTCCGCCTTCGAGGTGAGAGGGGCGTTCGCTACACTCCCGTGGTGAGGTCCGGCCTCCTCGCCCGCTTCCGCCGCGTCTGGTCGGCGATCCCGAGGTGGGCGCTCTGGGGGCAGCCGGTCTCGTCGTCCTCTTCGCCGTCTCCCTCACCCTCGTCGTCGCGTACTACGACCGGGTCGTCACCCGGACGATGGACGGCCGGCGGTGGAGCATCCCCACCCGCCTCTACTCCGATGCCTGGGTTCTCCAGCCCGGCGACGCGCTCGGCCCCGACGACGTCGAGCGGCGCCTCGCCCGTCTCCGCTACGCGCCCGTCCCGGCGCCCCCGGTCACGGGCGGACGGTATCTCCTCTCCCGTAGTCGGATCGTCGTCGGCGTCAACCCGCACGAGACGGCCTACGGCCGCTTCCCCGGGGATCGTCGCCCGGATCGACTTTTCCGGGAGGCGGATCGCCGGCCTCAAGCGCGAGTCCGACGGAGCCCCGCTTCCGTACGTCGTCTTCGAGCCGGAGGTCGTCGGCTCCGTCTTCGACCAGAAGATGGAGGACCGGACGCTCGTCCGCCTCGCCCAGGTGCCGAAGGTCGTCCTCGACGCGATCCTGACGACCGAGGACCGGGACTTCTTCACGCACGCGGGACTCTCCCCGAAGCGGCTCGTCGGCGCCGTCCTCCAGAGCGTGGTGCGGGGACGATCGGTGAGGGGGACGAGCACGCTGACGCAGCAGCTCGTCAAGAACCTCTTCCTGACCCCCGAGCGGACCCTTCGCCGGAAGGCCGTCGAGGCGCTCCTGGCCGTCATCCTCGACGCGAAGTACGGCAAGGAGGAGATCCTCGAGGCCTATCTCAACGAGATCTACCTCGGGCAACGCGGATCCGTTTCCGTTACCGGGGTCGAGGAGGCGGCACGGTTCTACTTCGGCAAGCCCGTCTCGCAGCTCGACCTCTCCGAAGCCGCGATGCTCGCCGGGCTCATCTCCTCCCCCGGGCGATTCTCGCCGTTCCGCAACACCGAGAGAGCCCAGGCGCGCCGCGCGCTCGTCCTGAAGGGGATGCTCGACGAGAAGAAGATCGACCGCGCCGCCTACGACGCGGCCCTGGCGGCGCCGCTCACGCGCGTGTCCAAGCCCGTGATCGGCATCGAGGCACCCCACTTCGTCGACTTCGTCCTGACGCAGGTGAAGGAGTCGCGAAGCGACCTCTCGGGGGCGGGCCTCTCCCTCTACACGACGCTCGACCCCGACATGCAGGCCGCGGCGCAGGCGGCGGTCCAGACCGGGCTCGAGGAGCTCGAGAAGAAGTTCAAGAAGCTCCGGACGAAGGAGGGGGAGGAGCCGCTCCAGGCGGCGCTGATCGCCCTCGACCCGCACACCGGCTCGATCCGGGCCCTCGTCGGCGGGCGGGACTACCAGGTGAGCCAGTTCAACCGCGTCGTCCAGGCCAAGCGCCAGCCCGGTTCGCTCTTCAAGCCGTTCGTCTACCTCGCCGCGTTCGAGAGAAGGGACCTCGTTCCGCCCGTCACGCCGACCACGATCCTCCAGGATTCGCCGATCGCCCTCGTTTTCGGGAAGAAGGAGGAAGAAACCTGGTCGCCGCGCAACTACGACGGCCAGTTCCGCGGACCCGTGACCGTCCGGTACGCCCTCGAGCACTCGCTGAACATCCCCACCGTCCGCCTCGCGGTCTGGGAGACGGGAGGCGGCAAGACGCTCCTCTCCGACGTCATCGTGGCGGCGCGCAAGGCGGGGATCACGTCGCCGATGAAGGCCTACCCCTCGCTCGCCCTCGGGGCCTTCGAGTGCACGCCGATGGAGATCGCCGCGGCCTATTCCGTCTTCGCCAACGGCGGCATCCTCGTGAAGCCGAACTCCCTCCTCGGCCTCGTCGGCCCGGAAGGGAGGCGGATCGACCGGAAGGACGTCCCCCTGCAGCGCGCCGCCGATCCCGCCGCCGTCTCCGTCCTCGACTCGATCCTCCAGGGAGTCGTGAACCGCGGGACGGGGGCCTCGGCCCGGGGCCGCGGCGCGCAGGGGATCTTCGCCGGGAAGACGGGTACGACGAACGACGGGCGCGACGCCTGGTTCATCGGCTTCTCCCCCCGCCTCCTCGTGGCGGTCTGGGTCGGCTTCGACGACAACCGCGGCCTGAACCTCTCGGGGTCGACGGCCGCCGTCCCGATCTACGCCGACTTCGCGCGGCGCCTCCCGTCCCACTTCTTCGAGGAGCCGTTCCCCGAGGTGCCGGGTGTCGTCACCGCCTCGGTCGACCCGACGACGGGGATGCTCGTCACCGAGGATTGCCCCACCTCCGTCAACGAGCAGTTCCTCGCGGGGACGGAACCGACGGAACGCTGCACCGTTCACGGCGACGGGAGCCCGCTGCCGGCGGGGGGACCGGGCCTCCCTCCGGTCGAAGGGACCGACGGGCCCCGGTGACGGGCGCCCGTTTCACGGTCCCGGGCGTCGACCTCGACCTCGTGGCCCGGAGCCACGGCTGGTACGACCTGCCGCCGTTCGCGTGGGACGAGGGAGGCGGCGTCTCTCGTTCGTCTTCCTTCGCGGCGGGTCGCCGGTGCCCGTCCTCCTCGCATCGCTCAGTGGCGGAGTCGCCGTCTCTTCGCCCGCGCCTGCGACGGCCGTGAAGCCCGTCGTGGCCCGCGTCCTCGACCTTTCGACCGACCTCGCGCCGTTTCACGCCCTCTGCGCGGCGCGTCGTGGCGAGGGGTTCGGGTGGATGGCCGACCGGCGGGCCGGGCGGATCCTCCGCGCCCCGACGCTCTTCGAGGACGCCGTCAAGGTCCTCTGCACGACGAACTGCTCGTGGTCGCTGACGAAGGCGATGGTGACCCGGATGATCGCGGCCTTCGATCGCGGCGGCGCCTTCCCCGACGCGGCGTTTCTCGCCTCGCTTCCCGAGGGGCGGCTGCGCGACGAGCTGAAGGTCGGCTACCGGGCCCCCTTTCTCCACGCCTTCGCCGCGCGGGTCGCCTCGGGCGCGCTCGACCTTTCCACGTGGGAGGACCCCTCCCGCTCCGACACGGAGGTGATGGAGCTCATTCGCGCGGAGAAGGGCTTCGGACCGTACGCGGCGGAGACGCTCCTGCGCCTCCTCGGCCACCACGGGCACCTCGGCCTCGACTCGTGGTCGCGGAAGAAGGTCGCCGAGCTCCGCTTCCGGGGCCGCCCCGTGAAGGACGCGCGCGTCGTCCGCCTCTACCAGCCGTTCGGGCGCTTCGCCGGGCTCGCGTTCTGGCTCGACGTCACGAGGGACTGGCACGACGGGCGCGAGAAGCTCTGGCCGTAGGGCCCCGCTTCGATCCGGCGGTGCGCCGGAGAGGCGGGAGGCTTCTACAATGCCCCTTCGGAGGACTCCATGAAGAAAGCGCCCGGACCGTTCCGGAAGTTCGTCGAAGCTTACCCGGAGTGCGGAATGACCTACGAGGCTCTCTCGCTCGCGAGCCGCGAGGCGGCCGGGTTCGCGGAGAAGGAAGCCGAGCTGCTCAAGCTGGCGCTCTCGCTCGGGTCGCGCCTCGAGGGGGCGGCCCACTCGCACGCCCGGCGCGCGCTCGAAGCGGGCGCGACGGCGGCCGAGGTCCGGGGCGTCGCGCTCCTCGGTCTGACGACGCTCGGTCTCCCGCACACGATGATGGGGACCTCGTGGATCGAGGACGTTCTGCGCGAGGCCGAAACGGCCGCACCGAAGGCGGAAAAGAAATCCTCGAAGAAGGCGAAGAAGGCGAAGAAGGCGAAGTAGGCCCGTCGGCCGAGGTCAGGCCCCGGCTCGTTCCGGGGCCTTCCGCGTCCATTCGCCCGTCGCGTCGCGCAGGTCGTAATCCGCCTCGTAGCTGCGGCCCTTCCGCGCGACGTGGTCCACGGCCTCGAGGAGCGTCTGGAACTCCTCTTCGCTCACCGTCGGCGAGAGGCTGATCCGGACCCAGCCCGGTTTCTCGCCGATGTGTCCCTCGTCGAGCCGGTGCCGGATCGCGGCGGAGTGCGCCTCGTCGATGTGGAGGAGGAGGTGCCCGTAGGGTCCCGCGCACATGCAGCCGGCCCGGACCTGGATTCCGAAGAGGTCGTTCAGGAGCGTTGCAGCGAGGTTGTGGTGCAGGTCGCGGAAGATGACCGACAGGACGCCGAGCCTCTTCGTCTCGAGGTTCCCGAGGATGAAGATGTCGTCGCGGCCGCGCCACTCCCGGAGGGCGCGCGCGAGGTAATCGCGCTCGATCCGCTCGGTGCGGTCCACGCCCACCGCCGCCTTCAGGTCGAAGGCGAGCCCGGCCTGGATCGACTGGACGATCGGCGGAGTGCCGCCGGTCTCGCGGAACTCGATCGCGGACAGGTACCGGTGGTCCCACGGGGACGTGTAGAGGACGGTCCCGCCCCCCGGCTCGGCCGGGACGCGGTTCGTGAAGAGCCTCCGGTCCGCGACGAGGAGACCGGGTGTCCTCGGCCCGCCGAGGAACTTGTGGACCGAGAAGAAGACCGCGTCGAGCCTGGCGTCGGGATCGCCCGCGGGGTTCATGTCGACGTCGACGTAGGGGCCGGCGGCGGCGAAGTCGAAGAAGGCGAGGGCTCCGTGCCGGTGGAGGACGCGGGCGAGGGCGTGGACGTCGTTGAGGATGCCGGTGACGTTCGAGGCGGCGCTGAAGGTCCCGATCTTCCACGGGCGGTGTTTCCACCTGTCGAGCTTGGCGTCGAGGTCCTCGACCGAGATTCGCCCCGCCGCGTCGAAGTCGACGTAGACCGAGTCGCCGATCGTCTCGCGCCAGGCAATGTCGTTGGAGTGGTGCTCCATCATCGACCGGAAGATGACGGGCCGGGCGTTCTCGGGAATCTGCCGCGTCAGGTGGTGGCGCTCCTCGAGCTGGTCGGGAATGCGCAGGCCCAGGACGTAGATCAGGCGGTTGATCGCGCCGGTCGACCCGGACCCGACGGGAATGAGGACGTCTTCTTTCGAAGCGCCGACGTAGCTGGCCATCCTGGCGAAGGCGTTCTCGTAGTAGCGCGTCATGAGCCGGCCGGTGTGGTTGCTCTCGGTGTGGGTGTTGGCCATGAAGGGGAGGACCTTCTCGGCGAGCTCCGCCTCGACGTCAGCGTGGAACCGGCCCGAAGCGATGAAGTCGAAGTAGCGGAGCGGCTTCTCGCCGGTCGGAGTGGGGATCGTCGCGGAGGAGCCGAGGACCCGGGTCCGAAGGCGGTCGAGGAAGGCGCGCTCCTGGGCTTCGGACGAGGTCGTGACGGCGAGGCGCGGAGCGCTCGAGTCGGCGTCGACGAGGCGTGCGGTGTCGGTCATGAGCCCCCCGGGCGCGGGCCCGGAGGGGCCGAGCGCCAGCGGGGGAGGATAGCGGAAAGGGGGGAGAGGTACGCGCGGAGGGTGCGCTACCGCGGGGCCCAGCTCGCGAAGGGCTCCAGCGGCAGGTTCCGGCCGACGAGGAAGACGAAGAGGACGGCGTAGATCAGGAGACGAAGCCAGAGCGGCGGAACCGGGAGACGCTCTTCCGGGTGGATCGCCACTCGAAGGGCCAGGGCGAGGAAAGACCGGAATCGCGGCGACGGTCAGGGCGTTCAGCCGGAGCGCGAGCGGGAGGTCCCCGTGGACGAGGGCGTGAAGGGCCCTGCCCGTCCCGCACCCCGGGCAGTGGAGCCCGGTCGTCGCGTGGAGAGGGCAGATCGGAGCGAAGCGCGCCGTCCGCGGGTCGACGAAGACGAGGACCAGAAGGACGAGAAAAAAGGCCCCGAGGGCGAGGAGCGCCTGTTCGCGCCGCCCCCGGAGCCTGATCAGGATTCCCTGCCGGAGCACGCTACTTCTTGAGTAGCTCGTTCCCCTGAGCGTCCTTCATCTTTCCGGTGGCGATCAGGATGATGTCGATGATCCCCCAGATCCCGAGGCCGGCGCACGTGAGGAGCTTGAGAATTCCGAGTCCTGTGTAGCCGAGGTAGAAGCGATCGACCCCGAGCCCGCCGAGGAAGATCGACAGGAGCAGAGCCGTCATCCAGTCCTTCTTGACCATTAGTCCTCCCTCGTTTTTCTCCGGTTTGACCACGAGGATAGACGAGGAGTCTCTCGAAATCGAGAAGTTGGCGCGGAAAGCAGGTGGAAACGACGGTCGCGTGACGATCGTCACCCGAGGCTGGTGACGAAAGGCGGAACTCCACGCGGCCACTGCGAACTGGATGCCCGAGAACCGAAAGGCCCCGGACGCCTTGCGGCGGCCGGGGCCGGGAAACGGGGGAGATAAGGAGGCTCAGGCCTTCGGGGTCGACTCGTCGGCGGGGTTGACGAACTGGCGGGAGAAGGACTCCCAGGCCGCGTCGTCGAGGCTGGCGGCCGAGCCCTTGCCGGGGAGGCCGCCGTCGGCCATGACCGGGACGCGGGCCATCGTGCCGGAGGGGACCATGAAGTCGGCGAGGCGGTGGAGCTCTTCGCGGAGGAAGTGGGTGGCGGCGGCGCCGATGCGCAGGGGAGTGATGGCGGCGTGGTGGTCGCGGGTCCAGATGGAGGCGATCCAGCCGGCGCCGTAGGGGTCGCGGACGACGGCGGAGGGGTCGCTCTGGGCCTTGGCGTTGGCCGACATGAAGGTGCCGGAGGCGGGGGAGGGGAATGACGAGCTTGCGGCCCTTGACGGTGAGGGTGAAGAGGGGGCTGCCGCGCTCGATGGTGGCTCCCTGGGCGGGGACCTCGACCTTGTCGACCTGGCCGACGGCCTCTGCGAGGAAGTCGTCGATGCCGACGCGGAGGCGGCCGTCGGAGGTGATGCGGAGCCAGGTGTGGGCGGTGTCGAGGAAGACACCCTGGGGAGGCTGGGGCAGCTTCATCGCCACGATCGGCTGAAGCGCTTCGACGGTGGCCGTCCGGCGCTGGCGGGCGAGGACGAAGCTGTCGATGGCGAGCGCGACGACGATGGTGAGGATGACGAGCAGTGCGACCATTTGGAACCTCCTGTGGGCCTCCGATTTCTCTCGGCCCCGTTCACCAGGAGATATCGCAAGGCCGTTGCCAGGCCTCGTCGAGATTTCGTATGTCGTTCACAGGGCGCCCCTTATGCGGGTTGCCCGCGGGTTCGTGCCATCCGGCCCGTGATGAACTCCTCTACGCACGAAACGGGGAGCTTGGCCATCTAAAGCATTGTTGCAAAACGAGATGGCCTGGAGAACGGGGGCCTGTCGCGCATGTGTCGGGACTGGTGAGTTTCGCAACGCACGGCGAGCGTGGACCGCTTCGCCGGCTCCGATTTCCGTTTGCTATCCTCCCCGCGCGCGGATCAGCGACCGGAAGGTCGATGAATGCCGTCGGCGAGGGAGCGAAGAGTGTCGATTCGATTCCTGAAACGAGCGGCGGCGGTCCTTTGCCTGTGGGGCTCTACTGCCTGCTTCGCCCAGGAAATCGCCCCCGCTCACGCCGAGGCCGTTCCCTCCCTTCTGAACAAGGCGAAGGAGTACCTCGGGGTCCCCTACCGCTTCGGAGGGGCCTCCCCCAAGGGCTTCGACTGCTCGGGATTCGTCCGCTTCGTCTTCCGGGGCTTCGGCGTCGAGCTGAACCGGTCCTCGCGCTCCCAGGCGACCCAGGGGGAGAAGGTGCTACCCGGGGAGATCCAGCCCGGGGATCTGCTCTTCTTCCGGTTCGGCGGAAACCGTATCGGGCACGTCGGGATCTACCTCGGGGGAGGAGAGTTCATTCACGCGGGGTCCCGGGGTGATCCGAGAACGCGCGGAGTGCGAATTGCCCGTCTCGACAGTTCTTTCTACGCCCAACGGCTGGCGGCCGTCCGGCGGCTGATCTCGGCGGGCAACAGGACCATCGGGACACTGGAACAGAAGTCGGTCCAGGCCCTTGTCCAGGTACTTGCAGCAGACGATTCCCCTGTCGAGGTCGGAACGACCCGGTGAAGCTCGTCCGGGCGCTGCCGGTTCTGCTTGGGATCTCACTTCCCCTCGTCGCCGCGGAGCCCCCGGAGGACATGCGGACGGTGACGATCGCCGCCGTGGGTGACACCATGGTCGGTTCCGTCTTCCCGACCCTGGCCGCCATGCCGCCGGACTCCGGCCAACGGGTCTTCGAACGGGTCCGGGACCTGTGGTCCGGAGCGGACATCGTCACGGGCAACCTCGAGGGGACCATTTCCTCGGACCCTTCCTCGGTCCGGGCCCTCGGGAAGAACTCCTACCGTTTTCTCATGCCCGCCGAGAGCCTGGCCATCTACCGGGACGCCGGGTTCAACGTCCTCTGCGTGGCGAACAACCACGCCATGGATGCGGGGCCCTCCGCCCGGTTGGCCACCCTCGCGGCTCTCGACGAGGCCGGTATCGCGCACGGTGGCAGCCTGGACCGGCCCTCGACCGTCGTGACGACGTCCAGCGGTGTGAGGGTGGGATTCGTCGCTGCGGCACCCCACATGGGCTGCTTTCCTCTGGATGCCGAGGCGGTCGCGCAGAAGGTGAAGGAGCTGAAGGAGAAAGAGGGGTGCAGCCTCGTCCTCGTCTCCATGCACGCAGGGGCCGAGGGAGAAGCGGCCCTTCACGTCACCCGGGCGACGGAGATGTTCCTGGAAGCCAATCGCGGGAACGTCTTCGCGTTCGCCCGGGCCGTTATCGATGCGGGCGCCGATCTCGTGATCGGCTCAGGTCCCCACGTCCCGAGGGGGATGGAGGTCTACAAGGGGCGGCTCATCGCCTACAGCCTCGGGAACTTCGCGACCTGGGGCTCGTTCAACGTGAGGGGGCCGAGCGGGCTCGGGCTCGTGCTGAGGGTCGTGCTGTGCGAGGACGGGACCCTCGTCGGGCTCCGAATCCGCTCCACGCGTCAGGACAAGGGGTCGGCGGCCTGGGCCGCGGGTATCGCCGCCGAGCCGGATCCGGACGAAGGGGCCCGCAAGCTCGTCGAGCGGCTGTCGCGAGAGGATTTCCAGACGGAGATCTCCCGCTACTACCTTACGGAGGTAGAGGGACTGCCGGAAACGCTCCCCGATCCGTACCCCGAGCCGTCCCCCGAGCCGACACCGCCGGCCGTCGCGTCGGGGCAGTAACCTTTCCTCCGGCGCTGCGTAGAAACGCCAGGAAGCTCCGCGTGGAAGGCTGGTGAGTCCGCTGGCGCGCACCCCTCGCTCTCCTCGCCCTCACCGCGCGCCCCCGCGACCCGGCCGGAAGCGCGGAGTTTCCCTTTTCTGCCCTGCCGGTTCCGTCCCGCCGCCTTCGAGCTCAGCGAAGGCCGATCAGCTTGTGGGTCTGCAGGCTGAGACGCCAGCGGGGATGGGCGAGGCACCAGGCCGTCGCCAGGGCGACGTTTCTCTCGCGGTCCGGCCCGTCCATCGGCTGGAGAAAGAAGACGGCGAACGAGAGGCCTTCGTAAAGCGCAGGCTCCGCCCCGGCCTGGGGGTAGACGAGCTTCAGCTCGTGGCCCGCCGTCAGGACGAGGTCGGTCCCCGCCTTGGGGCTGACGGTGATCCAGTCGAGGCCGGCGGGGGCCGGGCGCGTGCCGTTCGTCTCGACGGCGATCTCGAACCTCTCTGCGTGGAGCGCCGCGACGAGCGCGTCGTCGATCTGGAGGAGCGGCTCTCCCCCGGTGCAGACGACGAGGGGCCGGCCGCCGTCGGGTTTCGGTGCAGTCCAGGCGGCCGCCACCGCGGTCGCGAGCGAAGCGGCGTCGGAAAACCGGCCGCCGCCCGGTCCGTCGACGCCGACGAAATCGGTGTCGCAGAAGCGGCAAGTGGCCGCTGCGCGGTCTTCCTCGCGTCCCGACCAGAGGTTGCAGCCCGCGAAGCGAAGAAAGACGGCGGCGCGGCCCGTCTGCGCCCCTTCGCCCTGGAGGGTGGTGTAGATCTCCTTGACCGCGTAGCTCACGGAAGCCCCGCCCCGCCGAGCGCCGGGTCCGGAACGCCCGCGTCGCGGAAGCCCTTCGCCCGAAGCTGGCACGAGTCGCAGCGGCGGCACGGAGCGCCCTCCGGGGAAGGGTCGTAGCAGCTGAGCGTGAGGCCGTAGTCGACGCCGAGCGAGAGTCCCGTCCGGATGATCTCGGCCTTCGTCATCTCGATCAGGGGCGCGCGAACGCGGAAGCGTCCCGTCCCCTCGACTCCGGCGCGAGTGGCGAGGTTCGCCATCGCCTCGAACGCGGCGACGTACTCGGGGCGGCAGTCGGGGTAGCCGCTGTAGTCGAGCGCGTTGACGCCGACGAAGAGGTCGAACGCCCCGAGGACCTCCGCCCACGCGAGCGCGAAGGAGAGGAAGACGGTGTTGCGCGCCGGGACGTAGGTGATCGGGATGCCGTGCGCCATCTCGTCCGCCGGACGGTCCTTCGGGACGTCGAGGTCGGCCGTGAGGGCCGAGCCGCCGAAGAGGCCGAGGTCGATCGTCGCGACCACGTGCCTTTCGGCGCCGAGCGCCGCTGCGACGCGGCCGGCCGCGGCGAGCTCGAGGGCGTGCCTCTGGCCGTAGCGGAAGCTCAGGGCATAGGGCGTGAAGCCGTCGCGCCGGGCAATGGCGAGGACGGTGGCCGAGTCGAGGCCACCGGAGAGGAGGACGACGGCGGGCGGGCGGAGCGTCACCGGCGCGTCATACCACGCCCTTTTCGAGGGCGGCCAGCCCCGCTCCCGCCGGGTTACCCGGGGGCGGGGTCTTCTCCGGTGTCACCGACCGCGTCGAGGGTCGCGGCGCGGAAGCACTCTTCGAGGTTCTCGGCGACGAGGTCGACGCCGTGAGGGTCGAGCTTGCCCGACTCGACGAACCGTCGAAGGTGCCCGAGGATCTCCTCTGCCTCGAGGGGACCCCGGTACGGGCGGTTCTGCGCGAGCGCCTGGAAGACGTCGGCGATGGCGAGGAGGCGGGCGGGGAGAGGAATCTCCTCGGCCCGAGTCCGGAACGGGTAGCCCTTCCCGCTCAGACCCTCGTGGTGGGTGCCGGCCCAGGTGGCTATTTCGCGGAGGGGCTCGACCCGGCTCAGGATCTGGAACGTCTCGAAGGCGTGCCGTTCGATCGTGGCGAACTCCCCCTTGTCGAGGGGGGAGGTCTTCTCGAGGACCTCGTCGGGAACCCGGAGCTTCCCGAGATCGTGAAGGAGTCCGGCGATCCGGAGCCGTGTGCAGGTCCCTTCGTCGAGGCCGGCGAGATGTCCCAGCAGGGTGGCGAGACGCGCGACGGCGGTGGAGTGAGATGCCGTGAAGGGGCTCTTTCCGTCCACGATCCGGGCGAACAGGAGCGCCAGGTCGGTCAGGCCCGAGAGCGGGACGGTCCGGTGGCGCTCGACCCGCATCTCGTCCCGCAGCGCGCGCTCGAGGTGGTGCGGCTCGAGCGTGAGCCAGAACGCCTCGGCCGCGGAGGCCTCGAGAAAGGCGCCCACGGCTTCTTCGGCGAAGCTCGTCCCCGACCGCGCAAAGACCCATCGGCGGATCTCGTCCGTCTCGAGGAGCGGATCGCGTTCCCTGTGGCTCTGGAGAAGCGCGTCGACCCGGTCGGCGAGGAAGACGAGGTTCGCGAGGAGAGCGGTCCGTGGGCCGGCCTCCCGGCTGGCGGGAGAGTCCCACGGGGTGTGGTGAAGGCGGACGATGGCGGCCACTCGAGACAGCGGCTCGAACCGCGCGAGGAGGTCGCCGCCCGCGTCGGCGTGGCCGTGGGCCTCCTCGAAAGAGAGGTCCGCGTCGAGGAGCTTCCTGTGAAGCCGGGTGGTCGAGACGCCACAGTCGTGGAGGACGGCCGCGAGGAGGAGGTCGGTCCGTTCTCCCTCCTCGAGGGAAAGCGAGCGGCCGCACGCCGCGGCCATGAAGGCGACCCGCTTGCCGTGCTGAACGACCTGGGTTCCGACGAGGTCCAGGGCGTCCGAGAGGGCGAGCACCACCTCGTTGAGGTCGATCCGCTCGAGGTCCGAACCCCCGGGGCCGGGGGGCGAATCGAGTCCGGGGGCCGTTCTCATCAGCGGTTCCTCCAAAGCCCTCCCTCGGCGGGGTGCCGGCACCCTGCGCTTCGTCGACCGGAGGGAGTCTGTCGGGCGATCGTACTCCGCGCGGGGGCGAGGGGGTGGTCCGTTGAACGACCGTTCGGACGCGTCGCGTGACGCAATCCCATCCGCCGATCCGTTTCGTAGGAGGGGGGCGGAACGGGGGGAGAACACTTGAAGCTGGCGGTCGTCGGAACGGGGATCTCGGGGCTGTCGGCGGCGTGGCGGCTGCACGGAAGGCACGACGTCCGGGTGTTCGAGCGGGAAGGGCGCCCGGGAGGGCACAGCCACACCGTGGGCGTCGACGACGGCGGCCGGGAAGTGCCGGTCGACACGGGTTTCCTCGTCTTCAACGAGGTGACCTACCCGAACCTGGTGAAGCTCTTCGCCACGCTCGGCGTCCCGACGAAGGCGAGCGACATGTCGTTCTCCGTCCGGTGCGAGAGTTGCGACCTCGAATGGTGCGGAACGGGTCTCGCGGGCGTCTTCGCCCAGCCGGCGAACCTCCTTCGCCCCTCGTTCCACGGGATGCTCCTCGAGATCGCCCGCTTCAACCGCGAAGCGCCGCGGCTCCTCGACGAACCGGGGGCGGAGTCGCTGACCCTCTCGGCGTACCTCGATCGCGAGCGGTATGGCGCCGCCTTCCGGAACCACTACCTCGTTCCGATGGCCGCGTCGGTCTGGTCGTCCGGACCGGCCGCGATGGAGACGTTCCCTGCGGCGACCCTCGTGAGGTTCTTCCTGAACCACGGCTTCCTCGGCGTGACGACCCAGTTCCCGTGGCGGACGGTCGACGGAGGAAGCCGCGAGTACGTGCGGCGCTTGACGGCCTCGTTCCGGGACCGGATTCACCTCGGAAACCCCGTCGCGACCGTCCGGCGCGACGCTCACGGCGTCGAGCTCGTCTTCGACGACGGCGGTTCGCAGAGATTCGACGGGGTCGTGATCGCCGCCCACGCCGACGAGGCGCTCGCGATGCTCGAGGAGCCGACGGAGGACGAGAAGCGGCTTCTGGGCGCCTGGAGCTACTCGACAAACGAGACGCTTCTCCACTCCGACCCGTCCTTCCTCCCCCGCCGGAGCGGGGCGCGGGCGGCGTGGAACTACCACCTCGACGACTGTGCCCGGCCCTGGACGTCCGCCACGCTGAACTACTGGATCAACCGTCTCCAGGGGCTTCCCACGAAGACAGACTGGATCGTCTCCCTGAACCCGACGCGGGAGCCGGCGGAGGGTTCGGTCGCCAGGAGGCTCACGTACACCCACCCGATCTTCACCCGCGAGAGCGTGGCCACGCAGGCCGAGCTGCCGACGCTGAACGGGAAGCTCCTCACCTGGTTCTGCGGCGCCTACTTCGGCTACGGCTTCCACGAAGACGGGCTCGCCTCCGGCCTCGCCGCCGCGGCCTCGCTCGGGGCGGAGCCGTGGTGAGGCCGCCCCTCGCCTCCTGCATCTACGAGGGGACGGTTCGACACCGGCGCCTCTCCCCGAAGGCGCACGCCTTCTCCTACCCGGTCTACGAGCTCTACCTCGACCTCGACGAGCTGCCGCGGATCGAGGCGGAGGTCGGCCTCTTCCGTCACAACGGCCGCGGGCTGAACGCACTCCGGGACCGGGACTACATGGGGCCCGGAGAGCGACCTGTGAAGGAGAAGCTCCGGGACTGGCTTGCGGCCCGAGGTGTCGATCTCGGGGAGAGGCGGGTCTTCCTCCTCACGCACGTCCGGGTCCTCGGCTACGCCTTCAACCCGGTGAACACCTACTACGTCTTCGGCGCCGACGGGCGGCTCGACCTCGCCGTCGCCGAGATCAACAACACGTTCGGCGAGACCTTCGGCTACGTCCTGAACCGGCGAGGAGACGGGAAGGGGATATCGACGCCCCGTTTCCCGAAGGTCTTCCACATCTCCCCGTTCCTCCCCATGAGGATGGAGTACGAGTTCCACCTCTCGCTCCCCGGCGAAAGTCTCGCCGTTCACGTCGACGACTTCGAGAACGGGGAGAAGGTCTTCGACGCCACCTTCACCGGGCGCCGCGAGCCGCTCACGACCGCGGCCCTCGCCCGCGCCCTTGCCCGCAACCCCCTCATGCCCGTCCGGGTCATCGCCTGGATCCACTGGCAGGCGCTGAAGCTGTGGCTGAAGAATGTCCCCGTCTTCACCCGTCCGGAGCCTCCGGCCGGGCTGATCCACTCGAGGAGAGCCGCGTGACGTCGTTCGACACCACCTCCGACGCCCTCGCACCGGAGAGAACCGCTCCGGGAGCCCTCGACCGTCTCGCGACCCGCCTCGTCCTGCGCGCCCTCGACGGGCTCGAAGCGGGGGGCGGTCGTCCTGACGCTGCCCGACGGGACGACGATGCGTTTCGGCCGCGAGGGCGCCCGGCCGATCCGTCTCGTCGCGCACAGCTGGAGGCCGCTCCGGGCGCTCGTCCTCGGCGGCGATCTCGGCGCCGCCGAGGCTTTCCTCGACGGCGAGTGGTCGACGGACGACCTTCCGGGCCTCGTCCGGCTCTTCGTCGCCAACGCCCCTCTCTTCGACCGCGAAACGTGGCTGACGCGCGCTGGCGGGCGCCGGCAACCGCCTCCTCCACGCCCTGAACCGGAACACCCGGGCCGGGTCGCGACGGAACATCCGGGCGCACTACGATCTCGGCAACGAGCTCTACCGCCTCTTCCTCGACCCGTCGATGACGTACTCGTGCGCCCTCTTCGAGACGGGTCGCGAGTCGCTCGAGGAAGCCCAGCAGAAGAAGCTCCGGCGGATCGCGGAGAAGGCGCGGATCCGGCCGGGCGACCACGTCCTCGAGATCGGTTGCGGCTGGGGCTCGTTCGCCTGCCTCGCCGCGAAAGAGCTCGGGGCTCTCGTCACCGGGATCACCCTTTCGGCCGAGCAGGCGGCCTGGGCGCGGGAGCGAGTCGAGCGGGAGGGGCTGTCGGACCGGGTGGAGATCCGTCTCGTCGACTACCGCGACCTCCCCGCGGAGGGGAAGACGTACGATCGGGTCGTGTCGATCGAGATGCTGGAGGCGGTGGGCTACCGATACCTCCCCGGGTACTTCGAGACGGTGGATCGCCTCCTCGCCCCGGAGGGGATTGCCGTGATCCAGTCGATCACCGTTCCGGACGACCGGCACGAGCGCCTCCTGAGGCGCCCGGACTTCATCCAGAAGCACGTCTTCCCCGGGAGCCACTGCCCGTCCGTCGGCGCGATCGCCGCGGCCGTCGCGGCCCGCTCGCGCCTCCTGATCCACCACCTCGAGGACGTCGGCGTCCACTACGCCGAGACGCTCCGGCGCTGGCGTGAGGCGTTCCTGGCGAACCTCCCGCGGGTGCGCCAGCTCGGATACGACGAGCGCTTCGTCCGGCTCTGGGACTTCTACCTCTCCTACTGCGAGGGGGGCTTTGCCACGAGGCACCTCGGTGACGTCCAGCTCGTCCTGACCCGCTCGGGAAACCGTGCCCTCGGGCCGATCCCGGGCACCTCGGACGTCGCGTGATCGAATTCCTGCACCGGCGGCTCGTCCGTCCCGTCCTCGAGCAGCTGACGCAGGGCCTATCTCCCGACGCGATCGCGCTGACGATCGCCGTCGGGCTCGCGATCGCCGTCATCCCGGTCGTCGGGACGACGACGGTCCTCTGCACGACGGCCGCGATCGTCCTTCGGCTCAACCAGCCCCTCATCCAGGCGATCAACTACCTCTCGTTTCCCCTCCAGCTCGCCTTCATCGTCCCGTACCTGCGGCTCGGGCGGCTCCTCTTCGGGGGTGCGGCCATCCACATGTCGGCGCAGGAGCTCGCGGCCTTCGTCACCTCGCGACCGGCGGAAGCCTTCGCGGCGCTCTGGCGGGTGACGCTCCAGGCGCTCGGAGCCTGGTTCCTCACGGTACCGCTCATCGTGGCCGTGATCTTCTTCGCCCTCCGGCCCGTTCTCAGGGGCGTGGCGCGTCGACTTCGGCCAGGGACCACGGCGGGAGCCGAGCCCGCCCTGGAGGCCGCGCCGGTCCCGGTCGTCGAGGAGCCGGATGGGCGCTGAAGCGCTCGTCCCCCGGCTCCCGAGAAAGAGCTGACTTCGATGTGGTACGACCCGCTGCTCGAACGGGGGCTCCTCCCCGACGTCCTCGTGCGCCGGAAGATCCGCGAGCTCCTCCGGCAGCGCCTCGCGGACGAGAAGGCGGACGACGCGCAGGAGGCGCTCGCCCGGGAGGAGCGGCTCGTCCTGGAAATGCGCGAGAGCGCCGTCGCCCTGGCGACGGCGGAGGCGAACGAGCAGCACTACGAGGTGCCTCCCGCCTTCTACGAGCTCGTCCTCGGCGCTCACCGGAAGTACTCCTCCGGCCTCTTCTCGGAAGGGGTTACGACGCTCGACGCCGCCGAGGCGGCGATGCTCGCCCTCACCTGCGAGCGGGCGCGTCTCGCCGACGGCCAGAACGTCCTCGAGCTCGGCTGCGGGTGGGGCTCGCTCACGCTGTGGATGGCCGAGCGCTATCCCGGGTCGCGCGTCGTCGCGGTGTCGAACTCGAAGGACCAGCGGGAGTACATCGAGGGGAAGGCGGCCGAGCGCAACCTGACGAACCTGAAGGTCGTCACGTGCGACATGAACGTCTTCGACCCGGCGACCGGCCCGGCGTTCGACCGGGTCGTCTCGGTGGAGATGTTCGAGCACATGCGCAACTGGCCCGAGCTCCTCGGCCGGATCGCGTCCTGGCTGAAGCCCGACGGACGCCTCTTTCTCCACGTCTTCTCGCACCGCGACGTGTCGTACCCCTATGTCGCGCGGGACGAAAGCGACTGGATGGCGAGGAACTTCTTCACCGGCGGCCTGATGCCCTCCGACCACCTCCTCCTCCGCTTTCCCGAGCACCTCTTCGTGGAGGAGCGCTGGCGCGTGAACGGCATGCACTACGCGCGCACCGCCGAGGCGTGGCTCGCGAACCTCGACCGGAACCGCGGGGCGGCGAGGAAGCTCTTCGCGAAGACCTACGGGCCGGGGGTCGCGCGGCGGAAGGTCGTCGAGTGGAGGCTCTTCTTCATGGCCTGCGCCGAGCTCTTCGCACACAGGGGCGGGAACGAGTGGATGGTCTCCCACTACCGGCTGAGGCGCCGGTACGCCTGAGGGCGGCGGACCCCAGACGGGGTAGCGCCGCTCGCCGTCGTCGCGGGTAGACTCCGGTGCATCCCATCCCGGAGGTGACGCCGTGCTGTTCGACAAGAACAAGCTCCGCCTTCCCGACTCCGAGGACGCCCTCGAGGGGCGCAAGACGCCGATGGCCGTGACGAACCGGCACTTCGTGAACGGACGGGAGATCCTTCCCCCGTTCCCCGCCGGGCTCGAGCAGACCGTCTTCGGCATGGGCTGCTTCTGGGGCGCCGAGAAGACGTTCTGGACGCTCCCGGGCGTCTACACGACGGCGGTGGGGTACGCGGGCGGCCTCACCCCGAACCCGACGTACAAGGAGCTCTGCACGGGGCGCACGGGGCACGCCGAGGTCGTCCTCGTCGTCTTCGACCCGGGGCAGGTCTCCTTCGAGCAGCTCCTGAAGCTCTTCTTCGAGAAGCACGACCCGACGCAGGGGATGCGCCAGGGCAACGACGTCGGGACGCAGTACCGCTCGGCGATCTACACGCACGGGGATGCGCAGGCGCGCGCCGCCGTCGCGGTGCGCGACGCCTACCAGGACGTCCTCTCCTCGCGGGGCTACGACCCGATCACGACCGAGATCCGGCCGGCGGGCCCTTTCTACTACGCCGAAGATGCCCACCAGCAGTACCTCGCGAAGAACCCGGGCGGCTACTGCGGCCTGGGCGGGATCGGGATCGCGTGTCCGGTGGGCACCGGGGTTCGGGGCTGAAGCAGGGCCGCGGGAGAGGAAGACCGGGCTCCAGGGCGAGGCCGAAACGTCTCGCGATTCAGGCGCGGCGGGGCGGCGCCGGGGGGGGGGGGGGGGGCCCGCCCCGCCGGGGGGCCGGGGGGGGGGGCCCCGGCGGCCGGGGGGGGTCGGCCACGGGCGGTCTCAGGCTCTGTGCATCGACTGGCTGTAGCGGGCAGGAGGGGTCCCCGCAGGGCGTCCGAGCACCCGCGGGATCCCGCATGGTTCCGCCGAGCAGGCCGCCGATCAGGCGGCGCGGAGAGGGGCGGGGGGCGGGTCCTACCCACACGCACCGGAGCGCCGTTCAGTGGAAAATCAAGACCTGACCTTGACTCCCTGACCCCTGGCTACCGGTAGCTGTCGACCACCTTCTCGATGGCGCGGCGGCAGACGGGGCAGAAGCCGGCGTCGGTGCGGGTGAACATGATGCAGTCGGCCGAGGAGCGGTAGAGGCCCTTCGCCTCGTAGGCGGCTCCCTCGAAGGCGCCGACCTTTCCCATGAACTTCTCCTTCGCGAAGAAGGCCGCTTCGACCTTCTTCTGCTCGCGGAAGAGGTCGTCGATGGCGGTCGGCGGCGCGCCGGCGGCCAGGAGCGCCTTGCGACGAGCCTGGAAGTCGCGGGAGGTCTTCTCGAAGGCCTCCTTCGACCACGGCGTCGGGAGCGGCGTCCCGGCCGCGACGAGGTCCTTCCACTTGAGAGTGGCGGGGTCCTTCAGGGCCGTGACGTTCGGCTCCCAGGGCTCGGGGAGGTCGGCGGCGCCGGTCTCGTAGGCGACGTCCGAGGTGTAGTACTCGTCGGCGAGGGCGGCGAAGTGGTGGCCGAACTCGTGGACGAAGACGTAGTCGGCGAAGCCCGTGTCGGCCGAGGCCGTCGCCTGGTGGTTGTAGATGCCGCCGCCGCCGTACTGCGCGTCGTTGACGAGGATCTCGAGGACGTCGTACGGCGCCTGGGCCGCCGCGTCGCGCAGGGCGCGATCGTCGTAGGTGAGGACGTAGCGCTCGGAGCCGAAGACGTTGTACTGGACCTGCAGCGGCGTCCGGCGGAAGAGCTTCGACTGCGGACGGTGCACACCCCCTTCGCCCGAGGGAAGGTCGAGGGCGCGGACGTTGAAGTCGGCCTTGCGGCTCTTGAACGGCTCGTAGCGGAAGAGCGTGTCGACCATCCGCTTCACGTCGGAGCGAAACTTCGGCAGGTCCTTCTCCGCGTACCCCTCGCCGAGGACGAGGAGGTCGACCTTCTCCGTCGACGGACCGCTCTCGAAGACGGTCCAGACCGCACCGACCTTCGGGGGCGGCGCGGGGTTGACGTCGGGTGAGGCGGGGTCGACGAGCGTCGAGAAGACCTCGCGGAAGAGGTTCCGCCGGTCGCGCTTCTTCAGGACGACCTGGACAGGCTTCAGCGGCCAGGGGAGACGGAGAGACTCGCGGAAGGTCCGGTGCGTCGACTTCGCCTCGGGCGTCGTCTCCCACTCGGCGTAGATCGAGGAGTATCCGCGCGCGTAGAGAAGGCGTCCGGTCGCGGGGTCGAGGACCTCGAAGCGGTAGTTCCCGAGGCCGAGACCGTCGTCGGCGGTCGAGAGGCTACCGGCCCAGGGTCCGTCGTTCAGGATCCGGTCGACGACGACGATCTCGACCCCGCGGCCGCCGGTGTGGAGGAGGTCGACTCTCATCGTCTGCGGCGTGAACGAGTCGAGGATCGCCGCGGCAGGAGGCGCGCTCGGCGCCGGCGAGGAGACGGCGAGAAAGATGGACGTGAAGCCAAGGGCGAGGAGCGTTCGAGTTCTCATGCGGGACCTCGGGGAGATCGTAGCGGACGGGGCTATCCTCGCGGAGTGATTCGCGCGTTCGTCGCGGTCCCCGTCGAGGACCCTGTCGTGAGGCGCCGGCTCGCCGGGGCGCGGAGCCTCGTTCCGCCCCTGCGCGGCCTCCGGTGGGTCCCGGAGCCCCAGCTCCACTTCACGCTCAAGTTCCTCGGGGAGATCGAGGACGGCCGCGTCGAGGCGGCGAAGGCGGCGACCCTTGCGGCCGCTGCGACCTCAGCCACCGCGGGGGCCGCTGCCCGGAGAGGGAGACCCGCCGGAGAGTTCCGGCTCGCCCTCGAGGGGCTCGGCGCCTTTCCTCCTCAGGGGCCGGCGAGGGTCCTCTGGGCTGGCTGCGGCGAGGGGGCGGAGGCGTTGGCGGCTGTCGGCGGGGCCGTGGAGGAAGCCTTCGTCGCGGAAGGGTTTCCCCGGGAGGGACGTCCCTTCTCGCCCCACCTGACGCTCGCGCGCGTGAAGGAGCCCGAGGCCGGGCGGCGCCTGGCGCGGGTCCTGCCGACCATCCCGCCGGAGCCGTTCGGGGTCGTCGCCGTCTCCTGGCTGGTGCTCTACCGGAGCGAGCTGACGCCGCGGGGAGCCGAACACGCCGAGCTGCTTCGCGTGGCGATAGAATCCCCTGCTGCATCGCAATAGAGGCCCTCTCCGGGCCGGAACGAGGAGAGCACGATGATCGACTTCTCCCTGACCGAGGAACAGCAGGCCCTTCAGGAGCTGGCCCGGAAGTTCGCGCGCGAGGAGATGGCGCCGAAGGCGGCGCACCACGACGAGACGGGCGAGTTCCCGCGCGAGGTCGCGAAGAAGGCGTGGGAGCTCGGGCTGATGAACACCCACGTCCCGCCCGAGTACGGCGGCATGGGCCTCGGCACGCTCGACGGCTGCATCATCACGGAGGAGCTCGCCTGGGGCTGCACGGGCATCGCGACGGCGATGGAGGCGAATGCGCTCGCATCGGCTCCGGTCATCGTTGCGGGGAACGAAGAGCAGAAGAAGGAGTTCCTCGGGCGCCTGACGGGCGAGCCGCTCTTCGCCGCCTACGCGGTCACCGAACCGGGCGCCGGCTCCGACGTCGCGGGCATTCGGACGAAGGCCCGCAAGGTGGGTGACGAGTACGTCATCGACGGGTCGAAGGCGTGGATCACGAACGGGGGCGTCGCGAACTGGTACTTCGTCCTCGCCTACACCGACCCGGAGAAGAAGCACAAGGGAATGTCGGGCTTCATAGTCCCGGCCGACACGCCGGGGATCACGGTCGGCAAGAAGGAGTGGAACCTCGGGCAGCGGGCGAGCGACACCCGCGGACTGACGTTCGAAGAAGTGAAGATCCCGGCGAAGTACCTTCTGGGCAAGGAAGGGGACGGCTTCCGGATCGCCATGTCGGCGTTCGACCACACCCGGCCACCGGTCGCCTCGGGAGCGGTCGGTCTGGCTCAGCGGGCGATGGACGAGGCGATCAAGTACGCCAAGGAGCGGAAGACGTTCGGCCTGCCGATCGCGGCCTACCAGTCGATCAGCTTCATGATCGCCGACATGGCGATGCAGATCGAGGCGGGGCGCCACCTCGTGAGGCTCGCCGCGTGGGCGATCGACAACGGGAAGCGGAACACGAAGTTCGCCGCGATGGCCAAGGCGTTCTGCGCCGACATGGCGATGAAGGTCGCGACGGATGCCGTCCAGGTTCACGGGGGCTACGGCTACTCGCACGAGTACCCCGTCGAGAAGCTGATGCGCGACGCCAAGATCTACCAGATCTACGAGGGGACGAGCCAGATCCAGCGGCTGATCATCTGCAAGGAGATCTTCGAGCGCTGACGCTCTTCGAGCGCCTCGCCCGGCACGCGGAGAGGGTCGCCGTCGTCGACGCAGGGTCGCGGACGACGCACGGCGACCTGCTCTCCTCGGCGGACCGGATCGCCGCGGCGCTTCTCGCCGGCCGGGGGGCGCTCGAGGAGGAGCGCGTCGGGATCCTCGCTTCTCCGGGCGCGCCGTTCGTCGCGGCTCTCCTCGGCGTCTGGCGCGCCGGGGGCGTCGCGGTGCCGCTCGCCCTCGCGCACCCGCCCGCAGAACACGCGCACGTCCTCGACGACGCGGGAGTGACGTACGCCCTCGTCGATGCTCTGAACGCGTCGCGGCTCGCAACGCCGGCGGCCCAGCGGGGAATCCGGCTCCACTCCCTCGAGGGGGCGGCGGCGGGCGGCGGGCCCGGGCCGCGTCGTCCGTGGCCGGACCTCGAGGCGGGAGGCCGAGCGCTCGTTCTCTACACGAGCGGGACGACGGGAAAGCCGAAGGGGGCCGTCCACACGCACGGGAGCCTGGCGGCGCAGGTCGCTTCTCTCTCCCAGGCCTGGGGCTGGAGCGCCGCGGACGTGATCCCCAACGTCCTGCCGCTCCATCACACGCACGGCCTCGTGAACGTGACGCTCTGCGCGATCGCGAACGGGGCCTGCGTCGAAATGCCTGCGGGGTTCGACGCGGAGGCCTGCTGGCGGCGGCTCGAGGAGGGTGGTCTCACGGTCTTCATGGGGGTGCCCACGGTCTACGCGAAGCTCGCTGCGGCGTGGGCCGTCGCGGATCACGCGACGCGCGTCCGCCGGAGCGGAGCCTGCCGGCGGCTGCGGCTCATGGTCTCGGGTTCCGCCGCGCTCCCCGTTCCGCTCTTTTCCCGGTGGGAGGAGCTCTCGGGGCACCGCCTCCTCGAACGGTACGGCATGACGGAGATCGGAATGGCGCTCTCGAATCCCCTGCGAGGCGATCGGGTCCCGGGAACGGTCGGCTCGGAACTGCCGGGAGTCCGGGTGCAACTCGTCGACGAGGAGGGCGAGGAGTGCCCCGACGGGCTGCCGGGCGGGCTTCGGGTGAGCGGGCCGACGCTCTTCCGCGAATACCACGGCCGGCCGGAGGAGACGGCGAAGTCCTTCGCCGACGGCTGGTTCCTCACCGGCGACGTCGCCGTGCGCGAGCGCGGGTCCTTCCGGATCCTCGGCCGCGCCTCGATGGACATCCTCAAGTCGGGCGGCTACAAGCTCTCGGCACTCGAGATCGAGGACGCCCTCCGGCTCCACCCGGCGATTCGCGACGTGGCGGTCGTCGGCCTGCCCGACGAGGAGTGGGGGGAGCGGGTCGCGGCGGCGATCGTCGCCGAGGGGGAGCCCCCGACGCTGGAGGCCCTGCGCGCCTGGGCGCGCGACCGCCTCGCGCCGTACAAGGTCCCTTCGCGGCTCGTCGTCGTCGACGACCTCCCGCGGAACGCGATGGGGAAGGTGACGAAGCCTGCCGTGAAGGCGCTTTTCGAACTTGGAGCCCACCGCCGCTAGAATCCGGGAGAGTCATGCCTTTCCTCGTTCGAAATGCGGTCGGAGGCGCTCCGGAGGAGCGCCTCCCCCTGAAGCCCGGCGGCAACTCCATCGGCCGCTCGCGCGAGAACGACGTCGTTCTCCACGACGCGAGCCTGTCCCGCTTCCACGCCCGGATCGACGTGGAGGACGGAGGCTCGAGCGTCCTCGACCTCGGGAGCCGGAACGGGACGTTCGTCGGCGGGCTCCGGGTCCTGCAGTGCCGCCTGAAACACGGCGACGCCGTTCAGCTCGGGGAGCTCTCGCTCCGCTTCGAGGAGGAGCGGAGGCCGGTCCGCCCGAGCTTCTCCTCGCCCGAGCTGACGCTCCACGCGCTGATCGGCGCGGGGGCCGAGATCGACAAGACGTCGGCCATCCAGCTCCGCGGGGCGCTGCCGATGCAGCGCTCCGAGGCGAAGCTGAAGATCCTGCTGACGATCAGCCAGATCCTCTCCTCGCCCGAGCCGGTCGACACCGTCCTGCCGCGCATCGTCGACCTCCTCCTGCAGATTCTCGACGTCCACCGCGCCGCGCTTCTCCTCGTGGAAGAGGGCTCGCCGGAGCCGGTCGCCAAGGTCGTCCGGTCGCGGAAGGCGATGTCCGAGAACGACTCGTTCTTCAGCCGGAGCATCGTGAGGCACGTCTTCGAGAGGGGCGAGGGGCTCGTCAGCGACGACGCTCTCGTCGACCCGCGCTTCGCCGGGTCGGCGACGATCGCGGGGGAGTTCATCCGCTCCTCGATGGCGGCGCCGCTGAAAGTCGCCGACCGGATCCTCGGCGTCCTCTACGTCGACCACCGGTCCATTCCAAACCGCTACGGCCCGGAGGACCTCGAGTTCCTCGGCGCCTTCGGAAGCCAGGCGGCGCAGGCCATCGAGAATGCGCGGCTCACGGGCAAGCTCCAGGAAGAGGCGGTGCGGCGGTCGAGCCTCCTTCGGTTCTTCCCCCCGTCCGTCGTCGGGCCGCTCATGGGCTCGGCCGACTTCGGGGCCCAGGTGCGCGACGCCGACGTGACGGTCCTGTTCTCTGACATCAGCGGTTTCACGGCGATGTCCTCGAAGCTCGCCCCGCGCGAGGTCGTCGACCTCCTGAACCGCTATTTCCCGGTGATGGCCGAGATCGTCTTCCGGCACGAGGGGACGCTCGAGAAGTACATCGGCGACGCGCTCATGGCGATCTGGGGAGTCCCGACGCCCCACGACGACGACGCCGACCGGGCGCTCGCGGCCGCCCTCGAGATGCGCAGCGCCCTCGCGAAGCTGAACGCGACCTGGGGAGAGGACCGCCGGCTGGAGATCCACGTCGGCCTGAACTCGGGGCCCGTCGCGTTCGGGAACATCGGTTCGCCGGACTACGTCCAGTTCGCGGCGATCGGCGACACGACGAACGTCTCGGCGCGGGTCTGCACGGCGGCGCAGGAGGGCGAGGTCCTGATCTCGGAGGCGACACGCCGGCGGCTCAAGACGGGGCGGTTCACCCTCGAGGCGCTTCCGCCCGTTGCCGTCAAGGGCAAGGTGGAGCCGCTCTTCCTCCACCGGGCGCGGTGGGCGGCCCTGGAGGAGACGGTCGGCGTGGAGCGATCCCTTCCCCCGGTGACTCCGCCCCGGCCCTGAGGTCGCACGGCAAGGACGGGGCGGGGCTCTCTCCCGGGACGCGGACCGGTCAGTCTCCGAAGCTGATGGCGAGGTCCCGCGCCGTGAGCACGGTGTCGGAGTCGAGCGGGACCGTCTTCATCCGGTTCGTGGCGTCCTCGAGCGGGACGTAGTTCACCGTCGGCGGCGCGAGGGCGACCATCACGCCGCTCTGCCCCGAATCGAGGGCACGTACCGCGGCCGCTCCGAACCTCAGGGCCAGGAGCCGGTCGAACGTCGACGGCGACCCGCCGCGCAGGAGGTGTCCGAGGACGACGGTCCGCACCTCGCGTCCCGTCAGCTCCTCGAGCCCCTTCGTCACGCGCTCGCCCGCGCCGGCGAGCCGCTCCATCGCTCCCGCCTCGCGCGGGCCGAGCGTGGAGATCGTCCCCCCCTTCGGCTTCGCCCCTTCCGCCACGACGACGATGGCGTGCTTCTGCCCCGCCTCCTCCCCGCGCCGGATGTGCTCGGCGACCTTCTGGAGGTCGTACGGGATCTCGGGGATGAGGATGGCGTCGGCGTTCCCGGCGATCCCCGAGTTGAGCGCGATCCACCCGGCGTAGCGCCCCATCACCTCGACGACCATGATCCGGCGGTGCGCCTCGGCGGTGGAGTGGAGGCGGTCGATCGACTCCGTCGCGAAGGAGGCCGCCGTGTCGAAGCCGAACGTGATGACCGTCTTGTCGAGGTCGTTGTCGATCGTCTTCGGGACGCCGACGACGCGCAGCCCCTTCCTCGCCAGGGCGTTCGCGATGGCGAGCGAGCCGTCGCCGCCGATGGAGATCAGGGCGTCGATGTCGTGGAGGGCGAACGACCTCACGAGCTCGTCGGTCCGGTCGACCTCGATCGTCGTGCCGTCGGCCTGCTTCACCGGGAAGCGAAGGGGATTGCCGCGGTTCGTCGTCCCGAGGATCGTCCCGCCGAGAGACGTGATCCCCTCGACCCGCTCGCGCGTCAGGGGATCAGCCCCCCCGCGGGGAACTGCTCGGGAAACATGAGGCCGTTGAAGCCGTCGCGGATGCCGAAGCAGCGCCACCCCCGGTTGAGGGCGGCGTTGACGGCGCCGCAGATGACGGCGTTCAGGCCGGGGGCGTCGCCGCCGCCGGTGTTGATCGCGATGTTCCGGAGTCGAGTCATCATTTCGGTCCCTCTGTCCCCGTTCGCTTTCCGGTGTCGAGCTGCCGTCAGGTCAGGTCGAGCGCCCGGTTCAGGTGCTCGATCAGGACGTCCCCGCCCTCGACGCCGACCGAGAGGCGGATGAGCCCGGGGGTGATTCCCCGCGCGAGCCGGTCCGCCTCCGGGACGACGGCGTGGGTCATCGACGCCGGGTGCTGGATGTAGGTGATGCAGGATCCGAGGGAGACCGCAAGCTCCATCGGGGTGTCCTTGCGGCCGAAGTAGTTCATCACCGTCTCGCCGGCGGCGACGCCCCCCTTCACCTCGAACGTCAGGATCGCCCCGCCGCAGCGCATCTGCCGCCGGACCAGGTCGGCCTGGGGAAAGTCGGGGAGGCCGGGGTAGGCGACCGCGGCGACCTTCGGGTGGGTCGAGAGGAACCGGGCGATCTGAAGCGCGGTCTCGCTCTGCTGCGCCTCGCGCGGGGCGAGGCTCTGGATCGTCATCCCGTTCAGCCACGAGTCGAAGGGCGACGGCGTGGCGCCGATGTCCTTGTACCAGGGGAAGAAGTCCGTTCGCATGAACCGGAACGGGCCGAGGAGCGCGCCGCCGATCGACGTCGAATGGCCGTTCACGAACTTCGTCAGCGAATGCATGACGAGGTCGGCCCCGAGGCGGAACGGCTGCTGGAGGTAGGGCGAGCAGAACGTGTTGTCGACGACGAGGAGGATTCCCCGCGGCTCGGTGAGGCGCGAGATCGCCTCGATGTCGGCGATCCGCAGGGTCGGGTTCTCGGGCGACTCGAGGAAGATCATCGCGACGTTCGGGTGCGCGTCGAGCGCCGCCTCGACGGCCGCCACGTTTCCCATGTCGCAGAAGACCGCCTCGACGCCGAACTTCCCGAGGCCGCGGAAGAGGCTGTCCGTGCAGCCGTAGACGTTCCCGGCCAGGATGGCGTCTCCCGAGCGGCAGACCGAGAGCGCGAGCGTCGAGATCGCCCCCATTCCCGACCCGAAGATGAGCGCGCCGATCGTCGGCTCCTTCTCGTCCACGGCGAGCGCCTTCTCGATGACGTGGTGCGCCTCGAGCTGGAAGAGGACCCTCTCGAGGTACTCGGTCGTCGGGTTGCCGAGCCGGGTGTAGATGCGGGCGTACGGGCGCTCGCCCCCCTTGGCCATCCCGAGGAAGCGATCGGCGCCGTCGCGGACGTCCTTGAACGCGAACGTGGAGCGCTGGTGGATGACGGGGAGACCGGTCCCCGCCGCGAGGGTCCGGAAGACCCCCTCGTCGAGCTGCCGGACCTCGTCGCGGACCCAGCGGGTCTTGCGGTCGAGCCACCAGTCCCACCATGCCCAGCGGGCCGTTCCGAGAGGGGTCTTGGGGGTCGCGCACTCAGCAGTCAGCATGAGGAGATCTTATGACGCGCGGCCGCCGGCCGCCCCCGCGCGGAGAGCCGTTCGCAGCTTGGCGGGGCGGGAGCGCGGGTTCGACCGGAGCTCCTCGGGACCAGGACGGACGGGCTCGCGGGACCAGTTGGCCCAGATTCCCTCCCGGGAACCTGCCTGGAACGCCTTCTTCACCAGTCGGTCCTCGCCCGAGTGAAAGGTCAGGATCGCGACGCGTCCGCCAGGTGCGACGCAGGACGGCAACGAGGCCAGGAATGAGCGGAGCGCTCCGAGCTCGTCGTTCACTTCGATCCGGAGCGCCTGGAACGTCCGCCGCACCGGGTCGTCTCCTGCTTCCTCCCGAATCCGCGCAGGGAGCGCCGCCAGCGCCCCGCGAACGGTCGCCGCGAGGGCGAGCGTCGTTGTGATCGGCGCGTCAGCCCGAGCGGCGGCGAGGGCGTTGGCGATCTCGTCGGCGTACGGTTCGTCCGAGTTCTCGCGCAGCAGCGTCGCGAGGCGATCCCGGGAGATCCGGGCGAGGAGGTCGGCGGCGGAGAGGCCTCGCGACGGGTTCATCCTCATGTCGAGCGGGCCGTCCGCCTTGAACGTGAAGCCGCGCGCCGGATCGTCGAGCTGCATCGAGGAGACGCCGAGGTCGGCGAGGACGATGTCGACGTCGCCGAGGCCCAGGCCTCCGAGGACCTTCGGGAGGCCCGCGAAGCTCGAACGCCGGACGGTCAGGACCTCATCGCCGAAGCCGAGCCCGCGAAGGCGCGCTTCGGCTTTCGGCAGTTCCAGCGGGTCGGCGTCCAGGCCGATCAGCCGCCCGCCTGGCAGGAGGCGCGGCAGGAGCTCCGCGGCATGGCCTCCGTGCCCGAGCGTCGCGTCGACGGCGACTCGCCCGGGCGCGGGGACCAGCGCCCCGAGGATCTCCTCGACGAGGATCGGGCGGTGTGACCCGGCGGGTGTTCTTCCGGACGAGACGACCTTTGCGACGGTCTCGGGGAAGCGGTCCGGGTCGAGCTCCTTGTACTTCTCGTCGAACCGGCGCGGGTTCCGGCCCGGGTAGCGGGGCCTGCGACGGTGTGGCGTGTCTTCCACGGGGCTGGTCGTGCGGCGAGCGCTCCGCTCAGCGTGGCAGGTCGATCGCCGTGCCGATCGCGTCGGGAAGCGTGACGCCCAGGAGCTTCCCGACGGTCGGGGCGAAGTCGTAGGGTGTCCGCGCGGCGTCGGAAACGCCGGCCTTGACCCCGCCACCCCAGAAGACGAGCGGGACGTTCGTGTCGTATTCGTACTGGGAGCCGTGGGTGCTCCCGCGCGCGTCGGGGTAGACGATGACGCCCCGGCGCGGAATCAGGAGCGCCTCGCCCGAGCGGACCGGGTCGTAGTCGTTCATCGCGAAGCGGACGTCGCGGTCGGCCGGGTCCCAGCTCGCCCGTTGCGAAGCGAGAAGGACGGACCGGAAGTCTTCGTAGTTGAGCCGCGCGATGGCGCCCGGCAGGACGCGGTCGATGTCGTCCCGCGTCACGGAGCGTCCCGCGGCGCCACAGGGCCCGGCGAGAGTGCGCATGGCCGGGAGCGAGGGGAGGTTGTACTTCAGGTCGAAGCCCTCGTTCCCGAAGATCGGCTTCGCGTCGAGCGGCAGGCAGAGCTCCTGGCAGAGGTAGCGGTTCAGCCTCTCCTCGAAGTTCGTCACGGCGCCGTTCCCGGAGAGGACCCGGCCTCCCGAGAAGGACTTGTCGCGCCGGGCCTCGAGCTCGGGGATCGTCTGGAAGCCGTGGTCCGCCGAGAGGGCGAGGACGACCTTCCCCTCCGGGAAGCCGCGGTCGAGCGCCTCGAAAAGGCGGCCGAGCTGGACGTCGAGGCGCCGGAGGGTGTCGAGGTTCTCCTCGGACTCCGGCCCGTAGGCGTGGGAGACCGTGTCCTGGCCCGAGAGCGAGAGGCAGAGGACGTCCGGCTGCTCCTCGTGCCCCAGCTCGAGGTCCTTGGAGGCGAGGACCTCCAGGGCGAGGTCCACCGTCAGCTCGTCGATGAACGGGCTGTAGTAGATGCCGTGGAAGTAGCCGTTCGAGGCGAGCGACATGTCCTTGTCCCAGCCGAGACCGTTGACCGGGATCTGGAACGGCCGGATCTCGAACGCCGGGACGGGGCGCGTCGCCGGAGCCGGCACCCCGGACGGAAAGAGGGGGTCGGCCATCTTCCGCCAGGCCAGGCCGAGGCGGCGGGGGAGGTGCCCTCCCGCGCGGGTCCGGTTGAACCGGGAGACGACCTTCGCCACGACGGAGCCGCCCGGCGAGGTGGCGTCGTACGCGGCGGACGAGACGAAACGGCCTGTGTCCTGGTCCCACCAGTAGACGGCGTGCTCGCGCCTCTTTCCCGCCATGAAGATGGCGCCACGGTCCTTTCCCGAAAGGGCCACGACGCGGGCACCGGGGTAGCGCTCCAGCAGCCGGTCGCCGAGCGTCGGGACGCGCAGGCTTCCCGGGCCGGGCCTGAAGCCGACGGCCTTCGTCTCCGGATCGACGAACTCCTGGTCGGTGCAGTAGACCGGGCGGAGCGACCCGTCGGGACGCGGCTCGAACCAGCGGTTCGCGACGATCCCGGTGACGCGAGGCGGCGCCCCCGTTCCGAGCGAGGCGTGCCCGGGGCCGGTCTCGGTGTTCAGGTGGGCGTAGTGCGCGTTCCTCTCCACGTGCCCCTCGTCGAGCAGGCGCTTGAGCCCGGCGACGAAGTACGGGCGGTAGTCGAGGAGGCGTTTCATCTGGAGGCCGTCAACCGAGACGAGGACCGCCAGCTTCGGCGAGCGGACCGGGGGGGCGGCGGCCTCCCGGCGCGCGGCCTGCGCGAGCGCCAGGAAGGAGACGACGAGGGAGGCGCCGAGGGCGAGGGTCGAGAGGCGAAATCTCTTCATTTCGTAGGGGGAGCGGCCCGGTCGGGCGGCCCCGGGTGATTCTACGGCGCAGATGAGGGGTGCCCGTTCGAATCCCGCGAAGGGCGTGTGAGGGCGAGCCGGAGGCCGCCGGCGGAGAGGACGAGGAGCGGCGGAGGACGAGGCGGACTGGCCTCCAGGGCGTCCACTGAGGTAGTGGATCCGGTAGAGGAGTCGATCCGCTCGTTCGCCCCGCTCTGGCTCACCTCGCCCGTGATGGGTCGACGAGGACCCGCTTCCCGCCCGAGGTCGGAAGAGGCAGCGCGGGCCTGGCCGTGGTGCGGGGCGCGGCGGGGCGCGAGGGTGATCCGCCGGGCAAAGGCGCGCGGCGGCCTGGGGGGGGGTCTGGCGCGCCCCTGCCGACCAGGCGACGAGGCAGGTGCGGCGCGGCGCACGGGGCCCGGGTCGAGGAGACCGCGCGCCTTGACGGCGGCCGGCGAGAAGACGACACGTTCCCAGGGGAGAGGGCCGGGCGGCGGGGCGGCGAGGGCTTCGTACGCCTCGTCCCAGCCCGGCTTCAGGTGGAAGAGGAGGCCCGTGCCGATCCACAGGGCGAGCGGGGCGGCGAGAGCAAGGCCGGCGAGACGGTGGGCCTCCCGGCACGGAAGTGCGACGTACATGTTGCTAAGATCACAGAAAAGGACCGGTAACTGAAGGAGGATTCGCACCATGAGACTGAACGTGCACCCGCTACGCGTTCCCGCCCTCGTCCTTCTCGCAGCGCTCGTCGCCGTCCCCGCCTTCGCGGCCGAAAAGAAATTCGTGGACGACGACGCCTCGAAGGAAAAGGACGAGCCGACGACCTGGCTCAAGAACTACGACCAGCTCGTGAAGGGAAAGGAGGCCGACTGGGTCTTCTTCGATGGCTATTCCGCCGCCAGCTACAAGACGGTGGCCGTCAAAGACTTCTCCTCCAACGAGAAGGACAGGGAAGCACGGCGCGCCGCGGAGGACGGCAAGGACTACGCCGAACAGTGGATCCAGCGGTCGAAGCTCGGATGGGATACCGCCAGCGGAAAGGCCGACCTGACGATCGAGGGACACGTGGTCCACGCGTGGGAGCCGAGCGGCGCGGCGCGGTTCTGGGGCGGCTGGTACGCCAACCCCGGCGCGGTCCAGGAGCTGATCGGGAAGGACTCCTCCGGGAAGACCGTCTTCCAGATCCGCCACAAGTCGCGCGGTTCCACGGTTCGCGACGCCATCGAGAACGGCCTCGAGGACGTCGTCAAGTCGCTCGAAAAGGGTAAGTAGGGTTCCCCCGGGCGCCGGAGGGCGCTCGCGGGCACGAAAGGGGGCGGCGGGGCGACTCGCCGCCCTCGCCTTTTCCGGGGCCGCCGCGCCGTCGGCGCGGGCCGCCGCGCCGTCGGCGCGGGGTCCCCCAGAACATTTCAGATCAGCTGGTTCTGGTAGGCGAAGACGACCGCTTCGAGCTTCGAGTGGACGTTCAGCTTCCGGAGGATGTTCTGGATGTGGTTCCTCACGGTGACGTCGCTGATGAAGAGCTGCTCGCCCATCTCGTCGGTCTTCTTCCCCTCGGAGAGGAGGCGGAGGACCTCTCGCTCGCGCTTGGTGAGGGGAGAGGAGGTCGGACGCGGCGGGAGGAGGGGTGCCAGGCTCGGGTGCTGGATCGGACCGGAGAAACGGGCGAATACGTTGCCGGCGTCGGGGTGTGCCCCGTTGGCCTCGGCGAGGATGTGGACGAGCGTCGTCAGCTCGGGACGCTGCCCCGGAATCGAGAGGATGGAGCAGCGGAGCTTCTTCGGCCCGGCGTCGCGCGACTCGAGGACGATCTCGAATGGCTGGATCGTCTCGCCCCGGTCGCGCATCCGGAGAATCGGGCATTCCCCGAAGCAGTAGCGGTTGCCGTAGATATCGCGACCCGCCATCGCCTGGTAGCAGCTTCGGCCGAGGACGTCGGCTGCCGGATAGCCGAGAAGTCTCTCTGCACCGGTGTTCCAGAGGACGATCCGGTCGGAAGAGTCGATGGCGAAGACGGCCTTGCCGCTCCTGGAGAGGAGTTCGAGGAGATCTTCGTGGCTGTCGGAAGCGTCCATGCCGGGCGGGGATTCTACCCTCGTGCCTGATGCGAATGCACCAGCCTCACTCCGTCTTTTTCATCAGGCGCTGCATCACGTGGGCGAGCTGGAAGTCGAGATCCGTGACACCGCCGGCGTCGTGGGTCGACAGGGCGACCGTGACTCGGTTCCAGACGTTGGACCAGTCCGGGTGGTGATCCAGCTTTTCCGCGGCGAAGGCGACCCGGGTCATGAACCCGAACGCCTCGGGAAAGTCCGCGAAGGCGAAGTCGCGCCGGAGGGCGTCTCCGGAGAGAGCCCAGCCGGGCAGCGCCTCGAGGCGTGTGGCGATCTCGTCCGGGGAAAGGAGCGGCGGGCGGCTCATCGGGACCTCCTCGGGGCGCCCTTGCGCCGGAACGTAAACTCCTGAGTCTATGCGGATCGCCGTCGCCATGTCGGGTGGGGTCGATTCCTCGGTCGCCGCCCTCCTTCTCGCGAGGCAGGGGGCCGAGGTGGTCGGCGTTTCGATGCACCTCTGGGATCACGACCGCGACGGAACGGGAGCGGGGGAGGGCCGCTGCTGCACGCTCGACGACCTCAGGACCGCCCGGCGCGCCGCGGAGGTGATCGGCGTCGCGCACTACACGCTGGACCTGAGGGAGCGTTTCATCGAGACGGTCGTCCGCCCCTTCGTGAGCTCGTACCTCTCGGGCGAGACGCCCGTCCCGTGCCTCGCCTGCAACACCGACGTCAAGTTCGACGCCCTCTTCCGGCGGGCGCGCGCCCTGGGCTGCGAGGCGGTCGCCACCGGGCACTACGCCCGGATCGAGACCGATCCGGCGACGGGCGAGGCGAGCCTGCTGAAGGCGCGCGACCTCGGCAAGGACCAGACGTACTTCCTCTACGACCTGACCCCCGGGCAGCTCTCGATCGCCCGCTTTCCCCTCGGAGAGCTGCTGAAGTCCGACGTGAGGGAGATCGCCCGGGAGGCGGGGCTCCCCAACTGGGACAAGCCGGACTCGCAGGAGATCTGCTTCGTCCCGGCCGCGGACGGGCCTGCCGGCTTCATCCGCAGGGAGGCCGAGGCGCTCGGGTTCGCCCTTCCGGGGCACCCGGCTGCGCTCCCGGGTCCCGTGGTCCGGGCGGACGGCACCGAGCTGGGGACGCACCCCGGAACGATGGGGTTCACCGTGGGGCAGCGCCGGGGGCTCGGCGTCGCGGCCGGCGAGGCCCTGTACGTGGTTGGAATCGAGGCCGGCGAGCGGCGACTGGTGGTCGGCGGGGACGGCGAGGTGCTCTCGCGGGAGGTCCACCTCCGCGCGCTGAACTTCCTGGTTCCGGCACCGGAAGGGGAGATCCGCGTTCTGGCCCGGATCCGCTCCCGGCATCCGGACGTGCCGGCGCTCCTGGTGCCGGAAGAGCCAGGCGTAAGAAGAGGAGGGCAGGCGCGGCTGCTCTTCGACGATCCGGTCCGGGCGGCAGCCCCGGGGCAGGCTGCCGTCTTCTACGATCCGGTGCGACCGGAGCGACTCCTGGGCGGGGGGCTGATCCTGGGGACCGGGGGTCCCCCCAGCGGCAATTCCGGAGAGTCCGGGAGGCCTTGCGGGGGGGGATGCACGGTGTAGGATCGCCGCGGGAAGGTGGAGGCCGCCGGGTGCGCGGGCTCGTGCAGGAGGTGTCCGCGGGCCCTCCGGCGTGGTAAACTCTCTGGTCGTCCGCGTATGGCGAAGATCACATCTCCCGCAGTCGTCTCGATCCTGAAAGACTTACGGGCCGCTCTCGACGAGAGAGTGGACGAGAAGGCCCGTCCGGCTGCGGGCGTGAAGAGCCCTCTCAAGGTGATCGGAGTCCGGGCGAGCGGAGTGAAAACCGTCGCCCGGGAGCTCGCGGTCCGGCACAAGGCGTCGCTGAGCTACCCTCTCGCGGCAGACCTCCTCGAGGGGGCAGCCGGAAGAAAGGTCCGGGAGGAGATCCTCGTCGCGATCGATCTTCTCGACCGGTTCCGGAAAGACTTCGAGCCGTCGTTCCTCCTCCGGATGGATAAGTGGAGCTCCGTGGCGGACGACCTCGAGGTCGCCGAGGCGCTCGGGGCACGGATCGCGGCCGGCCTCCTCGCGCTCGATCCCTCGAAGATCACCACGGTTCGCAAGTGGGCGCGCCTGCGGAGCGTCGGGCGCAAGCGCCTCGCGCTCCTGGCAGCCTCGGGGCTCGTCAGCGAAGGGCGGCGGGACGCGATGCTCGCCCTCGACCTCTGCGAGATCCTCCTGAACGAGGATCACCCGGTCCTCGTGACCGAGGTGGCCGGCCTTCTGAGGACGACGACGAAGATCGACGCCAAGGCCGTCCAGGATTTCCTTTTCCGCCGGTCGATCGACGGCAATCCGGCCATCCTGAGAGCCGGGTCCGAGAACCTCGACGCCGCGCGGCGGGCCGCGCTGATCGCCAAGCTCGAGGCGCAGCAGGCGAGCCTCGGGACCCTCGCGGCGGCCGCCGGACGCTGACGCGGCCGAGGGGGCGCTGAAGCGGGCGATCGAGCCGGCCGGAGCGGCCCTTTAAGGGGCTCTTCCGGCCGATTCGCCGTCAGGCGTCCGGTCCGCGCCTCAGCGATCCGCGGTCTTCTGAAACCGCTTGAGGATCCACTCGCGGACGGCTTCCTTGCCCTTTGCCCCGAGCGCAGACATCTCCCCCTCCTTCGTCGTTTCCGCCACTCGGAGCATCTCGTCGGAGAGGACGATGGCGGGAAAGCCCTTCCCGGCGTCGATGCCGTAGCGCGCGAGGAGATCACGGCCGGAAGCACCGGGGGCGACGTCGACGAAGACGGGGATGAACTGGGCCAGGAAGGCGGTGAGGAACGGCTCCTCGAAGATGGCGTCGTTGACGACCCGGCAGGGAGCGCAGTCGTTCGTGCCGAAGTTCACGAAGAGGCGGCGCCCCGAGTCCGCCGCGGCCTTCGAGGCCGCCTCGATCGCGAGCGCTCCGACGCTCGTCGAGTCGTAGATCGGGAGCGTCTCGGAGGACGGCGCGGGCGGACCGGCGAGAGCGACCAGGGGTGCGGCAGCGAGGAGGGCGGCCGCCGCGAAGCGAAGAGTCGGGCGCATCGTTTCCTTTCGACGGGAGGGGGTCAGTTGGGCCGTACCGGCGCGCCGGCGTCGGGCCGGGGAGGCTCGAAGTCGACGCGGATCGGGCCGAAGTTCTTTTCGTAGATGGCGATGTTCTGCGCGAGGGCGTTCAGGAGCTGTTTGGCGTGCACGGGAGTCGTCATGATCCGCGAGAGGATGCGGACGTCGGCCCGCCCGGGTACGACCCGGGCGAAGTCGAAAACGAACTCCGCGGGGTTGTGGATGATGTTGACGAAGTTCGCATAGACGCCGCCCGCGACCGCGTCGTCCATGGAGAACTGCAGGGCGGGAGGAGAAGCTTCTTCGGTTTTCGGCGGCACGTCAGCCATTGAGACACCTCACAATGCGAACCCGGCAGGAGTCCGCAAGAAGGGTGCCATTCTATCCGGAGTCCGGCCGGTCTCCGGGCGCCTTCCGTGCACGATTCCGACGAACGTAAGATCCCGGAATGGTGCGTCTCTTTCGCCTCGCCGGTGCGACCCTGGTTTTCCTTTCCATGTCCTTCCCTCGGGGCGCTGCGAGCGCGGACGACGTGACGGCGCTCGCAGCCTTCGACGCCGCGTGGAGCCGCCGTGCGGAAGGAGCAGCGGGAGGCGCCGCTGCCCAGAGTGCGGTTGCACCGGTCGTGGCGGCGGGCCGGAACGCGGTCGCCGCGAACCCGGGCTCCCTCCCGGCGCGCTGGAGACTGATGCGTTCGCTCTATTTCCAGGGAGAGCACGCGACGGCCGGAACCGCAGCGAAAAGGGACGTCTTCGAAGAGGGGAAGCGCCTCGGAGAGGAGACCCTCGAGAGGATCCGGAGCGACGCGGGCGCCTCGGCCGGAAAGGACCTCTCGAAGGCGACGCCCGTCGACCTCGTTCCGTACGTGAAAGGGAAGCCGGACGTCGTGCCGTGCTTCCTCTGGGCGTCGGTGAACTGGGGAAAGTGGGCGCTCGTCTTCGGCAAGACGGCGGCGGCCCGGCAGGGAGCGGCCGCGAAGATCCGCGACTACGCGACGGCCGTCGTCCGGCTCGACCCCTCGTTCGACGAAGGGGGCGGCTACAGGGTTCTCGGCCGGCTCCACCACCAGACCCCGTCGATCCCGTTCATCACCGGCTGGGCTTCGCGCACCGAGGCGCTGAAGAACCTCCGTCTCGCGGTGGAGATCGCGCCCCGCAATTTCGTGAACCGGCTCTATCTCGCCGAGGCGATCTGGGACTACGAGAAGGAGAAACGCCCCGAGGCGAAGCGGATGCTGGAGGCCCTCGTCGTCGACACGCCCTCGACCGGCCTTCCGGTTGAGGATGCGAGGGCGCAGGAAGACGCCCGGGCTCTCCTGGCGGCCTGGGGGAAGGGATGACCGGTCCGACGAAGGACCGGGTCCGCGGCGCGATCTCGCGCATCGTGGCCACTGCCGAGACCCGTCCACAGCTCTCTGCGGTCGACGACGCTCCCCGCCCGCAGAAGAAGGACGTCATCGACATCCTCAGGTTGTTCCAGGAGGTCGTCTACCCGGGGTACTTCGGCGACACGGTCCTCTACCGCGACAACCTGCGAGATCATCTCGGGGACGTACTCTTTCGGATCCACCTCCGTCTTTCGGCCGAGGTCGAGAGGGCGATCGAGGCTGAGGAGGGCCGTCCGGCCGCACGCAGGCACGCGCGAGAAATCGTGACGGCCCTGTTCGAGCGGCTCCCCGAGGTTGCAGACCGTGTCGCGGAGGACGTCCAGGCGGCCTACGACGGGGATCCGGCGGCCAAGGGGTTCGACGAGCTCATCCTCGCCTATCCGGGCGTGAAAGCGGTCTTCACGTACCGCGTCGCCCACGAGCTTCACGTTCTCGGCGTGAGGCTGATCCCCCGGGTCATGACCGAGTTCGCGCACAACGAAACGGGCATCGACATCCACCCCGGCGCGACGATCGGCCGCTCTTTCTTCATCGACCACGGCACGGGGGTCGTGATCGGGGAGACGACCGACATCGGCGACCGCGTGAAGATCTACCAGGGGGTCACGCTCGGAGCGCTCTCGTTCCCGAAGAACGAGCACGGAGAGCTGATCCGGGGGGTCAAACGCCACCCCACCGTCGAGGACGACGTCGTCATCTACGCCGGCGCGACGATCCTCGGCGGGACGACGGTCATCGGACGGGGGAGCGTCATCGGAGGAAGCGTCTGGCTGACGACGTCCGTTCCACCGTTCACGCGGGTCACGATCGCCGGGGAGCAGCTCCGCTTCGAGTCGCGTGCCGTTCCGCAGGCGGGACCGCCGGCGGTCGACGGCCCCGCCTGACCGTCAGGCGGAGACTTCCTTGTGGCGCTCGACCCGTGCAGGCGGGGCCGCCGCCAGAAGGCTCCCGACGGTTCGGCCGGTGCCTGGGACGACGAGGTCGGGAACGAGGTCGGCGAGCGGGGCGAGGACGAAGCGCCTCTCGCCGAGCCGCGGATGCGGGACGACGAGCTCGGGGAGGTCGATCCGGCGATCGCCATACAGGAGCAGGTCGAGGTCGAGAGGCCGCGGGCCGTTCGTTTCGCTTCCCGGAATCCTCCCTGCCTCCGTCTCGAGGTCCTGGAGGAGCCGCAGCAGATCGAGAGGCGCCAGAAGGGTCCGGCCGGTGGCGACGGCGTTCAGGAAGTCGGGCTGTGGCGGTCCGCCCACGGGCTCGGTGATGTATATGGGGGAGCGGGTGAGTCCCTCGAGGTGAGGCGCGAGGCCCGCGAGGGCGACGGAGAAGGCGCGCTCCGGTGAACCGACGTTCCCGCCCAGGCCGATCGCGACCTCGGCGGGAAGGTCAGTAGTCGTCGTCGGTCTCCGTCTCGCCGGCTTCGAGCGTGGGCCCCTCGCCCAGCGGGAGCTCCTCGTCGTCGAGGGTGGCCTTGGCGGCCGGATCCTCGGGTTCGACCCCGATATCCTCTTCGTCGCGGTTGCGTTCGAAAAGGTCCGGATCGGCAAACTCGTCGCGCTTGGCGCGCCGGGCGGCGATGAGCGCCGCCGGCGACGTGTCGCGCGGCGGGGCGTCCTTCTGGTCGATTCCGCACTTCGGGCAGAGGACGGGAGTTCTCCTCAGGTCGTAGAACTTCGTCCCGCAGCGGAAGCACTCGTGTTTGTTACCAAGATCGGGCATTCGCTCCCTCAAAAAAGACGCCGGAACATAGCATCGGGTCAATGGTGGGTCAACGCGTTCCGACGCATCTTCCGGAGAAGGGCCGGGCGCCGCTTACACTCGGCCCGTGAATGGCTTCCCGGCGAGACTGAGAGAGGCCCCGCGACCGGCGGCGTTCGCATGCTGAGATTCGACGTCTCCGCCGTCGACGGCGGCGCACGGCGCGCGAGGGTCACTCTCGACCACGGAAGCGTCGAGACGCCCGCCTTCATGCCCGTCGGCACCGCGGGCACGGTCAAGGCGGCCCGGTGGAGCGACGTGGAGACGGCGGGGGCGGAGATCGTCCTGGCGAACACCTACCACCTGATGCTCCGACCGGGAGGGGAGCTGATCCGCTCCCTCGGCGGGCTGCACCGGTTCGTCGGCTGGCAGCGGCCGATCCTGACCGACTCCGGCGGCTTCCAGGTGATGTCCCTGGCCGCGAACAGGAAGCTCTCGGAGGAGGGGGTCCTCTTCCGGAGCCACCTCGACGGCAGCCCGCACCTCCTCACCCCGGAGAAGGCGGCCCAGCTGCAGCTCGGCGATTTCGGCGTCGACGTCGCGATGGCGCTCGACGAATGCACGCCGTACCCGGCGACGCGCGACCAGGCGGCGCGCTCGATGGAGCTCACCCACCGCTGGGCGCACAGGGGCCGTGCGGCGTTCCTCGCCGTCCGCGGCGACAGCGGGCGCGGCGCGCAGTTCGGGATCGTGCAGGGGGGAATGTTCCCAGACCTGAGGCGCCAGAGCGCGGAAGCCGTGGCGGCGGAGAGCTTCGAGGGGGTCGCGTGCGGCGGGGTCTCCGTCGGCGAGCCGAAGGAGGAGATGCGGGCGATCGTCGAAGCGACGGGGCCGCTCCTCCCGGCCGACCGCCCGCGCTACCTGATGGGTGTCGGGCACCCGCTCGATATCCTGCACGCCGTTGCCAACGGCTTCGATCTCTTCGACTGTGTCCTCCCGACGCGAGCGGCCCGGCACGGGCTCGCCTACACGTCGGAGGGGACGGTCGTGATAAAGCAGGCGCGGTACAGGAGCGATTCCGCACCTCTCGACCCGTCCTGCGCCTGTCCCACCTGCCGGACGGCGTCTCGTGCCTACCTCCGGCACCTCTTCACCCTCGGCGAGCCGACCGCGGCGACGCTCCTCACGGTCCACAACCTGACGGCCGTCCTTGACTTGATGAGGGGAATCCGTGAGGCTCTCGCGGCACGACGCTACGCGGCGTTCGCGGCGGATGCCGTGCGGCGCCTCGATTTCGGGAAGGACACGCGATGAATCCGATTTTTCTCCTGCAGGCTGCTCCGGCGACCCCGTCGATGAAGGACGGCCTGCTCCAGATGGTCCCGTTCCTCCTCATCTTCGTCGTCTTCTACTTCGTCCTCCTCGCGCCGATGAGGAAGCAGCAGAAGAAGACGAAAGAGATGCTCAGCCAGCTGAAGAAGGGCGACCGGGTCATGACCTCGGGCGGGATCTACGGCACCGTCGCCCAGGTCGAGGACCAGATCGTCTGGGTGAAGCTCGCCGACACCCTCAAGGTGAAGATGGCCAAGAGCGCCATCACCAGCGTCGTCAACGAAGCGGAGGCGGGCAAGGAAGCGGTCGGCCCGGCCTGAGGCCGTTCGGCGCCCGACATCCACCGCCGTGGCGCCCCTCGTTCTCCTTCAGTCCTCCGACTGGCACGTCGGCTCGCCTCTCACGGGGCGCGGCCTCGGTCTGACGGAGGAGTTCCGGTCGAAGCGCCGCGAGGAAGTGGATGCGGCTCCCGAGCGCCTCCTCGCGGTCTCGCGGGAGGTCCGGCCCGACGTCGTTCTTCTGCCGGGAGATCTCTGGGACGCCGAGAACGTTCCGCCGACGCTGTTCAGGCGGCTCGTCGAGGTCTTCGACGCGCTCGCGCCCGTCCCGGTCTTCATCGCCCCCGGCAACCACGATTTCGCCGGCCCCGGGGGCTTCTTCGACGAAGCGTTCCTGGCCGCCCTCGGCCTCCCGTCGTGGCCCGGCAACGTCACGGTGTTCCGGACGTCGGCGTGGGAGACCCGTTCCGTGCCGGGTCGGGACGACGCCACCGTCACCGGACGAGCGTTCCTGTCGCCCCTCCTCGATGCGGGACGCCCCCTCGATCCTCCACCGGCGAGACCCCCCGCTCCGTTCGCTCTGCTCATGCTTCACGGCTCGCTGGAGAGCTACCGGGGGCCGGATGCGCCGAGCGGTGCGAAGAGGACCGCCCCGTTCTCGAGGGAGGAGCTTGCCGGAGCCGGGTTCTCCTGGGCGGCCCTGGGGCACCACCACGGTTTCGAGGTCGTCGAGCGCCCGGACGGGAGCGCGGCTGGCGCCTACAGCGGCTCGCCCACGGGCCGGGGTCTCGACGAGACCGGCCCGCGCACTTCGTGAAGGTGACGCTCGACGCGGAAGCGCCGGCGAAGGTCGAGACGCTGCCCGCCGACTCCCGCCAGGTCCTCGACCTCTCTCTCGACGCGGGAGGGCGCGAAGCCGACGCCCTGAGGGAAGCGGCACTCGCCCTGCTTCTGGAGTCCGGCGCGGCGCCGGGGGACGTCGTCCGCCTGACGGTCCGGGGCCGCCCGGCGGCCGGTACGCGCGCGGCCCACTCGCTGGCCGATCTGAAGGGGCTCGTGGCCCATCTGGTCCTGCGCGACCGGACGGTCAACGATCCTGAAGGGCGGACCGATCGCTCGACGGCCGAGGGGCGCTTCGCGCTCGATCTGGAAGCCCGGCTGGCCGCAGCGCCCGACGCCCGCTCGCGGCGCGTCGCCGAGCTCGCCTACACGCTGGGCCGGGAAGCCCTTCTGGGCCGGCTCCCCGTCCCGCCGCCGGCGGAGGACGTCTGAGGATCGAGCGGCTCGTCGTCGATGGCTTCGGGCCGCTCGAGGGGATCGACCTCTCGTGGGGTGAGGGAGAGCTGCTCCTCGTCCTCGAGCCGAACGAGACGGGGAAGTCGACGCTGTGCGAGGCGATCGTCGCGGCGCTGTACGGCCTGCCGAAGGGAAGGGCCGCCGGCGGGCGGTCGCGCGAGGCGCGCAAGCCCCGGAGCGGAGCGCCGAACCGCCTGCGTCTCGACGTGACCACGGGCTCTACCGGTCCCGCGAGTGCGGGCCGGTACACGGTCGAGCGGGACTTCGACGCCGGGACGCTCCGCGTCGTCGATCGGGACCGGGGAGAGGACCGGACGGTGGACTTCCTCCGGGCGGGGGGGCGTGACGCCGTCGGCGAGAAGCTGACGGGGCTGACCGAGCCGCTCTTCCGGATGACGGCCTACGTCGGACAGAACGTCCTGGACGGCGACGCCCTCGACGCGTCCCTGACGGTCGAGCTGGCCCGGATCGCCGACTCGGGCGGCGGCGAGGCGAGCGTGGTCCGGGCGCTTCGGCTCCTCGACGCGGCTCGCGCCCGGATGCCGGACGCGACGAGCGGTGCCCAGGTCTCCGTGGAAACCGAGATCGTCCGGACGGGCCGGCGGGTCGAGGAGAAGAGGGCCGAGACGGTCCGTCTCGCGAGATCGCGCGAGGCCGCCGCCGAGGCCGCGGAGAGGCTCGCGGCGCTGACGGTCGAGAGAGCCGCGGCGCGGCGGGCCGCGGCCCTCGCCGAAGTTGCCGTCGTCGAAAGCGAGCGAAGGAGCCTCGCAGCCGAGATGGAGCGGCGGGGGGCCGAGGGCCGCAGGCGGCTCGAGCTCGAGGAGGAGGCGGGGCGGCTCGAGCGGGAGGCGGACGTCTTCACGCCCGATGCCCTCGGCGCGCTCGACGCCCTCCGGGGCGCTCGCGGCGCGCGGCCCGAGGCGCTCCAGGCCGCCCGAAGCGCTCTCGAGGCCGAGAGGAGGGCCGCGGCCCTGGAGGACCGCGAACGGCGCCGCCGGGCAGGCGGGCTCGCCGACCTGTCGTCCGAGGCGAGAAGCAGCCTCAGGACGCTCCTCGACGGGGCCTTAGAGGCGTCGCGTGCGGCTTCCGCCGCCGAGGAGGCGCTGGAAGCGGAGTGGGAAGAGCTCCGGCGCGAGGGGCTCGCCGAGGACCTGCGGCGGCTGGACGGCCTTCCTTCCGCGGAGAGGGATTTCGTCGCCTCCGCCGAGGAGGATCGCCAGGCTCTCGAGCTCTCGGGGGTGCAGCTGGACCGTCGCGTTGCCGACGCCGGGGCCAGGGCCTCGATCGCGGCAGGCGAGCGACAGGTCCTCGTCCGGAGGGCGCGGGCTCTCGTCGTGGCCGCGGCGCTGTTCGTCCCTCTCGTCGCCGGAGCGCTCGTGAAGCGGGGGCGGTTCGACGACCCCCTCGTCCTGACGCTGGCGGTCTTCGCGGCCGCCCTGGCTCTCTACGGAGGGGTCGCGTGGGCGCGCGGGACCGGGCATCGCCGCGAGGACGAGCTCCGGTCGCGCGAGGAGGAGTCGTCGGCGCGCACCGAGGCGCTGGATGAGCGGCGGCGGCTCTCGGACCTGAGGCTTCGCCTCGAGCAGGTCGCCCGCAAGGCGGAGTTCAAGGACGCCGCCGCCCTCGTGAAAGCCCAGCGGCGGGCCCGCGCGGCCGAGGAGAGAAGGCAGCGGCTCGTGGAGAAGCGCGTACGGCTGCACGCGGCGAGCGAGCGGCTCGAGGTCGCCGAGCGCGGGCTCGAGCCGTTCCGCCCCGCACTCGGGCTCGCCACGGGCCTGCCGCCGCCCGACGAAGCGCGGCGGTTCCTGCAGATCCTGGCCGACCTGGAGAAGGCGGATCACGCGGCCGCGGCCCGCGAAGAGGCGGCAGCGCGCGAAGAGGCGAAGCTGCGGGATGAAGAATCCGCGCTGGCCGGCCTGGAAGAGAAGATCGTCGGGCTCCTCGCCCGGCTCCAGGTACCGCCCGGCCTGTCCCTCGCGGAGTCCTTCCTCTTCGTCGAGGCAGGCCGGGCACGGGCGGCACGCCGTAGGGAGATCGTCGAGGTGGAGCTCCCGGCGCTCTCGCTCGCGCCGCCTTCCGATGCGGACGAGGCCGTCGCCGAGCGTCTCGACCGGCTTTCGGCCGAGGTGGAGAGCCGGCTCGCGGGCCTCGGGGGCACGGTGGCCGACCTCGACGTCGCGCAGGAGCCGGAAGCCGCACGCCGGGCGGCCGAGGCCGCGCGGCGAAAGCCACGATCCTGGAGGAAGAGCGGCAGGCGGCCGAGAAGGAGCTCGCGCGGCGGGCATTCGAGGGGGGCGGCACGGCCCGCGAGACGGAGGAGCAGCTCGCCCTCGCAGTGGCCGCACGCGAGAGGGCCGTCCTCTTCCGGGACGCGCTCGACGTGGCGCGGGAGGTCCTGGCCTCGGCGGCGACGACGACGTACGGCGACTTCCGGAGCGGGCTCGCCCGGGCCTCGAAGGAGATCCTCGCGGCCTGCCGCCTTCCGTACGAGTCGCTCGAGTTCGGGGAGGACCTCTCGGTTACGGTCGTTGCTCGGGGAGGCCGCCCTGTGACCCGCGCGGACCTCGCCGCGTCGGTCTCGACCGGGGCCCGGGAACAGCTCCACCTCGTCGCGCGGTTGGCCGTCCTCCGGCACCTCGGGACGGGCACGAAGGGGCTGCCTCTCCTGCTGGACGACCCGCTCGTGGGGACGGACGACGAACGTTTCCGCGGCGTGCTCGGCTTTCTCCTCGAGGATCTTCTCTTCGACCGGCCGGCTCTCCTCGTGTCCTGCCACGAAGAGCGACACGAGAGCTGGCTGGCGGCGCTGCCGCCCGTTCTGGCGTCCCGCGTGCGCCGGGTCCGGCTGCCCGGGCGCAGCGGGACAGCCACTGACGGGTTTCCTGCGGCGGGGCCTGAATTGACGCCGCTGCCGGGCGGCGAATAGACTCCCGGCCTTGGCCCGGGCGAGCCGGGCCGAATTCCAGTCGGGGGTCAAGGACTTCAGGAGGCGGCTGTCTCCTCGTCCGGGCCGGTCCGCCTTCGGAGGTTGCGTTTCGTGAAAAGGCCTACAGGCTGGCGTCTCGCCGTGACGCTGGTCGTCCTCATCGGTTCCGTCGCGGCCTATGTCTACAGGGGCCGCGAGGCCCTCAAGAAGAGTCCCACCGCGCCCCCGAACCCCGCGATCGGCGATGTCCTGAAGAACGGCCTGAAGCTCGGGCTGGACCTTCGGGGCGGCATTCACCTCGTCATGCAGGTGAAGGCCGAAGACGCCCTCCGCGCAGAGGCTTCGGATGCCGCCGAGCACCTGAAGACCGAAGCGGGGAAGCGCGGTGTCGCCATCGGGACCGTGAACCCGGCGACGGGCGAGGGCTTCACCATCACGCTGGGGGATGCCGTCAGCCCCGCGGCGGTCTCCGACCTCGTCAAGACGGCCCTCTCCCCGACCGACTGGCAGTCCGATCAGAGCGGCCGCGAGATGCGCGTCACTTTCCGCGAGCCGGCACGGATGGAGATCGAGGCCCAGACCCTGCGCCAGGCCGTCGAGACGATCCGCAACCGCGTGGACGCGCTCGGCGTCGCCGAGCCGTCGATTCAGCCGCAGGGGAATGACCGCATCGTCATCCAGCTTCCCGGCGTCGACGACCCGGCCCGCGTCAAGGACATCATCGGGACGACCGGCCTTCTCGAGCTGAAGATCGTAGACCTCAAGGGAGGCCCTTACTCGTCGCCCGAGGCCGCCTCGGCGGCCTACGGCGGGGCGATCCCGGCCAACCTGGAGCTCGTCGAGGGGAACTCGGAGGACACCGAGGCCCGGACGCGGACGACCGTCTACTACGTCCTCGACAGGGCCGCTGCCGTCACCGGGCGCGACCTGAAGAACGCCCGGGTCGGGCAGGACAAGTTCAACCAGCCGGCCGTCGAGTTCTTCCTGAACGCCCAGGGAGCCGAGAAGTTCGGCCGGGTGACCGGGGACAACATCGGGCGCCAGCTCGCGATCGTCCTGGACAAGCGGGTTCAGTCGGCCCCGAACATCAAGGGGCAGATCACCGACAACGGGATCATCGAGGGGAACTTCACGGCGGAGCGCGCCGATGCGCTCTCCCTGGTCCTCCGGTCGGGTGCTCTCCCGGCGCAGCTCGTGACTCTCGAGGAGCGAACCGTCGGCCCGTCCCTCGGCCTCGACTCCATCAAGCAGGGAGTCCTCGCCTCGATCGTCGGGATGCTCCTGGTGTTCGTCGCGGTGGCCCTCTACTACCGCTTCGCCGGTGTGAACGCGATCCTCGCCCTGATCCTGAACTCGATCATCCTTCTCGGGGCGATGGCCTGGATCAACGCCACCCTCACGCTCCCCGGCATCGCGGGCTTCATCCTGACGATCGGCATGGCGGTCGACGCGAACGTCCTCATCTTCGAGCGGGTCCGCGAGGAGATGGACGGCGGCAAGGCGCCGAAGACGGCCATAGACATCGGGTTCAAGAAGGCCTTCGGGACCATCATCGACACCAACGCCACGACCATCGCGGCGGCGGCCTTCCTGTTCCAGTTCGGGACGGGCCCCGTCAAGGGCTTCGCCGTGACGCTCGTCATCGGTCTCGTGGCCTCCGTCTTCACCGCAGTCTTCGTCTCCCGCCTCCTCTTCGACCTCGTCTACGGGTCGAAGGAGAAGGTGGAGACCCTCTCGATCTGAGGCGCGCCGTGCGGCTTTTTCGTAGCACCAACATCGACTTCCTGGGCCTCACGAAGGCCTGTATCACCGGGTCCCTGGCGCTCATCGCCCTGGCGACCGTCCTGCTCTTTGCGAAGGGCCTGAACTGGGGCGTCGACTTCACCGGCGGCGCCCAGGTCGTCTACGCCTTCTCCGCCAAGCCCGACGAAGGGCAGATCCGGAAGATCGTCGAAGGGGCGAAGGTCCCGATCACCTCCGTCCAGCGGTACGACAAGGTGGAGAAGAACCAGGTCCTCCTGCGCGTCCCGATGGAGAAGAAGGAGGGGCGCGACATCTCCAGCGAGGTCTCGAAGGCCCTCACCACGACCCTTTTCCCGAAGGGTCTCGAAGCGGGCGTCTTCGACCTGAACCTGAACGGCGCCGACGGCCTCGCGAAGAAGCTCCAGCAGGCCGATCCCGAGAAGATGTCCGCCCGCGCCGACGCCAACCCGGTGATCGAGTACGAACGGATCGCCGAGGCGATCATCTCGGCCCGATCCGAGAAGGGCCTCTTTCATTCCATCGACGAGGCGGCCGCCACCCCGGGCCTCTCCCCGGCGGTGAGCGAGTGGCTCAAGTCGTCTACCGTCGCCGGCCCGTTCACGCTCATCTCCACGGAGAGCGTCGGCCCCCAGGTCGGCAAGGACCTCCGGAAGAAGGGGCTTCTGGCGGTGCTCTTCTCCTGGGCCGCCATGCTCGCGTACATCGCGTTCCGCTTCCGGTCGGCCTCTTTCGGCACGGCGGCGGTCGTCGCGCTCATCCACGACAGCTGGATCACGCTCGGCCTCTGCTCCCTCTTCGGGGTGGAGATCTCCCTGACGGTCGTCGCAGCGTTCCTGACGCTCATCGGCTACTCCGTCAACGACACGGTCGTCGTCTACGACCGGATCCGGGAGAACCTCCAGAAGCCGAAGAAGGAGCCTCTCGCGCTCCTCGTGAACCGCTCGATCAACGAGACCCTGTCGCGGACGGTGATCACCTCGGGCCTGACCTTCCTCGTCGTCCTCTCCCTCTTCTTCCTCGGTGGCGAGGTCCTCCGGCCCTTCGCATTCGTCCTCCTCGCCGGGATCATCGTCGGGACCTACTCGTCCATCTTCATCGCGGCGCCCCTCGTCATTGTCTGGGAGAACTGGCGCTCGAAGAAGGCGGCCTCGTCCCCGGCGGCAGCCCCTGCCGCCAAGGGCGGCAAGCCGGCGCCGGCCAAGAGCCGCTGACGTCTCCACGAAGCGCCGGGACCGCCTCTGAAGGGCGCGGTCCCGGCGACGGGTTCGAGGGACGCCGGCGCCACCCGCGCCCGCACCCACCGTCATGAGCACCGTCTCCCTCTTCCCCTTCGCCGAGACCTGGTGGGTCTACGGCGTCTTCGTCCTCTTCGTCCTCGGGATGCTCGCCCTCGACCTGGGCGTCTTTCACCGCAAGGCCCACGCCGTAGGGTTCCGCGAAGCGGCCGCCTGGAGCGTCGCCTGGGTCTGCGTGGCGATGTGCGTCGGCGCGGTCCTCTACCTCTGGGCGTCGGCCCGATTCGCGTCGGACGCCCGCCTCCTGGCGGTTCCGGGATTTCTCCCCGACGCCGCGGCGCGGCAGGTCTTCCTCGAGTACCTGACCGGCTACGTCGTCGAGAAGGCGCTCTCGGTCGACAACATCTTCGTCTTCGTCGTCCTCTTCAACTTCTTCGGCGTCCCGGCCGCCTACCAGCACCGGGTGCTCTACTGGGGGATCCTCGGGGCCCTCGTTTTTCGGGCGATTTTCATCGCGCTCGGGGCGCTGCTCCTTCAGTTCGCCTGGGTGATGTACGTCTTCGGGGCGTTCCTGGTCGTCACGGGGATCAAGATCATTTTCGGCCCAGACAAGCCGGTCGATCCAGCCGACAACGTCGTCCTGAAGGCGCTGAAGCGCTGGATTCCGCTCACGCACGACTTGCACGGTCCACACCTCTTTGCACGCGAGAACGGTCGTCTCCTCGGGACGCCGCTCCTTCTCGCGCTCGTCTTCATCGAGGTCTCCGACGTCGTCTTCGCGATCGACTCGGTCCCCGCGATCTTCGCGATCACCCGCGAGCCGCTCATCGTCTTCACGTCGAACATCTGCGCGATCCTCGGCCTGCGCGCGCTCTTCTTCCTCCTGGCGGGTGCCGTGGGGAAGTTCCACTTGCTGAAGTACGGGCTGGGTTTCGTCCTGATCTTCGTCGGTCTGAAGATGGCTTGGCTGAACGATGCTTTCGGCGGGAAGTTCCCGATCGCCTGGTCGCTCGGGATCATCGCCGCGCTCCTCGCGGCGTCCATCGGTCTCTCGCTCGCATTTCCGCCAGACGCAGAGCGCGAGGCCTGAAGGCCGGCCAAGGGCCGGCCTGTCAGACGAGCTTCAGGACCAGGAACCCTCCGACGAGGAGGACGAGGAACGCGAGCGCGGCGAGGTCGAAGTTCTTCTCGAGCGTGCGTCGGATCGCCGGGCCGAAGAGCCGGAGGAGCCCCGCCACGAGGAAGAAGCGGGCCGCGCGGCCGACGGCGCTGACGAGGACGAACGGCGCGAAGGCCATTCCGGTGGCGCCGGCCGCGATCGTGGCGACCTTGTACGGGATCGGCGTGAAGGCCGCCGCGGCGAGGAACCAGATCCCCCACTCGCCGTTGTAGAGCTCCACGACTTTCGCCCAGTGGTGCTGGGCGTTGTAGAAGTTCACGATCGCCTGCCCGGCCGTCGCCATGAACGCCTGGCCGATGAGATAGCCACCCATCGCCCCGAGGACGGAGCCCGCGGTGCAGAGGGCGGCCGCCCGGACCCAGAGGCGAGAGGAGGAGGCGACGATGGCGATGAGCAGGACGTCGGGCGGGATGGGGAAGACCGACGACTCCACAACGGCAATCAGGAAGAGAGCCGCGAGCGCCTGCTTCGTGTCGGCCCAGTGCATCGTCCAGTCGTAGAGGGCCCGGAGCCAGCGCCGGGGCGCCGCGAGGGCGCGCAGGACGGGGTTCGCGGAGGGGGCGGGAGCGGGCTCGGGGGCGGAAGCGGGGAGAGGGGCCGACATCCGGCGGAGGTTACCCGAAGAGGTCCGCGCGCGCAGAAGGCGCGAGCCGCCATAATCCGGCCGTGCTGAGGTTCGAGGACATCCTCGACGCGGTCGAGAGCTACCTGCCGGGGGCGGACGAGGACCTCCTGCGCCGCGCGTACATCTTCTCGGCCCAGGCGCACCGGCACCAGCTCCGTTCCTCGGGAGAGCCGTACCTCGTCCACCCCATCGGCGTGGCGATGCTCCTGGCCGAGCTGAAGCTCGACGAGGTCTCCGTGGCCACGGGACTCCTCCACGACGTCCTCGAAGACACCAAGACGACGAAGGAAGAGCTCGCCGTCCTCTTCGGCCAGGAGGTCGCCGAGGTCGTCGACGGGGTCACGAAGATCGGCCGGTACGCCTACACGTCGAAGGAGGCGCAGCAGGCCGAGACGTTCCGGAAGATGCTCCTCGCGATGACGGGCGACCTTCGGGTGATCCTCGTCAAGCTGGCCGACCGCCTTCACAACATGCGGACGCTCGGCCACCTCCGGGAGGAGAAGCGGCGCGCCATCGCGGCCGAGACGATGGAGATCTACGCGCCGCTGGCGAACCGGCTGGGGATGGGACGGATCAAGGGGGAGCTGGAGGACCTTTCCTTCCAGCATCTCCACCCGGACGAATTCGCGGCCCTCTCGGGCGCGGTGGACGAGCGGATGAAGGCCTCGGGGGCCGCCATCGAGAAGCTCCGGGACGACATCTCCGGGAAGCTGGCGGAGGCGGGAATCCCGGCCGAGGTGAGCGGTCGGGTGAAGCGGCTCTGGTCGATCCGACAGAAGCTGGTCCGCCAGTCCATTCCGCTCGACCAGCTCTACGACGTCCTCGCGTTCCGCGTCCTCGTCGACTCGCTGCGCGATTGCTACAGCGCCCTCGGCATCGTCCACCAGGCCTGGCGGCCGGTCCCCGGCCGGATCAAGGACTACATCGCGATGCCGAAGCAGAACCTCTACCAGTCCCTCCACACGACGGTGATCCCGGAGGGCGAGCCCCCGTTCGAGATCCAGATCCGGACGCGCGAGATGGACCTCTTCGCCGAGCAGGGGATCGCGGCGCACTGGAAGTACAAGGAAGGGCGCGGGAGCCGCCGCGTCGACGAGCAGGGGATCGCGGCGATCCGGCAGATCCTCGAGACGACCCGGGACATCGCGAACCCCCGCGAGTTTCTGTCGTCGCTCAAGATGGACCTCTACGCCGACGAGGTCTACACCTTCACGCCGAAGGGCGCCGTCTACTCCTTCCCGCGCGGAGCCTCGCCGATCGACTTCGCCTACCGGATCCACACCGACGTGGGCCACCGCTGCTCGGGCGCGCGGGTGAACGGGAGGCTCGTGCCGCTCCGGACGCAGCTCGTCAACGGCGACATCGTCGAGATCCTCACGTCGCCGGCTCCGCAGCCCTCGCGCGACTGGCTCGCCTTCGTCGTGACGTCGCGGGCGCGAAACAAGATCCGGGCCTTCCTTCAGACCAAGGAGAAGCAGAAGTCGATCGAGATCGGGCGGCGGTTCCTCGAGAAGGAGCTCAAGAAGGTCAAGCGCTCGTTCGGCAAGCTCGCCGACGCCGGAGCCTTCGACGCCGTCCTGCCGGACCTGGGCGTGGCACGCGTCGACGACCTCCTCGCCGAGATCGGCTACGGAAAGATCCCTCCCCGCGCCGTCGTCCAGAAGCTCTTCCCGCAGGAGGAGCCGTCCGCGGAGAAGGCCGGCTCCTCCCGCACCGACGCGCTGAAGAAGGCCGTTCGGAAGATCCTCCCGATCGGCGGAACCGGGATCCTCGTGAGGGGGGAGAACGACCTCCTCGCGACCCTCGCGAAGTGCTGCCGGCCGGTCCCGGGGGAGGAGATCGTCGGCTACGTGACCCGGGGGCGCGGCGTGTCCGTCCACTCCGCGGCCTGCCCGAACGTCCGCAACCTCCTGTTCGACCCGAGCCGCGAGATCGAAGTGGACTGGCACGTCGGCAAGGGCGTCTCTTTCACGGTCGACTTCGAGGTCCAGGTCGAGGACCGGCCGGGAATACTGGCCAGGATCACCCAGGTCATCTCGGACGCCGGGTCGAACATCGAGTCGATCGAGGCTCGGACGAGCCCTGGAAAGACGGCCGTCATCGAAGGAAGCGTCACGACCCCGGATCGACGGCACCTCGACCGGCTCTTCCTCGCGATCCAGTCCGTCCCCGGGGTCGCCAGCGTGAGACGGAAATTCAACGTCTCCCGGCTCGGCCCCCGCTGAGCGGGGCCGGTGCGACGCGTGGGCTCAGGCCCCGGTCGCGGGCGGGAGCGTCAGCGAACGACCTTGGTGACCTTGTCCGACCGGAGGCACCGGGTGCAGACCGTGACCCGCTTCGAGCCGCCGGGCACCGCTGCGCGGACCTTCCGGAGGTTCGGGCGGAACTGGCGGTTCGTGATGTTGTTGGCGTGGCTGACCCGGTGTCCGGCGACCGGGGACTTTCCGCAGATCTCACACATCTGGGGCATTGGGCGGCTCCCTCTGAATTCCTGAACGCGATTTCCGGCGGCTTCCTTCTCCGTTCCCCGGATGGGGAGCCGGGCCGACGCCGGGACTGTGACTTATAGCGCCCCGCGGATTCCCTGTCCAGTGGCCATTTGGGCTCTCCGAGTCCTTGACAGTCTTGGTGGACCCGCGCAACATACCCGGCACAAAGGCTTTACTCAGCTCGTGCCAAGGCGTCGCGTCGGTTCCGGAACGTAGAGGGAGGGAGACCGCACCGTGTTGTTCCGCAAGGCCAAGAACCTCGTCGGTCTCGACATCGGCTCGTCCGCCGTCAAGCTGGTCGAGCTCAAGGCGGGCAAAGAGGGAAAGTTCCAGCTCGTCAAGGCAGGGCTCGAGAACCTCTCTCCCGAGGCGATCGTCGATGGCGCGATCATGGATTCCTCGCTCGTCGTCGAGACCATCTCCCGCCTTCTCGCGTCGACGGGGGTCAAGAACTCGAACGTCGCCGTCTCCGTTTCGGGCCACTCGGTCATCGTCAAGAAGATCCAGCTCCCGACGATGCCCGAAGAGGAGCTCTCCGAGTCGATACGGTGGGAGGCGGAGCAGTACGTCCCGTTCGACATCAACGACGTCTACCTCGACTACGTCGTCCTCGATCCGGGTGCTCCGGGGGAGACGATGGGGGTCCTCCTCGTCGCGGCGAAGAAGGAGAAGGTCGACGACTACAAGAACGTCGTGACCCAGGCCGGCCGGACTCCCGGCCTCGTCGACGTCGACGTCTTCGCGCTCCAGAACTGCTACGAGGTCAACTACGGCCTCGATCCGACCCGGGTCGTGGCCCTCCTGAACATCGGCGCCTCCGTGATGAACGTGAACATCCTCGCGAGCGGCCAGACGGTCTTCTGGCGCGACATCACGTTCGGCGGCAACCAGTTCACGGATGCCCTCCAGAAATCCTTCTCTCTCAACTTCGAGCAGGCCGAGGCGCTGAAGAAGGGGGAACCGGTGGGGGGGCAGTCCGCCCAGAGCATCCAGCCGGTCCTCACGGGAGTCTGCGAGGACGTGGCCGGGGAGCTCCAGAAGACGATCGATTTCTTCCACGCCACCTCCGGCTCGGACAAGGTCGACACGATCATCCTGTCCGGCGGCGGCTCGCGGGTGACGCAGCTCGACGAGGTGCTGAAGGAGAAGTTCGGCCTCCCCGTCGAGATCATGAACCCCTTCCGCTCCGTCACCGCCGACGACCGCGTCGTCGATTCCGCGTGGCTGACGGAGAACGGTCCGTCGCTCGCGATCGGCGTCGGGCTCGCCGTGCGGAAGCTCGGCGAGTGACGGAGGAGGCCACATGATCAAGATCAACCTCCTCTCCGAGGCCAAGCCCGCAAAAAAGAAGCGGGGCGTTTCCGCCCTCGGCGGAGCCGGCCGGCTGAACCTGTTCCTGATCATCGGCGGGCTCCTGCTCGGGCTCCTCGTCGTCGGCGTCCAGTGGTGGGTCGAGTCCTCGCGCCTCAAGGAGCAGGAAGAGAAGAACCGCCTCGCGCAGCAGGAAGTCACCCGCCTCGAGGCGGTGCTGAAGGAAGTCCAGGACTTCGAGGACAAGAAGGCCAAGCTCCAGAAGAAGGTCGACCTCATCAATTCCCTGAAGGCGAGCCAGCGCGGTCCGGTGCGCCTGATGGACGAGGTCTCCAACGCCCTGCCGGACCTCCTCTGGCTCGATCGGATGGAGCTCAACGGCAACCAGATCTCCATCGACGGCAAGGCGCTGAATCCGCCGGCCGTCGCAAATTTCTTCACGAATCTCAAGCTGGTCCAGGCATTCCAGGAGCCCAAGCTGACCACCCTCTCCGCCGCCAGCGCCGGATCGGCGAACCTCTACAACTACAAACTGACGTTCGTCTTCGCGGACCTCGACCGGACCCAGTTCGAAACCGCGGGAGCTCCGGCCGGCGGTGCCGCCAGCCCGACGCCCGCCGCGCCCGCCGCGCCTGTCGCGGGGAACTGAAGGGGTAGGACGTGGCGATCGAACTCAAACAGCTCGAAGACAAGCCCTGGTACTACGGTCTCCTGATCGGCGTCGCGTTTGCCGGCGGTCTCTGGGCCGTGGCGAACTGGCAGTACCCGAGCTTCACCGAGATGCAGCGCAAGCTCGCAGGACTCAAGGCCGAATACGGCGCGCTGCAGGAGAAGATCGAACGCGGCCGGGTCGCCGAGCGGCGCCTCCCGCAGCTGCGCGAAGAGGTCCGGCGGATCGAGCTCGACCTGAACCGGCTCCTCGAGATCCTTCCGACGAAGCGAAACACGGAAGAGCTCATCAAGAAGATCGAGGCCCTGACGCGGCAGGGAGACTTCTTCCTCAAGAGCTTCTCGCCCAAGGAATACGTCAACAAGGACTTCTACGCGGAGTGGCCGATCGAGATCCAGCTCGACGGCACCTACCACAACCTCGCGCTCTTCTTCGACAAGATGGCGCGCTTCTCGCGGATCATCAACGTCGAGTCGCTCGTCATGACGGGCTATCCCGACGCCAAGCTCGGGCGGACCCTCTCGGCGACGTTCGTCCTGAAGACCTTCATATACCTGGGTGACCAGGCGGCGGCGCCTGCAGGCGGACCCGGAGCTCCTCCGGCCGCAGCCCCCGTCGGGCCGATTCCGTCCGGAGCGAATCGCGGGGGAGGCGTCTGATGAAGAGCGCTCTTCTTGTGAAGTCCCTGACAGGCTTCGCGCTCCTCGTCGGCCTCCTCGCGCCGCAGGCCGAGGGGCAGGTCCCCGCTGCGGCTCCCGCACCGCCTCCTGTGGAGACCGGGATCGCCGTGCCGGTGCCCGGCGAGCAGGACATGTCGACACCCGCCTATGCTTACGAGGTTCGCGGGCGCAGGGATCCATTCCGGTCGCTTCTCCTCAGGACCCAGGACGACAAGGATCGGCAGAGACCGCCCGGGGTTGCCGGGATGCTCGTGGAAGAGCTGGAACTCCAGGGAACCATCCGGACCCGACAGGGCTGGATTGCGATGATGAGGGGTGGGGACAACCGCTCCTACCTGCTCCGGAAGGGGACGATGGTGTTCGACGGCGAGGTCATGGAAATCGGACCGACGGAAGTCGTCTTCCGGCAGAACGTCAACGACCCGACGAGCCCGAAGCCTTTTCGGGACGTCGTCAAGGCGCTGGCCCTTCAGGCGAAGCCGTGAGCGAAGGAAGATCGATGAGGAAGACCATCCGCCTCGAACCCCGGCAGAGCTTGGGCACCTCGAACCTCGCGTGGGGAGGAACCATGTTTCAAACTGGAAGGTTCTCGGTACCCGGGCTGGCGGGGATCCTCGTCGCGGCCCTCGTGGCCGCGGGCTGCTCCTCACAGTCCGGCCCCGCCTTCAACGCGGAGCCCGTAGCGTCCGCAGCTGGCGCCTCGGCGCCGGTCGTCCTGACGGGAGCCTCGCTCCTGATCGACGGCGACGCTCCCCGTCTCCTGCTGTCCGCCGAGGGGCCTCTGCAGCCGATGGTGTACGCCCGCGAGGGGTCCAGGACGCTCGTCGTGGACCTGCCCGGCACCGTGGCAAGTCCGGGCCTCGAGCCCCCGCGAGCCGACGGCAAGCTCCTGACGCACCTCGACATGAGGTCCTTCACGGAGCTCGGCCGGCCTCAGATCCGCTTCGAGCTGACCGGGCGGGGCGCGCTGGACGCGAAGATTTCCGGGGACCCGGCTTCGCGCGCCATGACCGTGGCGCTCATCCCCCGGATCGACGAGCCGGTCGTCGCCCAGGCCGCTTCGGCCGGCGACACGCCGGCGAGCGTCGCCGAATCGCTCCCGGAGCCGTCACCGGTCCAGCGGGTCTCACCCGTCCCGGTCATCGCTTCGACGGCCGGTCGCTCCGAGCCCGTCCTGGTGGCACAGCACGCGGCGGTGGGCAGGCCGGCCACGCGGCTGGCGCGTGTCGACGCCCGGCGAGTGGACGGTGCCCTCTCGGTCAAGCTGGAAGGCGACGGAGAGCTCTCGTACGAGGCCTTCACGCTATCGAATCCGCCGCGCTTCGTCCTCGACCTGAGCGGCGTGCAGAACGCTTCCAGGTTCCGGGCGCAGGACGTCGATTCCGGGGGCGTGACTCGCGTGCGGGTCTCGCAGTTCAGGACCGAGCCGACCGCAGTGACGCGGGTCGTCTTCGATCTCGCCGAGGAGTCGCTCCCGACGCTTCGGCAGAGCGCCTCGGGGGTTCAGGTCTCCTTCGCCGGCAGAATCGAAGCACCTGCTGCTTCGGTCCAGGTCGCGTCGGCGACTCCCGCGCCGATCGCACCGGTTCCCGCTGCTCCTGCTGCCGGTTCCTATGAGGCTCACGAGGCCGACGATGCGGACCAGCCGGTCGTGGAGGCTTCCCGGCCGGAGGCAGTGGCCGAGGCCCGGCCCGTGGTGGTCGTCGAGCCCCCGGTGGTCGCCCCCGAAACGGAAACGGCCCCGAGGCTCGTCGCGGCGGCCGCTCCTCCGATCCCGGCAGAGCCCGAGCGTCCGGTCGAGCCGGTCGTCGCAGCCGCTGCAACCGAGCCTCTCCCGGCGGCACCTGCACCTGCACCTGCAGCCGCAGCGGTCCGGTCGGTCCCCGTGGCCCCGGTTCCCACGCGGCTCCCCGAGGCCGTAGCCGTCTCCTCGCCCGAGGTCGCCGTGATCGCGCCCGCCTCGCCCGCCCGTACCACCCGGAAACGGGTCGCTGCCGAGGACACCGCCCTTCTCGAAGCGGCAGAGACGCTCGCGGTCCAGCAGGAAAAGGACGGGCAGCCGAGGGACATCTCGAACCCGTTCGAGTCCCGTGCGATCGGCCAGACCGAGCGGCAGTACACCGGCGAGCCGCTCACGCTGAACCTCAAGGACGCCGACATCAAGGACACGCTCCAGAAGTTCAGCGAGCTGACGAACCTCAACATCGTGCTCGACCCCGATGTCCGCGGGACCGTGACGGTCTCGCTCACGGACATCCCCTGGGACCAGGCCCTCGAGCTCATCCTCAAGATCAACGGGCTCGGGTACGTTCTCGAGGGCAACGTGATGCGGATCGCCGGGACGCAGAAGCTGGCGTCGGAAGAGACGGGCCGGCAATCGCTTCTCAAGGCCCAGGAGAACAACCGACCGACGAAGACGGTCATTCAGAAGCTCTCGTACGCCACGGCGGACGCGGCCGCCGCGACGGCGAAGAAGGTGATGTCGGCGCGGGGGGACATCTTCGTGGACTCGCGCTCGAACCTCCTCATCATCCGGGAGCTTCCGGAGTACCTCCCGACGGTCCTCGACCTCATCAAGAGCCTCGACACCGCGGTGCCGCAGGTCATGATCGAAGCGCGGATCGTGGAGGCGACCCGGACGTTCAGCAGGAGGCTCGGGATTTCCTGGGGCTTCAACGCGGTCGCGGACCAGACGACCGGAAACACGACCGGACTGATCTTCCCGAACAATGGCTCGGTGGCAGGGACCGTATCCCTGCCGAACGGCGCCGAGATCATCCGCGCGAGCCTCGGAAACGTCCTCGACACGTTCCGCCTCGACATGGCCCTGAGCGCCGCCGAGGCCCGCGGGCTCGTGAAGATCGTCTCCTCTCCGAAGATCCTGACGCAGACGAACAAGTCGGCTTCGGTCCAGTCCGGCTTCCAGATCCCGGTTCAGACGACCGTCAACAACACCACGACGGTCCTCTACATCGACGCCACGCTCCGGCTCGACGTCACGCCACAGATCACCGCGGAAGGAACGGTCATCCTCGACATCAAGATCCAGCGACGCGAACCGGCTCCGGGCACGAACGTGACCGGCGGCCAGAACGTCCCGCTCATCACCCGGGACGCCACGACGACCCTGATGGTGCGCGACGGCGGGACCGGGATGATCGCCGGCATCTTCAAGCTGACGGCCAACGATGGACAGAACATGATTCCCGGCCTCTGGAAGATCCCGCTCCTCGGGGGCCTCTTCCGGAACAAGACGACGTCCGAGGAAACGGATGAGCTCATGATCTTCATCACGCCGCGCATCATGAAGGCGCTCTGAGGCCGGGACACGGAGCCGAAGATGAAGAACCGAACCCCACTCGCCGCCGCCCTCCTCGTCGGAGTCCTCTCCGTGACCGGCTGCTCGTCCAACTCGCAAGGGGACGACGCCTCGCCCGTCTTTCTCTCCGTGGGGTACTCGCTGCTGCCGGAGGTCCTGGAACGTAGGTAGCGGGGCGCCGCTGCAGTTGGATCAGACGGACCTCCGATCGATCCTCAAAAACCCCGGAGGCGGCTCTTCGAGCTTCCTCGATACGCGCCTCGACGACTACATCGTCGAGTGGAAGCGGATCGACGGCGGGACGAAGGTCCCCGATCCGGAGACCTTCGCGGGGAACGTGCTCATCCCGGCTGGGGGGAACTCCACCCTCTTGAACTACCCCTACATGTCCCGCACGGCCGTGCTCCGTGCGCCGCTCGATCAGCTTCTCCCGTTCAATGGCGGGATCGACCGGGAGACCGGCCGGAGCGAGATCCGTTGCCAGGCGACGGTGACCTATCGCGGACGGACGCTCTCCGGCCAGCCCGTCCGGGGCGTCGGTAGCTTCGGCATGACGTTCCTCTACAGCGCCGCGACGCAGGCCGTCGTCGGCCGGGTGAACTGAGGACCGCATGACGAAGGTGCGTGGAATCTCCGAGGTGAAAGCGATGCGCCGAACCCTCCAGCCTCTCCTCGCTGTCGCGGGACTCTCCATCCTCCTCGCCGCGTGCGCGGGTGAGTCCCCGACGTCGCCCAAGCCGCCCACCGACAGTGGCAACGGCGGTGGCACGTGCACCGTCACGATCGCGCTGGACGCCACTTCGGTGACGCCCATGGCCGGGACGGCCATCATCCTTCGCGCCACGGTGAGGAAGGGCGGCTCGATCGTTCCCGATGGAACATCCGTTCTCTTCACGACCGACTTCGGCTTCTTCCTCGAGACGGGGCTTTCGAGCGTGTCGAAGGTGACTCAGAACGGGTTCGCCGACGTGACTCTCGGGGCGACCTCGTCGGGCCTCTCGAAAATCAAGGCGACCTTCGAGTGCGGCTCGGCCGAAAAGTCCATTCAGTACCAGCCCGTCCCGTCGAACGGGCCGTTCATCTCGTCGATCGACCCGACGTCCGGGAGTTGTGCAGGCGGCGGCGTCGTGACGATCAACGGTGGCCGCTTCGGTACGAGCACGGATGGCATTCAGGTCCTCTTCGGGGGCCTGCCGGCTTCCGTCCAGTCCGTCACCGAAACGAAGATCACCGTCCTGACCCCGGCGCGGACCCTGGCGAACCCGCAGGTTCCCGAGGCCGTCGACGTCACGGTCCGGTTCTTCGTGAACGACATTCCGACCGGATCGGTGACCGCCGCCAAGGCGTTCACCTACTATTGCGTCGATCCGAACCGGCGGATGACGGTGATCGCCATCGCACCGAACTCCGGGCCGCCGGACGGTGGCCAGCAGGTCGTGATCACCGGGACGAACTTCCTCCCGAGCGCAACGAGCTCGGCGGCGACGACCCGTGTCACCTTCGGGGGCGCATCCGCTTCCGTCGTTTCGGTCACCAACACCACGATCACGGTTCTCACCCCGCGCCACATCCTGGCCAACCCGGCTGTTCCGGAGACCGTGGACGTGGCGGTGCTGGTCGATCTCGGCCTCGTGTCGCAGCAGGCAGGGCTCCTGTCCCAGGCCTACACCTACAGATCCGGAGGAGGAGCTGGGGAGTGTGTCGGCGTGCCGGGGCTGTTCATCGCCACGGTCCAGCCGGAGAACCCCGCCAACACGGGAAGCCCGGACGGAGGCGACATCGTCGTGATCTCCGGTGGCGGTTTCACCGCCGGCGGTTCGAGCACGACTCTCGAACGGACCAGCGTCTTCTTCGGCGGAAACCAGGGCGTGACCCTCAGCGTGTCGGCCAACTCGATACGGGTTTCGACGCCCCGCCGGGTTCTCGCGAGCCCGGACCGGCCGGAAGCCGTCACCGTGAAGGTCATCGTCGATGCGGGCGGGCCGGCCGAGGCCTGCGTCGATTCTGCGGGAGCGTACACGTACTACCCCGGCGGGTACCTCGAGCCGGTCATCACCTCGATCTCTCCCTCGACGGGCCCGAACGACTCGTCGACGAGGGTCACGATCTTCGGGAGGAACTTCGCGCTCCCGATGCAGGTCTTCGTCGGAGGCGTCGAGGCCGCGGTCGTCGAGATCCGGGCCAGCCAGATCATCTTCCTGACGCCACAGGCGACCGGTCCGAACAGCTCCCTCGCGGGCCAGACGGTCGACGTGGTCGTCCGGAATCCCTACACCGGAAAGGACACGACCAGCCCGGTCCAGTTCCGCTACTACGCCTGCCCGACGATCAACACCGTGATCCCGCTGACCGCGCCGTGGAATCAGTCGACCGTCGTCACGATCGCAGGCCAGGCGTTCGAGGAGCCGGTCGAGGTCACGTACGAGGCTGCCGGCATCCTGTTCCGGCCGACGGTCACCTCGGTTTCGTCCTCCCTCATCACGGTCGTGATGCCGGCCATCGATCCGGGCCTTGGAGGTGCAGGGACCTGCGCCAACGTGGCAGGGCAGCTCAAGGTCCGCTTCCCGTCCATCGCCTGCGCGGAGCCGGCGGGTGCTACGAGCACGTTCACCTACAACGTCAACCCCATGACGGCCATCGGTGCTTCGCCGACGCAGCTGAACCAGTCGGGCGGGCCGGCTGGGACGGATATCGCGGGGCTGCCGGCGACCATCACCGTCGTCGGAACCAACTTCCTCGATCCGATGACGGTCCAGGTCTATGGCGGAAACGGCGCCGCGGTCACGGTCAACAACGCGATCGTCGCCAACTCCTCACAGCTCACCTTCACGGCGCCGGCGATGCAGGACAGCTATCTCAACACCCAGCCCTGCGTTCCGCCGGGTGGGACCGTCGTCAATGGCATCAAGTACGTCCCGACCTCATTCGGGATTCGCCTGCGGAACTCGCGCACGGGCTGCACGGTGGACCTGCCGAACGTCCTGATCTACAACCCCAGCCCGGCCAATGCCGTCTGTCGCGCGCCCATCACGTTTGCCGGGGTGGCGGCGCCGACGGCCACTCTTTGTTCCGCCTACGGCTCGGTGGTCTTCAACGCCTCGGGTGGCGTCGCGCCCTACAACATCGCGGTCGGCGGTCTGCCCGACGGCGTCACCTTCACCGCGCAGCCGGCCGGCACCGTAACGATCTCGGGAATTCCCCAGCTTGCGGTCTCGGGGCCTGGCGTCGCGTCCCAGAACTTCAACGTCACGATCAGCGCGACCGATGCGTCCACATCGGCGATGGTCGGCTCGACGAGCTACACCCTCGTCCTCAACGATCCGAATGCGCCCCTTCATGGTCCCCGCGGCGGCGACGACGCTGGACGCCACCTCGGCGGGTCCGGCGAGCACGACCGTCACGGCGTCAAAACCGGGTCTCGGCGCGCTCACCTATTCGAACACGGTGCCCTCACTGGGCCTTCCGCCGGAGGTGACCTTCACCTTCGTCAACGGTACTGCGACTCTCACCCGGACCGCTCCGGGCGCTGGCGGGTCATCCACGGTGGACGTCACCGTGGCGGACGCGGGATGTGGCGGGACCCGCCACGAGGGCACGGTTACCCTGACTCTCAACTACTAGGCTCGATTCGGATTCAGATCGGTTCGGGCCGCCCTTCGGGGCGGCCCGACCTTTTTCCTCCGCGGCCTTTGCCGTACACTGATCGGTACACATGGGACTTTTCAGTCGCACACTGTCCCGCCTGGAGGAGCTCAAGAAGGCTCTCACCCGGGATCCGGCTTCGCGCCAGTTCCTGGCGCTGGCGGACGAGTACCGGAAGCAGGGGCAGACGCGCGAGGCGATCGGCGTTCTCGAACGCGGCCTCGCGCAGGACCCCTCGGCGGTCGCCGGACACGTGGCCCTGGGACGTCTCTTTCAGCAGGGTGGGCGCCTCGACGAAGCGCTGGCTTCGTTCCACGCGGCGCTGAAGCTCGACCCGCAGAATCTCGTGGCGCTGCGTCAGACGGCCGACGTCCACCTCTCGCGAGGGGACACCGTCGAGGCGATCAAGAAGCTGAAGCTCTTCCGTGGCCTGAGCCCGGGCGATCGGGAAGTGAACGAGCTCATCCGTCAGCTGGACGGCGAGCTGGCGGCTGCAGCTGCCCCGCGGCCCCCGCTCCGTACGGAGAGGGAGGCCCCTCCTCCGCCGGCTCCGGAGTTCCGAACCGGAGGGGTTCCCGTTCAACGGGCTCGGCCGGCTGCGCCGGCGCCTATTGCCAGGGACATCGCGGCTTCGGCCCTCCCCACGGTTCCATCGCTGCCCGCGGTTCTCGAACCGAAGGTCGCGGACCGCCCGCCGACTTTGGAACCGCACGACTGGCTGGAGGCGCCGCCTGAACGACCGACGCCTTTGGCGCCACCGCCGTTCCTCGACGCACCTTCGATCGTGCCGACTGGCTTCGAACGCGAGGAGACGTCCCTGGCAGGTCCGAGGAGTCCGCCGTTCTGGGCCTGGGTCCGACGTCGTCAATTCCTTCCCCCTCGGCACCGGATCGTCCGGCGTTCCAGCCGTCACCGAAACGCTCGCGACCCTGCTCCGCGCACAAGGGCATCTCGGAGAGGCCCACGTGGCCTACCAGGAACTTGCACGCACGGAAGCCGATCCTGAACGTGCCCGGAGGCTCCTCGACGTCGTGGAGGAGATTTCCGCTGTTCGCGCCGGGACGGTCCGCGGTCGACTCGAGGCATGGGTCGAGCCTTTCTCGAGAACCATCGGCCGGCGGGACCTGGACCTTTCCGCGGCCGTCGAGGAGGTCGTGGAACGGCTCGGCCCTTCGGCAGCGGTCGTGACGGATTTCGAGGGAGTTCCTGTCGTCGATGCCGGACCGCGATCCGAGGCCGAAGCGATGGAGAACCTCTCGGCCGAGTTGACCGCCTTCTGGAAGAACGTGCGCCGCAGTCGCGCAGAGATCGGCGAAGGGGCGCTCGACAGCTTCGTACTTTCAGGCTCGGCCGGTTCGGTTGCCGTCAAAGCCATCACTCCGGCCTATGCGCTCCTGTTGAAAGCCGGACCCGGGGTCCCGATCGGGCGCCTCCGTTTCGAGGCGGTACGGGCCGCCGGGAAGCTCCGCCCGGCTCTCGTCTGACAGGGAGTCTTCCGCCGGAGAGAGGCCGAGAGAGAAGCCCAGAGAGAAGGAAATGAACGTCAAGGAAATCAGGGAACTCGCAGACCTCGTGGCGCGTCGTGGCCTCGCCAGCCTCGAGCTGGAGGAAGGCGGCTTCCGTCTCCGCATCGAAGGCCCGCACCCCGTCCTTCATCAGGCGGGACCGGCCCGAGGCTCGACGTACCCGGCCGTTCCCGTTTCGTGGGAGGAGAAGAGCGCGAGGCCTGAGTCCTCCGCGCCCGGCGGCGTCCCGGCCGCGCCTCCTCCGGCGATCGACGCGGGGCTGCACCTCGTCACCTCTCCGATCGTGGGCACCTTCTATCGATCCCCGAACCCCGACGCAGAGTCGTTCGTGTCGGTCGGAGACTCCGTCGAGAAGGGCGCCACGCTCTGCATCGTCGAAGCGATGAAGCTGATGAACGAGATCGAGGCGGACGCGGCGGGGACGATCGTCGAGATCTTCCCGAAGAACGGCCAGCCGGTCGAATTCGGCGAAAAGCTCTTCGCGATCCGGCCTGCCTGATGTTCCGCAAGGTCCTCGTCGCGAACCGCGGGGAGATCGCCCTCCGGATCATCGCGGCTTGCAAGGAGCTCGGGATCGCGACGGTTGCCGTCCACTCGACGGTCGACCGGTCGGCGCTCCACGTGGAGGCGGCGGACGAATCGGTCTGCATCGGGCCGGCTTCGCCCTCGGGTTCCTACCTGAACATCACCTCGATCGTGGCGGCCGCGGAGATCACGGGCGCCGATGCGGTCCACCCGGGATACGGCTTCCTGGCCGAGAACGCCCACTTCGCCGAGATTCTCGGAGAGGTCGGCCTGACCTGGATCGGGCCCTCTCCCGAGGCGATCCGGAAGATGGGCGACAAGTCGGTCGCGAGGGACACGGCGAAGAAGGCGGGCGTCCCGACCGTCCCCGGCAGCCCGGGTGCGGTCGAGTCGGCGGACGAAGCCCTGAAGATTGCCGACCGGATCGGGTACCCGGTCCTGCTCAAGGCGATCGCCGGCGGTGGCGGACGCGGGATGCGGGTCGCACGGAACGGCAAGGAGCTCGCCGCGGCTTTCGGGCTCGCTTCGAACGAGGCCGAACGTGCGTTCTCCAACGGTGCCCTCTACCTCGAGAAGTACCTCGCCGAGCCCCGGCACGTCGAGGTTCAGGTCTTCGGTGACCGCCTCGGAAAGATCGTCCACCTCGGCGAGCGCGAGTGCTCGCTGCAGAGGCGCCACCAGAAGATCCTCGAGGAGTCCCCGTCGCCCGCCGTCTCGGCGGAGCTCCGCGAGCGGATGGGGGCTGCGGCGATCGCCGCAGCCCGCGCCGTCGACTACGTCGGGGCGGGGACCGTCGAGTTCCTTCTCGACCAGGACGGCTCGTTCTACTTCATGGAGATGAACACGCGCATCCAGGTCGAGCACCCCGTGACCGAGATGGTGACGGGATTCGACCTCGTGAAGGAGCAGATCCGGGTCGCCGCGGGGGAGCCGCTCTCCTTTCCGCGGGTCGGAATGGGGGCCGGAGAGTTCCGGCCGCGCGGGCACGCGATCGAGTTCCGCATCAACGCGGAGGACCCGGAGAAGTTCACCCCCTCTCCCGGCACGATCACGACGCTGCACGTCCCGGGCGGGCCCGGGGTCCGCGTCGACACGGCGGCCTACATCGGCTGGAGGATCCCTCCCGACTACGACTCGCTCCTGGCCAAGCTGATCGTCCACGGTCAGACGCGCGAGGAGGCGCTTGCCCGAGGGCGCAGGGCGCTCGAGCTCTTCGTCGTTCAGGGAGTGAAGACGACGATCCCGCTCCACCTGAGGCTCCTCGACCACCCCGACGTTCGCCACGGACGCGTCTCGACCAAGTGGCTCGAGAGGTGGCTCGCCGGGGAGGCCCCCGAGCGCTGAGCGGCGGGGCGCCGTGAGTCCCGGGTCCGGTCGCGTCTATCTCGTCGGGTTCATGGGGGCCGGAAAGTCGACCGTCGGACGGGCACTGGGGGCCCGGCTCGGGGTCCCTTTCGTCGACCTCGACGAGGCGTTCGAGGCGCTTTCGGGACTGACGATCCGTGCGGCCTTCGAGGAACGCGGCGAAGCGTGGTTTCGCGAGAGGGAGGCCGAGCTCCTTCGAGGGACCGAAGCCCTTCCCGACGCCGTGGTCGCGCTCGGTGGCGGGACCTACACGTTCCCCGAGAACCGGGCGGTCGTCCAGCGAGCCGGCCGCTCTCTCTTCCTCGACGTCCCGTTCGAAGTCATCGCCGCCCGGCTCGGGGCGAAGGCGGCGGACAGGCCGCTCTTTCGGTCATTCGAAGAGGCCCGCGCGCTCTATGACGCTCGCCTCGCTTCCTATAGACTTTGCGACTGGATCCTGCCGCTTCTGGGGGACGAGGGGGTGGACGCGGTGGTCGAGCGGATCGTCGGGGCGCTCAACGTTCCGAGAAAGAGCTGAGAGGGCGCCAGGCCGTGCGATACCTCCTCATCTCCGATCTCCATTCGAACGACGAGGCGCTTTCGGCGGTGCTGGCCCGCGTCCGGCGCAAGAGGCTCGACCGCGTCGTCTGTCTGGGCGACTTCGTCGGGTACGCTGCCGATCCCAACAAGATCCTCGACCGGATCCGGACCCTGCCGCGTCCCGCCGTCTCGATCCGGGGCAACCACGACAAGGTCGTCGCCGGCGTCGACTCGGGGGAGATGTTCAACCCGCCGGCGCTCTTCGCCGCGCGCTGGACCGCCGAGCGGCTCTCGAAGGAGAACCTGGAGTTCCTGAGGCGCCTTCCGTGCGGACCGATCCTCGTGGACGAGGCGTTCGCCATCTGCCACGGTTCGCCGCTCGACGAGGACGCCTACATCTTTTCCGACTGGGACGCCCAGGTGAACTTCGTCCACATGAACCGCGTCGCGCCGGCCGTCTCCGTGTCCTTCTTCGGGCACAGCCACATCCCGTCGATCTTCACGCTCGAGCCGGACGGAATCCTCGTCGAGGCCGTGCGAGGGAGCCGGAGGAAGCTCTTCCTCGAGCCGGGGAAGAGATACCTCGTCAACCCGGGTTCCGTGGGACAACCCAGGGACAGGAATCCGAGGGCGAGCTACGCGATCTTCGACTCGGAAGAGCGGACGGTGAGCTTCGACCGCGTCCCGTACGACGTGAGGACGACCCGCAGGAAGATCCTGAAGGCGGGCCTTCCGCCGATCCTCGGGGAACGGCTCCTCCTCGGGCTCTGAGACGCCATGACGCTCCGGCCCGCCGGGTGCCCGGGTTCGCCGGTCGAGTCGCGTACGTTTGCGGGCCGTAGCCCGCGCCCGTCACGGGTCGCGGGGATCCTCGGCATCTTCGTCCCGGCCCTCGTCCTGACGGCGTGCGCCGGCCTCGGCCGAGGCGGACCTGCCGAGGCGACGCGCGGGAACAGGATTTCCCTCGTGGCGGAACTCCTCCAGGTCGAGGATCGCCGCGACTACGACCCGATCGTCGTCGGCCGGGCCTCCGCCTCGAAGGACCCATGGGTACGCAGCCGCGCCGCCCTCACCTGCGGACGCCTCCGCGACGTGGAAGCCTCGATCTACCTCCCGGTTCTCCTCAGGGACCCGGACCCTTCGGTTCGGCGCGCCGCCGCCTTCGCCTCCGGGATCTCGGAAGACCGGCGGCTGGTGCCGGGCCTCGTGACAGCCCTTTCCGACTCCGACGGCGAGACGGCCGAGGCGGCCGCAACCGCGCTCGGGAGGCTCGGAGGTCCGGCGTGTGAGACCGCGCTCAGGACCATTCTTGCGGGAACCGCCGGCCCGCGCGCCGCGGCTGCGGTCGCCCTCTACCGTTCGACAGACCCTGCCCTGGTACCGCTTCTCTCGGCGGCGCTCGAGGACGGGGACGCCGGGACACGACGGTCCGCCGCCTGGGCGCTCGCGCGTGTCCCCCGTCCCGGCTCGGAGGACGCACTTCGCGGCCTCCTGGACGACGCCGACCCGGAGATCGTGGCGTGGGCGGCTCGCTCCTCGGGGACGAACGCTCGTCCCCCCGACTCCTGGAGCTAGCGAGAGGTTCGTCTCCCGGCCCGACGATCCAGGCTCTTCTCGCCGTCGACCGGCTGGCGGCGAGGCCCGGCCCGGCGATCCAGACCTTCGACGACAGAACCCGCGACCTAGTCCATATCGAGGACCATTGGGAAACTGGGGCCTGGGGGAGATCGCGGGACAGCCCGAAGTCCTCGAAGGCGCGGACCAGAGACTCGGAGCGGTCGTCCGGAGGGTGGCCGACGGGCACCCGGGGGTCGCCCTGGCCGCGCTCACGCTGCTTCGCCGGTTCGCCTTTGAAGCGCCGGTCCAGGACCTGCTGGCAACGGTGGCTGCCGAGGGTGGCCGGCGAGGGGGCGTCGCCCTTGCGAGCCTCGCGGCGGGGGACCCGGACCGGGCCCTGGCGCTCGCGTTCCCTCCGGGTGGTCCGGGTCTCCTCGATCTCCGCCTCGGAGCGGCCGAGGCGATGCCGCTCCTCCCGGCCGAACGGCTCGCGTCGTGGCTGGACGCTCTCCTCGCCGACCCTGCCGCCCGGGTCCGCATGGAGGCCGTCTCGCACCTCCCGCGGGACGCCGCGCCTGCTCTCGCCTCGTATCTCGTGAGGGCGCTCGCCGACGCCGACGGCAGTGTCCGGGCCGTGGCGCTCGACATCGCCGCACCTCTCGCGTCGGGACCGGGGGCGGATGCCGCGGTCCAGCCGGTCTGGCGCGCTGCCTACGACTCGGCCCTCGCTTCCCGCGAGGCCGACGTCGTCGCGTCGGCGCTCGACGCCGCGGTGTCGCTTGCGGACGGCGGGTGCGCGCTCCTGGCGGCGCGGCGGGACGACGCCGACGACCTCGTGCGAACCCGGGCGCGGCGACTCCTCGTCGAGAAGTGCGGCGAGGACCCCGGCACGTTCGCCCGCCATCCGTTCGCCACGCGTCTCTCGGGCGCCGACTACCGGCGCCTCGCGCAGCTCGGCGAGAGCGGCCGTCTCGTCGCGACGATCTCGACGACGCGGGGCTCGTTCGAGGTCGAGCTCCTTCCGCGTGAGGCCCCGATGACGGTCGGGAGTTTCGTCGCACTCGCACGCAAGGGTTTCTTCGACGGCACCACGATCCACCGCGTCGTCCCCGATTTCGTCGTCCAGGCCGGGGACCCGCGGGGTGACGGAACCGGCGGACCGGACTACGCCCTGAGGGACGAGCTGAACCCGCTCCCGTACGTTCGCGGGAGGGTCGGCATGGCGCTCTCGGGCCCGGACACGGGCGGGTCACAGTGGTTCGTGACGCTCTCCCGTCAGCCGCACCTCGACGGCGCCTACACGGTCTTCGGCGAAGTCACGGCGGGGATGGACGTCGTCGAGCGGATCGAGCAGAACGACCGGCTCCTCTCCGTTCGCGTCCGCGAGGAGGGCCGGGGCGTTCCTCCCGGGCTCGCCCCCGGATCGCGCTGAGGCCGGTCCCTCCGGGAAGGGGGGCCCACGGGGAATTCCGCTCCGTCGGGTGCACCGCCCAGCGTAAACTGGGGACAGCCATGCCGCGATTCACGGTGCTCGAGACGTCCGCGCTCTTCTCGAACCGCGTCAAGTACGACTACCTGTTCGAGATGGAAATGTGGCTCAAGGGGGTCGAGCGGTTCTTCGTCCTCGATCACCTGCCCCTCTCGTCGTTCGAGAGATCGCACGCCTCGCTGAAGAACTTCGTGGAGGAGGTCGCCGTCGTCCGTCTGGGCGTCGCGCACCTCGCCCTCCTGACGACGCACCTGCTCGGCGAGGGGAAGGAAGACCTGGCGTCGTTCCTGCTCTTCCTCGACAGCCAGGTCTCCAGGGGCGGAAACGGGACCTCGGAGCCGATGCGGCGAGGGAGCGCCGAGACCGAGCTGGCCCTGGTGGTCGAGAAGCTCGACGACTTCTCGAAGATCCTCGACGAGATCTCGCGAGCGCCCTTCCTTCCGCTCCAGACCTACCTCTCGCTCGGGCGGATCGTCGTCGGGACGCTGAAGAGCGACCCGAACCTCGGCGTCCTCTTCAGGGAGAACCTCCGGCCGGTGCTCGACCGCGAGTCGAAGCAGTCCCTGGCGCGCGTCCTCGCCTCCGTGACCGACTCGAGCCAGAAATCGGCCCTCGCGGCGCTCTTCGTCGAGCTCTTCAAGGGGCTCCGCTACACCGAGCGCATCCGGCAGACGATCGAGTCGCCTTCGACGATCAAGCGCGCGCTCCTCGTCTTCGGCCTCATCCGGGCCCAGTCGGCCGGCCTCTGCGAGTTCATCCGGAAGAGACTCCTGCCGCGCTTCCCCGAGGAGTCGCCCGTCGGCGCGGGGCTGGAGCGCCTCGTCTTCTCCGTCGAGATGGAAGTCAAGAAGGTCATGGAGCTCGAGCTCGTCGACGTCGTCCTGATGAAGGACCCCAAGCTCGTCTACGCGCGGATGGAGGATGCGTCAGGGATCCTCAGGGACCTTTTCCAGCAGAGCGTGATCGGTCTCGCCGAGACGTTTTCGTCGGACGTGGACGGACGGGCCCTCTTTCCGGAGTACAGGACGAAGCTCGACCAGAGCCTGAAGCTCAGGGACGACCTCTGGGCTCTCCTTCAGGCGGTCCAGGCTTTCTCGCGGGGCACGGACAAGAAGGCGCTGAAGGCGATGATCGACACCCTCGACGCCTTCCGCCGGGGCTCCATGAAACACCTGATGTTCAAGGACTGGTCCCTCTTCGACCGGTTCTTCACGGGTTTCTCGCGGGAACGGACGCCTCGCGCCTTCCTGCCGGCCGCCCACCAGTTCGAGGTCTTTCTCAAGACGCTCATTCGCGAGGTCTCGAAGCGATCGGTCCTCTCGGACCACCCGTTCCGGGCGGGCAGGGCCCGTTCGGGCGAGGGCGCGGAGCCGCAGGAGCCGTCCCGCTACAATTGACGCCGGGTCGCGATTCGCGGCCGGGAGGTTCGTCCTTGGGTTTCGTCACCGTCCCGGCGGCCGCCGAGCATTTCCGGCAGGGCCGCTTCGTCATCATCGTCGACGACCAGGATCGCGAGAACGAGGGGGACCTCTGCCTCGCGGCCGAGCACGTCACGGCCGAAACCATCAACTTCATGGCCCGCGAAGGGCGCGGCCTCGTCTGCGTCTCCCTCACGGAGGAACGCTGCGACGAGCTCGACCTCGCCCCGATGGTCGAGGAGAACACGTCGAACCACGGGACGGCCTTCACCGTTTCCGTCGAGGCACGCGGAAAGACGACGACCGGGATCTCGGCCGCCGATCGCGCGCAGACCGTCCGGACGCTGGTCGACCCGCGGACCAGGCCCCATGACCTGCTCCGCCCCGGTCACACTTTTCCGCTCAGGGCCCGCAAGGGGGGCGTCCTCAAGCGTGCCGGCCACACCGAGGCCTCGATCGACCTCGCGCGGATCGCGGGGCTCATGCCCGCGGCCGTCATCTGCGAGATCCTGAACGACGACGGCGCGATGGCCCGGGTTCCCGACCTCCTCCGGTTCTCGGAGCAGCACGGCATCCCCGTCGTCTCGGTGGCCGACATCATCCGCCACCGGATGCACCACGAACGGCTCATCCAGCGCGTCGCCTCTCCCATCCTCCCGACCGGGAACGGGGACTTCCGCGTCATCGCCTACCGGTCCGAGCTCACGGACGAGGAGCACATCGCCCTCGTGAAGGGGGAGATCTCCGAGGACGACCCGATCCTCGTCCGCGTCCACTCGGCCTGCCTGACGGGCGACGTTTTCGGGTCGGCGAGGTGCGACTGCGGGGAGCAGCTGAACCTCGCCCTCGAGATGATCGCCCACGAGGGAAAGGGTGTCCTCCTGTACCTGCTTCAGGAAGGGCGCGGCATCGGCCTGCTGAACAAGCTCCGCGCCTACGACCTGCAGGACCAGGGGATGGACACGGTCACCGCGAACGAGGCGCTCGGCTTCGCGCCCGACGTCCGCGACTACGGCATCGGCTGCCAGATCCTCCGCGACCTCGGCGTGAAGAAGATGCGCCTCCTGACGAACAACCCCAAGAAGTACGTCGCCCTCGACGGCTTCGGTCTCGAGATCGTCGAGCGGGTCTCTCTCGAGATCCCGCCGACCGACTCGACGCGAGGCTACCTGTCCGTCAAGAAGGCGAAGATGGGGCACCTCCTCAAGCTGGTGTAGGAAGGCGCGCCGCGGTGGCGTACGGCTTCGTCCTCGTCGGCGGCCTCTCGACGCGCATGGGGCGCGACAAGGCGCTCCTCCCGCTCGGAGGTGTCCCGATGGCGCTGCTGCAGGCGCAGAAGCTCGAGCGGGTCTGTGGCCACGCCGCGTTCGTCGGCAAGGAACCGGCTCCGTTCGCGGTGTTCGGCTACCCTTTCGTGCCCGACCAGTCGGCCGAGAGGGCGGCCCTCCACGGCCTTCTGGCGGCCCTCGCGTGGAGCCCGGAGGAGCTCGCCGTCGTCCTCGCCGCCGACGTGCCTCGCGTCCCGGAGACGCTCCTGGCGGCGCTTCTCGCGCGTCTCGGCGCATCCGGTGCGCCCGCCGTCGTACCGACCGCCGCGGGGCACCTACAGCCTCTCTGCGCCGCCTGGTCCCGAAGTGCCCTTCCCGCTCTCCGCCTCGCCGTCGGCGCGGGCGACCTTTCGCTGCGCCGGGTCGTGGAAGCGACTCGCGCCCTCGTCCTCTCCGAGGAGGAGACGGCCCTGCTTCCCGGCTTCGCGAGCGGAGCCTTCCAGAACGTGAACACCCCGGAGGAATACCGTGCCGCCGAAGAAGAAACGGACTGAGCTGACGCATCTCGACGCCGAGGGGGCGGCAAGGATGGTCGACGTCTCCGGGAAGGCGGCGTCGCTCCGGACGGCGATGGCCCGCGCCGTCGTCACGCTGGGGCCTGTGGCGTGGTCGGCGCTCGAGGCGTCGGAGAATCGGAAGGGGGACGCCCTCGCCGTCGCCCGCCTCGCGGGAATCCAGGCGGCGAAACGGGCGTCCGACTGGATTCCCCTCTGCCACCCGCTCGTCTTCGACGGTGTCGACGTGGTCCTGACGCGCCACGTCCGGACCCGGAGCGTTGCGGTCGTCGCCTCGGTCCGTGGTACGGGGAAGACCGGCTACGAGATGGAGGCCATGGTCGCGGCGGCCGCGGCGGCGCTCACGGTCTACGACATGTGCAAGGGAGCGGAGAAGGGAATCGTCGTCGGCCCGATCGAGCTCCTCTCGAAGACGGGTGGCAAGAGCGGCGACTGGATTCGCTCTGCCGACGCTCCCGTGCGCTCCCGCCGGGCGAGACGTGACCCGCGGCCCAACTGGCGAGGCCGCCAGGGGGGGGGGGCGGGGCCGGCCGGGGGGGGGGGGGGGGGGGGGGGGGGGGGGGGGGGGGGGGGGGGGGGGGGGGGGGGGGGGGGGGGGGGGGGGGGGGGGGGGGGGGGGGGGGGGGGGGGGGGGGGCGGGGGGGGGGGGGGGGGGGGGGGGGGGGGGGGGGGGGGGGGGGGGGGGGGGGGGGGGGGGGGGGGGCGCGGGGGGGCCCGGGGGGGGCGGGGGGCGGCGCGGGGGGGGGGGGGGGGGCGGGGGGGGGGGGGGGGGGGGGGGGGGGGGGGGGGGGGGGGGGGGGGGGGGGGGGGGGGGGGGGGGGGGGGGGGGGGGGGGGGGGGGGGGGGGGGCGCGGGGGGGGGGGGGGGGGGGGGGGGGGGGGGGGGGGGGGGGGGGGGGGGGGGGGGGCGGGGGGGGGGGGGGGGGGGGGGGGGGGGGGGGGGGGGGGGGGGGGGGGGGGGGGGGGGGGGGGGGGGGGGGGGGGGGGGGCGGGGGGGGGGGGGGGGGGGGGGGGGGGGGGGGGGGGGGGGGGGGGGGGGGGGGGGGGGGGGGGGGGGGCCCGGGGGGGGGGGCCCGGGGGGGGGGGGGGGGCGGGGGGGGGGGGGGGGGGGGGGGGGGGGGGGGGGGGGGGGGGGGGGGGGGGGGGGGGGGGGGGGGGGGGGCGGGGGGGCGGGGGGGGGGGCGGGGGGGGGGGGGGGGGGGGGGGGGGGGGGGGGGGGGGGGGGGGGGGGGGGGGGGGGGGGGAGGTCGCCGTCCTGACCGTCTCCGACCGCTCCTTCCGGGGCGAACGGGAAGACCGCGGCGGCCCCGCCGTCGCCGACGCCGCCCGCCGCCTCCTCGGCGCGGAGGTGGTCGAGATCCTGGTCGTTCCCGACGAGAAGGACGACATCGCCTGGAACCTGACCCGCCTGGCCGACAACGTCCGCGTCGACCTCGTCCTGACGACGGGGGGGACCGGCCTGGCGGAGCGCGACGTCACGCCCGAGGCGACCCGCTCGGTCGTCTCCGTCGAGCTGCCCGGCCTCCCGGAGGCGATGAGGGCCGCGAGCCGGGCGGCCCTCCCCTCGGCGATGCTTTCGCGGCAGGTCGCGGGAGTCCGTGGAAAGACTCTCGTCGTCAATCTGCCGGGGTCGCCCCGCGGGGCCGTCGAGTGCCTCGAGGCCGTCGCGGCGGCCCTCCCGCACGCCGTCGCGATGCTCCGCGGGGAGGCCCCCGACGCGCATCCGGTCCGGGAACCGCGAGCCTGAAGCGGCAGGAGAGGGAGTCCCTCGCGCGTGACGATCGCCCGCCGTCCCGGACCTCTGCTCGCCCTCGTCGCCGGTCTTCTCGCGGTTCGCCGGATCCTCCGGCTCTCGACGGGGACGGTCGAGACGGTGCCGCTCGAGGCGTACGTGGCGGCGGTCCTTCCGGCCGAGATCGGCGCCGGTGCGCCGGCCGCGGCGCTCGAGGCTCAGGCCGTCGCGGCTCGCTCCTACGCCGTCGCCCGGAAAGGCCGTCATGCCGACCAGGGGGCCGACCTCTGCGACGGCGTCCACTGCCAGGTCTTCGAGGGCCTTTCGCGGGCCACCGACGCGACCCGCCGGGCCGCCAGCGCGACACGGGGTCTGGTCCTCGTCCAGGGCGGGCGCGTCATCGCCGCCCCCTTTCACGCCGTCTGCGGCGGGAGAACGGCGCGGCCGGCGGCCGTCTGGGACGACGAGGAGGTCCCCGATCTCGTCCCGGTCGAGGACGACGCGTGCGTCGCGTCGCCGGGAGCGCGGTGGACGTTCTTCCTTCCGCGGGCGCAGCTCCCGGGGCTCGCCGCGCGGCTCGGGTTTCCCGAGGCGCGTTTCCTCGAGGTGTGGTCGCACGGGGACGACGCGAGGGTCTCGGCTCTCCGCCTCGCGGCCCCGGGCGGGAGGTCTCTCGTCGTGCGCGCCTTCGACGTGAGGGCGAGGGCCTCGGAGATCTGGGGCTGGAGCTCCCTGCGGTCCACCGATTTCGAGATCGAAGAGCGGCCGGCCGGGTACCTCTTCTCGGGGCGCGGGACCGGGCACGGGGCAGGCCTCTGCCAGGCGGGGGCGATCGTGAGGGCGCGTCGCGGGGAGAGCCGCGCGGCGATCCTCGCGCATTACTATCGCGGGGTCGTCACGGTGCCCGTCGAATCCCTCGGAGCACGTCCATGAAGCCAGTGCCCGTCCTTTCCGGCCTCGACGCCCTCCTCGCGGACCCCGCGCCGCTGGGCGGGCGGCGGCTCGGCCTCGTCGCAAATCCGGCCTCTGTTTCGTCGGGCTTCGTCCCGACGGCCCGGTCACTCGTTCGTGCCGGTCTCGACGTCCGCGTCCTCTTCGGACCGGAGCACGGCCTCACGGGCGCCGTCCAGGACATGCTCGCCGTCCGCGACGGCGACACGCCGTCAGGGAGGATCCCCGTCGTCTCGCTCTACGGCGAGCGCTTCGAGGACCTCTCGCCGCGGCCCGAGCACCTCGCGGGCCTCGACGCCGTCGTCTGCGACCTGCCCGACGTCGGCTCGCGCTACTACACCTTCGTCTGGACGACGGCGCTCGTCATGAAGGCGTGCGCGGCGCAGGGGATTCCGGTCTTCGTCCTCGACCGGCCGAACCCGCTCGGCGGCCTCGCGGTGGAGGGGAACCTCCCCGAGGAACGGCTCCTTTCCTTCGTCGGCCTCTGGCCCGTCCCGCCGCGCCACGGCATGACGCCGGCGGAGATCGCGCGCTACGTGAACGCCGAATTCGCCTTCGGCTGCGACCTGACCGTCGTCCCGATGAAGGTCGCGGGCGGGCGCGGCGCCGCTCCGCGGGGGCGGATCGGCGAGACGCCCGCGTGGGTCCTCCCGTCGCCCAACATGCCCTCGCGCGACACGGCTCTCGTCTATCCCGGAATGTGCCTCCTGGAAGGGACGAACCTCTCCGAGGCGCGCGGTACGACGCGTCCCTTCGAGATCGTCGGCGCGCCGTGGCTCGACGCCGAGGTCGCCGCGGACGGCGCAATCGCCCTCGGCCTCCCGGGCGTGGCGTTCCGGCCGCACGTCTTCCGCCCCACGTTCCACAAGTTCGCGGGGCAGGACTGCGGCGGCGTCCAGCTGCACGTCACGGACGAGGAGACGTTCCGCCCCTACGAGACCGGCCTGCGCCTCGTGAAGCTCCTGCGCGACCTCGATCCCGGCCGCTTCCGCTGGCGGACCGAGACGTACGAGTACCGGAGCGACGTCCCGGCCATCGACCTCCTCGCGGGGACGCCGCGCTACCGCGAGCTCGTCGATGCGGGTGAGAGCCTCGATCCGTGGATCGCCACCTTCCCGTCCGACGTCGCCCGCTTCGCGCCGG
>JADJVF010000007.1 GCA_016716705.1 Holophagales bacterium
CGAACGGCCGCTTCTTCGTCGACGACCTGGAGCCGGGCGCCCACAAGCTCACGCTTCGCCGTTCCGGCTACCAGGAGGCCGGCGACGCCGCCTCGGCGACGGAGGACGGGGGCGACGCGGGGACGATCGAGATGACGCGGGGCGACGGGCTCGAGGTGAGGGTCCGGGACGGGATCTACCAGATTCCCCTCCGCTCGGCGAACGTCAAGGTCAAGGACGGGACGGGCGCGACCGTCACGTCCTCCTGGCTCTCGCTCGACGGCGACGGCAAGGGCGAGATCTCCTCGCTCCGGCCCGGCCGCTACACCCTCGTCCTCGGCTCGAACGGCTACGCGACGCAGGTCCTCGAGGGAGTCGTCGTCCCGGGCGCGCCCCTGCCGGTCGTCCTCACGCCGGGCGGAAGCGTCGAGATCCGGCCCGGTGAGGCCTCGCGGGCCAGGGGGAACGCGACGCTTCTCAACTCCCTCGGTCAGCCGCACCCGTACCGTTCGTGGGGTGGCGAGGGGCGCGTCACGCTGCCCGCGGCGGGAAACGAGGTCCTCGAGAACCTCGCTCCTGGCAGCTACACCCTGGCGGTCGAGGGCGTTGCACCGAAGGGCTTCACGGTCACGGAAGGGGGAAGGACGGTCGTCGAGCTGCCGTAGGGGACGGCGGGCGAAAGGGAGCCGGGGGAGGCGGCATGGCGCCGGGGACCTGCCGTTGCGCGCGGGGCCCCTGCTAGGATTCGCGCACTCGCCGGAAGGAGGTCCCTCATGCGCGCTCGAGCCCGCCGCACGTCGCTGTCCATCGTCCTCGCGCTTTTCGCGATCACGTCTCTCCCGGCGCCTGCCAGGAAGGGGGCGGCCTCTCGACGGGCGACGGCCGGTTCCGGCTGAAGGGAGAGGTCAAGCTCCACTTTCGCGATTCGCAGGACATTCGACTGAAAGGTCGGCCAGATGCAGGGCGTCGACCTCTTCGAGCAGACCGTCGATCCGGGCGGCTCGTTCGAGATCTCGACGGTCAACCTGATCGGCGAAGGGGAGCTGACCGAAGGGCTGAAAGCCAAGGTCGAAATCCACTTCATCGACCTCTACAACCGCAACCCGACGTCGACGGCCGACGAAGTGAGGGTCCGCGAGGCGTGGCTCCGGTTCGGGAAGAGGATCGACGGCCTGAAGGCCTTCGACGGCACGAGCTTCTACGTCCAGGCGGGGAAGGCGCCCCGCTTCGCCAAGCAGCTGACGCGGCGGCTCGAGAGCTACGGTCTCTGGGGGACGGCCGTGAACCGTTTCGAGGAGATCGGTGTCGAGGTGGGCGGGAGCCTCGGCAAGGTCTTCTACTGGCGGGCGGCGGGGGCCAACGGGAACCCCGTCTTCATGCGCGACCCGAACGCGCTCGCGGGAGACAACGGTACCCCCGATCGGGTCGACCTCGAGCGCCTGGCCGACTCGCCCTACAACTCGGGCTTCCCGATCCTCTACGACGCCCAGGCGAACGACACGCACCTCGGCGGCCGCTTTCAGGTCGGGGGCGGCCTCGGCTTCCGCGTCGTCTCCGACGACGGGAAGAAGGGTATCGACGTCCTCGGATGGCTCTACCGCAGGGAACTCGCCGACCACGTGGCGATCGAGGGACCATCTACGGCGGCGACCTCGACACCGTCGACGGCGTTCCCCCACGCTCTCTCCCGTACGAAGGCCGCGACAAGACCGAAGCCGGCGTGAACGTCGAGGCGCGATGGGAACGCTTCTCCCTCTTCGGCCAGTACGTCCACCAGGACCTCGCGGGCCTCGTCCGCCGGGGCTACGAGGTCGAGGCGGGCTACCGCTTTCCGCTGAACGGCCTCTTCGCCGTCGGCGACCAGGCGTGGTTCAACTGGATCCAGCCGGCCGTCCGCGTCTCGCGGATCGACAACGACTTCTCCGCCCCCGCCGGGATGCTCGCGAAGTCCTTCGCGTGGGACTGGACGAAGTTCGACTTCGGCTTCCGCACCGGCATCGTGCGGAACGTCGACCTCACCGTCGAGTACGCCCGCCACGACATGCGGACGAAGGCGAAGGTCGTCCACCCCGACGAGTTCCTCGTCACGTTGCGCGCGGGTTTCTAGGAGATCCGCGCGGAGGACACGTGCCAGGCGTGCAATCGTGTATTGTTGAAAACAATACACGATTGCACGCCTGGCACCGCCGGCTGGCACCGCTCGGCTCCCTACTCGGGAAGGACCTGGAGCGACCCCTCCTCGACCCAGTGGACGAGGAGGCGGCGGACGCGGAAAGCGTCGGTGGCCACCGCGGCTTCGCACTCGGCCGCCGTCGCCCCCTGGGAGACCTTCGTCCAGATCGCGGAGAGGAGCTTCGGGTCGTCCTCCTGCGGAAGGCGGGTCGGCTTCGTCCCGGTGGAGCGGAGGCGCGCGCCGTCGGGGATGAGCGCGGCGGAGCGCTGCAGCTCGTCGTAGCGGCGCATCCCCTCGAGGAGAAGGCCCATGACGGCCTGGGGCGCGGAGAGGTTGACGTCCTCGGGCCGGAGCGCGGCGGCGCGGGCGAAGGCGAAGGACGCCGCCGCTGGCCTCTCGAGAAGCTGGTGGAAGGCGTCGATGCCGCGGAGGGTCCCGGACGCGGCGCCCCTCACCTTTCCCCCTTCGAATGCCACGCCGCCGGTCTCCGTACCGCGGCCGTCCCGGAGCGTGAGCAGGCCCGTCGCCTGGGTCTGCTCGAGCGTCTGGAGGAGCGTCGGGAGGCCGAAGACTTCGAGGTCTCCCGCGAGGCTGGCGGGTCCGGGAGCCTCGGAGACCTTTCGAGGCTGCTCGAAGAAGGAAAGGGCCTTCCTGGCCTCGCGCCCGAACTCCTTGTCCGGGTACTTGCGGGCGATCTCCTCGAAGAGCCGCTGCACGGGGGGGACCGGAGTTCCCGAGAGGGCCTTGACGAGGTGCCGCGCCTCGGCGTCGGCGCTCGCGCTCGACGCGAGGACGATGCCGAGGACTTTCACGGGGAGCGCGCTGCGGAGCGCCTTGAGGAGACGGTCGACGAGGTCTTCCTGCGGCGAGAGGTCGTGTCCGCCGATATGGGCGAGCCGGGCGACGGAACCGGAAGGTGCGCCCGCGCCCTTCAGGCCGTGGTCCACGATGGCCCGGAGGGTCGCCGGGGTCGCCTGCCTCGCGAGGGCGGCACAGGTCTTGTCGAGGAGCTGCAGCAGGTCGGCCGGCACGACCGGACCCGCTTTCGCGACGGCCGATTCGAGCTGCGAGAGGCGGGCCACCAGGATCTGCTCGGCCCTCTCGTGGCGGGCCTGCCCGAGGTTCGCGAGGGCCTCCTTGACGAGGGGCACGGGCAGCGTCGGCTCCGAGAGGCGAAAGAGGAAGTCGATCTCGGCGTCGGACGGGGCCTCGGCGGTCCGGGGGACCTTCCGAAGGACGTAGAGGAGATTCCGGAGGAAGTACCAGTCGGTCTCCTCCGCCGGGGCGGAGGCGGCGACGGAGAGCTTCGCCAGCGCGGCGTCGCGCGCGGCGGGGCCGTGGACCTCGAGAAGGGAGAGGAGAAGCCTGCGCCCGTCGCGCTTCCGCTCCTCGCGAAGCGACTCGAGGAGCCCTTCGGGGCGGAGCGCGGGGAAGAAGTCGAGGATGGTCTTCAGGCCGAAGTGGTTCTCGGGTTTCTCGGCGTAGGCGCGCATCCGGGCCGCGTCGAGCGTCTCGTGCGACCGGGCGCGCATCGCCTGGGCGACCGATCTCTCGACCCTCTCCCGCCGGATCACCTGCTCTGCGAGGCCGAATAACGTCACCGCCCGACCGAGGTTTCCCTCGTTGAACTGCTCGACCCCGGCCTGGACCATTTCGCGGAACCGTTTCGCCCCTTCCTCGGTGTCGGGCGCGAGGGTGATGAGGCGCCTCATCGCCCCGACGACGCTCCCGCGCGCGCCCGGGCCGATCGTCTCGTCCGCGTCGGGGTTCACCGGCACACCCCAGCCCGGGAGGCTCTCCGACAGCTTTCGGAAGAGGCCGTCGCCGCTGGGGACGTCGACGCCCATCCGGGAGAGCCGGGCGAGGTTCTCCTCGAGCTCGCGGCTCGACCGGGACGCCGTCGCGGCCGTCGCCAGGAGCTGGGAGGTGAGGGCATCCGACGGCTTCCTCGAGCCCTCCTTCGGGAGCGACTTCTCGAGCCGTTCCACGAGGAGGCCGAAGCGGGCGAGGCCGCGGGCCACGTCGTCGGTCGTGGCGTGCGGCCCGGTGAGGCCGCCGGCGCCGCTGCCGCGGCCGCCGCGGCGCCGGCGGCGGTCCCGGGCGGGTCGGCAGGGCGTCCGCGCGAGGCCAGCGGCTGCTCGCTTCCGACCTGGCGATAGATCGTCTCCACCGGTGACGTGAGCGTGGTGGCGGCGCTCCCGAGGCGGGAGACGTTGTCGCGCAGGAGGCCGCGGTCCTCCTCTGGACAGAGGGTCTCGAGAAGGGGAAGGATGCCGCCGAGGAGCCGGAGGGCCTTGTCCGTAGGGACGAGCTTGAGCTCGGCGAGGAGGTGGAGTTTCTTCAGCGCATGGAAGAGGTAGTCCGAGACCGGCAGGCTCGCTGTGCGGCCCTGGTACTGGGCGGCCGTCCAGCCCCGGATCTGCTCCGCGACGAGGACGGGAGGCTGTGTCGCGAGAAGCTCGACCGCGCCGGCGACCATCATCGGCGGCATCGTGTCGGAAAGGTACTGTGAAAGCTCCTGGAGAGCTTCCTGAACCTCCGGACTGACACGGGTGGGCTCCAAGTTCGGGTTCGCCTCCTGCGAGGCCGCGATTGTACCGGCCGCCCCCCGCGGAGCCGGCCTACGCCCGGCCGACGAACTCGTGCGTCTCGGTGTGGACCTTGACCCGGTCCCCTTCCTTGATGAAGAGAGGCACCCTGATCTCGAGGCCCGTCTCCAGCGTGGCCGGCTTCGTCGCACCGCCGCTGGACGTGTCTCCGCGGAAGCCCGGCTCGGTGTAGGTCACCGTGAGCTCCACGTGGGCCGGGAGCTCGAGGTCGATCGGGTTGCCGTTGAACTTGAGCAGGCCGACCACGGTGTTCTCGACGAGCACGTGCCGGTTCTCTCCCACCATGTCGGGCTGGAGGGTGAGGGTCTCGAACGTCTCCTGGTCCATGAAGTGGAATCCGTCTCCGTCGGAGTAGAGGTACGTCGCGTCCACCTTGCCGAGGTCCGGCTCCTTGAACTTCTCTCCGGCCTTGAACGTCTTGTCGAAGACGGCCCGCGTGATCAGGTTCCGCATCTTGACGCGCACGAGGGTCTGGCCGCCGCGCGCCGTGGGGGTGGAGATCGTGACGTCGAGGCAGGCGTACGGCTCGCCCTCGTGCTCGAAGAACGTCTTGCGCTTGATTTCGATGGCTTCGATGAGGGCGGCCATGGGGTCCTCTTCGTGATGGCGTCGGCGCCGCCCCGGAATCCGGGGCCCGCCGCGGGGCGACATTCTAGGCGTATCTCCGGCCCGACCTGGTGCCAGGCGTGAAATCGTGTATTGCCACAGCAATACACGATTTCACGCCTGGCACGGAACCGGGCTCGAACCGGGCCGCATAATCCCCGGCCGTGCAGGGCCGGAGGGACCCCCTCCTCGAAAAGGTCGCCGCCGCGCCCTCCGTGGCGAGCCTTCTGTCGCGCCTCGAGGCCCGGGTCCTCGAAGACGCTCGGGAGGGGTGTCGCTCGTCGGCGCACCGCCGGGAATCCTGCCCTACCTTTTCGGCGCCGCGTCGGCGGCGCTGGGGCTCAAGTGGGTCGTCGTCTGCGCGCACGAGCGGGACGCCGCGGCCCTCCACCGCGACGCGGCGGCGGTCTTCGGCCCCGCGCGCGTCGCGTTCTTTCCGGCACCGTCGCTGACGCCGTACCAGGGGATCCCGCCGTCGCTGAAGGTGAGGCGCGAGGAGTACGGGGCGCTCGCCCGGCTCGCCGAGGGGAACGTCGACCTCCTCGTCGTTCCGGCCAGGGCGCTCCTCAGAATCCTGCCGGGACCCGAGGACGTCCGGAAACGCAGTCTGGTCGTGGCGCCGGGAGAGCGCATCGAGGTCGGACGCCTCGTCGCCGCGCTCGTGGCGGAGGGGTACTCGCGGGCCGACCTCGTGACCGAATGCGGCGACCTGGCCGTCCGCGGCGGCCTCGTCGACGTCTTCCCCCCGAACCTCGCCGAGCCGGTCCGGATCGAGCTCGGGTTCGAGGAGGTGGAGTCGGTCCGGACGTTCGACCCCGACACGCAGCGGTCGACGGGCACCCTCGAGCGCGTCCTCCTGCCGCCGATGACGGCGACGCCCGACACGGCGAAGAACCGTGAACGGGCCCTCGCGGTCCTGGCCGCCTGCCGGACGGAGGACGACGAGCCGCCGGTCCCGCGGGATCCCGACGCCCCCCGAAAGAACGACGGCCTCGAGGAGCTCCTCCCGCTCCTCCACGGCGGCGAGACCCCCGCCTCGATCCTCGACCACGCCCGCTCCTTCGCCCTCGCCGTCGACGACCCCGAGGGCGTCGCCGAGGAGCTCGCCCGCGCCGCGGACCTCCTCCGCCTCGACTACGAGAAGGTGAGGAGGCAGGGAAAATCCATCCCTGACCCCATCCGTCTCGCGGGGGACGCCGACCGGACGGCGGAGGTCGTCCGGGAGCGCGCGCTCGTCGCCTTCGCGGCGGCGGTGCCGGCGGGCGAGACGGTCCTCGTCGGGGCGGAGACGGTCCTCTCCTTCGAGGACCGGCTCCCCGACGTCCCGCGCGAGATCGAGCGGGCGCGGCGGGACGGCCTCGCCGTCGTCCTGTCGGCCCCGTCCAAGGGAGAGCGCGAGCACCTCGCGCGGATCCTCACCGAGTACGAGATCGCCTTCGCCGGCGCCGACGGAGACGCGACCGCGCCGCTGGCGTCCGGGGCGTGCCGCCTCCTCGACGGCGGCCCGGCGTCGGGTTTCCTCTTCCGCCCGGGCGGGCTCCTCGTCCTCACGGCCACCGACGTCCTCGGCGAGCCCCGCGCCGCCGCCCCGAGGCGCAAGGCCGCCTCCGAGGCGTTCCTGTCCGACCTGCGCGACCTGAAGCCGGGGGACTTCGTCGTCCACGGCGAGTACGGCATCGGGCTCTTCCGCGGCCTCGTGACGATCCAGGACGGCGGCGTCGCGCGCGAGATGGTCGACCTGCGCTACGCGGGCGACTCCCGGCTCCTCGTACCGGTCGAGAGGCTCGACCTCCTCCAGAAGTACCAGAGCGGTGGCGACGGGCCCGCTCCTCCCCTCGACAAGCTCGGCGGCACCGGCTGGGCAAGGCGGAAGGCGTCGGTCCGCAAGGCCGTCAAGGACATCGCCGAGCAGCTCCTGAAGCTCTACGCGCGGCGCGCGACGACGCCGGGGCACACCTTCTCGAAGGACTCGCCGTGGCAGAAGGAGTTCGAGGAGGCGTTCGAGTTCACGGAGACGCCCGACCAGCTCGGCGCCATCCGCGACATCAAGCGCGACATGGAGTCGGAGAAGACGATGGACCGGCTCCTCTGCGGCGACGTCGGCTACGGCAAGACCGAGGTCGCGATGCGCGCCGTCTTCAAGTGCGTCCTGGACGGCAAGCAGGCGGCGATCCTCGCCCCGACGACGATCCTCGCCGACCAGCACCACCGGACGCTCCGGCGCCGCTTCGCCGCGTTTCCGGTCACGATCGACCTCCTCTCCCGCTTCCGGAACGCCGACGAGCAGAAGGAGGTCGTGCGCCGTCTCGCCGAGGGGACGCTCGACGTCGTCGTCGGGACGCACCGGATCCTCTCGAAGGACGTCTCCTTCAAGGACCTCGGCCTCGTCGTCATCGACGAGGAGCAGCGCTTCGGCGTCGCGCAGAAGGAGAAGCTGAAGGAGCTGCGAGCGTCGGTGGAGGTCCTCTCCATGTCGGCGACGCCGATTCCCCGTTCCCTGAACCTGGCCCTCGGCGGAATCCGCGACCTCTCCGTCATCGAGACGCCCCCGAAGGACCGCCTCGCCATCGCGACGCACGTCGTGGCGCAGGGGGACGAGGTCGTGAAGGAGGCGATTCGCGCCGAGCTCGACCGGGGAGGGCAGGTCTACCTCGTCCACAACCGGATCGAGGGGCTCGGCGTCTGGCGCGAGCGGCTCGCCGAGCTCGTCCCCGAGTGCCGCGTCGTCGTCGGGCACGGCCAGATGTCGGAGGGGGAGCTGGAGCGGACGATGCGCGCCTTCACGACGCGGGCGGCCGACCTCCTCCTCGCCACGACGATCGTCGAGAACGGCCTCGACATCCCGACGGCGAACACGATGATCATCGACCGGGCCGACCTCTACGGCCTCTCGCAGCTCTACCAGCTGCGCGGGCGGGTCGGGCGGAGCGACAAGCCCGCCTCGTGCTGGCTCCTCGTCCCGCCCGGCATGGCCCTCACCGACGACGCCCGCCGGCGCCTGCGCGCCATCCAGGAGTTCTCCGACCTCGGCGCGGGCTTCCGGATCGCCGCCAAGGACCTCGAGATCCGCGGCGCGGGGAACGTCCTCGGAGGGGAGCAGTCGGGCCACATCGACGCCGTCGGCTTCGAGACCTACGTCACGCTCCTCGAGGAGGCGATCGGCGAGCTGAGGGGGGAGCCGGTGGCCGAGAAGCGCGAGGTGACGCTCCAGCTCGGCCTGCCGCTCGGCCTGCCGGCGAAGTGGATCGGCGAGGAGAGCCTCCGGATCGCCCTCTACAAGAGGCTCGCCACGGCCGACGGGATCGACGCCCTCGACCACCTCTCGAAGGAAGCCGAGGACCGCTACGGGACGCCGCCCCCCGAGTTCGCGCGCCTGCTCGGACTCGCGCGGCTGCGCCTCCTCGCCCTCGACCTCGGCGTCCGCACGATCCAGCGGCGCGGTGCCGAGCTGGCCGTCACGCTCGACAAGGGGCACCGCCTCGACCCCGACCGCTTCCTCTCGGCGCTCAAGGCGAAAGGGCTCACGGCGACCGGGCCGGACGCCTTCCGCGTCCCGGAGCTCTTCCGCGGTCTGCCGCCCGACACGGAGGAGGTCTGCGGCGTGGCGGGCCGCTTCCTCGCGTCGCTCGCGCGGGCGGGTGCCCTCACGGCGCCCGGGCTCCTCGCCGCGTTCGGCGGAGGACCTTCGTGAGACGCCTCGCTCCTCTCCTTCTCGCGCTCCTCCTCGTCGCCCCGGCCTGCGCCCGGAAGGGCCCGGGCGCCGCGCAGAGCGCCTCGGTCATCGCGCTCATCGGAGACGAGCCGGTCGAGGAAGAGGACTTCGGGACGTACGTCCGCGCCGCGGCAGGGGCGCCTCTCGTGGAGGTCTCTCCCCAGGTCGCCTCGAGCCTTCTCGACCAGTACCTCGAAGAGCGGCTCCTCCAGAAAGCCGTCGACGCGGCCGAACCGGTACCGACCGGCAAGACCGCGACGGAGCGGCGACGGGAGGTCCTCGCGCGCCTCGCCCGGATCGAGTCGATCACGGACGCCGACCTGAAGGCCGAGTACGTGCGGCAGCCGGAACGCTGGAGTCACCCGCCGCTCGTGAAGCTGTCCCAGATGATCCTGCCGACCCGGGATGCGGCCGAAGCGGCCCGACGAAAAGTCCTGTCGGGCGCGGACTGGGAGACGGTCTCGAAGGAGATGAGCCGCGCTCCGAACGCCGCCTCGGGCGGCGGCCTCGGGTGGCTCGAGCGCACCGACCTGCCGAGCGAGTTCGAGAAGGCGGTGTGGGGTCTTCCGGCCGGCGGCCTCACCGCGCCCCTTCCCGCGGGACACGGTGTCCACGTCTTTCGGGTGGACGAGCGGGCCGACGGCCGGGTCGTCCCGTTCGAGGAGGCGCGACCGGCGCTGCATCTCGCCCTCGCCGAGAAAAGGAGCTCGGAAGCGGTCGCCGCGCTCCTGGAGCGCTCGAAGCGCCGCTGGCTCGTGGCGGTCATCGAGGAGCACCTCCCCTTCCCCTACGTCGGGGGGGCGGCCCGCTTTTCGCTAGACTCCGTCCCGTGACGCTGCTCCGACGCCTCTTCGGCACCGCCCTCTTCGCTTCCCTCGCCTTCGCGGCCCTCCCGGCGACCGGCGAGGTCGTCGACCGGATTCTCGTCCACGTCAACGCCCGCATCGTCACCCAGAGCCAGCTCGACGAGAGGACCGCGGTCGCCCTCCGGGAAGCCCCTCCCGGCCTCGAGCTCGCCCGGCGGGACGAGGTCCGGAAAGCGGCCCTTCGAGAGCTGGTGAACGAGGCCCTCCTCGAGGATCGAGCCCGCGAGCTGGACATCGTCGCGACCGACGCCGAGGTCGAGGAGCAGGTCAAGCGCCTCAAGGACCAGAACAAGGTCACGTCCGACGAGGACTTCAGAAAGGCGCTCGAGGCCTCGGGACTGACGCCCGAGAAGCTCCACGACCAGCTGAAGCGGTCGACGACCATCCAGCGCGTCGTCGGGCGCGAGGTGAACAGCAAGGTCGACCTCTCCGACGACGCCCTCCGCCTGGCCTACGAACGCGAGAAGGAGACCTGGGCGATCCCCGAAAAGGTCCGGGTTGCCGAGGTCCTGGTCAACCCCGGCCCGGGGGCCGAGGAGAAGGCCCGCGAGGCCGCCACGGTGGCGAAGAGCGGAGCGAAGTTCGAGGACGTCGTCATCCGGTTCTCCGACGGCCCGACCCGTTCCAAGGGGGGCGACATGGGGACCGTCGGGAAGGGAGAGCTCGCGGCGGCTCTCGACGCGGTCGCCTTCTCGCTCCCGACCGGCTCCGTATCCGACCCGATCGAGACCCGGTCGGGCTGGCACGTCCTGAAGGTCGTGGAAAAGCTGCCGGCGACGTTCAGGCCCTACTCCGAGGTGAAGGCCGACATCCTCAAGAAGGAGCAGGAGACCCAGTTCCAGAAGAAGCTCGCCGAGCACCTCGAGAAGCTCGAGCGGGACGCCGTCATCAAGGTCTCGGCGGAAGCCTCTGCGTACTATCAGCCGCCGGTGGCCGCAGCCCCTCCGCTGGAGAACCAGGCGCCCGCCCTGCCCGGTATGCCCGTCCCGTCGCGAGGACGGATGAGGGATGGAGGGAGGTTCGAGATCACCCCCACGGTCGGGTATCGCTTCGGCGGGACGGCGTCGACTTCCTACAGCACGTTCATCGAGAGCGTCGAGGTCCCCCCGGCCCTGAGCTTCGGCATGACCCTGGAGTACGCGCTCAGCCCGAGGGCGACGCTCGAATTCATCTGGAGCCATCAGGACACCGAGCTGAAGCTGAACTACCGGCAGACTCCTCCGGCCGGATACAGCGAGCGCCTGACGCACCTGAACGTCGACACGTTCCAGATCGGTGGGCTCTGGCAGTTCGGGACCTACGGCGACTCCTTCCGTCCCTACCTCGACTTCCTCCTCGGCGTGAGCATCCTCACCCCCGCCCCGCAGTTCTCCACCCTGACCCGGTTCTCCGGCAGCGTCGGGGGCGGGGCGAAGTACTACGTCTCCGAAAAAGTGGGTCTCCGCCTGGGGCTCCGGTTCATGCCCGTCTACCTCAACTCCTCGAGCAGCGGGTATGGTTATTGCGACCCCTGGTACGGCTGTTACACCTACTACAACTCGAACTACCTCAACCAGTTCGATGCCTATACCGGGCTGACCTTTCGTTTTTGAGCTGATCGGGGGCCCTGGAGGAACGAGAGCGACTTGAAGTGCGGGTGAGCGGCGAGCCGGCCCCGAAGACCCCGATTCCCCTCGAGGAGCGCTTCCGCCGGCTCCTCGGGGTCTCGAAGGTCCTGGGCGCGATCCGCGATCCCGAGGAGCTGATCCGCGCCCTTTCGAACGAACTCCAGCGGATCCTCGCGTTCGACCACCTGAGCCTCTTCCTGCAGGACGTCGTCGGGGAAGGCGCCAGCTGGCACATCTGGCACGCGGACGACCAGTCCGTCCTCTCGCCGGTGGGCACGATTCCGCTCGAGGAGACGCTCGAGGCCAGGGTCGTCGCGACCCAGAGGACGTTTTCCTGGCCGGCGACGGGAGAGCAGCCCGTCATCCCGGGCCTTCCCGAGGCCCTCGCGCGCCACGGGGTCCGCTCTCTCTGCGCGGTCCCGCTCACGACGGTGAACGCGCGGCTCGGGGCGATGAGTGTCGCCAGCCGGCGGGACGGGGCCTACCCCGAGGAAGAGCAGCGGTTTCTCTCCGTCGTCGCCGACCAGGTCGCGCTCGCGATCGACGGCGCCGCGAGCTTCGACCGCCTCCGGGTCGCCAACGAGAGGCTCGCGCGGGGCAGCGAGCGGCTCAAGCTCGTCCTCGACGTCGGCAGCCGGGTCCTCGCGAACCTCGACCTCCAGGACCTTCTCCGCTCCATCGCGGCAAACGTGAGGCAGGTCCTCCGGTGCGACCTCGCGAGCGTCGTCCTCGTCGACGAGGGCGGGACGCAGGCCCGCCTCTACGTCCTCGACTTTCCGGACAGTCGCGGCTTCATGAGGGAGGGCGCCGTGATTCCCGTCGAGGGGAGCGCGATGGGGGAGTTCCTGAGCGTCGGCCAGCCGCGGGAGGTGAGCTTCGACGGCCCCGCGGAGTCCGGAACCCAGCGCCTCCGGGCGGAAGGCATCTCCTCCGGGTACGCCTTCCCGCTCGTCAGCCGCGGGCGTCCTCTCGGCATCTTCACCGTCATGAGGCGGACGAAGGAGAGGTTCGACCGGGACGAGGTGGACCTCATCGGGCAGGTCGCCGGCCAGGTCGCGACCGCGCTCGACAACGCGCTCGCCTACCGGCAGATCGCGGGGCTCCGGGACCAGCTCGCGCAGGAGAAGCTCTACCTCGAGGACGAGATCCGGAGCGAGCTGAGCTTCGACGAGATCGTCGGGAGGAGCGAGGCGCTGCGCCGGGTCCTCAAGCAGGTCGAGACCGTCGCGCCGACGGACTCGACGGTCCTCGTCTCCGGCGAGACGGGCTCGGGCAAGGAGCTGGTCGCCCGGGCGATCCACGATCGCGGAGTCCGCGGCGGCCGGACGTTCGTGAAGCTGAGCTGCGCGGCGATCCCGACGGGGCTCCTCGAGAGCGAGCTCTTCGGCCACCAGAGAGGCGCGTTCACCGGCGCGATCGCGGACCGCATCGGCCGCTTCGAGCTCGCGAGCGGAGGGACCGTCTTCCTCGACGAGATCGGGGAGATCCCGCTCGAGCTGCAGCCGAAGCTCCTGCGCGTCCTGCAGGAGCGGGAGTTCGAACGCCTCGGCAGCTCGAAGACCCTCCGGACCGACGCCCGCCTCATCGCGGCGACGAACCGGGACCTCGCGGCGATGGTCGAGGCGGGGACGTTTCGCGCCGACCTCTTCTACCGCCTGAACGTCTTCCCGATCCACGTCCCCGCGCTCCGCGAGAGGCCGGAGGACATCCCGCTCCTCGTGCGTCACTTCGTCCAGCAGCTCGCTCGCCGGATGAACAAGGTCGTCGAGACGATTCCCGCCGACGCGATGTCGGCCCTGACGCGGTACGACTGGCCGGGGAACATCCGCGAGCTCCAGAACCTGGTCGAACGCGCGATGATCCTCACGAAGGGCCCGGTCCTCCGGGTCCCGCTGGACGAGCTGAGGGCGCACGGGACGCACGCCCCGGGAACCGCCCGCCGCCGGACGCTGCAGGAGGCGGAACGGGAGCACGTCCTTTCCACCCTCGAGGAGACGCACTGGGTCCTCGGCGGGGCGAACGGGGCGGCCGTTCGTCTCGGGATGAACCGGTCGACGCTCCAGTTCCGGATGAAGAAGCTCGGAATCGTCCGGCCGGGGCGCTGACGCGGGCGCCCCGGCGGGGGCATCCCTGCCGAGGCCGGTGCCAGCCCGTTGGCAAAAGCCAGCATGTTGGCGCCAACATCCTGGCGCAGCTCGACGGGGCACGAGCCGACTCTTCGCGTAACACGATCCCCTCGAGTGCCTTGAGCGCCTGGCCGGAGCCCGGCCTCATCGGCACCTGCCTTGCGCTGACCACGATCGCGAGGAAACCGCGGATGCTCAAGATCACGGTCCAGTCAGAGGGCGAGGAGGTCCGGATGAAGCTCGAAGGAGAACTCGCCGGGACGTGGGTCGGCGAGCTCGAGGAGTGCTGGAAGGCGACGCGTGCCTCCTCCCCCGGCAAGCCGGTCCGCCTCGACCTCAACGGCGTCACCCGTGTCGACGACGCGGGGAGGTATCTCCTGGCGCTGATCCACGGCGCCGGCGCCCGGATGGAATCGACGGGTGTCGCAATGAAGGACCTCCTCGATTCGATCGGCCGGGAGTGGCCTGGGGAGCGCCTCGAAGGCCCGGGCTGGGCCTCGCTCCCGTCGTCCCGGACGGCCCGCCCGGTCCGCGAGGGCTCGGGCCACCACTCTTCCTGACCTCGACTGATTTCGATGGAGAACTCGATGAAGTACCGCTTTCGCCCGTTTCAGATCCTCCCGCTCGTCGCCGCCGCTGCGGCGCTGACCGCCGGCTGCGGCAAGCCGCCTGCCGGCAGGCAGATGGGCCCGGCCGAGGTCGGGACCGTCACCGTGGCGCCCGAGAGGGTCGTCCTCACGACCGAGCTCCCCGGCCGGACGTCGCCCTACCTCGTGGCCGAGGTCCGCCCGCAGGTGAACGGCCTCATCCGCGAGCGGGCGTTCGAAGAGGGCTCCGAAGTGAAGGCGGGCGCGCTCCTCTACCAGATCGACCCGGCCCCGTACCAGGCCGCCTACGACCAGGCGAAGGCGGCGCTCGCGATGGCCGAGGCGAACGTCCCGGCCGCCCGCTCCCGCGCGGAACGGCTGAAGGGCCTCGTGGCGATCCGCGCCGCGGGCCAGCAGGACTACGACGACGCGGCCGCGGCGGCCCTGCAGGCCGAGGCGAGCGTCGCGGCCGCGAAGGCCGCGGTCGACAGCGCCCGGGTCAACCTCTCCTACACGCCGATCCGCGCGCCGATCCCGGGGCGCACCGGCCGGTCGAGCGTGACCGTCGGCGCGCTCGTGACGGCCTACCAGCCGGTCCCGCTCGCGACGATCCAGCAGCTCGACCCGATCTACGTCGACGTGGTCCAGTCGTCGGCCGAGCTCCTGAGGCTCCGGCAGGGGTTTCGCACGGGCGGCCTCACGCGGAACGACTCCTCATGGAGCAAGGTCAAGCTCGTCCTCGAAGACGGGACGACCTACGGGCGCGAAGGAAAGCTCAAGTTCCAGGACGTGACGGTCGACCCGACGACGGGGTCGGTCAGCGTCCGGATGGTCTTCCCGAATCCCGACCACGTCCTCCTGCCCGGGATGTTCGTCCGCGCGATCCTCGAGGAGGGCGTCCGGACGGACGCGATCCTCGTTCCCCAGCAGGGCGTCTCGCGTGACCAGAAGGGAGAACCCTTCTGCCTCGTCGTGGGCGCGGACGGAAAGGCCGAGCAGAGGACGCTGACCCTCGACCGAGCGATCGGCGACCGCTGGCTCGCCACGAAGGGGCTCGCCGCCGGCGACCGCGTCATCGTCGAAGGGACCCAGCGGGTCCGCCCCGGAGCCGACGTGAAGCCGGTCCCCGCCGGGACGACGGCAAGCGCGGGGCCCGCGGCCGCCGGCCCGGCGAAGCCCGGGCCGGCGGCGGCGAAGTAAGGGGGGCGGCCATGTCCAGGTTCTTCCTGAAGCGCCCCGTCTTCGCCTGGGTCGTCGCGATCGCAATGATGCTCGCGGGGGCGATGGCGATCGTGAAGCTGCCCGTCTCCCAGTACCCGCCGATCGCCCCTCCGTCGATCTCGATCCGGGCGATGTACCCGGGAGCGGACGCCGAGACGGTTGCCGACTCGGTCGTCCAGATCATCGAGCAGAAGATGACCGGCCTCGACCGGATGCTCTACATGAGCTCGGAGGCCGACTCCTCGGGAAGCGCGAGCGTCACCCTGACCTTCGCTCCCGGCACCGACCCCGACCTCGCCTGGTCGAAGGTCCAGAACAAGCTCCAGCTCGCCCTCGCGGCCCTCCCCGACGTCGTCCAGCAGACGGGCGTCACCGTCAGCAAGGCGACGCGGAACTACCTCCTCATCGCAGGTGTCGTCTCGGAGGACGGCAGCCTCACGAACGCCGACCTGAACGACTACACCGTCTCGAAGATCGAGTCGGTCCTCGGGCGCGTGCCGGGCGTCGGCGAGGTCGAGGTCTTCGGCACCGCCTATTCCATGCGGGTCTGGCTCGACCCCGACAAGCTGACGAAGTACGGGATGACCTCGGACGACGTCGTCGCGGGCCTCCGCGCCTACAACGTCCAGGTCTCGGCCGGCCAGCTCGGCGGGGCCCCCGCCGTGCCGGGGCAGCGCCTCAACGCCTCGATCCGCGTCCAGTCGCTCCTGAAGACGCCGGAGGAGTTCGCGGCGGTCCCGCTCCGGACGAACCCCGACGGATCCGTCGTCAGGGTTTCCGACGTCGGGCGGACCGAGCTCGGGTCCGAGATCCCCGACGTCGCTTTCCGCTTCAACGGCAAGCCGGCCGGCGTCCTGGCGATCCGGCAGGAAGCGGGGGCCAACGCCCTCGACACCGCGGACCGGGTCAAGGCGAAGATGGACGAGCTGTCGAGGTTCTTCCCGCCCGGCGTGAAGGTCGTCTACCCGATGGACACGACCCCGTTCGTGAGGGTCGCGATCAACGAGGTCTTCAAGGCGCTCTTCGAGGCGATCGGCCTCGTCTTCCTCGTCATGTACCTCTTCCTCGGGAACTTCCGCGCGACGCTCATCCCGACGATCGCCGTTCCCGTCGTCATCCTCGGCACGTTCGGCGTCCTCGGCGCGTTCGGCTACTCGATCAACATGCTGACGATGTTCGCGATGGTCCTCGCCATCGGCCTCCTCGTCGACGACGCGATCGTCGTGGTCGAGAACGTCGAGCGGATCATGAGCGAGGAGGGGCTTTCCCCGCTCGAGGCGACCCGGAAGTCGATGGACCAGATCACGAGCGCGCTCATCGGCATCGGTCTCGTCCTCTCGGCGGTCTTCGGCCCGATGATCTTCTTCCCCGGCTCGACGGGGGTCATCTACCGGCAGTTCTCCGTCACGGTCATCTCCTCGATGCTCCTCTCGGTTGTCGTCGCCCTCGTCCTGACGCCGGTCCTCTGCGCGGCGCTCCTCAAGCCGGTGGAGAAGGGGCACGAGGCGGCGGAGAGCGGCGGGAAGCTCCTCCGGCCGTTCTTCCTCTGGTTCGACCGGGTCTTCTACAGGCTCCGCGACACCTACATGAGCTGGGTCGGGCGCGTCCTCGGGCAGCGGGCCCGCTACGCGTTCGTCTTCCTCGCGATCGTCGGCGCGATGGCCGTCCTCTACCAGCGGATGCCGACCGGGTACCTCCCCGACGAGGACCAGGGGAACCTCATCGCGATGATCCAGCTCCCCGTCGGGTCGACCCTCGAGCAGACCGAGAGGGTGATGCAGGACCTCGAGCACCACTTCCTCGTCGACCAGAAGGACGCGGTCAAGTCGTGCGGGGCGATCCGGGGGTCGGGCTTCGCGGGGCGCGGCCAGAACCAGGGGCTGATGTTCGTGAAGCTGAAGGACTGGGACCTGCGGAAGGGGCCCGGCCTGAGCGCGAAGGACGTCGCCGGCAAGGCGATGAGGGTGTTCGGCGGCTATCGCGGGGCGGTCATTTTCGTCTTCCCGCCCCCGGCCGTCACCGAGCTCGGCACGGCCACGGGCTTCGACCTCTACGTCCAGGACCGGGGCGACCTCGCGCACGAGGGGCTCACGCAAGCGGTGAACCAGCTCCTCGACCTGGCGTCGAAGGACCCTCGCCTCGCCCGCGTCCGCCTGAACGGCATGCCCGACGTGCCGCAGTACAAGGTCGACATCGACTGGGAGAAGGCGGGTGCGCTCGGCGTTCCCGTGAACGGAATCCAGCGCTATCTCTCTGCGGCCTTCGGCAGCGCGTACGTCGGCAACTTCGTCCAGGGGGGGCGCGTCAAGCGCGTCTACGCCCAGGCCGACGCCCCCTTCCGGATGCTCCCGGAGGACCTCCACCGGCTCCACGTGAGGAACGGGCAGGGACGGATGGTGCCTCTCTCGGCCGTCGCCTCGGGCCGGTGGGTCACCGGCCCCCCGCGCCTCCAGCGCTACAACGCCTTCCCCGCGATGAACATCCAGGGCGAGCCCGCGCCGGGCCACAGCTCGGGCGAGGCGATGAACGCGATGGAGGAGCTCATCGGGAAGCTCCCGGCCGGGGTTGGCTACGAGTGGACGGGCCTCTCCTACCAGCAGCGGATGTCCGAGTCTCAGGCCGGGCTCCTCTACGCCTTCTCGGTCCTCGTCATCTTCCTCGTCCTCGCCGCGCTCTACGAGAGCTGGACGGTCCCGATCTCGATCGTCCTCGCCCTCCCCCTCGGCGTCATCGGCGGCGTCATCGCCTCCTCGACGCGGGGGATGGCGAACGACGTCTACTTCCAGATCGGCCTCCTCACCGTCCTCGGCCTGACGACGAAGAACGCGATCCTGATCGTCCAGTTCGCCGTCCAGAACCGCGAGAAGGGGATGGGCCTCGTCGAGGCGACGATGGAAGCGGCCAAGACGCGCCTCCGCCCGATCGTCATGACGTCCCTGGCCTTCGGCTTCGGCGTCCTCCCGCTCGCGCTCGCGACCGGGGCCGGCGCCGGCGCGCAGAAGGCGATCGGCACGAGCGTCCTCGGCGGCATGCTGTCGGGCACCTTCCTCGCCGTCCTCCTCATCCCGCTCCTCTACGTCCTCGTCGTGAAGCTCTTCGAGAGGAAGAAGGCCGTCGAGGAGCCTCCGGTCCCCGAGGCGCCGCTCCCGGCGGAGGGAAAGTGAAATGAACCGCAAGCTGATCCCGCGCGCCTGTGCCTTCCTTTCGGCGACCCTCCTTCTCGGCGGCTGCACGATGATCCCGAAGTACGAACGTCCGGTGCTTCCGGTGGCGGACTCCTTCAAGGCGGAGGCCGTTCCCGGCGCGACCGAGACGGCTCCTGTCCCGGCGCCGGCCGTCCGGGACGTCCCCTGGCAGGAGTTCTTTACCGACGCCCGCCTCAGGTCCGTCATCGACCTCGCGCTCGAGAACAACCGGGACCTGAGGGTCGCCACCCTCAACGTCGAGCGGGTCGCGGCCCTCTACCGGATCCAGCGCTCCGAGCTGTTCCCGACGATCGGCGTACAGGCGACGGGCGAGAGGTACCGGATCCCGGAAAGCGTCGGCAAGGATGGGCAGGCGAGCACCGTCTCGGCGTACACCGTCGGCCTCGGCATGGCCTCCTGGGAGCTCGACCTCTTCGGGCGCATCCGGAGCCTGAACGCCCGGTCCCTCGAGCAGTACCTCGCCACCGAGGAGGCCCGGCGGGGCGCCCAGACGTCCCTCGTCGCCGCGGTCGCCGGCACGTGGCTGAGCCTCGCGGCCAGCGAGGAGAACCTCCGGATCTCGCAGGCGACGCTCGAGGCGCAGCAGGACTCCTACGGACTGATCCGCCAGACCCGCGACGCGGGGATCGGCTCCGACCTCGAGCTCAGCCAGGCAGCGAGCCAGGTGGAGGCGGCCCGCGCGGCCGTCGCCTCCTTCACCGGCGCCGCCGCGGTCTCGAGGAACGCGCTCGACCTCCTCGTCGGCGCGTCCGTCCCGGCCGATCTCCTCCCGGAGCGGCTCGTCGCCGTGACGGACCCGAAGGGGCTCGAGGCCGGCCTCCCTTCGGACGTCCTCCTCCGGCGGCCCGACATCCTCGCCGCCGAGCACCTCCTCCGCGGCGCGAACGCCAACATCGGCGCGGCCCGGGCGGCGTTCTTCCCGCGCATCTCCCTCACGGCCGGCTTCGGCACCTCGAGCCCGGACCTCGACGGCCTCTTCAAGTCCGGGACGAACGTCTGGAGCTTCGCGGGCCAGATCGTCTCCCCGCTCTTCGCGAGCGGCTCCCTCATCGCGAACCTCAAGGTGTCGAAGCTCGACCGCGAGATCGCGGTCGCGACCTACGAGAAGGCGATCCAGACCGCCTTCGCCGAGGTGAACGACGGCCTCACGCTCCGGACGACGCTCGTCGAGCAGAGGGACGCCCAGGAGGCCCTCGTGAAGTCGCTCGAGGACTTCTCGCGCCTCTCCGACGCCCGCTTCAAGGCGGGCCTCGACGGCTACCTCGGCGTCCTCGTCGCCCAGCAGGCGCTCTTCAACGCCCAGCGGGGGGCGGTCGGCGTCCGGCTCGCCGAGCAGGCGAACCTCGTGACGCTCTACAAGGTCCTCGGCGGCGGGGTGTGAGGCGCCGGCTCCCGGCGCCGCCCCTCAGCGCGCGCCCTTGCCGCTGAGGACCGTCGGGATCGTCCGGAGGAGGATCTTGAAGTCGAGCGTGAGCGACCAGTTGTCGATGTAGGCGAGGTCGAGCTCCATCCACTGGTCGAAGCTCGGCAGGTCGCTGCGCCCGGAAACCTGCCAGAGGCCGGTGAGCCCCGGCTTCATCGAGAGGCGGCGGCGTTGCCACTTCTCGTAGCGGGCGACCTCCTCCGGGAGCGGCGGCCTCGGGCCGACGAGCGACATCTCGCCCTTGAGGACGTTCCAGAGCTGCGGGATCTCGTCGAGGGAGAAGCGGCGGAGGAAGCGGCCGAAGGCGGTGACGCGGGGGTCGTGCGCCGCCTTGAAGACCGGCCCCTCGTGCTCGTTCAGGTGCGCCACCTCGGGGAGCAGCCCCTCGGCGCCTTCGACCATCGTCCGGAGCTTGTAGAACGTGAACGGCCGCCCGTTCAGGCCGCAGCGGACCTGCCGGAAGAGGACCGGGCCGTGCGAGGAGACCTTGATGAGGGCCGCGACGAGCGCGGCGAACGGGAGGGCGACGAAGCCGAGCGTGGCGGCGAGGACGACGTCGAGGACCCGCTTGGCGATCAGGCCGCCGGTTTCCGTGGGGGTCGTGGAGAACGTCAGGAGAGGGGTCCCGTCGAACTCCTCCAGCTCGACCTTCGCGAAGACGTGCGGGAAGAAGTCGAGGATGAGCCGCGTCTTGACCCCCATCTCCTCGCACAGCAGGAAGATGTCCTCGAGCGTCTCGATGTCGCCGCGGTCGACGGCGAGGATCACCTCGTCGACCGGCAGCGAGGTCAGGATCGTCGGGAAGTCCTCGAGCGATCCGAGAACCGGGAGACCTCCCGCCGTCGTTCCCGCCTCCGACGACGCGGGGCGCTCCCTCACGAGGCCGAGGAGCCTCAGTCCCCACCAGGGGTGGTCGTGGATGAGGCGGGCCATCGAGCGGGCGCGCGGCGTGTCGCCGACGAGGACGACCGTCCGGTAGTTGTAGCCGCGCATCCGGACCTTCCGCGCGACGATGCGCACGGCGAGCCGCTCGACGATGAGGAACAGGGTGTTGAAGATGGCGAAGAGCGGCAGGAACGGCCGCGAGATGAAGTCGAGCCGCAGGCCGTAGACGAGGATCGTCAGGACGACCGTTCCCCCGAGGACGATCTTGGCGATGAGGAGCGTCTCGTCCTTGAGCCCCGACGTCCTGCGGCTCCGGTAGGCACCCGAGAGAAAGAGGAGGCCGGTCCAGATGACGACGATCGGCCCGACCAGGACGAGGTAGACCGTGAACGGATAGAGCGCCGTCAGGCGCTCCGGGAAGAACCGGGGAAGGAGCTCGCTCCTCACCAGGTACGCCGCGGCGAGGGCGCCGAGGGTCGACGCGAGGTCGGCGGCGTAGAGCGAGGCGGCGACGGCCCTGGCCTGTTGCTTCAGCATTCCCGCCCCGATGGTAGCCCGCACGGCCCGGGCGCGCTCGCTGGCAGCGCGCCCAGGAGCGCTTCGTAGACGGTCGTCACCTCGTCCCAGCGGTAGCGCTCCTCCGCCCGCTGCCGCGCCGAGGCCCCGAGAGCCTCCCGGCGGACGGCGTCCGGCAGGAGGGCGCCGAGGAGGCGGGTCAGGGTCGCGGGGTCGCGGGCGTCCCACCAGAGGGCGGCGTCGCCGGCAACCTCCCGGTTCTCGGGCGTGTCGTGGACGACGACCGGCCTGCCGAACCCCATGGCCTCTATGAGGGCGGGATGCGTCCCGCCGACCTCGGTCGCGTGGATGTAGGCCGCCGCGTGGGCGAGGAGCGCGCGGTAGCCGTCGCCGTAGACCGCCCCGGGAAGGAGGACGCGCGGGTCTTTTGCGGCCTCTTCCTTCAGGCGGGTGATGAACGTCTCGGCGTACGGGGCCGAGCCGACGAGGACGAGTCGCTGGTCGCCGGGGACGTCGCGAAAGCCGCGGACCACGGCGTCGGGGTTGTTCTCGGGCTCGAAGCGCGAGACGTAGAGGACGTAGCCCCCGCTCTCGAGACCGAGCCGGTCCAGGATCGAGAGGTCCCTGGGCAGCGGGAGGTCCGAGCCGTAGGGGACGTAGACCGACTCCTGGCCGTAGCGCTCGAGGTAGTAGCGGCGGATCTCCTTCGCGTCGGTGACGACGACGTCGGGCAGGACGCACGAGAGGCGTTCGGAAACGGCGTAGACCGCCTTGCCGAGGCGGTTCCACTTCCTTCGGTTCCTCTCGAGCCCGTCGACGTTCAGGAGGATGCGCGTTCCGGAGCCGAGGAGGCGCGGCAGGCGGCAGGTGAGGGCGTTGGCCCCGTTGCAGACGAGGACGGCGTCGTACCCCTCGGCCGCCGCGTGCAGACCCGACGTGACGCCGTGGACGACGGTGTCCAGGTACTTGTGGCGGATCGTCGGGGTGAAGACGACGCGGACGCCGAGGAACGAGGAGAGCTCTTCTCCCACGCAGCCACGCCGCGAGTAGACGGTCACGTCGTGGCCGCGCCGGGCGAGCCTCACGGAAAGCTCCTCGGCGAGCGTCTCGAAGCCACCGTACGCCGCGGGGACGCCGCGCGTCCCGAGGATGGCGACCTTCACGCGTCCAGGTCCGGGATCCGGGCGCCGCCCGGGTCGGGGCCGAACCAGCGCAGGAGGGCGCGGTCGGAGACCGTGCGCCGGCCGAGGATCTCGCGCCTCTTCGCCAACAGGCGGACGCGGTTTCGCGCGAGCCAGCGGAGCGCTTCGAGGGAGGTTCGCTCGGTGGTGAGGCAGCTTCCGACGACGACGACGTCCCGCGCGAAGGTGAGCGGGAAGGTCGCCCGGAGATGGTCCGAGCCGGCGTTGTTGACGCGGAGGAGGAAGCGGTTCTTGACCGAGTGGAGGTTCGCGAGGACGGACATCACGCGGCGTCGCTCCGGAAGGTTCCGTCGCCGGTGCCAGGCCACCGCGGCCGGCAGGCAGCGTGCGGCCCAGCCGCGCCCGCGGAGGCGCCAGGCGAGGTCGACGTCCTCGCGGTAGACGAAGAAGTCGTCGTCGAACCAGCCCGTCGAGATCCTCACGTCCTCGAGCGCGGCGACCCTGTAGAGCGCGACGCACCCCGACACGCCGAAGACCTCGGCCGGACGGTCCCACCGTCCCGTGTCGGGCTCGCCCGCTCCGACGTCGAAGTGCCGCCCGCTCCGCGTCATCCGGATGCCGGCGGTGTCGACGACGCTCGTCGGCACGAGATCCGGTCCGTCGGCCCGCAGGATCTTTCCGGTCATGGCTCCCACCCACTCGCGCCCGGGGCGGAGCGCGTCGGCGAGGAGCGTCTCGAGGTAGTCGGGGGCGAGGATCACGTCGGCGTTCAGGACGAGGACCCACTCGGCTCCCCGCTCGACGGCCTTGCCGATCCCGACGTTGTGGCCTCCGGTGAAGCCGAGGTTCTCGCGCGAGGCGACGATCTCCATCGGCACCGGCGCGAGCTTCTTCGCCGCGGCGAGGGACGCGCGGGTGCCGTCCTCGGACCGGTTGTCGACGGCGACGAGCTCGAAGTCGCGGAACGTCTGGGCGAAGAGGGTGGGCAGGAGTCGCTCGGTGTCGCGCGACTCGTTGTGCGTCACGAGGGAGACGAGGACGCGCGCCACTCAGGCTCTCCCCGGCAGGAGCGCGCTCCGGAAACCGAAGCCGAGGAGGCCCTTCAGGACGCGGAAGTAGGCGCGCGCGGCCTCGCGACGCGCGTGGTCTCCACGGGCGACGGGAAGGAGCGCGAGGCGAAGGAGCGTCCCCGCGGCGAGGACGGTGCGGGCCCCGGCGCGGACGGGAAGCCCTGCGTGCCGGCCCAGGTATCGGAGGAGGTTCCGCGTGTAGAGCGGAAGGTAGTCGTCGTAGGGGAGCGCGCGCATCGTGGTGCCGCCGACGTGGCTCGCGCGAGCCGCGGGGACGAAGCGGATACGGTAACCCGATTCGAGGATCTTCGCGCAGAGGTCGACGTCCTCGAACCAGGCGGGGGCGAAGGCGGGGTCGAAGCCCCCGATTTCGGCGAAGACCGAGGCGCGGACGAGGAGCGCGGCGGCCGCGGGCTGCTCCACGTCGAACGGAACGCTCCGGTCCCGGTCGAGATAGCGCTCGCGGAGGAACCCCCGGTTGCGCGGGAAGAGACGGTTCACGAGGAAGGCCTCCCGGGCGAGAGAGCCGAGCGAGGGGAGGTGTCGGAGCTGGAACGGTCCCTGACCGTTTCCCTCGAGCGCCGGGGCGACGGCGCCGACGCGCGGGTCCGCGTCGAGCTCGGCGAGAAGGGTCGCGAGCGAGGCCGGGCCGTCGAGGAGGGCGGCGTCGGGGTTGAGGAAGAGGAGCGTCTCCGCGGGCGGAAGGCCGGCGACCTCGCCGGCGCCGATGTTGCACGCGGGGCCGAATCCCCTGTTCTCGCCCAGCCGCACCACGACGGCCCCGGCCCGTTCGGCTTCGGACGCCGAGTCGTCCTTCGAGGCGTTGTCGACGACGACGACGCTGGCGGGAGAAGGGACCGACGCGGCCGCCCGGCCAACGAGCCCTTCCGAGTTCCAGGAGACGACGACGGCCCTCACGCTGGGAGGTCGGTCACTGCGCGGGCCAGGCCGGTGCTCACTCGGGCAGCCCCGGCAGGAGCGGGAGGGCCCGGCGCGCGGCCCGGTCTTCCGCCCAGGTCGCGAGGAGTTCGCGGACGGCCCCGGCCACCACCCGTAGAGCCCGCAGCCGGCCGACGTCGAAGGCGGCATCCCGGATGGCCGGAAGGGGGAGGGGATGAAGCAGGAGGATCCGGAAGCGCGCCGGGGCGGTCAGGTTGCGCCGCAGGGTCCGGACGCGGTTCTGGAGCAGGAGACGCCACTTCAGCTCGGGAGTGCGGCGGCCGGTGGCCGAACCCACGTGGCGGGCCCGCGCGGCGGGGACGCAGGCGAAGCGACCCGCCGGCACGCAGGAGGCGCAGGGCCAGGTCGGCGTCCTCGTACCAGGCGAAGAACGACCCGGCGAACCCTCCGGCGCGCTCGAAATCGCTGCGCCGGAAGACCGGGGCCGTCCCGGAGACGCCGGAGACCTGGAACGGCGGCGCGTCCGCCGGAGGGGGCGGACCGCCGTGCCCGAGCTGGATCGCCTCGCGACGCCGGTTCCAGCCGATCCCGAGCCCGTCGACGAGCCCTCCCCCGGCGTCCAGGACGACGCCCTGGACGCCGGACAGGCCTGGGTCGGCCTCGAGCGCCGCGACGCAGGCGGCGAGGTAGCCCGGTTCGAGGACGGCGTCGTTGTTGACGAAGGCGACGTACGGAAGGGCCTTCATCCGGGCGTCGACGGCCCCGGCGTTCGAGGCGGGGGAAAAGCCCCGGTTCGTCCCGAGGGGCAGGACGAAGACGCCGGCCCGGCCGGCGAGCCGCTGAAGCTCGCCCGGCTCGGAGCCGTTGTCGACGACGAGGATCCGCGCCGCCCCCTGCCCGTCGAGGGCGTCGAGGCAGGAATCGAGGAGCGCTCCCCCGTTCCAGTTCACGACGATGACGCCGGCGGGAAGCCTCTCCATCCAGCGGATTATCGGGGCCGCCGTAGAATTCGCCTCCCATGCTGGCACGAGACTTCCTCCGCACGCACTTCGCCGAGATGCCCCACCTCCTCCGCAACAGGACGTTCGACGCCGGGTCCCTTGCGCGCTGGGGAGAGCTGGACGCCGAACGCCGCCGGGTCCTCACCGCCGTCGAGGCGATGAAAGCCGAACGGAACACCCTTTCGGCCGAGGTCGGCCGCAAGAAGAAGGCGAAGGAAGACGCCACGGCCGAGATGGAACGGGCGAAGGAGCTCGGCGTCTCCGTCGCGGCGCAGGAGAAGAGGGTCGAGGAGATCGAGGCGGAGTTCTTCGCGATCGAGCAGGCGCTCCCGAACGTCCCGCACGAGAGCGTCCCCGAGGGAGAGGACGAGACCGGGAACGCCGTACTGAAGACGTGGGGCGAGCCGGGGGTCTTCTCCTTCACCCCGAAGCCGCACTGGGAGCTCGGCACGGCCCTCGGCATCCTCGATTTCGAGCGGGCGGCCAAGGTGACCGGGGCGCGGTTCACGGTTCTCTCCGGCGAGGCCTCCCTCCTCTCCCGCGCCCTCATCGCGTTCATGCTCGACCTCCACACGCGCGAGCATGGCTACCGCGAGGTCCTGCCGCCGTTCATCGTGAACGCCGCGTCGCTCTTCGGGACCGGCCAGCTCCCGAAGTTCGAGGCGGACCTCTTTCGCCTGCAGGGGACCGACTGGTACCTCGCGCCGACGGCCGAGGTTCCCGTCACGAACCTCCACCGCGACGAGGTCCTTCGGGACGACCAGCTCACGATCTCCTATTGCGCCTATACGCCCTGCTTCCGGGCCGAGGCGGGAGCGGCGGGGAAGGACACGCGGGGGCTCATCCGGCAGCACCAGTTCGACAAGGTCGAGCTCGTGAAGTTCACGCGCGCCGAGGATTCGGCCGAGGCGCACGAGAAGCTGACCCGGGATGCCGAGACCGTTCTCGAACGGCTCGAGCTGCCGTACCGGCGCGTCGTCCTCTGCCGGGGGGACATGGGGTTCTCCTCGGCGAAGACCTACGACCTCGAGGTCTGGCTCCCGGGGCAGAACGCCTACCGGGAGATCTCCTCCTGCTCGAACTTCGAAGCGTTTCAGGCGCGGAGGGCGGCGATCCGCGTCAAGCGGACGGGAGCCGACGGGAAAAACCGAAACGAGTACGTCCACACGCTCAACGGGTCGGGCCTGGCGGTGGGCCGGACCCTCGTCGCGATCCTCGAGAACTTCCAGCGGGAGGACGGCTCGGTGGGGATTCCGACGGCCCTCCAGCCCTACTGCGGAGGCCTCTCGGAGATTCGCCGGCCGTCCTGCTAAACTCCCCCCCCCGCGGGAAGCGGACAGGTGGGAGAGTGGCTTAAACCAACGGTTTGCTAAACCGTCGTAGGCCTTAAAAGCCTACCGGGGGTTCAAATCCCCCCCTGTCCGCCAGTTCCTCCGCCGGAGGAGTGGCCGAGTGGTTTAAGGCGGCGGTCTTGAAAACCGTTGAGCTGAAAGGCTCCGGGGGTTCGAATCCCTCCTCCTCCGCCACCCCCCGTGTCAAGATTCGATCGTAGCTGTGACCGATCCGCGTCCCCGCGTCCTCGTCGTCGACGACGACCCCCTCTCGAGGAGAATTCTCGAGCAGGCGCTCGGTTCCGCGGGGTGCGACGTCGAGTCGGCGGTTGACGGGCAGGAGGCTCTCGCGAAGGTCCGACGCCACCGGCCGGACGTCGTCGTCACGGACTGGCAGATGCCCCGGATGGACGGCCTGACCCTCTGCCGGATCCTGAAGGGCAGCGACGAAACCCGCTTCACGCACGTCCTCATGCTGTCGGCCCGGGGGGAGACGGAAGCGAAGGTCACGGGCCTGGAGACCGGCGCCGACGACTACCTGGTCAAACCGGTGGATCCGGTCGAGCTGACGGCCCGCGTGAAGGTGGGGCTGCGGCTCCAGAAGGCCCTCCGCGACCTCGCGGCCAAGAACGAGATCCTGGAGAAGCTGGCGCTGACCGACGCGCTGACGGGACTGGCGAACCGCCGGGCGTTCCTGGACGCGCTCGAGGCGGAACTGGCCCGCGCCCTCCGCCACGACTACCCGGCGAGCCTTCTCTTCCTGGACCTCGACGAGTTCAAGCGCGTGAACGACACCCACGGGCACGCCGTGGGGGACGAGGTCCTCGCGGGGATTGCGCGGGTCCTGAACGGAGGCCGCCGGAGGGGGGACCTCGCCGCCCGGATCGGAGGGGAGGAGTTCGCCGTCCTCCTGCCGATGACCGGCCGGGTCCCCGCCGCTCTCGTCGCCGAGAGGATCCGCCGGGCCACAGAGGCGTTCCCGCTGGGCCGGAGCATCGAGGTGCCGGTGACGGTCTCCATCGGGGTCGCCTCCACCGACGACTCTCCGAGGCCTTTCGAGGCGGCCGAGCTCCTGGGCCGCGCCGATGCGGCCCTCTACCGGGCCAAGGCGGGTGGCCGCAACCGCGTCGCCGCCGGCTGAAGCGCCCCGGTCGTCGTAACACCCTCGAGAACCGGGGGTTTCCGGCCCGAACCGTCCCCGGACGGGAAACTCGAGGGGGACTTCCTGCGTAATCATCGGTTGGCGCCCTTCGGCGCCCCTTTCGAAAGGAATGCGAGAGAGATGAGCTCCCGGCTGAAATGGATCCTCGGGGTGGTCGCCGTCGTCGTCGTCGCCCTCGTCGTCGTTGCCTCCATCGCCGGCAAGGACCGGAACCTGACCCGCGTCACCACCGCGAAGGTCGGGAAATCCGACCTCGTCTCGACCGTCAGCTGCAACGGCCGGGTCCAGGCGAAGACGAAGGTCGAGATCTCCTCCCAGGTCATGGGCCAGATCGTCAACCTCGCCGTCGAGGAGGGGGATCTCGTGAAGAAGGGGGACTTCCTCCTCCAGATCGACAAGGCCCAGTACGACGCCTCCACGAAGGCGCAGCAGGCGAACCTCGAGGCCCTCTTTGCCCAGCGCGAGTCCGACCGGGCGACGGTGGAGCAGGCGCGGCGCGACTACGAACGGGAGCGGAAGAACTTCGAGGCGAAGATCACCTCCGAGCAGGTGATGCAGAAGGCGAAGCTGGCGCTCGACGCAGCGGCCGCCTCGCTCAACGCGGTCGAGCGGCGGATCGAGCAGGCCCGCGCCCAGCTCCTCGGCAGCAGGGACTCCCTCGGCAAGACGACCCTCGTCGCCCCGATGAACGGCATCGTCACGGCGCGTCCCGTCGAGCAGGGCGAGAACGCCGTCGTCGGGACGATGAACAACCCCGGCACCGTCCTGCTGACGATCTCGGACATGTCGATCGTCGAGGCGGAGATGGAGGTCGACGAGACCGACATCCCGAACGTGAAGGTCGGGCAGAAGGCGAAGATGACGCTGGACGCCTGGCCGGACAAGAAGTACGAGGGGGTCGTGACCGAGATCGGCGGCAGCCCGATCACGAAGTCGGCGCTCGGGACCGACGCCACGGCCGTCAACTTCAAGGTCAAGGTCCAGCTGAAGGACCCGCCCGCCGCGATCCGCCCCGGCTTCTCCGTCTCGGGCGAGATCGAGACCGACAAGCGCGCCGGCGCCCTCGCGATCCCGATCCCGGCGCTCGTCGTCGCCGAGGAGTCCTCGCTCAAGCGCCCCGAGAAGGGGAAGAAGCCGGCCCCGACGCCGACCCCTTCCGCCGAAGACAAGGACAAGAAGAAGGACGTCGAGGGAGTCTTCGTCGTCGACAAGGACGGCAAGGTCGACTTCCGGAAGGTGAAGACCGGGATCACGGCCGAGCTCCAGATCGAGATCGTCGACGGGCTGAAGGAAGGGGACGAGATCGTCTCCGGGCCGTTCCGCGCGCTGCGTGCGCTCCGGATCGGCGACCGGGTGAAGATCGACAACAGCGCCGTCCCGAGGGACGAGAAGAGCTCGTAGGCCTTCGATGCTGAACGGGGAGCTCTTTCCGCGTCGCCTGGCGGGCCATCAGCGCCCACAAGCTGCGGTCGTTCCTGACGCTCCTCGGGGTCATCATCGGGGTGATGACCGTCGTCGCGGTCGTGTCGGTCATCCAGGGCCTCAACAACTACGTCGCCACGAAGCTCTTCACCCTCTCGCCCGACGTCTACACGATCGAGCGCTTCGGCATCATCACGACCCGGGACGGGTTCCTCGAGGCGCTCAAGCGCAAGCGGATCCAGAAGAGCGATCTCGAGGCGTTCCAGCGGCTCTCGAGGACGTCCGTCATGGTCGGCGCCCGCTCGGGGACGAGCCGCGCCGTCCGGTCCGGCAGCAAACGGCTTTCGGACGTGCAGATCTCGGGCGTGACGGCGAACGTGGCCGAGCTCTCGAACCTCGACGTCGACCTCGGGCGCTTCTTCACGGAGCCCGAGAACGAGCGCCGCGCCTTCGTCGCCGTCATCGGTACCGAGGTGCGCGACGAGCTCTTCCCGCGCCTCGACCCGGTCGGGCGGACGATCTCCATCGACGGGATTCCGTTCCGCGTCATCGGCCTCCTCGTCAAGCAGGGCTCCGCGTTCGGACAGAGCCAGGACAACGTCGTCTACGTCCCGCGCGAGGCGCTCGCGAAGGCCTGGGGCGCCCGGCGGAACATCTCGATCTACGTGAAGGCGAGAGGGGGCGTGGAAGGGATCCCGGCCTCGATGGACGAGGCGCGCGTCATCTTCCGGGCCCTGCGCAAGACCGCGCCGTCGGCTCCCGACCCGGTCTCCTTCGTCACGGCCGAGGCGATCCAGGTCGTCTGGCGCTCGATCTCGGCCGGCGCCTTCGCCCTCCTCGTCTTCATCAGCGGCATCTCGCTCGTCGTCGGGGCGATCGTCATCGCGAACATCATGCTCGTCTCCGTCGTCGAACGGACGAAGGAGATCGGCATCCGCCTCGCGATCGGGGCGAAGAAGCGCGACATCCGCCGGCAGTTCCTCCTCGAGGCGGCGCTCCTCTCCCTCGGCGGCGGCGCCGTCGGCGTCCTCTTCGGGTGGATCATCTCCTCGCTCATCAACGCCTTCACGCCCCTCCCCACGCTCGTGACTCCTGGCCTGATCACGATGGGCCTCCTTCTCGCCACGCTCACCGGCCTCCTCGCCGGCGTCTTCCCTGCGGTCAAGGCGTCTCGCCTGCCGCCGATCGAGGCCCTCCGCTATGAGTGAGCGCTTCTTCGACGTCCTCCGCCGTTCGCTGGGAGAGAACCTCCGCTTCGCCGCGATCGCTCTTCGCGCCCACAAGCTGCGCGCCTTCCTGACGATCGTCGGCATCGTCATCGGGGTCTGGACCGTCATCGCGATGGTCGCGCTCGTGACCGGCTTCAACCGGTCGACGATGGACGCCTTCTCGTCGTTCGGCACGACCCTCGTCCAGTTCCAGAAGTTCGAGCCCCGCTTCTTCGGGGGCAACCACCACCCGCCGGACGAGGAGCGGAACCGGAAGGACCTGACGATCGAGGACGCCGAGGCGATCGCCCGCCTCGCGCCGTCCATCGCCGCGGTCTCGCCCGAGCGCTACCTCTGGGGCGGCTCGAAGGTGAAGGGGAACGGCAAGGAGGCGAACTCTCCGACCGTCTCCGGCGGGACGCAGAACTACCTCGTCTGCAACAACTGGACGATGCAGGACGGACGGAACATCACCGACGTCGACGTCCAGCACGCCACGGACGTCGCCGTCGTCGGCGGGGACGTCGTCGACTCGCTCTTCGAGGGGAAGGACCCGCTCGGGAAGCCGATCACGGTCAACGGGCGGCGGGTCCTGATCGTCGGCGTTCTCGAGAAGAAGGGCTCGCAGATGGGTGGCAGCCCCGACAACATCATCATCATCCCGATCACGACGTTCGACGTCTTCTTCCCGCAGATCAAGAACTCCCGCGGCGACACGCTCCACATCGCCACGATCCCGAAGTCGCCCGAGCTGATCCCCGCGGCGATCGAGGAGGGGACGAACATCCTCCGGGCCCGGAGAAAGGTGCCGTTCGACAAGCCGAACGACTTCGCCATCTTCACCGCCGAGAAGATGATCACCCAGATGACCGCCGTGACGAACGCGATCTCCGGCGTCATGGTCTTCATCGCCGCCATCGCGCTCCTCGTCGGCGGCGTCGGCGTCATGAACATCATGCTCGTCTCCGTCACCGAGCGGACCAAGGAGATCGGCCTTCGCAAGTCCGTCGGTGCCCTGAGGCAGGACATCACCCTCCAGTTCCTGACCGAGGCGATGACCCTCACCGGCCTCGGCGGGGCGGTCGGCGTCGCCCTCGGCCTCCTCACGGCGCTCGTCGTCGGTGCCGTCTCGCCCCTGAAGACCGCCACGCCCCTCTGGAGCGTCCTCCTGGGCCTCGGCGTGAGCCTCTCCATCGGGCTCTTCTTCGGCCTCTACCCCGCCCTCAAGGCCGCCCGCCTCGACCCGATCGAAGCCCTTCGCTGGGAGTAGGCTCCCCCGCTAGACGAAGACGAGGGAGAGCGCGAGCGCGACCGCCAGGAGCGCGAACGACACCGCCAGGAAGAGCTTCCAGAACGGGGAGCGGTGCGAGCGGCCGCGAAGGTAGAGGTCGGCGCCGATCAGGTTCGCGAGGGACGAGATGGGCGTTCCGCAGCCTCCGGCGTTCACGCCGTAGAGGAGCGCGGTGAAGAGGACCCCGCCTCCTGCCTGCGTCGCCGCGGGGGCGAGGAGGATCGCGGCGGGGACGTTCGAGACGACCTGTGACAGCAGCGCGCCCGAGAGGACGAATCCGGTGGGCGTCGCGCCGAGGAGCGCGACCGGGTCGAGCGTCGCGAAGAGCGCCGAGCGGCGCAGACCCTCGACGCCGACGAAGAGGGCCGAGAAGACGCCCAGGAGCGTGAAGTCGGTCTTCAGCAGGCCGCGCCCGAGGAGGGCGGCGGCGGGAACCGCGGCGACGAGCGGGACGAGCCGTGGAATCGCCTGGGAGATGGCGAGGAGCTGGAGCGAGAGCAGGAAGAGCCCGGCGGTTGCGAGGCGCGGCTCGACGGGGCCATCCGTCTCCGGCGGCGCCGGAAGCGGGCGGCGGGGGACGAGGAGCGGGACCAGGGCGAGCGTGGCGACCGCCATTCCCGCGACCCACGGGACCTGCGCTGCGAAGAATCCCGCCGTGGTGAAGCCACCGCGCGAGAAGAGGAGGAGGTTCTGCGGGTTCCCGGTCGGCGTGAGGCAGCCGAGGAGGTTGGCGGCCTGGATCTCGAGGACGACGACGCGGATCGGGTCGAACTCCGGCGCGACCTTCTCGAAGGCGAGCGTGAACGGAACGACGAGCAGGAGCGCGACGTCGTTCGTCACCATCGCCGAGACGGCGCCGGTCGTCAGGATCGCCGCGACCGCGAGCGTCCGTTCGGAGCGGACGCGGGACAGGACCTTCCCGACGACGGCCTCGACGAGGCCGGAGCGCTTCAGGCACTCGACCGCCAGGATCAGGACGAGGAAGAGCGAGAGAAGGTGGAGGTCGAGGAGCGCCCGGATCTCGGAAGGCGAGACGAGCCGGAACAGGAGCGCGACGAACGCCAGCGCGAGGGAGGCGGGGAGCACTTCCGCATGATACCCACGGAAGGGGTCTGGTCTGCGCTCTACGCTCTGCTCTCCGGGCGGCGACGCCGCCCGGAGAGCGAAGAGCCGTCAGGTCAGAGGCTGGCGAAGCGGTCCGTCGCGGCGACGAGCGCCCGGCTGTTCGGCGGCTCGAAGGCGCTGTGGCCGGAGTCGGGGGTGATGATGAAATCGGCTTCGGGCCACGCGCGGTGGAGCGCCCAGGCGCTGAAGATCGGGCAGACGACGTCGTAGCGGCCCTGGACGATGACTCCGGGGATGTGCCGGATCCGCCCGACGTCGCGCAGGAGCTGGTCGTCGACCTCGAAGAAGCCGCGGTTCTGGAAGTAGTGGGCCTCGATCCGCGCGAAGGCGAGGGCGAACTCGTCCTCCTCGTAGTGGCCGGTGAACGAGGCGTCGGGGAGCAGCTTCGACGTCGCCCCCTCCCAGCCGCTCCAGATCTTCGCCGCGGCGAGGCGGACGGCGGGGTCGTCGCTCGTCAGGCGCCGGTGGTACGCCGCGACGAGATCGCCGCGTTCCGCCTCGGGGATGTGCGCGAGGTAGGGCTCCCAGGCGTCGGGGAAGAGGATCGAAGCGCCCTCCTGGTAGAACCATTCGATCTCCTTCCTGCGGAGCAGGAAGATTCCGCGGAGGACGAGCTCGGTCACCCGCTCGGGGTGGGTCTCCGCGTAGGCCAGAGCGAGGGTCGACCCCCACGAGCCGCCGAAGACCTGCCACTTCGCGATGCCGAGGTGTTCGCGGAGCTTCTCGGTATCGGCCACGAGGTCCCAGGTCGTGTTCGCCTCGAGGCTCGCGTAGGGCGTGCTCTTGCCGCTGCCACGCTGGTCGAAGAGGATGATCCGGTACTTTCCGGGGTCGAAGAAGCGGCGCATCTTGCCGTCCGTCCCTCCGCCGGGTCCGCCGTGCAGGAAGACGACCGGCTTGCCTGCCGGGTTCCCGCACTCCTCGAAGTAGATGTCGTGCAGGTCGGAGACGCGGAGACGGCCGGTCCGGTACGGCTCGATCTCGGGGTAGAGCCAGCTGACGGGATCCTTCACCAGGTGGGCCATGCGAACCTCCGCGCGCATCCTGACAGAACGCGCGGGCGGAGTGAACGCGCCGCCGGTCAGCTGCTAAAGTAGAAAATCAAGACCTGACCCCGATCAGAGGTTCTCTTCGAAGAAGGAGAGGATGCGCTGGTTGACGGCATGGCGGGTGGCGACGTCGCGGGGGCCGTGCTTCATGCCGGCGAAGGGAGCGAAGACGTACTCCTTGCGGGCCTTGTTGAGCGCGTCGGCGAAGGCGATCGACTGCTGCATGTGGACGTTGTCGTCGGCGGTGCCGTGGAGGAGGAGGAGCTTCGGGCCGAGCTTGCCGGCCCAGGTGAGCGGAGCGGAGGCCTCGTACCCTTCGGGGTTCTCCTTCGGGAGCTTCATGTAGCGCTCGGTGTAGATCGAGTCGTAGTACTTCCAGTGGGTCACGGGCGCACCGGCGACGGCCGCCCGGAAGACTCCGGGAGCGCGCGTCGCGGCGGTGAGCGTCATGTAGCCGCCATACGACCATCCGCTCAGCCCGAGGCGGGAGGCGTCGACGAACGGGAGCCTCTTCAGCTGCTCGATCCCCTCGAGCTGGTCCTTCAGCTCGATCTCGCCGAGCCGCCCGAGAATGGCCGATTCGAAGGCGAGGCCGCGCCCGCCGGAGCCGCGGTTGTCCATGGCCCAGACGAGGAAGCCTCTCGAGGCGAGGACGTGATCGAAGAGCGAGGTCGCTCCCCAGCGCTCGGACACGACCTGCGCGTGCGGCCCGCCGTAGACGTAGACGACGACCGGGTACTTCTTCGTCGCGTCGAAGTCGGCCGGCTTCACGAGCCGCGTGTAGAAGAGCGTTCCGTCCGAGCCGGTGAAGGAGCCCATCTCGGTCGTCGCGAGGGCGTAGTCCGCCAGGGGCGTCTTCGGGACGAAGACGCCCCTCGAACGCGTCCCGTCTCCCCGGTGGAGGACGACGCGGGGCGGCGTGGCGACGTTCGACCAGGTGTCCAGGACGAAACGGCCGCCGGGGGAGGCGATCGCCTGGTGCGTCCCCTTGTCCGAGGTGAGGCGGACGAAACGCGTGCCGTCGAGGGCCACGCGATAGAAGTGCCGTTCCCGTGGGTCCCGCTCGGTCGCGTTGAAGAAGACGGCGCCGGCGGCGGAATCCAGCTTCGGGTCGCCCTCGACGGACCAGGCGCCGCTCGTGACGGCGCCCGCGAGCGTCCCGTCCATCCGGTAGCGGTAGAGGTGGAGAAAGCCGCTCCGTTCGGAGAGCCAGAGGAAGCCGGAGCCGTCGGGAAGGAAGAGCGGCGGCGCGTGGGAGTTGACCCAGGAAGCGGATGTCTCCTTCAGGACGCTCCTCGGCATCGCGCCGGCGGACCGGGGGACGAGCAGCAGCTCGAGCTCCGACTGCGTGCGGTTCATCCTCGTGAAGGCGACGGCAGAGGAATCGGGAGTCCAGGAGAAGGCAGGACCGACGAGGGTCGAGTCGCCGTCGAAACCGACGGCGTTCGTCGCGAGAGCGCCTCTGCCGGGTCCCCACGAGACGACCTTCACCGAAGGTGCCGCGTTCGGGTCGCCCGGCTTCGGGTAGCGCTGGGGCATCAGCTTCCCGTTCGTCGGGAGGAAATCGACGAGCGGGTACTCCGGGACGCGCGACTGGTCGAGGCGCAGGAAGGCGAGGGCGGAGGAGTCGGGTGCCCATTCGAACGCGCGGCCGCCGCTCCGCCCGGCGAGCTCCTCCTCGTAGACCCAGTCGAGCTTCCCGTTCAGGACGGAGGGGCTGCCGTCCGCCGTCAGGCGGGTCGCCTCTCCCGTGGCGACCTCGACGAACCAGAGGTCGTTCCCCTTTACGAACGCGACCCTGGAACCGTCCGGGGAGAACAGCGGCAGCTCCTCTTCGGCCTCGTCGCCCGTCAGCTTCCGGGCCGCCCTGTCGCCGGGCACGTAGACCCAGAGGTCGTTCTCGGCCGATGCCAGAAGCGCCGTCCCGGCCTCGTTCCACTGGGCGCCCGTCACGGGAAGAGTCCTGGGCTTACCGTCCTTGCCGACCCCCTCGACGGGAATCGCCTCGAGGAGCTTCGTCACCTTCCCGGTGGCGGCGTCCTCCTCCCAGATCGAGGCCGGCGCCCTCGGCCCGCTTCCCTCCTTCTTCAGGTAGGTGAAACGCGAAGCGTCCCGCCAGCGCAGGTCCGTCGGTGCCGGCTCGACGAGGGGTTCGACGGCGTGGATGCGGTCCAGCGTGAGGACCGGCTTCGAGGGGGGCGCGTCGGCTCCGCGGGCGGCGGACGAGACGAAGGCGAGAAGGACAGGGACGGCGAGCGGAAGGGGACGTCGCATCACGGCGTGAGAACGATAGCCGAAAAGGAAGCGCCCCCCGCGGACGGGGGGCGCCGGTAACTGCCCGCGGGCTGGCGTGCCGGGGTGGAAAGCCCTACTTCGCGGCGGCCGCGGTCATCGGCCGCATCGTCATGGGGTCGCGGAGCGGGACGTCCGTCATCTTCCCGCCGGTCAGGTCGGGGAACTTCACCGGGTGCTTCGGATCGGGGTTCAGGAGGTCGTCCTTCTTCCCGACGGCGAGGACGGCGACCTTGTCGGTCGCAAGGAGCCGCTGGGCGACACGCTTCACGTCGGCCTTCGTCACCTTCTCGATCTTCGCGGCATAGTTCCGCCAGTACTCCGGTTCCTGCGCGAAGCGGCCCGTGAACTCCTCGTCGAGGAAGACGCCCATCGTCTGCCCCTTCGTCGTGAACTCCTGGGAGAGCGTGTCGACGAAGGAGCTCTTCGCCGTCTGGAGCTCCTCGTCGGTGACGTCGGCCTCGCGGATCTTCTTCATCTCCTCGAGGACGATCTGGGTCGCGTAGGCGCACGTCCGCACCTTCGACTGGAAGGACGCGCGAAACGTGCCGGGGAACCAGACGCCGCCGGGCAGCGCCGAGCCGGCCGAGTAGGCGAGCCCCTCGTCGGAGCGGACGCGGTTCGTGATCCGGCTCGTGAAGCCGCCCCCTCCGAGGATGTCGTTCATGACGAGGGCGGCGAAGTAGTCGGGGTCGTTCCGCTGGAGCGCGGGGAGCATGACGGAGACGCGCCCCTGGTTGACGTCCTTGTCGACGAGGTAGAGCCCCGGGGCCATTGCGTGCGCCGGCTTCGGGACGGGCGGCGCGGCCTCGCCCCTGTGAGGCCATTTCGCGAAGAGGGCGTCCAGCTTCGCGATCATCTGCGTCCGGGAGATTCCCTTCCCGAAGTCGCCCGAAGCGGCGACGACGACGTTTCTCGGGTCGACCCACTTCCGGTGGAATGCGACGAGGTCGTCGCGGGTGATTCCCTCGAGGGAGGCCTTCGTCGTGTAGCGGTTCTGGTAGTAGCTCTCGCCGAAGGCGAGGAAGCCCCGCTCGCGCCGCTCGATGTCGGCGGTGTCGTCGTTGCGGGACTTCATCTCGGTCAGGAGCTGGTCCTTGCGGAGCTTCAGCTTGTCGTCCTGGAAGCGGGGCTCGGTGAGGACCTCGCGCAGGATCGCGAGCCCCTCGTCGAGGTCCTTGGCGAGGAGGTTGAGGGAGACGGAGCCGCGGTCGGTGCCGTAGCTCGAGTTGAGCTGGGCGGCGAGGAAGGCGAGCCGCTCCTCGAGCTGCTCGGCCGTCTTCGTCGCCGTCCCGCCCCGGGCCAGGAGATAGCCGGCCAGCTCGGCGAGCCCTTCCTTCCCGGCGGGGTCGAGGTACGTGCCACCGCGGAGCGTCACGCTGATCGAGACGAGCGGCAGCTCGCGGTCCTCGGCGACGTAGGCGACCGGGCCCGACTTCAGGACCGTCCGGTACTCCTTCGGCGACGGGGGCTGGTAGGTGAACTTCGGGTAGGTGAGCTTGTCCGGGTGCGGCGGGATCCCCCGGGCCGCGGGGGCGAGGAGGAGGGCGCCGAGGAGGGCGAGGGCGGAGGTCCGCACGGGGGTCTTCATCGTCTTCACCTTCCGCTCCTCACTTCTTCCCGGCCGTCTCGAGCTCGGCGAGGCGCTCCTTCGCCTTCGCCACGACGAGGTCGAAGCCCTTCTTCATCTCGGGGGGGACCTGCGCCGACTGGGCTTCCATCTTCTCGAGGCTCGCCTTCAGCTTCGCGGCGTCCGTCTCGGCGCCGACGCGCTCGAGCGACTGCTTGATCATCGGCCGCATCCCCTCGGGGACGTCCGCCAGGGCGGCATCCTCGGCCGACGGGGCGGATCCCGCCTTCCGGGTGATGAGGGCCGTCGCCTGGTTGTCCTTCACGAGGTAGGTCTGCGCGACGCGCTGGACGTCGGCGGCCGTGACCGCGTCGAGCTTCTTGGGCCCGGCGTTCATCTCCCGCCAGTCGCCGTAGGCCTCGTTGACCATCAGCTGGAGGAGGATGAAGAAGTTCGAGGAGAGGCGGCGGAAGGAGAACGCGGCGAGGTTGTTCTTGACCTTCTGGAGCTCGTCGGCGGGGACGGGCGTCGTCTTCAGCCGCTCGATCTCGGCGAGGACCTTCGCCGCGACCTCGGCGGGCGTCCTGCCCTCTTTCGCTTCGGCGTCGATCGCGAACGACCCGGCGTACTTCCCGGGCGCGCCCATCGGGTTGTGCGACGCGGAAGCCTGGGTCGCCACGGCGTCGGCGGGGAGGACCATCGCCTTGTAGAGGCGGCCGGTCCGGTCGTTCAGGAGCTCGGCGAGGACTTCGAGGGCGTAGGAGTCCTTGTGCTGGAAGGGGACCGTGTGCCAGCGGAGCCTGGCCGTGGGGTTCGTGTCGGCCTCCCCCTCGAAGAGGAGGTCGTACTGCCATTTCGTCGGGAGGGTGATCACCTCGGGGGGCGCGACCTTCCCGCGCGGGATCCGCCCGAAGTACTCGCTGGCGAGCCTGAGCGCCTCGGCTTCGTCGAAGTCTCCGACGAGGACGGCGGTCAGGTTGTTCGGGGCGTAGTAGGTCGCGAAGTAGTCGTCGGCCTGGGCCTTCGTGATGTTCGCGACGTCGGAGGGGTATCCGATGACGGGCCACGTGTAGGGGGTCGAGTGCCAGAAGATCGAGTCGAACGCCTCGTCGAGCTTGCCGGTCGGCGTCGACTCGACGCTCAGCCGGCGCTCCTCGTAGACGACGTCGCGCTCGGCGTAGAACTCGCGGAAGACCGGGTCCTTCAGCCGGTCGGACTCCATCCAGAACCAGAGCTCGAGCTTGTTCTTCGGCACGGTGACGAAGTAGGCCGTCATGTCGTTCGACGTGAAGGCGTTCATCCCCGAGGCGCCGTTCTTCGTGTAGATCCGGTCGAACTCGTTCTTGACGAGGAGGTCGCGCTGCTCCTTGACGAGCGCGTCGAACTTCGCGTCGAGCTCCTTGTACCGGGCCGTCCTGCTCTCCGGCTTCGTGATGTCGTCGACCTCGCCGCGGCGCCAGGCGGCGCGCATCTTCGACTCCTCGGCCCGCATCCCGTCACGGAGCTTCTCCTGCTCGGCGATGATCTCGAGGTCCCGCTTCGGGTCCTTCGAGCCGATCGTCGTCGTCCCCTTGAACATCATGTGCTCGAAGAGGTGACTGATGCCGGTGATGCCGACGCGCTCGTTGACGCTGCCGACCTTTGCGACCCAGCCGGCCGAGACCGACGGCTCGTCGGGGCGGTGGACGAGGAGGAGCTTCATCCCGTTCGGGAGGACGTGCTCCTTCCCCTTGACTTCCTGGGCCGCGGCGGGGCCTCCGAGGAGGAGGGCCGCGGCAGCGGCGACGACGAGGACGTGACGACGGATGGTCATGGACACCTCACCTTGGCAGCTTGATACGCAGGCGACGCGCCGGGGGTTTTCCCCGGCGATGCCATGTCGTGTCGTGAGAACGGTTTGCAGGATTCGCTCCGCACCGGGGCAGCGGGGCGGCCCGGCGATTCCCACCCGGCCTCTACAGGAATCGCCGGATCGCGTCGCGCCAGAAGGGCCAGTCGTGCCCGAAGACCCCCGGCCAGAACTCGGCGTGGACCCCGATTCCCTTTCCCTGGAGGAGGCCGGCGAAGTGCCGGTTCTCGCCGATGAGGGAGTCGTGCTCGCCGGTTGCGACGAACCACTCGACCTGGCGGAGCTGCTGGACGAGCCCCTCGTCCGCGTTGGCCACGAAGGCTTCGGGACAGTGGTAGTAGCAGAGGTCGTCCCAGTAGCCGTCGAGGAACTGCCCGGTGTGGTAGAGCCCCGAGAAGAGGACCGCCTTCGTGACGAGCCCGGGGTATCGGCCGGCGAAGTCCGCGGCGTGGTACGCGCCGAAGGAGGCGCCGCAGACGCCGAGGTCGCCGCGGCCGGAACGATGCTGGATGTAGGGGACGATCTCGTTCCGGAGGTAACGATCGTAGTCGTCGTGCCGCCTCACCCGGTAGGCGGGGGGCGCGTTCTTGTTGTACCAGCTCTCGGTGTCGATGGAGTCGACGCAGACGAGCTGGATGTAGCCGGCGTCGACCTTGTCGGCGAGGGCGCCGGTCAGGCCGAAGTCCTCGGCCTGCCAGAAGCGCCCCATCGAGGTGGGGAAGATGACGACGGGGTAGCCGCGATCTCCGAACCAGAGGAACTCCATCGTCCGGCCCAGGTGGTGGCTCACCCAGGAGTGGTATTCGCGCCTCATGCCGCGGAGTCTATCGAGACCGGGGGCTTTGCGGCTCGAAGAGGGCTTCTGTACGATCCCGGGTGCGGAAGAAACCGGGTCCGTGGAGGGTGCCGTGAGCGTGAAGACGATCGGGGTCCTGTTCGGTATGGAAGACACGTTCCCGTGGGCCCTCTGCCACGAGATCAACGAGCTGGCCCGCCGTCGCGGCCTCTCCGTGAAGGGGGAACCCGTTCAGATCGGGCACATCTCCCAGGAGCAGGGTTTCGCGTACGACGTGATCCTCGACCGGATCAGCCACGAGGTGCCGTTCTACCGGACGTTCCTCAAGTGCGCGGCCGCCCGCGGCGTCCAGGTCGTCAACAGCCCGTTCTGGTGGTCGGCCGACGACAAGTTCTTCGACAACGTCGTCGCCCGGGCCGTCGGCGTTGCCGTGCCCCGGACGGTCCTCCTTCCGCACAAGGAGCACCCGCCGAACACGACCGAGAAGTCGTTCCGGAACATGGGGCTCGTCGACTGGGACGAGGTCTTCCGCTACCTCGGCTTCCCCATCTTCATGAAGCCCGCCTACGGCGGCGGCTGGAAGGACGTCTACAAGGTCCACAGCCGCGAGGAGTTCTTCGAGGCGTACGACAAGACGCACACCCTGACGATGATGGCCCAGGAGGCGATCGAGTTCACCGACTACTACCGCTGCTGGGTCGCCGGCCGGCGAAAGGTGAAGATCATCCCGTACGCCCCGAAGGAGCCCCACGAGTCGCGATACTCGGCGGTCGCGGGGCAGGTCGTCCCCGACGACATGGCGCTGCGCGTCACGAGGGATGCCCTCGCCCTCTGCGACGCCCTCGGCTACGACATGAACACGGTCGAGTTCGCCGTGCGGGACGGCGTCCCCTACGCCATCGACTTCATGAACTGCGCCCCGGACGCCGACCTCAACTCGGTCGGCGAGGAGACCTTCCGCTGGATCGTCTCGGAGATGGCCGACTTCCTCGTCGAGCGGGTCCTCCACCCGGTCCCGTGGGAGCCGACCGGGACCTGGCCGAAGGCGCTGGGGCTGATCCCGCACTGACCGAGGCGGACTCCGCCGGGGCACAGCGGCGGCCGGCCGGTTCCCCGGGGGCGAGGTTGCCCGCTCGGTCGCGCGCTCGCCCGTGTCACTCCGGGACGGGCTCGCCCGCGAGGTAGTGGTCGATGACCTCGAGCGCGTCGTTCCTCGGTTCCTCGTTGGGCCACCTCGAGACGGCCTCCCGGAGGTCCCGGACCTCCGCCTCGAAGTGCTTCGGGCCGAACTTCTCCGCGGCGAGGAGCGCGCCCCAGGCCAGCCCCTTGACGTGCGTGATCCGCCCGAGGGAAAGGTCCCCGGCCTCGGCGCGATAGTCCGCCGCGAGGAGGACGATCGCTTTCCTGACCAGGGGCTCCCAGGCCGGATCGGGCGTCCCCGCCATCTGCACGAAGTTGAGGACGTGCTCTCGCTCGAGCGGCTCGGGGTGCTCGAGGCGTGCGGCCATCCGCTCCGTCAGATTCGGGAGCGCCCTGATCCTCTCGACGGCCCGCTTGTGGTGCTCGTCGCTCTTGTCGATGAAGAGGTGCGTGAGGAATACCTCTATCGGCGTGTCGTCGGGGAGGGCCGCCAGCTCGGCGGCCTGAGCCTCGACCCGCTTCGCGTCCTCGGCCCGCATCTCGGACTGCCGCGCTTCGTCGGCGAGCCGCCCCTCCTCGGCCCTGCGGGCGTCCTCCGCGGCGTCCTTGAGGAACAGGACGAAACCGCCCGCGAAGGCGAGGACCGCGAGAGCGCCGAGGAGCGCTCCCGCCGGGCGAAGCCACCTCCCGCCGGAGACGGAGGCCGGCTCGGACCAGAGGAGGAAGCCGACGAGGCCCACGACGAGAAGCGGGAGGAGAAGGCCTCCCGCCAGGCCGGCGGCCGTTCGCGAGGCGTAGCGGACCTCGAGCGAGAAGACCGCCGCCCCGACGGAAAGGATGCCCAGTCCGACGACGGTGCCCAGGACGACGAGCGTCGGGATGCCCGGCGACCGGCTCACCCAGTCGAATCCCCCACGAGCGACGCAGACGAGGGCGCCGAAGAGGACGAGGAGCCACGCGCCGATGGGGAGGAAGAAGACGACGACGAGCCCCATCGCGTCGGCCCCGCCCGGGGGCCGGAGCGTGAAGAGCTTCGTCGTCAGGGCGAGGGCGAGCGTCAGGAGGACCGCGACGCCGAGGGCGGCGGTGCCGAGGCCCGGGAGGAGCGTTCTCATGATCTGTGGCGCGGATGGTAGCCGACGTCCGGCCGGCGGTGAGCGGAAGGGGCAGAATGCGGGCCTGCGGAGGTGACGGCGTGAGGAGACTCGGCGGAGGCCTGGCGATCCTTCTCGGAGGTGCGCTCGTGGCGGTGTCGGCGGAGAAGCCCGCGGACCTGATCCTGAAGAACGGAAAGATCGTGACGATGGACGCCGCCCGACCGGAGGCAACGGCGATCGCCGTTTCCGGGGACCGGATCGTCGCCGTCGGCACCGACGCCCAGATCGAGCGTTTCCGAGGCGACGCCACGCGCGTCATCGACCTCGCCGGAAGGACCGCGATGCCTGGCTTCATCGACGGGCACGCGCACCTCGCCGGGATCGGCGACGCCCGGATCGCCCTCGACCTGCGCGGGGCCAGGAGCTGGGACGAGGTCGTCTCCCGCGTCGCCGCAGCCGCGAAGAAGGCGCGCCCCGGCGAGTGGATCCTGGGGCGGGGCTGGCACCAGAAGGAGTGGACCTCGCCCCCCGAGCCGAACGTCGAGGGATTTCCGCTCCACGCCAGTCTCAGCGCGGCTTCCCCGTCGAACCCGGTTCTGCTCTCGCACGCCAGCGGGCACGCGGCCTTCGCGAACGCCGCGGCGCTCGCGCGCGGCGGCGTCGGCCGCGAGACGAAGGCCCCGGCCGGGGGAGAGATCCTGAAGGACGTCTCCGGTGAGCCGACGGGATTGCTGCGCGAGACCGCGGAGGACCTCGTCGACGCCGCGCTCCGGGCCGACCTCGCGAAGCGGACCCCGGCCGAGGTGACCGCCGATCTCGACCGGCGGATCGACCTCGCCGTCGAAGAGTGCCTCCGCAAGGGGGTTACGACACTTCACGACGCGGGGGTCTCCTTCGACGTCGTCGAGCGGTATCGGCAGCGCGCCGAGGCGGGGACGCTCGGCATCCGTATCTACGCGATGCTCTCCGCCTCGAACGAGGAGCTGGAGAAGAGTGCCGCGAAGGTGAGAGTGGTCGGCGCGGGACGGAACCACCTCACCGTCCGGGCCATCAAGCGGCTCGCCGACGGGGCCCTCGGCTCGCGCGGCGCGTGGCTCCTGGCGCCCTACGCCGACGCGCCGGGGAGCACCGGGCTGAACACGTACTCCATGAAGGACCTCGAGCGGACGGCGGAGATCGCCGTCGCGAGCGGCTACCAGCTCGGCGTCCACGCGATCGGCGACCGGGCGAACCGGGAGGTCCTCGACGTCTACGAGCGCGTCCTCGCGCGCCACCCCAAGAAGGACCTCCGCTTCCGGATCGAGCACGCCCAGCACCTCGACCCGGCCGACGTCCCCCGCTTCGCGAAGCTCCCGGTCCTCGCGATGATGCAGGGGATCCACTGCCCGTCCGACGCGCCGTTCGTCGTGGCGCGCCTCGGCGAGAAGCGCGCAAGGGAGGGCGCCTACGCCTGGCGCCGGGTCCTCGACGCCGGGGCGCGGATCGGCAACGGGACCGACGCCCCCGTCGAGGACGTCGACCCGATCGCCTCGATCCACGCCTCGGTGACCCGCCAGCCGAAGTCGGGTCCGGCTTTCTTCCCGGAGCAGCGGATGACGCGGCTGGAGGCCCTTCGCTCCTACACCGTCGCGAACGCGTACGCGGCGTTCGAGGAAGATCTCAAGGGAACGCTGACGCCCGGCAAGCTCGCCGACGTCGTCGTCCTCTCGAAGGACCTCTCGACGGTCCCCGACGAGGAGATTCCTTCGACGCGGGTCCTGGCGACGATCGTCGGCGGCAAGGTCGCGTTCGACGCGTCGCGATGAGGCGGCTCCGCACCGTGTGGGCGGGCTTGAAGGCACGGGCGTTTCCGCCGGGAGCCATCACGTTCCATCTCGGCGCATGGTCGCGCGGGGCGCTCTCCGAGGTCGAGGGAAAGACCGCGAGGGCTCTCCTCGACGAGCTCGGCTTCCAGCGGCTCTTCGTCCTGCACGGTTCCGCCGTCCAGCTGGGGACCGAGACCGTCGTCGTCGTCGGCTCGAGGGGGATCGGGAAGTCGACGGCGTGCCGCAATCTGGTGCGGCACGGGGGAGCGGTTCTCGTCGAGGACGGGCTCGTCCTGGCGGGTGAAGCGGACGGACGGTGGACGCTGATCGAAACGGGGACGCTCGGGGTCCTCCGGCGCGCCGCCCTCCTCGCAGCCGCCCCGCGCAGGTTCCTTCCCTCGCCGGGAGCGCTGACGCCGCGCACCGCCGGGAGGCGTTCCGGAAAAGGACTGCCTCGTTTCCACCGGGCCCTCGAGGGGCTGGCGTTCCGGGGAGGGGTCCTGTTCTCCCAGCGGCGGAAGGAGCCGATGGTCCGGCGCCTTCTCCCCATCGACCGCCTCGTGGTGGCCGAGTACCCGGAAAGCCCTTCGGGGTCGTGGGAGACCGACGGTCGGACGATGTCCGCGGTGGCCGACGTCGAAACCCGGATCCCGGCCGGAACGACCGTCCGGCGTCCGGCCGTGACGGGGTCCCGGCCGGACGTCCTCCTTCGGCTCGAAGGCGCGCTCCGCCGCTGATCCGCCGCGGAAGCTGCACGCCGGGGCCGAGCGGCTCGCTCAGGACGGACGGATCGTCCCCCGCGGGACGTTCCCCTAGACTCAAGGTCCATCCCGGTTCGAGAGGTGATTCCATGGCGCGCAACGCACGCGATCCGGAGACGTCCCTTCTCCTCGACCTTCTCGCGGAGGCGTTCGAGAGGAAGTCGTGGCACGGCACGAACCTCCGTGGCTCGTTCCGCGGGATGACGGCCGCCGAAGCGGCGTGGCGCGCGGGGGAAGGGCGTCCGAACGCCTGGGAGCTCGCCCTCCATGCGGCGTACTGGAAGTACGTCGTGAGACGGAAGCTGACGGGGGAGAAGCGGGGCTCTTTCGCCCTCGAGGGGAGCAACTGGTTCCGGCGGCCCGCGGGAGCGCCCGACGAGGCCGCCTGGAAAGCCGATCTCGCCCTCCTCGCCGCCGAGCACCGGGTGCTCGTCGCGGCCGTGGCGGAGAGGCTCCCGGCGCTGACGGGAACCGCGCGGGCGAAGGCTCTCCACCTCGTCCGGGGCGTCGCGGCGCACGACCTCTACCACGCCGGGCAGGTGCAGGTCCTGAAGAGGCTCCGCCCGAGGGGATGAGCGGGACGGCAGGCCCGGCACGAAACCCGGAGGACCGTCCCGCGTAGAACGACGGAACGACACACAGGAAGAACACCGACCGCGGGGGGAACCTGCGGCGGGGAGACGTGCCCCTTCCGGGGCGGTACCGAAAGGAGATGACCATGGCAGAGAAGGTGAACCCGATTCCCGAGGGGTACAGGACCGTCACCCCCTACATCGTCGTCAAGGGCGCCGCGGAGGCGCTCGACTTCTACGCGAAGGCGTTCGGCGCGGAGGAAGTCGTCCGGATGCCGGGCCCTGGCGGTTCGGTGATGCACGCCGAGGTGAAGATCGGCGACTCGATGCTGATGCTCTCGGACGAGTTCCCCGACTGGGGGCAGCTGGGTCCGATCTCGAGGGGCGGGACGACCTGCACGATGATGCTCTACGTCGAGAACTGCGATGCGTCCTTTCAGCGGGCCGTCGACGCGGGCTGCGCGGTCACGTCGCCGCCCAAGGACGAGTTCTGGGGCGACCGCTTCGCCAAGGTGACCGACCCCTTCGGCCACCAGTGGGCCTTCGCCACTCACATCGAGGACGTTTCGCCGGAGGAGATGACGAAACGAATGGCGGCGATGGGAATGGGCGGCTGAGAAACGGACCTCGCGGGGCGCGGACGGCGCCTCGACGCCTCGCCATCCGGCGAGGAGGTCTCGCCGAAAGGTGAGACGGGCCCCGGAGCGGGACATGGTCCGCTCCGGGGCTCTTCGTTTCTATCTGATTCGGGCGGAGGGGCTTGGACGGCGGCGGCCGGTGCCGGGCCGGGTCGGGCCGCCCCGGCACCGGGGTTGCGCTTCCACGGGGCGAACACCCCCGAAGGAGGCCGACATGAACGACACCCCGCTCCGGTTCGCCCCCCTCCTCGCCGCGGCCCTCCTGAGCAGCGGATGCGCCACGGTGCTTCACACGGCGCACGACGACTTGAAGGTCGTGACGGACCCGCCCGGTGCCACTGCCCACGCGGGCGAGGCCTCCATCGTCACCCCGGGCATCCTGAAGATCGCGCGCCGCGGGGAGCCGGTCGTCGTCCGGGTCGAGAAGGAGGGCTTCGCGCCCCGGGAGCTCACCGTCGGCTGGCACCGCTCCGGCGCTGCCTGGACGAACGTCGTCGGCGTCGGGCTCGGGGCCACCGGGACGCTCGTCAGCACGCGTTGCACGATGACCTGGGGAGGGGGCGACGGCCACTGTTCCGGAGACGCGACTCCCCTCATCGTCGGCGCCGCCCTGACCGCGGTGGGCACCGCGATCGACCTCTCGTCGGACCGGGCCCTCTCGCTCGAGCGCGACGAGATCGTCCTCCGTCTCGAGCCGCTTCCGCCGGCCGTCGCCGCGGGAGGAGGCGCGCGATGAACCGCCCGCTGGCCTGGTCCTCTCTTCTCGCCTCCGCCCTCCTCGCTTCCGGCTGTGCGTCTCTGAGCCTCCCCTCCCACGACGACCTGCAGGTCGTCACGGACCCGCCGGGAGCGATCGCGACCTGCGGCAACGCCTCGACCGTCACGCCGGGCACGCTCCGGATCCCCCGGGAGAAGACGCCCGCCGTGATCGTCCGGGTGGAGATGGAGGGCTACGAGACCCGCGAGATCCAGATCGCCCGGAACCGCGACGTGCCCCTGAGACCGTTGGCCATCGGCATCGGCCTGGTCGCCGCCGCGGCCTGGGCCGGGGAGCAGTGCGAGGAGATGAACTGGCCGGAGTGCAGGGACGCCGCCGCAGTCACGGGCGTCGCCGCAGCGGTCGTCTCGCTCGCGGGACTCGCCATCAACTCCGCCTCGCCCCGCACCCATCCGCTCCCCCGTAACGAAATCGTCCTCCGCCTCGAACCCGTGCGCCCCGCAGAGGCGCCGAAAGGAGCACTCCGATGAAACGCTTCGTCCTCCCGACCCTCGCCCTGGCGATCAGCCTCCTTCTCGCCCCTCCGCTCCTGGCCGCCGACCGCACCGTCACCATCCTCCACGTCTCCGACACGCACTCCCACCTCGACGCCACCGGCTCCCGCGACCGAAGCCTCGAGGGCACGGTCGGAGGAATCGCCAAGACCTCCACTGTGATCGCCGCGGCGCGGGCGAAGGACCCGGAGGCTCTTCTCCTCCACGCCGGGGACGTTCTCCAGGGAGACTTCTTCTTCAACTTCATGTACGGCGTCCCGGAGCTGCAGTGGATGGCGGCAATGCGCTTCGACGCGATGGCCGTAGGAAACCACGAGTTCGACCCGGGTCCCGACGCCCTCGCCGGGATCCTCGCGCAGGGCTTCGCGGAAGGCTCCGTCCCCCTCCTCTCGGCGAACGCCGGGAACCTCGGGGGCCTCGCGCCGTTCGTGTTCCCCTCGATCCTCAAGACCGCGAGCGGCGTGACCGTCGGCATCTTCGGGCTCACCGTCCCCGACGACCCGATGTGCCAGAACGGGTCCGTCACGCTCGACCCGGACTTCGTCGCCATAGCGAGCCAGCAGGCGGCAGCCCTTCGAGCCTCCGGCGCCGAGATCGTCGTCCTCCTCTCTCACCTCGGCCTCTCGTACGACACGGCCGTCGCCGAGGGGGTGGAGGGAGTCGACGTGATCGTCGGGGGTCACGACCACTACCTTCTCGAGGAACCCGTCGAGGTCCGCTCGCCCGCGGGGCGCAGGGTCCTCATCGTCCAGGCGGGTCCCCATTTCGCGAACGTCGGCCGCCTGCGGCTCGCGCTCCGGGGAGGAAGAGTCCACCTCGCGAGCTACGACCTCCTTCCCGTCGACGATCGGGTCCGGCCGGACGCCTCCGTCCAGGCGATGGTCTCCGGGCTGAAAGGGATGATCGAGGAGGCGCTCGGTCCGGTCTTCTCGCGCGAGGTCGGCGTGGCGCGCCGCGATCTCCCGATCCTGCCCCGTGAGCGCAGCCCCTGGAAGGACACGCCCACCGGGAACCTCGTGACGGACGCGTTCCGCACAGTCGGCCAGACCGATATCGCCTTCACGAGCACCGGCTTCCTGTCGGAAGGGATCTCGAAGGGGCCCCTCGTCCCGGCCGACCTCTTCCGCGTCGTCAGCTACGGCCTCGATCCCGAGACGGGATTCGGCTTCGGTCTCGTGACGAGCGAGCTCAGCGCAGAGGCGCTCGTCATGGTGCTCGAGATCGGCGTCGCCGGCCCGGGCCCCGAGGACGCCTTCTTCCCGCACGTCTCCGGAATCCGATTCGCCTATGACACTCGAAAGACGCCCCTGGAGAGAGTCTCGCTCGAGAGCATTCGCGTCGGCGGCGAGCCGCTCGACCCGGGCCGGACCTACACCCTCACGACGAACGCCGCAGTTGCGATGTTCCTCGTCGACATGCTCGGCGTTCCCCTGTCGAACGTGGCACCGATCCCCGGCGCTTTCGAGTACACGGCGCTCCTGGGTCAGGTCGAAGGGATGGGGGGCGTGGTCGACCCGCGTGCCGAAGGGCGCGTGAGGGACCTCGCACCGGTTCACGGCCACCCGGCGGCCAGGCCACACTCCGGGCTTTCCCACTGAACCAGGATCCGACGAAGAGGAGGGGTGTCGTGCGCACTTCGCCCGCCGTCCCGGTCCCTCGAGGATCGCCGACAGCCCTCCTCCCGAGTCGCCTTCGCCGGCCGTTTCTGACCTCGAGGCGTACGATGGATGAGCCACCTGCTTCTTTACGACACCGGTCGCCGATCGCGGAGGACGTCGTAGGTTCGGCACGGCTGGATCGTCGCAGCCCCGGAACGGAGGATCCCATGTACACGCCTCGGTCCGGTTCGATCCTTCTCCTCGCCGCCGTTCTCGCCCTCCTGGGCACGGGATCCGCCGCACCGGCGGACGACTACAAGACGTCTCGCGCCGGGCAGGTCGCGGTCGGAACGATCTTCGGCAAGGAGGTGCGCGCACCGATGCGGGACCGGGGCCGCATCACGTACCTCAACCTGGGGGCCGTCCTCCTGCCCGAGGGTCCCGATGGCCTCGACGTCGGGCCTGCCGGCGGGGCCTATTTCTGGCGCGCCCCCGAGGAGGGGGAGAGCCGCCTCCGCGCAGTTGTCGCGGGGATCGCCAACGAGCTCCGCTGGGACCGCACCGTGTCGGAGAACGGGGTCGTTGCGGTCGTCACGACGTTCGACAACCTGACGCCGCCGTGGGCGCGCTCCGAGTACGTCCAGGGAGAGCGGCAGCGCTCGGAGGAGCTCGAGTGGTACCAGGCCCGTCTCGGGCTCGGTTTCGCCGCGCACGGGAGGATCGCGCCGGGCGCGATCGACAACGCACTCGACGTCGCGCTGACGTTCGAGGTGGGAAACCTCTGGTTCGGCGAGGGCGACCGGGCCGACCCGACCTTCGTCCTGCCGACGAAGACGCCCGAATACAGGGGCCACCTGCGGGTCCGGGCCGACGCCCTCGTACGGAACACCCTCGAGCTGCCGCATCGCGGCTGGTCGGCAGGAGCCGACGGCGTGTGGGGGCGGCGGGTGGATTGGGAGCCCTGGGGCCTGCCGGCAGACGGGCTCGAGACCGGAGGCGACGCCTGGCTCGCGGCGAGCGCCTTCGCGTACGGCGCAACGGGGATTCCGGGACTCTCGGAGCGCCACACGCTCATCGCCTCCGCGCACGCCGGGACCGGCTCCGACCTCGACCGCTTCTCCGCGTTTCGTCTCGGGAGCGGCTCGACGTGGGGCGACTTCGAGACGCTCTCCCGCGTCGTCCTCCCTTCGGCGGGCGTCGACGAGATCGCGACGTCGCGCTACGCGACCGTCGACCTCGAATACCGCTTCGAGCCGATCTTCTTCCTCGCCCTCCAGCTGCGCGGGACGCTCGCCTGGGCGGAGGTGCCGGTGCGAGCGGGAACGGGGATCGCGACGCGCACGGGTTCCTTCCCCGCCGTCTCCGCCGGGTTCACGACGGGCCTTCCGTGGAACCTCTCGATGGAGTTCTCCGGCTCCTGGAACTTCGGCCTCGAAAACACGGTCGACGGCCGCGTGGAGAAAGGCCGCTCGGGGTTCTTCGTCTCGGTGACGCGGGAGTTCTGACGCGAGGCTGGGTGCGGACGGAGCCAGCGCGTCGTTGCGCTCCTACAGGTCTCTCGGGTCGACGGAGAGCCGGCGGACGGGCCCCGGCTCCTTGCCGTCGCCGAGCCGCAGGAAGAGCCGGTAGGGGATGACGGGAGAGAAGAGGCGCGGAACCTCGGCGCGGGCGGCCGAGAGGAGCGGGTCGCCCGCCGCGTGCGGAAGGTAGAGCCAGTCGATGTCCCGCTCCCGCGCGACCCCGGCCACGGCGCGGAGGAGGTTGCGGGCGGCAACGGGGCTCGGGGCGAAGAAGTCGAAGAGATACCAGGAGCGGAGCGTCTCGCCGTCCTCGGGTATGCGGACCCCGCCCGCGAGGCGGCCGGGGAGATGCCGCAGGAGGCTCCGCGCGGCGCGCGCGGGCAGGGGCAGGGAGACGACGACTTCCTCGAGGATTCCGCGGGTGCTCCAGGCCGAGACGCCTGCAGTCCCGTCGGGAGAGGCGAGGAGCCACGATCCGGCGTGGCCGGCCGTACGTCCCTCGTCGAACGGGTTCGAGGAGATGTCGAACGGGCCGGTTCCTCGCATCGCCCGCTCGTGGAGATCCTCCTTCGGCACGGACGCGAGGCCCGCGACGACCGGCCGCGCAAGGGACGTGGGCCGCACGAAGTAGGAGTAGCCGCCGACGTCCGTCCCGAACCTGCGTCCCACGCGGGCGGCGCGCGCGTTATCTCCCATGACGTAGGTGTAGAGGAGCTCGGAGCGCGGCGCCGCCCAGGCGACGAGGTCCTCGACGAGCCGGGCGCCGAGGCCGAGGCCGCGGACGTCGGGTCTCACACGGAGGTCGAAGAAGAAGGCGGCACGCGCGGGGCGCCCGCGGAAATCGACTCTCTTGAGCGCGACGGCACCGATCCCGACGAGCCGTCCGTCGAGGCGGGCGGTCCGGATCCGGTGAGTGGCGAAGCCCTCGGCCCGGAGGTGGAACGCCGCCCGCCGGAAGGCGAGGCGGTAGGCCGAGCCCTGGGTCGCGGCGCGCTCGAGCTCGAGGGCCTCGTCGTTCTCCGCAGGCTGGTAGTCGGAGAGGACGAGCCCGCCGAGTGCGGGCTCAGGCGGGCGCGACGTGGCCGGCGACGAAATCGTAGGCGAAGGCATGGTCCTCCTCGGCGAGGCGCCGCTCGAGGTCGGCATTCCGGACGAGGCGAGCGGGGAGGGGTTCGGGGAGGGGTGGACGAACGAGGAAGAGGCGGATGCAGAAACGCGCCCCCGGAGCGGCTCGGCGGGCGACGCCTTCGAGCAGCCGCGCGAGCGAATCGGCCGTGAGGTACGAGGGAACGTCGGAGAGCGAGAAGGCGTCGAAGCGCTCCGGCTTCTCGACGCCGTGCAGGAGCTCGACGACGTCTTCGGTCACGATCTCGAGGCGATCGAGGTGCTCCCGGATCGTCGCGAACCCCTCGGGCGTCAGGTGCGGCGGGAGATCCGCCTCCGGGAGTACGCCGCGCAGGACGAGGCTCGCCATGAAGCTCTCGCGGGCGAGGACCCGTCCCAGGTGGGCGGCCATCCGATCACTCACGAAGCGGCCGGCCGGCACGTCGTGGCCCGCGGTGAACGCCGGGTCGCGGAGGAGGAGGCGCGTGACGGAAGGCGAGAGGGCCGCGGCGGTGAGGAGCCGGCCGAATGGAGTGTCCCAGCGCTCTGCGGCGAACCTGCGCTGCGCCGCGAGCTCTCCGAACGAGAAGAGGCGTGAGACGAGGCCGGGGCGCAGGAGACCGGAGACCCGCCCGGCGGCGCGGAAATAGCGTTCCCACCGGCCGCTGTAGAGAAGGCCTCGGGCGACGTCGCGCTCGTGTGCGCCGAGGAGACGCGTCGCCGCGGAGGAGAGCCGTGGGACGAGCGACTCGAACGCCGCAAGGCGCTCTCGCGCGGGGGCCCGATGAAGGCCGAGGAAGCGGGCGTATCTCTCGAAGTCGAGCCCGCGGATCGCGGCGGCCTTCAGCTCGAGGAGAGCACTCTGCGCGGGGTCGACGTCGACCGCGACGACGCGCCGGGGACCGAGGGCGAGGAGGTCGAGGGGCCGCGCGCCGCTCCCCGTCACACAGACCACGTCGTCGTGAGGGCCCGGGGAGAGCGCGGCCGCCTCGGACCTCCAGTCCTCGTTGACCGAGGTGTAGCGGAAAGGGGCGGCGCACATCGGTCAGGCCTCCTCGCGCGGCTCGACATGCCCGTCTACGAGGCGGAGGCGCCGAGTGCAGAACGGGGCGAGCCGGTCGTCGTGCGTCGCGACGAGGACGCCGACACCCCGCTCTCCTGCGAGGGCCGCGAGGCACTCGGCGACGGCGCGTCCCGTCGCGCGGTCGAGGTTGCCCGTCGGCTCGTCGGCCAGGACGAGCGCGGGGCGGTGGACGAGGGCGCGGGCGACGGCCGCGCGCTGCTCCTCGCCGCCGGAGACCTCGCCCGGACGGCGGGCCGCGACGTGTCCAAGGCCGAGGCGGGAGAGGAGGCGGGTGGTCTCCCCGGCCGTCTCCGCGGGCGGGAGGCCGGCGAGGGCTCCGGCGAGAGAGACGTTCTCCTCGAGAGTGAGGCCCGGCAGCAGGCTCGGCCGCTGGAAGACGAACCCGACCTGCCGTCGCCGCCGCTCAGCCGAAGTGCGACGGTCCCCGGCTTCGAGCGGGCGCGAGTCGAGGAGGACGGTCCCGCGCGATGGAACGAGGAGCCCGGCCGCGACGGCGAGGAGAGTCGTCTTTCCCGAGCCGCTCGGCCCCTCCAGGAGAACGAACTCGCCGGGCTCGACGGAGAGCGACGCGCCGCTCAGGACATCCGTCGCCCGCGGCCCCTCGCCGCGGCTCTTCCAGACGCCGCAGAGCTCGAGGACCGACCTCATGGCCGGAACGCCTCGAGAGGCTCGACGGAGAAGAGGCGCGCGAGTGGGCCGAACGATCCCGCGGCGCCTGCGAGGGAGAACAGGAGGAGGACACCCGCGGCGTCCGCGGCGCGCGGCGCGAGCTCGACCGTCGGGGCAAGAAGGTCGAGGAGGGCCGCGAGGAGAGGTGCCAGGACGCTTCCCGCGAGCGCTCCTCCGGCCGCGAGGAGGACGGCGTGGAGTGCGACGACGAGGGCGAGGGTCCCTGCGGGTGCCCCCATGGCGCGCAGGACGGCGACATCGCCCCTTCGGTCCTCCACGAGGCCCTGGAGGAGGAGCGCCACGAGGACGGCGGCGACGACGAGGCCCATCGACGAGACGAGGACGAGAAGCGGCGCGAAGCCGGAGGAGACCTCGCGGCGGCTCGCGGCGACGAAGGCGTCGCGCGGGAGGACCGCCGACCGCGGAACGGCCCGCTCGAGGCCACGGACGGCGGCGTCGCGGTCCGCATCCGGCGCGAGGCGAACCGCGACGTACGAGACGGGGAGGAGCCCCTCCTCGGACGAGAGGTCGAAATAGAGGAGTTGCGTCGCGAGGAGGTTGGTGCCCTCCGTCAGCCCGACGACGACCGCCTCGCGGTCCGCCACAAGGACGCGCGCGCCGGGGCCGATGCCGAGCCGGTGGGCCGCAGCCCGGTCCACGGCCACCTCGTCGGGGCCTCCCGGCCGGCGTCCGGCGGCGAGAAGGCGCGGACTGCCGAGACCATCCGGCCCGCGGACGCCCAGCGCGAGGAGCGTCAGCCGGTGCGGGGGAGAAGGTGGGAGAGTGGCGACGGTGACGAAGCCGCGGGTCAGCGGGTCGGCCCGCTCGACGCCTGCTATGGCAGCAGCGCGGCCGGCGTCGTCCTCGTCGAGGGAGCCCGAGGCGCGGACGATGTTGTCGGTCCCGTTCGGCGCGAGCCAGAAGTCGATGCCGGGCGCGCCGGCGACGGCGTCGACACCGGTCTCGAGGCTCCGGCGGGCGCCGAGGAGAACGAGAACGAGGAGCGCGGCGCCTGCCGTACCGAGGACGGCGAGGGAGGCTCGGGCGAACCGGGGGCGGAGGGCCGCAACCGCGAGGGAGAAGAAGCGCGTTCTCACGGTCGGCTCGTCATCGCCACGAGGGCGGAGGCGTAGGTGACCAGATCGCCGGCGGAGGCGGCGAGGAGGTTCCGGGATCGGGCCCCGTCGAACGGGACACCGTTCACGAAGACGCCGGAGCCGGGCTCTGCGTGACCGAGAGACACCGGCGTCCACGCGAGCCGTGCGGCCGCCGCCTCGAGGGACGGGACGTTCCGCGGCGGAACGGCGAAGACGAGCTCCTGCTCTCCCTGCGTCGCGGCGAGGAGGGCGAGGGGAGGGAGACAGAGGCGTCGCGCGGCCTCGAGCGCGCGAGGCTCGAGGATCTCCTCGGGCGCCCGGGTGACGTGCAGGGCGATTCCGTTCAGCCGGGCGAGCTGGTCGAGCGTGGCGAGGAGGCCGTCGCTCGTGTCCATGGCCGCCGAGGCGATGCCGCGGAGCGCGATGCCGTGCGCGATACGGGACGGTGGCGCGAGCGCCGACTCCGGGAGGAGAGTTCCGCCGGCGAAGAGCGTGGAAGCTGCGACGGCCGCGCCGAGACCGAGCGGCCCTGCGGAGAAGAGAAGATCGCCAGGGGCGATTCCGAGGCGGCGGAGCTCCGCGCCGCAGGGAACAGTTCCCGCAGCAGTACAGCCGACGGATAGTTCGTCGCCATCGTTCGTGTCGCCGCCGAGGACGAAAGTCCCCGCGGCGGAAGCGGTCTCGGCGACGCCCCGCGCGACGGCCTCCTGGACGGCGTCGGCGTCGTCGGCAGGCAGCGTCACGGAGAGGAGGAGGCCGAGAGGTTCGGCGCCGACGGCGGCGAGATCCGAGAGGGCGGCCGCCGCCGCGAGACGACCGGCGGTCCGCGGGTCGCGGTAGAGGCCGAGCCGGATCTCCTCGCAGACCGTGTCGACGGTGAGGGCGAGGAGCCGCCCGTCGCCCAGCTCGACGAGCTCGGCGTCGGTCTCGTGGACGCCCCCTCGCTGCCCGGGAGCGCGCGGGAGGAGGTCGGCCCACCGCGTGAGCCGCCGGTTCTCGGCGACGTCGTCGTTCAGGCGCATACGCGGATCCTCCGGGCGAAGAGGTCGAAGCTCGCCTCCACGACGCGCCCGACCTCGCCGTCGACCTCGAGGAGGAACGGCGCGGGGGCGGAAAGCTTGAGCGCTGTCGTGAGGAAGGACCTCGTCCCGGACCGGTTCCGAAAGCGGCCGAAGAGGAGACCGGCCAGCGTCGCGAGGAGCCGGAAGCGTCCCATCCCGGCGCAGACGGCCACTCCGAAGAAACCGTCGTCCGGCGCGACCGGAAGGTCGTACCGGAGCGAGCCCGAGAGCCACCGGCTCTTCAGGACCGAGAGCGAGGAGAGGGACACCTCTTCTTCCCTCCCGTCGTGCTTCAGGCGAGCCGTGAAGTCGCGATGCTGCCGGATGGCGCGGAGCGCGGCGCAGGCGATCGCGGGACCGGTCCACCGCCGATGGCGGCGGACGGCGTTGAAGAAGGCATTCCCTTCGGCGACGACGCCGGCCGAGGCGCTGACCGCGAGAAGGCTCGTGATCTTCCGGCCCGCCGGGTCGATCGCGCGGACCCGGACGAGGTCGCGCGGAGCCGCGTGCGCCGCGTCGAGCCGGAGAGGAACGGGAGAGTCGCCCGGCCGGAGCGGCTTGACGAAGTCGTTGCTCGAGCCGAGCGCGGCGACGCCGAGCGTGAGCTCCTCGAGCGGCTCCGTTCCGACCGTCTCGACGAGCGCCGCCAGGAGCGCGTGGACCGTCCCGTCGCCTCCGGCGGCGACGAACGTCCGCACGCCGCGGGCGAGGGCGGCGAAGACGGCGCCCTTCCAGTCTCCCGAGGCGTCGAGGGTCACCTCCACCGCCTCGAACCGTGCCGCGATCTCACGCCGCGCAAAGGCGAGGCGCCGGGTGTCGGCCGCGTGCCCCGCTGCCGGGTTCAGGAGGACGAGTGCGGCGAGCCGGTTCACACCTGCTCCCGGCACGGGCGCGCGAGGAGGGCGAGGACGACGAACGCGAGGAGGGGCGGGACGAAGAGCTCGAGCGCGGGCAGGAGGAGCGCGGCCTCCCCGAGGTGGATCGCGACGAACGAGACGACCGAAGCCGGTGATGGCGGGGCTCGCGTCCGCGTCGCGACGGACGTTCCACGCGAGGGCGTGGGACGCGAGGAGTCCCGCCGCGCCGGCCGCCCAGAGGACGAGGATGGCGAGGCTCGCGTCCGGGTCCGCGCCGCGGGCGACGAGGAGCGAGGATGCCGCGATCGCCACCAGGGCGTGGGCCAGGCTGACGAGAACGGTCGCCCGCCGGCCGAAGCGGACGGCGAGCGTGACGTAGCCGGTCGGGCGATCCGCCTCGACGTCCTTCAGGTAGCCGAGGAGAACGAAGACGGCGTACGAGGAGAAGGCACTCGCCATCGCGGGGAGGAGGAGCGGGCTCCCGAGCGCGCGCACGATTGACGGCTCGCCGCAGAGGATTCCCATCGCCGGGAGGAGCGCGACGACGGCGCTGTTGCACGGCGGACCGGCCCAGAACCTCCGCTTGAGCGGCGAGTAGGCGAGGAGCCCGAGGACGGCGAGGAGGGCGAGGAGGAGGTTCCAGGGGTTCGCGAGGGCGAGGGCGACACCGCAGCCGAGGAGCCCCGCGAGACTGACGGCGAAGACGTCCCGCTTTCCGACGACGCCGCGGACGAGAGGCCGGTACGGCGCGGAGCGGGCGTCGGTGTCGGTCTGGAAGACGTCGGTCAGCGCCTGCCCGAGGCCGTACGAGAGGAAGAGCGCGGCGAAGGCGAGTGCACCGGTCACCAGGCTTTCCGGAGGGGCGATCGCGAGGCCGACGAGGCCTGCGGCCCCCGAAACGGGAAGGAGGTAGGGACGCATGGTGACGAGGAACGCGCCCCAGAACCGGATCTCGGACGGACGGGCCGCCCGCCCGGTCGGGCCGGGACCGGCGAGAACCGCGGGGGCGGCAGGAACGGCGGAGAAGGCGGCGATCACGACGGTGCTCCGTCGACGAGGTCGCGGAAGCCGGCGGGACCGTTCACGCCGAGGAATCCGTGACGCGCGGCGACGCGCGCGAGCGTCTCCGCCGTCCGGTCGAGCTCCTCGTTCGTGTGGCGGGCGTTGACGGTGAAGCGCAGGAGGCACCCGTCGGGAGGGACCGCCGGGTAGGAGACGCTCCCGCAGCGGATGCCCGCGTCGTAGAGTTCGCGCCCGGCGCGCAGGAGCGTCGCCTGCGGCCCGACGCGGACCGCGACGATCGGGGTTCCGCAGGCGAGGGGCGCAACGCCCAGCGCCTCGAGTGCAGCGGTGAAGCGGCGGGCGTTCTCGTGGAGGCGCTCGCGGGGAGCGGGGTCTTCGTCCATCAGGCGGAACGACTCGGCGACCGCGGCGAAGACCGTGGCCGGAAGCGAGGCGGTGAAGACCGCCGACCGCGCGAAGAAGCGGAGGTAATCGACCAGGTTGCGCGGGCCGACGACGTAGCCGCCCGCGGCCCCGGCGGCCTTGGAGAAAGTCCCCATCAGGACGTCGATTCCGCCCGGGAGGCCGAAGAGCTCCTCGCTGCCGCGGCCGGTCGCGCCGACGACCCCGGTCGCGTGCGCCTCGTCGACCATGAGCAGGGCTCCCGCATCGCGGGCCACCGCGGCGAGCTCCGGCAGGGGAGCGACGCTCCCGTGCATGCTGAAGACGCCGTCGGTGACGAGGAGCTTCCCCCCTCTGCCGTCGTCGCGCGCGAGGGCCCGCGCGGCGGAGGCCGGGTCGCGATGGGCGTAGACGCCGCCACGGGCGCCCGAGAAGCGGCAGCCGTCGTGGAGGCTCGCGTGGACGAACCGGTCGCGGACGGCGAAGTCGCCAGTGCGGAGGAGTCCGGTCAGGATGCCGATATTCGCGGCATAGCCCGAGGGAAAGACGAGAGCCGATTCCCTCCCGTGGAAGGCGGCCACGACGTCTTCCAGCTCGCGAAGCCACCGGCTCGTCCCGGAGAGGAGCGGGGCGCTCGGAGTTCCGGCCCCCGCTTCGTCGAGGGCGCGGCGGGCTGCGGCGATCACGCGCGGGTGAAGGTGAAGGCCGAGGTAGCTGTTCGAGTCGAAGCAGACGAGCCGCTTCGGCTGCGACGTGAGAGGGTCGCGGACGACGATCTCGTGGTCGAGCGGAGAGAGGAGCTCGAGCCGGTACTGGGTCGGGTAGTCGCCCTCGGCGCGAAGGGTGTCGAGCATTGCGGAGAACTCGCGGCAGCGCTGGAACAGGTCCCCCGAGCGGTCCTTGCGGAAGCCGGCGATCGACGCTGGAACGGGAGCAGGGATCGGGGCGTTGGCGCTCATCTCGTCCTCCCGGCCCGGTGGGCGTTCTCCCGAGCCTTCGCCCGGTAAGGAGCAAGGCGCGAGCCGGGGAGGCATCCGCAAGCGGTGCAGCCGGGATGTCGCTGGAACGAGCGGACTTGTGCGACCGCCACCCCTGTTTGGAAGGCGCGCGGCCGACGCGTTGGTCCCGCCTCGAGGCGAAGGGCGCTATCTGATTGGTGAGAGGGCCGGAGCCGAAGCGGGGCCTGTTACTTCAGCCCCTCGGCGACGTAGAGCTCGGAGAGGATGCGCGCGTACGACCAGGCCCACGTCCTGCCGTCGGGCGTGACGCGGACGGTGGGGATCCCGATGACGCCCGCCGGGTCGGACGGCCCGAGCTTTCTGACCGGGATGGATATTCCCGTTTCGGGATCGAGAAGTACTACCTCCGCGGCGGGGACGTTCCGCGCGAACGCGAGAAGCTGCCGGCCCTCGTCGGTCCAGGCGATGGGGACGAGGGCGCGAGGGGTCGTCGCGAGGCGCCGCGGCTCTCCGCCTTCGACGGAGCAGAAGAGGAGGTCTCCGTCGTCCATCGCGACCGCGACCGTTCGCCCGTCGGGCGACGGCACGCCGGCGGAGAACCGGGCGTCCACCCCCGGAGGGGAGATGGCGCGCGCCGGGCCGTTCCCCGTGGCCGCGTGCCAGAGGCGGACCCCCTGGCCCTCGTCCGCGCCGGCGACGAGGAAGGACTTCCCGCCTGGCACGAAGCCGGCCCAGGAAGGCGCGACGACGGGACCTATCTCCACCGGCGTCGTCGGCCCCGTCCCCGTCGGGACGAGGCCGAGGCCGACCGAGGCGCTCGGCCCGAACGAGAGGACGTGCTTTCCGTCGGCGGCGAGCGCCGTCGCGAACCCGCTCCCGAGTGTGACCGCAGGTCCCCCGTCGGCAGGCCTCAGCGAGGCCGAGTAGCGGGCGCCACCCCCTTCGCCGAACTCGGTGAAGAGGAGGGTCCTTCCGTCGGGAGAGAGGTCTGTCAGGAGCGTCTGTTCGAGCCAGGATACGTCGCGCTCCCCGCCTTCCTGCGGCGACACGCTCGCGCCGATCCGCATCGTGTCGTGCGCGAGGAGGATGAGGCCCGCCCTCGAGACGTCGTGGAGAGTGAGGTTCCCCGGCATCCGGTAGACCTCGCGGGCCCTGCCCTCCCGGGACACGGCGCGCAGCGTTCTCGAGCCGGACTCTCCGGTCGCCGTGAACCAGACCTCCTCGCCGGACGGACCCCACGCGAGCCCGGTGAGGCTGATCCACCCTGCGGAAAGGACCCGGGGCGCTTCCCCGGCCAGCCCGACGAGCATGACGTCCCCTCTGTCGTCCGGGATCGCGAGGTGGTGGAGGAAGGCGACGAACCGGCCGTCCCGGGAGGACCGGACGTGGCTGATCCAGCCCGAAGTCTCGAAAAGCGTGCTCCGGCCTCGAACCTCGAGCCGCGTGAATCCGTCCTGTCGGCGGACGACGACGATGTCCGAGGAGCCGGCGACGTAGTCGGCGGAGGCCACGCCCTCGAGGAGCGGGCGGGGCGCGCCGGCGACGAGCGGCATTCGGGAGGCCGTGCCGATCGAAAGGAAAGGCAGCCAACCTCGCGCGTCGAGGGAGACGAGAAGCTCGCCGGGCGGAGAGATGGCGAGGAGGTTCGCGTCGCCCCGGCCGAGCGGGACCGACGGCCCGCCCTCGATCCGCGTGGAATAGAGGTGGGGTGGGTCGCCGTCCCACGAGGCGCCGTAGACGACCTCCTCGCCGCCCGGCGTGAACCGCGCGGTCCAGACGGTTCCGCGGCGGAAGGTGAGCTGCCGGAACGAGGGAAGGGCCGTGCGGCGGGAGAAGAGTCCGGCGCCGGCGCCGAGGAAGGCCAGCGCGACCGCCGCCGCGGAGAGCGTCATCACCGTCACCACCGTCCGGCGGGTGAACGCCCGCGGGCGCCCGGGCGTTCCGGGTGGCGAGGGCCCCCTGCTGCTCGCGAGCGCGGCGAGGTCGCGGAGGTCGCGGGCCAGGTCCCGCGTCGCGGCATAGCGCGCATCGGGGTCCTTCGCGAGGCAGCGCGCGAGGATCCACCGCACCGGCCCATCGAGGGGCTCCAGCAGCCGCGGGACCGGTTCGGGCTCGTCGCGGACGACGGCGGCGAGCGTGTCGACGAGCGAGCCTCGCGCAAACGTCCGCCGTCCCGTGAGGAGCTCGTGGAGGACCGCCCCGAGCGCGAACTGGTCGGCCCGGAAGTCGACGTCGCGCCCCTCGGCCTGCTCGGGGGCCATGTAGGCGGGCGTGCCGACCGCGACGCCCGGGATGGTCCGGGCGGTGCCCGGGATCGTTGCGTCGTTCGGCGACGATATGGCCGGGACGGAGAGGAGCGCGAGGCCGAAGTCGAGGACCTTGGCGTGCCCCTCGCGGGTCACGAGGACGTTCGCGGGCTTGACGTCCCGGTGGACGAGCCCCGCCTCGTGCGCGGCCGCGAGGCCCGCGGCGACCTGCGCCGCGAGGTCGAGCGCGCGAGGGACCGGGAGCGGCCCCGCGGAGAGGAGCTCGGCGAGCGTCCGTCCCGCGACGAGCTCGAGGACGAGGAAGGGCGGGCTCGAGTCGAGCGCGACGTCGTGGACCGTGACGATGTTCGGGTGCGAGAGCGCCGACGCCGTCCGCGCCTCGCGCGCGAGCTCCCGGAGCGCTTCCGGCGAGGAGCGGGGGCCGAGGAGGAGCTTGATTGCGACGTTCCGGCCGAGCCTCGGGTCGTGCGCGCGCCAGACCTCGCCCCTCGCACCCCGGCCCAGGAGCTCCACGACCTCGTACGGGCCGAGGCGCAGGCCGGGCTCCACGCCGCTCGGCTCCTGGGTCACGCCCCGCCGCCCTCGCGGAGCCCCAGCTGGTTCAGGAGCCTGTGGAGGTAGTTCGGGTGGAGGCCGAGGAGCCGGGCCGCTTCGGTCACGTTCCCGCGGCTTTGAGCGAGCGCGGCGGAAACCACCTGGTGCTTCGCCCGGTTCACGGCCTCGTGGTAGGGCGGCAGGGTATCCCCATCGCGGGACGCCGGCCCCTCGACGAGGGCCTCGGGGAGATCCTCGGGCCTCACGAGCGGGCCGGCGGAGAGGACGGCGGCCCGCTCGACGGCGTTGGAGAGCTCGCGGACGTTTCCCGGCCAGTCGTAGGCGACGAGCCGCCCGAGCGCGCCCGGCGAGAACCCGTCGAGGCGTCGTCCGAGCCTCTGCGAGTGGCGGGCCAGAAAGAAGGAGGCGAGGTCCGGGATGTCTTCCCGCCGCTCCCGGAGCGGCGGGAGGGTGATCGTCACGACTGCGAGGCGGTAGTAGAGGTCCTCGCGGAAGCGTTTCTCGCGAACTTCGGTCGGGAGGTCGCGGTTCGTCGCCGCGATCACGCGGACGTCGACCTTCACGCTCTCGGTCCCGCCGACGCGCTCGAACGACCGGGTCTCGAGGACCCGGAGGAGCTTGGCCTGGGTCGAGGGAGCCATCTCGCCCACCTCGTCGAGGAAGAGCGTCCCGCGGTGAGCGGTCTCGAGGCGGCCGCGCCGGCGCGCGACGGCGCCCGTGAAGGACCCTCTCTCATGGCCGAAGAGCTCGCTCTCGACGAGCGTGTCGACGAGGGCGGCGGCGTTGACCGCGACGAACGGGCCGTCCCGCCGGGCGCTCCTCGCGTGGAGGGCTCGCGCGGCGAGCTCCTTGCCGGTTCCGCTCTCTCCCGCGAGGAGGACGCTCGCCTCGCTCGCGGCGGCGCGGGCGAGAAGGGCCCTCACGCGGCCGATGGCCGGCGAGTTCCCGCGCAGCTCTTCGTCGTCCGTTGCCGCCTCGAGGCGGCGACGTTCCCCTTCCAGCCAGACGAGGTGCCTCACGAGAGCGAGGGAGGTCCCGGCCGACGCGCAGAGGCCGAAGAGGAGCTGGAGGTCGTCCTCGGGGACCGGAGCCTCGCTCCCGACGAGACAGAGGACACCCAGGCCCTGGTCTCCCCGCAGGATCGGCACCGCCGCGGCGTGGTGTCCGTCCAGCCGGAGCGCCACCGCCTCCCGCCGGTCGAGAACGTCTGCGGCGGTCTCGGCGGGGATCCGCGGGGTGCCCGCGCTCCCTCGCGAGGAGGTGGCCTCTCGCAGCTCGTTGCCCTCGTCGACGAGGAGGATGGCCCCGGTCGAGCCGCCGACGGCGTCGCAGGCGCTGGCGAGGAGCGCCTTCGCGAGCCCCTCCTCGCTCCTCTCTCCGGCGAACCGCCGTCCCGCGGCGAGGAGGAGGCCGAGGCTCCGTTCCGTCTTCCGGGACGCCGACGCCGCGGCGTCTCCGGCGAAGAAGGCCTGCGAGAGCGGGATGCGGATGGTGGAGAGGACGTTGGGTTCCGGGACCTCCGGAGCGCCGTCGCCGGCGTCCGGACCTTCGGACCGGTAGACGAGAACGCTCGAGCCGAGCTCGATCCGGTCTCCCGGCGCCAGGAGGTGGTCTGCCGTCGACAGACCGTTGACCCTCAGGCCATTCAGGCTGCCGAGGTCCCGGAGCCGCCACCCGTCCGGAGTCCGGGCCAGGGCCGCGTGACGCCGGGAGAGGGTGGCATCCGGAAGGCACACGCCGCACGCGGAGTCGCGACCCAGCACGACTTCCTCCGCCTCGAGGGCGACCTGGGCGCCCCGGGACGGTCCCGCGACGATCACGAGCCGGGGAGGCATCTGTTCCTTCTACGGTTCTACGAATCGTGATGTTAGCTCCGTCGTCCGGCGACGGCACGGTTTTCACCTCACGACGACCGCCCGGACGATCCCCCGGGTGCGGGCCCGGGCGCCGTGGCGAGCCTTCGCCGCCCCGTGTAACCTCCCGTCACTACCCGTAGAAGGAGACCTTCGCGAATGAAGAAGTCCATGATTCTGTCGGTTCTTGCCCTGCTCGCGCTCGTCCTGGCCGCCCCGCCCGTTTCGGCCGACGGTTTCGGCATGGATCTCGGCATTCACGGAGGCGTCGTCGGGACGGACGGGAGTGACGGGAGCAGCTTCGTCGGAGGGGCGCAGGCTCGCTTCCACCTCTTCTGGATCATCGGGGCCGAAGCTCGGGCCTCGTACTACAGCGACAGCTACGATCTCGGCCAGCTCGGTTCGGTCGACATCGAGAACGTCCCATTTCAGGCCTCCGGGATGCTCTACCTGATCAAGCTTCCGAAGGTCGGGCTCTACGTCCTGGGCGGGGGCACCTACAGCAGCATCAAGGTGAAGGGGACGAGCGTCGTCACCGGCGAGGTGACGGAGAAGCGGTGGTCCGCCCACGCCGGCGCCGGGGTCGACCTCAATCTCAGCAAGAGCATCTCCCTCAACGGCGACCTCCGTTACGTCTTCCTCAACGCGGACAGTGTCGACGAAGCCCTCCACGCCGCCGTGGCCGACTACAACGGCGACTTCTGGGCGGGGACGATCGGCCTGAACTTCAAGCTGTTCTGAAAAGCCTCTCCGCGGCCGGTCCCAGGGGCCGGCCGCGGACCCGGGCTTCCGTAACGCGCCTGCTAGCATCTCGCGTCCATGCCCGCTTCCGGCTTCCTCGCCCTTCTCGACGACATCACGACCGTCCTCGACGACGTCGCGATCCTGACCAAGATTGCCGCGCAGAAGGCCACGGCGGTCGCGGACGACGTCGCGGTCCTCTCGAAGGTCGCGGCGACGAAGACGGCCGGCGTCCTCGGGGACGATCTCGCGCTCAATGCCGAGCAGGTGACCGGGGTCCGCGCGGAGCGGGAGCTTCCGGTCGTCTGGGGCGTCTTCAAGGGCTCCCTCGTCAACAAGCTGATCCTCGTCCCCGCTGCGCTCGCCATCAGCGCGGTCGCGCCGTGGGCCGTGACGCCGCTCCTCATGATCGGCGGGCTCTACCTGTGCTTCGAGGGCTTCGAAAAGGTCGCGCACAAGCTCCTGCACGGGAAGGGAGAGGACGAGGATCGCCGGGCCGAGCTCACCGGGGCGCTCCTTCGCCCGGACCTCGATCTCGTGAAGGTCGAGAAGGAGAAGATCAAGGGGGCGGTGAGAACCGACTTCATCCTCTCGGCCGAGATCGTCACGATCTCGCTCGGCACGGTGGCCGCGGCCCCCTTCGTGACGCGCCTCGCCGTCCTCTCCGCCATCGCCCTGGTGATGACGATCGGCGTCTACGGCCTCGTCGCCGCCATCGTCAAGCTCGACGACCTCGGCCTCCATCTGGGCCGGAGCGAGGGTGCGACCGGTCTCGCGCGGGTCCGGCGGGCCCTCGGCGGAGGGATTCTCAAGGCGGCCCCCCTGCTGATGAGGACCCTCTCGATCGTCGGCACCGCGGCGATGTTCCTGGTCGGCGGAGGAATCCTCGTACACGGCATCCCGCCCCTGCACCACTTTTCGCAGGGGCTCGCGACCAGGGGCGGCCTCGTCGCCGCGCTGGGACCAGGCCTCGTCGGGATGCTGGCCGGCGTCGTCGCGGGGGGCGTGGCGGTCGCCGTCGTGAAGGTGGGTGCCCGGGTCCTGCGGAAAAGGGCCTGACGAGGGAGGGGAGCTGGCCCGCGCAGTGATCGCGCGTCCCGGCGGCCCATCGTGATGCTCGGGTATCTCGTCCTCGGCGGCGGCCTCGCCTTCGCCGCCGTCCTCCAGCCTGGCCCGCTCCAGGCCTTTCTCCTGTCGCGCGCGGCCGTCGAGGGCTGGAAGCGGACTCTTCCCGCGGCCCTCTCGCCGCTGCTCAGCGACGGCCCCATCGCGCTTCTCGTTCTCCTCGTCCTCGATCGGCTGCCGGTACACGCCCAGCTGGCTCTCCGCGCCGCGGGCGGGCTGCTCCTTCTCTTCCTCGCGTGGTCCGCGGCGAGGACGCTCGGCGCTACCCGGGACACTCCGGCGCCCGCGGGCGACGCCGCGCCGCGGACCCTGCTGCAGGCCGCCTCGGTCAACCTCCTGAACCCGAATCCCTGGCTCGCCTGGGCCCTGGTCCTCGGCCCGACGGTCGTTTCGGCCTGGAAGCAGGGCCCGCTTTTCGCCGTCGCCTTCGTCGCGGCGTTCTACGGGGTGATGGTGACGGGCCTCGGGCTCTTCATCCTCGTAGCGAGCACGGCCCGTTTCCTCCCTCCACGGGCGCGGCGCGCCCTCGTCGGTCTCTCCGCGGCCGTCCTCGCGGCGCTCGGGGCCTGGCAGCTCTTCGCCGGACTCCGCGCGATCGTCCCGGGATGAGACGGTACGAACGGGCTCAGTTCTTCGCGTTCGACTTGCAGCTCCCGCCTGGCGCGATGCACCTGCGGCGATCCCGGACAGCGGCCCGTGCACGCCGAACGCCTCGGTGTCGGACGCTATGATTGCTCAATGGCCCTCTCCCCGGCCCGGGCTGGTGCGGTCGCCGCTGTGGTGGTCCTTCTTGGTGGAGGAGCCCTCACCCTTCCTCGCGTAATGGCCGGCCTGCCGCCCGTCGGGGCGGATGCGCCAGCCTATTGCCGGATCGCTCGGACGCTCGTCGGCACGGGGTCTCTCGAGCTGCCGGGCCCGGACCGGATCGACCGGGACGTGCAGCAGGACGTGGCGAGCGAGTTCGGAACCCCCTACGCGCTCACGCGGGACGGTCGCCTCTTTCCGAAGCACTCCGCGCTGTTCGGGATCCTCCTCGCTCCCGGGACGGCCATCGGAGGCACGGTAGGCGCGCAGGTGAGCTACCTCCTCCTGACGTCGGCTTTTGCGGCGTATCTGACTCTTCGCGCGGCGGTCGCCTTCGGGAGCGGGCCGGCGCTCGCATCCTTCTTCTGCCTCTTCGTCCTGGTTCCCGGGGGGCGAAGCCTCGCGTGTGGCATGAACCTCGACACGGTCCTCTCTTTCGCGGTCCTCGCGGCCTTCGAGCTCGCGGCGCGGGGACACGGCGTGAGGGCTGGCGTCGTCGGAACTCTCGCGCTCTTCCTGAGGCCGACGGCCGCTCTTCTCGTCCTGCCGCTGCCTTTCGTCGCGGTCGCCCGGGGAAAGGGTCCGGTCGTCCGGACGATCCTCGGCCTCGGCGGGGGCCTCCTGCTCTTCGGTGCGGTGAACGCCTGGCTCTGGGGAGGCCCGTTCGTCACGGCCTACGGTCGCGCCGCCGTCTTCGGTCCCGACGGGATCCGCGTCGTCGACCTCGCGGGAGCCTTCGGAACCAGCCCGCTCGCCGGAGTCGCGAAGCTCGTCGCCTCCTATCCCCACGGTCTCCTGTTCGTCTTCCCGCTGCTGCTCCTTTCGCCGCTGGGGTTCCTCCTCGGAGAGGCGCGGCGCGCGGAGTGGTGGGTGCCGATGGCCTGCGGCCTGGCGGGCTTCCTGATTCTCGGCGCCTACGACTACGCCGTAGCCCATCCCGACTACATGATCTACAGGTTCGCCGGGCCGGTCTGGTTCGCGTCCGCGTTTCCCCTCGCCGCGCTCCTCGCCTGGATTCGCAGGGAAGGGGCACGCCGTCGGGCCGGGTCACCCTGAGCCGCCAATCCACGAACGACCTGGCGTCCCGCCCGAGGCGCTTTCCCGTGCCCGAAAGGCTGATAGTCTTTTCGAGCCCTTGCTCTTCGCCCAGACCTCCCCGACCTTGCCGCGCGCCACCGCGGGACGCGGATGGCGCCCGAGCTGGCCGGACCTGATCACGATCGTCGCAGCCCTGGCGATCTGGGGCACGTTTCACCCGGCCCTCATGTCGCCGGACTCGATCGCCCAGTACGGACAGGCGCTCGCCGGCAGCTACGACGACTGGCACCCGCCGTTGATGGCGATCGTCCTCCACCTGGTCTTCGTCGCCGGCGGCGGACTGGGTTCCCTGATGCTGGTGCAGTGCGTCGCCGGCGTCTTCGGCATCCGGTCGCTCACCGAGAACGTGATGCGCCTGCTCGGCGGCGCCACACTCGCTCCGCGACGCGTCGAGTGGCTCTCCCTGCTCGTCCTGCTCGCCCTGCTGCTGCCGCTGTCGCCCCTCTCCTTCTACCTCATGACCTTCTGGAAAGACGCCTGGACGATGGTGCTGATGCTGTGGCTCGGCGCGCTCCTCCTGCGCATCGAGACGGCCCGCGCTTCCGGGGCGACGCGGGCCGGGGTGGTCGTCACCGCGGCGGCACTGGCCATGGTTCGTCACAACTCCGTGCTGATCCTCCCCGTGGCTGGTCTGGCCCTCTGGGGCGCCCTGCCGCCGCCCCGACGCTGGCGCGGCGTCGCCCTCGCGCTCGCACCGGCGGTCGTCTACTCACTCGGCACGTTCACCCTGGGGCGCGCCTTCGCCGTACGCAAGTCCCAGGTCACGTCGACCGTGATGGTGCTCGACCTGGTCGCCCTCTGTGCCTCGGACCCTCCGGCCTGCCGTGCGCTGCCGTGGACCGAGAGCCACACCCGGGACCGGCCGGCACTGGCCAACTATCGCCTCGGCGACACCGATATCCCATTCTGGAAGGCCATCCAGCCGGTCGCCACCGCGATGCAGGCCGACCGCGACCGGCTTCGGGCCGAGTACCGCGAGGCCTGGCGCCGATTCCCGGGAGAGCTCGTCGCCTGCAAGATCGTGGGATTCGTGAGCCTGCTCGGGCTGGAGAAGACCCACTACTTCTTCCAGGGCTCGATCACGGAGAATCCCTACCATCTCGCTCTCGATGGCCGCCTGGCGCCGATCCGGAACCGGCTCGAACGTGCGGCCGACGGCGTCGCGGATCATCCGCTGCTTCGCTGGGTCAGCGGCGTGCATGCGATCTGGCTCCTCGTCAACGCCATCGGAGTCGCGGGATTCCTGGCGCTCGGCCGGATCCACCGGAACTCTTCACTCACCCGCCTCGGCGTCGTGCTCCTGGTACCGCTCGTCTATTACTCGTCCTACCTGCCGGTCTCGACGGTCCGGGACTTTCGCTTCATGTACCCGGCGACCCTGTTCGTTCAGTGCGTCACCGCAGCGTCGCTCGTCGGTGCCTGGCGACGCACGGCCCGACCTGCGACCCCCGCCGAATAGACCCGCCCGTGCCGCTCTCGGGCGACCGGCCCGCCGCGGGTCGTCCGCCCGAACCCCGTCCCGCAGGGTCCGGTCGAGGCCAGGTGAACCGTAGAATCCCGCCAATGAGCAATTCGCGGGAACGCTTTCCCCTGAGGGAGGAGGAGCGTCGGCGTGCCCGGGTCGGGACGGCGTCCTTGTTTGCGGGCATCGGTGCCGCGGCCCTCGTCGTCGCGTTCGTCATGGTCCGGCTGGCCGTCGCCGGGCCGGTTCTTTCCGAGTACGTCCGCCTGACCGTGCCGGCCGCCGTGCCGATCCTCCTCGTCCTCGGGTTCGGGCTCTACGTGCGCCTCCGGCCGCGGCACTACGTCGAGGTCGACCCGGCCCGGGGAATGGTCACCGTCTTCCGGGACGGCGAGGTCCGGCGCAGGCTGCCGCTCTCCGGGATCGGACCTCTGCGCCAGAGCCGCGAGGAGCGGCTCCTGGAGAATCGGAGGGAGGGCGTCCTCAGGACGTTCCACGTCGCGCGGTCCGGCCCGCTTCGGGAGCTCTGCCTCCACGCATCGGAGGACGAGGCCGCGACCCGTCGGGTGCTGGAAACCTACGCGAAGGCGTGGAACCTGCCGTACGAGACGGCGACGCGGGAGACGCGGAGCCCGGAAGAGCTCGACGTTCCGATGCACGAGCGGCTGGCGAACGACGAAGCAGCGAGGACACCGCTCCCGCAGAGGGCCGGCTCGAGCCTCACGGTCACCTGGAACGGGAGCGGCTACGAGATCACCACCTCGTACGCCCCTCCCGTCCACCGGAAGAAGATCCTCGTGCTGTTCCTGGTGCCGTTAGGCGCGCTCGCGGCAAAGTTCTACCTCTTCATCGACCTCCTCGGCCCGGAAACGCCGGCGTTCTTCCGTCTCCTGACCGTTCTCCTGGTCCTCTTGCTGTTGACCCCGGGTCCCTATGCAGTGCTGGAACGCTGGCTCCGGATTCACCGGCCTCCCGTCATCCGGATCTCCGCCGCGGGATTCCAGTTCCGCGGGAAGACGATCCCGCTCCCGTCGATCGAGGACGTCGCGCGCGCTCCGGGCGCCGTCTGCCGCGTCGTCTCCGACGAACGGATCGTCGAGGTCGAAGGGGACTTCTGCGAGCCCTCGGAGCGCGACTGGCTCCGAGACGAGATCCGCAGGCTCCTGATCGAGTTCGGGACGCGCGCAGACGTTCCTGGCAGCTCCGGGGTGCGTGGAAATCCAGGCTAGACCCGGATCACGGCCACACGGCTCCCCGATACGCCGTGCCGCTTCACGACGAGGATCATCACGGGGACGGCGCCGGCCCTGGGGATGATCTGTTCGACGGCGTACATCGAGTCCAGCAGCTTCGGGTTGGCGCCGGACGCGCCGGTCGCCTCGACGACGCGCATGTTGCCGCCCGCCATGCTCCGGGCGGAATACGAGTCCACGACGGCAATGTGCCCGGGACTCGTCCTGACCGAGTTGCCGTCCATCCATACCAGCAGGTCGCCCTGCCGGACCTGCGTCGGATCGTTGACGGCCCTCGCCGCACTGTAATACGACGCGGCACTGCTGTTGCGCACCGTATGGCTCGAATAGGTCCTCTTGCCGCAGGCGACGAGATAATTGGTGACGAAGCCCGAGCAGTCGATGCCCAGGTGGTCGTCGCAGTAGGTCTGGAGTGATGCCTGGGTCACGGTCGGGATCTTGTTCGAACGCACCGCCCACTCCAGTGCCAGCTCGTAGTCCTGCGGGGCGCCCTTGCCCATCGCTGCCGTGCGAATGCGCTCCTTGTTGGCCTGGAACCAGGTGTCGTGGCGGGATCCGCGCGTCACCGCGTTGTAATCGCGCCTCTCCTCGGTGCCATCCGCCCAGTCCATCATGAAGTACTTCCTGAGCTGGACCACGTGCGTTCCGACGCGGCTGACCATCGCCACCGGGTCGTCGATGGCCACGTTGACCCTGAGATCACGGTATTGCCTCATGAAGTCCACGGGTGTCGGCATAGTTCTCCTCGTTCGTCCGGTTCCTCGGGGTCAGCGAACGACCGCTCCGTCGGCCGTCATCGGCGGCTGGGCCGGCGCGCACGGCCGCTCGCGCGCCGAGTCCGCCGCGCGGCGCACCTCGGCCTCCGGCTGCGCGCCTTCGGTGAGCCTGTCCGTGACGCAGGCTTCGTCCGGCGCGATCTTCGCCACCGCACAGTAGGTGCGGGTCACCTTCTCCGGGTCGTCGTCATCCTCCCGCGCCTGCACGCGAACGATCAGAGCGATCGGGACCTGCTTGCCGTCCTTCGTCTCGACCCGCCACTCGGCCTTCTCACCCAGGGTGGACATGTGGCGAGTGACGAACTCCTGGTAGCCGAGCGGGAGCACGCGTTGCGCCGCATCCACGATGTCGATCGACTGGCGGCCCGCGTCCACGCGGCGCACGATCAGCGCGTAACCCGCTACGCCGGGACACGCCAGGTACGGTGTTTCGTTGGGGTCGGTCCTGTCGATCTCCTTCGTGCACGACCCGGCGCCGAGGTCCGTGTAGACGGATTCGATCGCAGCATTCGAGCGGACTTTGGCATCGTCATGCTTCGCCGAGCAGCCGGCCAGAAGGAGAGCGCTCAACGAAACCAGGCCAGTGACGGACAGCCTCACGTTCGTTCTCCAATCCCATCAACGCATCGACGGCAGGTGCAGGTGGAGTGACAGAAGAGCCATCCGCCTGACGCGCCGAGGATCTCAGGGTCCCTGATTCGATCTCTTGCAGCGATTATCCTGCATTTTCGGAGAGGCGACCAAGGCACTGCAGGGCCCCGCGGGGCGTCGTGACCGTGGGCGGCGGCTGACGCTGCCTTTCTCAGTGCGGGAACGCCCCCGACTCCAGGTCTTGAACGAGGAGGGCCGTGCCGACGGCGACGAACAGCGACTCCTCCGCGGCCGGGACGGAGCACGCGATGAGGACCCTGCCGGGCAGCAGGCGCTCCACGGCGGCGACGGCGCGGCCACCGGCCCAGAAAACCGTGCCGGTGATCATCGGGGCCCTCATCCCGAGGAGGGCGGGGTTCATGACGTTCGTCGAGATGGCCTCGTAGCGGATCTTCCCGCGCACGAGCCCGCCGTGGGACGGAAAGCGGGGGTTGAAGAGGTTCGACGGCGGGCCGACCTCGAGGAAGAGAACCGACGGCTCGCCGTCCGGCGCGTCGAGGAACTCGCAGAAGGTCGTGCTTCTCTGCGGCACACGCGCCTCGACTCCGACGCTTCCGCGGGAGAGGCCCATCGACATCGCTGCAAAGCCCCACGCGCAGCGCGCCGTCACGAGCGGCGCGTCCGGGAGGTCCTCCCTCGCCAGCTGGAACGAGATGCTCCCGCTCGTGCGCTCCACGTGGAATCCGAAGGTCGCGTCGAAGCGAGCGTCGAAGGCATCGACGTCGACGGCGCTCCACCCGGTCCTCGGACCCAGCCGGAACTCCTTCACCACGAAGGGCGCCAGCTTGGGCGGCTTCCGGCCGATCCGGATCTTCCCCGCCTTGACGATTCGGACGTCCCCCGACAGGTCAGGCGGAAGGGGCATCTGTGGCCCGGACATGAAGCTCCTCGGTCCGGCTGGAGCGCAGGGGAGCGCGCCGGGCCGCGCCGGCGGCGCGTCGACGTCGCGGGCGGGTGCCGGCGTCGCGACCGGAACGGGTGAGGGCGTCGGCGCGGACTCCTGGGCAGGAGCGAGCGTCGTGGAGAAGAGGGCCAGACCGGCGATCGCCGGCCCGAACGCGGGGGAGGACTTCGTAGGCACGCGCCACCTCCCTGTGCCCCATCGTGACGAGCGGGGCCGGACGGTTTGGTGAGATTCGAATCATAGGCGTTTCGGCTGCCGACGGGCAGAACGAACGAATGAGTGGGTCAGGCCGCCTCGTACCCGAGGATCGGCGCGGGAGTCCGGGACGAGAGGCCTTGTTCGTCGCTGGCACGCAGCTCGCGTGTGAAAAGACAGCGTACTCGGGGGAGTACAGGGGGAGAGATGATTTCCTTTACATCGCTCTTCGTCGGCTTCGTCATCGGACTCGTGAACGTCCAGCTCCTCGCGAGCGGTGGCGTCGAGCGGATCGAGCTCGTCCTCGACGGGCAGACGGTCGCCGAGCTGAGGGAACCGTTCGCGGTCCTTCTCGACCTCGGATGCGAGCCGTCCCCGCACGAGCTCGTCGCCGTCGCCTACGACGCGCAGGGGAAGGAGCTCGACCGCGTCCGGCAGTGGATCAACCGCCCCCGCGCGACGGCGGACGCGAGCCTCATCCTCGAGAACGGGGTGGGGGGCAGAGGGCGATTCGCGCGGCTGGCCTGGCGCGCGCTCGAGGGAGAAGTACCGGTCGCCGCCACGGTCACCTTCGACGGAAAGGCGATCCGGGCGCGCGACCTGTCGCGCATCGAGCTGCCCGCCCACGACCCGGCCCAGATCCACTTCCTTCGGGCTGTCGCACGATTCGAGAAAGGCGCAACGGCGGCCGCGGAGCTCGTCTTCGGCGGCTCCCGGAGGGCCGAGACGCTGACGGAGCTGACCGCGGTCGCGGTCGAGCTCGAGGAGGGAGCGAGCCTCCCCGCTGCAAGCGAGCTGGCCGGGTGGTTCGAATCGAAGGGCGGCGAGTCTCTCGAGGTCGCAGCCGTCGAAGACGGCGGGACCGACCTCGTCTTCGTCAAGGAGGGGAGCGCCGGGTCGCGCCTCTTCCGGGAATATGGGAGGTGGCTGCGCGAGGGCGGATGGGGCAAGGCCGCGCGAGGGCCGACGGAGGCGGGTCTGCGGTTCCGGATCCTCGAATCCGTGGGGCGCGTGAGCAGGCAGTCCGGGATCCTCGTCAACGTCTTCCCGAGCTCGCCGTGGCGCTCCTGGGGCGTCGGCAACTCCGCGAGCATTGCCGCGATCGTGAGCTCCTACATGAAGCAAGGCTGGCGGGGAAAGAACCAGCGGATCGCGGACGCGGTCGCCGTTGCGGCTCTGTCGGCGGCGGAAGCGAACCGGAAGCGAGCCGTCGTTCTCCTCCTCGGTCCCGATGCGAAGGACAAGAGCCTCGGCTCACCCGACGAGGTGATGAGATTTGCCGGGCGGCTCGGCGTCCCGCTCCACGTCTGGTCGGTCGGGAATTGGGGCAGTCCCGAGGCGAAGAGCTGGGGTTCCGAGGTCCTGGTCAACTCGAGATTCAGATTGAGCATGGACGATGCCATCCGCCAGCTTCTCCAGGTCGTGGACCGCCAGCGGATCGTGTGGCTCGAAGGCGCGCACTTGCCGCAGTACGTCACCCTCGGGCCGCTCGCCAGGGGAATCCGGCTCTCCCGCTGAGGGGCAGGCATGGAGACGAGAGAGCCCATCCACCCCGGCGACGATACGGCGCTACCGGAAGCCTCGCCGACCCGGTGCAGCTCGCGGCTGGCGGCGGTCGGGAGCGAGGTCGAGCAAGAAAAATGGAGGCGGCGTGGGGGTAACGCCGCCTCTGGGTGCCCGGGGAAGGGTCCGGGGGCCCGCTGGCAGGGGTCAGGGGGTACGTGAACCGCGCCGGCCAGCTGACTTTGTGGGCCTGATCCCGGCGGGGAGCCGGTACCGGGCCCTTCCCACGGTTGTTGTCTTCGGCTGCGATCTCCTTTCGGGTCGTTCGGCGCCTCTGCGCCGCGTCCTCTCGTCACAATTCCTAGTGCAAGGCCGTTGCCATCTCCCGCGCCCGGCGACCTGTCCGGCCACGCCGGGCGCGGGTCGGGCGCGAGGCAGAAGAATGTCCCACAGTCGAAGAAAGAATTTCCGAGTCGGTTGGACGGGAAAGGAAGGCTGATCCCGGGTATCGCGGTCGGCGATCTGCGAAGACGGGATTCCGGGGAGCAGGAGTTCTTCGCAACACACGAGGAGGTTACCGTCACACCGGTGGCGCGGGCTCTTCTCCCCTGAGGACCGCTTCGACCGCGGCGTCATGTCCCTCTGTTCCCTCGATGCCAGCGGCACGGAGAGAGGCGTGGTCTTCGACCGCGTCCGGATGGAGGTGTCCCCCAGCCAGTGCTTCTCGACCACTGGGTACGCCGCGACGATCGGAAGGGCCAGGACCGCCCCGACGACCCCATCGAGCATCCCGCCCGCGACGATCGCCAGAAGGACGGTCAGTGTCGACAGCCGCAGGCGTCCGCCGTAGAGGCGCGGCAGGAGAAGGTAGGCCTCGAACTGGTGGTAGAAGAGGGTGAGGCCGAGGACGGCGAGCGAAGTCCCCGGGCTGACCGTGAGGGCTATCAGCCCCGCGACCGCCATCGCGACGAGGATCCACACTGTCGGGACGGCCGCGCAGGCCCCGGAGAAGAGCGCGAGGAAGCGCAGCCGGAACGCGGTGCGCGGACAGAACGACGAAGCAGAAGAGCGCAAAGAGCCCGAATGCCGTGAGCTGCCCGGTGACGAAGGCCTTCACCACATCGAAGACCTCGGGGACGGTTGCCGACATGTGCCCGCGATGGCGGCGCGGGACATAGGCCAGAAGCCAGGCGACCACCGCGCGCCCGTCGAGAAGGAGATAGAACGAAAGGACCACCACGAGGAGGGCGGCCGCCGTCGCTTCGACGAAGGTCTTCCCCCACCGCAGCCGTTCCGAGAGCCACTCGGCGACCGCCGGAGATGCCGGAAGGTCGAGAAGCGGACGGAGTACATGAGACAGTGCCCCGTACCGCTCGATCCCGCCCGCGATCATCGCGCGAAGGCCCGGCAGGGGCGCCATCAGGACGGTCACCTGGGTGGCCAGGGGCGGCGCCACCAGAGTAACGAAGGCTCCCAGGAGAAGGACGGCGCAGGTCGCCAGCGCCGCGACGGCCCACTGCCGGCTCAGCCCCCATCTCTCGAGCCGGTCCACGATCGGGCTCAGCGCCGCGGCAAGGAGCACCGCGACCAGCAGCACCTCGATTCCGGTCCAGAGGCGCCAGACCACCCAGATCGCCAGCGCTGCCAGCAGGATTTTCAGGAGAGAGCCCCAATCTACCCGGGTGTCCGGGGACCGTGGCGCCGATGTCGTCGGTGTCGGCCACTCTCGCATCGCGCTGGTATCGCAAGGCGCGGGCCGGGCGCGTTCGGCGCCCGGCCCGCGCCTTGCTCGAGCTCCCGCCAGCGCGCGCTTCAGGCGCGCGACTTGAGGAGGTTGACGACCTTCTTCACTCCGGAAATGCCCTTCGACCTGTCCACCGCCGCCCTAGCGATATCGGCAGACGGCACCGTGCCGCGCAGGCTCACGACGCCATTGGTCGCTTCGACCTCGATCTTCATGGCGTTCGTGCCGACCTCGGTGAGGAGGATGTTCTTGACCTTCGTCTCGAGGATGCCGTCGCGGATCTCGAGCTCGAGATCCTTGGAAGCAGAGGTCTCCTTGGCAGGGTTCTGCGTGAGCCGATTGTCGACGTTCTTGACATCGGCGACGGAAAGCGCGACCTCCTTCGCGAGCTCCTGACTTTCTTTCTTCTCGACCTGGCCGGTCAGCACGGCCGTCGTCCCGTTCATCTGGACGTGTATCCGGAGGCCGTCCGCCCCGAGCCTCTCGATGAGCTTGGTCTTCACGGCCACGCCGGTGAGGGCCTTCGAGACCTCGGGGTCGGTCGAGGAAGCCCCGGCGCGAGCGGGGGCGGAAGACGTCGCGAGGACGAGGGCGAAAACGAGTGCTGTAACGATCCTCTTCATGGCATCTCCTTCGGTGTGGTTCGTGAGGTTTTGATCCGATGCTGCCGGGCGCGCGCCGCGCCGCGGGGTTGACATACGTGTTTCGGTTCAGGTCCCGAGGCTCTCAGCCCGTCCCCTCGCGGTGTCTGCAAGGCAGATGCCCGCCGCTGGCAGGGCCGGACGCGAAAGCGGCGCGGCCTGCCGCCGCGCGAGCCTCTGATCGACGTCCCGAGTTCGGAAAATCGTTCCTCGGTCGGAAGCTTCTACACGCGACGAGCCGCTCAGGGCCGAGCCCGGAACGGACGTTCCCGCCCGTCGGCTGGTCTGGGACCGAGTTCACCCCGGGATAGAAGGTCGAGGTCATGGCGGGCGACAAGAACACCGACACCTTCGCTCTCGACGACAAGGACGTCATCTACTCCGTCGACAACGCCCTCGCCGTCGGCAAGCGAGTTACCGTCATCGAGCAGACCGGCGGCGACAAGGTTCGTCGCATCACGGTGAGGCTCGAGGTATAGAACGTTGCGGCGCGAGGCTCGTGCCAGGAGGCCGCCGGGCCTTCAGCGTCCCTGCGGCGGCGCCCGGTGGCTGGAGCGTCCCGCTCAGCGGAAGCGCCGCGTCACGGCGAATCCGAGGAGGACACCGACGCCCAGCGAACCTCGGCTCTCGCAGCAACGCGAATGCCACGCCGAGGGACGTTCAAGCGCGGCCTCGCTGCGGGGCCGGCCTTGAGGGCACGCCGGTTGCTTATCCCGAGGCAACTGCACGCGGTCCCGGTCGTCGCGACCGGGGCCGATCGTCCGACCTCCCGATGATGCAGAGGAAGACCATGTCGACAACGATCAGCTCGAAGGCCGCAATCGATACGCTCAATTCGCTACTCCGCAGCGAGCTCGCGGCGGTGGCCACGTACGAGATGGCACTGAGGTCCGTCGACGGTCCGGCGGCCGCGGATGCCGACCAGCTCTTCCGCTTCGCGTCCGAGCACCGGCGTTCCGCCGGCGCGCTGAAGGCAACGGTCTCGGCGCTCGGCGCCACGCCGGACGAGACGGCCGGCATCTGGGGCGCCGTGACGCGTCTGGTTCAGGGGTCCGCCAATCTCCTCGGTGACCGGGCGGCCGTCGAGAGCCTGCTCGAAGGCGAGAAGCACGGGCTCATGGAGTACGCGAATGCGGTGGAGTCCGTCCCGCCCGAAATCCGCAGCGTCATCCAGCACGAGCTCATTCCCCGTCAGCGAAAGCACGTCGCGGTCCTCACCGACATCCTGCTCGAGGCTGAGCATCCGTCTTGATCGTTCGATAGCCGGTTGGCTGTCCGGGTCCGACGGATCTGAAGACGTCCGTCGGGCCGGCCGGTCCTCAGGACCGCGAGCCGGGCGTCAGCTCTCGAACCCGTACCGCTTGAGCTTGTTGTAGATCGTCTTCACGCTGACCTGGAGGATCTCGGCGGCGCGCTGCTTGTTCCCGCTGACGAAGGCGAGGGTCTGCTCCAGGACTTTTCGCTCGACCTGGTCGAGAGACTCGCCGATGCGCACCTCGACGAGGGGGGCGTCGTGAGCACGATCGGCGTCGACGCGGGGACGCCGTCGAGAACGGTGCGCACGAGGTCGGCGGTGATGACTGGCCCGTCGGACAGGATGTAAGCGCGGTGCATGGCGTTGCGAAGCTCGCGGACGTTGCCCGGCCAGTGGTGCGCCGAGAGCGCGTCGAGCGCCTCGCCATCGAGGTCCCGGATCCCCGCCTGCTCGGCCTGCTCTATCAGATCGAGGAAGCGACGGGCGAGCAGGGGGACGTCTTCCAGCCGTTCCCGGAGCGGGGGAAGGCGGACAGGGAAGACGACGAGCCTGTAATAGAGGTCCTCCCGGAGCTTGCCCGCTGCCACGGCCTCTGGAAGGTCGCGATTCGAGCTCGCGATGATCCTCACGTCGGCGTTCAGCTCTTCGCCGCCACCGACGCGCCGGAACGTCCGGGATTCCAGCACTCGCAGGAACTTGACCTGCAGCTCGGTCGACATCTCGGTGACTTCGTCGAGAAACAGCGTCCCGCCGTGGGCCATTTCGAAGTAGCCCATCCGCCTCCGGTCCGCGCCGGTGAACGCGCCCTTCTCGTGCCCGAACAGCTCGCTCTCCACCAGCGTCTCAGAGACGGCACCGCAGTTGATGGCGACCAGGGCCCTGTCCCGCCGCCTCGAAAGGCTGTGGATCGCTGCCGCCGTGGCCTCCTTCCCGGTCCCGCTCTCGCCCGTGATGATGACCGGAGCGTCTGAGCGGGCTACCCGGCCGATGAGGCGGAAGATCTCGCGCATCGTCTCCGACCGTCCGACCATCCCCTCGAACCCGTCCGCTCCCGCCAGCCCCGTGGGGTCCGCCGGCCCGCGGCGGCGTTCGGCCTTCTCGGTGAGATGCTGGAGGACGGCCTCGAGCTGCACCGGTTTCAGGGGCTTCAGGAGGTAGTCGTAGGCCCCGGCCTTCATCGCCTCCACCGCGACCTTGACGGAGCCGTGGCCGGTCAGCGCGACCACCTCAGGCGGCGCGCTCATAGACCGCGCGGCGCGGATCAAATCGAGGCCGTCGCCGTCGGGAAGCACCATGTCCGCGAGGCACACGACGGGCTTCCACGAGCCGAGCGCCTCGAATGCTTCGGCCAGCGTCGCGACGCCCTTCGCCTCGAGGCCCAGGTCACTGACCAGAAGCTCCAGCCCTTTTCTGGCGGCGTCCTCATCCTCGACGATCAGGACCCTCATGGCCGTGCCGCTCACGACAGAGCCGTGACGCCGGTCCGGCGCCCGAGAGGCGACGGCGAAGCCAGCCGATGCCGGGCCACGGCCCGGGAGGACTCCTGCACGAATTGAACGTCCGTCAAGGCAGCCGAGGATAGGGTCGCAGGCCCGCTCCGGCAAGCCCTAAGAGGACTCTCCTCCCGTCGCGATCGCCGTCATCGACGGCCGAAAAGGGGGGACGCCGGCTCCCTGGCTGGACCCCATGGCGAGTACCTCAATGCGCAGGATGTTCCGGGTCAGGGTAGAACTTTCCGCCCCAGGGCAGATCGTCCGCCGGTGAGGCGCTGTTCCTCCTTCAGGACGCGGGCCTCAAACGACCTGTGGGCGGCGGCTTGCCCTTGCCGCGGGCTCAGGGGTAAAGGAGCATGGATCTTGCTTAGCCGGTTCGAGTGGGTGACTCGCCTTCACCCGGGGAGAGAACGCGACGATGACGACGGCATGGCCCAGCGTGTGCGACCGAGAAATCCTTATCGTCGATGACGAGGCCGACTTCGTCGCGTCGCTGGTCGAGCTCCTCGCGGACGAAGGCTATTCCGTCCGAACCGCCGCCAACGGCCGGGAAGCGCTGGAACAGCTGGACAGCGGCCCTCCTCCATGCCTCGTCATCCTCGACCTTCGCATGCCCGTCATGAGCGGGAACGAGGTCTACGCCGCGATGCAGAAGCGGCCGGACCTCGCGTCGATCCCGGTCCTCGTGTCGTCGTCGTCGGATGCTTCAAAGGCCCCGGCCGGAGCCCTTTATATGAGGAAGCCGATCAACCCCGATCGGATGCTCGACGTCATTCGTCAGTTCTGCTGAGTTCGCCCGCATAACCGCATCTTCAGCTGCGCCTTCGTTTTCGCACCGCGGAGGTCTCGTGACCGAGAAGGGTCGGACGTCGGAGTCGGGGAAGTCGAAGAGCATGACAACGCGCGTCTCCGCCGGAACGGGTGACTTTTTCCGCGCGGGTCTCTCGGGGCTCTCCGGCGCTGTCTGGGGCGTCTGGACCGCCGGCTTCGTCTCCCTCGCGTGGCTCGTACGCGAGTTCCTGTACCCGTTCCTCGGAGCTGCGACGCCGTTCGGACTCATCTTTCTTCCCGCCATCCTCGGGGCGTCCTGGTGCTTCGGGCGGAACGCCGGGCTCCTCGCGACGGCCCTCTCCACCGCGGCTGGCGCCATCTTCCTCTACCACGCCGAAGGTTGGACGGCGAGGACCGTTATCGTCCTCGACCTCTTCCTCCTGATCTCGCTCGCGTCCGCGTTCGCTTTGGCCTCCATTCGGCGCTCGCGCGACGAAGCGTTGAAGCGCGAGGAGATGGCGAGCCGGTTCGCCGCGGTGGTGGACTCGAGCGAGGACGCGATCATCGTCAAGGACCTCGATGGCCGGATCCGCGAATGGAACCGTTCGGCGGAGCGCCTGTTCGGATACAACCGGCAGGAAGTGATCGGGCAGTCGATCGAGATCCTGATGCCGGGCGGTCGGATGGACGACTGGAAGAAGATCCTCGGTCGACTCATAGGCGGCGAGCGCGTCGAACACTTCGAGACGCAGCGCCGGACGCGCGACGGGCGGATTCTCGACGTGTCGCTCACGGTCTCGCCGGTCCGCGACCGCGACGGCCGGATCGTGGGCGCCGCGAAGATCGTCCGCGACGTGACGGCCGACCTCGAGGCGCGGCGGGAAGCCGACAGGACGCGGGAACTTTTCCTGGGGACACTGGGCCACGAACTTCGGAATCCCCTCAACGCCATCGCGGTGTCCGTTCACACGCTAAAGCGCCGTACGCCAGAGGCAACCCAGCCGATCCTCGCGCGGATACTGGGCAGCACCGACCGGATGTCCCGCATGATCGACCAGCTACTCGACTTCACGAGGAGCCGGCTCGGAGGCGGGATCCCGCTCCAGCCGACGCCGGGGGACTTCGCCTCGATCTGCCGCGCGGCCGCGGACGAGATCGAAGTGCTCTACCCCGGGCGCATCCGGTTCTCAGCGGAAGGCGATCTATCTGGCCGGTGGGATGCGGACCGGCTGCATCAGGTCCTCGCGAACCTCCTGTCGAACGCCTTCCTCTACGGTGCCAAGGGAGAGCCCGTCGGCCTCACGGCTCGGGGCGACGGTGCGTCGGTGCGCGTGGACGTGACGAACCGCGGACCGGCGATCGCCGAGGACGCCCTCTCTATGATCTTCGACCCGTTCCGCCGTGGTCCGACTGCGACGGGCCGGAGCGGTCAGGGGCTCGGGCTCTTCATCGCCCACGAGATCGTCCTGGCGCACCGGGGCGAGATCAGCGTTCGGTCGGACCCTGTCGAGGGAACGACCTTTTCCGTGAAGGTCCCGCGCTGAGGAGCAGGACGAAGACCGCGCGGAAAACGCCCGGGCACGCGCCGGAGCGCGAGATCGAACCACCGGCGGGGCCGCATCCCCTTGCGGTGGGCGCAGTCGGCGAGCGGGCCGCACGGGCGGGCTGCACCGCCTTCTGGATCTGTCGTCCCCACCGTGCGTCGCGGCCCGAAGTTCCACAGCCTCTTCGCCCTTCCGGCGGCCGTACTCCTCGTCAGACCATTCAAACCACTCCGCGTCGCCGCGTTCGCCGCCGATCCGGAGAGGGTGCCGGGGAGCGGGCGGGCAGACCACCGGGACAATCTCGTTGGGCACTGCCCCTGGTCGCGGCGGCCTGCGTAGCCTTTCTCCTCGAGGCGGACGGCTACCGTTTCCGCCGATCGGAGTCGGCTGTCGAGATGGCCCGGTACCTCGCGGCACCAGGGGAATCGGGCGGGCCTCGCAACTCAGCGCAGGCCCGAGACGACGAAGAGGCTCGAGTCCCGGATCTCTCCCGCGTCGTACGCGTAGGCGCGGCCGTCCCTCGATAGCGCGACGTCGTCGATGCCGATGACGTCCGTCGCGTCTTCCGGCCCGAGCCTCAGCCAGTCCGTACGGGCGCCGGTCGCGATCTCGTACCGGGTGACCCGGACCGGGATGCCGCCCCGCTCGCGCAGGAAGAGGGACCGCCCGTCGGCGCTCCACTGGCAGGGCGTCCCGGCCGACTCGAGCGGGAGCGGGCGGCAGGCCGCGTCCCCGAGCCGGCAGAGCCGGATTTCCCGGGCGTCCTTGTCCCAGGACGTGCCGTACGCGATCGAGCCGCCGTCCGGCGAGACGACCGCGTCGCCGGGCGTGAAGCCGGGCGAGATCCCGATCGGCCGGCGCCCGGTCGGCGTCACGATCTCGAGGTGCCCCTTGTCCGGGCTGTCGCCCACCGTGGCGACGACGCGCGGCTCAGGCCCCGGCAGGAAGACCGCGGACACGACCCCGTCGGCCCCGAAGTCGAGAAACACGGGCTCGCCCGCTCCGGTCGGAACGAACGCGATCTTCGGCGCCGTGCCGGAGCCGCGGACGAACGCCCAGCGGCCGTCTTCCGAGAACGCGAGGGCGCTCCCGTCCGAGAGGCGCACCGCGGCCCCGCCGTCCGTCGGCCTCAGGTAGACCCCTCCCGCGCGGCTGCCGGCCTCGTTCGTCTCGGAGAAGAGGAGCGCGTCGAAGTCGCCCGACGCCCCGGCGAGTTTCGAGCCGTCGAGCCACGAGAGCTCGCGTTCCTTCGCTTCCTTCGGCCGGCGGGCGCGGAGACTCGTCCTGCTGATCCCGCGTTCCAGGAGGAGCCGACCGTCGGGCGCGATGTCGTGCAGGACCCAGCCGTTCGCCTTCAGGACCGGGCGGACGGAGCCGGAGCGCGCGATGGCGAAGAGGCCGGACTCCTCGCCCGAGACTCTCGAGAACCAGAGCTCGCCGCCCGGGTGCCAGGCGAGCTGGTCGGCGTCCGCACCCACCGTCCGGAGGACCGTCCCCTTCTCGTCCAGGACGACGACCTCGCCGCGTCCGCCCCGCACGCGCGCGACCGCGACGAACCGGCCGTCGCGGGAGACCGCGGGAGCGGAGCCGGTGTAGTCGAATCGCCCCGTCCCGAGCGGCAGCTCGAGGACGTCGTGGTCGTACGCGATGTGCCGTTGCACGACGACGCCTCCGCCGCGCAGCCACCCGGCGGCGTGGACGCTCTCCGCGATCGCGCGCGGGGCCCCGCCGGAGAGGGGGACCCGCGCGAGGCGCGAGATGCCGATGGGGTGTCTCAGCTGGTCTCCACGGAGGAGGACGAGGAGCTCGCCCGACTCCGAGACGGCCGCGATGTCGGCGTTCCCGAGGCCGAGCGGCCGGGACTCGGTGCCGTCCACGCGGGTCGAGAAGACCTCCATCGGGCGGCCTTCCCAGGAGGCCGCGTAGAGGATGGTCTGGCCGTCCGGCGCGAAACGCGCGTGGAGGACGTTCCCCCGCTGGAACGTCACGCGGTGGAAGAGGGGGACGTCCGCGGGCTGCCGCGACCGGCCCGCTACGAGCGCCCACCCCGCGGCTCCGAGGACGAGCCCGGCGACGGCCGCCGACGCGATCGCGATCGCGCGAGCCCTCCCCGACGGGACGCGGTCCATCCCTCCGGCCGGCGCCGAGGCCGTCGTGAACTCGGCGAGGTGCGACTCGGCGTCCCGGAGGTCCCGTGCCAGGTCGTCCGTCGCGGCGTACCGCTCGCCCGGGCTCTTCGAGAGGCACCGCTCGATCAGCCAGCGAAGAGGAGCCGGGAGCTTCGGGCTCGCGAGCGCGAGCGGTTCCGGGTCGTCCCGGAGGATCGCCGCGAGGACCTCCGGCTTCGTCTCGCCCCGGAACGCGCGACGACCTGTCGCCATCTCGTAGAGGAGCGCGCCGAACGCGAACTGGTCGGAGCGGAAGTCGAGCGCCTCGCCCCGCGCCTGCTCCGGCGACATGTAGCCGACGGTCCCCATCACCAGCCCCGGTTCCGTGCCCGCGGACCGCGTCGGGATGAACGACTCGCGCCCGCCTCCGGACTCCGGGTCGACGAGCTTCGCCAGGCCGAAGTCCAGGATCTTGGCGAACCCGTCCTTCGACACCATGACGTTCTCGGGCTTCAGGTCCCTGTGGACGATCCCCGACGCGTGCGCCTTCGCGAGACCGTCGGCGACCTGCGCCGCGATCGCGAGGAGCCGCCGGACGGCGATCGGGCCCGCCGCGATCAGCTGCCGGAGCGTCGAGCCGTCCACGAGCTCCATCGCCATCCAGGCGATCCCGCCTTCCCGGCCGACCTCGTAGATCGTGACGATCGCCGGGTGGTTCAGCGAGGACGCCGCGCGTGCCTCCTTCTCGAACCGCTTCAGCCGGTCGGCGTCCGAGGAGACGTCTGCGGGAAGGACCTTGATCGCGACCTCGCGGCCGAGCCGCGTATCCCGCGCGCGCCAGACCTCACCCATCCCGCCTGCGCCGAGCGGGGCAACGACTTCATACGGGCCGAGCCGTACTCCGGGAGAGAGCGACATTTGCGCGCACAGGGTACCAACCTCCGGACGGGAAACGGGCATCCTCGTGGTGGCTCCCGCTCGCCCCCCTCCCAGTCGCCGTCGACCACGATGTGGAGCCTCGAGAGGACGAGTCGGGCGCTGACGTGCGCGAGCCCGGCGGTCAGCCCCCCGTTCCCCTCCGCCTCGTACCCGAGGTTCGGGGCGAGCCAGCGCTCGGCTTCGTGGAGGGGCATCCCCTTGCGGCGGGCGTAGTCGGCGACCTGGTCGCGGCCGAGGCGGCCGACGGCGAAGTAGTGCGCCTCGGGGTGGGCGAGGACGTAGCCGCTGACGGAGGCGGCGGGGAACATCGCGAGGCTCTCGGTGAGGGTGATGCCGGCGTTGGCGGGGGCGTCGAGGAGCGAGAAGAGCGTCCGCTTCTCGGTGTGGTCGGGGCAGGCGGGGTAGCCGGGCGCGGGGCGGATGCCGCGGTAGCGCTCGCGGATCAGGTCTTCGGTCGAGAGGCCCTCGGATCTCCCGAAGCCCCACGCCTCGCGGGCGAGCTTGTGGAGGCGCTCGGCGGAGGCCTCGGCGAGGCGGTCGGCGAGCGCCTTGGCGAGGATCGAGCGGTAGTCGTCGTGGTCCTTCTCGAAGCGCTCGCAGAGCTTGGGGAGGCCGTGCCCCGCCGTGACGGCGAAGAGGCCGAGGTGGTCGCGCCGGCCCGACTCGCGCGGCGCGACGAAGTCCGCGAGCGCCTCGTACGGCGCCTCGCCGCTCTTCTCCTGCTGCTGGCGGAGCGTGTGGAGCGTCGCGAGGAGGTGGTCGCCCTTCGCGTCCGAGTAAAGCTCGACGTCGTCGCCGACGGAGTTCGCGGGGAAGAGGCCCCAGGCGGCGCGGGCCTGAAGGAGCCGTCCCTCGACGATCTCGGCGAGGAGCGCCTGCGCGTCGGCGAAGAGCTCGCGGGCCTTCTCGCCGATGACCGCGTCGTCGAGGATCTGCGGGTAGCGGCCGCGCAGCTCCCAGGCGTGGAAGAACGGGGACCAGTCGACGAAGGGGATCAGCTCGGCGAGCGGGACGTCCTCCTCGACGCGGACGCCGGTGAAGGAGGGGACCGGAAGGTCGGCCGAGGCCCAGTCGAACGTGCGCCGCCGGGCGCGCGCCCCGGCGAGCGGGAGGAGCGGCTTGCTCTGCCGCCCCGCGTGGTCCTTGCGCAGCTCCTCCTGGAGCGCCGCGTTCTTCGCGAGGAACGCCGGGCGCAGGTCGTCCGAGAGGAGGCTCCCGGCGACGCCGACGGCGCGGCTCGCGTCGGCCACGTGGACGACGGGCTGGGGCGCCGCGGGGGCGATCTTCACGGCGGTGTGGGCGGGGCTCGTCGTCGCGCCGCCGATCAGGATCGGCACCGCGATCCCCTCGCGGGAGAGCTCGCGGACGGTGTGGACCATCTCGTCGAGGGACGGCGTGATGAGGCCCGAGAGGCCGACGAGGTTCGCGCCCGTCTCGCGCGCGGCCTTCGCGATCCGGTCGGCCGCGACCATGACGCCGAGGTCGATCACCTCGTAGCCGTTGCACGCGAGGACGACGCCGACGATGTTCTTGCCGATGTCGTGGACGTCCCCCTTCACGGTGGCGAGGAGCACCTTCCCGGCCGCTTTCACCGTGCCGGCGGCCTTCTGCGCCTCGAGGTAGGGCGTCAGGACGGCGACCGACTTCTTCATGACGCGGGCGCTCTTGACGACCTGCGGCAGGAACATCTTCCCCGACCCGAAGAGGTCGCCGACGACGTTCATGCCGGCCATGAGCGGCCCCTCGATGACGGCGAGCGGCGCGCCGAGCTTCTCGAGCGCCTCGAGCGTGTCGGCCTCGACGTGGTCGGCGTTTCCCTTCACGAGGGCGTGGGCGAGGCGCTCCTCGACCGTTCCCGCCCGCCAGGCCTCCGCGTGCGCCTGGGGTGCTCCGCCCGTCTCACGCGCCTTCAGACCCTCGGCGAAGGCGACGAGCCGCTCGGTGGCGTCGGGGCGGCGGTTCAGGAGGACGTCCTCGACCAGCCCGAGGAGCTCCTTCGGGATCTCCTCGTAGACCGCGAGCTGGCCCGCGTTGACGATCCCCATGTCCATGCCGGCGGCGATGGCGTGGTAGAGGAAGGCCGCGTGCATCGCCTCGCGCACGGGGTTGTTCCCGCGGAAGGCGAACGAGACGTTCGAGACGCCTCCCGAGACCTTCGCGTACGGCATCTCGGCCTTGATCCGCCGTGTCGCCTCGAAGAAGGCGAGGGCGTAGTCGGCGTGCTCCTCGATGCCGGTGCCGACGGTCAGGACGTTCGGGTCGAAGATCACGTCCTCGGGAGGGAAGCCTTCCTCGTCGACGAGGATCCGGTACGCCCGCCGGCAGACCTCCACCTTGCGGTCGGCGGTCGCCGCCTGCCCTTCCTCGTCGAACGCCATGACGACCGCGGCGGCGCCGTACCGCCGCACCGTCCGCGCCCGCTCGCGGAAGGTCGCCTCGCCGTCCTTCAGGCTGATCGAGTTGACGACGGACTTCCCCTGCAGGCACGTCAGCCCCGTCTCGATCACCTCCCAGCGGGAGCTGTCGACCATGACCGGGATCCGCGCGATGTCGGGGTCGGCCGAGAGGAGGTTCAGGAAGCGGCGCATCGCGGCGACCGAGTCGAGCATCCCCTCGTCCATGCAGACGTCGAGGACGTTCGCGCCCCCCTCCACCTGCTGGCGCGCGACGGCGAGGGCCCCCTCGTAGTCGCCCGCCGCGACGAGCTTGGCGAACCTCGGCGAGCCGGTGACGTTCGTCCGCTCGCCGACGACGATGAAGTTGGAGTCGGGGCGGATCGTGAGCGGCTCGAGGCCGGAGAGGCGGGTGAGCCGCTCGACGGCCGGCACGGGGCGCGGCGGCAGGCCCTTCACCGCCTCGGCGACGGCCCGGATGTGCGCCGGGTTCGTGCCGCAGCAGCCGCCGACGACGTTCACCCAGCCCGCCTCGGCGAAGGCGCGCAGGTCCTTCGCCATCGACTCCGGCGTCTCGTCGAAGCCGCCGAAGGCGTTCGGGAGCCCCGCGTTCGGGTAGGCCGAGACGAGGACGGGCGCGATCCGCGAGAGCTCCTCGACGTAGGGGCGCATCTCCTTCGCGCCGAGGGCGCAGTTGAGCCCGACCGAGAGGAGCGGGGCGTGGGAGACGGAGTTCCAGAACGCCTCGACCATCTGGCCCGAGAGGGTCCGGCCGCTCCGGTCGGTGATCGTCACCGAGAGCATGAGCGGCACGGCCGTCCCGCGCTCGGCGAAGACCTCCTCGACGGCGACGAGGGCGGCCTTGCCGACGAGCGTGTCGAAGACCGTCTCGACGAGGAGGAGGTCGACGCCGCCGTCGAGGAGGCCGCGGACCTGCTCGGCGTAGGCCGAGACGAAGTCGGCGAAGACGTTCGTCCGCTTTCCCGGGTCGTTCACGTCGACGGCGAGGGAGAGGGTCCGGTTCGTCGGACCGATCGACCCGGCGACCCACGCGGCGCGGCCCGGGTTCGCCGCCTCGAACGCCCGGACCGCCTCGCGCGCGACGCGCGCGGCCGCGGCGTTCATCTCGCGGACGTGCCCCTCGAGGCCGTAGTCGGCCATCGAGATCGCCTGCGCGCTGAAGGTGCAGGTCTCGAGGATGTCGGCGCCCGCCTCGAGGTAGGCGCGGTGGATCTCGGCGATGACGTCGGGGCGCGTGAGCGGGAGGACGTCGGCGCACCCCTGCAGCTCCCGCGGGTGGTCGGCGAAGCGCGTGCCGCGGTAGGCGGCCTCGTCCAGCCGGTAGGGCTGGATCATCGTCCCCATCCCGCCGTCCAGGACGAGGATCCGCTCGGCGAGGGCCTTTGCGAGGGGCCCGGGAACGGGCGCGGGGCGCCTCACTGCACCCCTTCCGGCCCGTCCGCCGCCCGGACGGGCTCCTCGCGCGCCGGGAGCGACGCGAGGACCCTCTTCACGACGTCGTACCGGGCCATCGGCATCAGGTGGATGCCGCGCGCCCGCTCGGAGATCGCGAGCGCGAGCTCGACGCCGATCGCCATCCCCTCCTCCGCCTCGAACTCCGGCCCCTTCTCGGCGGCCCTGCGCATCCGGGCGAGGATCGCCTCGGGGACGAACATTCCGGGGACCTCGTTCGCGAAGTAGAGCGCCTGCTTGAGGTTCCTCGGCGGGATGAGGCCGACGAGGACCGGGATGAGCCGGGCCTCGGGGCGGGCGAAGAAGCGGTCGAGAGCGGCGACGTCGTAGACGGGCTGCGTCTGGGCGAACGTCGCCCCCGCCTCGATCTTGGCGGAGAGCTTGGAGATCTCGACGTCGAGGTCGGGCGCGGCGGGGTTCGCCGCGCAGGCGATGGCGAACGACGTGGAGGTCCCGATCGGCGAGCCCGCCAGGTCGACGCCGGAGTTCAGCCCTCTCACGATCCGGAGGAGGCCGAGGGTGTCGACCTCGCCGACGTGCCGTCCCTGCGGGTAGTCGCCGATCTTCAGCGGGTCGCCGCCGACGACGAGGAGCGCCTTGATGCCGAGTCCGGCCGCCCCGAGGAGGTCCGACTGGATGCTGAGGACGTTCCGGTCGCGCGGGGAGAAGTGGAAGACGGTGTCGACGCCCGTCTCGTGCCGGATCATGTGCGCCACGGCGATGGACGACATCCGGAGGCGCGCCATCGGGTTGTCGGTGACGTTGACGGCGTCGACGCCGTAGCCCCGGAGGAGCTGCGCGCCGTCGAGCGCGGCGGAGGTGTCGGTCCCCTTCGGCGGCTCGATCTCCACGGTGACGACGAACGCTTTCGTGTCGGCGAGCTTCCTCTTCAGCGGCGAGGTCTCGAGCGATTCTGCTGCCGGGGCCGCCGGGGCGGAGACAAACGCACGGGCGACGCGTTCGACGGTCGTGCGCCTCTTCCCGACGACCTCTCTCGCCATGGCGGCGACGTGGGCCGGAGTCGTGCCGCAGCAGCCGCCGACGATCGCGGCGCCCGCCTTCACGAAGTCGCGCGCGACCTCGCGGAAGTAGTCGGGCGTGGCGGGGTAGACCGTCCGTCCCGAGACGTTCCAGGGGTAGCCGGCGTTCGGCATCGCGGCGACCGGGACGCCGACCCGCGAGACGACCTTCTGGAAGACCTCGAGCGTCTCCTGCGGGCCGATCGTGCAGTTCATGCCGACGATGTCGGCTCCCGCCTCCTCGAGCGCCGAAAGCGCCTCGACGACCTCGGTCCCGAACGTCGTCTTGCCGTCGGCGAGGAACGTCATCGAGGCGAGGATCGGGATCTCCTTCGAGAGGTCGCGGGCCGCCTTGATCGCCTCGATCGCCTCGAGCCTCGAGGAGAAGGTCTCGAAGAGGAGGAGGTCGACCTTCTCCTCGAGGAGGATCCGGATCTGCTCGGAGAAGAGCTCGCGGACCATCGCCTTCGTGAGCGGCCCGTAGGGCTTGACGAGCTGGCCGAGCGGCCCGACGTCGCCCGCGACGAGGACGTATTCGCCGGCGGCGGCCTCGTGGGCGAGGCGGACGGAGGCGCGGTTGATCTTCTCGAGGGAGTCGGCCCAGTCGAACTTGGCGAGCTTGACCCGGTTCGCGTCCCAGGTGTTCGTCGTCAGGATCTGCGTGCCGGCCTCGACGTAGTCGTCGTAGATTTCCTTGACGAGCTCGGGCTGGGCGATCGACAGGGGGGCGCGGGGGCTCTCGGGGGCCGCGCCGCGCGAGACGAGGAGCGTCCCCATCGCCCCGTCGGCGAGGAGGACGTCGGTCTTCAGGCGCTCGCGGATGTCGTGCTTCATGAAAAAACCCCTCCGAGGACGAAGGGGCGTTTCGTGCGATTCGCTTCCGTTCGGCCTCGATTTCATCTCTCCCCGGCCGTGCCGGAGCGGGAATTGGCACCTGCCACCCCACCCTGCCGGACGCCGAGAGCGCCGGGCGGGGAGGAGCCGGTTGCCGCGGCATCGCAGGGCCCGTCCCTCCGCCGCTCGTGATGAAACCCGGACTCAAAGAGCCGGACGGAGCCTACGGGAGCGGAATTCGGTGCGTCAAGCGACTCGTGGAGGAAGGCAGATCCGCTCGGCCGGAGGCTGGTTTAGACTTGCGCGCCAATGAGAGTCCTCGTCGTCGGCTCGGGGGGTCGGGAGCACGCCCTCGTCTGGAAGCTCGCCCAGTCTCCGGACGTGAAAGAGATCTTCTGCGCTCCCGGGAACCCCGGCATCGCGCAGCTCGCCACCTGCCTCCCGATCGGCGTGACCGACATCGTGGAGCTGGCCGACTTCGCCGAGACGATGAAGGTCGACCTGACGGTGGTGGGGCCCGAGCTCCCGCTCACGCTGGGCCTCGTCGACGAGCTCGCCAAGAGGCACCTCCTCGCCTTCGGTCCGAACAAGCTGGCCGCCGAGCTGGAGGGGTCGAAAGTCTTCTCCAAGGCCTTCATGCGGAAGTACGAGATCCCGACGCCGGAGGCCGAAGTCTGCACCACGCGCGCCGAGGCGGAGAAGGCCGTGAAGGCGCTGGGCCTTCCGTGCGTCTTCAAGGCGGACGGCCTCGCTGCCGGCAAGGGCGTCGTCATCGTCCGCGACGAGGCGGACCGGGACAAGGCGCTCAAGCTCTTCTTCGGCGAACGGGTCTTCGGGAGCGCGGGGGACCGCGTCCTGATCGAGCGCTACGTCACCGGGGACGAGGTCAGCTTCATGGTCCTCTGCGACGGCGAACGGGCCATCCCGCTCGCGACCGCGAAGGACTACAAGAGGGTCTTCGACGGTGACCGCGGCCCGAACACGGGAGGCATGGGCGGGCACAGCCCCTCGGTCTTCGTCGACGCGGCGACCGCTCGCGAAATCCTGACCGACATCGTCCACCCGACGCTTCGCGGCATGGCCGAGGAGGGGCGCCCGTTCCGCGGGCTGCTCTACGTGGGCCTGATGCTCGAGAACGGGATGAAGCCGTACGTTCTCGAGTACAACGTGAGGTTCGGCGACCCCGAGACGCAGTGCACCCTGATCCGGATGGAGGACGATCTCTTCCCGTACCTCCTCGGCTCGGCCCGTGGAAAGTTCGAAGAGAGCGCCAAGCCGGTGTGGAAGAAGGAAGCCGGCGCGGCCGTCGTTCTCTCGGCCGAGGGATATCCCGGCCCGTTCGAGCGCGGGAAGGCGATCGAGGGAATCGAGGACGCGACCTCGGAAGACGGAGTCTTCGCATTCCACGCCGGGACGGCGAGGTCGGCGGACGGGAAGCTCGTCACCGCCGGCGGCAGGATCATCGTCCTCGCCGCCCGGGCCCGGGGCCTCTCCGAGGCGCTCGCCCGAGCCGTGGCCGCGGCGGAGAAGGTCCGCTTCGACGGGAAGCACTTCCGCCGCGACATGGGGACGAAGGCGATGGAGATCCTCCGCGAGCGGACCGGTTCGGGCCTGACCTGACGTCACGGCCGGAAGGGTTGGGGCCCCGGGGGGGGGGGGGGAAAAAAAACTACCCGGCGGGCCTCGACCCGGCCCGGGCCTGCTAGAGTCCGCGGACATGAACACGCTTCTCATTTCCGCGATGGTGCTCTTCCAGATGGCGTCGTCCCATGCTCCGGCCGGCGCAACGAATGCGGCGGGTGGCCTGACGTGGACCGCGCCCAAGGAGTGGGCCGTGGCGCCGTCCGCCTCCTCGATGCGCGTCGTCACCTACAAGGTGCCCGCCGCCGCGGGCGATGCCGAGGGGGGCGAGGTGGCGGTCTTCTACTTCGGACCGGGGCAGGGGGGCGGGACGCAGGCGAACGTCGACCGCTGGATCGCCCAGTTCCAGCCCGAGAAGGGAAGCGCGGGGCCGGGCAAGCCGATCTCGAGCAAGGTCGGCGGCATTTCCGTCACGATCGTGACGACCGAGGGGACCTACTCCTCCGGGATGCCGGGCGGCGCCATGACGCCGAAGCCGGGGTGGGCCCTCCGCGGAGGCATCGCCGAGGGACCCCAGGGCCCCGTTTTCTTCAAGATGGTCGGCCCGAAGAAGACGGTCGTCGGGGCGACGCCGGCCTTCGACGCGTTCCTGAAGACCCTGAAGAAGGGGTGAGCCCCGGGGCTCACCCCATTCCGTAGGTCGACGCGAACGGGTCGGCGCCGGGGCGGCGCTTCACGCCGTGGTCGGGATTCGCCGCGAGGTGCTCCAGCACCTTCCACGCGATCTCGGCCCCGGCGTTCGCCTTCTTCGCCCACTCCTCGGCCGTCCGGAACGTCGCGTTCTCGGCCCGCATCGCGCCGAGGAGAGCGCGCTGGACGTCGAGCACGGCCGCGGCCGCCTTCTTTCCCGCCTCGACCCCCGGCTGGTGGTAGGCGTTGACGCCGACGAGGAGGGCGTAGAGGCCGACCGTCCGCTCGAAGAGCGCGACGAGCGCGCCGAGCGAGCGGGCGGAGACGTCCTCGACGGTGATCGTCACCGAGCCGCGCCCGTTCTCGGAGAGCGCCTCGCGCGTCCCGAGGAAGAAGCCGTGGAGGTAGTCGCCGGCGGTCACGTCCTCCTCGACGGCGAGCGAGGGGAGGCCGTCCTTGCGGTCCTTCAGCACCTCGATGAAGGTGACGAAGAAGTTCGGCACTCCTTCCCGAAGCTGCTGGACGAAGGCGTGCTGGTCGGTCGAGCCCTTGTTCCCGTAGACGGCGATCCCCTGGTGGACGGTGTTTCCCGAGAGGTCCTTCTCCTTGCCGAGAGATTCCATGACGAGCTGCTGGAGGTAGCGGGAGAGGAGGATCAGCCGGTCCTTGTAGGGAAGGACGACCATGTCCTTCCTGCCGCGTCCTTCGGTCTCGCGATACCAGGCGAGGGCGAGGAGGGCGGCGGGGTTCTTCCCGACGTCGGGAATCCGAGTCGCCGCGTCGCAGGCCCGCGCTCCTTCGAGAAGGCCGTCGACGTCGAGGCCCTGGAGCGCGGCCGGAAGGAGCCCGACGGCGGAGAGCTGCGAGGTCCGTCCGCCGACCCAGTCCCACATCGGGAAGCGGGCGAGCCACTTCTGCCTTCGCGCCCGCTTGTCGAGGTCGCTGCCGTCCTGCGTCACCGCCACGGCGTGCCGGCCGAAGTCGAGCCCCTTGGCCGTGTAGGCCGCCTGCGCCACGAGCATCCCGTTGCGGGTCTCCTTCGTGCCGCCAGACTTCGAAACCACCACCGTGAGCGTCCGGGCGATGCCGCCGGCGGCGGCGATCCGGTCCATCTCGCGGGCGATCCCGTCCGGGTCGGTGTTGTCGAAGAAGAAGAGCCGCATCCGGTCGTCCTGGGTCCCCAGGGCGTCGGCCACGAGCTGCGGGCCGAGCGCCGAGCCGCCGATCCCGATCAGGAGGACGTTCCGGAAATGGCCGGCCGTTTCGGGAGCGATCTTCCCGGCGTGGATGTCGGCGGCGAACGCCTTCACCCGGGCGACGGTCTCCTCGATGGCGCGGGAGAGTACCGGCTCGGGCGCGAGCTCCGGGGCCCGGAGCCAGTAGTGGCCGACGCGCCGGCCCTCGTCGGGATTGGCGATGCCGCCCGCCTCGAGCGCGGCCATCCCCGAGAAGGCGGCCGGGAACGCCTCGACGAGGAGCGGGTCGCTCGTCTTGGCGTGCGCCGGGAGGCAGGTCCTCGAGACGTCCACGAGGAGGGGAACCGCGGTGGCAACGGCGGAGAGGCTCCGGAGCCGGGAGAGGGACGGGTCGGGCACGATTCACCTCTGAGGGGTCGCGATGGGTTCCCCTTAGACTAACCGCAAAGGAGCGTCTCATGGCCGACCGGAAGAACCTGGCCCTCGGAATCGACGTTGGGGGGACGAAGATCCTCGCGGGCGTCGTCGACGAGAACTGGCAGATCCGCGGGCGGGGAAAGGTCAAGAGCCCTTTCCGCGGCGGGCCGGCGGAGATGACCGAGGCGCTCGTCGCCGCCGCGGACGGGGCGCTCGCGGAGGCCGGGGTCGGGCGGAAAGACGTCACCGCGGTCGGCCTCGGTCTTCCCGGGCCGCTCGACGAGGGGCGGACGACGCTGCTTCGAGCGATGAACCTCGGCGTCGAGAGCTGGGAGGTCTCGTCGGCGCTCGAACCGGCGTTCCCGGGAATACCGAAGCGGCTCGAGAACGACGTGCGCGTCGCGGCGCTCGGAGAGGCGCGCCTTGGCGCGGCGAAGGGGGAGCGGCTCGTCGTGGCGATCTGGGTCGGCACGGGAATCGGCGGGGCCGTTCTCCTCGACGGAAAGCTCTGGCTCGGCCGGAACCGGAACGCGGGCGAGATCGGCCAGTGCTTCGTCGACCTCAAGAAGGCGGGGGACGGGACGATCGACGGGACGCTCGAGGGGATCGGCGCGAAGATCGGCATGACCGCGTTCATGCGGAGGAGGATCGAGAAGGGGGAACGGACCACCGTCGCCCGGTCCGTCCTCGAGGGGGGAGGCCGCCTCAAGGGTTCGGACCTGCGCAAGGCGCTCGCGGCCGGCGACGCCCTCGTGGAGCGGGCGGTCGCCCGCTCGGCCCGGGCGGTCGGAATCACGATCGCGACGCTCTGGAACGTCTTTTCCCCTGATCTTTTCGTCCTGGGCGGCGGCGTGGCGGAAGACGTCGGCGAGGGGTACCTCGAGCAGGTTCGCGTCGCGGCCAGCCGCCACGCCTTCTTCACCGACCTCGCCGGCGTGAGGATCGTCGCCTCGGCGCTCGGCGACGACGCCGGGATCCTGGGTGCGGCGGTCCTGGCCCGGGAGGGACATGAGGGGGGGGGCGGGGGGGGGGGGGGGGGGGGGGGGGGAGGGGGAGGGGGGGGCGAGCCTGGAAGAGCGGGGTCTCACCCTCGTCCGGGGGTCCGTTTGACCTGCGGCGGCGGGATCGTGAGAATCGAAGGTTCGTGAGCTGTTCCAGCTGTTCCCTCGGCACCCTCGTGAACCCCGGCGGCAACTACGTCGGGGCCCGTCTGGCCGACGCGATGGACGGGAAGATGACGGTCGTCTTCGCCGGTGAGGTCGGGGTCCGGAAGGGCGAGCGGATCGTCGTCGATACGGAGGACGGGCCCGAGTACGCCGAGGTCGTGACCCTGACCCCGGTCCTGGCGAAGTCCTGCTCCCAGAAGAAGGCGAAGCGCCTCCTCCGCCTCGCCTCCGATTCCGAGTCGGCCGACTTCGCCGAACGCCTCGAGCTCCAGGAGGAGGCCGCGCGCTTCGCCGCGCAGCGGATCGAGGAGCAGCGCCTGCCGGTCAGCCTCATCAAGTGCGCCGTGCCGTTCGACCGGAGGCGGATCACCGTCCTCTATTCCTCGGAGGAGCGGGCGAACCTCCGCGATCTCTGCCGCGAGATGTCCGACCGCTTCCGGACCCGGGTCGACGCCCGGATGGTCGGTGTGCGCGACGAGACCAAGATCGTCGGCGGCATCGGACCGTGCGGCCTCACCCTCTGCTGCTCCACCTGGCTCAGGGGCTTCCACCCGGTCACGATCCGGATGGCCAAGCTCCAGGGGATCACGCCGAACCCCTCCAAGCTCACGGGGATGTGCGGCCGCCTCAAGTGCTGCCTCGCCTACGAGCTGGAGGGCGGGATCGAGGCGGCCCGCAAGATGTCGAGCAAGGGTCACGACCGCAAGGACGGAGACCGGAAGGGCCCGGCTCCCGCTCCACCGGCCGCCTGAACCCCGCGCGCGCCCTTCGGATAGACTTCCCCGAAACTCACCCCTCGAGACGACCTCCCCTCTCGGGAAGGAGCCTGCATGGCACTGGTCCGCAAGCCACCCACTCCGGGTCCCTCGACGGGCGCCCCCGACCCCAACAACGAGCTGGCACCGCGGAAGCTGATCCGTCCCTCGCTTTCCGACGTGAGGCGCGATCCTTCCGCACCGCGTGGCGTCCGAAAGGGGGCGCCGCCGGACCAGACGAACGCGGAGTCGTTCTACTACCTCAAGCAGATGCAGGCGCGGACGGCCATCGTCGTCCGGCTCGTCGACGGCGAGGAGCTCCGCGGCTGGATCGAGTGGTACGACAAGGACGCGCTCAAGCTGAACCGCGAGAACGCGCCGAACCTCCTCCTGCAGAAGAGCGCCATCAAGTACCTCTACAAGGAGGAGGAGGAGCGCCAGTTCCGGCGGCGGAAGGTGCGCGCGGAGCGCGGGTCCGAGGGGACGGCGGCCCGGCCGGGGCCCCGTCCCGCTGCCCGGCTTTTTGGGGCCCGGGGCCGGCTATGCGCCCGGGGGCGCTAGACTTCGGGGCATGAAGACCGAGAACCTCACGCGCGAAGCCCTGAAGAAGTACGCTGCGGAAAACCGGGAGGCGTTCGAGGCCCTTCTGAAGGACTTCGTCGAGATCCCGAGCATCTCCGTCGACCCGACGAAGAAGGACGCGATCCGCGAGAACGCCAAGCTCGCGGCCGACGTGATCCGCAGGTTCGGCGGCGAAGCGTCGATCCTCGAGACCGACGGCCACCCGATCATCTCGGGGACGTGGACGAAGAACCCCGACTGGCCGACCGTGACCGTCTACAACCACCTCGACGTCCAGCCCGCCTCGATGGAGACGGAGCCGTGGGCCACGGAACCGTTCACCTTCACGAAACAGGGCGACCGCTACTTCGGCCGCGGCACGACCGACGACAAGGGGCCTGCGCTGACCGCCCTCTACGGGATCAAGGCCGCCCTCGAGGCCGACCTTCCCGTGAACCTGCGCGTCCTCTGGGAGTTCGAGGAGGAGATCGGCTCGCCCAGCTTCGAGAAGGCGATCGCGGCGCACGCCGCCGAGCTCGCCACCGACTCGGTCCTCGTCTCCGACACGATCTGGATCGCCCGCGGCAAGCCCGCCTGCCCCGCCGGCCTGCGCGGCCTGCAGGGCTTCCTCTTCACCCTCGAGACGGGCGAGACCGACCAGCACTCGGGAGTCTGCGGCGGCGCGGCGCGCAACCCGATGGCCGAGCTGATGAAGCTCGTGAACGAGTGCTTCGACGCCACGACCGGCCGGGTGAAGATCCCCGGCTTCTACGACGACGTCGTCCCGCCGACGAAGAAGGAGCTCGAGGACTTCAAGCGGTCCGGCTTCACCGTCGCCGGCTTCAAGAAGGACCACCTCTTCAAGTCGCTCCGGACCAGCGACCCCCTCGACCTGATGAAGCGGATCTGGGCGCAGCCGACCTTCGAGATCCACGGCATGACCGGCGGCTACACCGGCCCGGGCGTGAAGACGGTCATCCCGCCGCGCGGCGAGGTGAAGGTCTCCTGCCGCCTCGTCCCGAACCAGACGGGCGAGAAGATCGCGAAGCTCGTGACGAAGTTCGTGAAGTCGAAGAACAAGGACGTCGTCGTCCACGTCAAGAACCGGCTCGACCCGTACCAGGGAAAGACGGAAGGGCCGCTCGCCGAGGCGGTGAAGCGTGCGATGCAGTTCGCCTTCAAGCGCGAGCCGGTCTTCGTCCGCGAGGGAGGCTCCATCGGCGCCGTCGTCACGATGGAGAACGTCCTGAAGTGCCCGGTCATCTTCCTCGGCCTCTCGCTTCCGAGCACGGCTACCACGCCCCGAACGAGAACTTCGACTGGGAGCAGGCCTCCGGCGGCATGGCGGCCTTCACGCGCTACTTCGGCGAGGTCGCCGCGCTCGGCAAGCCCTCGAAGATCGCGACGCCCGGAACGCGGCCGGTGAAGGCGGCGACGAAGAAGGCTCCGGCGAAGAAGGCAAAGCCCGTCGTGAAGGCCAAGCCCGCAAAGAAGAAGGGGAAGAAGTAGCCCCGGAGCGGACTCCACGCCAGGAAAACGAACAAGGAAGCCCCCGCGACGAGCGGGGCTTCTGCTTTGGGGCCGGGGATGCGGACCGGACGGAGCACGAGGGCACCGGAGCACCGGAGAGACGGGACCGCTCGGAGGTCTCGTCGATTCCTCCGGGGGCCGCGTGCGGTGCGGGGCGCCCCACGGCCGCCTGCTGCGCTCCGCCGACCCGCTTCCGAATTCGCTGCGGCCGGGCGGGGGGCCCGCGCGAACTCGCTTCGCTCAAACACGCGCGCGGGCCTGATCCCCGCCCGGTCCTCGCGAACTCGAGCGGGTCCCCGGGCGTGCTCGGGGGCGGCTCGCGAGACGCACCGCCCCGCCCGCGGCCGGCGAGCTTCGGGCGTAGGGAGGGGAGAAGAGCGGAATGCCGGAGTGCGGAGCGTTGCTGGCAGGCCTTTACGGTCGGATGAGCGAGTAGACGAACGCGTCCTGGAACTGCCCGTGAACGAGGAAGCGGGAACGGAGGCGGCCCTCGAGGATGGCGCCGGTCTTCAGTGCGACCGCCTGGCTGGGGGCGTTCCCGACGGCGACGAGGAGCTCGAGGCGCTGCAGGTCGGTGTTCTGGAATGCCCAGGCCGCGACCTGACGCGCGGCTTCCGTGGCGTACCCGCGGCGGGTCGCTGAGGAGCGGATCCAGTATCCGAGGTTGCCGAGGCGGAAGCCCCTGTTGATCTGGTTCACGCCGCAGCAGCCCAGCAGGCCTCCGTCGTCGCCGACGACGAGGAACTCGAAGGCCGTGCCGGCCTCTCGGGCTGCCGGCTGCTGCGCGATCCAGGTGGTCGCATCCGCGAGGCCGTAGGTGAGCGGACACCAGGGCGCCCACGGGTGCAGCTCGGCCATGGACTCGCGGACCGCGTCGAAGACTCGATCGGCGTCCTCAGGAAGCGGGAAAGCGCAGCGTGATGGTCACGGACCGCGAGTATGCCCCCCCCCCCCCCCGCCCCCCCCCGACCCGGCGGCCCCTCGATCATCTAGTCGTAATCAAGCCGGACCGTGGTGAGCGGGCGGGAGGGGTGTCCCGCGAGCGGCCTTCGAGCACGGGCGGGGCCCCGCACGGCTCCGCGAGCAGGCCGCCGGATCAGGCGAGCGCGCGTGTTTGAGCGAAGCGAGTTCGCGCTCGCCCCGGCGGCCCGCGGAGCGGAGCCGTTGCGGGTCGCGCGCGCGCAGGGGCCGCCGTGGGACACCCCTCCCGCCCGCGACTTGAGGGCACGGAGCCAGAGGCGACCGGCGTGCCCGTGCCGTGCCCGTGCCCTCGTGCCCTCGTGCCCTCGTGCCTCGTCGTCGCCGCGCCCCGGTCGGTCAGAAGAGGCCGAGGGCTCCCTTGCCGGCGTAGCCGGTCAGCTCGACGTAGGCGTTCCCGGCGGGGCTGCCGGAACCGGGGAGGGGGCGGACGGCGCAGGCTCCTTCCCAGTAGGTGACGCGCGTCGAGCGGTCGGTGACGAGCTCCTGGTCGGGGAGGAGGGGGACGACCTCGAGGGCGAGGTTGGCTTTCGGGACGCGGAGGATCCAGCGGGCCGGGTAGACGCCCTTCGAGCGCGGGCTCGTCCAGCGGGAGGTGACCTCGACGGTGAAGTCGGTGGGGGCGAGCGGGGTTGAGCGGCCTTCCTTCTCGACGAGGGTGCCGGAGGAGTGGAGGGTGCGCGTGCCGTCGGGACCGCGCAGGAGGTAGAGCATCAGGTCACGGCCGTCCTCGAGCTGGACGGAAAACCAGTCCCACCCCGTCGTTCCCTTTCCGATGGCTCCCGAGCCCCACTCGTGGTCCATCCACGCGGTGCCTGTGACGGCGTGGGCCGTCTGGCCGCGCGTGAGCCAGCCTTCGGCTTTCAGGCGGGTGAAGCTGACGTAGCGGCTGACGGCGTCGGGTTCGGGGGCCTTGCGCGAGAGGCCGTTCTCGCCGTGGAGGACCGGGGGCTTGAGGGGCGTGAGCAGGAGCGTCAGCGTCTTCGTCGCGGTCGGTCGCACGGAGGGTGAGCTTTCCGCCGAGCTCGGTGAGCGTCCAGTCCTCGTTCGCCACGTCGAGGTGCGTCGAGCGCGTGGAGGCGCCGCCGGGCCCGTCGCGGTGGATCCGCTCGGCGTAGCGGAAGGTCTTCCCGTCCACGTCGGTGCGGGCGAAGTGGGCGAGGTGGAGGTCGCGCGGGGCGAAGGACGAGGTGCGTGTCCCCTTCGCCTCGTCCGCGACGCCGGTCCGGAAGAAGGTGAGCTGGAAGCCGGAGCGGCGGCCTTCGGAGTCGTTGAGGTGGCCGGTGACGTACCACCACTCGACGCGGGCGTCGTCGTGGGCGCCGTGGTCGCGGGGAAAGGAGACGGTGGCTTTGGGGTCGAGGGGGCGGAAACGGTCTGCAGCGGGCGGGACGGCCGAGGCGAGGAACGTCAGGGCGAGGAGCGTTCTCTTCACGCCTATTCCTCCTTCAGGACGGCGGCGGCGTCGGTTGCGGCGGCGAGGCGGGCGGGGCGGCCGGCGGCCGCGAGGGTCGCGAGGACGACGAGGGCAGCGCCCCGGCGAGGAAAGCCCACGGGACGTCGGTCCGGATCGTCCAGCCGAACGACTGCTTGTTGACGACGTGGATGAGGATCCACCCCATCGCGGCGCCGGCGAAGACGCCCAGGGCGATGCCGAGCGCGGAGAGCGCGGCGGCCTCGTACCGGACGGCGCGGGAGACGCGGACGGCCGAGGCGCCGAGGACGCGCAGGAGGCCGATCTCCCGCCTTCGCTCGAGGACGAGCGCCAGGAGCGTCGAGAAGACGCCGAGGACGGCGACGGCGATCGCCACCGCCTCGAGGGCGTAGGTCACCGCGAACGTCCGGTCGAAGAGGGCGAGGGCCGCATCCCGAAGCGAAGCGTTCGTCTGGACGCGGAGCGCGAAACGGCCCTCGGTCGCGGCGAGGATGCGGCGTCGCCCTTCCTCGGGCGATACGGCGGGTTCGAGTCGCAGCGCCAGGCTGACCGCGCCGTCCATACGAAAAAGGCGTCGGAAGAGGCTGCGGTCGATCGTGACGGTCCCGCGATCGTTCGAGTAGTCGCGGTAGACGCCGGCGACGCGGAGCGTGACGGGGCCGTCGACCGCGGGGAGGGTGACCAGGTCGCCCGTGCGGACGCCGAACTTGACGGCGTAGGGCTCGGAGACGACCGCCTCGCCCCTGGAGAGAGCCCGCGCCAGGACCGTCCGCGTGTCGCTCCCGTCGGCCATGGGGAGATCCCCGTGCGCCGCGACGAGGGCGAAGCGCCCCGACCCGACGGTGAAAGGGGCGCCGTCCCGCGTCGCCTCGAACGAGAGGAAGGGGTCGACGGAGGCGACGCCGGGAACTCGCTCCAGCAGCGTGACGACCTCCTCGGGGAGCCTCCCGAGCGCACGCTGCGAGCGCCCTCCCTCGGGGGCGACGAAGAGGTCGGCCTTCAGCGTCTGCGAGACCCAGTCGACGACGGTGGCGCGGAAGGAGCCGACCATGACCGCGACGGCGACCATCATCGAGATCCCCATCGAGAGGGCCGCCACGGCGACGGCCGTCCGCGACAGGCTCCCGGTGAGGTTCGCGCGCGCGATCCGCGCCTCGACGCCGAGGAGGCGGACGGCGAGCCGGTCGGCGCGCCGCGCGACCGTCGTGACGGCGAGGGGGGCGAGGAGCGAGACGCCGGCGACGACGAGGAAGACCGCCGCGAAGCCGAAGAGCGGAAGGCCGCCGACCGGCCCGGGCCGCGTGGCGAGGGCCGCGAGGAGGAGGAGGAGCGCACCGGCGATCGCGAGCGGCTTCACGGCCCGCCGCCGCGACGCCTCGACGGAGCCGTGCCGGAAGGTCGAGGCGGGGTCGACGTGGGCCGCTTCGAGGGCGGGAGCGAGAGCGGAGAGGATGGACGTGACGAGGCCGGTGAGGAAGGCCGTCAGGAGGGCCCGCGGCTCGAGGGCGAGCGACGGGGCGGCCTGGGTCAGGTAGAAGTCCGTCGCCGTTCCGCCGACGGCGGCGAGCGCGGCCTTCGCCATCCCGGCCCCGAGAACGAGGCCGAGGAGGCTCCCGAGGACGCCGAGCGCGGCGCCTTCCGCGAGGAAGACGAGGAAGACCGATCGGGACGAGGCCCCCAGCGCGCGGACGGTCCCGATGTCGGTGCGGCGCCTGAGGACCGAGATGGAGAGCGTGCTGTAGACGAAATAGGTCCCGACGAGGAGCGCGATGAGGCCGAGCGCCGTCAGGTTCACGCGGAAGGAGCGGACCATCCGGTCGACCGTCGCCGTCCGCCGCTCGGGGCGACCGACCGTCACGCCGGGAGGGAGCGAGTCCCGCACGGATTCTTCGAGAGCGGCGCGGTCGGCGTCGTTCAGCCCTTCGGGAAGGACGAGGTCGATCCGGTCGAGGAATCCCTCGCGGGCGAAGAGCTCCTGGGCCGTGGCGATGTCGGCGAAGACGACCGACCCGGCCGCCGCGCGGGCGGCCCCTTCGAGCCGGAGGATTCCGGCGACGCGGAGCCGCCGGGCGGCGCCGCCGGCGAAGACGCCGAGCTCCGACCCCTCCGTGAGGCCGAGCCGCTCTGCGAGCGGGGCTGGCACGAGGACCGAGTCCCGCTGGAAGACCGCGAAAAGACGGCCGAGGGTCGTCTCTTCGACGTCTGACCGTGAGTTGAAGCGGTAGTCCCGTACGGAAGGGTCGGTGACGGGGTCGATGCCGAGGACCTCGACGACGTCGCCGTCTCCCCCCTGCACCGCGGCCGTCGCGACGACGGCGGGGACGACCGTGACGCCTCGTGCCCGGAGCCAGGAGAGCCGCTCGAGCGTCTCCTCCGGGATGCCTGGCCCGTCGGCGAGGACCGTCAGGCCGGCCTTCCCGGCGACGACGTCGACCGTCGCGGAGAAGGAGGCGAGGACAGAGGCGTTCGCGAGGAGGATCGCGGCCATCGTCGCCACGCCGACGGCGATCCCGGCGACGGTGAGGGCGAAGCGCAGCCGGTCGCGCCGGAGGGGGCGGAAGAGGAGCGGCCCGAAGAGGGGCGCGACGCGGCTCACGCTTCGAGGAGGCCGTCGCGGAGGCGAAGGACGCGCGTCGCCCGGGCCGCCGCCTCGTTTGAGTGCGTGGCCAGGACGATCGTCACGCCCCGTCCCGCGACGAGGTCGGAGACGAGGTCGAGGACCCGCGCTCCGGAGCGCGAGTCGAGGTTCCCGGTCGGCTCGTCGGCGAGGAGGAGGGCGGGCCGGACGACGAGCGCTCGCGCGACGGCCACCCGCTGCATCTGTCCCCCGGAGAGCTGCCAGGGGAAGGCGCCGGCCTTCTCCGGGAGGCCCACCTCCCCCAGGGCGGCCGCGGCCCTCTCGTCGGCTTCCGCGGGCGGGACGTCGTCGAGGAGAAGGGGCAGCGCGACGTTCTCGAGCGACGTCATCGTCGGCAGGAGATTGAAGAACTGGAAAACCGTCGCGGCTGTCCGGCGCCGGTAGAGGTCGCGCCCCGCGTCGGAGAGGAGCGCGAGGTCATGGCCGTCGACGAGGATCCGCCCCGAGGTCGGGCGGTCGAGCGCGCCGAGAAGGTTCAGCAGGGTCGACTTGCCGCAGCCGGAGGGGCCGAGGAGAGCGACGAAATCGCCCGGTTCGAGCGAGAACGAGACCCCGGCGAGGGCCTCTGAAACGGCACCCTCACCCGCCTCCGAGGTCGCGCTCCAGGCCTTCCGCACGTTTTCGACGACGACGCTCGCTCCCACGCCCCGACACTACGCTGGTCGGGCCCGGCGGGATGGGCCGGGGAGCCCGCGGCGCCGCGTATCATCGGCGACCGAGATGGAGCGGCTCCGCGATCTCTGGCGCCACCGGGCGCTCGTCGGCGTTCTCGTGGCGCGGGAGGTGAAGGCGCGTTATCGCGGGAGCGTCCTGGGCTTCTTCTGGTCCCTTCTGAATCCCCTCCTGATGCTGGCCGTCTACGCGCTCGTCTTCCAGCTCCTCCTGCCGAACCGGAGCCCGTCGACGTCCCCGTACGCCCTGTTTCTCTTCTGCGGCCTCCTCCCGTGGAACTGGCTCTCCTCGTCGATCACCGACGGGGCCTCCTCGCTCCTGACGCACGGCGCGCTCCTCCGGAAGATCCTCTTCCCGGCCGAGGTCCTGCCGGCGGTCGCCGTCCTCGCGCAGGGGGTCCACTTCCTCCTGGCCCTCCCGGTCCTCCTCGCGGCGCTCCTCGCCGGCGCCTTCGGCGCCTTCGGATCGAGGGTGCCGCTCGGCTGGTCCCTCGTCCAGGTCCCGTTCCTCATGCTCCTGGAGGCCGTTCTTCTACTCGGCGTCGCTCTCTTCCTCGCGGCCCTGACGGTCCACTTCCGCGACGTGAAGGACCTCCTCCAGACGGTCCTCTCCGTTCTCTTCTTCGCGACGCCGGTCCTCTACACCCTGAAGGACCTCCCGAAGGGGAGAGCGACCGGCCTCCTCGCGCTGAATCCCCTGGCGCCCCTCTTCTCGGGCTGGCACGACGCGCTCTTCTACGGGCGGTTCTCACCGCCGGAAACCTGGGCGGCCGCCGCGGGAATCTCGATCGTCGCCTTCGCGATCGGGTGGGCCTTCTTCGACCGCCTCCGCGATTCCTTCCCGGAGGCCGTCTGAGCTCGCGCTCCCCCTTCGCCGTCGAGGCGCGCGACCTCTCGAAGGTCTACCGGCGCTGGGGCCGGACCCGGGCCTTCGGGACGCTGAAGTCGGCGTTCCTCGGGCGGGGCTTCGGAAAGGTGCTCGAGCCGTCGGAGACCGTTTCCGCGCTTTCGGGCGTCTCGTTCGACGTGCGGCGCGGAGAGACGTTCGGCGTCATCGGGGCCAACGGCTCGGGGAAGTCGACGCTCCTCAAGCTCGTCGCCGGCCTCTTCAAGCCGACCTCCGGGACTCTCCGCGTCCACGGAAAGGTCTCGGCCCTCATCGAGCTCGGAGCGGGTTTCCACCCGGAGATCTCGGGGCGGGAGAACGTCGTCATCAACGGCGTCATGCTCGGCCTGACGCGCCGCGAGATCGAGCAGAAGCTCCCGGCCATCATCGAGTTCTCGGGGCTCTCGGAGTTCATCGACGAGCCGGTCAAGACCTACTCGTCGGGGATGTACGTGAGGCTCGGCTTCGCCGTCGCGGTCCACGTCGACCCCGAGGTCCTCGTCGTCGACGAGGTCCTCGCGGTGGGAGACGAGGCGTTCTCGCGCCGCTGCCTCGACACGATCAAGGAGTTCTCGGCGAGGGGAAAGACGATCTTCTTCGTCTCCCACTCGCTCGCCCTCGTGGAGGAGCTCTGCGACCGCGTCCTCTACCTCTCCGGGGGCAGGGTCGCGGGGCTCGCCGAGCCGCGCGAGATGCTCGCGGCCTACCGCCTCGACGTCTCCGCGGGCGAGGGGACGCGCCTCCTGGCCGAGCACGCCGTGGAGCAGGAGACGCTCCGGGCCGAGGAGGCCTCCCCGGAGCCCCGGGCCGTGGACGTGGACGAGGTCGAGGTCGAGGCGCGGCCGGTCGAGAGGGCCCGCCGCTGGGGAGACCGCTCGGCGACGATCGACGGCGTCCGGCTTCTCGGGGCGGCCGGAGACGAGCGCTACGCGTTTCGAACGGGAGAACCCGTCACGATCGAGATCGAGGCGACACCCGCGCGCCCCCTTTCCGACTTCGTCTTCGGCGTCGGCCTCTTCACGCCGGAGGACGTCTGCGTCCACGGCTCCAACACCGAGATCGACGGCTTCACGCCCGGAGGGTTCGACGGGCCGGCCCGGGTCCGCCTCACGCTCGAGAGCTGCGACCTGGGGCCCGGCACCTACCTGGTCGACGTGGCGGTCCACGCGCGGAACGGGACGCCCTACGACTACTGGCGCGGCGCCTGCCGATTCCGCGTCGACTCGCCGCGGACCGAGGCCGGGATCTGGGCTCCGGAGCGGTCCTGGGCCGTCGAGGGGGGAGTTTCTTGGGCCCGTACCTGACGAGCGGGACCCGCTTCCGCGCCGAGCCGCTTCCGGTCGCCTCCCGCGTCCTCCTCTGGGCGCTCCTCGCGATCGCCGTCACGTTCCTTCTGGTCGAGACCGGGCACACCCCCTTCTTCGAGCCCGACGAGTCGCGCTACGCCGAAATCCCCCGCGAGATGCTCGCCACCGGCGACCTCGTGGCTCCGCACCTGAACGGGTACCGCTACTACGAGAAGCCGCCTCTCCACTACTGGGCCGTCGCGGCGTCGATGTCCCTGTTCGGCGAAGAGGAATGGGCGGCGCGCCTCCCGGTGAAGCTCTCGGCCGCCGGGATGGTCCTCGTCACCGTTCTTTTCGCCCGTCGGCGCTTCGGAGAGCGGGTCGCCCTGCTGGCGGGCCTGATCGTCGCGACCTCTTTCCTCGTCGTCGCGCTCGCCCGCCTCAACATCATCGACACCCCGCTCTCTCTGGCCGTCTCCACGGCGGCGTTCGCCTTCGCCTCGTTCCAGGAGCACGAGCGATCGGGAGATCGGGGACGCGCCCGGGCCGCGCTCTACGTGCTCCACTTCTCGTGCGCGGCGGCCGTGATGCTGAAGGGGCTCGTCGGTCTCGTCCTTCCCGGGGGGGCGATTCTCGTCTGGGCGCTCCTGTCGAGGCGGATCTCGATCGTGCCGAGGCTCTTCTCGCCCGGGCCCCTGATCCTGTTCCTCGCCCTCGTCCTGCCGTGGCACCTCGCCATCGCGCGGCGCGACGGGGAGTGGTTCGACTTCTACGTCGTCGGCGAGCACTTCCGTCGTTACTTCGAAAGCGGGCACCGGCGAGACGGGAGCCCCCTCTTCTTCCTGTGGGCGCTCCTCGGCGGCCTCCTCCCCTGGACCCCGTACCTCGGCCGGCTCGCGGGGGCCTTTCCCTCGATCCGCCGCGGGGAATGGCGGGAGAGGGGTGGCGAGGCGTACCTGCAGGTCTTCTGGATCCTCGTCGTGGCCTTCTTCTCCGTTTCTCAGTCCAAGCTCATCCCGTACATCCTGCCGGTCTGGCCGGCCGTCGCCGTCCTCGTGGCGCTCGGCCTCGAGAGGGCCCGCCAGCTGGGCTCCCCGCTCCGCGCCGAGAGATGGGTCTCGGGCCTTGCCTTCGGCCTCCTCGCCGGCGTCGTCGCGGCCTACGCGTTCGGAGCGGGGATGGCGGCCCGCTACGGGGTGGTGCCCGAGGCGATCGTGGCCACCTCCTTCCTCGGCCTCGGGGCGCTCCTGAACCTCCTCCCGGCTCGGCGTGACACCCGCTCCCCGCGACGGCCCGTCTCGACGGAACGGCTCGCCCTGACGGTGGCGGCGCCGTGGATCGGGTTCGTCGCGGCGCTCGTCTTCGCCCTCCCGTCCGTCGCCCGTTCCGTCACTCCCTGGCCGCTCGTGGCCGTCCTGAAGCGCGAGCTGCGTCCCGACGATCTCCTCCTGCAGAGGGGGCACTACCTTCAGGCTCCGGCCTTCTACACCAGGAGGCTGACGCCCATCGCCGACCTCGAATGGAGCGAGCTCGACTTCGGGCGCGCGGAGGCGGGCCGGCGGGGCCTCTACCTCTCCGACGAGGAGTTCGCCCGGAAGTGGCATGGCCCCGCACGGGTTCTCTGCGTCGTCCACTTCGGCCACCTGCGGGACTTCGGGAACCCCGCCCTCGGCCTCTCCCTGCCGCACGTCCTCGCGAAGAGTCCCAACGGGAAGTTCTTCCTCGTCGCCAACCGTCCGTGAAGGCGCCGGGCGGCCCTTCGGGGAGTCGTTCGGCGTGCGCGACGTCGTCCCCTAAAATCCCGAGGCCGTGACGAGTCCCACCCCCGTCGCCCGCAAGGTCTCCATCGTCATCCCCGTCTACAACGAGGAGGGGAACCTGCCGCGCCTCCTTCCGAGGCTCGTCCCCGTTCTCGAGGGGCTGGGGAGGCCGTGGGAGGTCGTCTTCGTCGACGACGGTTCGCGCGACCGTTCGCTCGCCCTCCTGAAGGAGGCCGCCCGGTCACATCCCGGGCGCGTGAAGGCGGTCGAGCTCCTGCGGAACGCCGGGCAGCACATGGCGATCATGGCCGCGTTCGGAGAGACGGACGGGGAGTACGTGATCACGCTCGACGCGGACCTCCAGAACCCGCCGGAGGAGATCCCGAAGCTCGTGGCGAAGATGGACGAGGGGCACGACGTCGTCGGAACGGTCAGGGCGAACAGGAAGGACACCTTCTTCCGGAAGGCCGCCTCGCGCCTCGTGAACCGGACGACCGCGCTCCTGACCGGGATGCGGCTCGGAGACTACGGCTGCATGCTGCGCGGCTACCACCGCGACGTCGTCGACGTCATGACCGCTTCCGACGAGGTCACGACGTTCATCCCGGCGCTCGCGCAGCTCTACGCGCGCCACCCCGTGGAGATCGAGGTTGCCCACGAGGAGAGGGCGGAGGGGGAGTCGAAATACTCGGTCCTCCGCCTCGTACGGCTCAACTTCGACCTGATGACCGGCTTCTCGGTCGTTCCCCTCCAGCTCTTCGGCCTTCTCGGGTTCCTGACGGCTCTTTTCGGCTTCGGATTCGGCGTCTTCCTCCTCGTCCGGCGGCTCGTCGTCGGCGCCGAGGTGGAGGGGGTCTTCACTCTTTTCGCGCTCGCGTTCCTCGTGATGGGGGTCATCATGGCGGGCGTGGGAATGGTCGGCGAGTACGTCGGGCGGATCTACCAGCAGGTGCGTGGCCGGCCGCGCTTCCTCGTCCGCCGCGTCCACGAGGGAAAGGAGGAGCCATGAGCGGAATCGTGATCGCTGCATATGGCGACGTCGGGTACCGCTGCACGAAGTGGCTTCTCGACGCCGGCGAGCCGGTGAGGCTCGTCTACACGCACCCCGACGCCCCCGGCGAGGAGCGCTGGTGGGAGTCGGTCGCCGACCTGGCGCGCTCGCGCGGCGTTCCCGTGAAGCTCGTCGCGTCGCTCGACGCCCCTTCGGAAGAGGCGGTCGTCCGGGCCGTCGAGCCCCACTTCCTCTTCTCGTTCTACTTCCGGAAGCTGATTCCGGCGAGGATCCTCTCGATCCCCCCGAAGGGAGCCCTCAACATGCACGGCTCCCTCCTCCCCGCGTTCCGCGGCCGGTCGCCCGTGAACTGGGCCATCCTGAAGGGGGCACCCGTCACCGGTGCCTCCCTCCACTACATGACCGAAAAGCCCGATGCCGGAGACCTCGTCGACCAGGAGGCGGTCCCGATCGGCCCCGACGACGAAGCGCTCACGGTGGCCCGTCGCGTCACTGAGGCGGCGGTGGCCGTCCTCGCGCGGAGCTGGCCGAAGCTGAAGGCGGGGACGGCCTCACGCACTCCTCTCGACCTGGCGAAGGGCTCCTACTTCGGAGGCCGCAAGCCCGAAGACGGCCTCATCGACTGGCTCCGTCCGGCGCAGGAGGTCCACGACCTCGTCCGCGCCGTGACGCGCCCGTGGCCCGGAGCCTTCACCGACGTCCTTGGCCCGCGCGTGACGATCTGGAGAACCCGGCTCTCGGGCTACGGCGGTCACGACACGTTTCCCGGAAAGATCGAGCTCACGGAGAAATCCGTCATCGTCTTCTGCGGCGACGACCGGCCCGTGGAGATCCTCCTGGCGCGCCCCGAGGGGCAGCCGGACATGAACGAGGCTGCCTTCCGGGCCTGGACCCTGGCCCGGGGCTGAGGCGGCCGGAAAGGCCCGATGCGCGTCCTCGTCCTCGGAGTCAACGGTTTCATCGGCAATGCCCTCACGCGGCGGATCCTCGGCACGACCGACTGGGAGGTCTACGGCCTCGACGTCGGGAGCGACCGGATCGCGGAGTTCCTCGACGACAGGCGGTTCCGCTTCCTCGAGGGGGACATCGCCATCAACCGCGAGTGGATCGAGTACCACGTCAAGAAGTGCGACGTCGTCCTCCCGCTCGTCGCCATCGCCACGCCCGCGACCTACGTCAAGAACCCGCTCTCGGTCTTCGAGCTCGACTTCGAGGAGAACCTGCGCATCGTCAAGATGGCGGCCAAGTACGGCAAGCGGGTCGTCTTCCCGTCGACCTCGGAGGTCTACGGGATGTGCCCCGATCGCGAGTTCGACGAGGACACCTCGCCCCTCGTCTACGGCCCGATCCGCAAGGAGCGCTGGATCTACTCCGCCTCCAAGCAGCTCCTCGACCGGGTCATCTGGGCGATGGGGAACGCGAACGGCCTGCGGTTCACCCTCTTCCGCCCCTTCAACTGGTACGGGCCGCACCTCGACAACGTCGACGCGCCGAAGGAGGGGTCGAGCCGCGTCCTGACGCAGTTCCTCCACAACATCCTCTACGGCGTCCCGATCAAGCTCGTCGACGGAGGGCACCAGCGGCGCTGCTTCACGTTCATCGAGGACGGGATCGACGGCCTGATGAAGATCCTCGTCAACGAGAACGGCTGCGCCGACGGGCAGATCTTCAACATCGGGAACCCGGCGGCCGACCTCTCGATCCGCGAGCTCGCCCAGCAGCTCCTCGCGGCCGTCGGGACGTACGAGAGGTTCGCCCCGCTCGCGCACGACGCGAAGGTCGTCGAGGTCTCCTCCGCCGACTACTACGGCGCGAACTACCAGGACATCGAGACGCGTGTCCCGTCGATCCGCAAGGCGAAGGAGTGCCTCGGCTGGGCGCCGTCGACCGACTTCCCGACGGGTCTGAAGAAGACGCTCGACTTCTACCTCTCCGGGCGGACGACGCCCGAGGTGTAGCGTCCTCCCTCCGCGCCTCGCCCTGAAGGTCGACGTCGACACGCTCCGCGGGACGGTCGAGGGGGTTCCCCGCCTCCTCGACCTCCTCGCCCGCCACGGCGCGCGCGCCACGTTCCTCTTCTCGCTCGGGCCCGACTCGACGGGGAAGGCCGTCAAGCGCGTCTTCCGGCGCGGCTTCGTGAAGAAGGTGATGAGCGCGTCGCCGGCCGCGTCCTACGGGATCCGGACGATGCTCTACGGGACGCTCCTTCCCGCCCCCGACATCGGGACGCGGAAGGAGGCCGTCCTCCGGATGCGCGAGGCGGCCGCGGCGGGGCACGAGTGCGGCGTCCACGCCTGGGACCACGTCGACTGGCACGACCGCCTGCCTCGGATGGACCGGGGCGAGGTCTTCGGGACCTTCGGCCGGGCTGCGGATCGGTTCGCGCAGGTCTTTGGCCGCGCGGCGGACGTGGCGGGAGCGCCGGGGTGGACGGCCAACGGCCTCTCCGTCGAGGCCTACGAGGCGCGCGGCATCCGCGTCGCCTCGGACACGCGCGGAGGTCCGCCGTTCCGCCCCCTCCGTGCCGACGGAGCCCCCTCGTCGGTCATCGAGGTTCCCTCGACCCTGCCGACGCTCGACGAGCTCCTCGCCTTCGAGGAGTTTCGAGGGGAGAACCGTGAAAGGGTGACCGACCACCTGAGAAGGGCCGTTCGCGAGGCAGAGGGAACCAGCGTCCACTCGGTCCACACCGAGATCGAGGGAGGCCGGGCGTTCGCGGGCCTCTTCGCCCGGCAGCTCGAGGCCTGGGCGTCCGACGGAGTCGCCTTCCTGACGCTCACGGACGTCGCGGGCTCCGCCGGCACGCTCCCGGCGCGGCCGCTGGGGTTCACGACGGTTCGCGGGAGAGCGATCCCGGTGACGACCGGAGAGCCCGCCGCCTGAGGAGGGCCGTGGGGACTGGTCTCGAGACCTGACCCCAGTCTCGGGGCCACCGTCAGGGCGCCAGGAGGATCTCTACTCGCGCGGCTCCGGCAGGCACCGCGACGCCGACGAGGTGGATCTGCGTCGCGTAGACCGTTCCTTCCCGGCCGTTCACCGTCGCCCGCACGCGGGGCGTGAAGGAGCGGTCGACGAGAAGGAGCGCGGGACCGGAGCCGCTCGTCTCGACGACGAGGGCGTCGGGACCCTCGGCGAGGACGCGGGCGCGGGCCCCGGGATCGGCGTCGGGGACGTCGGTCCCGGCCGGGGGGCGCCCCGCGACGACACCGTCGGTGGCGGGGTCGAAGGCCGGGTCGTCGACGATTGCCACCGCTGCGCTGACCGAGGCGGCGCCCCGGACGCGCGAGAGCCGCCGCGTGCCGGGGAGCGGGTCCGCGAGACGGTAGAGCGTCGCCGCGGGGCCGAAGCGTCCCTCGGTGAAGACCGGGACGAGGCCCGGCAGGCCGGGCGGGACGTCGCCCGCGATGACGCTCCCGACGCCGGCCGCGCGGAGCCACTTCAGACGGGCGGGCCATTCCCGTGCCGTCACGACGTCCCTGGTGAAGCGGTCGAGGAGCGTGTAGCTCCCGTCGGGGTCCGGGTCGTACGCGTAGCGGAGGCCGTGCGGTGCGCCGGCGAGCGACCAGCCCTGCGAGACCTGGGCGAGGGGGAGGGCGTACCGCTCGTCGGCCGGCAGGGGCCCCGCGAGGCCGCGCCTCACGGCGTCGACGTCCTTTCCCGTCCTCTCGAAGACGCGCCCCGGAAGGCGCGCCGCCGCGGCGACGAGCGGCGACGGGCGGTCGTACCACTCCGACGGGGCGCGCGGGAGGTGGAAGCGGGCGTGCGTGAGCCCTTCGGCCGCGAGCGCGAGGAGGAGGAGCACCCGGCCGCGCAGGTCGCCGAGCCCGCGGGCAAGGAGCAGGCCCGCCACCAGCAGCAGGGCGGCGGACGCGGCCGCCTGGCGCGGGAGTCGCGCGAGGACGGGAGCGAGCACCACGACCGGGTCCGAGGCCCAGGCATGGTCCCAGAGGGTGAGGAGCAGCCGCTTCGGCAGGTCGGGGCGCACGCGGGCGGCGACGGCCGCGAGGCCGAGGAGCCCGGCGAGGACGAGAAACGCGATCCCGGCGCGCGCACGCCAGCGGGGAAGCGCCTCCTCGAGGAGGAGCCGTTCGACGGCGAGGGAGGCGAGGACCGCGACGGCGATCGTGGCGACGAGGAGAGCTTTCACGGGGTATCGGACCGAGTGAAGGAACGGGAGGGCCTCGTAGGCCACCCGGGCGCCGGGAATCCACGGGACGGACGAGACCAGGAACGCGAGGCCTGCGGCAGCGAGCCAGAAACGTCCCTCGCGCCGCCTCGGGGAGAGGGCGAAGGTCGCGGCCAGGGCGAGCGGCAGGACGCCGAAGGAGAGCGAGGCGAGGTAGGGCGGGTTGCCCTGGGAGGCGGCGAAGCCCCAGAAGGCGCCCGAGAGAACCCGCGAGGGGTCGCCGAAGAGGAACGGAAAGGGCGTCTCCAGCAGCCGCAGCGGGTGGAAGCCGACGGCGGAGAACTCGGCCCACGAGAAGCCGCGCAGGCGCCGGGAGGCGGCTTCCGTCGCACGGAAGACCTCGACGAGGTAGGGCGCCGAAGCGAGGACGGCGACGACGCCGCCTCCGAGAAGGGCGCCCGCGGCCCGGAGCCGCGTTCCGCTCGGTCCCGACAGCGCGAAGGCGAAGGCGAGGAGGATCCCGAGGAGGCCGAGAGCCGGCTCGCCCGCGTGCGCGATCAGGGCGCCGCGAGGCTCCGGCGCCGAGGAGGCCGAGGACGAAGGCGCGCCGTCCCTCGCGTCGCGCCGCGGCGACGGAGGCGAGGAGCCAGGGGATCCACGCGAGCGTCGTCGCCGCGTTCAGGAACGCGGTGCAGGAGAGGGCGAAACCGGAAAACGAGAAGGCGAGCGCCCCCGCGAGGGCGGCCAGCGGCGTGCGGCCGAGGAGGCTCAGGAAGAGAAGGAACCCGAACCCTCCGAGCGCCGCGTGGAGGAGGATCTGGACGCCGAGCCACCGGGGCGCGACGGGGAAGGGATAGGCGAGGACGAGGTTCGGGTTTCCCCGGAAGGGCTGACCGAAGGAGGCGTACGGATCGAGTGACGCGCCGCCGAGGGAGGCCGCGAGGGCCCGGGCCGGACGCTGCGTCGTGGCGATGTCGCGGAACGACGGAGTCGCCCGCCCGGAGAGGAGATCGACGTTCGCGAGGGCGACGACGAGAAGGACCAGCGCGGCGACGGCCGCCGGGAGGAATCGCTTCACCGGAAGACCGGGTCGTTCCTGTAGCCCCACTTCTGGAGCTTGTAGCGGAGCATCACCGCCAGGATCGAGAGCCCGTAGACGCACGAGCGGAAGAAGTTGATCTGGGACGCCTCGTTGAAGTAGCGGGTGACGATCGGGATCTCCCGGATCCGCATCCCCTTCCAGATTCCGGCCGCGATGATCTCGGTGTCGAAGACGAAGTCGTCGGAGAAGGCCGGCAGGTTCACCGTCTCGAGGTAATGGCGAGAGTAGGCCCTCAGGCCCGAGTGGTATTCGGTGAGGTAGAGGTAGAAGGTCGCGTTCTCGATCGCCGTGAGGAAGACGTTGGCGAGGTACTTCCACTTCGGCATGCCGCCCTCGAGGGGCGGCCGCCGAGCATCCGGCTCCCGAACATCGCGTCGACCTTCCCCTCGGCGATCGGCTCGATCAGGTCGTGGAGGACCGAAGCGTCGTACTGGTGGTCGGGGTGGACCATGACGACGATGTCGGCTCCGCGCGCGAGCGCCGTCTCGTAGCAGGTCTTCTGGTTCCCGCCGTACCCCCGGTTCACCGGGTGGACGACCACCTCGAGCCCCTCGATCGTCCGGGCGAGCGCCACGGTCCCGTCGCGGGAGGCGTCGTCGACGAGAAGGATGTCGTCGACGAATTCCTTCGGGATCTCCTCGAAGGTCCGGAGCAGGGTCTTCTCGGCGTTGTAGGCGGGCATGACGACCGCGATCCGCTTCCCATGGCGCATGTTCCGGGGATTATGACGACAGTCTCGGGCGGCCAGAGGACCCGGGTCGTGACGGGGCCTCCGAGGCTCAGGGCGCGGAAGGAGCCGGTAGAGCCCCCTGCCTGCCCTCTCCGTGGCCGTTCTGACGCGCCAGATCCGGAAACGGGGGACCACGCGCCCGCCCGGGGCCCGGTAGGCTGTCCGCGAGTCGAGCGCGAGCTCGAGGAAAGGGACCGGGTTCGACGTGGCCGCCTCGTGGACGCGGACGGAGAACGTCTCGCCGGGGGGCGTGCCTGGCCGGCCGGCGGCGGCGGCGTAGGCGGGGAGGACGGCGCGAAGGTCGGTCGTAAGGAGCCATCGGCAACGGGATTCGGCGAGTATCCGTTCCGCCTCGACGTCGGCCGTCGCCGTGAAGAGGCGCGCCTGCCGTCGCCAGCCGTAGGCGAACGGGTCCGCGGCGGCCGGATACCCGGTGAGCGCGGTGACGAAGTGGCCGGCGGACCAGGGGGCGAAGACCCCTTCCATCGTCCCGGGCAGGGGCTGCGGGAAGGCAGCAGGGTCGACAGGAGGAGGCGCGAGGGCCCGGAAGCGCCCGAGCGTATCCAGGAGGTCGCTTCCCGGCGCGCCCGCGTATCCCACGATCCGTCCGTAGTCCGGCAGGCCCGGAAGGGTGACGAGCAGGACTGCGGCCGCGATCGCCGCGGGCGCGGGACGCATCCGGCCGCGCGGGGCGATGCGGGCGAGGGTCTCGGCCAGGGCCATCGCGGCGAACGGCGCGAGGTAGTAGACGTTGCGCTGCTGCGAGAGGGTCATCAGGAAGAGGGCCCCCCCGAAGAGCGCGAGGAGGCGGCGGTCGGCGCGACTGCGGCTCCAGAGAAAGAGGGCGACGGGAAGGAGGACGAAACCGGGAGAGAGCTCCTCTACGGCCGTGCGGAGCGTTGCGGCGACCGGCGTCGTGACGAGGGGGCGCGCCTCGGCGACGACGCCGAGGAAGTCCTTCGGGTAGGAGAGGTATCCGCCGCGGTCCATCTCGTCGACGCTGACGCCCGCAGTGTGGATGGCGACGTACCGGGAGCCTCGAAGGATGGCGGAGGAGAGCGGGAGCACGAAGGGGACCGTCGCCGCCGCGAGGAGGAGCGCGAGCCCCGCAAAGGTGCGGCGGGCCGCTCCCTGCGACCGGAATGCGACGATGACCGCGACGGCGGCCGAGCCCGCGAGGAGGAGCACGGGCTGGAACCAGCCGAACGAGACGAACGTGAACGGCAGGTCGAGGCCGGCCACGTACGGCGCGGTTCCGAGCGTCGTGAAGCCGGTCGCGGAGAGGGCGAGGAGCACGGCCTCGCGCGGCCGCAGGGCGAGGGCCGCCCAGAGGAACGACAGCGCCGCGGCGAAGACGGCTCCCTGCCACGTCAGGACCATCGCGGCGACGGCCCCTCCCGCGACGACGGCCCGTGCCGCCGACGCGCCGGGCGGCAGCCCGGCCTCGCGGGCTCTCGCGAGAGCGAGAAGGAGAAGCAGGAGGAGAAGCGCCTCAGCGACGTGGTGGTCGCCGTGGCCGAACTGGCTCCAGATCGCCGCGGCGGGGAGGAGAGCGTAGCCGGCGACGGCGAGCGCCGCCCGGCGCCGGGAGAGGACGCGCCGCACGAGGAAGAAGAGAGGGACGACGTGAAGCGCCCCGAGGAGCGGAGGGATCGTCGCAAGGACCCGCGCGACGTCGGCCTGCGTGGCGTCGGCCCCGTAGGCGAGGCGGGCCGTGCCGCCCACGAGGAGGTCGAAGGCGGGTGGCCAGATGTAGATCCCGCCGTCGGGGTGGTTCAGCCACGCATCCCGGACCGGAACGCGCGGGAATCGCCGCGCGACGGCGGTCGAGCGGCGGAGGTGCGCGTAGCAGTCTGGCGAGACGAGGCGGAGACCGCCCTTCGTCGCCGCGGGGAACGAGAGAAGCCGCACGGCGAGTGCGAAGAGAAATGCGCCGCCGAGGAGGAGCCGGTCGCCACGCGTCGTCCGGAAGGGCCGCATTCCCCGGAGTCTTACACTTCAGGCCGAATGTTGCGTCTTCTCGGCCGGGCCGCGGCGGCGGGGGCCGTCCTGATCGCGCTCCTGGGCGTGGCCCTCGCCGTCGACCACCAGCGGCTCGACAGCGCCACGATGGACGAGCCGTTCCACGCGCTCGCCGGCTGCGAGTACGCCCTCTCGGGGACCTACTGGGCGAACCTCGAGCATCCGCCGCTCGCCAAGCTTCTCGCGGGGGCATCGGCCGGCCTTGCGGGGGCGCGCCCTCCCCGCCTCCCCGAGCCGTTCAGCTTCCGGACCGCGGAGTCTCCGCAGCCGTTTCTCTACCGGAACGAGATTTCGCCGGAACGGCTCCTCGCGGCGGCACGCAGGCCTTTCCCGCTCCTCTTCGCGGGCGTGGTCCTTCTCGCCGCCTTCGTCGCCTGGCGGGCGGCGGGTCCCCTGGCCGGCCTCGGCGCGGCGCTCCTGCTCGCCTTCGAGCCGACTCTCGTCGCCCACGCGGCCTTCCTCCACACCGACGTCGCCGCGGCCCTCGGCTTCCTGGCGACCGTCGTCGCGGCGCGCGCGACGCTGCAACGGCCATCCCGTCTGCGTTGGGCGGGCACCGGCCTCCTCTTCGGTCTCTCCCTCGCGGCGAAATTCACCGCGGTATTCCTCGGCCCGATCCTCCTCGTCCTGGCCCTCGCGTGGCTCCTCGTGAGGCACCGGGAAACGGGCCGCTTTTCCCCTGGCGCCGCTCGGCGGCCTCCTCCTCGCTTCGGTCGTCGCGGGAGCTGTCCTGCTCGCCGTCTACGCCGTTTCGATGAGGAACATGCCGTCCGCCGAGGCGGAGAGATCGGTCCGGTTTTTCCTGGCCGGCCGGCAGGTGTCCACCGGGACCCTGGAGAAGATCGCCGGGCTCTCTCGTCTCCTTCCGCCGGCGGGGCACTACGCCGCCGGCCTCGCCGGCGTCGCGGAGCAGAACCGGCGAGGGGGCGGCATCAACGTCTTCCGTGGCGAGGTCTCCGTGGGAGGCTTTCCCTCCTACTTTCCCGTGGCGTTCGCGGTGAAGTCCTCGCTCGGATTCCTCCTGGCGCTCCTTCTCGCCGCGGGCCTCGTCCTGGCGCGGCGCGTGAATCCCGGATTCGGCGCTCTCGTCTTCCTCCTTCCGCCCGCGTACGTCTTCCTCGCGAGCGTGGCGAGCAGCTACAACATCGGCGTCCGTCACGTCCTTCCCGCCGTCCCCTTCCTCGCGGTCGGGGCGGCGGTCGTGATCGTCCGCGGTCTGCCCCGCGGCGTGGCGGCGGCGGCGCTCGCCGGTCTCGGGCTCCTCCAGGCGGGCGAGACGATCGCCGTCCATCCCCACGAGATCTCGTTCTTCAACCTCGCCGCCGGGGGGAGCTCGCGTGGGCACCTCTGGCTGAACGACTCGAACCTCGACTGGGGGCAGGACCTCGTCCGCCTCGCGCGAGAGCTCGAACGGCGCGGCGCCGAGGCCGGAACGACCGTCGCGTACTTCGGCGGCGCGGACCCGACGCACGACCTTCCGAAAGCCAGATTCTTCGACGCCGCGACGACGCCGCTGACCCCCGGGCTCTACGCCGTCTCCTCGTTCCTCCTCGCGGCCGCCCCCGAGCTGATGGCCCTGCGCGGGGACGCGCCACGCGCGGCGGGCTACGAGCGGCTCCGGCGCGCAGTTGCGGAGAGGGGAATACCGGAGGGGCGCGTGGGATACTCGATCCTCCTTTACCGCCTGCCCGACGAGAGGACTCCGCCGCCGTGAAGCTGTCGATCATCATGCCCGCCTACAACGAGCGGAAGACGCTTCGCGAGATCGTCGGACGGGTCCTCGCCGTCGACATCGGCCCCCTCGAGAAGGAGCTCGTCATCGTCGACGACGGCTCGACGGACGGCACCCGCGACATCCTCCGCGAGCTGGACGGCCGGGACGGCATCCGCGCCGTCTTCCAGCCCTGCAACCTGGGGAAGGGGGCGGCGGTCTGGGCCGGGCTGCGCGCCTCGACCGGCGACGTCGTCGTCATCCAGGACGCGGACCTCGAGTACGACCCGAGGGAGATTCCCGGGCCTCCTCCGGCCGGTCCTCGAGGGCGAGGCCGACGTCGTCTACGGTTCGCGCTTCCTCGGCCACCCGGGCGGGCACCGGGTCCTCTACTTCTGGCACGCGATGGGGAACCGCCTGCTGACCCTCATGTCCAACATGTTCACGAACCTGAACCTGACGGACATGGAGACCTGCTACAAGGTGATGACGCGCTCCATCGTCGACCGGCTCGACCTGCAGTCGAAGCGGTTCGGCATCGAGCCGGAGATCACCTGCAAGGTCTCCCGGATGCGCGCGCGGATCTTCGAGATCCCGATCTCGTACCACGGCCGGACGTACGAGGAAGGGAAGAAGATCGGCTTCAGGGACGCCCTCCAGGCCGTCTGGGTCATTCTCAAGTACTTCCGCTGGGAGGCCCCGAGGGGAGACGTCGGCGGCATGACGCTCCGGAGGATGGAGAGGCTCGCGCCCTACAACGCCTGGCTCCACGAGCGGTTCGACGCCGCGCTCGGGAAGCGGATCCTCGAGGTCGGCTCGGGCGTCGGGAACCAGACGCGCTTCTTCGTCGACCGCGAGCGCGTCGTCGCCTCGGACGTCGAGGTCCACTACGTCCGCGAGCTGAAGGCCAAGTTCGGAAACCGCTCGAACGTGAAGATCGCCTCGTACCGCTTTCCCCTCGCGCCGGCCGACCGCGGGGAGCTCGCGGCGGAAGAGGTCGACACGATCGTCTGCCTGAACGTCCTCGAGCACATCGAGGACGACGGCGGCACGCTGAAGGACTTCGCGTCGGTCCTTCCGAAGGACGGCCGGCTCGTCCTCCTCGTCCCGTCGCTGAAGGCCCTCTACGGGACGCTCGACGTCCACCTCCACCACTTCCGCCGGTACGAGCTCGGCGAGCTGAAGCGTCTCGTCACGGAGGCCGGATTCGAGATCGAGAAGATCCGCTTCCTGAACCGGCCGGGCGTCCTCGGCTGGTGGCTCAACTCGAAGATCCTGAAGCGGAAGGTCCTGCCGAAGGGGCAGCTCGCGGCGTTCCGGTGGCTCCTGCCGCTGCTGAAGCTCGAGGAGAAGACCGACCCGTCCTTCGGGATGTCGCTCCTCGTCCTGGCGCGGAAGGCGTGACGCCGGGGCGCCTCGCCCGGCTCGCTCCCTTCGCTGCGCCGGCGGCGCTTCTCGGCGCCGCCGCCGTCCGGTTCCACGACTACCTCCTCGGAGGGAGCGTCGTCTCGCGAGACGCGGGCTACTTCTTCGTGCCGCTTCGCGAGGTCACCGCACGCCTCCTCGTCTCCGGGGAGCCGCCCCTCTGGAACGACGCGTCCGGCGCGGGGCGGGCGCTCGCTGCAAACCCGAACGCCGCCGTCTTCTGGCCCGGGACCTGGCTCGTCCCGTTCACGGGGACGACGGGGCTGCTGCTCCTCCACGTCGCGCTCGTCCTCCTCCTCGCGTTTGCCGCCCTCCGGTGGCTCGGTGTCTCGAGGGCGGCGTCGCTGGTGGGGAGCCTCGCGTTCCTCTGCTCGGGCGTCTTTCACGAGATCCCGCTCTTCTTCGGGATGGTGGCGTCCACCGCGCCGATCCCGATTGCGCTCGTGGCGCTCGGAACCCTCGACCCCTCCGACGGGAGGCAGGTGCGGCGGCGCGTCTCGATCGCCGCGCTCGCCCTCGGGTTCTCCCTCCTGGGCGGCGAGCCGGTCGTCGTGCTGACCGGGGCGGCCGGCGTGGCCGCTCTCGCGCTCGGACGCGCGTTCGTCGACGGACGTTCCGGCCGTGGGCGGGATGCCCGGCGGCGCCTGGCGGCGCTCGCGGCCGTCGCCCTCCTCTCGGCGGGAGTCTCTGCCGTCCAGCTCTTCCCGACCGTGGAAGAGCTCGGTCGGTCGGCGCGCGGCACGCAGATGCGCGCGGAGGAGGGGGCTCTCTTCTGGTCGGTCCGGCCGGGGCGGGTCCTGACGCTCCTGGAGCCGCGCCTCACGGGCGACCCGGCGGCGGAAGACGACCGCGACTACTGGGGCGCGCCGACGTTCGACGCGGGGAACCCCTACTTCCACGACCTCGCCCTCGGCCTCGTCCCGCTCTGTCTCGCCGCGGCCGCCCTGGGCGACGCTCGCGGCCGGGCCGCGCTCGGCCTCGCGGGGGTGGCGGCGCTCCTGTCGTTCGGGCGGTTCGTCGCTCCGGTCGGGGCGCTTCTCGGGACGCTGCCGATCCTCAGGTATCCGGAAAAGTGGTGGATCCTCGCGACGCTCGGACTGTGCGGCGCGGCGGCCATCGGAGTCGACCGGCTGCGCGAGGACGCGGAGGCGCCGAGGCGCTTCTCCCGCGCGGCGGTTCTCCTTGCCGCGTTCCTGGCCGTTCTCACGCTTCTCGCCCTGGCCGCGCCGGAAGCTCTCGCCGCGCTTCTCCGGGCGGCGGGACTGGCTGGTGGCCGCGTCTCGGCAGAGAGGGCCGCCGCGCTGCTGGCGCCGCTCCTCCTGGCGGGCCTCGCCGCCTCTCTCCTCCTCGCGCTTCTGCCGCGCCTCGTGAGGACGGGGAAGCTGTCCCCCCGAACGGCCTTCGTGATCGGAACCGTGCTCTTCCTCCTCGACGCGGGGCGCCGCGTGACCGGATCGGCCCCGGCGGGCGCCCCGGATTTCTTCACGACGCCTCCGGCGGAAGCGAAGGCCGCCCTGGCGGCGGCCCGCGGCGGGCGTTTCCACATCGACGGCGCGGACGATGCGGCGCGGGCGACGGCCCTCGCATTGGAACGCGGCGGGCTCGATCCGCTGCGGCCCCTCACGGGAGCGGTCTTCGGCCTGAGGTACGGCGGGGACAACGACGTCGACCGGATGTCGCCGCCGGGGGCCGTGGCGTTCGCTTCGGCACTCGCCCGGCTGCCCTGGGGCGAGGAGAAGGTGCGGCGTCTCCGGACGATCGGGGTGACGGCGGCGAGGACCGACGTCCCGGAAGACCCCGTCGGTGTTCGCGAGACCGCCCGCTTCGGTCGCGGGCGGATCGTGGCGATCGACCGGGCGAGGCCGGAGCACGCCTTCGTCTCCCGGGCGCTCTACGCCTCGCAGGGCCTGCTCGCACCCGCGCCTCCCGACCCGCTCGTCGAGACGGTGCTCGTTGGGGCCGGCGCCCCTGTCTCGTTCGGGAGTGGAGATGTCGAGGTTCTCGAGCGGACGAACGGCCGTCACCGTCTGCGCGTACGGGTCGACCCGCCCGGGGGACTCCTGGTCGCGGCCCTCGCTCTCGACCCGTCGTGGAAGGCCCGGGTCGACGGGGTCGCGGCGAAAACCATACGGGCCGATGGCTTCCTCACTGCCCTTCGCGTCCCGGCCGGAGCGCACGACGTCGTCCTCTCCTACGAGAACGGGGCACTCACCGCGGGCGGGGTGGTGACACTCCTCTCGCTCGTACTCGCGGCGTTCCTGGCGCGGGACGGGAGGCGCCGGTGAAGGGGCTGCGGGACCTGTTGCTGCGATTCCGGGAATCGGCCGGCCGGAGGCCGTTCGAGGTGGCCCTCCTCGTGGCCCTCGCGCTTCTCCTCGTCCCGTACCGGACGCTCCTCGGGCCGGGAGTCCCGTCCGGCCGCGACCTCGTCCCGTACTTCTACCCTCTCAAGGCGCATCTCGTCGAAGCGCTTCTCGCCGGCGAGATGCCCTGGATCGACCGGTTCCGCTGGGGCGGCCTGCCGCTCCTGTCGTCGCCGGGAGCGGCCGCGTTCGACCCTGGAAACGTCCTCTTCCTGCTCCTGCCGACGGCGGCCGCCGCGAAGGCGTGGATGCTCCTGCGGATCCTCTCCGGCGCCGCCGGCTTCGCCGTCTTCCTGCGCGTCACGGGCCTCCCGCCCCTCTCCTCGGCGCTCGGGGCGCTCGCGTGGGGCGCGAGCGGGATCACGGCCTCCTCGGCGAGCTTCCTGAGCACGTCCTCGGCGCACGCCATGCTGCCGTGGTTCGCCGCGGCTCTCCTCCGCGTCCGGGCGAGGCGGGACCGGCGCTCCGTCGCCGCCCTCGCCGTCGCGACGGCGCTCCTCGTCGTCGCCTCGGTGCCGGAGCCCCTTCTCGTCGCCGGCCTCCTCGCCCTCGTCCTTCTCGCGGGGCGGGGAGAGAGCGGCGGCGTCCGCGAGAGGCTGGGGGCGGCGGCCCTGTGGGGAGCGGCGGGCCTGCTCGGAGCGCTCCTGGCCGCACCTGCGCTCGCCGCCTATCTCGTGACGGGTCTCGACAGCATCCGGGGTGCCCCGGGAGCGCTCCTTCCCGGGTTCGCGGAGCAGGGCGCGCTCCCGCTCGCCCGGCTTCCCGACCTCTTCGCCGACGGCGTCGTCGCGGACTGGACGAGCGTGATCCGCGCCGACGGGATTTCCACCTACCCCTACTTCCCGTCGCTGACGCCGGGCCGTGTCGCCTGGATCCTCGCCCTCCTCGCCCTCGTGACCGGCAGGGGCGGGCGGCTGCGGGCCTTCGCGATGGCCCTCCTCGGCGTCCTCCTGGCCCTCGGTCCGGCAACGCCCCTGTTCGGGCTCATTCTCGGAATCGTGCCGTACGCGTCCTCGATCCGCTATCCCGAGAAGTACGCGGTTCTGTTCGGGTTCGGAGTCGTCTGGCTCGCCGCCCTCGGCGCGGCGGTTCTCGAAAAGGCGCTCGCCGGGAGAGGGCGCACGCTCGCATTCCTCGGCCTCGGGCTCCTCCTCGTCCTCGACCGGACGCCGATCACGTCGCGTCTCATCCCTTTCTCTGCGGCCTCTCTCCTCGAGGAGCGCCCTCCGGTTCTCGATGCGCTGCCTGTCCATCCGACCCCGGAGGCTCCCCCGAGAATCTTCCCTCACGCGATGTACGAGGCGGCAGGCCTGAGCGGGACGAAGGACCCGCGAGAGTCGGGTGAGTGGCTGAAGAGCTGGGCCTTTCCCTTCTCGGCCAGCTTGTTCGGCGTCGCGAGCGTCTTCGAAAGGGACTACGACGCGGCGCTCCCGCGTCCGCAGCTCGAGTGGGTCCTCTTCGTGGAGACCTCTCCGGGCGGCAGTCCGGTCCCCGCGGCCCTGGCCCGGTCCGCGGGGGCGCTCGGCACCGTCGTGGGCGGGACCGGGTCCGGAGGCCGGTCCGTGCCGGCCGTTCGACTCTTTCGGGATCCGGTCCCCCCGTTCCGGTTCGTCGACCGGGTCGTTCGGGGAGAGGACCCGCAGGAGCTGGCGAAGCGCTTCCTCCAGGAGGGCGTGCCCACAGACGCTGCTTTCGTCCGCGGCGCGGGCGAGGGCCCCGTGCCGTCGCGCGGCCGGCTCCTTCGCGTCTCGGACCGCCCCTCCAGGCTGGAGCTGGAGGTGGAAGTGACCGGGCCCGGGCCGGCCTACCTGCTCGTCTGCCGGCCCCTCGTAACGACCCGGGAGGCGGCGGTGGACGCCCTGGCGACGGCCGTCGACGACGCGAACTTCGGCTTCTCCGGCCTCGCCGTTCCGAAAGGCCGCCACGTCGTGCAATTGCGGCCCCGACGGGGATGGCTGATCATCGCGGCCGTGATCTCGGCTCTCGCTCTCGCGGCCACTTCCATTCTCTGCCTTCGACGACGTGCGGCGGTGTCCACGGAGTGACGGGACTCTCTCGCAACACGCGCCGGCGGCTCGCTCTCTACGGCGGAGCCGCTCTCGTGGCCGCGCTGGCTCTCGGCGTGCCGCCCCTCGTGAAGAGTCGCGCCCCGCGGGTTTCCGTCCCCGAGTTCGACATTGGGGAGCTGCGCTCGCGTGAGGCGACCCGGCTCCTGCGCGAGTACGTCCGGATCGACAGCTCGAACCCGCCCGGGAGGACCGTGGAGACGGCGCGCTTCTGGGCGGAGAAGCTCGGCTGCGAAGGGATCCCGTTCGAGATCGTCGGCTCCGACCCGGAGCACCCCATCGTCGTGGCGCGCCTCGCGGGGCGCCGCCGAGGAGAGGCCCTGCTCCTCCTTCACCACATGGACGTCTATCCGGTGGGCGACCTCTCCAAATGGGATCACCCTCCCTTCGGAGCCGTGGACGGGACGGGCATGCTCGGGAACTACATCTGCGGCAGGGGGACCATCGACATGAAGGGACAGGGATCGCCGACTTCCTCGCGATCGCCTCCCTCCGCCGCGATGGACTCACCCCGGAGCGGGACCTGGTGTTCGTCGCTGAACCGGGGGAAGAGACGTACACGCCCCAGATCGGAATCGGCTGGCTTTTCGAGAACCGCCCGGACCTCCTCGAGGGCGTCACGGACGTATTCAACGAGGGGGGCGTCAACGAGGTCTCGGGCGACCGGATCGCCCGGTTCGGGATCGAGGTTCTGCAGAAGTCGGCCGTCATGGCCAGGGCCGAGGCGGCCCGCAAGGAGGACCTGAAGGCCTTCTCGGACTTCCTGGAAGCGCGGATGGCTGCAGAGCCCTACCAGGTCCTGGACGAGGTCCAGGACTTTCTCACCTTCGTCTCCCCCTCGCGCTCGGATATCTGGGGCCACCAGATGACCGACACGCGCTCGGCCGTCCGGGCCGGCGGCCTCGGCGAGAAGATTCCCGAGCCCTACAGGGCCCTGATGCGCGACATGTACTACACGGGGGAGCCGCAGCCCGCGTCAGACGGAAAGGGCTTCACGACGAGCGTGGCGGCGACGCTTCTCCCGGGCCGCTCGGCTCGCGGACGCTGGGAGGAGATGCAGGACTGGGCCGCCCGATACCGCGTTCGCCTCCACCTCGTGAGCCTCACGCCCGACAGCGTCCCGGTGGCGCGGAAGGGGCGGGCCTGGGAAACGCTCCAGACCGTTCTCGCCCTCGACCCCGTCGAGCACGCGGACGTCGGCCCCTACGTCCTGACGGGGAGCTACACGAACTCCTCGTACCTCAGGCTCCGCGGCGATGTCCGGGCGTTCGGCCTTTCGCCGTTCGGGCTGAACATTCTCGACGCCGCGACGGTCCACAGCAAGAACGAGAGAATCTTCCTCCCCGCCTACATCGACGGCGTCGACCGGACGGCCCGGATCGTCCGCGAGTACGCCCTCGCACCGTGACGGGGAAGAGAAGGAGAACGCCATGTCCACGGTCGGCTTCTACTACCAGCGCCCCGGTTGAACGAGCTGCACACGCACCCGTGAGGTGCTCGACCGGACGAAAGCCCGCATCACCCAGGAACGCTCCTCGAAGTCGGCCCCGATGACGGACGCCGACGTGAAGGCGCTCCTCGCCGCCGTCGACGAGGTCGTCGTCGCCAAGGGGAAGAAGGTCGTGACGCTCGCCGCGAAAGAGGCGACGCTCGACGGCCTGAAGGGGCCGACGGGCAACTACCGCGCGCCGATGCTTCGCGTGGGCAGGAAGCTCCTCGTCGGCTTCCACCCCGAGACCCTCGAGGCGCTCCTCAGGGACTGAGCCGGATCGGCGTCCCCGGCGGCGGGCGCGACAGCCGGGTCGCCGCGCCGTCGGGGTCGCCCGCGCGCCAGGCCGGGTGCTGGTCGAGGCGGTGCGGCGACCCGACGTGCCCGGAGACGCCGAACGGCACGACGAGCGTCGCGGCCTCCGGATCGCCCCAGTCGACGATCCAGCGGAGGGACTGGCCGAACGCGGGCGAAGCCGCGCGGGGCGTTCCCGGCGCGCCCGACTGGTACGGGCGCGGGGGGTCGAAGAGCCACGAGAGCCCGGGGACGTAGCCGAGCGGATGACGGGCCGAGAGGCGGTTCGCCTCGCCCCAGCTCCACCTCGAACGGTCCGAGCCGTAGCGCTTCTCGAGCGCGGCGACGGCGTCGTCCGCCGCTCCCTTCAGGAAGGCGTCCTTCCCGCCGAGCCCCGCGGCGCGAAACGCCGCGTCGTCCGCCTCGAGGAGGTCGTTCCAGTTGTCTCCCTCGAGGTGCCAGCGGACGGGCGGGGCGCCCCAGGCCGCGAGCGCCCGTTCGCGCACGGCCCGGCGGAGGGCGCGGGCGACGAGGTAGCGCGCGGTCGTGGCGTCGGCCGTGCCGTCCCACCCTTCGAGGAGGCGCCCGAGGTCACCCGGCAGGAAGGGCCGAAGGGCTGCTGCCGTCCTGCGCATCGTCTCCGAGCGCTCGTCGAGCTGGATCGCCTCGGCCCCGCGCCGCGTCACCTTCGTTCCCGCGGCCTTCGCTTCCAGAAGCAGGTCCCGGATCCGCCGGGCCCGGCCGGGGTGGCCCCAGTCGGTCGAGATGCCGTATCCGAACGACGTCCCGATCGTCCTCTGGTTTGCAGTCACGACGAATCCTTCGGGCGGATCGACGACGCGGGGCAGCTCCGCCATCGGCACGAATCCCCGCCAGGCGCTCTCCGGGTCGGAGGCGTCGTAGGGGACGCTCCCGTCAGTCCCCGCGCGGCGTACCGGGAGAAGACCAGCGGGACGCCACCCGATCGAACCCGACGCCGACGCCCAGACGACGTTCTGCGGCGGACCGGTGAAACTGTCGAACGTCGCGAGGAAGCCGGCCTCGTCGCCCGCCCGGAGAAAGTCCGCGTTCGGCACCCTCAGGTTTGCCGGGTCGAGCGCCGTCCAGCGGACGGCGAGGTCCCCCTCGAGCAGCGGCCCGTTCGACGTGGAGCGGACGACGAGCGTCTCCTCTGCACCGCCACGGATGTGGATCGTCTCCTTCCGCTCGAAGACCGGCTCGAATCCGTTCCCGCGCCGGGCGCGACCCTTCTCGACCCGTTCGCGGTAGAGGTCCTGGACGTCTCCCTCGAGGTTCGTGAAGCTCCACGCGACCTGGTCGGTCCGCCCGATCGTCAGCGCCGGCAGACCCGGGAGCGTCACCCCTTCGGACGTCCGGCCCGCGACGACGAAGCGCATCGGCAGCCAGATGGCGGGCATCTCGTGGCCGAGGTGCGGGTCGCCGGCGAGGATCGGCCTTCCGCTCGCAGTCAGGGTGCCGGAGACGGCGAAGGCATTCGACCCGGCGACGCCATCGTCCTCCGTCGTCTCGAACCGGGCCGCCTTCGGAAGAGCGGTCGGCGTGGAGTCCTCCACGACCGGAAGCGCCGGCGGCGCGAGCGTCGGGGCGTCGGGCACCAGGAGGACGTCGTCCGCCGTGGCGCGGGGCAGAAGGAACGCTCGGACGGACTCCGGAAGGTCGGCGAGCTTCTCCGTGCCCCGCTGCGCCTCCACGTCGTCCGTCAGCTGTTCGTACATCAGAAGGAGGACGGCGACGGAGTCGGCTGGTCGCCAGGGCTCGGGCTCGGTCCGGAGCAACGCGAACTCGAGCCCCAGGTGGCCCTTGTGCGCGGCGAAGTACGCGTTGATGCCCGATGCGAGGGCCTCGAGGTCGGCCCTCTCGCGGGGCGGGAGGAGCGGCACCGCGGCCTCGGCGACGCGAGCGAAGCCGTAGAGGCGGTGCCTGCGGTCGAGAGGCAGCGCCGAGGAGCCGAAGAGCTCGGCCAGGCGCCCCGACGCGTTCCTCCGGAGAACCTCGAGCTGGAACGCACGGTCGCGGGCCGTCAGCCACCCCTGCGCCTGCAGGGCGTCCTCTACGGACGCAGCGTGGATCGTGGCGACGCCGCGGTCGTCGAGGTCGACGGTCACCTCGGCGGCCAGCCCCGGAAGTCGCCCTCCCTCGTCCCCGGGGAGATTCCGCTTCACGAGGACGAAGAGGACGAGACCCAGGAGGAGGACGGCGGCGACGATTCCGGAGAGGGTGCGGATCGCGAAGCGGCGCATGCGCCGCCAAGAGTACGGGAAACGGGAAAGGGGAGGCCGGCGGCCTCCCCTCGTAGGTCAAGCGGCCGATCCGCGGCCCTTCACTTCGCGGGCGGGAGGATGACCGAGTCGATGACGTGGATGACGCCGTTGGAGGCGCCGATGTCGGTCTTCACGACGTTCGCGTCGTTCACCTTGACCCCGCCCTTCACGACGGTGATCTTCACCATGGAGCCCTCGACGGTCTTGGCTTCCTTCAGCTTCACGACGTCGGCAGCCATGACCTTTCCGGAGACGACGTGGTAGGTGAGGACCTTCGTCAGCTGCGCCTTGTCGGCGAGGAGCTTCTCGAGCGTCCCGGCCGGGAGCTTCTTGAAGGCGTCGTCGGTCGGGGCGAAGACGGTGAAGGGGCCCTTCCCCTTGAGCGTGTCGACGAGGCCCGCGGCCTTCAGGGCCGTGGCGAGCGTGTTGAAGCTCCCGGCGGCGACGGCGGTGTCGACGATGTCCTTGGCCTTCGGCTCGGCGGCCCGCGCGGGGGCGGCGACGGACACGGCGAGCGCGAGGGCAGCGACGGTGGCGGTGAGGGTCTTCTTCATTGTCTATCTCCGATGCGGTCGCCTCTGGCGCCCGTCGGCCTTTCTACGGGCGGAGACGCTTCCCCGGATTTCGCGCGACCAGGGCCCCCGGAGGCCGCGGCCGGCCGCCGCCTAGAATCACGGGATGGAAACGGTCTGCATCGAAGGCGTCGAGATCGCGCTCGCGCACCCCGACGAGTTCCCGCTCGACTGGAAGGGACGCCGGGACCTCCTCGACCAGCTCCTCGCCGCGTGGCTCGTCGTCGAGAAGGGGGACCTCCCGCTCCACCCGCGGCTCGTCGGGAAGCCCGGCGTCGGCAAGACGACTCTGGCTTACGCCGCGGCGAAGCGGATCGGCCGTCCCGCCTGGGTCTTCCAGTCGACCGTCGACACCCGCCCGGAGGACCTCCTCGTCACGCCCGTCGTCGCGGGCGAGGGAAAGATCCGCTACGTCGCCTCGGGCGTCGTCACGGCGATGCTGAAGGGGGGCGTCGCGATCCTCGACGAGGGCAACCGGATGAGCGAGAAGTCGTGGGCCTCGCTCGCCCCGCTCCTGGACGCGCGGCGGAGCGTCGAGTCGATCGTCGCCGGGGTGAAGATCCGCGCGCACCCCGACTTCCGCTTCGTCACGACGATGAACGACGACGCCTCGACGTTCGAGCTGCCCGACTACGTCAACTCGCGCCTGACGCCGACGATCCTCGTCGACTTTCCCGACGAGGAGGAGGAGCTCGCGATCCTCGCGGAGAACCTCCCTTTCGCCCCCCAGGCGCTGCTGATCTGGGTGACACGGTTTCTGAAGAGCGCGCACGAGGCCGACGAGTCGTTCAGCGTGCGGGACGGCATCAACGTGGCGCGATACGCCCTCAAGCGGCTCTCCCAGGGGGGCGGCGAGCCGGTCGCGCGGCTCCTCGAATCGGTCCGCTTCGTCCTCGGCGAAGAGGCCGTCGTCCACGCCCCCGCCACGGGCGACGACCTCCCGTCCCGTCCGGCCGGACCTCACCGCGTCTGAGCCTTCGCGGCGCATGCCCGCATCGATCGTGAGCGTCGTCGCCCCGTACCCCGCGCCCGACCCGGAGACGGGCGTCGTCCGCGCGGGAGAGGGGCTCTTCCTCCTCCCGACGCTCCACCAGTCGGTGGAGTTCGCCGTCCTCGTCCGCCGCGCCTTCTTCGCGCTCCGCCCACGGCCGTCGCGATCGAGCTGCCGCGGACGATCGAAGAGGCGTTCCGCAAGGCGGTCCTCAGGCTCCCGCTCCTCACCGTCGCCCTCTGGCCCGACGGCGACGAGACCGTCTACCTCCTCGTCGAGCCGCACGAGCCGATGGCCGAGGCGGCGCGCCTCGCGCTCGAGAACGGCGTCCCGCTCCACCTCGTCGACCGCGACGACGGCTCGTACCCGTTCCGCCGCGAGGCGCTCCCGGATCCCTACGCGCTGACGCGGATCGGCGCGGGGCCGTTCGCGGCCGCGGTCCTTGACGCCTTTCCGCCCTCGGACGACGACGCGGACCTCCTCCGCGAGCGGGCGATGGCCGTCCGCCTCGCGCGCCTCGCCGAAGCGGGAGAGCGCGTCCTCTGGGTCGGCGGCGCGGCGCACGTCCGTGGGATCCTCCGGGCGCTCGGGGAGCCGCTCGCCGAGCCGCTCGGGCGGGTGAAGCGCGAGGGGGTTCGCATCGCCGCTCTCTCTCCCGAGTCGAGCCGGGAGGTGATGAGCGAGATCCCGTACGTCTCGGCTGCCTACGAGAGAGCGCGGTCGGCAGGTGGCGCCTTCGCGTTCGACGCCCAGACCGACACGCTCCGCGTCGTCGACGGGCTCCTGCGCGAGGCGGCGGAGCGGTATCGGAAGAGCCGGGACGAAGAGGTCCCGCGCACGGCCTTCCGGGCCCTCAGCCAGTTCTCGCGCAACCTCGCCCTCCTCGAGAACGTCCTGACCCCCGGCTTCTACGAGCTCGTCGTCGCGGCGCGCGGCGTCGTCGACGACGACTACGCCTGGGAGACCTTCGACCTGGGTGCCACGTGGCCCTGGCCCGACACGACCGCGAGCCTTCCCGTCGTGACCCTGAAGGGGGAAGACCTCCACATCGAGGGCAGGCCGGTCCGGTTCCGCCGGCGCTTCCCGGGCAAGGAGCGGCGCCTGCGCGACCTGCCGCTCCGGCGCCGGCCGAAGGAGCCGAAACCGGGCGACTGGAAGAAGCTGAAGTTCGGGGACGGCATCTGCAGCCACCCGCCGGAGGACGTCGCCGTCGAGCGCTTTGGCAACCGCCTCCGCCGCCGCGCGATCCGCCTCCTGTCCGAGGAGTCGCGGCGTGTCGCCCCGTTCACGACGAGCCTCCTCGACGGCATCGACGTGCGCGAATCGCTCCGCCACCACCACGAGGGGCGCCTCTGGGTCTACGAGGAAGCGCGCGTCCGCGGCGGCGCGGGCTCGGTCGTCGTCATCTTCGACGAGGAGGCGGAGAAGTACCCGTGGAAGACGACGTGGCTCGGCGAGCACGGGCAGGAGAGCGACATGGCCTTCTACGCCACGCCCCTCGGCGAAAGCGTCGTCGGCCCCGGCATCTCCGAGTGCACCTACGGGGGCTTCCTGATGACGATGCCTCCGGGCCGCCTCTTCGACGTCTGGCACGACCCGGACTATCGCGGCCCGTTCACGGGAGCGGAGGTCCTCCTCCTCGCCGCCCTCGACTACGCCCGCGAGCCCCGGGTCGTCTACGCAGCCCCGAAGCCGCCGCGCCCGTTCCTGAAGCGCTTCGCCGCGCGCCTCGGCAAGCAGATCGTCTACCTTCCCCTCGGGTCCCTCTCGTCGCTCTCCCTCAGGAAGCTCCGCCGCTTCCACGTCCTGGCGAATCGCGACGCCCGCTCCTGGGCGAAGGACTACATCTAGGAGCAGCCGCCGGGCCGGTGGGGGGGGGGGGGTTTGGTCGTCGCGGGGCGGCGGGGGGGCGGGGGCGGGGGGCGCCTAAGGCCGAGGCGCCTCGGGGCGGCGGGCGGGGGGGGGAGCGCGGCGGGGGGCGGGGCGGCCGGCGGGGGGAGCTCGGAGCCGCGCCGGGCAACGCCGGGAGGTAGGCATGGCAAGCCGGCCCCGGACCTCCGACGTCAGTTCACGCCACCGGGCGGTGTCGCGACGCACTCGGGCTTGACGCCGAGCTCGGCGAGGGCCCGCTCCCAGAGGCCGGCGACGTCGGCCGGGAAGGCGAAGGCGGGATCGTACGGGAGGACGAGCCACGAGCCCTCCTCCATCTCGTGCTCGAGCTGGCCCGGGCCCCAGCCGGAGTAGCCGAAGACGAGGAGGCCGCCGACCGGCCCCCCGTCGGGCACCGCGGCGAAGACGCGCGGCAGGACCGCCGGGGTCGCCGAGACGACGAGGCCGGGCGCCATGTCGATCGACTCGATCCCGTCGAACGTCTCGCGGTGGACGACGATGAGACCGGGCGTGGCCACCGGGCCGCCGATCCGCAGCGGGGTGTCCGGGTGAATGGTTCGCGAGACCTCCTCGGGGAGGAGCGCGATCGCGCCGCCGTCGACGAGCCGGTTCACGATCCAGCCGACCGCCCCTTCCTCGGAGTGGTGCCCCATCAGGACGACCGTCTTCTCGAAGTTCGGGTCCGAGAGGACCGGCGCCGCCAGCAGCAGGTAGGGCGGGGTGAGGGTCTCCACGACGGAGGAAGCCTACGCCTACTCCTCGAGGTAGGTGTAGTGCGAGAGAGCGACCTCGAAGTCCTTGGCGATCGACTTCGCCTCGGCCTCGCGGACCTTGTCCTTGTCGACCGCCTTGCGGAGCTGCTTCCAGATGCCCTCGAGGATCTCGGCCCTCTCGTAGTTCATGTAGGAGAGGACCCGCTCGCACGTCTCGCCGGGGAGGAGGTCGAGGATCCGCGTCCGGTTCTCCTCGTCCACCGCCACGAGGACCTCGTGCGCCTCGCCGAAGAGGTTGTGGAGGTCGCCGAGGACGTCCTGGTAGGCCCCGACGAGGCAGAACGCCAGGTAGTAGGGCTGCGAGCGCTTGAAGGAGTGGAGCGGGAGGAACTCCTTGATGTCGCGCAGGTCGATGAACTTCTCGATCTTGCCGTCCGAGTCGCAGGTGATGTCGGCGAGCGTCGCGATCTCGCCCGGCTTCTCGCGCAGGCGGTGGATCGGGAGGATCGGGAAGAGCTGGTCGATCGCCCACGAGTCGGGGACCGACTGGAAGACCGAGAAGTTGACGACGTACTTGTCGGCGAGCTCGCGCTCGAGGTCCTCGAACTCCTCCGGGATCTCCTTCAGCCCCTTCAGGTGGCGCCGGATCCGGTCGCAGGCGTCCCAGAAGAGGATCTCCCCCTTCGAGCGGTCCTCGAGCGAGACGTAGCCGAGGTTGAAGAGGGTGAAGAGCTCCTCCTTGTACTGGAGCGCGTCGTGGTAGCTCTCGCGCATGTTCTTCGCGGTGACGCCCTTGAACACGTCGTAGAGCTCGCGGACGACGTGGTTCTCGTCGCCGTTCAGGGTGACGGTCTTGTCCTGCTCGATCTTGTCGGCCACGTCGAGGACGTTCGACACGAGGACGGAGTGGTACGCGGTCACGGCGCGGCCGGACTCGGTCACGAGCGTCGGCACCGGGACCTTCTCGTCCTCGCAGATCGACTTGATGTTGTAGACGACGTCGTTGGCGTACTCCTGGACCGTGTAGTTCATCGAGGAGTCGAAGGAGGTCTTGCTGCCGTCGTAGTCGACGCCGAGGCCGCCGCCGAGGTTCAGGTAGGAGATCTCGACGCCCGAGCGGTTCAGCTTGGCGTAGACGCGCCCCGCCTCGCGGATGGCGTCCTTGATCTTCCGGATGTCGGTGATCTGCGAGCCGATGTGGAAGTGGAGCATGACGAGGCAGTCGAGCATCCGCTTCGCCTTGAGGATCTCGATCGCCGCGAGCATCTCGGTCGTCGTCAGGCCGAACTTCGCGGCCTCGCCGCCCGACTTGGCCCACTTCCCCGAGCCGCGCGCGTAGAGCTTCGCGCGCATCCCGACGAGTGGCCTCACGCCCCGCTTCTTGGCGACCTCGAGGATCCTCTCGAGCTCCGAGACCTTCTCGAGGGTCAGGATGACGTTCCGGCCCATCCGGACCCCGTCGAGGGCGAGCCGGATGAAGGCCTCGTCCTTGTAGCCGTTCGTCGTGATGAGGCACTCGGGGCCGAGGTCCTGCGAGAGGGCGGCGATCAGCTCGGGCTTGCTGCCGGCCTCGAGGCCGTAGCCGTACTTGCGGCCGGCCTCGATGATCTCGTGGACGACGACCTTCTTCTGGTTGACCTTGATCGGAAAGACCCCGCGGTAGTCTCCGTCGTAGTCGTACTCCTTGATCGCCTTCCCGAACGCCTCGTTCAGCTCCTTCACGGACGAGGTGAGGATCTGCGGGAAGCGGATGATCATCGGCGGCGTGATGCCGCGGCCGGCCACCTCGTCGACGACGTCCTTCAGGTCGGCGAAGCGGTGCCCTTCCCGCGTCGGGTGGACGAGGAGGTGGCCGTCGTCGGAGATCGAGAAGAACCCCTTGCCCCACGCGTCGATGCCGTAGAGCTCCTCGGCCTCGGAAAAGCGGTCGGGGGTCCGGGGGGGCTTCCGGGCGGAGCGGGAGGGCGACTTCTTGGACGCGGCCGTTGGCATGGCGACGGAGTTTACGAAAGGAAGGGGGCGTGCGGGGAACGCTCGGGACCACGGAAACGAAATCGACCGGGCCGCGTATACACTGCCAAGCCGTGTCTGAGCTATTTTCTCCCCTCGAACCGTTCGACACCTTCCGCCTGAGGGTCTCCCAACTCCACGATCTCCACGTGGAGCAGGCCGGGAACCCGGCCGGCACGCCCGTGATCTTCTTCCACGGCGGTCCCGGCGCCGGGATCTCCCCGCTCCACCGCCGTTTCTTCGACCCGTCGTTCTGGCGGGTGATCCTCTTCGACCAGCGCGGCTCCGGCCGCTCGACGCCCCTCGGGGAGGTTCGCGAGAACACGACCGCCGACCTCGTCGCCGACACGGAACGGATCCGGGAGCGGCTCGGCATCGAGAAGTGGCTCGTCTTCGGCGGCTCCTGGGGGTCGACGCTCGGGCTGGCCTATGCCGAGGCGCACCCGGAACGGTGCACGGGCCTGATCCTCCGCGGCATCTTCCTCTCCCGCAGGGCCGAGGTCGTCTGGACGTTTGGCGGAGGCCTTCAGCGGATCTTCCCCGACGCCTGGGCGGAGTTCCTCTCGATCCTCGACGAACCGGAGAAGACCGACGTCCTCGCCGCCTACCACCGCCGCCTGAATTCCGGCGATCCGGCCGTGACGCGGCAAGCCGCGCTCGCCTGGAACCGCTGGGAGGAGCTCGCCTCGCACCTCGTCGCCGACGTCCCCCCCGTGGCCGAGGAGGACGTGCCGGGCGAGATCGCCCTCGCCCGCATCGAGGCGCACTACTTCGTCAACAGCGCCTTCTTCTCGCCGGAGGACCAGCTCCTCCGCGGACGTCCCCCGTATCCGGCACCTTCCCGGCGTCATCGTCCAGGGGCGCTACGACATGGTCTGCCCGGCCGTCTCCGCGTGGGACCTCCACGAGGCCTGGCCCGAGTCGCGCCTCGTGATCGTCCCGGCCGCGGGCCACTCCGCCGACGAGCCGGGAATCGTCTCGGCGCTGGTGGACGCGACGGAGGAGTTCAAGGCGTTCGGCTGAAGCGCCGCCCGGCGCGGCCGGGCGATGACGCGAGGCGGTCCAGGGCCCCGCGAGGGCGTAGACTCGTTCGTCGAACGGGCAGACACGTGAAATCGGGGACGCGACTCGGTCCGTACGAGATCGTCGCTTCGCTGGGCGCTGGCGGGATGGGAGAGGTCTTCCACGCCCGCGACACCCGCCTCGGCAGGGACATTGCGATCAAAGTGCTCCCCTCCGAGTTCGCCGAGAACGCCGAACGCCTGCGCCGGTTCGAGCAGGAGGCCCGGGCCACCGCCGCGCTCAATCACCCCAACGTCCTCGCGATCTACGATGTCGGCTCGACGGTGCCGTCGCCGGCGGACGCGGGAGGGGCGACGCCCGGCCATGGCCCGACCGTCCACTTCCTCGTGGAGGAGCTCCTCGTGGGACGGACCCTGCGGGACCTCCTGGGTGACGGGACGCTGCCGCGGAAAGACGCGGTCGGGTACGGTATCCAGGCCGCTTCGGGGCTCGCCGCGGCCCACGGGAAGGGAATCGTCCACCGCGACCTGAAGCCGGAGAACCTCTTCGTCACGTCGGACGGCGTCCTGAAGGTCCTCGACTTCGGCCTCGCGCGGGTGCTCTGGCGGGACGTCCCCGCCGGGCCGATCTCCGCGGCGGCGACCGCGACGGCGAAGACGGTCGACGGAGTCGTGCTGGGGACCGTCGGCTACATGTCCCCCGAGCAGGTCCGCGGGATGCCGTGCGACCACCGGGCCGACGTCTTCGCCTTCGGGTGCGTCCTCTACGAGATGCTCGCGGGGCAGCGGGCGTTCCGCGGCGAAACGCCGATGGACACGATGTCCGCAATCCTCTCGAGGGAGCCTCCTCCAATCTCTGGTCTGGGCCGTGACGTCCCCCCGGCGCTCCAGGCGATCGTCGAGCGCTGCCTCGAGAAGGACCCCGCTAAGCGTTATCAGAGCGCGGCTGAGGTGCGGTCCGCGCTCGAGGTCGTCCAGAGCGGCGTGGTCTCTTCAGGCGACCTTCCCGGGGCGGCGCGGCGCCGCTCCCGGCTCGCTGTGGCGGCGCTCGCGGTCGCGGCGGCCGCGGTCGTCGGCACCGTCGCGCTCGTCCGCGTCCGCTCCGCGCCCCCGGGCGGCTCCGCGCCCGCGCGACGCGCTCCCGCGGCGGTCCCCGCGTCCCCGGCGACGGCGCCCCGCACGATCGCCGTCCTGCCGTTCGCGAGCGTCCCGGCCACGGACGAGACGTTCGACGCGGACGCGCTCCAGGACGGCATCATCCGGTCGCTGGCCCGCTTCGAGGGCCTCAGGGTGATCTCGCGCGCCTCGACGGCCTCGTTCCGCGGGACCACGAAGAAGACCACGGAGGTCGCGACGTCGCTCGGCGCCGACGAGCTCGTGCGAGGGACCGTCGAGCGTGCCGGCAGTCGCCTCCGTGTCGAGCTGGCGCTCTTCCGAGTCGTCCCGGAAGTAACGAAGGTCTGGAGCGAGACGTACGACCGGGACGCGAGCGACGTCTTCAGGCTCCAGGACGAGATCGCCGCGGCCGTCGCCGCGCACGTCGACGCGCGGCTCGCCGGTTCCGCGACGCCGACGCCCGCCCGGAAGGTCGATCCCGTGATCTACGAGCTCTACCTCAAGGGGAAATTTCAGGTCGGCAAGGGGACCGAGGAGGGTTACCGGAAGGGAGTCGCGCTCCTCAGGGAGGCCAACGAGAGAGACCCCTCCGATCCCCTCCCCTACGCCGCCCTCTCGATCGCGTACGTGGAGCTGGCGCACAGCCCGTGGGGGAAGCCGGAGCTGCTGGAGATCGCGGCGGCCTCCGCGAAGAAGGCGATCTCGATCGACCCGGACCTCCCCGAGGGCTACGCCGCGTCTGCTCTGTCGAAGCAGTACGGCGACTGGGACTGGCACGGGCTCGAGCAGGACTACCGGAAAGCGCTCGCGCTGAACCCCTCGCTCGCGGAGATCCGGCGGCACTACGCCTGGTACCTCATGATGCAGAAGCGGGGCGCGGAGGCGCTCGCCGAGATGAGGCGCGCCCGGGCCGACGATCCGCTCGGGAGCGTCTACTACTCCGACCTCGGCTGGCTCCTCCAGATCCAGGGGCGCTACGACGAGGCGCTCGCGGAGGCGCGCCGCAGCGTCCAGCTCGAGCCCGAAGGCGGAAACAACCTCCTCGTCCTGGGGCTCGTCCTCGCGAGCAAGGGGATGTTCGAGGAGGCCGTCGAGGTCCACCGGAAGCTCGCGAAGGTCGACCCGAGCCTCGCCTGGGCGCTCGCACACACGCTCGTCGTCGCGGGCCGGGAGCAGGAGGCCCTGCCCCTGATCGAGCGCATGCGGAAGACCGCGGACGCCATGTCGGCGTTCGGTCTCGGCTGGGTCTATGCGGCTAAGGGCGACAAAGACGAGGCCCTCCGATGGCTCGAGATCGCGCGCCAGCAGCACCAGATCTGGACGCCCTGGATCGGCTTGAACGTCGAGCTCGCGGCTCTCCGCGGCGACCCACGCTTCGTGGCGCTGCTCGGAAAGATCGGCGTGCCGAACGTCGAGCCGGACTTCGGCAAGCCCCGGACGTAGCGGCCGGCCTTCGCATGGTGACGGGCTCCGGGCCGCGTCGCGGCCCGGAGCCCGGGATCGCCCGCAGGACGCCGACGAGGGCGTCTACTGCGTGCAGACGGCGCCGTTCATCCGGCCGATCCAGTAGCACGGCTGGCTCGGACCGCAGTCTCCGCCGGCGAACGGCCCCTGGATCGAGGCGTGCCCCGTCATCCCTGCGAAGAGGCCCGTGCCCGCCTCCGGGACAAACGTGGCCGTCTCGTGGAGCTCGCACCCGTACGACGCGGGTGCGAAGCACACCGCGGAGAAATGGGCCTGCAGCTGGAACGAGTCGCCGCTGGCAACCCGGAACGTCAGCACCTCGTCTCCCGCGAAGTTGAGGCTGCCGTTGTTCTTCCAGTGCATCCGGTCGTACCCGGCGTTGAGGTCGACGTAGTCGGCCCGGACGACCGGGGCTCCGCCGATGGAGAGGTACGCCACCCCGTACCAGGTGATCCCTTGTGGTCCGTCGCCGATCCAGCCCGTGAGGACCCCGGACAGGCTGGAGCAGCCGTTGTCAGCCGGGGCGGGGGCCGCCAGCACGAGCGCCGACGCGAGGGCGACGATGGCGACGACGAAGGAACGGGTCCGATTGTTCGAGCGCATGACGTTCTCCTCCTCGCTCCGGGCGATCTCGGCTCCCTCGGGGGCCCTCCCGGTAGCGTCGTCCTGAACGTGCCGCCCGCAGGGCCGGAAGTCCTCGTAAACTTCTCCAGAAGTTCTCGATTCGCGATGCGGTTCCGATTCGGAGAGTTCACCCTCGACGACGGCGAACGGCGCGTGCTGCGCGGGACGGCCGCCGTGCACCTGTCGACGAAGGCCTTCGAGCTCCTGCAGCTCCTCGTGTCGCGCCGTCCCGAAGCCGTCCCGAAGAGGCAGATCCAGGACCGCCTCTGGCCGGAGACGTTCGTGAGCGAGGGGAACCTCGCCACGCTCGTCAGCGAGATCCGAAAAGCTCTTGGCGAGTCCGGGCGCGGGCCGTCGCACCTCCGGACCGTCTTCGGGTACGGGTACGCGTTCGACACGGAGGTCTGCGAAGAGGCGCCCGCGGCCCGGATCGGCTCCCAGCGCCACTTCCTCGTCTGGGATCGGCAGGAGCTCGACCTGCCGGAGGGGACCACCTGGATCGGGCGCGAGGCCGACGCGGACGTCCGGGTCGACCACCCCTCCGTATCGCGCCGGCACGCGCGCATCGAGGTGGCAGGGGACTGGGCCACGCTCGAGGATCTCGGGAGCCGGAATGGGACGTGGTGCCGGGACCGGCGCGTCGACGGGCGCGTGGCGTTGAATGACGGGGACGAGATCCGCGTCGGGACGGTTTCCCTCGTCTACCGCTCCGAGACGGACAGTCCTTCGACGCGGACGGAGACAGCCGCCTCCTGATTCCACCTCGCGCGGGCGGCCGGCCCCTCCCGCACCTCGCGCGGAACTCAGAACCTCACGCCGAGCGAGACCCGGAACGTCCTCGGCTGCTGGTACGCCACCGGGCCGAGCGCCTGCCCGAACGTCGGGCTCTTCCGGTAGTGGACGCCCTCGACGGGCGTCTCGTGGAACGGGTCGAACGGCAGGAGCGACGCGTCGTACGCCGCGGTGGAGACGCCCTGGTCGACGAGCGTCGGCTCGTTCGTGGCGATGGAGGAGCCGTTGAAGAGGTTGATCAGCTGCGCCTGGGCGAACGCCTCGACCGCGCCGAAGCGCCTGCTCCAGTTCAGCGCGAGGTCGAGGTGCGTGACCGTGGGCGTGCGGTACGCGTCGCGACCCGTGAACCAGTACGTCTCCGCGTAGGGCGGCGTCGCGTAGCCCGGGTTCGCCACGTAATCGCCGACGAGGACGTCTCCGGCCGCACCGTACGGCTGGCCCGTGTCGAGGGCGAAGAGCGGGCTGACGGAAAGGCCCCCGAACCACTTCGGGAGCGAGGGAACGTCCCAGGTCGCCCAGAGGCGGATCCGGTGCCGCACGTCCTGCACGAGGTCGCCGGTCGGCAGGTGCCACGCCGCCTGCCAGTACTCCGGGTAGTTCAGGGTCGAAGGGGGGTTCGGGCCGTCTCCGAGAGATTCGCTGCTCTGGTTCCCGTTCGTCCGCGACCAGGTCCAGGCCCCTCCCGCCGTCAGGGTCGATCCCACCCGGAGCTGAGCGCTCGTCTTCAGCGCCCGGTGCCGGCGCTCGTACGGCTCGGTCCTGTTCGTGAGGATCCCGAGGTCGTAGGCGTTTCCCCACTCGTCGTTCACGGTCCCCGTCGTCGTGTCGAGGTGCATGTCGTAGAAGTCCCGGTACGTCCTCTGGACCGCTTCGACGCGCCAGGTGCCCCGGGCGCCGAGCGACCCGTTCAGGCCGAGGGTCACCTCGTCTGTCTTCTGCGGCTCGAGGCCGTCGCCGATCCTCACGTTCAGACCCGCGCGGAAGGCGGCGACGGGCGTGAAGCTCGAGCCCGGGAACTGTCCCGGTGCGGTGATCCCGAACCACCCGAAGAGCTGTCGGAGGGCGTCGTCTCCGCTGACGAGGGGCCGGGACGGATCGGTGTTGACCTCCGGCCCGTCGTAGAGATAAGCCACCATCGAGTTCAGGCCGTACGGCGAGGACCAGTAGACCTGGGTCTCGGAGAGGAGCGAGACGTATCGCCCGTAGCTCGCCGTCAGCCGCAGCGTCCCTTTCCCCGTCGGGTCCCAGGCGATCCCGAGCCGCGGGCTGAACGCGTCCGCGTCCGAGATCGACGCCCCGTCGGGGTCCCGGGCGTGGTTCTTGTCCCACCGCAGGCCGACATTGAGCGACAGGCGGTCGGAGATGCGCCAGGTGTCGTTGACGAAGGCGGAGTACGTCCGGATGCGGTTCGCGGCCGCCGGCACGAGGACCGGCATCGCCCAGAGCATCGTGCCGGGTCCGAAGACCGGGTAGACCTCGCTCCCCCGCGCGACGACGTCGGTCCCGAAGACCCAGTAGCTGGTCCCGCTCATGTAGTTGTTCAACCACAACGCGCCTTCGTACGCCTCCCCGCCGGCCACGACGGTGTGCGAGCCGAGCGAGCCCGCCGGGACGAACCACGTCGCCTCGAGGACTCCCTGGTCGCTGTCCCGGTGGTCTTCGGAGTCCGGGCAGACGGAGCAGAAGATCGGCGCGTGATAAGGGAGCCACGGCGTGGGGTAGAAGAGCGGTGTTCCCGTGACGAGGTCGGTGTCCGTCGACCCGCCCAGGGCCGTCCGTCGCCGCCGACCGTAGTGCGCTTCGAGGAACAGGCCGTCCGTCACCGTCCCGGTGTAGTTGGCGAGGAGCATGCTCTGCTCGATCCGTGTGTCGAACAGCGAGTGGAGGTCGAGGACGGGCGCCCCCGGGTAGTAGGTGTCCTTCGTCTCCTGGACGAACCCGTTCGCAGCCACCGTGAGCGTGTGGCTCGCGAGCGGCGAGGCGGTCAGCTTGACGTCGTATCGCGTCTCCTTTCGGTCCGTCGGAAAGCTGACGCTCGTCGGGGGAGCCGTGGAGGAGGCGAGGGTCTGGTCGAGGAGGCGCCCGGACGCGAACAGCCAGAGGCGGTCGCGCCAGATCGGGGCCCCGAACGTCGCCTCCCAGACCGGCGTCACGTCGGACACGCGTTCTTCGCCGGCCGGCGTCGTCGCCGACCAGGCGTCGTTGACGAGCGTGGAGCGGAGCGAGCCCGAGAAGGCGTTCCCTCCCGACCGCGTGAGGACGTTCACGACGCCGCCTACGAAGTACCCGTGCTCGGCCGAGATGCCCGAGGTGAGCGTCGTCACCTCGGCCACCGCGTCCTCGACGTAGAGCGACTCGGCCGCACGGAAGACGTTTTCCTGGGGCGAGACGCCGTCGATCGTGACCGCGTTCTCGTAGGTCTCGGCCCCGGCGATCGAGAAGGCGTCCGTGGCGATGCAGTTGACGGTGTTCACGGGCCGGCCGTAGACGTCGGGGGCGAGCAGGATCGCCGACTCGATGGTTCGCGGGCCCGGGAGCTCCCGGAGGACCTCCGCGGTCATCGTCGTCGCCGACTGCGGGGCCGTCGAGACGAGCTCGCCCGCGGCCGTCACCACGACCTCCTCCGAGACGGCCTCGAGGACCATCGCCACCTCGAGCTCCTGGCGTTGCGAGGCGCCGACGCGGACACCGGCGCGCGTCGCCGCCCGAAAGCCCTGCAACCGCAGCTCCACCGCGTACTCCCCCGGAGGCAGGTTCGCGAGGAGGAAGTCCCCGTTGCCCGCCGAGACCGTCCGGCGCAGTCCCTGGAGCGCCGACGATCGCACCGTGACGACGACGCCCGGCAGAGGCTGGCCGTCGGCCTCGGTCGTCACGGAGCCCGCGATCGAGCCGCTCGGGAGTCCCTGGCCGGCGGCGGGCGCGGAGAGGAGGAGCAGGAGCGAGAACGTCACGCCGCGTCGGAGCGTGCACATCGAACACCTCCCCGCTGTATTGCGGCCGGAAACGGGAACGACCTTGTCGAAGTCTAGTACCGGCCCCGGACGGGGGCAAAGCGCGGGCCGCCCGGACGATCGTCTCCTTCAACGCCCGCCTCGGCCTGACCGCGGATCGTCCCGGCCCTCGTCGACGCGACAGAGGAGTTCAAGAAGCGTGCCTGACGCGGCGAGCACGGTCCGGATCGGATGGGCGCGGGAGCGCGGGGACCGGTAGCCCGGAAGCCCGGGAGAACCAGCTTCACCGTCACGTCGCTTCGGCAGGGGCCGCGTGCGGGGCGGTACGTCTCCCGGCCTCCGCTGCGCCCGCCCGACCCGCTTCCGAGCTCGCTGCGGCCCGGCGGGGGGCCAGCCCGAACTCCTCGCTTCGCTCGTCAAACGGCGCGCGGGCCTGATCCCCGCCAGGTCCTCGCGAGCTCGAGCGGGTCCCCGTTCGTGCTCGAGGTCGGCTCGCGAGACGCACCGCCCCTCCCGCGGCCGGCGAGCTTCAGTTATCGGAGGGGCGCCCGGGAGCGGCGTCCGAGCACCCGCGGCACATCCCTTCCGCCCGCGACTCGTGCGACCCGGTGAAGTGGATTGGATCGGCTTCCTGTCGCTCCGGTCTCCGATCCTCCCGCTCTCTCTTCTTCGTTCTCTCGGGGACGGAATCGCCGGTCCCGCTCCGCGCGCCCTTCAGTTGAGAAGGCGGGCCTTTCGGCCCGCCTTCCTGCATGGTGTTCCGCGCTTCGCGTTCGTCGCGCCTGCGGCCCGGCCTACCTCTTCTTCGCGATCATTCGCCGCAGCCGCGAGCGGATGATCTCCCGCTCGTAGACGATCTCCTTCGGCATCGTCGCCTTGAACTGCTCGAAGAACGCGTCCTGGTCGGCGAGCTCCCTCTTCCACTCCGCGAAGTCGATCGTCTGCGCGTCCTCGACGTCCTCCATCGGGACGGCGAGGTCCTTCAGCGGCAGGTCGGCCCACTTCGGCACCCAGCCGATCGCGTTCTCGGAGGCGCCGGCGCGGCCGCGGGCGCGGTCGATGATCCACTTCAGGATCCGCATGTTCTCGCCGAAGCCCGGCCAGAGGAACGAGCCGTCGGGTCCCCTGCGGAACCAGTTCACCATGAAGATCTTCGGGAAGACGGCGACCGGCCCTCCATGTTCAGCCAGTGCTCGAAGTAGTTCCCCATGTCGTAGCCGCAGAACGGGAGCATCGCCATCGGGTCGCGCCGCACGACCCCTTCCTTGCCGACGGCCGCTGCCGTCGTCTCCGAGCCCATCGTCGCCCCGAGGTAGACGCCGTGGGTCCAGTTGAACCCCTGCAGGACGAGCGGGACGGTCGTGGAGCGCCGGCCGCCGAAGATGATCGCCGAGATCGGCACGCCGTTCCGGTCGTTGACGCGCGGCGAGAGGGCCGGGTTGTTCGCGGCGGGCGCCGTGAAGCGGCTGTTGGGGTGGGCCGCCTTCTCCGTCGAGCCGCGCTGCCACGGCCGGCCGCGCCAGTCGATCAGCTCCTCCGGCGCAACGCCGTCCTTCCCCTCCCACCAGACGTCGCCGTCGGGCGTCATCGCGACGTTCGTGTAGAGCGTGTCGCGCTTGATCGACTCCATCGCGTTCGGGTTCGTGGCGTAGTTCGTCCCGGGCGCCACGCCGAAGTACCCCGCCTCGGGGTTGATGGCCCAGAGCCGTCCGTCGGCCCCGGGGCGCATCCAGCAGATGTCGTCTCCGACCGTCCAGACCTTCCAGCCGTCGAAGCCGCGTGGCGGGATGAGCATCGAGAAGTTCGTCTTGCCGCAGGCCGACGGGAACGCAGCGGCGACGTACGTCGTCTCGCCGGAGGGTTCCTCGACGCCCATGATGAGCATGTGCTCGGCCATCCATCCCTCGTTGCGGCCGAGGTAGGAGCCGATACGGAGCGCGAGGCACTTCTTGCCGAGGAGGACGTTCCCGCCGTAGCCCGAGCCGATCGACCAGATCGTGTTGTCCTCGGGGAAGTGGCAGATGAACCGCCGCTCCGGGTTCAGGTCGAGCATCGAGTGGAGGCCGCGGTTGAAGTCGTTCGAGTCGCCGAGCATCCGGAGCGCCCGCATCCCCATGCGCGTCATGATCCGCATGTTCAGGACGACGTAGACGCTGTCGGTCAGCTCGACGCCGACCTTGGCCATCGGCGAGCCGATCGGCCCCATGACGTAGGGGATGACGTACAACGTCCGCCCCTTCATCGAGCCGTCGTAGAGCTGGCCGAGCTTGCGGTATCCCTCTTCGGGCGCCATCCAGTTGTTGTTCGGCCCCGCCTCCTCCTTCGTCTTCGTGCAGATGAAGGTCAGGTGCTCCACGCGCGCGACGTCCGCGGGGTCGGAGCGGTGGAGGTAGCAACCGGGAAGCTTCTCCTGGTTGAGCGGGATGAGGACGCCCGTGCTCACGGCGAGGGACGTCAGCCGCTCCTTCTCCTCCTCCGACCCGTCGCACCAGACGACGTGGTCGGGCTTGCAGAGGCGGGCACACTCCTCGACCCAGGCGAGGAGGTGCGGGTTGGCGGAAAGGGCTTTGCCGACGACGGCCTCGGTGGCAGTGCTCATGGCGCTCTCCTCCTCGCGGGGACGACGAACGAATCCGGACGCCCGAAGACCCCTATCATAATCGGCGGATGACCGAAGCGGGTGCCCCTCTCCCTCCGGCTCCTCGGCCTCTACCCGAAGAAGGCCGGCTCCGCCGTCGTGGGGGCCGCGGCTCGTGCCTCCCTGCCGCGCTCCCTCCGCGAGCCCCTCCTCGGCCGGTTTGCGGCCTCCTACGGGATCGACCTCGGAGAGGCGGAGAAGCCCCTCCGGGAGTACACGTCGTTCCTCGACCTCTTCACCCGCCGGCTCAGGCCGGGCCTCCGCCCGCAGGACCCGGCCGTCCCGGGAGGACTCAACTCGCCGGTCGACGGGGCGCTCATCGCCTCGGGACGTATCGAGAGCGGGACCCTCATCCAGGCCAAGGGGCTCCCGTACCGCCTCGACGAGCTCCTCGCGGCCGACCCGCTCGTCGCCCGCTTCGAAGGCGGGGCCTACGCGACGCTCTACCTCTCCCCGAGGGACTACCACCGCATGCACGTCCCCTGCACGGGCCGCGTCCTCGCCGTCGGCCGCGTCGAGGGAGAGCTCTGGCCGGTGAACGAGGCTTCCACCGCGTTTACGCGGGGCCTGTACGTCAGGAACCGGAGGGCGTACTGGATCGCCGAGGGGACGGGGGAGGACGAGGGGCTCGACGTGGCGGCCGTGATGGTCGCCGCGACGCACGTCGGGGGCGTCGTCGTCGATCCGCGATGGCTCGGGGGGCGGACCCTCGCGCGCCGAGACCGCCTCCAGGTTCCGGGCCTCCCGTGCAGTCCCGGAGACGATCTCGGTACCTTCGAGCTCGGCTCGACGGTCGTCCTCCTCGTCGGCGGAGCCCGGGCGAGCGGCTTCGCCTGGAGCCGCCCGCACGGCCCGATCCGCGTGGGGCAGCGACTGGGGGCGTTGGTTCCCTGAACGGTCCGCTCGCCGCGATCCGCTGCGGCCCCGGGGCCGGCCGCCCTTCCCGCCGACGTGGGCTCGGGATTCTCGCGGGGACGGCTCTCGTCGCGGTCCTCGGAGGGCCGCTCGCGGCCGCTCCTCCCGAGCTCCGCTGGGGCGGCGACGCCGAAGGGGGCGCGCCGTTCGTGGAGGCCGACCCGACCGACCCTTCGAAGCTCCGTGGCTTCGACGTCGAGATCGCGGCCGAGCTGGGGCGCCGCATGGAACGCGCGCCGCGGTTCATCCAGGTCGCCTACTCCTCGATCGACCAGAGTGTCGACCGCGGCGACTTCGAGATAGGGCTCTCCGGCGTCGAGGACACACCGGGCCGTCGCGCGGCGCTCTCGGTGACGGTTCCCTACTACGAGTTCCGCGAGGTGCTGTCGACGCGCGCGGGCGAGGAGAAGCGCTTCCCGTCCCTCGCGTCTCTGCGGGGCCGCCGCGTCGGAACGCTCGGAGGGACCATCGCCTACGAGATCCTGCTCGCCGCCGAGAAGGACCACGGAGTCGTCGCGGTCTCGTACGACGACGACGTCCACCCCTACGAGGACGTCGTCAATGGACGTCTCGACGCCGTCCTCCTCGACCACGTCCTGGCGCTGCGCGCGCTCGCGAGGACGGGGGGACTTGCGATCGTCCCGGGATCCGTGGCGACCGGCCGGTACGTCGCCGTCCTCGCGAAGGCGAACGTGAAAGGCCGCGACGAGGTCGACCGGCACCTCGCTGACATGATGCGGGACGGCACCCTCGCGCGGATCTTCACCGCGTGGGGGCTCGAGGACGAGGCCCAGGAGAAGCTCCGCTCGCGGGTTCTCGCGGCAAGGGCGGAGGGCGCGGCGCACGGGGAAACCTCGGCCGCGGGTGCGGCTCGTGTGTCCACCGCGGATCCCGAAGCGGCCGCCGGGAGAGCGGCGGAGCGACGGAAGCGAACCGCAGACGGAGTGAAGGCGTACCTCCCGGCCCTCTTCCGTGCGGCCCTCGTGACCATCGCCCTCTCCTGCCTCGCCATGACGCTCGCCGTCTCCGCCGGCGCGATCGTCGCCACGGGGCGCATCTACGGCCCGCGGCCGCTCCGGTTCATTCTGGCGGCCTGGGTCGAGGTGACGCGCGGGACGCCGGTCCTCCTCCAGCTCTTCGTCCTCTACTACGGCCTCTCCGCCCTCGTCCGCCTCCCGGCGTTCCTCGCGGCGGTGATCGGTCTCGGGCTCAACTACGCCGCCTACGAGAGCGAGATCTACCGCGGCGCCCTCGAGGCCGTCGGGAAGACCCAGCTCGAGGCGGCCCGGACGCTCGGCTTCACGGAGCTCCAGGTCCTGCGGCTCGTCCGGGGGCCGCTCGCCTTCCGACTCGCGCTCGCGCCGATGACGAACGACTTCGTCGCCCTCCTGAAGGACTCCTCGCTCGTCTCGGTGATCACCGTCGTCGAGCTGACGAAGCAGACCTCGATCTTCGCGGTCAACCTCGGGAGCTGGCTCGTCCCGGGGCTCCTCTGCGCCTCGATCTACCTCGCGATGTCCCTTCCCCTCGCCCGCCTGGCCCGCAGGCTCGAGGCCCGCTGGAAGGAACCCTCGTGAGTGGCGACGTCCTCACGATCGCCGGCCTCCGGCTCTCGCGGGGGGCGCGAGAGATCCTGAAGGGGGTCTACCTCACGGCCCGGCGCGGCGAGATCGTCGCGCTGATGGGCCTTTCGGGGGGCGGAAAGACGACCGTCCTCAGGAGCATCGCAGCCCTGGAGCCGTTCGACGAGGGCTCCATCGACGTCGACGGGTTCCGCCTCGCACCCGGCCCGCTCTCTCGAGAGAGCCGCCTGGCGCCCCTCCGCCGAAAGGTCGCCCTCGTCTTCCAGCAGCACGGCCTCTTCGAGCACCTCGATGCCCTCCACAACGTCACGCTCGCCCCGGTCCACGTCCTCGGCACGCCGCGAGAGGAAGCCGAAGAGAAAGCCATCGCCCTCCTTTCGGCCCTGGGCGTCTCGCACCGGACAGGTGCGCTCCCGCGGCAGCTCTCGGGCGGCGAGGCGCAGCGCGTGGCGATCGCCCGCGCCCTCGCCGTCGGCCCCCGCTCCTCCTGATGGACGAGCCGACCGCCTCGCTCGATCCGGCGCGCCGCGTCGACCTCGGCGAAACCCTCGAGCGTCTCGCGGCGGAGGGGCGGACGCTCGTCGTCACCTCGCACGACGACGACTTCGTGAGGGACTTCGCCACGCGCCTCGTCGTCATGGCCGAGGGCCGGGTCGTCGAAGAGGGGCCAGCGCGCGAGGTCCTCGCGAACCCGGCGCACGCGGCGACCCGGACGCTCCTCGCCGGGTCGACCCAGAGCCCCCGCGAAGGCGCTGAGGCCGGAGCGCCTCGCGAGAGGTCCGCGTTCCGAGCCCGGTGCTATCCTTCCCGACTCGATCTTTTCCACGGACCTCGGGTCCCCCGTCCTCCGGGGGGCGAAAGAGGGAAGCGGGTGTGATTCCCGCGCGGCCCCCGCCACTGTGACCGGGGACGCGAAGGACGAAATCCCACTGGGGGCGAGCGATCCGCGAACGCGGGTTACGCCTCCGGGAAGGGGTCCTTGCGCGGACGATCCGGGAGCCAGGAGACCTGCCTCAGGCCCATTGCCACCCGCCGCGCCGTCTCCGGGGCTCGAGAGGACGCGGGAGACGCCTCCGCGCGCGCCTCCCGCCTTCCCTCGATGGGACGGCGGAGCGCAGCAGACCGGAGGTCTCGTGAACCGTCTCTTTCATCCTCTCCTCCTGCCAATCGTCCTCTCCCTTCCCGCCGTCGCCCAGCTGCCGCAGCCGGGTGCATCTGGAGTCGCGACCGAGGTCGTCGTCACCGCCGAGGCAGTGCCGAAGGAGGCCTCCGCACTGGGCGTCGCGACGACCGTCATCGACCGCGCCTCCATCGAGCGCTCCCGCGCCGGGACCGTGGCCGACCTGCTGCGCTCCGTCCCCGGCGTCGACGTCACGCAGAGCGGCGGGGCGGGGGGCGTCACCTCGCTCTTCCTGCGCGGTGCCAACTCCAACTCGGCTCTCGTCCTCGTCGACGGCGTGAAGCTCAACAGCCCGTACTTCGGGGGCGTCGACCTCTCCTCGCTCGGCACCGCGAACGTCGAGCGGATCGAGATCGTCCGCGGGCCCTTCTCGGCGCTCTACGGCTCCGAGGCGCTCGGGGGCGTCGTCCAGGTCATCACGCGCCGGGCCAGCGCCGACGGGTTCGAGGGGCAGGCCCACTTCGGCCTCGGGAACGCGTCGGCCCGCGAAGGGGGCGTGAACGCCGTCCTCCGCAGCGGCGCGATCGGCGTCAGCGCCGGCTTGCGCCGCGGGACGATCGGCGGCGACCTCCCGAACGAGTTCTTCGAGGGAACCGACCTCTCCGCCGCTCTCGACGTCCAGCTCTCCCCGGACGTGAAGACGGGCGTCACCGTCCGCCGCAACTCGTCGCGCACCGGCATTCCCTTCTCGGGGTCCACGCCCACGCCGCTCCGCGCGACGACGGCCGACACGACGCTCGTCTCCGTCCCGTTCTCGCTCCTCCTCGGAGCGAAGACGACGCTCGAGGCGGCCGGCACCTGGGCGGCCGACTCCCCGACGTACACCGACCCCGACGACCCGTGGGGCTTCACCTTCTCCGAGACGAAGGCCCGTCGCGCGGGCGGCCGCGTCGTCCTCTCGCACGCTTCCGGCGGGAACCGGATCTCCGTCGGCACCGACTACGAGCAGACGAAGGTCGACAACGAGGACTCGTACGGGGTCCAGCTCGACGGCCTGACGACGAGCACCTGGTCCGTCTTCGCCGAGGACCGCATCTCCCTCGCGGACGACCGGCTCGCCGTCACGGCGGGCGTCCGCCGCGACGAGAACAGCGCCTTCGGCGCGTCCACGAATCCGCGCGTCGCGCTCTCGTGGACCGTCTCCTCCGCGATCCGGCTCCGCGCCGCCGCCGGATCGGCCTTCCGGGCCCCGTCGACCGGCGAGCTCTACTACCCCTTCTCGGGCAACCCCGACCTGAATCCCGAGGAATCCGTCTCGTACGAGGCCGGGGCCGAGTGGACGATCGCCCCGGGCCTCGTTCTCGAGGCCTCGCTCTTCCGGAGCGACGTGAAAGACCTCATCCGCTACGACTTCGCGACCTTTGCGAACGTGAACGTCGGGCGGGCACGGATGACGGGAGCCGAGGTCGTCGTAAGAGGCGCTCTCTCCGCTTCCACGTGGGCCCGCGCCTCGTACACCTGGCTGGATGCCCAGGACCGCGACACCGGGCTCCCGCTCCTCCGGCGCCCGGAGCACCGGGCCTCCGCGACGATCGGGGGCGACCTCGGCCGTGGCGCGAACGCTGAGGTGACGGGCCTCTACGTGGGCGAGCGCGACGACGTGGACGCGACGACCTACCTCCGCGTCACGAGCCCCGCCTACGTCCGGCTCGACCTGGCGGCGACGGGTCCGAGGCTCTTCGACCGCGTGGCGCCCTTCGTCCGCGCCACGAACCTCCTCGATCGCGACTACTCCGAGGTCGCGGGTTACGCGTCGCCCGGCCGCCGCTTCGTCGCCGGTCTCGACCTCGCCTTCTGATTTCGCCCCTCCCGGGGTCTTCCGGGATCGTCGAGACTCGTGCCGGACGCACAAATGAAAAGGCGGCCCGGGGGTGACCCCGGGCCGCCTCGTTCGTGGAGCCGGTTGGACTACGGGGTGGGCACGAGGTAGGGGAAGTTGAACCCTACGACCAGCCAGACCGCGAGCTGGGCGCGCGTGATGGTGGTCGCCGGGCAGAAGAGATGGTCGCCGCAGCCGGCGGTGATGCCCTCGTTGAAGATCGTCTCGATGAAGCCCTCGGCCCAGGAGTAGCCCGTGCCGTGGACGTCACTGAAGTACCCGGTCGGCGGGTTGACCGGCGGCAGTCCGAGGCCGACCGAGACGAACACCGACATCTCCGCCCGGCTGACGAGGCGGTCGGGGCAGTAGTAGCGTTCGCCATCTCCGCCCACCGCACACCCTGCGACGACGCCGTCGCGGTAGAGCTGCTCGACGTAGTCGGCGGTGACGTCGGTCTCGGAGATCGGCACGTCGACGAAGACGCCGGTCGCCGCCGGCGGGACGAACAGCGGCCCGTGCATCGCGCGGACCATCAGGATCGCCATCTCGGCCCGGTCGACCTCGGCCTCGGGGCAGAAGTTGCCTTCGCCGCAGCCCCGCGTGACGCGCACGCCGGCGAGCGCGTGGATGAACGCGTCGGCCCAGTGATCGGCCGGCACGTCGAGGAAGGCGATGGTGTAGTTGACCGGGACGTCGACCGGTGCGAACGGATCGGTGCCGGCGACGCGGAGCGAGGCCTGGTGGAGGCCCGGCCACTGCAGGGCCGTGATGAAGTCGAGCGTGACCGGCTGGGTGGCGCCGGGGGCGAGCGTGCCGCTCTTGGGCGTCTCGTCGAGCCAGGGCACGGTCGAGAAGCTGCAGAAGCCGGTCTCGCCGGACGGGACGACCAGGACCTCGGCGGTCGTCTGGTTGACGGCGTAGAGGTTGCCGGCGCAGTCGGCCTCGAGGCCGGCCTGGTCATAGGCGGCCATGCCGGCGACCTTGAACGAGCTCACGGTGGCATACGCGTTGTTGACGTCGAGGACGTACAGGTCGGCCGCCGCATCGGTGTTCGCCAGGACGAAGAGGTGGCCGGTCCCCGGGTTGTACGCGAGGCCTGATACGTCGAGGCCGGCGCTGAAGGATTCGAGGATGTCGCCGTTGCGGTCGAAGCGATGGATGACGCCGTCGTTCCAGGAGCCGGCGAAGAAGGTGTCGGAGACCGGATCGAACGCGAGGCCGCGCTCGGAGGTGCCGAAGGCGGGGCAGATCGTGTTGCCGGTGGAGGTCTTCGTCACCGGGTCGAGCTCGTGGATGCAGTTGGCCCCGCCGACGTTCACCTGCCACAGGCGGTTGGCGAAGAAGTCGTAGGTCATGTCGGCGGCGAAGCTGCCGACCCAGGACGAGATGTCGATCGTGTCGCCGGTCGCCGTGCCGGCGGCCAGGAAGCGGTGATTGAGCCCGTCTCCACCCGCGGCGGCGATGTCGTTGACCCACATGTCGTCGGCCGCCGTGTTGAAGCCGATGCCCCAGGGGTAGACGAGGCCGACGGGGAAGTCGAGGACCGCGGCGGGAGCGAGAGGAGCGACCGCCGCGTTGGGCAGCGGGTGCTCGGGCACGTAGCGGGCCGTGCGATCGGAGGCGTGCTCGGCGGAGACCTTCCAGCTGGGGCCGGCGACCAGGAACCGCGCCCAGGCGTAGTCGATGGGCCGCTCGAGGAGGGAGAAGCCGACCGTGAGCGGGCTGTCGTTCGTGATGTTCAGGATCGAAGATCCCAGAGAGAACACCGGCACGCGCATGTTGACCGGGTTCGGGGTCGCGACGATCTGGCCGACCGCCGTCGTCGCGGAGGCCGTGTTGTTCGCCGGGTTCGGATCAGCCTCCGCCCCCGAGACCACTCCGGTCGTCACGTGGAAACCCGTCGTGGCGGCGGTCATCTCGACGCTGGCGGCGAAGGTACCGCCCATGGCGAGCGAGCCGATGGTGCAGGTCACGGTGCTGCCCGCGGCGAGGCAGGCGCCCGGGATGATCGTCCCGGCGACGGCGCCGGCCGGCAGCGAGAGGACGAGGGAGACCGCGGTGGCGGCCGAGGGGCCGAGGTTGGTGACGCTCGCCGAGTGCGTGAACGTCCCTCCGGGCCCGGTCGCGGCGGGGTTGGCGGTCATCGTCACGGCGAGGTCGGTCAGGGGGGTGACGGTCGTGACCGAGGTGGCCGTGTTGTTCGCGGGGTTCGAGTCGGTGAGGAACGACGACACCTCGGCGGTGTTCGTCAGCGTGCCGGACGTCGCCGTGACGGTCACGGTGACGGTGATAGCGGCCGCCGTGCCGACGGGCATGCTGGCCGCGTCGCACGCGACGGTGCCGGTGCTCTGCACGCAGGACCAGCCGGTGCCGGCGGCGGAGACGTAGGAGACGCCGGCGGGAAGTGTGTCGGTCACCGTGGTCGGGCCGGCCGCGACGGGACCGGCGTTGCTCACGGTGAGCGTGTAGGTCAGGGTTCCGCCCGTCAGCACCGGGTCGGGCGAGGCGAGCTTCGTGAGGGAGAGGTCGGCGCTCTGCGAATCGTCCGGGATGCCGTCGGCGTTCGCGTCGCTCATGAAGTAGAGCACCGCGCCGTCGTGGTCGGACGAGCGCAGCGGCGTCGTGGCGTCGTAGCCGTACTGGATCGCGGCGTCGGTGTTGCCGCGCCCGTAGGCGAAGCCGCGCACCCAGGTGTTCGTGGCCTGGGTCGTCAGGGCGTGGTCGAGGACCTGCGCCGTGCCCTCGAAGTTGTAGGAGTAGCGGTCGTTCGCCGGCACGGAGAGCGCCTGCTTGGTCAGGTTGGGGTTCACCAGATCCGGGCCGGAGAGGAGGTTGTCGGCCGCGACGAAATCACCGGCCATCTGGCCGACGACGTCGACGTAGCCGTCGGAGACCTCGTAGGCGTTCAGGTCGCCGACCATCACGAATGGCCGGGACGCGGTCGCGGCTGCGGTCTGGTAGTCCTGCATCCACTGGGCGATCCACTGCGCCTGCTCGAGCCGCTTCTGGCGAACGCGAGGGCCGTCCGTGGGATCGTCGATGCCGATGAGCGAACGGGTGTGGTTGACCATCACCGAGAACGCGAACGGCGCACCGTTGCCGACGTAGCTGCCCTCGAGCAGCAGCGGCGGCCGGTCGTGCAGGGCTTTGGTGGGTTCCAGGCTGAACATCACGTCGTACCCGAGCTGGGTCACGGTCTCGCCGGTGACCGTGTCGCGCACGAGGAAGCCGACGTCGATCCCGCCGACGTCGTGACCCTCTTCGAGGTACGCCGTATAGGTCAGGTTGGCGTCGTCGGCGTGGATCCGTGCCGCCAGGGCGGTCAGCTCGGTGAAGCTCATGCACTCCTGGACGCCCAGGACGTCGGGGGCGCCGAGGACCGTGCGGATGTAGGCGGAGTGCTTCTGGAGACGGGCCGCGTAGTCGCCGGCGGTCGCGTCGAGCTGGAGAAGGTTGTAGGTGCCGACGGTGAGCTCACCGGCGTTCCTCGCGCGGACGGCGCGCGGCATCGGTGGCGGGGTGAAGGCGAACGAGGTCGGCCAGAGCTCCCAGGAGCCGAAGTCGTAGCCCATGACGCCGGTGGCGGTGTAGGTGGAACCGGCCGGGATGGCGTCGGGATCGGGAGTGGCGCCGAGGAAGTCGGCGTCGATCAGGAAGATCTCGGGGTTGCCGTCCCAGATCGGGAGGACGGGGGGCGGGGTATAGCCGGGATACTTGATGCCGGGCGTGCGGAAGGGCCGATTGGGGTTGCCGACGCCGTAGATCTCGGCGGTGGTGTCGCTGACGCGCCGCTTGTTCGGGCCCGACGTGACGCCGCTGGCGACGTGGACGAGCATCCCCTCCAAGCGTTCGAACCCGAGGGTGTACCACGCGGCCGCGGGATCGGTCGGCGGCACGGTCGCGTCGAGCTCGACCGGGGCAGGCAGAGGGTTGTTGCTGGAGTCGACGGTCACTGACGTGACGGGCGAGAACTCGGTGAAGTTGAAGTACTCGACGACCGTGCCGGTGACGTCGACCTGGTCGCCCACGGCGACGGTCGGGACGCTGCCGGTGTAGACATAGATGCCGTTCGAGGTGTTCGGATCGGCGTCGTCCCGTGCGGTCGGCGTCTGGATGAAGAAGCCCTGGGTGCCGACCGCGGTCACGATGTTGTTATTGGTGGTGACGGCCTGGGTGGCATACGGCGAGGCGGCTCCGCTGCCCTGGATCGCGAAGATCTCGGCCACGGGGACGTCGTCGTTCGTAATCGTGCCGAGGCCCTGCCCGTCGGAGACGGTCGCACCGGTCACGTTCGTCACGTTCACGAAGAACGTCTCGTTCGGCTCGACGTTCGCGTCGCCGTTCACGGTGACGTTGAAGGTGTAGGGGCCTGTGCTGCCCGCCGCAATCGTCTGGCCGGTGAGGCTGTTAGTGACGTAGTCGTTGTTCGCGGTCGTGGCCGTGTTGTCGGCCGTGGCGATGTCGAACGTGACGCCGCCGGCGACGGCGGGAGAGGAGAGGGAGACCGTGAAGGAGGCAGTGATCGTCCCGGAGTTTCCCTCGGTCACGGAGACGTCGTTGATGGAGAGAGGCTCACCGCCGCCCCCGCACGAGGCGTTGATGGCTACCAGTCCCGCGACGGCGTTCGGTCACCAAGCCGTCCTGCGAGGACCGAGGTCGTCCAGTTGCCGGGTCGGTGTCCCCAGCCAGGTTTCGTGACGCACCGCGCCGAAGTATTTGCGGGCCTGCGATCAAGACGCGGACCGTTCCCCGCCTGGTGCCGGGCGCCGACCTGACCGTCGGAGTCGACGACGGTGCGTTGGTCGGGAGCCCCCTTCCTGGCGACGTAGACGACATCGTCGGCAAAGTCCCCTATTCCCGTTGGTGGTGAGATCCACCGCCGACGTTCAGGTGGATGTTCCAGTCGCCGCCCGCCGGGTTGTACGAGATGTCCGGGCGAACCCCGTACCCCTCGACGACGATAATGGTTCCCGCCAGGGCGATCGGCGATCGCCCCCATGCCGGTGAACTTGTAGCCCGAGAACTTGGCTGCCGTCGTCGAAGTGGAATCGCCGACGTAGACCCCTCCCGTGCCGTAGCGGGACTCCAGGACGCCTTGTCGTTGGACGCCCTCGATGTACTCGGAAGAACTCTGAGGAGGACCTTCGACTGGGCCGCGACGGGGCTCGCGGCCGCAAGAGCGATCGCGAGGACGACGAACGACGTGAGGACGAGTCTCCGGGCCGGGCTGTGCATAGGTATCTCCCTTGAGGGGTGAAGTGCGCGCGGGGTGGAGGGTGGAGTGCGCGACAAGAGGTCACGGATCTTATCCACCTATGGGCGGGATGTCCGTTAATCTTTCGTGTAGCGAGAAGGAGGTCCGGCCATGAAGTGGACCCGAGGCGGACGGAGCGCGAACCTGGAAGACCAGCGGGGCGGCGGAAGCGCCTACGGAGGCGGCCGCGGACCGGGGATGAAGCTCGGGATCGGGGGGTTCCTTCTCCTCGCGGTGTTGAGCCTCGTATTCAAAAAGGACTTCTTTGCTCTCGTCGGGGGCGGAGGGGCGCTCGCCCCGAGCGCCGACGTGTCTGCGGGCTCGGGTGTCCCCGGGGGCGGGGCAATCTCCGACCCGCAGGAAGAGGAGCTCGTCGAGTTCGTCTCCTTCGTCCTCGACGACGCGCAGGCGACCTGGACGAAGCTCCTCCCGGCGGTCGGGAAGACGTACTCCGACGCGAAGCTCGTCCTCTTCCGCGACGGCGTCGACTCGGCGTGCGGAACCGCCGGGTCATCGAGCGGTCCGTTCTACTGCCCCGGCGACCAGAAGCTCTACATCGACCTGGGGTTCTACTCGGAGCTGAAGGACCGGTTCGGCGCTCCCGGCGATTTCGCGCAGGCCTACGTCATCACCCACGAGATCGGCCACCACGTCCAGCACCTCCTCGGGATCGACGAGGCCGTGCGCGAGAAGCAGGCGGCCGACCCGAGGAACGAGAACGCCTACTCGGTCGCCCTCGAGCTGCAGGCCGACTGCTTCGCCGGCGTCTGGGGGCACGAGACCGCGCAGCGGGGAATCCTGGAGAAGGGCGACGTCGAGGAAGGGCTGAACGCCGCCGCGGCGATCGGCGACGACCGGATGCAACGTGCCGCCGGGCGCCGGGTCTCGCCGGACGCATTCACCCACGGTTCCTCCGAGCAGCGGGTGGCCTGGTTCCGCAAGGGGCTCGAGTCGGGCGACATGAAGGCCTGCGACACCTTCCGCGCGATGCGGTGAGCCGCGAAGCCCCCCGGGCCGCTTCGCCCTCGCGTGCGCAGGCCGGGAGGTCTCGGACCCCGGCTCAGCGCCCCGCGGGCGGCGCCGGAGGCAACGGGGGCCGGGCCTGCGGCAGGGGCGGGCCGCTCGTCGCCGTCGTGACGACGGTCGCCCGGCGCTCCTTCCAGAGGGCGAAGATCATCGTCAGGATCGCCAGGATGATCTCGTCGACGAACGGGATGAAGTCCGGGATGAGAAGGTCGAGGACGAACACGGTCGCCAGCAGGGCGAAGAGGCCCGGGAACCGCAGGTTCAGACCGCCCAGCATCTTCTGGATGATTCCCCGCTTCCGGAGCGTCTCGGGGTCGCGCGGTGTCATGTCCATGGGCGGGATCATAGGAAAACTAGGGGCGCCTTGACCGGGGATACCCGGAATGCTAATTTCCCCGGTCCGCGGAGGCCCCCGTGCCTCCCTGGTCTTTCAAAGCGTGGGGCTGTAGCTCAGTTGGGAGAGCGCTTGAATGGCATTCAAGAGGTCGACAGTTCGATCCTGTTCAGCTCCACCATTTCTTTTTTCGTGAGGGTTCGCGCCGGGCATGTCCCGGCGTTTCTGTTTTCGGGCCGGCTCCCGGCCCCGTGCCCTCTCGTCGACGGGCCGGCTCTCAGTTCCAGTGCTTCAGCCGCGGCCAGAGCTCGCGGAGCGGCGTCTTCAGGCCGCGGCAGACCCAGATCGGCCCGTTCTCCTCGGCCATCCCCCACGGGTGCTGGTGGCGTCCGGCCTCCTCCACCGACGCGCAGAGGCGCTCGAGGCTCTCACGGTCGTCCTGGAGGACGACGAGGACGTCGCCGGTGAAGGCGGGCGGGCCCCAGAAGAAGTGGTTCTGGTGGGCCGAGAGGGCGCGCGGCAGGCCATGCGCCGGGCCGAAGAGGTTGATCGCTCCCGCCTCGCCGTAGTTGTTCGCGAAGATCGCGGCACGCGCGCGTTCCTCCGGTGTCAGGGCGCTCCAGACCTTCGCCACGTCGGACACCAGCTCGGGCCAGCCGAACTGGTCGCCGAAGTGCTGCGGCAGCGGGCCGCGATGGGCCACCTCCGACCTCGGCGGATCGAACCCGAGCCGCCTGGTGTAGGCGACGAAGCCGGGAGGGTCGAGGATCGGCAGGACGAGCGGCGAGACGAGAGCGGTCAAGAGGACGGCGTACGCCGCCACCGCGGCCCGCGGCCAGGCCCTCCCGGCGAGGCGCCGCCGCCGCTCGAGAAGCTCGTCGAGGCCGACCGCCCCCGCCGCGAGGAGGATCGGGTAGATCGGCGTCAGGTAATAGGCCTTCGCCTTCATCGCGAACATCAGGACGAAGAAGACGGCGAACGCGCTCGCGAGCGCGCGGTACCGGCCGTTGCGGGCGAGGAAGAGCCACGCGAGCCCGCCGAGCCAGAGGGGGAGGAGGTGTGGACCCTGCTGGAGGACCTGCGCCAGGAGGAACTCCCCGGGGCCGAGGACGACGTTCTTCCCGGTGCGCGCGACGTTGCGGAGGTCCTCGAGCGTCGGGAAGCCGTTTTCCGCCTGCCAGAGGAGATTCGGGAGGAAGACGAGGAGAGCGATCCCCGCTCCGGCCCAGGGCCACGGCGTCGCGAGCGCGCGGCGCATCGGCGAGAGGAGGAGGCCGGCCAGGAGTGCCAGGCCGAAGAACGCCGTGGAGTGCTTGTTGAGGAGGCCGAGCCCCGCGACGAGACCGAAGAGGAGCCAGAGGCGCGGGGAGCCGCCGTCGGCGAGCCGGACGAGCACGTACGCGCATCCGGTCCAGAAGAGCGGCTCGAAGACGTTCATCGAGAAGAGGCTGGCAATGCCCAGGAAGGCCGGCGTGGCAAGCGCCGCCACCGCCGCGAGCCCCTGTGCGGCGCGGCTCCCGCCGAGGCGCCAGGCGAGGAGGCCGGCGAGGAGAACGACCGCCGCCCCCGCGAGCCCCGCGATCCCGCGCAGGACCGGGAGCGATCCGCCGAGGAGGAGCGCGACCTTCGCGTAGAGGCCGACGGCGGGCGCCGCGTCGACGTAGCCCCAGGCCAGGTTCCGCCCGCAGTCGAGAAAGTAGAGCTCGTCGCGGAAGTATCCGTACCGGTTCGCGAGGGCGAGGTGGACGGCGAGCTTCGCGCCGGCGACCGCGAGGAGGAGCCCCCACGCAGGGGCTGCTGCGGGCCGGCTCTCCGACGTCGTCATTCCCGGTACACGGCGGCCATCTCCGCCGTCTCGGTGCGGAGGGCCTCGACGAGCGAGACGGGAGAGAGCGCCGTCGCCTCCCGCCCGAACGAGAGGACGAAGCGCCGCGCCTCGAAGAGCGAGCCGGCCGGCAGGTCGAGCTCGAGCTCGCCGTCCGGGAGCGGCGTCAGCTTCTGCTTCGGGTGCCAGCGGACCTCCGCCACCCAGGCCGCCATCGCCTTCGTGAAGCGGACGCGGAACCGGAACGGCTCGCTCCCGGAGAAGATCCCGATCGTCTCGCCGAAGTGGCGCTTCAGGTCGAAGTCGCGGGGGATGGTGAAGAGGTCTGTCCCGACCTCGGCCTCGCGGATGCGCGCGATGTAGAACGTCTTGACGGTCCGCGGGTCGTCGTCGCGATCCTGCGCTGCGACGAGCCAGTCGCCCGCGGCGAGAACGAGGCCGTAGGGAGCGAGCTGTCGCGTGCTCGTCTCGCCCCCCGGCTTCTGGTACCGGACCTTCACGACCGTCCGCTCGCGGATCGCGGTCGCGACGGCTGTCCAGACGGCCGGGTCGACGAGGCGGATCGGCTGGGGGTGGATGTAGAGCCGCTCGACGAACGCGCCGGGGCTGACGCGGATCTCCGCCGGCATCATGTCGGAGAGGCGCTGGAACGCCTCGCGGAGCCCCTCGGCCACGGGCGTCCCTTCGTACTGCTGGAGCACCTTGCTCGCGACGCCGATGGCGAAGAGGCCCGGCCCCTCCACCGGGATCCACGGCAGGTGCCAGGACGGGTCGGAGTAGCGGAACGACCCGCGCTTGCGGTCGAAGACGATCGGGGCGTCCATCTCGTCGCGCATGAAGCCGACGAAGCGCTGCACGGTCTTCGTCGACGTCTTCCAGCGCGCGGCGAGATTCGTCGCGTTGACGGTGCGCCTGCGCCGCAGCAGGTCGTCGAACTCGAGGATGCGGCGGAAGAGGGGCCTGTCCTTTACGGACATGTCTCCGGAGCCCCTTCCGTCCCCCGGCTCCCGTAGTTGGCTTCGATCCAGCGCCGGTACTCGCCGCTCGCGACGTCCTCGACCCACGCAAGGTTGTCGAGGTACCACCTCACCGTCTTCCGGATGCCGGTCTCGAAGGTCTCGGCGGGCCTCCAGCCCATCTCGTTCAGGATCTTTCCCGCGTCGATGGCGTAGCGGCGGTCGTGCCCCGGACGGTCCTTCACGTACGTGATCAGGCGCGTGCGGGGGCCGGCCTCGTCGGGGCGCATCTCGTCCAGCAGGGCGCAGAGGGTGTGGACGATCGTCAGGTTGGGCATCTCGTTCCAGCCGCCGACGTTGTAGGTCTCGCCCGGCCGCCCCTTCGAAAGGACGGCGCGGATGGCGGAGCAGTGGTCGCCGACGTAGAGCCAGTCGCGGACGTTCATGCCGTCCCCGTAGACCGGCAGCGGCCGGCCGCGGACCGCGTTCAGGATCATCAGGGGGATGAGCTTCTCGGGGAACTGGTAGGGGCCGTAGTTGTTGGAGCAGTTCGTCGTCAGCGTCGGCAGGCCGTAGGTGTGGTGGTAGGCCCGCACGAGGTGGTCGGACGAGGCCTTGCTCGCCGAGTAGGGGCTGTTCGGGGAGTAGGCCGTCGTCTCGGTGAACGGTGGGTCCGACGGCCCGAGCGAGCCGTAGACCTCGTCGGTGGAGACGTGGAGAAAGCGGAAGGCGGACTTCTCCGGCTCGGGGAGGGCGTTCCACCAGCCGCGCACGGTGTCGATCAGGTGGAACGTGCCGACGACGTTCGTCTGGATGAAGTCCTCGGGTCCGTGGATCGAGCGGTCCACGTGAGACTCCGCCGCGAAGTTCACGATCGCCCGGGGCCTGTGCCTGGAGAGGAGCTCGCCGACGAGGGCCCGGTCGCCGATGTCTCCGTGGACGAAGACGTGGCGGTCGTCCGTCTCCAGCCCGGCGAGGCTCCGCGGGTTGCCCGCGTAGGTCAGCTTGTCGAGGTTCACGACCGGCTCGCCGGAAAGAGCCATCCAGTCCAGCACGAAGTTCACGCCGATGAAGCCGGCTCCGCCCGTCACGAGAATCAAGGTGTCCTCCTGGCCGCGGCCTTCAGTCCGCGTCGCCGAAACCGCTCGGGTTCTTCTCCTGCCAGCGCCAGCTGTCCGCGCACATCTCGTCCAGGCCGCGCAGCGCCTTCCAGCCCAGCTCCCGCTCGGCCTTCGACGGGTCTGCCCAGCACTGTGCGATGTCGCCCGGACGCCGGGGCACGATCCGGTGGGGGATCGCGCGGCCCGAGGCCTTCTCGAAGGCGTGCACGAGCTCCAGCACGCTGCTGCCGCGGCCCGTGCCGAGGTTCCAGACCCGGACCCCGGGTCCCTCCTCGAGCTTCTCGACGGCTTTCACGTGGCCCATCGCCAGGTCGACGACGTGGATGTAGTCCCGCACACCGGTTCCGTCGGGAGTCGGGTAGTCGTCGCCGAAGACGTTCAGGGCGTCGCGGCGGCCGACGGCGACCTGCGAGACGTAGGGCATGAGGTTGTTCGGGATGCCGCGGGGGTCCTCGCCGAGGCGCCCGCTCTCGTGGGCGCCCACGGGGTTGAAGTAGCGCAGCAGGGCGATCCGCCAGGCGGGCTCGGCCGCCGCCAGGTCGGAGAGGACCTGCTCCACGACGAGCTTGCTCCGGCCATAGGGATTCGTCGGGGTTCCCGTGGGGAAGTCCTCCCGGATGGGGACGGACGGTGGATCGCCGTAGACCGTCGCGGAGGAGCTGAACGCGAGCGTCTTCACGCCCGCCCCGGCCATCGCCTCGAGGAGGCTCACGGTCCCGCAGACGTTGTTGTCCCAGTAGAGGAGGGGCTTTGCGACCGACTCTCCCACCGCCTTCAGGCCGGCGAAGTGGATGACCGCGTCGACGTCGTGCGCGCGGAAGAGGGCGTCGAGCGCAACGCGGTCCCTCACGTCGGCCTCGACGAAGGGGAAGTCCCGCCCGGTCAGCTCCGTCACCCGCCGGAGGGACTCCTTGCGGGCGTTGCAGAGGTTGTCCAGGACGACGATGTCGTGGCCGGCCCGCAGGAGCTCGACGCTCGTGTGGGACCCGATGTATCCGGCGCCGCCGGTGACGAGAATCCTGCTCATGGCCCTCCGAGGTGCCTTTCCCGTGGTCGCCGCGACAACTCCGTCTCGGCGACTCTCGCAATCTGAGTGTGCCGTCCCCTACTTCGCGGCGGCGAGCGCCTTCTCGTAGTCCGGGTGGTGGGTCATCTCGGGGACGATCTCGGCGTACCTGACGAGGCCGTCCTTGCCGACGACGAAGATCGCGCGGGCCAGGAGCCGGAGCTCCTTGACGAGGACGCCGTACGCGTTCCCGAACGACGCGTCGCGGTGGTCGCTCAGGGTGAGCGCCTTCTCGATGCCGGCCACCGAGCAGAAGCGCTTGTTCGCGAACGGCAGGTCCATCGAGACGTTCAGGACGACGACGTCGTCGGCGAGCTTCGTCGCCGTGTCGTTGAACCGCCGGAGCTGCGCGTCGCAGACCGGGGTGTCGAGCGACGGGGTGACGCTGAGGACGACGGTCTTGCCCGCGAAGTCCTTCAGGGTCTTGGCGCCGAGGCCATTGTCCAGGACGGTGAAGTCGGGAGCCTTGTCGCCGACCTTGATCTCGGGGCCGACGAGGGTGAGCGGGTTTCCGAGGAACGTGATGACTCCGGTTCTCTCCATGTGCGTCTCTCCTTCTTCGCGGGGTCTCAGCTCGCGGCGAGCTTCGTGACTTCTTCCTTGAGGAGCATCGCGCCCCCCTTCAGCAGGTCGTCTCGGGTGATCTCGCCCTTCCCGAGGCGGGCGAGGAGGGCGCGCTGCGCCCGGTATTCCCTGTTGTCGATGCCCGCCTTGCTCTGGAGGAGGCGCCACGCCTTCCGGCGCTCCACGCAGAGCAGGACCATCTGGCGCGAGAGCGAATAGTAGCCCGGCCGTCCCTCGTGGTCCTCGGCCTTCATGACGACCCCGAAGTCGGGGACGAAGACGGGGCTCTTCGGGTCGAGGACGCGCCGCTTGACGACGTCGTCCTGCGTGAGGAGGACGAGGACGTCGTCGAGGGCGACCATCGTCGACGCCTTCTCGGGCGTGACCTTCTTCAGGTGCTGGCGGAAGCGGGCCTCGGTGACGGCGTAGTGGGCGACGGTGTACTTCACCTTCTCGCCCGTCGACTTGAGCGTCGTCTCCCACCAGTCGCGGTCGTGGTTCGGGTTCCCCTTCAGCTCGAGCGCCTCGCGGTACGTCTCGCCCTTGCCGGGGTTGTAGGTGAACTCGGGGAGCATCCGGCTGTCGCGGGAGCGCTGGGACTGGAGGGTGGAGACGTCGTCGCCGACGCCGTGCTCGGGCTGGCAGGGGGTGAAGCTCTGGACGAACGCCGTCCCGCGGTACTCGAGGGCGTCGAGGATCGCCTTGTAGAGCTTCGGGGCGTTGGCCATCGAGACCTGCGCGACGAACGGCGACCCGTGGCCCGCGCAGAAGATCTCGGCGAGCCCCTTCTTCTCGGTCAGCTTGCCCTGCGTGGCCGCGCCGATCTGGTTCATGTCGAAGCCGCCGGTGATGACCGACGAGTCGGAGTTCTGCCCGCCCGTGTTCGAGTAGACCTGCGTGTCGAGCATCAGGAGCTTCACGTTCGGCCGGTTCTGGAGGACGACCTTCGAGACGTTCTGGAAACCGATGTCGCCCATCCCGCCGTCGCCGCCGATGGCCCAGGCCTTCGGCAACTCGGCGACCTCCCGGTCGGTCATGAGGGCGTCGGAGAAGTGGGCGAGGTCGAAATACCCGGCTCCCGTCAGCGGGCCGTCGTCGCGGAGGAGGGCGTCGGCGAGCCGCTCGGGAATGACGGAGCGGCGGGCGTGGTCCTGGACGAACGCCTCGCCGAAGAGCCAGGCGACGGTGGCGCCGTCCTGGAAGAGGGAGTTCATCCACGGGTAGGGGTGCGGGTTGTTCGGCGGCGTCGAGCCGAAGACGGTGTTGCAGCCGGTGTGGGCGCCCATCGCCATGACCGACATCCCGTTCGCGAGCCGGCCGTCGATGGCCTGCAGCTCGCGGTGGTTCCAGGCTTCCTGGGCCAGGACCGCGCGGAGGGCGTCGACGATCTCCGCGTCCGAGATCGGTCCGTGCTCGGCGAGGCGGACGTCGGTGTCCTCGTCGTTCTCGCCGCCGAGCCCCATCAGGAGGTGGGCGACCGCTCTCGTGAAACGGGCGTAGTCGGCCGGGCTCTTCTCCTTCAGGGCCGCGAGGCGGGCGACACCCGCCTCGGCGACGGCCTTCGCCTTGGCGGCGAGCCGGTCGGCCTTGGCGTGGTAGAGCGGGCGCATGTAGGCCTCGGTGACCGAGGCGACGGCGCGCAGGACCGTCTTCTCGCCGCAGCCGGCGCAGGCGCCGTCGCCCGAGACGAGGGCGTCGTAGGTCGAGCGGACCATGAGGTGGTTGCGCAGCGCCGCCTCGCGGGACGTCTGCGGGTGCCCGGCGTCGTAGAGGCCGAGGTACTTCTGCGGCGTGTCGCCGAGGAGGTTCAGGAAGCCCGTCGCCGTCGCGTGCCTCGCGTTCAGCTCCTCGGTCTCGTCGACCATCTTCAGCGCCTCGTGGTCGCCGCACTCGGTGACGCACTCGCCGCACCCCTTGCAGAGGTCGGAGACGAAGATGGAGAAGATGCCGCCGCCGCCCGGAGCCTTCTTCTCGGGGTTCGCGAAGATGGCGTTGACCTTGTTGTAGGCGAGGGGGAGCGTGTCGAGGATGGCGTAGAGCTGCGCCTTGCTCTCGTCCGAGACGACGCCGATCGGGTCGACGGCGGCGCGAACGAGGTCGCGGACGGGCGTCCCGGCCTTCGCCTTCTGCGCCTCGACCATTCCGGCGCGGACGGATCTCTCGACGTCCGGCACGCTCGCGAGGAGCCGGGCCCGGTCCATCGGGTCCTTCACGTAGGCCCGCACCGCCGTCGTCAGGACCGTCGTGAGGTCCTGCGCCGTGTTCGGGAGCGCGGTGTCGGGGCACGACGAGATGCACTCCATGCACTGCGTGCAGTTCTCGGCGATGAAGACGGGCGTCATCCGCCGCGCGACGTACTTCGTCGCCGTCTCGCCGGTCGCCGCCGCGCCGACGCCCGCCGCCGCCAGGACCGACGCCGGCTGGTGGTAGCCGAGGCCCGCCCGGAACTCCCTCTCGAACGTCGCCCGCTGGAAGACGGGGGCCCGCTCGGCCTGGTCGGCCGGCTTCGGAACGGCCCGGCACGTGGCCCCGCACTCGGCGAGCGGGAAGAGCGACTCTCCCCGCATGCTCGAGCGGTCGGGCGCGTCGACGGCGCCGTAGACGATCTCCTTCACCCGCGAGAAGCCCTGGAGCATGACCTCCATGTTCGAGGCGACGACGGCGTCGCCGAAGCGCCCGAACTTCTTCCGGTACTGCTTCTCGACCTGCTCGTTGAAGTGCTCGCGGCCGATCCCGAACTCTTCGAGGAAGGGCGAGACGGCGAAGAACGCGCCGAGGAAGGCGTTCCCCTGCATCCGGAGCTGCAGGTCGGGGCGCTCGGTGGCGGCGCGGGCGATGTCGAAGCCGGGGAGGGTGTAGAGGCGGATCTTCTTGTCGAGGATCTCCTGCCGGTACTTCCGCGGGATCCGCGTCCAGGCCGTCTCGGGGCTCTCGTCCGACTCCCAGACGAAGGCGCCCCCCTCGTCCATCCCGTCGAGCGGGTTCGTGTGGATGAAGGCCTTCGGGTCGCAGCAGAGGACGACGGTCACGTGCCGCAGGTCGCAGTTGACCCGGATCCGCTCCGGGGCGACGACGAGGAAGTACTCGGTCGGCGCCCCCTTCTTCTCCGACCCGTACTTCGGGTTCGCCGAGACGTGGACGACCTCTTTCCGCCGTCCCAGCTCGTCCACGGCGCCGTCGCGTTCGGCCACGTGGTCGCCCAGCTCGCCGATGATCTCGCCGAGGTTCTTGCCGGTCGTGATCATTCCCCAGCCGCCGATCGAGTGGAGGCGGACGGCGATGGCGCCGTGGGGGAGGAGCGACGGCCGCTCGGCGGCCTTCACCTCGTAGGGATGGTCGACGCCGACGACGAAGAGCGTCGTCCCGTCCGCCTCGGTGTGGCCGTCCTTGCGGGCGATCGTCCCCGTGGCGAATCCGTACGCCCCAAGGATCCCCTCGGGCCGGAAGTCGCGCGAGCCGAGGCCGTAGATGCCCGAGAAGAAGCGCGGCACTTCCGCAGGACCGATCGTCCCGGCCTGGACCGCTTTCGTGAACGCGGTCCGGATGTCGCGCGCGAGCGGGTTGTCGCCGGCGAGCGGCTGGTCGGTCCGCTCCATGACGAGGACGTTCTTCTTGCCGGCGAGGGCCGCGACGTAGGCCGCCTCCGGAGTCGGGCGGAGGACGTTCACGTGGATCGAGCCGGCCTTCTCTCCCTTCGCGCGGAGGTGGTCGACCGCGGCCTCGATGTTCTCGGCGGCCGAGCCGAGGGAGACGAAGACCGTCTCGGCGTCCTCGCAGCGGTACTGCGAGAGGAGGCCGTAGTGCCGCCCCGTCAGCTCCCCGAACTCGGCGTAGGCCGCCTCGAGCATCGGGAGGATCGGCTCGCAGAACGCGGAGCGGTGCGCGACCACCCCGTTCATGTAGTGCTCCTGGTTCTGGACGGGGCCGAGGAGGAGCGGGTTCTGAAGGTCGATCATCGCCGGCACGCGGCGGCGCTTCGGACCGAAGAGCGTGCGCTGCGCGTCCGTCGGACAGTCGATGAGATCGTGGGGCGCGCCGAGGAACTCGCGCATCAGCTCCGCCTCGTGGCGGAAGAACGTCCGCTCGAGGTGCGACGTGAGGAAGCCGTCCTGGATGTTGATGCCGGGCGTCAGGGAGAGCTCGGCGACCTTCCGGATGATCAGCGCCTGGTCGGCCGCCTGCTGCGAGTCCTTGCCGAACAGCATGATCCAGCCGGTGTCCATGACGGCGTAGATGTCGTCGTGCCCGCAGTGGACGTTCAGCGCGTGCTTCGTCAGCGCGCGGGCCGAGACCTCGAGGATCATCGTCGAGAACTTGCCGGGGGCGTGGTAGTACTGCTCGGAGCCGTAGACGATCCCCTGCCCCGAGGTGAAGTTCACCGTCCGCTTCCCGCAGACCGAGAAGGCGATCGCCCCGCCCTGCGCCGAGTGCTCGCCCTCCGTCTCCACGGCGAGCTTGCTGGCGCCGAAGACGTTGAGCCTTCCCTCGGCGAACGAGAGCTGGTAGTTCTCGCCCATCTCGGTCGACGGGGTGATCGGGTAGAAGACTCCACCGTCCGTGATGCGCGCTTCCGTGTGGTAGGCGACGAGCTGGTTCCCGTTCGTCGTGATCCGGATTCCCGGGTAGCGGGGCGTTCCATTCATCTCGAGATCCCCCTGGCGGCGCTCAGCCGGTGGACATTAGACGCCCTCCGGGAGGGGAAACGAAGACCCCGGACGCAGCAGACCGGACCTCTTCAGCGCCCGGGCGCCTTCGCCTCCAGCGCCCGTCTCGCGGACTTCCCGAGGGCCGGCTCCTTCGTCCTCTTCGTGACTTCGAGGTAGAGGGTGGCGACGGCTCGCGGGCCGGCGGCAAGGGCCTCGAGGTACTTCACCGTCCCTGCGCGCCGGAGGAGCGTCTCGGTCATCTTCACCCCGACGACGGAGGAGTGCCGGGCCCAGAAATCGCCGCGCAGCGTCACGGTGCCGAGCGCCTCCCGCCGGGCCGGCTCCTTCGCCTTCGGGTCGAGAAGCGTCTCGGCTGCGGCGTTCCAGCGGTCGAAGCTCCTCTGGATCGGCTCTTCGAACATCGTCCCGAGCGGGTAGAACTCGTCGGGGAAGAGAAACATCGTCGCAGGGCCCTCGGCGACGGTGCGGGCCAGGAGGGCGTCGAAATCGGAGTCCTTCTCCTCCGGCCAGGCCGGCGGGATACGGAAGGGGGCGAACAGCCGCTTCCACGACTCGGCGGCCGCGGTGCGCAGGAGCGAGAGGACGACCTCGCGGGGGACGACGTCGGCGACCCCCTCGGGGGCGAGGCGTGGCAGGTCGGCGAAGAGCCAGGTCGTCTCGCCGTCGCTCTCCGCCACGACGTCGTCGAAGCCGGCCAGGCTGAAGAGCGGGACGACGCGGAGGCGGGCCGTGACGGGCGTCGAGGAAGGGAGAAGCGCGGCGATGCGGCGCGCCTCGATCATCGCCGCGGGCGTGCCGTCGGTCTCGAGGGAGTCGAGGATCTTCGTGAAGGTCGCGGCGCGACTGGAGTAGCCGCTCAGGAGCGGGTCGGGCGTGCCGGCCGCGACGGAGACGAGCCGGCCCACGACGTCGTCGGGGTTGCGCCCGCCGCGGGAGAGCGCCTGCTGGAAGGCTCGGGAGGCCCGAAGCCGTTTCAGCGCCTCCGGGGCGTCGGGACGGCCGGCGAGGAGCGTGAGGATGTCCCGGGCGGGTCCGACGTCGACGGTCATCGTCACGTCGTGGACCACCGGGCGCGTGACGTCGACGGGCGGACCGGCCTGCGGCGGGGGGACGGAAACCGCTGCCAGGGCGAGAGCCAACGCGGTGCTAAGCAAGGATCGCCTCGCAGGCCGACTCGACGTCGGCGAAGCTCGAAAGAACGACGTCGGCGCCGGCGGCCCGAAGCTCCTCGACGCTCGTTCGGCCCGTCGCAACCGCCACCACGCGGGCGCCGATCGCGCGGCCGCACTCCACGTCGGCGCGGGCGTCGCCCACCACGACGGTCTCGGAGGGCGAGAACGGCCGGCCCGTCCGCTCGAGGGCGCGGGCGAGAGCGATCGGCCCGAGGTCGACGCGCCGCGGCGCCTCGTCGCCGAAGACCCCGAAGTGGAAGTGGTTCCAGAGGCCCGCCGCCGTCAGCTTGATGCGGGCGCCACGCTGGACGTTTCCCGTCAGGAGGGCGGGGACGACCGACGGGGACGCCGAGACGCGGGCGACGAGGTCGGCGACGCCGGGCTTGAGCGCCGGCGGGTGGGCGGAGAGCGCCTCCTCGAGGAGGTCGAGGTAGAGGGAGAGGGCGGCGGGGCGGCGCTCGACGATGACGTCGTCCGGAATCCCGGCGTCCCGCATCAGCTCGAAGACGATGACCGGGTCGAGCCGGCCCTCGAACCGGTACGAAGCCACGTCGCCCTCGGTCCCGAAGGTCCGGCGCAGCGCTTCCGAGAAGGAGTCGAGGCCCTTGCGCCCCGACGAGAGCAGGGTCCCGTCGACGTCGAACAACACGAGGCGGGGTCTGCTCACCCGGCCACCTCGGCCCGGTCGAGACGGCGCGCCACGCCCGCGGCGAAAGGAACGAAGACGGAGCGCCAGTAGGCCCAGTCGTGCCCGCCGGGCTCGAGAACGAGCTCGCTGCGGCCTCCGAGCGCCGTGACGAGCTTGTGGAAATAGGAGCCGACGTCGGAGAGGAGGTACTTGTCCTCGGTTCCGCACCGGAGGAGGAGCTCGGGCGCGCGGCCGGCGAGGCCGGGCTCGTCGAGGAGGATCGAGGCGAGGTCGTTCTTCCGCCAGGGGCCGGTCGCCGTGCTGTCGCCGAAGACGCGTCGGAAGGCGGGGCGGACGAGGAACGGGAGGCTCTCGACGGAGCGGCGGGAGAGCTGCTGGACGGCCGCGGAGAGGCCGGCGGTGACGGTGAAGAGCTCCGGCGAGCGGAGCCCCCACCGGACGGCGCCGTACCCTCCCATCGAGATCCCGGCGGCGGCGCGGGCCGACCGGCGAGGGAGCGTCCGGAAGGCGCCGTCGACGAACGGCACGAGCGTGGACGCGAGAAACGCGCCGTAGAGGACCTTCCCGTCGTACGAGTCGGTGAACCAGGTGCCGACGCCGCGCGGCGACACGACGAGCATCTCGGGAAGGCGGCCGGCCGCCATCTCGGCGTCCAGCTGCGCGGCGATTCCCCGCCTGGCGAGCGTCTCCTCGTTTCCGAACCCGTCGTGGAGGAAGTAGAGGACCGGGTACTGGCGGGCGGGCGCCTCGCCGTAGGAGGGCGGGAGCTGGACGACGACCCGCGCGGGGGCGGGGAGGTGGGGCGAGGCGACGAGCCTCGTCTCGAAGCGCGGCTCTGCTGCGGCCGGCGGTGCGGCGAGAAGGAGCGCGGCGAGGATCAGGGTTGGCTTCAGGCGGGCCTCCGGCGGCGATTGTAGGTGCCCGCCGCGTGCTGTCCGTCATGCTAGCCTTCTTCGGATTCGCGCTCGGCATCCGCGGAGGCCCGTCCGGCGAAGAGAAGTCCGGCGCCGCGGAGGATCCCGGCGCGGGAGGCCTGAGGGGATGAGCGTGCCAGCGGACCAGAAGATGCTTTCCGGGAAGACCGTCGTCGTGACCGGGGCCGGCCGCGGCATCGGCCGCGCCATCGCGCTCGCCGCGGCCCGGGCCGGCGCCACCGTCGTCCTCGCCTCGCGGACCCAGGATCAGCTCGACGACGTGGTCCGCGAGGCCGCTTCCCTCGGCGGCAGCGCCCTCGCCGTGGCCGCCGACGTGAGGAGCCGGGATGACGTGGAGCGTCTCGTCTCGCGCGCCGTCGAAGAGACGGGGCGGATCGACGCCGTCGTCAACAACGCGGGCGTCTTCGTCTGGAAGCCGCTCGAGAAGCTCTCCGAGGAGGAGTGGGACCGGGTCCTCGAGACGAACCTCAAGTCGACCTACCTCCTCGTCCACGCCGCGCTCCCCGAGCTGAAGAAGAGCCGAGGCCGCATCCTGAACGTCTCGTCCGTTCACGGCACCGCCGGCGACGCGAACGTCGTCGCGCACTGCGCCGCCAAGTTCGGGCTCGTCGGCCTGACGAAGGCCCTCGCGCTGGAGCTGCGTCCGCACGGCATCTCGGTGAACGCCATCTGCCCCGGTTCGACGGACAACCGGACCCGCAACCTGGAGGGGGTCCCGCACGAGAAGCCCCTCGAGGAGAAGCTCGACGCCTTCGACGTCGCGGCCGCCGCCCTCTTCCTCCTCTCGCCCGCCGCCGGGACCGTCACCGGGGCGGTCCTCGACGTCTGGGGCGGGACCAGGCTCGAGGTAAAAGCGTGAAGAATCCGAACTCGAGCCCCCCTCGTAGCGTGACGGGAGTGCAGAGTGGCCACAGGTAGACCCCGCGTCGTCACGTCCCGGAAGGGCGGCCCCGATCTCGGGGACCTGTCCGGGCCGTTCCTCCTCGCCCTCCTCGGAGGGGATGAAGCGGCCGTCGAGGGGCTGGTCTCCCGCTCTCGCGCTCTTGGTGCCGACACGGCCCTCGTCGTCAGGGACCTGGTGATGCCGGCCCTCTGCGAAGTGGGCCGGATGTGGACTCGGGGAGAAGCGTCGATCGCGGAGGAGCACCTCGCGACGTCTCTCGCCAGCCGCGTCCTGGGGCGTTCGTCTGGAAGCGGCGGTGCCCCGTCCGGCCCCGACCGGCGCATCGTCTTCGCCTGCCTGGCGGGCGAGTTCCACGACCTCGGCATCCGCTTCCTCGCCGACGTGGCTCGGGAATGCGGGTGGGACGCCGAGTCGCTCGGCGCCAACGTCCCGCGCGAGGCGCTCGTCCGTTTCGTCCAGCAGCGTCCCCCCGCCGCCGTCGCGCTCTCGGTTTCCCTGGCGGGTCACGTCCCGGAGGCGGCCCAGACGATCGCCGAAATCCGCGCCGTCGTCCCCGGCGTCACGATCCTCGTGGGCGGTCTCGCCTTCAGGGAAGACCCCGAGAGATTCGCCCTGACCGGCGCCGACGTCGGGATCACCGACGCCGTGACCCTTCGCGACTGGCTCCGGGCGCAGGAGGGAAGACGCTCCGCGGTGTCCCCGAACGGCTCATCTGTTTGCGGCCTTCCAATCGCGATGCCGGCGTCCCTTCGCCGCCGCGTCGCGCGGTCCCGCTGACCCGGCCCCGCCTGCTACAGTTCCCCTCAGTCCGGTCGAGCGCCTGCCCGTAGCTCAGCTGGATAGAGCATCGGCCTTCTAAGCCGAGGGTCAGCGGTTCGAGCCCGCTCGGGCAGGCCAACTATCGCGCCGGCTTTGTCCCGATCGCCAGGAGACTGTTTCCTCTCGCCGCGGCCTCGCGGGGGAGGCAGAGCTCCGTCTCCAGCGGTACGAGCCGCCCGAGGAGCCGCGGGTCGTCGAGGTGCGCGGGGAGGTCCTCGCCGGGGCCCTCGGGGTGGACGGAGACGGGAAAGCCGCGGACGGCGACGTCCACGCAGCCGGCCCTCTCCAGGCACCGGCGCGCGACGGTCGGCGTGAAGACGAGGACCTCCGGAACGCCGTCGCCGTAGCGGACGGCGCTGCGCGTCGCGAGGCGGCCGAGCTCGCCGGGACGCCCGTCGCGCAGGCTCTTGGCCGCCGCCTGCCAGAGGTTCGGGAGGACGAGGGCGACGCGGCCGCCGGGCGCCGTGGCGCGGACGAGCTGCCGGATCAGAGCCGCCGGGTCGGCGACGAGACCCGCCACGTTGTGGAAGCAGAGGACGACGTCGAAGAGGCCGAGGCCGCGCGGAAGAGGAGCGTTGAGGTCGAGCTCGACGAGGGAGAGGCGGTCGCGCGCTCCCGAGCGGGCCGCCTTGCGGCGGGCCACGTCGAGCATCCCGGGCGAGACGTCGGCGAGAAGGGCGGTCGCACGCGGCAGCTCGCGGAGGAGCCGGAGCGCCCAGCGCCCGGTGCCTCCGCCGGCATCGAGGATGCGCCGCCCTTCGCCTTCGCCGAGGCCGGAGAGGACCGTGCGGCGCAGGAGGGAGAGGAGGACCCTGTCGGAAAAGGACCAATAGGGCCGGTCGGCGACGGGGTCGTAGACGGCCGCGCGCCGGTCGAAGAAGGCGCGGACCTCGGCGCTCCGGCTTGCCGGGTCGAGCTTCGGCCAGGGGGCAGCGCGACGTTCGTCGGATTGCATGAGAGACGGGAGAATAGCGCCCAGCCACCGCTGGAGCCTCAGATGAAGACAGCCCGACCGTACGGCACGCACCCCGACATTCCCGACCACCGCGACCGGAAGTACGAGGCGCCTCGCCACGTTCGGCGCGCGCTTCCTCAATCGGTCGACCTGAGGCCTCACTGCCCTCCCGTCGAGGACCAGCGGCCGCTGAACGCCTGCTCGGCCCACGCCATCGGCGCGGCCCTCTGGTTCGACGACAAGCGGCAGGACGGGCACGCCGCGCTCCCCTCGCGCCTCTTCCTCTACTGGGTCGAGCGGGCGAAGGAGCACACCGTCGGGACGAACGCCCCCGTCTCCCTCCGCGACGGCTACAAGGCGGCGGCGAAGAGCGGCGTCTGCCCCGAGAGCCTCTGGCCGTGGAAGCCGGAGCGGTTTGCCGACCGGCCCACGAGGAACGTGCTTTCGCGAGGCGAAGAAGCGCCGGGCCATGTCCTACCACCGGATCCCGCGCGACCTCGACCACCTCCGCGGCTGCCTCGCCGAGGGGTTCCCGTTCACGCTCGGCATCTCGGTGCACGAGAGCTTCGAAAGCCGCGCCGTGCGAGAGACGGGGAAGGTGCCGATGCCGGCGCGGGGAGAGAAGACCCTCGGCGGGCACGCCGTCCTCGTGGTCGGCTACGACGAGCGGAGCCGTCGCTTCCTGGCGCGCAACTCGTGGGGAAAGCGGTGGGGCCAGCGCGGCTACTTCACTCTGCCGTGGAACTACCTCCTCCACCCGGACCTCGCCTGGGACTTCTGGACGGTGCGGCGAGTGCTCTGACGGGGCCGCGCCGCGATACCATTCCGGGTTCGATGGCACTCTCGCCGGGAGACAAGCTCGGTCCCTACGAGGTCGCGGCCCGCATCGGCGCGGGGGGGATGGGCGAGGTCTGGCGCGCCCGGGACACCCGGCTCGGCCGCGACGTCGCCATCAAGATCCTCACGCGGACCGGCTCCTCCGACGCCGACCGGATCCGCCGGTTCGAGGTCGAGATGAAGGCGGTCGGGCGGCTCAGCCACCCGAACGTCCTCGCCGTCTTCGACGTCGGGAGCCACGACGGCGTCCCCTACCTCGTCTCCGAGCTCCTCGAAGGCGAGACGCTCCGGGACCGGCTCGACCGCGGGCCGCTCCCCGTCAAGGTCGTCGCCACCACCGCGGTCGAGATCGCGCAGGGCCTCGCGGCCGCCCACGCCGCCGGCGTCATCCACCGCGACCTGAAGCCCGAGAACGTCTTCCTGACGCGCGACGGAAGGGTGAAGCTCCTCGACTTCGGCCTCGCCAAGCTCGTGGAGTCGCAGGCCCCCGTCACCTTCGAGGGGCTGGAGGAGGCCGAGACCGCCGCCCGGCTCACGGTCTCGGGCATCGTCGTCGGAACGGTCAGGTACATGTCGCCGGAGCAGATTCGCGGGGCGCAGGTCGACCACCGCTCCGACATCTTCGCGTTCGGAGCGCTTCTCTTCGAGATGCTGACAGGGCAGATGGCCTTCCGGAGACCCTCCGCCATCGAGTCCCTCAGCGCGACGCTCGCGGAAGACCCGCTCAGCCGGCTCCAGGACCCATCGCCGATTCCGGAGGAGCTCGAGCCGATCCTGAAGCGATGTCTCGACAAGAACCCGAACGACCGGTTCCAGTCGGCAGCCGACCTCGCGTTCCAGCTCCGCGAGTACGGGGAGAGCTTCACGAGGGCGTCGAGCGCCCGCCGGCGCCCGATTCCGGGAGCGCGTGTGCGCCTCGTGCGGACAGGCGGTGATTGCCGTCCTCGCGCTCGCGGCGCTCGGTGCCGCCGGGCTCGCCTGGCGCGCGGGGCGCGGCTCGGCGGAGCCGGGAGTCCCGTCCTACCGGCAGCTCACGTTCCGGCGCGGCCTCGTCCTCTCGGCGCGCTTCTCCCCCGACGGCAAGACGATCGTCTACGGAGCGGGCTGGGAAGGCGAGGCGTTCCGGCTCCAGTCGATGCGGACGGAGAGCCCCGAGTCGCGCCCGCTCGACCTGCCTCCCGGAGACGTCCTCGCCGTCTCGTCGACGGGCGAGCTCGCGATCTCGCTCGACAGGAAGTTCGTCTACGGTTTCCAGGCGCGAGGGACCCTCGCGCGCGTCCCGCTGATCGGAGGCGCGCCGCGGAAGATCCTGACCGACGTCGAGGACGCGGACTTCTCCCCCGACGGCCGCGAGCTCGCGGTGAGCCGCGTCGTCGAGGGGCGGTACCGGCTCGAGTACCCGATCGAGAAGGTCCTGCACGAGGCCGAGGGGTGGATCAGCAACGTCCGCGTCTCGCCCGACGGAGAGCGCGTGGCGTTCGTCGACCATCCGATCGCGGGCGACGACCGGGGCGCGATCTGTGTGGTCGACAGGAAAGGCGTGAAGACCGTCCTCGCGGAAGGGTGGGCGAGCGCGCTCGGCCTCGACTGGTCCCCGGACGGGCGCGAGGTCTGGTTCACCGCGACGGAGGTCTCGCCGAACTGCGGCCTCTGGGCCGTCGACCTGAAGGGCAACCGGCGGCTCCTGGCGCGCAGCCCGGGGCGCCTCGCCCTGCAGGACGTGAGCCCCTCCGGCGAGCTCCTCGTGACGGAAGGGCGCGTTCGGCTCGGAATGGGCTTCGGATCCCGGGACGCTCCCGTCGAAAGGGACCTCTCGTGGCTCGACGCCACCGTCGTGTCGGACATCTCGCAGGACGGGAAGACGATCGTCTTCGCGGAGCAGGGTGCCGGCGGCGGAGCCGGGACGTATTCCGTCTACGTGCGCGGCAGCGACGGCTCGCCTTCCGCTCGCCTGGGAGAAGGAACGGCTGGTCCCCTTTCCCCCGACGGTCAATGGGCGGTGTCGATCGTTCCCTCGACGCCCCCGAACCTCGTCCTTCTTCCGACGGGTCCCGGACGGGCGAAGACCCTCGAGCGCGGCCCGATCGTCAGCTACCAGGCCGCCGCGTTCTTTCCCGACGGCGAGAGGCTGCTCCTCGCGGCCAACGAAGAAGGAAAGCCCGTGCGACTCTACGTCCAGAGCCTCGAATCGGGCGGACCAAGGGCCGTCTCGGGACCGGGGCTGAGGTTCGCGCCGCCCTCCGACGTCATCTCACCCGACGGGCGCACGGCGGCGGTGACGGACGGAGAAGGCCGCGTCGTCCTCTTTCCGCTCGACGGTGCGGAACCGCGTCTCGCCCCGGGCCTCGAGCCGGGCGACGTCCCGATGCGCTGGAGCCTCGACGGGCAGTCGCTTTTCGTCTTCCGTTTCGACGAGCTGCCGGCGCAGATAAGGCGGGTGACGTTCGACCGGCCGGGGCGCGAGGTCGTCGCGCGCATCACACCGCCGGACCCGGCAGGGGTCGAGTCGATCGTCGCCGCGCAGGTGACGCCCGACGGGCGCTCCTGGGTCTACAGCTACTTTCAGTATCGGAACGACCTGCACCTCGTCGCCGGCCTGAAGTAGCGGGACGGGCGCGTCCGCAGCGGGAGCTGCGGCGGAATGGGCGCCGCGCGGAGCCGGCCCTTCACGAGAACCGGCTCCGGCGCGACGGACGATCAGATCATCCCGACGTCTTTCTTCTTGGCGACTTTCTTCGGGGCGGCCTTCTTCACGGCCTTCTTGACCGCCTTCTTCGCCGGGGCCTTCTTGGCGGCGGCCTTCGGGGCCACGGCCTTCTTCACGGCCTTGACGATCTTCTTGACTGCCTTCTTCGCTGCTTTCTTCGTTGCCATCGGAACTCCTTCTGTTGTCCGCCCTCGAAGGACGGGGGTTCAGGAAATGGCCAGCTTCCCGCGACGATTCACGGAGAAGCGGGCCGAAGAGAGACTTTCTTGCGCGTGAGAGATCTCGTTTGCGGCCAGAGGCTCCGGCCTCTCGCTCGCGCGGAGTGTACAGAACGTCACGTCGCCATTCTGAACGGGAATCTCGATTCCGTCACCTCTCTTCGCTCCCATCGAGCGCGCGACGCGCCAGAAACGATCGAGCGCGCGCCCTTCCGGAGAGAAACGTCCGAGCGAAACGGCGAGCGCGAGGTGTCTCTCTCCGTCGCGCAGGAGGAGGCGATTCACGACGAGCGTCTCGAGCGCGCGCTCCACCTCTTCGCGCGTGGAGCCGCACGCAGAGCGGCCCGCGTCCGTCAGCGCACGCAGGTTCGTCGAGGCGTCGCACGCCTCGTGGAGCACGCGGGGCAGGCCTCTGAGGACGGTGAGCGGGTGGCGCGCGACGGGGCGGAGGTCCCACACGAGGAGCGCGTCGCCGGCCGGCACGCTGAATAGAGCGCTCGCCTTCGCGGCTCGCCTCCAGCGTGCGACCTCGCGCAGGAGCGGCGCGACGTAGGTGCCGGCGTGTCCGCCACCCCTCGCGCGAAACGAGAAGGAGTACGCGAGGTTCTTCGCGGCCTCGGGCCCGAACGGATAGACCGCCGCGTACGACGGCAGCGGCGCGACGTCGAGGAAGCCGAGCCGCTCGGCGTCGTCGAAGCCGGGGCTGAAGCGGTCGAGCCGCAGGCCCGAGACGCCCGACGGCGGGACGAGGTGCGAGAGGAGCGGCACGAGGCGCGCCATCCGCGCGTACTCCTCCGGCGGCTCGTCGGGAAAGCCCCAGAGGAGGTTCCAGTAGGGCGTGACGCCGAGCTCGCGTCCCCACTTCAGGAGCTGGATGTTCTGGAAGGCGGTGACGCCCTTCCTCATCAGCTTCAGCACCGCGTCGCTGAGGCTCTCGATGCCGGGCTGGATCCGCGTGACCCCCGCGTCGGCGAGGAGTCGCACCTGCTCCTTCTTCAGGCTCGACTTCGTCTCCCAGAAGACGGGGGACGGCGGCGGGGACTTCGCGAGCTCGGGGAGGAGGCTCTCGAAGTAGCGCGCGTCGAGGATGTTGTCGACGACCTGCAGGTCGCTCCGGGGGTGCCGCGTGACGAGGGCGCGGAGCTCGTCGAGGGCGCGCGAGGGCGACTTGCTCCGGAAGGCCATCGTCGTCCCGTTCAGGCCGCAGAAGGTGCAGTGGCTCTTCTCGCCCCACGAGCAGCCGCGCGCCGTCTCGAGGAAGAGGCCCGGGGTCCACTTCCCGGCGAAGCGGCTCCGCGCGAACTGCTCGAAGTAGTCGGAGTCGTCGGGGACGGGGAGATCGTCCATCCGCGCCACCGTCGGCGCGTTCGGAAACCGGGCCGATGCGAACCGCGCGGCGACGTTCGTGCGCGTCGTGACGCCGGGAAGGCTGTCGAGGCCGCGCCCGTCGAGGACGCGCCGGACGAGCTCGGGGAAGACGAGATCGCCCTCTCCCGACACGGCCGCGTCGAGGAAGGGGAAGCGCCGCACCGTCTCGGCTCCCATCACGCCTTCGCAGTTCGCGCCGCCGAGAAGAACGAAGGTTCCGGGAGCTTCCTCCTTGATCCGCTTCGCGAGAGCGAGCGAGGCGACGTGCTGCTGGAAGACGCTCGTGAAGCCGACGATCCTCGGCCGGTGCGCGAGGACCTCGGCGAGGCACCGCTCGACGAACCGTCCGGCCCGCTCGCGCGCGCGGTGCAGCCCCGCGACGAAGGAGGCGGGAACGGGGCGCGCCAGCTCGCGCGTTCCCCAGCAGGCACGATCCAGGAGGACTTCTCTCTCCCACGTCGCGTCCGCATCCGGATCGGGTCCGAAGAGCGCCTCGCGAAAGACCCACTCTCCCGCGAGCTCGCGGATCGAGCGGGTGCCGTCGGTGGCGATCCTCGTGTAGAGACCGACGCCGAGGAGCTCGGCGAAACGGAGGGTGAAGTAGAGGACCCGGACGGAGGTGCCGTGCGGCGCCAGCGACGCTTTCAGAAGAGACAGGCCGAGAGACGGAGACATCTCGGGGCCGAACGGCATCGAGACGAGGAGGACGTCGGTCGCGTCCGGCGTGCGTCTGTGCGGGCGTTCTCGAATCAGGCCGCGAGGGTGCCGGGTGACGGCCCGGCCGTCAAGGATTCGCGACGTCTTCGCAGGACGAACCGCCGCGCGCGCGAGCCGTACACCTCGACATGAGGACTCCGCGCCCCGTCCTCGCGGCCTTCGGGGCTCTCCTGCTGGCGGGCTCCGCCTCCGCTGCCCCGGTGTCGTTCGAGAAGCTCTCCCTGGCGCAGGGGCTCTCGCAGAGCATCGTCGAGGGAGCCCTGCAGGACCGCCGCGGGTTCCTCTGGTTCGTCACGGAAGACGGCCTGAACCGATGGGACGGCTATCGTTTCTCCGTCTTCCGGAACGTCGCGGGAAACGCGCGGAGCCTCTCCTACAACGAGCTGAAGTGCCTCGTGGAGGACCGTTCCGGAATGATCTGGATCGGGACTTTCGAGGGAGGGTTGAACCGGTTCGATCCGGCGACGGGCGACGTCACGCGCTTTCGGCACGACCCCGCCGACCCGGCCAGTCTCCCCGCGAACACCGTTCGCGCGCTCCGCGAGGACCGCGACGGGCGGATGTGGGTCGGGACGCAGGGTGGGGGCCTCGCGCGCCTCGACCCCGGGACAGGCCGATTCGAGCGGTTCCGGCACGATGCTCGCGACCCGGCGAGCCTCGCGCACGACGATGTGAGAGCCCTCCTCGTGGATCGTGCCGGAGCCCTCTGGGTGGGGACGTACGGAGGCGGCCTCGACCGGCTCGACGCGGGGGGGCGCGTCTTCGTTCACGTTCCCGCGGAGGAGGGCGGGCCGGGATCTTCTCTCGTCACGGCCCTTCTCGAGGATCGATCGGGAACGCTCTGGGTGGGGACGTACGGAGGCGGCGTCCTGGTGAGGGAGGCGGGCCGGGACCGGCTGGTGAGGCACGCGCGCGCAGCCGGGCTCCCGAGCGACCTCGTCAAGGCGCTCGCCGAGGACCACGAGGGCTTCCTCTGGATCGCCACCGACGGTGGGGGCCTCGTCCGGCTCGACCGCAGGACCGGAACGGCAACGGTGCACCGTCACGACCCTGCAGACTCCCAGAGCCTCTCGACCGACCGCGTCTGGTCGGTCTTCGAGGACCGATCCAAGGTCCTCTGGGTGGGAACCTACGGCGGCGGCCTGAACAGGCTCGGACTGGGGAGCAAGAACTTCGTCCACGTTCGCCACGACCCGCGCGATCCCTCGTCGCTCGGTCACGACATCGTCTGGTCGTTCCACGAGGACGCCGACGGCACGGTGTGGGTCGGGACGGACTCGGCCGGGCTCCAGCGCTGGGACCGGCGGAAGAACGTCTTTCGCGGTTACCGGCACGATCCCCGCGACCCCCGGAGCCTCGCGCACGACACCGTGCGCGTCGTGTACGGGGACAGCGCCGGCGAGCTCTGGGTGGCGACGCACGGCGGCGGCCTCGACCGCCTCGACCGCGCGACGGGGCGCTTCACGCACTCCCGTCACGACCCGCAGGACCCGGGGAGCCTCGCCCACGACGAGCTGCGGGCGGTCTACGAGGACCGCTCCGGGACGCTCTGGATCGGGACGTTCGGCGGCGGCCTCGACCGGCTCGATCGCGAGACGGGGCGCTTCGTCCACCACCGCAACGACCCGGCCGAACCGCGGAGCCTCTCGAGCGACTTCGTCCGCTGCATCCTCGAGGACGGGAGCGGCGCTCTCTGGGTGGGGACTCAGGGTGGAGGCCTGAACCGGCTCGACCGGGCGACGGGGGCCTTCACGCGGTGGCGCTCGGCCGCGGCCGATCCCGGGAGCCTCTCGAACGACTTCGTCTTCGCGCTCCACGAGGACCGGGCCGGGACTCTCTGGGTCGGGACGTTCGGAGGCGGGCTGAACCGCCTCGACAGGTCGACGGGCCGGTTCACGCGGTTCACCACGAAGGACGGACTGCCCAGCGATTCGATCTACGGGATCCTCGAGGACGAGAGGGGCCGTCTCTGGATCAGCACGGTTCGCGGGCTGTCCTGTTTCGACCCGCGCGAGGGGACCTTTCACACCTACGACAGCCGCGACGGGTTGCAGGGCGACGAGTTCAACGGGGGAGCGGTCTACCGGAGCTCGCGCGGGGAGATGTTCTTCGGCGGGATCCACGGCTTCAACGCGTTCTTCCCGTCGCAGATCGCCGTCCGGACCGACCCGGCCCCGGTCGTCCTGACGGAGCTGCTCCTCTTCAACCGGCCGGTCGCTCCGGGCGAACGAGTCGGCGGCCGCGTTCCCCTGACCCGGTTCGTGACGTACCAGGACGAGATCGTCCTCTCCCACGAGGACGACGTCGTCTCCATCGAGTTCGCCGCGCTCCACTTTGCCGCGCCCGAGAAGAACCGGTACGCCTTCCGGCTCGACGGCTTCGACCGCGACTGGATTCCCGCGCGGGCCGACCGGCGCGTCGCGACGTTCACCGCCCTGGCGCCCGGCGAGTACCTCTTCCGCGTGAAGGCCGCCAACCCCGACGGGGTCTGGGGCGAAGAGGAGGCTCGGTTGAGGATCGTGGTCACGCCGCCCCTCTGGGGAACGTGGTGGTTCCGCCTCGGAATGCTCGTCGCTCTCGCAGGCACGATCGTCGTCGCGCTCCGGAGGAGGATGCGGACGGTGAGCCTGGAGGCCGCGATGAGGGCGGCGCACGACGCGCAGGTGGCGGTGATGCCGAGAGTCGATCCCCGCGTCGCGGGATTCGAGGTCTCGGGCATCTGCATTCCCGCGCTCGACGTCGGGGGCGACTTCTTCGACTACGTGAGGACGGGGGGAGAGGAGTCGCCGCTCGCGATCGTCGTCGGGGACGTCTCGGGGAAGGGGACGCGCGCGGCGATGACGGCGGCGATGTCGGGAGGCATGGTGAACGCCCTCGCAAGGAGGGGAGGGCCCCTGGAGGAGGTGATGGGGCAGGTGAACGCCGCGCTGAGGGCGAAGATCGAGAAGAGGATGTTCGCGGCGGTCTGCCTCGCCTCGCTCGACCCGGGCCGGCGGGAGCTGACGTTCGTCAATGCCGGGCTCTGCGAGCCGCTCCTGCGTGCAGGCGACGCCGCGACGTACCTGTCTTCCGTGGGAACGCTCTTCCCGCTCGGCGCCTACGGCGTCGTGAGCTACCAGAGCCGGACCGTCCCGCTCTCCCCGGGCGACGTCCTCGTCCTCTACACGGACGGCATCCCGGAGGCGGAAGGACGCGGCGGGGCGCAGTGGGGCTACGACGCCTTCGCGGGCTTCCTTCGCGGTCTTCCCGCTGCGACGCTCACGGCGCGTCAGGTCCGCGACGCGATCGTCACGGAGGTGTCGCGCGTCACCGGTCGGTCGCGGCCGGCGGACGACGTGGCGGTCGTCGTCGTGAAAGCGCTCTGAACGCTCCGGGCCCTCCGAGCTTCAGAGCGGCCCGAGGGCGACGTCGCGGACGATGGCGACGATTCCGGCGAGGATGTCGGCCCCCGGGCGCGTTCCGTTTCCGGTGAGGCGAACGGTCGCCTCCTTCAGCGCACCATCCTCGGCTTCGGAATCGCCCAGGAGCTCTACGAGAGAGACGACGTGCGCGGGGAAGCCCCCCCGGACGGCGTCGTCGAGAGCCCTCGACGTCGCCGGCGGGACGCCGGTTCCGGGGAGGCCGACGAGGGAGGCCTGGAAGGCCGCGACCGCCGGCACGGGAACGAGGCGCCACGTGGCGAGCCTTCGGGCGGCGGCGGCGAGTCCCACCAGCATCTCCTCGCCCGCGGGCGCCGGGTCCGTGCCGAGGGAGGAAAGGCCGGTCGCCTCCTGCCGGAAGGTGCTGCCGGAGGTCTCACCCGCGGTGAGGCGGGCCGAGAGCGCTCGAAGACGCACGGCGACCCAGCGAACGAGGATCGCGTCGGCCGGAAGCTCGCCGGGGGCGTTTCCGGTGACGAGCGCCAGGGTGCGGGCGGGGAGCGGAAGGACGGCGAGGTGGTGGGCCAGCGTCGCGCGGTCGACCGGGCGTCCGGGCGCGGCCAGCTTCCTCGACCCCGGGGCGAACGTGGACGCGGCGGCAGAGGTGGCGGTGGCAGGGGCGGGGAGGGAGAGGACGCTCAAGTGCGGCTCGTGAAGGCGAGCCCGTTCCGCCGTCAACGGCGCGGGGAGGGGGGCCGCCTCGGCGGTGATGTTACGCGGATTCCGCATTGCAGCAAGACCTTCCCCGTGACCGCATTACGATTCGTCCCCGATGCCTTCCGCCCGTCCCGCTCCGCCGGCCGTCGTCCGCCTCGTCGTCGGGAGCTTCACCTTCCTCCTGTTCGCCACGAACACCGTCGTCCTCTGCTCTTTCCTCTACCTCGTCACGCTTCTCAAGCTCGCCGTCCCGCTCGCCGCCTGGAAGCGCGGCGTCTCGCGGTTTCTCGTCGCCATCGGCGAGGCCTGGATCGCCGTCAACACCTTCTGCCTCCGCGTCACGCAGCCGACGGTGTACGACGTCCGGGGGCTCGAGGGGCTCCGGCGGGACGTCTCGTACCTCGTCGTCTCGAACCACCTGTCGGAGGGCGACATCCCGGTCCTGCAGGGGATCTTCCTCCGGCGGTTGCCGTTCCTTCGCTTCTTCCTCAAGCAGCAGCTGATCCGGGTGCCGGTGCTCGGCCTGGCCTGGTGGGCGCTCGACTTCCCGTTCATGAAGCGGCACTCGCGCGAGGAGCTCGAGAAGAACCCCGCCCTGCGCCTCGAGGACCTCGAGGCGACCCGCCGCGCCTGCGAGAAGTTCCGTCACGCCCCTGCGGCGATCCTGAACTTCGTCGAGGGGACGCGCTTCACTCCGGCCAAGCACGCCCGGGGCGGCGCGGAGTACCGCCATCTCCTCCTGCCGAAGGCGGGCGGCCTCGCCTTTGCGGCGAGCGCCATGGGGGCTCAGCTGAAGGGGCTCGTCGACGTGACGATCGTCTACCCGTACGGCGCACCGACGTTCTGGGACGTCATCTCGCGCGGGCTCCCCGAGGTCGTCGTCCGGGTGCGCGAGAGGGCCATTCCCGAGGAGTGGTTCACGGGCGACTACACCGAGGATGCCGCGTTCCGCGAGGGGGTCCAGGCGTGGGTGAGGGCTCTCTTCCGGGAAAAAGACGCGGAAATCGCCTCGATCCTCGCCTCCCGGGCCCCCGCCGCCGGCCCGCCCGTACGCTGACGGGCCGGTTGGACTAGACTTCCGCCGCGTTGAAGACCGACTCGGGCGAGTCCGCGGCCTCGCGCCCCCCATCGCGTTCGCCCTCCGGGGCCTACGAAGCCGCCTCGGCCGGAACGGAGAAGACCCACGTTCCGGCGGCCCCGGAGGGGAAGTACCTCGCCATCCTCACCGTCGGCGCCCTCGGTGTCGTCTTCGGTGACATCGGAACGAGCCCCCTCTACGCGCTTCGCGAGTGCTTCACCGGGCATCACCCGATTCCGCCGTCGCCCGCGAACGTCCTCGGCATCCTCTCCCTCATCTTCTGGGCGCTCGTCCTGACGATCTCGATCAAGTACCTCGCGTTCGTCCTCAGGGCCGACAACCGGGGGGAGGGCGGAATCCTCGCCCTCATGGCGCTCCTCCGCCCGCCGTCGGGATCGGGTGCCTCGCGCCACGTCGTCCTCGTGGCCCTCGGCCTCTTCGGGGCGGCGCTCCTCTACGGCGACAGCATCATCACGCCGGCCATCACGGTCCTCTCGGCCGTCGAGGGGCTCGAGATCGTCACGCCCGCGTTCAAGCCCTACATCCAGCCGATCGTCGTCGTCATCCTCATCGTCCTCTTCCTCATCCAGAAGAAGGGGACGGCGGGCGTCGGCGCCGTCTTCGGCCCGGTGATGGTCCTCTGGTTCATCGTGCTGGCCGTCCTCGGCGTCGTCCACATCTTCGACGCGCCCCGGGTCGTGGCGGCGGTGAACCCGGTCTACGGCGTCCGCTTCTTCGTCGCGAACGGCCTGACCGGCTTCCTCCTCCTCGGGTCGGTCTTCCTCGTCGTCACGGGGGGCGAGGCGCTCTACGCCGACATGGGGCACTTCGGAGCGAAGCCGATCCGCGTCGGGTGGTTCGCGTTCGTCCTCCCGTCGCTCCTCCTCAACTACTTCGGCCAGGGGGCGCTCCTCCTGACGAACCCGGTCGCCGCCTCGAATCCCCTCTTCGGCCTCGCGCCGAAGTGGGGGCTCCTGCCGCTCGTCCTCCTCGCCACCGCGGCCTCCGTCATCGCGTCGCAGGCCGTCATCTCGGGTGCCTTCTCGCTGACGCGCCAGGCGATCCAGCTCGGCTACATGCCGCGCCTGAGGATCGACCACACGTCCGAGAAGGAGATCGGGCAGATCTACCTCCCCTCGATCAACTGGGCGCTCGCGCTCGCCTGCATCTGGCTCGTCCTCTCGTTCCGCACGTCGGGCGCCCTCGCGGCCGCATACGGCGTCGCCGTGACGACGACGATGGGAATCACGACGGTCCTCCTCTACGTCTATGCCCGCGAGACCTGGAAGCTGTCCCGGGCCGTGGCGGCGCCGATCGCCGCCGCGCTGCTCGTCGTCGACCTCGCCTTCTTCGGCGCGAACATCGTGAAGATCGGGAGCGGCGGGTGGGTCCCGCTCGCCATCGCCTTCTTCGTCTACACGGTCATGACGACCTGGAAGAAGGGCCGCCTGATCCTCGCGGAACGCCTCCGCGAGGCGTCGCTCCCGGTCGACGTCTTTCTCCAGGACGTCGAGAAGCGGTCGCCGACGCGCGTGAGGGGGACGGCGGTCTTCATGGACCGCACGCCGGAGGGCATTCCGCCGCCGCTCCTCCACAACCTCAAGCACAACAAGATCCTCCACGAGCGGATCGTCTTCCTGACGGTCGTCACCGACGAGGTGCCGCGCCTGAAGGAGAAGGAGCGGACGCGCTCCGAGTTCCTCGGCCCCGGCTTCTGGCGCGTCACGCTCCACTACGGCTTCATGGAGAACCCCGACGTCCCGCGGGCGCTGCGCAAGCTCAAGCTCGACGGCAAGGGATTCGAGCCGATGGAGACGACGTTCTTCCTCGGCCGCGAGACGCTCATCGCGAGCAAGCGCCCGGGGATGGCGCTCTGGCGCGAGCACGTCTTCGCCTGGATGGCCCGCTCCGAGGGCCGCGCGACGGCGTTCTTCAACATCCCGCCGGGGCGCGTCGTCGAGCTGGGTCTCCAGGTCGAGCTCTGACCCGCTGAGGGAAAGCGTCCCGAAGGGGCGCCCCTGCCCCGGTGGCTTCCGCCTACAGCGAGAGGCTATCCCGGAAAATCAAGACCTGGCCCCAGCCAGGAGCTCGGCCTTCCAGCGGGAGAGTCCGGTGGCGGCGACGAGCTCGGCGGGGGCGAGGGGAGCCCGGGCAGCGAGCTCGGCGCGGGCGACGTCGACGAGAGCGGCGCGCGAGGCGAGGACCCCGGGGTCGAGGCCCAGCCGCGCGGCGACGGCGTCCCGCCGGGCCTTCAGCCCGTAGACGGCCTTCTCGAGCTCCGGCTCGGTGCGGACGATCTCGCCGCGCCGCGCGGGAGGCCAGGCCGTGGGTGGAAGCGCCCGTGCCGTCTCGAGCGCCTCCCTGAGGCGACCGGCGAAGCCCGAGGGGACGGGCCTCGGGAAGAGCGCCGCGAGGTCCTGCTCTCCGGACGCCGCCTTTCGCGAGAGGGAGAGGAGCGTCTCGTTGTGGAGGACGCGGAACGGGGGGAGATCGAGCGCGCGGGCCCTTTCCTCGCGGGCGCTCCAGAGCTCCCGGAGGAAGGCGCGCTCCTTCGCGGAGAGGGCGTTCGAGCCCTTGATCCGCCAGTCGGTCTCGGGATCCTCGGGAGCGGGAGCGAGGTCCTGCGCGAGGAGGCGGGTGCACTCCTCGGCGTGCCACTCGAGCCGGCCCTTCGCGGAGAGGTCGGCCTCGAGGAGGGCCACGAGCGCGTGCAGGTGGAGGACGTCGGCCGCGGCGTAGGTCACGAGGATCGTCGTGAGGGGCCGGCGGCTCCAGTCGGCACGCTGGCTCGACTTGTCGAGCGTGACGCCGAGCCTCCCGGAGAGGAGCGCGGCCAGGCCGATCTCCTTCTGCCCGAGGAGCTGCGCGGCGAGCATCGTGTCGAAGATCTCCCGCGGGTGGAAGCCGTACCCGCGCGAGAGGAGCCGCAGGTCGTAGTCGGCGCCGTGCAGGAGGAGGCGTCTGCGAGAGAGGAGGCCGAAGAGGGGAGCGAGGTCGAGCCCGGCGAGAGGATCGACGAGCCACGCCGTGCCGGCCCTCGCGAGCTGCAGGAGGCAGACCTTCTCGAAGTAGTGGTGAAAGGAGTCGGCCTCGGTGTCGAGCGCGACGTCGTCGTCGGGGTGCGCCGCGAGATCCTCGACGAGGCGCCCGAGGGAATCGGCGTCGGCGATGAGGTGAGGCGTCTGTTCGGCGTAAGTCTTGTCGTTTGTGGAGGACACAGGTCGCCTCAAGGGTAGCACCGCGAGGACCTTTCTCCTTGACTCGCCAAGAAACGGGGGCAGATACTCCGCGTGGGAAAAAGTGGCTAACAGTGGTCGATGGTGGGCGTAAAGGATGCCCAAATCGCCTCTGTCGCCCCTTCTCCCGGAAACGAAAAGATGGAACGCCTCCGCGGCAGTGCCGAGTCGACAGTCGACGAGAAGGGCCGGTTCAAGGTCCCGGCGAAGTTCCGCGAGACCATCGAGGCGGCGGGCGGCGGGGAGTTCTTCGTCACGTCGGTCACGGGCATCGAGATTCTCGTCTATCCGCTGCCGGTCTGGGCGGCCATCGAGGAGAAGCTCGCGGCGCTCCCGTTCGTCCACCGCGGTCGCACGAAGTTCCTCGAGCGCTACAACACGTTCGGCCAGACGGTCCAGATGGACGGGCAGGGGCGTCTCCTGATCCCCGCCCTGCTGCGCGAGACGTCGGGAATCGGCAGCGAGGTCCTCGTCCTCGCGCAGCCCGACTCGCTCAAGGTCGTCGACAAGGCCCGCCACTTCGCCGCCCTCGCTGCCGCGCCGATCACCGATGAGGACTACGACGATCTGGCCCGCAATCTCTGACGTGGAGGCGCCGTGGAGCTGCCTGCGCACGTCCCCGTCCTCCTTCGAGAGGTTCTCGAGGCGCTTCGGCCGGAGCGAGGCGGGGTCTACGTCGACGCCACGCTCGGCCTCGGCGGGCACGCCGAAGCAATCCTGGCCGCCGGCGAAGAGGTTCGCCTCGTCGGGATCGATCGCGACCCCGAAGCTCTCGTCCTCGCGTCGGAACGCCTCCGGCGATTCGGCGACCGCTTCGTCGCGGTGGAGGGGCGCCACGAGGAGCTCGCTCTCCACCTCGACCGGCTGGGCCTCCACGAAGTGGACGGCGTCCTGGCCGACCTCGGCGTCTCCTCGATGCAGCTCGACAGGGCCGAGCGGGGGTTCTCTTTCATGAAGGACGGACCTCTCGACATGCGAATGGGCGCATCGGGCCCGACGGCAGCCGACCTCGTGGCCGAGCTTCCCGCCGAGGAGCTCGCGAAGATCTTCTTCGAGTACGGGGAAGAGCCCCGGTCCCGGGCGGTTGCCCGGGCCATCGTGCAGGCGCGCGAGACGGCGCCGATCCGGACGACGGGCGAGCTTCGGACCCTCGTCGCGAAGGCGATCGGCGGCAGGCGGGAGGAGGGCCGCGACCCGGCCACCCGCGTCTTCCAGGCGCTTCGCATCGCCACGAACCGCGAGCTCGTCGAGCTGGGGCGGTTCCTCGACGACGCCATCGCGCGGCTCTCTCTCGGCGCGCGCCTCGCCGTCCTCTCCTATCACTCGCTCGAGGACCGGATCGTCAAGGACACCCTGCGGGAGCGCTCGGCCGGCTGCAGCTGTCCGCCCTCGTTCCCGGTCTGCGTCTGCTCGCGCCGCCGGGTCCTCGCCCTCGTCACCAAGAAGCCGGTCCGCCCGACGCCCGAAGAGGTCTTCGAGAACCGGCGCGCGAGGTCGGCGCGGATGCGCGTGGCGGAACGGATCGTGCCAGGGCCTCCGAGGTCCGGCTGAGGGGCTGTGTACACCGTCCGCCGCCCCGTCGAGAACGTCTACCTCGTCCGCGAGCCTGACCGACGGCGGACCCGGGAGCTCCTTGCCCTCCTCCTCTCGCCCCTGCCGCCGATGGCGGTCCTGTTCGCTGCCATCTGGACGAACCTCGAGACCTTCCGGCTCGGCTACCAGATCGAGCGCCTGCAGAAGCAGAAGGAGACGCTCGTCGAGCGGCAGCGTCAGCTCGAGATGGAGCGGGCGCGAATCTCCGCCCTCTCCCGGGTGGAGAACGTGGCCAGGGAGCGACTCGGCTTCGTGACGCCCGGCCGCGGCCAGGTCGTCTTCGTGAAGGACGGTCCGTCCGGGACGCCCCCGCAGCTGGTCGTTCCCTCGAAGGCCGCCGGGCCCGAGACGCAGGGGCCGCCCGCGCCGGTCCGGACGGAGGAGGGCTTCTGAGCCCCTCGCCCGGGCGGTCGGCCGCCCTCCGCGCCTACGTTCTCGTCGGCTTCGCCGGCCTCTGGATCCTCGTCCTGCTCCTGCGGCTCGGCGAGCTGCAGATCCTCCGGCACGACGAGTTCGTGAAGCGCGCGAAGAAGCAGCAGGAGCGCACCGTCGAGCTGGCGCCGCGGCGAGGAACGATCGTCGACCGCGAGGGGCGGGCCCTCGCGGTGACGACGGCGGTGGAGTCCGTCTTCGCCATCCCGTCCGACATCGACGAGCCCGGCGTCGTCGCGCGGGCGCTCGCGCCGCTCGTGAAGCAACCCGTGAGAGAGCTGCAGCGCAGGCTCTCCGACCGCGAGCGGGATTTCGTCTGGATCGCGCGGCGGGTGAGCGAGGAGACCGCCCTCGCCGTGAAGAGGCGGGCGCTGCCGGGCGTGAGGCTCCTGAAGGAGTCGGCGCGGCAGTACCCGGAGGGCTCTCTGGCGGCCTCCGTCGTCGGCTACGTCGGGACCGACAGCCAGGGGCTCGGAGGGCTGGAGCACCGCTGGGACGGCGAGGTGCGCGGCCGGCCGGCGCGCGTGACGGTCCTGCGCGACGCGGCGCAGCGCTCGTACTCCATCCAGCGCGGCGCGCCGGGAGGCGCGGGCGCGCGGACGACCGACGAGGTCGAGGGGGCCTCCCTCCGGCTGACGCTCCACGCGGGCCTGCAGCACGTCGCCGAGCGCGAGCTCGCGAAGGTGCGGGAGGAGACGAACGCCCGCGCGGCGTCCGCCATCGTCATCGACCCTCGGACGGGGGAGATTCTCGCGATGGCCTCCGCACCGACGTTCGACCCGAACCGCTGGTCGGACGCGAACGCCGAGGCGCGCCGATGCCGGCCGATCGCCGACGCCTACGAGCCGGGGTCCACCTTCAAGGTCATCACCGCGGCGGCCGCGATCGAGGCCGGGACGATCGGCCCCGAGGACATCATCGACTGCGGGGGCGGCACGCTGACGATCGGCCGGACGACGATCCACGAGCACGGACGGGCCGCCTGGGGCGCCCTCCCGCTCATCGACGTCCTCGCCCACTCCTCGAACATCGGGGCCGCGCACATCGCGCTCGGCATGGGGAAGTCCGCTTTCCACCGGGCGGTCCGCGCGTTCGGGTTCGGCCAGAAGACCGGCATCGATCTCGAAGGCGAGAACAGCGGCCTCTTCCGCGACCCCTCGACGTGGAGCGCCCTCTCTCTCCCGACGATGTCGTTCGGCCAGGAGATCGGCGTGAACGCGCTCCAGCTCGCGCGCGCCTTCGCCGCCATCGCCAACGGCGGCATCCTCCCGACGCCCTACCTCGTCGCGGAGATCGCCCGTCCCGGCTCGGCGCCCGAGCGCCGGACTCCTTCCGCCGGCACCCGCGTCATCTCCGAGCGCACGGCCGCCGCGATGCGCCGGCTCCTCGTCAAGGTCGTCGAGGCGGGAACGGGCCGCAAGGCGGCGGTGGCGGGCTTCACCGTTGCGGGGAAGACGGGCACGGCTCAGAAGGCGATCCCGGGGGCCGGGTATTCGAACGACCGCTACGTGGCCTCTTTCTACGGCTTCCTCCCGGCCGACCGGCCGCGCGTCGTCATCGGCGTCCTCGTCGACGAGCCGCGCGGGCGGACCTACGGGGGCGACGTGGCGGCGCCGGCGTTCGCGGTGATCGCGGCCGAGGCGATGCGCGTCCTCGGCGAGCCGGGTCTCCCCGAGGAGGATCGCGTGACGCCGTCGATCCTGACGGCCGACCTCTCCCGCGGGGCCGCTCCCGCTTCGGGCGCGCTGCCGTCCGGGCTCGTTCCGGCGGCGCTCCGGGAGCCGGCGGAGCCCGAGAGCTTCGACCGTCTCGCCGCGGGCGAACGGCTCGTCCCCGACCTTTCCGGCCGTCCCGCGCGCGAGGCCGTTCAGGAGCTGGCGCAGCGCGGCTTCACCGTGAAGCTCGCGGGGCACGGCTTCGTCGTCGGCCAGGAGCCGGCACCGGGGACCGCGCTCGTGCGCGGCAGCGTCGTCCGCCTCACCCTCTCGTTCGAGCCTCCGGAGAACGACGCTTCGCTCCGCGCTCTCCCGCTCGCCTTCCCGACGGAGAGGCTCGAGCCGTGAAGCTCTCTTCTCTCGCCGCCGGGTTCCCTCACCGGCAGGCCGGGCCGCCGGGAGACCCGGAGGTGCGGGGCGTCACGCACGACTCGCGCCGCGCCGGGGCCGGCATCCTCTTCGCCGCCTTCCCGGGAAAGAAGCTCGACGGACGGGCGTTCGTCGCCGAGGCCGTGCTGTCGGGCGCCCCGGCAGCCCTCGGCCCCGCTCCCGCTCCGGACGGGGTCGAGGTGCCGTACCTCGAGGTCGAGAACCCGCGGCTGGCGGCGGGGCTCTTCGCCGCCCGCCTCGCCGGGGACCCGAGCGGCCGGCTCGTGATGGCGGGGGTCACGGGAACGAGCGGCAAGACGACCACGACGCTTCTCGTCGACGAGGTCCTGGGGGGCGCGCATCCGAAGCGCGGCCTCTTCGGGACCCTCGTCTACCGCTGGGGAGAAGGGACGGCCGGGACGCTCGACGCGTCGCGGACGACACCCGAGGCGACGGAGCTCCAGCCGATGCTCGCGGCGCTCGTCGATTGGGGCGGCACGGCGGCGACCCTCGAGTGCTCCTCGCACGCCCTCTGGCTCGAGCGGCTCGCCGGGTGCGCCTTCGACGTGGCGGTCTTCCTGAACCTGACGCGGGACCACCTCGACGACCACGGGACGATGGAGGCCTACTTCGAGGAGAAGGCGAAGCTCTTCTCGCTCCTCAAGCCGGGCGGACGGGCGGTCGTGAACGCCGACGACGCGTGGGGCCGCAGGCTCATCGAGCGGCTTCCGAAAGAGCGGACGCTCTCGTTCTCGCTCTCGGCCGGCGCCGGAGTGGACGTGACCGGCGAGGTGCGTCCCTCGGCGGAGGGCCTCTCGCTCCGGGTCGTCCGCCGCGGGACGGGTGAGGTCGTGGAGATCGCCTCGCCCCTCGTCGGCGCCCCGAACGCCGAGAACCTCCTCGCCGCCGCGTCGGCGGCGCTCGCGCTCGGCCTCCCTCCCGTCGAGATCGGCGCCCGCCTCGGCGCGGTCTCCATCGTGCCGGGCCGCCTCGAAAGGGTGTCGAACGAGCTGGGGCTCCTCGTCCTCGTCGACTATGCCCACAAGCCGGCCGCCCTCGAGGGAGTCCTGAAGTCGACCCGCTCGCTCGCCGCCTCGCGCGGGGGAGCGCTCCACGTCGTCTTCGGATGCGGCGGCGACCGCGACCGGGGCAAGCGCCCCCAGATGGGGCGGATCGCCGCGGAGCTGGCCGACCGCGTCATCGTCACGTCCGACAACCCCCGCTCGGAGGAGCCCTCCGCCATCGCCGAAGAGGTTGCCGCGGGCGCCCGGTCCGCCGGGCGCGAGGTGCTCGTCGTCCTCGACCGGCGCCAGGCGATCGCCCGGGCCCTCGGGTCGGCGGCGCCGGGCGACGTCGTCGTCCTGGCCGGGAAGGGACACGAGACGTACCAGGTCACGGCCGGGCGGCAGGAGCCGTTCGACGACCGGCTCGTCGCCCGCGAGGCGCTCGCGGAGCTGGAGAGGGCGCGGGGGGAAGCGAAGAAGTGAGCCTCTCCCTCGGACCGGACCTCCCCGAGGTCTCCCGTGCGGCCGTCTTCGGCCTCGCGAAGTCGGGTCTCGCGACGATCCGGGCGCTCCTCTCTCGCGACGTCGCCGTCGTGGCGACCGACGCGGCGCCGGCGGAGAAGCTCGGCGCGTTTCCCGCGGACGATCGCCTCGAGCTCGTCCTCGGAGGACACCCGGCGTCGCTCCTTTCGGGCGTCGACCTCTGCGTCGTCTCGCCCGGCGTCCCGATGTCGCTCCCGGTGCTCGACGTGGCGAGGGCCTCCGGCATCCCCGTGATCGCGGAGGTCGAGCTCGCCTCCCGCCTCGTCCCGGGGCTCGTCGTCGGCATCACCGGGACGAACGGCAAGTCGACGACGACGGCCCTGGCCGCGGCCCTCCTGCGCGACGCCGGCCGCGAGGCCGTCGCCTGCGGGAACTTCGGCACGCCGTGGATCCACTACGCCGCGGACGGCGACTCGCCCGCCGGGGAGCTGCCGCCCCCGAGCCGGGTCTGGGTCGTCGAGCTCTCGTCCTTCCAGCTCGAGGGGCTCCGCCGGTTCGCGCCCGACGTGGCGGTCCACCTGAACCTGACCCCCGACCACCTCGACCGCTACCGTTCCGTCGACGACTACGGCGCCGCCAAGGCCCGGATCTTCGAGAACCAGGGGGAGGCGCAGGTCGCGGTCCTGAACGCCGACGACCCGCTCGTCGCCCGGATCCGGACGCGGGCGAGAAGGCTCTCCTTCAGCCGGACCCGCGACCTCCCGCTCGGCGCGTGGCTGAAGGACGGCGTCTTCCTCGCCGACCCCACCGGGAAGGGGCCGCGCGTCTACGCCCGGCGCGAGGACCTGCAGCTCCCGGGCTCGCACAACGCCGAGAACGCCCTCGCCGCCCTCGCCGCGACGATCCCCCTCGGCGTCACCCCCGAGACCGCCGTCCGGACCTTCCGCACCTTCAAGGGGCTCCCGCACCGGACGGCCCTCGTGAGGACGCGCGGCGGCGTCTCCTTCTACAACGACTCGAAGGGGACGAACGTCGACGCGACGCTGAAGAGCCTCGAGGGCTTTCCCGACGGGAGCGTCTTCCTGATCCTCGGCGGGAAGGACAAGGGCGACGACTTCCGCCGCCTCCTCCCGCTCGTCTCGAAGAAGGCGCGGAAGGTCCTCGCCGTCGGCGCCGCGGGCCCCGCGGTGATGCGTGCGCTCGAAGGCGGGGCGCCGTGCGAGGAGACCGGGACGATCGCGCGCGCGGTGGAAGTGGGCGCCGCCGAGGGACGTCCGGGAGACGTCGTCCTCCTCTCGCCCGCCTGCGCCTCCTACGACCAGTTCCGCAACTACGAGCACCGCGGCGAGGTCTTCGAGGGCCTCGTCCTCGCCCTTCCCGAGGCGGGAGCCTGACGTGGCGCGCAAGCTCGCCATCGACCGTCTCCTCTTCGCCCCGGTCGTGGCCCTCGTCGGCCTGGGCCTCCTGATGATCTACAGCGCCTCGGCGATGCAGATCTACCTCCCCTCGGCGGGCGGCCCGTCGCAGCCCCTCCACTTCGTCATCAAGCAGGGGATCGCCGTCCTCCTCGGAGGGCTCCTGACGATCGGCGCGATGAAGCTCGACTACCGCAGGCTGAACGACCCGCGCCTCGTCGCCGCGGGCCTCTCCCTTCTCTCGCTGGCCCTCGTCGTCGTCCTCTTCCGTCCGCCGATCAACGGCACGCGCCGCTGGATCAACGTCGGCCTGCTGTCCGTCCAGCCCTCCGAGTTCGCCAAGATCGGCCTCGTCATCGCCCTCGCGGCCCTCCTCTCGCGGCGCGAGGGGGAGCTGGACGACGTCCGGCGAACGCTCTTCCCGGCGGCGGGCCTCCTGGCGCTGCTCGGCGGCCTCGTCCTCCTCCAGCCCGACTTCGGGACCGCGCTCTCCTTCTTCGCGATCGCCGGGGTGATGCTCTTCTATGCGGGGCTTCGGCTCCGCTGGTTCGCGGCCGGGGCGTTCCTCGCGCTCCCCGCCCTCGTCGCCTACGCCTGGTCGGCGCCCTACCGCAGGGCCCGCATCCTCGCCTTCCTCCACCCCGAGTCGGATCCGCTCGGCACCGGCTACCAGGCGCTCCAGTCGCTCATCGCGGTCGGCACCGGCGGCGTCACGGGCCTCGGCCTCGGCGACGGCAAGCAGAAGCTCTTCTTCCTCCCCTACCCCTACACCGACTTCATCTACGCGATCGTCGGCGAGGAGCTCGGCCTCGTCGGCTGCGCCATCGTCCTCGGTCTCTTCGGGCTGCTCTTCGCGCGCGGCATGCGCGCCGCCGTGAACGCCCCCGACACCTTCGGCCGGCTCCTCGGCGTCGGCCTCACGGTGATGATCGTCGTCCAGGCCCTCGTCAACATCTCGGTCGTCCTCGCCCTCGTTCCCACGAAGGGGATCCCGCTGCCGTTCCTCTCCTACGGCGGCTCGGCCCTGCTGGCCGACCTGATCGCGGTCGGGATCCTCCTCAACGTCTCGCAGCACGCCCCATGAACTTCCTTCGCGTCCGCCGCGTCCACTTCGTCGGGATCGGGGGGGTCGGGATGTCCGGCCTCGCCGAGATCCTCTCGAGCGTCGGCCTGACCGTCACCGGGTCGGACCTGCGCGAGGGGGAGGAGACCCTCAGGCTCCGGGCCCTCGGCATCCCGGTCTTCGCGGCGGGGCACCGCGCCGAGCACGTGGCCGGGGCCGACGTCGTCGTCTACTCCTCCGCCGTCGCGGAAGACAACCCCGAGCTCGTCGCGGCGCGGATCGCGGGCGTCCCCGTCATCAAGCGGGCCGAGATGCTCGCCGAGGTGATGCGGGTGAAGACCGGCATCGCGATCTCCGGCTCGCACGGCAAGACGACGACGACCTCGATGACGGGGTCGATCCTCCAGGCCGCCGGCCTCGACCCGACGATCGTCGTCGGCGGGCGGGTCCGCGCGATGGGGACGAACGCCTGCCTCGGCAAGGGGGAGTACCTCGTCGCGGAGGCCGACGAGTTCGACCGCTCGTTCCTGAGGCTCCGGCCGATCGTGGCGGTCGTCAACAACATCGACCTCGAGCACCTCGACACCTACCGCGACCTGGACGACCTGAAGGCCTCCTTCACCCAGTTCGCCTCGACGGTTCCCTTCTTCGGCGCGGCGCTCCTCGGCCTCGACGACCCGAACGTCCAGGAGATCCGGCCGCACCTGGCGTCCCGCGTGCGCGTCGGGACGTTCGGCCTGACGCCCCAGGCCGACGTGACGGCCCGCGACCTCGCGCTCGAGCGGAGCGGCTCGCGCTTCACGGTCGTCGCGGACGGCGAGGCGATCGGTCCCGTCGAGGTCTCGCTCCCGGGGCTCCACAACGTGAAGAACGCGCTCGCGGCGATCGCGGTCGCCCGCGAGCTCGACGTCCCGTTCGAGGCGTGCGTGAAGGCGCTCTCGACCTTCGCCGGCGTGGCCCGCCGCTTCGAGCGGAAGGGCGAGCGGGACGGCGTCCTGGTCGTCGACGACTACGCCCACCACCCGACCGAGGTGGCGGCGACGCTCGGCGCCGCGCGGCAGGCGTATCCGGAGCGGCGCCTCGTCGTCCTCTTCCAGCCGCACCTCTTCACGCGGACGCGGGACCAGGCGGCCGGCTTCGGCGCGGCTCTCCTGGCGGCCGACGCCGTCTACGTCCTCCCCGTCTACCCGTCGCGCGAGGCGCCCATTCCGGGCATCACGTCCCGTCTCGTCTCCGACGCGGCGCGCACGCGCGGCCACCGGAACGTCGTCGACCTCGACGTGCGCGCCGAGGTCGTCCCGCGCCTGAGGGAAGACCTGAAGGAGGGCGATCTCCTCGTGACGATGGGCGCGGGAGACGTCAACCGCCTCGGCGAAGAGCTCCTGGGAACGGGGGAGCCGGCGTGACGGGCGCCTTCTACCGTCCCGGGACGATCCGGCCCCCGCGCCCCTCGCGCCGCCGCGAGACGATCCGTCGTGCCGTCCTCGGGTCCGTCCTCGTCGTCCTGCTCGGCGGGAGCGCCGCGGCGGCCTGGGCGGCCGTCCACCGGCACCCGCGTTTCCTCGTGAGGCGCGTCGTCCTGACCGGCGTGCCCGAGCCGCACCGCAACGAGGTCGAGGCCCTCTCGGATCCCTGGATCGGTCGCCCGCTCCTCTCCGTCGACCTGGACGCGGCGATCGCCAGCCTCTCGTCGCGCCCGTGGGTCGCGCGCGTCTCCGCCCGCCGCGCCGTCCCCGACACCATCTCCGTCCAGGTCGAGCCCCGGGCGCCCGTGGCGCTCGCGCGCCGGGGCGACGACCTCTGGACCGTCGACCAGGACGGCCTCTGGCTCGCGGCGTACGGCGGCGGTCCCGGCGCGCCCCGCTTCGTCGTCCTCGACCCGTCGGGCGCCCCATCGCCCGAGGAGGGGGTGGTCCGCGGCGCCCGGCTCCTCGCGCGCCTCCGCGCGGAGGATCCCGAGCTGCTCGCGCGCATCTCCGAGGTGGAGATCCTCTCGGTCGGCTTCGCCGTCGTCGACGCCCCGGCCCACCTGAAGCTCCGCCTCGGCGACGACGCCCTCGCGCCCGGCCGGGCCTTCGCGCGCTGGCGCGCGTTCCTCGCCCTCGCGCCCGAGCTGACTCGTCTCGGCCTCCTCCCGCGGGAGGTCGACCTGCGATTCGAGAACCGCATCGTCCTGAAGGCTCCGGGGACCGAAGGCCCCCGGACCGAGACCTGAGGAAGGAACCTTGCCGAAGACCACCCCGTACCTCGTCAGCCTCGACATCGGCTCCTCGAAGGTCTGCGCGCTCATCGCGGAGACCGGAAGCGAGGGGCGCATCGACGTCGTGGGCAAGGGAGTCGCCACCCACAAGGGGACCCGCAAGGGGGCCATCATCGACGTCCCCGCCACCGTGGAGGCGATCAAGCGCGCCACCGAGGAGGCCGAGATCATGGCGGGGGTCCAGATCGAGCGGGCCGTCGTCGGCGTCTCGGGTCCCGTCGTGAGGTCGTTCAACAGCCGGCAGGTCGTCGCCGTCGCGGCGAGGAGCCGCGAGATCTCGCGCGAGGACATCGGCCGCGCGCTCGACGCCGCCCGCTCCTGCCCGATCCCGTCCGACTACGAGATCCTCACCGTCCTGCAGCGGCAGTTCGTCGTCGACGGCCAGGACGGCGTCGCCGACCCGCTCGGGATGGTCGGCAGCCGGCTCGAGGCCGACGTCCACGTCGTCACCGTCCCGGTCGCCACGACGCAGAACCTCCTGAAATGCGTCAACGGCGCGGGCGTCGCGGTGACCGAGATGATCCTCGAGCCGCTCGCGGCGAGCGAGGCGATCCTCACGCCCGACGAGAAGGACCACGGCGTCGTCCTCGCCGACATCGGCGGAGGGACGACGGAGATCGCCGTCTGGCGGCAGGGGGCGCTCGCCCACACCGCCGTCATCCCGATCGGCGGCGACCTCTTCACGAGCGACCTCGCCGTCCTCCTGAAGACCCCCGTCCCCGACGCCGAGCGGCTGAAGAGGAAGTTCGGAGCGGCGATCTCGGGCCTCGTCGCCGCCGACGAGACGATCGACGTTCCGCGCACGGGAGGGCAGGGGGTCCACCCGGTGAGCCGCGCCTACATGGCGGAGATCCTCGAGGCGCGCGCGCGGGAGCTCTTCGAGGTCCTCTGGCGCGAGGCGACGACGGACATCCCCGCGCGGGAGCTGCGCGCCGGCCTCGTCCTGACCGGAGGGGGCTCCTCGCTCGACGGGATGGCCGACGAGGCCGAGCAGGTCCTCGGCATCCCGGTGCGGATCGGCTCCCCCCGCGGGCTCTCGGGGCTCACCGACATCGTCAACGGGCCGGAGTGGGCCTGCGCGGCGGGACTGCTCCTCGTCGGCCGGGGCCGCGCGGCCGTACCGAAGACGCGGCTGAAGGACTCGGGCGGCCTTCTCACGAAGCTGAAGAACTCGCTGGGGCGGATGTTCTCCCCGGCGTCGGGCAACTGAAGGGACCTGGAGGAAGAGATGATTCTGTTCGAGGACGAGGCGAGCGCGATTCCGACGATCACGATCGGTGAGGACGTCGTTTCCCCGGCGCGGATCAAGGTCGTCGGCGTCGGCGGCGGCGGCGGGAACGCCGTGAACCGGATGATCCAGTCGGGCATCCGCGGCGTGGAGTTCATCGCCGCGAACACGGACCTGCAGGTCCTGAAGGTCAACCGGGCCGCCCAGAAGATCCAGCTCGGGCTCTCGACCTCGAAGGGGATGGGGGCCGGCTCGAACCCCGAGATCGGCCGCACCGCCGCGCTCGAGGACGCCGAGCGGATCGCCGAGGCGCTCGCCGGCTCCGACATGGTCTTCGTCACCGCCGGCATGGGCGGCGGCACGGGGACCGGCGCGGCGCCCGTCGTCGCCAAGATCGCCTCCGAGGCGGGGGCGCTCGTCGTGGCGATCGTCTCCAAGCCCTTCGCCTTCGAGGGGCGGCGCAAGCTCCGCTTCGCCGAGGACGGGATCGCCGAGCTGCGCGAGTACGTCGACACGCTCATCACGATCCCGAACGAGCGGCTCTACGCCTTCGTCGACCGCAACATCACGGCGTGGGAGGCGTTCAAGATCGCCGACGACGTCCTCCGGCAGGCGGTGCAGGGGATCAGCGACCTGATCACCGTTCCCGGCTACGTCAACGTCGACTTCGCCGACGTGAAGACCGTCATGGAGAACATGGGGATGGCCCTGATGGGGACCGGCACGGCGACGGGCGAGCACCGCGCGGTGGAGGCGGCCCAGAAGGCGATCTCGAACCCGCTCCTGGAAGAGCAGTCGATCCAGGGCGCCCGCGCGATCCTGATCAACGTCTCGGGCGGCGAGGACCTGACGCTGGCCGAGTTCAACGAGGCGTGCCAGATCGTCCAGCAGGCGGCCGACGACGACGCGAACATCATCTTCGGCCTCGTCCAGGACGCCGCGATGAAGGACCAGGTGAAGGTGAGCGTCATCGCGACCGGCTTCGACGCCCCCGTCGCCGCGCGCCGCGTCGCCGCCCAGGCGACCGAACGGGTCCGCCCGCAGCTCACGGAGGAGATGGCTTCCGAGGACTCGTCGGGCTACGGCGTGAACCTCGTCAACGTCAGGAGCCCGAAGGACGACATCTTCGACATCCCGACGTTCCTGCGGCGGCAGATGGACTGATCGCCTGAACCCGGCCTTCGCCCTCCACCCACCGCCGGCGTGTGCGCGGGCCTGTTCTGGGGTGGGACGGTGACACGGGACTAGAATTCGCAGTTGGTTCAGGCGCGACAGCGGACGCGACCAAAGGGGGAGCGGGTTGGTCTTCTCGGGCCGCAGGTCTTTGCTGGCGAAGAGAGTCCTGTTCGCTTCAGCGCTCCTCTCCTCGGCCTACGTGCGGGAGGGGATCGGGCTCTCGGTCGACCAGGCCGTCATCTGGTTCCCGTCCGGAGTGGCGGTCGCCGGGCTGTGGCTGCTCGGGGCCAGGGAATGGTGGGTGGTGGCGGCCTGCGCGGCCGGCCATCGCCTGCTCGCGGGGAACGGCGCCGGATACGCGATGACCGCCGCTGCGGGGAGCGCGACCGAGGCGCTCCTGGGCGCGTATCTCCTCGGGAAGCTCGGGTTCGACGCCAGGCTCGAGCGGCTGAGGGACATCCTCGCCCTCGTGGGGGCGGCGTGCGCGGCCCCCGTGGCGAGCATCGTCGCCTCCTGGGCCGGAAGGGCTCTCCTCTCGGCCGACCCGAACATGGCCCTCTACTACTTCGGCTGGTGGCGGATGAACGCCCTGGGCATCTTCGCCATCGTTCCACCGGCCGCGATCTGGCTCGCCGCGTCCGCGGAGCCGCTCGAGGGGCGTCGGGCCGCCTTCGCCGCGCTGATGGCTGCTGGAACGGCCGTCGGGATCCTCCTGCTGATGCGCCTGCTTCCGGTCAGCGTGACGGGCGTCCTGCTCCTCGTCGCCGTCCTCCCGATCTCGCTCTACGCGGGGGTCCGTTTCGGGCCGAGAGGGGCCGCGAGCGCGGGAGCGCTGGCGGCGATCGTCGTCGCGCTGGGGACCGGCTACGGATGGGGACCCTTCCTTTCGATCGCCCGGAGCGACCGTCACTCCGCCGTCCAGGTCTTCGAGCTGCTCCTGATCACGATGCCGCTGGCCCTCGGAGTGCTGGTCGCCGATCGAATGGCGGCGGAGAGAACGACGGCGTTCGAGGCCCGGGTCCTGGGGCTCGTCGCCGCCGGGCGGCCGGTGGCGGAGGTCTTCGAAGGAATCGTCGCGGGGATCGAGGAGCTCACGAAGGGGCTCTGCTCGATCCTGACGCTTCAGGGCGGCCGGATGGATGCCGTCATGCCGCCGGCGCCGCATCATGGCCTCACGCTCTGCTGGTCGACGCCGATCCGGGATTCCGGCGGCGGCGTGCTCGGCGTCTTCGCCATCTACACGCGTGAACGGCGGGGGCCGGACGCAGGCGAGCTGGCGCTCGCCGAACGGGCCGCCGCGTTGGCCGGCATCGCCGTGGAGCGGGAGCGCCGGGTCGAGGCCTTGCGCCGGAGCGAGGACCTGCTCGCGTCGATCAACCGCAACGTCAGCGAAGGGCTGTACCGCAGGACCTCCGGCGGGGACCTGATCTACGTCAACCTCGCTTTTGCCCGGATGTTCGGGTACGACTCGCCGGAGGCCGTTCTCGCGGAACCGGACGGAATGCGATTCGTCGACCCCGGGCGGCGCGACGAGGTGAGAAGCGCGCTCGCCGAGGGCGGACGGGTCCAGAACGAAGAGGTCCGATTCCGGCGCCGGGATGGCTCGGACTTCTGGGGGCTCGTCTCGATCACGGGGGTTCACGGGGAGGAGGGGTTTCTCACTCACGAAGACGGCGTGATCGCGGACGTCACGGCGCGGAAGGCGCTCGAGGAGCAGTTCCGCCAGTCGCAGAAGATGGAGGCCGTGGGAAAGCTCGCCGGGGGAGTCGCCCACGACTTCAACAACCTCCTCACGGTCGTCCTCGGTCACGCGGAGGATATCGGCGTCTCCTCTGCGCCCGCCGATCCGGTGCGCGCCCACGCCCGGGAGATCGAGAGCGCGGCCCGGCGGGGAGCCGGGCTCACGCGGCAGCTCCTCGCGTACAGCCGGCAGCAGCTGCTGCGTCCCCAGGTCCTCGACCTGACCGAGGTCGTGGACGAGCTCGGAGGGATGCTGCGGCGGCTCATCGGAGAGGATGTCCGGCTCGTCACGCGGCACGTCTCGGGCCGGCTCTGGGTCCGGGTCGACAAGAGCCAGCTCGAGCAGGTGATCGTCAATCTCGCCGTCAACGCGCGCGACGCGATGCCGTCGGGCGGGATGCTCCGAATCGAGACGTCCGCCGCCGACGTCGGCGAGGCGGAGGCGGGCGCGGACGCGGACCTCCCGTCCGGGGCCTACGCGGTTCTCTCCGTGCAGGACACCGGGACCGGGATGTCGCCGGAGGTGAGGGGGCGGGCGTTCGATCCGTTCTTCACGACGAAGGGGCCGGGGCAGGGCTCCGGCCTCGGGCTCTCGACGGTTCTCGGCATCGTGAAGCAGAGCGGAGGCGCCGTCCGCCTCGAGAGCGCGGTCGGGAGCGGAACCGTCGCCTGGATTCACCTTCCGCGGATCGACGAACCCCCGATCGAGCCGAAAGAGATCCCGGTGGAGGCCTCTGCATGCCCGGTCGAGAGAACGGTCCTGCTGGCCGAGGACGAGCCCGCGGTCCGCATGATGGTGCGGGAGGCCCTGGTTCGCGGCGGCTTTCGCGTTCTGGAGGCCGAAGACGGCGAGGAGGGTCTGGCCGTGAGCAGGGCCCACGGCGGAGCCGTCGATCTCCTCGTCACCGACATCGTGATGCCCAACCTCGGCGGGCGCGAGCTCGCGGCGCGCCTCCTCGTGGAGCGGCCGGGGCTCCGCGTCCTCTTCATGTCGGGCTACTCGAACGACGCGCGAGAGCTCGGCGAGCTCGTCGGGTCGACCGGGGACCTTCTCCGGAAGCCCTTCTCGCTCAGGGAGCTCGTCGAGCGGGCCCGCGCGGCGCTGCCGCCGCGTGAGGATGTGACGTCCGCCGCTTCCTCCGCGGGTTGAGGAGAAATCTGCCGGGCGAGGACGGGGACGCCCGTCGTCGCGTCATCCGGCGTCGTCCGGCGGCGGGGCGGGGCGGGGGCCGCTGGGGCGCGGCTTCTTCCGGCCGTGCCGCCAGGATCTCAGCTTCAGCCAGACGCGTTCGACGCGCGGGTGGCGCTGCCGCCAGCGGCGGATCTTCCGCTGGAACCAGCGGCTCTCGACGTAGAGGATCACCGCTCCTGCGACGCCGAAGGGCCACCCCTGAATGAAGGGGAGGAGGCCCCCCACGAGGCCGATGGCGAGCATCGACCAGCCGAGCGTCAGGAGGGCGAGCCTCACGAGGTGGTGGCGATTCCGGGCGAGGCCGCGGCCGCTCGGAGGAGGCGGGTCCGTCACTTGCGGACCGGGAAACGTCCCTCTCGGGCCTCCCGGACGATCCTCTTCGCCTCGTCGGGGAAATCGGCGTCGAGCATCCACTCGAGGTATTCGGGGTTCTTCGCCGCGACGTCGGCGAGCGTCTGGCCCCGCTTGCCGCCGAAGTTGAAGACCGCGGCGCCGTCCCGCCAGACGAAGCGCTTGTCGGCGTCGACCCAGCGCCCCTCGACGGGGGCGGTGAAGGCGGCGAGGGCCTCGATCCCGCGCGGAAGGTCCTCGTAGCGCTTCAGCTGCCCCGCGAGGACCTCGGCTGCGGCGATCGAATCGGCGAGGGCCGAGTGGGCGCCCGCGTGCTCGCGCCCGACGAAGGTGCGGACGGCGGCCGAGAGGTCGCGCGGCTCCTTGCGGAAGTAGATGACCTGGGCGTCGACGACGCGCCGCCCGTCGAAGGAGAAGGGGACCTTGACCCGGTCGAGCTCGCGGCCGAGGAGCGGGATGTCGAAGCCGCGCAGGTTGTAGCCCGCGAGGTCACAACCTTCGAGGAACGCGGCGAGGCCGGGGGCGACGGTGGCGAAGGAGGGGGCGTCGGCCACGTCGGCGTCGGTGATCCCGTGGACGGCCGTCGCCTCGGAGGGGATCTTCACGCCGGGGTTCACGCGCTGCTCGAAGACCGCGACGCTGCCGTCGGGGGAGACTTTCAGGGCCGCCACCTCGACGATCCGGTCGGTGAGGCGGTCGGGACCGGTCGTCTCGAGGTCGAAGATGACGAGCGGGGCGCCGTCGCAGAGGTTCCTGAGGAGCTCGAGGGTCTCGGGGGGGAGGGATGCGGTCACGCCGGGATCATCTCAGACGCCGGCGCCTCGAACGTCCAGGCCGACCCGGCAGGCGCGCCGGGCGGCTCCTCCCAGACGATCCGGACGGCGCGCAGGAACGGCGCTGGTCCGGTGCCGGCAGCGCCCCGGACGGTCTCCGGGTCGTAGAGCGGGTCGCCCAGGAGAGGGTGCCCGACGGCCGCGAGGTGGACGCGGAGCTGGTGCATCCGTCCGGTCTCCGGCGAAAGCTCCAGGAGGGCGTCGGGGCCTCGGGTCTCGAGGAGCCTCCAGCGGGTGAGCGCGGGCCGGCCCGCGGGGTGAACGGCGGACCGGGCGGGCGGCGGCAGCGGCGGGACGAAGGAGAGCCCCTCGCCTCGCAGGAGGCGCGCGGCGCGATCGGGGTCGTACGCCGCCCGAACGGCGCGGGCCATGAGCCAGGGCCTCCCGGAGCGGTGCTCGAGGACGGGGTAGTCGATCGTCCCCTCCGTCTCGGCGGGAATGCCGCGGACGAGCGCGAGGTACGTCTTGGCGACCCGCGTCGCCCACGCGTCGTGAGCGGCGCGAAGGGCCGTCTCCCCACGGGCCAGGAGAAGGAGGCCGGAGGTGATCCGGTCGAGCCGGTGGACGAGGTGGAGGTCGTCCCCCAGCGCCCGTCGCGCCTCCTCGAAGAGGCCGCCGAAGCCGTGCGCGTTCTGTCCCGCCTCCTTGTCGAAGGCGAGGTACTCCTCCGCACCCGGCGGGACGGGGAGCGGGCGGAGCGTCACGCGGCGCGGCTGCGGAATCGGAAGGCCGAGAGGATGACCGCGAGGTTGCCGGCGAGGTTCGCCGACATCCCGAGGACGATCTCGAGGAGGCCGAACCGGACGCCGTAGGTCAGCCAGATGACCTGGCCGAGGAGGAAGAGGAGGTAGGTGACGACGGAAACGTCGTCGCTCGACCGCCTCTTCCAGATCCGCACCGCCTGGGGAATGTAGGCCGCGCCGCTGGCGACGCCGACGGCGCCGACGAGGGCCTTGAGGACGGAGTCGAAGCTCTCCATGCGGCGGGGAGCCTACCCCGAGGGTGCAACGGCCTACAATGGAGGCGTGAGGCTTCGACCGATCCTCGCCGCGTTCCTCCTCGCCGGGCTGGCCCTGTCGGCCCCGGGGGCGGAGCTCTACGGGAAGCCGCTCCGGGGGCTGACGCCGGTGTCCATCGCCGAGCTGCACCAGAAGGCTGCCGCGCACGACGGCAAGACGATCCAGGTCCGCGGGACGATCCGCTCCGCAAACGGTGCGCTCTCCCTCGTCGAAGGGTCGGTCTCGCTGCGCGTCACGATGGCCGATGCCGGCGTGGCGATCCCGCCGAACGCCTCCGGCGCCTCCGCGACGGCCGAGGGCGTCTTCCGCGCCAGGGGGACCGGCGGAGGGCCGGCGCTCGAGGCGACGGGCCTCGAGCTGACGCGCTGAGCCGTCGCGGCGCAACCCCGGCGGTCTTCGAATTCCCCGAAAGTCCGTAAACTCCACGTCGGCATGCGCCTCGGCATCGACTTCGGGACGACCCACACGGTGGTGACGATGGTCGACCGCGGGAACTATCCCGTGGTCGCGTTCGAGGGGGGAGATCCCTACCCGTCGCTCGCCGCGCTCCTGCCGTCCGGTGAGCTGCGCTACGGCTTCGACGCCGTGGCCGTGAGGCACGAGCCGGGCGTCCGCATCGTCCGATCGTTCAAGAGGCTCCTCGCCGACGCCGGACCGCGCGCCTCGATCGAGATCGGGGGCCGTCCCGTCCTCCTCCTCGACCTCCTCACCGGCTTCCTCTCGAAGGTGAGGGAGGACCTCCTCGCCCGCTCGAACGCCTCCGTCGCGGAGGGGGAGCCGCTCGAGGCGGCGATCTCGGTCCCGGCGAACTCCTCGAGCGCGCAGCGTTTCCTGACGCTGGAGGCGTTCCGCGCGGCCGGCTTCACTCCCGTGGCCCTCCTGAACGAGCCGTCGGCGGCCGGGTTCGAGTATGCCCACCGGTTCCGGTCGACGATCACGTCGCGGCGGGAGAACGTCCTCGTCTACGACCTCGGCGGCGGCACGTTCGACGCCTCGCTCCTCCGGATGACGGGGAAGACGAACGAGGTCGTCACGAGCGAAGGGGTGAGGCGGCTCGGGGGCGACGACTTCGACGAGGCGATCCTGGCGGCGGTCCTGGCGCGCAGGAGCGGCCGAGCCGGACGCCGACGCGCGGGACCTCCTCCTCGAGGAGTGCGCGCGGCAGAAGGAAGCCGTCGGGCCGAACACCCGCAAGCTCGTCCTCGACCTGTCGCCCCTCGACCTTCCGCCGATCGCCCTCCCGATCGAGGAGGTGTGGAACGCCTGTGCGCCCCTCGTCGAACGGACGATCGCGGCGACCGATCCGGTCCTTCGGGCGGGAGAGGTCGAGGAGGGGGAGCTGGCGGGGGTCTACGTCGTCGGTGGGGCCGGGGCTTTCCCGCTCGTCGGCCGGCGGCTCCGGGAGCGGTTCGGGGAGAAGAGGGTGAAGCGCTCGCCCCACCCGTTCGCCGCGACCGCGGTCGGCCTCGCCCTCTTTCTCGACGGCGACGCCGGCTTCTCGCTGGCCGACCGCCTCACGCGGCACTTCGGCGTCTTCCGCGAGGCCGAGACGGGGGAAGAGGTCGTCTTCGACCCGATCTTCCCGAAGGACCTTCCGCTCCCGGAGGCGGGAGGGGCGCCGCTCACGGCCGTCCGGCGCTACCGGGCCGCGCACGACGTGGGGCACTTCCGGTTCGTCGAGTGCAGCCGCCTCGTCGAGGGGCGCCCCGACGGCGACGTCACCCCGTGGCACGACGTGAAGTTCCCCTTCCTCCCGTCGCTCCGGGGGAGACCGCTCGACGGGGCCGCCGTGAGGAGGCTCGCCGCGGCCGGGGCCGGAGGTGGAAGAGGTCTACTCCTGCACCGACGGCGGGGCGGTGGAGGTGACGATCCGCGTTCCCGCCGACGGCTTCTCGACGACCTTCCGCCTCGGTCGGCCCGGCCTCTGATCCTGTCCCGCCTCCGCTCGCCGACGCCCGGCGTCGGTTGGCCGAATCGGGGAAGCCTGGCTCCCTCCGGGCGCGTAACTTAGGGCAGAGGCTCCCTCCCGGGGGAGCGCGGAGGCAGGCCATGAACATGAAGAACCCGAAACTCCCGGCGGCGGCAGGCGCGGTCCGGCTCGTGTTTGGAATCCTCGTCATCCTCGTGGGCCTCCTCTTCACGCTCGACAACTTCGGCCTCGTCTCGGCGAGGTTCCTCCTGCGCCTCTGGCCCGTCGCCCTCGTGGCGGTGGGGCTGACGAAGGCGCTCCAGAGGCGAGGCTTCTGGAACGGCTTCTGGGGGTGGGTCATCGCCCTGGCGGGGACGTTCCTCCTCCTCGACAACCTGAACGTCCTTCGTTTCCCCGTCTGGAAGCTGGCGCCCCTCGTCCTCGTGGCGCTCGGCATCCGCCTCGTCCAGAAGGCCGGCGGCAGGACCTTCCCCGACCGGACGATCGAGAGCCGGACGGCGGCGACGCTCGACGAGACGGCGATCTTCGGCGGGTGGGACCGCTCGATCACGACGAACGAGTTCCTCGGAGGCGAGATCAACGCCATGTTCGGGGGCTTCGAGCTCGACCTGACGAACTGCCGGATCCCCGACGACCAGGCTTCGGTGACCGTCTTCATCGCGTTCGGCGGCGGCGACATCCGCGTCCCGCGCGACTGGGCCGTCGACGTGAAGGCCTTCGCGATCTTCGGCGGCACCGACGACAAGAGCGTCCACCCGCCCCTCGACGGAGACGTCCCGCCGAAGAAGCTCGTCATCGACGGCTTCGTCGTCTTCGGCGGCCTCGACATCAAGAACTGACGTGCATCCCATCCTGGCTCGCCGGGAGAGGCTGCTGGCCTACCTCCTCGCCTGGGTTCCCCTGGCGGCGATACAGGCCTACCTGCTCGCGCTCCCGGGGAGCCTCTCGATCGGCGAGGCGGCGGCGCTCGCGGCGCCGCTCTCCCTCGTCTACGCCTTCCTCTGCCTCTCCTCCTTCTACGCCTGCCGCAGCGCGCCGCTGACGCGCTCGCGGACCGGCTCGGTCCTCGGCGTCCACGTCGTCGGGGCGCTCATCGCCGCCTCGCTCCTCACGCTCGCCGGCTCGACGCTCGCGAGCCTCCTCGGGACCTTTCCCGAGCTCTCGACCCTTCCGGAGCGGTTCGGAAGGGCGGTGCCGCCCCTCTTCGTCCTCGGGGTCCTCCTCTACCTCCTCGCGGTGACGTTCCACTACATCCTTCTCTCGCTCGAGTCGTCGCAGGCGGCCGAGCGGCGGGCGATGGAGGCCCGCGTCCTGGCGCGCGAGGCCGAGCTCGAGGCGCTGAAGGCGCAGCTGAACCCCCACTTCCTCTTCAACGCGCTCAACTCGGTGAGCGCGTTGACGACGACGGCCCCGGCGCGGGCGCGCGAGATGTGCGTCCTCCTCTCCGACTTCCTCCGGCGGAGCCTGCGTCGGGCGAGCGGTCGCTCATCCCGCTCCGCGAGGAGCTGGCGCTGGCGCGGCAGTTCCTCGCCGTCGAGAAGGTCCGCTACGGCCGCCGCCTCGAGGTCGAGGAGGAGGTCGACGAGTCGCTCCTTTCGACGGTCGTCCCGCCGCTCCTCCTCCAGCCGCTCGTCGAGAACGCCGTCCGCCACGGCATCGCCACCCTCATCGAGGGAGGAACGGTGACGCTTCGCGTGGAACGGGCGGGGACGGCGTCCGCGTCGTCATCGAGAACCCCTACGACCCGGAGACGCCCGCGGTGGCCGGCAGCGGCCTCGGCCTCTCCATCGTGAGGCGGCGGCTCGCCGCGGCGTGGGGGCGCGCCGCCGAGATCGACGAGCGGGGCGACGGCAAGCGGTTCTCGGTCGTCATCGTCGTCCCGCTCGTCCCGGCGGAGGTGGCGTGACGCGGCTCCGCGTCGTCGTCGTCGACGACGAGGAGCTGGCCAGGAGCCTCGTCCGCGAGCACCTCGCAGCCCACCCCGACGTGGAGGTCGTGGCCGAGTGCGCGAACGGGCTCGAGGCCATCGAGGCGGTCGCCGCGCACGCCCCCGACCTCCTCTTCCTCGACGTCCAGATGCCTCGCCTGACCGGATTCGAGACTCTCGAGCTGCTCGAGCCGCGCCCCGCCGTCGTCTTCGTCACGGCGTACGACCGGCACGCCGTGAAGGCGTTCGAGGTGAACGCGGTCGACTACCTGCTCAAGCCCTTCTCGAAGGAGCGTTTCGACGCGGCGCTCGCGAAGGCGCGGGCGCTCCTGGGCTCCGGGGCGAAGGCGCCCGACCCGGCGGCCCTCGCCGCCGCGGCCCGCCCGGAAGGGGCGCCGCTCGAGCGGATCGCCGTCCGGGACGGGACGCGCGTGACGCTCCTCCCCGTCGAGACGGTCGAGTGGGTGAAGGCCGAGGACGACTACGTCCTGATCCGGTCGGGCGGAAGGAACCACCTGAAGCACCAGACGCTCGCCGACCTCGCCGCGCAGCTCCCGGCCGCCCGCTTCGTCCGCGTCCACCGCTCCTGGGTGGTGAACGTCGCGAAGCTCTCTTCCCTCGAGGAAGGGAAGACGGCCGTGATGGCGGACGGCGAGCGGGTCCCGGTCAGCCGGGCGGGCGCGGCCCGGCTGAAGGAGATTCTCCGGAACGGGTTGAAGCCGGTCTGCACGCCGGGCCGTCGCGAGGGGCCGGTCAGGAGAGAGGCTCGATCTCGCTCAGGCGGCGGAGGTCGATCGCGAGATGCTCGCCTTCCTTCGGCGAGTCGAAGATCCCGACGAAACGCGCGTTCCAGACGAGCTCGTCCGGCTTGTAGGACGTGCGCGTGTGGACGGTCTGGGAGAACGTCTCGTCGATTCCCGAGAGGAGGATCAGGAGCTCGGCGTCGGCAGCCCGGACCCCGTCCGCGTCGAGGCCCCGGAGCGGGCTCGTCTCGTCGATCGGGTGGACGACCGTCCAGCTGAGCGGGAAGAACATCACCTCGGCCCGCTCGAGCGTGAGGTTCTCGAACTTCCGCACCTTGCGTCCGTTCTCGGTCACGAAGTGGCCGAGCATCACCCGCGCCTGGAGGTCGATGAGCTGGTTCGTGCGGCCGTTGGCCACGCGGAACATGAGGGCCGTGATGCCGCGGTACGGCGCCACGACCGCGTTGCGGCTGAACAGGATCTGCGCCGTCGGCCTCGAGAACCGGGCGAACAGGAGGCCCGTGGCCATCGCGACCCAGAGGAGGCCGAGGAGCGCCTCCGCCGTCATCACGACGTTCGCACGGACGCCGACGGGCGTGATGTTCCCGAAGCCGATCGTGGAGAACGTCTCGACGCTGAAGAAGAACGCGCGGGCGAAGCCGGTGCCGAGGTTCGTCGCGCCCTCGAGCGCGGCGGGGCCGCAGGCGAGGAAGGCGAGGGCGAACGCGGCGTTCGCGAAGAGGTAGGAGCCGACGAGCACGGCGTGGAAACGGGTCCACGACATGGTGAGGAGGACGTGGTACGGACTGAGCGATTCCAGGAACGGCAGGCCGCGCCTCACGACGTTGAAGCTGCCGTCCTTGTTGAGGAAGCGCTCCCGGCTCCGCTGCGCCACGACGGAGCCGAGCCCCAGGTCCTTCTCCTCGTCGCCGCGCCGCCAGCCCATCGCCTCCGAGAATAGCCGGACGCCGGACGGTTGTCCGCTCCACGAGGTCGAGCGGAACCTGCGCGAACCAGGCGTCAGCGAACGGGCGAAACGGGGCCGAGGATCTTCACGACGACGACCGTCCGGTCGTCGCCGGGGTCGTCGCCTCCGGTGTGGGCCCGCCAGCCGGAGAGGACCGATTCGAGGATGTCGTGGGGTCCCTTCCCGCCGCACGAGGCGAGGGCGCGCTCCAGCCGCTCGAACCCGAATGCCTCGCTTCCGTCGGATGCCATCGCCTCCACGACGCCGTCGGAGAGGAGGACCCAGGCCTCGCCGTCGACGAGCGGGACGGTCACCGTCACCCGGTCGACCGGCCGGCCCGCGCCGAGGGGCTTCGACGGGTTCTCGACCGAGGAGACGGTGCCGTCGGGCGCGACGCGGTAGGGGTAGATGTGCCCCGCGTTCGTGAACTCGGCCGTCCGGCCCGCGAGGTCGAACCGCACGTGGGCGAGGGTGACGAACGCGCGGCGCTCCGTCGTCCGGCGGACCTCGTCGTCGAGGTGGGCGAGAAGGGTCGGCGTGTCGGTGCCGCCCCGCGAGAGGGCCGAGAGGCTCGCGAGGGCGGAGGCCATTACGATTCCCGCCGGGAGGCCGTGCCCGGCCACGTCGGCGATGACGACCGTCAGGCGCGTCTCCCCCTCGCCGAGGAAGTGGTAGAAGTCGCCGCCGATCGCGGCGGCGGGGCGGAAGTCGGCCGCCAGCTCGACGCCGGGGAAGGAGAAGTCGGGCGAGGGGAGGAGGCGGCGCTGGAGGTCGCGCGCGATCGCCAGCTCGCGCCCGAGCGCCTCGGCCTCGGCCCGGGCCGCCACGCTCGCCTCGAGGTGCCCGGCCATCTCGTTGAAGCTGTTCACGAGGCCGGCGAGCTGGTCGTGCCCGCGGAGCTTCTCGCGGACGCCGAAATTCCCTTTCTCGATCTGGGCGAAGCCGTTCGAGAGGCGCCGGGCGGCGCGGGCGATCCGGAAGACGAGGACCGAGGCGACGAGGAGGGCGAGGAAGTAGACGACCCCCGTGGTGATGCCGAGCCCCTTGAGGACCGCGATTGCGATGGAGCCAGCCCCTCGCCGGAGCTCGAGAGCTTCGCCTCCCCGAAGAGCCTCTGGAACTCCGCCGTCATCGACGTCCTCACGAGGAGGGCGGCTCCCTCGTCCTTCGTCGGCGTCCCGGTCGTGGCGTCGAGGGCCGGGAGGTCGAGGGGCAGGAACCAGACGACGAGCCCGTGGTCTGCCGGCCCGGGCTTCTTCACGGCCCGCGCCCTTCGCTCGTCGGCGTTGAGCGTCGAGACGCGCGTCGTCCTCCCGGGGGAGGTGATCGTCAGGCTTCCCTTCGTTCCCTCCACCTGGGACGCCTTCGCCTCGGCCTTCGCCTCGGTCTTCCCGAGCCCGAACCTGACGTTCAGCCCCGCTTCCGTCGAGAGCTCGTCCTCGAGCGTGGCGTCGGCGTTGCGGTAGAGGAACAGGGTGCCTGCCTTCGTCTGACGGGCCGCAAGGAGGTACGACTTCTCCGCGTCCTGGACGAAGGCGCGGAGCCCCTGTTCGGGGACGGTGATCTTCGAGAGCAGCGTGCCGAGCGGGCCGTCCCCCTCGGCGGCGCCGCTCGCGGGGAGAAGCGCCCATCCGTCGAACGAGCCGCTCCCGGTGGCCGCTTCGGGGCGGCGCGCCCGCTCGCGCCCCGCGAACTCCGACGCCTTCGCCTCCAGGGCGTCGAGGCGGGCGAGGAGCCGCGTCTCGGCGCGGCGCGCCCCGGACTGGCCCGCGAGGATGTAGAGCGCGGCCGACACGAGCCCCGCCACGAGCAGGAGCGGGAGGACGCCGATGAGGAGGTAGGAGACGAAGAGCCGGCTGCCGACCCTCCAGAGGAGGCCGCGCAGGAGGTGGCGGAGGGCGCTGACGCCGAAGACGGGGGCCGCGACGACGATCGCGAGGACCCCGACGACCTTCACCAGCTCGGCGAACCCTTCTTCGCCGCCGAGATTGGCGAGGAGGATTCCGGCGAGAAGCGCCAGGCCCGAGAACCTGAACGTCCGTGTGACGGTCAACGAAAACCCCCGCGGCCGAGCGCCGCCCGTGCTCTGGCGAGATTACCTCGCCCCACCCTCCCCCGCGCCCCGGCCTAAGATGCCAGGGGACGCCGCGGCATGAGCTTCACCGAGATCCTCGCACTCGCTGTCCTCGCGCTCGACGTCGTGGCGCTCGTCCACGCGGTGACGCGGCATCTCGGGGTGACGTCGACGCTCGCCTGGATCTTCTTCATCCTCTTCCTTCCGGGCATCGGCCCCCTGGCCTACTTCCTCCTCGCGAGCCCCCGCATCCGGACGACCCGCCGGCGCAAGCGGCTCGCGGGGGAGGCGGTGCGCGCCGCCATCCGCAGGAGTCTCGGAAGCACGGCCCTCCCGGCGGAGGTGGACCACGCCTCGCCTCTGGCGCGGTCGGTTCTCTTCCTCGGAATGCGCCTGACGGGCCTCCCGCCCCGGGCGGGGAACCGCGTCGAGCTCCTCCTCGACAACGCACGGGCCTTCGAATCGAAGGCCGAGGCCATCCGGGGCGCGAAGCGCTCGGTGTGGGCCGAGTACTACATCGTCGAGGACGACGCGACGGGGCGGGCTTTCCTCGCCGATCTGTCGGAGCGGGCGAAGGCGGGGTGCGACGTGAGGCTCCTCTACGACGCCGTCGGCTCTTCCGCCATCCCGGAGGGGAGCCTCGAGGCGTTGCGCGCCGCGGGGGGGAAGACGGAGTCGTTCCTGCCGCTCAACCCGCTTCGCAAGCGCTGGTCGGCCCACCTCAGGAACCACCGCAAGCTCCTCGTCGTCGACGAGCAGATCGGCTTCACCGGCGGCATGAACGTCGGCGACGATTACGCGGGAGGTGGCTCGATTGTGGCGAGGTCCGGACGCGGCCGCCGGAATCGCCCGTGGCACGACGCCCACCTGCGGCTCGAGGGGCCCGCGGTCTTCGACCTGGCCACCGTATTCGCCGAGGACTGGACCTTCGCTTCCGGGGAGCGGCTCGTTCCGTCGAGCATCCCGCTGCCGATCGCGGGCGGGTCGGTCGTCGCCGTCCTGCCGAGCGGCCCGGACCAGATCGCCAACGCAAACGCGCACGTCTACTTCGCCGCCCTCTCCGGCGCCCTCGAGCGCTGCTGGCTGACGACCCCCTACTTCGTCCCCGACGAGCCGACGGTGCGCGCCCTCTGCAACGCCGCCTACCGGGGAATCGACGTTCGCGTTCTCGTCCCCGCCGTGAGCGACGTGCCCGTGGCCCAGGCGGCCGGCCGCTTCTTCTACGGCACGCTCCTGCGCTCCGGGGTGCGGATCTTCGAGTACCTGCCCGGCGTCCTCCACGCCAAGACCGTCGTCGTCGACGGCTCCTGGGCCCTCGTCGGCTCGGCCAACCTCGACTTCCGGAGCTTCTCCCTGAACTTCGAGCTCGGCGCCCTCGTCTTCGACCGCGCCTTCGCCACGCTCCTCGAGGAGCGCTTCACGGGCGACCTGATCCGGAGCCGGGAGGTGACCCTCGCGTCGGTCGAGCGGCGAGGTTTCCTCGAGCGCGCCCGGCTCGGCCTCGCCCGACTTCTCGCGCCACTTCTTTGAGGACAAATTCCGCATGAGACTTCGCCCGCTCCTCCTCGCACTCGCCCCCGGACTCCTCGCCGCGCTCCCGCTCGCGGGGGCCGACACCCCGATCCACGACCTCCAGGGGACGGGGGCGTCGAGCCCGTTCGCCGGGCAGTCCGTGACGACGACGGGTGTCGTCACGGCCCTGCGGACGAACGGCTTCTACCTCCAGGCCCCCGACTCCGAGGCCGACGCCGACCCGGCGACCTCCGAGGGGGTCTTCGTTTTCACCTCGTCGGCGCCCCCCTCGACCGCGGCTGTCGGGAACCGGGTCCGCGTGACCGGCACCGTCGTGGAGTACCGGCCGTCGGCCGACCCGGCGAGCCCTCCGTTGACGGAGATCGGCGGGGGCCCTTTCGTCGCCTTCCTCTCCTCCGGGAACCCCCTCCCCGCGCCGGTCCTCCTCACCTCCGCGGACCTTTCTCCGGCGGGGCCGTTCGACCGGCTCGAGCGGTACGAGGGGATGCGCGTGCACGTCTCCGCCCTCCTCGTCGTCGCGCCGACGGGCGGGACCTTCGACGAGGTCACCGCGACGGGGCGCTCGAACGGCGTCCTCGTCGGCGTCCTGCCGGGCGTGCCGCGCCCGTTCCGCGAAGCGGGGGCCGACCCGCTGACGCCGCTCCCGGCCGGGAGCCCCTGCTGCGTCCCGCGATTCGACGGGAACCCCGAGCGGCTCCGCGTCGACACCGACGGGCTCGCCGGCGCCGCGTCCGTCGACGTCGCCTCCGGGACGATGCTCCGGGACCTCGTCGGCCCGCTCGACTACGCCTACCGCACCTACACGCTCCTTCCCGAGAGCGCGCCGGCCGTGTCGGGCTCGCCCGCCGCGCGCGCCGTCCCCTTGCCGAGGAGCGACGAGCTGACCGTCGGCTCGCTGAATCTCGAGCGCTTCTTCGACGCGACGCCGGGTGACGGGACGCCGGGCAGCGAGGGCCCGACGCTCTCGCCCGAGGCCTTCGCGAGGCGCCTCTCGAAGGCCTCCCTGGCGATCCGGACTCTCCTGCGCTCGCCCGACGTCCTGGCCGCCGTCGAGGTCGAGAACCTTTCGACGCTCCGCGCGCTCGCGGCGCGGATCTCCGCCGACGCCCTCGCGGCGGGCGAGGCCGACCCGGCGTACCAGGCCTTTCTCGTCGAAGGGAACGACGCGAGCGGCATCGACGTCGGCTATCTCGTCGCGGGGCGCGTCGACGTCCTGTCCGTCGTGCAGGAAGGGAAGTCGGCGACCTATACCGACCCGACGACCGGGAGCACGCTTCTGCTGAACGACCGGCCGCCTCTCGTCCTGACCGCCCGCCGGGCGGCGCCCGACGGGACGGATGTCGTCTTCACCGTGGTCGCCAACCACCTGCGCTCCCTCTCGGGAGTCGAGGAGGATTCCTCCAACGGCCGCTGGACGCGGGCCAAGCGCCAGGCGCAGGCGGAGTTCCTCGGATCGCTCCTTTCGCGCCTGCAGTCGGAGAGCCCCGACGCACCTCTCCTGGCCGTCGGGGACTTCAACGCGTTCGAGTTCAGCGACGGCCTCGCCGACGTGATCGGGACCGTCCGCGGCGCCCCGGCCCCCGCGGACCAGGTCGTCGTGAACCGGAGCGTCGACCTCGTCGAGCCCGACTTTGTCGACCTCTGCGCCAGCGAACCTTTCCTGCCCCAGGCCGAGCGCTATTCGTTCGTCTTCGACGGAACCGCCCAGCTTCTCGACCACGTCCTCGTCTCGGCGGCCACCGTACCGCGAGTGACTGGCCTGGCCTTCGCGCGCATCGGGAGCGACTTCCCCGAGTCCATACGCGCCGACGCGAACCGGCCCGAGCGCCTCACCGACCACGATGCGCCGGTCGTGAGGCTCCGGCTCGACACGACCGGACGCCGTCCGGCGACGATCCCCCGCGCGGACCTCGAGCATCCGGCTCCGGTGCGCAACCCCCGTCCGTGAGGTGAGCATGGCCGACGACCTCCTCGAGACCCTCGAATCCGCCCGGCGCCGGCGCCCCGGGGCCCGCGAGGCCGAGGCCGCACTCCGGGCGGCCGCCTCGTTCGAGCCGCGCGACGCCGCGACGCTGGCCCGGCTCCACGACGCGCTCCTCTTCCTTCGGGCCTATCCGCACTCGCCGCGCGTCCTCGCCCTCGCGGAAGAGGCGCTCTCCCTCACGGAGGGGCACGTCGCCCGCCTCGCGGAAGCCTCCGCCCGCCTCGCGGACCTCGATGACCCCTCCGTTGCCGGCCTCGCCGGCGTCCCCATCGCGATGCCCTTCTCGTGGGCCGCGGCCTCCTGGCTCGCGCGCCGCGACCCGGAGCGCCTCCGCGTCGACTGGGACGCCGAGGACCTCCCGGACCGCCTCGCCGCGTTCCTGCCGAGGTTCGTTCCGCTCCTCGAGGAGCAGGCGCGCGTCGACGCGAACGTCCCGTTCCGCGAGTACGTCGACGCGGCCCGCGGTGCCACCCCCGACGCCGCCTGGCTCGTCGGGTGTCTCGCCGCGCTCCCGTACCCCGGCTCCGTCAAGGCGGAGCTCTGGGAAGCGACGGGCCTCCAGCTCGTCTGGACGCCGCGCCCCACCGATTCGCGGGGCCTCGCGCGATTCCCCTCTCCCGCACCCTTCTGCACCGACGCGCCGCTCCTGGCTCGCCGCGACGTCTCCGTCGCCGCCGAGCTGGCCGCGCCCTCTCCGCCCCTCGTCCGCCTCTCGCGCCGCGACGGCGCGGCGCTCCTGGATGCGGCCCGCGCGGCGATGGCCGTCCGCTACCGCGAGCTCCCCGCCTTCTCCGCGGGCGACCCTTCGGCCGTCTTCCGCGCCGACGTCGGCCGGGGGACGTCGATCTTCGTCACCGGCCTCGTCCGCGAAGCACGGCTCCCGCTCCGCGCCGGCTTCGGCACGCTCTTCGTGCGCAACGGCGTCCTCGTCGGCTACGGCGACCTCCACGCCGCCCTCTCGCGCGCCGACGTCAGCCTCAACGTCTTCTACGCCTTCCGCGACGGCGAATCGGCCTGGCTCTACGCCCGCCTCCTCGCCGTCTGCCGCGCCGTCACCGGCGCCGCGCAGCTCTCCGTCGACCCGTACCAGATCGGCCTGGGGAACGAAGAGGCCATCTCCTCCGGCGCGTTCTGGTTCTACCGAAAGCTCGGCTTCCGCTCCGCCGACGCCGCCCTAGAACGCCTTGCGAGCCGCGAGGAATCCCACCTCGCCGGCTCGCCCGGCCGCCGGACGTCTCCCGCCTTCCTCCGCCGCCTCACCACCGCCCCGCTCCTCTACGACGTCCCCGGCGAGCGGCCCGCGCTCCCGGACGCCTTCCACCTTCGCGACGTTGGCCTTGACGCGGCGCGACGCATGGCCGCGTCTGGCCTCTCTTCCGACGCCTGGCGCGCCCGGGCGGCTTCACGCGTCCGGCGCGCGCTGCGCCTCGCGCCTCGCTCCGCCGGCGAGTGCGAGGCCCGCAACGGCCTTGCCCAGCTCCTCGACCTCGTCGACCTCACCTCCTGGGCCCCCGCCGAGAGGCGCGCCCTCGCGGCGCTCGTCCGCGCGAAGTCCGGCCGGGACGAGCGCCGCTACGCCAGGGTCACGTCGGCGAATCACCGCCTCGCCGAAGCGCTCGTCGCCGTTTCACTCTGACCCCGTACCCGGAGGACGACGGCGACCGAGGCCGACCGTGCGGCCCGTCAGTCGCGATGGTGGCCGCGGACCGTCGAGTAGATGTAGCCCGCGCCCGCCGCGCTCACGGCCCTGCCGGGGTAGACCACGTCGTTGTCGAGGGTCAGCCTTCTGAGCCCGCCCGTCCCGTGCCCGAGGGCCGTGTAGCTCCCGGCGCCCGTGACGAAGTTGAACGTTCCCCGCCACGTCCCCTCCCACGAGCCCCTCGCGTTCGTGAACGAGAAGGTCCCCCAGCACGGCCCCGTCAGTCCGGCGTCGAGGTTGCAGTTCATCGTCACCGGACCGACCCCGCTCGCGAGCTCCCCGGCCGGCCCGACCAGCGACTCTTCGAACGTCGTGACCCACCCGCGGATCCTTCCGCCCGGCTCGATGGTCCCCTCGCCGGGAGTCCAGGGCGCGAGGGCGACCTCGCTTCCGCCTGCGACGAGCTCCGAGTTGCCCGGCGAGGCCTCGCTCGCCGTCATTCCGACCGCGAGCGCGCCCGCGACCGCCGCGATGATCCATCCGTTCCTCATGGCGTCCGTCCTTTCTCCCGGCATCCGGAATCGATCGGGTCCGTCCGCTCTCCGGGCCGGAACGACTGCAATGCTGGCGGGTGGGCGGATGACATACGTGACGGAAACGCGCAAGATTTCCGCGAATCTCGCGCAGGAGCCTCTATGGCCGTCGACCACCATGTCTACCGCTTCGGCGAGTTCACTCTCGACGTCGCGGAGCGCCAGCTGCTGAGGAAGGATCGGGAGGTCCCGCTCCGGCCGAAGGCGTTCGACACCATCGCCTTCCTCGTCGAGCAGCACGGGCACCTGGTGACGAAGGACGCTCTGGTGGAGCGGGTGTGGCCCGAGACGAGCGTGAGCGACGCGGTCCTGACCCACTGCGTGGCGGAGGTTCGACGGGCGCTCGACGACCCGGTCGCCAGGCCGCGGTACGTCCGGACGACGTCGGGCGCCGGTTACCGGTTCGTCGGCGCGGTCGAGGTCGCG
>JADJVF010000008.1:0-17500 GCA_016716705.1 Holophagales bacterium
CTCGCCCCGCCACCGGCGGAACAGGTCCACGGCGACGTTGGCGTCTTCGAATCGGACCATCTGCCGCAGGACCTCGGTGTCGCCCGCGATCCCGGACGCCAGCGCCTGCCCGAGCGCGACGAACGGTGCATCGCCGGGCGTGCAGATCAGTGCGCCCACCCCTCGGGTTTCGCCGGGACGAGGCCGGCCCGCAGGAAGCTGCCCTTGCCCGCGCCGGAGGGCCCGACGACGGCGAGGAGGTGCCGCTGGGGAGCCGCTTCAGACGCCTTCGACCTCGGCCTCGCGGCCGAAGAAGTACTGGGCCTCGGCCTCGGTGAACGAAGCGAGCCCCGGTACGGCTGCGCCTCCTCGATGCCGGTGGTGCGGGTGGGTGACCTCTTCGAGAGCCCGGGCGAGGGCCTGCGCCGAGGGGAAGCGATCACGCGGTTCGTGCGACACCGCCTTGCGGATCGCCTCGGACCAGGGCGTGGCGGGCACCTTCGCCGAGTCGTCCCGCATCGCATGCCACACGGCGCGGCGAGCCGCGGGCTCCCTCGTGCCGCCGGGCGCCACCATCTCCGCCAGGACGATCCCCGCCGCGAAGACGTCGGCCCGCGGGTCTGCGGGGGCGCCGGCCGCCTGCTCGGGAGGCCAGTACGCCGGCGTGCCGGCGACCGTGCCGCCGGACGCCACCGCCTTGGCGATGCCGAAGTCCATGAGCACGACGCGGCCCGCGCGGGTGAGGATGACGTTTTCGGGCTTGACGTCGCGGTGGACGAGCCCCGCCTCGTGGATGGCGCCGAGCCCGGCGAGGGAGCTGCAGGGCGATCTCCCGCGCCTCGGTCAGCTCCAGCGGACTGCGCGTCCGCAGCACCTGGCTGAGGTGACGCCGTCCACGTACTCCATCGAGACGAGCTCGAGCCCCTCGGCCTCGACGAGGTCGTAGACGCGGCAGACGTGCGGGGAGGAAACCGCTCGGGCAGAACGGACCTCGGCCCGCAGCCTCGTCAGCGCTCCTGTGTCGTCGAGCCGCTCGGGGAGGAGCGCCTTGAGCGCCACCTCGACCTGGAGCCTCAGGTCGCGGGCCAGCCACACCTCGCCCATTCCCCCCCGCCCGAGGACCCCGCGGATCTCGTACCGCCCGCCCATTACCCGGCCGATGCCGGGCGGAGCCCCCTGCTTCCGCGGGGGCGCGTCGAGCGTCGAGCCCTGCATGGACAGGGGGAGTTCGCCCGGCCTCAGCTTATCGGAAGGAGGCACGGCACCACTTCCTGCTTCGCCGGTGCGTCGGAACGAGGAACCTTCAGAGCGACACTACGCGTGAGGCGGGTGCAGGAGGGGGCGCGCCGAATCACGACGGTGAGCACCAAGCGGCACCTCCACGGACCGGGCGGATCCAAACAGGTTGCCGACAATTCTACGCGTCTAGCCCGGGCGTGGACTGAGAAGTCGTGCCCGTCCGCGGCATTCCGACCTTTTAGTCTCTGCGCGAGTCCTCCGCCACGAACTCGGCAGCCGTCAGGACGCGGAGCGGATCACCCGGGCTCGACCGGAAATGCCGGACGTTCTCGGTGACGATGACGGACGCGCCACAGCTTCTCGCGATCGCGGCGATGTGCGCGTCGTAGAGCCGCCCTCCGGCGACCCGCTGCGCGACGGCTGACCTGAAGAAGGGAAAGATGCTCGCGGGGCGGGAGGTCGACCACCTCGAACCTCCCGAGAATCTCCTCCTCGACGAGGCGGAGCGCATCCGAGGGCGGAAGCCTCAGCTCTTCCGGAAGCCGCGTGGCGACGGCGTAGTACTCGAGGCAGCAGTGCCAGGCGGTGAGAGGCCTCTCCACCCTGCCTTCGGCGATGGCATCCATCACCGCCTGCGCCGCCCGGCTCGAGGGCCCGACGTCGATCGTCCCGCCCAGGAGGACGCTCGTGTCGAGGAAGACCCCCTTCAGCCGGGCCACCGGTTGCGCTCCTCGTCGACCAGGGCGGCCAGGTCGATCGGAGGAAGGTCGCGCTGGGCCACGGTGGGCCTGGCCACGAGCCGCTTTCCGACGCGGGTCAGCTTCGGCTTCGGAACGCGCCGGATCAGCCTCACCGACACGTCGTCGACGACGATCTCGATCTCGGTTCCCGGGGTCAGGCCCGCCTTCGCCCGGACGGCCGCCGGGATGACCACCCGGCCTGCCTTGTCTATGGCAGCTCTCATGGTGCAAGTTGGGAAGGCAAGGGGTGGGTTGGGGGAACCGGCTCGGACGGAGGCCCGGAGGAAGGGGGCGCCCGTTCGGGCGCCCCTTCGACCTGAAGCCTGGTTCTCGGCGCCGAGCCGACCTCAGCCCTTCGCCTGCGCCTCCAGCATCCGCTTGCGCGTGAAGGCGATCAGCCCGCCGGCGTCGATGATCGCCTGCCGCGCCGGCGGGAGCGGGACGACGTCCCACGACTTCCCGGTGCTCTTGTTGACGACCTTCGACCCCTCGACGACGACCTCGTCGCCCTCCGAGGCCTCGACGCCCGGCGCCGTGATGATGTTCAGCCCGAGGTTGATCGCGTTCTGGAGAAAGATCCGGGAGATGTCGCTGGCGACGATCGTCAGCTCCCACCCCTTCAGGCAGGAGACGGCCTGCTCGCGCGAGGAGCCGCAGCCGAAGTTCTTCCCGCCGACCAGGACGGAGCCGGGCGGGACCAGCTTCGCGTTCAGCTTCGTGTTGAGCGCCGGGTCGTTCGCGAAGGCGTACTGCGGCGTCTCGGTGGGGAGGACGGTGGCCATGTAGCGGCCCGGGTAGATGACGTCGGTGGAGACGTCGTCCCCGACGACGAATGCGACCTTGCCCATGTCAGTTCCCCTTCCGCGGGTCGGCCAGGACGCCCGCGACGGCCGAGGCGGCCGCGACGGCGGGCGAGCAGAGGTAGACCTCCGACTTCGGGTTCCCCATCCGCCCCTTGAAGTTGCGGTTCGTGGTGGAGACGGCGACCTCGTTGTCGCCGAGCGCCCCCTCGTGGACGCCGAGGCAGGGGCCGCAGCCGGCGTTCATGACGACGGCGCCCGCCCTCATGAAGTCGGAGACGTAGCCCCGGTCGAGCGCCTCCTGGAAGACGCGGCCCGAGGCGGGGAAGACGAGCATCCGCGTTCCCTGGGCGACCTTCTTCCCGCGAATGATGTCCGCGGCGGCTTCGAGGTCGTCGATCCGGCCGTTCGTGCAGGAGCCGATGACGATCTGGTGGACCTTCACGCCCGCAACCTCGGAGATCGGCTTGACGTTGTCGACCGTGTGCGGGCAGGCGATCTGGGGCTCGAGCGTCGAGACGTCGATCGTGACGACCCGCTCGTAGACGGCGTCGGCGTCGGGGACGACCGGCTCGATCGGGTCGGTGACGCCCGCCTCCTCGCGCAGGTAGCGGATCGTCTCCTCGTCGGCCGGGACGATGCCCGACGTGGCGCCCGCCTCGACCGACATGTTGCAGACGGCGAGGCGCCCGGACGTGGACATCTTCCGCATCGTCTCGCCGTGGAACTCGAGGACGCGGAAGTTGGCCCCCTGCGCCGTGAGCTTGCCGACGACGTGGAGGATCAGGTCCTTCGGGCCGACGTGCGGGCCGAACTCGCCGTTCACCTCGATCTTGATCGTCGTCGGGACTTCGATGTTGAGGGCGACGCCGAGCGTCCAGACGGAGGCCATCTCGGTGGCGCCGATGCCGAACGAGAACGCGCCGAGGGCGCCGTGGCTCGTCGTGTGCGAGTCGGTGCCGACGACGACCTGCCCGGGTCTCACGTAGCCGTACTCGGGGAGGATCTGGTGGCAGATGCCGCCGACGTCTCCGCGGATGTCGTGGAAGCGGGCGATCCGGTGCTTGTCGACGAACTCGCGGATCTTCTTCTGGTTCGACGCGGTCTTCGGCGACTCGGCCGGGACGCGGTGGTCGAAGATGATCGCGATCTTCGAGACGTCCCAGGGGTGGGCCGTGACCCCGGTCCCCTCGTAGATCTCGAGGAACTGGTTGATGACGAGCGCGGCGTTCTCGTGGCTCATCGCCACGTCGACGCGCGGCTCGACGACGTCCCCGGCGCTGACGGCGGGGAGGCCCGCGGCCCGCGCCAGGATCTTCTCGACGACGGTCTTTCCCATGGAGGTCTCCTTACACGACTCCCTCGGCCTTCAGGCGCGCCACGTCGTCCGTGGCGTAGCCGATCCGGCCGAGGATCTCTGCGGTGTGCGCGCCGAGGCGCGGGGGGGGCGCGTCGATCGACCCGGGGGTCTTCTCGAGCTTCGCCGTGAGGTTGAAGAGGGGAAGGGGCCCGATGCCGGGAGTCTCGATCTCGGCCAGGGTCTTCCGGTGGACGACCTGCGGCTGCTTCAGCGCGGCCTCGAGAGAGAGGATGTCGCCCGACGGGACGTCCTTCGCGTTGAGGAGGTCGACCCACGCGCCCGTGGGCTTTCCGGCGAGCTTCGCCTCGAGGAGCGGCGTCAGGGCGTGGCGGTTCTTCTTCCGCGTGTCGCGCTCGGCGAACCGCGGGTCGGCCTTCAGCTCCGGGACGCCGAGGACGTCGCAGACCGACTCCCACTGCTCCTGCTTGTTGGCGGCGATGTTCACGAAGCCGTCCCGCGTCCGGAACGTCCCCGACGGGGCGGCGGTGAAGTTGTCGTTGCCGATGGCGACCGGGGGCTGCCCGCCGATGAGGAGGTTCGCGGAGACCCACCCCATGAGCGGCATGATCGAGTCGAGGAGGGCGACGTCGATGGACTGCCCCTCGCCCGTCCGCTCGCGGTGGTAGAGCGCCGCGAGGATCGCGAAGGCGGCGTTCATCCCGCCGACGGTGTCGCAGACGGGGAAGCCGGCCCGGAGCGGGTGGAGCCGCTCGTCGCCGTTGACGTCCATCTCGCCCGAGAGCCCCTGGATGATCTGGTCGTAGGCGGGCTTGTCGGCGTCGGGGCCGTCCTGGCCGAAGCCGGAGATGGCGCAGTAGACGAGCCGCGGGTTGATCTCGCGGAGCGTCTCCCAGCCGACGCCGAGCCGCTTCATGACGCCGGGGCGGAAGTTCTCGACGACGACGTCGGCCGTGGCCGCGAGCTTCTTGAAGATCTCCTTCGCCTCGGGCTTCTTCAGGTTCAGCGTGAGCGACTTCTTGTTCGCGTTCTGCGCGAGGAAGCTCGTCCCCATCAGCTCCTTGTTGAGCTTCGGGACGTTGCCGAGCTTCCTCGCCAGGTCGCCGTCCGTCGGGTTCTCGACCTTGATCACCTCGGCGCCGAGGAGGGCGAGGTGGAGCGTCGCGAACGGCCCCGAGAGGACGTTCGTCAGGTCGAGGACGACGACGCCCTCGAGGGCCTTCTTCGTCATGCCGTGGTCTCCTGCGTCTTCAGCTGTGGAGCGGGACCGGTCCGGTGAACGCGCCCTGGCATCTCGCGCCCGAAGAACGCGGCGACGTCACGGGCGACCTCGATGAGGCGCGCGAGGTCGACGTCGGTCCGCTTCCCGTCGCGCTGGAGGGTGTGGACGAGGTCCTCCGTCGCGACGTTGCCGGCGGCGACCTTCGTGAAGGGGCAGCCGCCGAGGCCGGCGAAGGAGGATTCGAGGGAGACGGCGCCGGCGCGCAGGGCGGCGTAGATGTTCGCCATGCCGGCGCCGTAGGTGTCGTGGAGGTGGCAGGCGGCCTCGATGCCGGGGTGGAGGGCGAGGAGCTTTCCGTAGAGCCGTTCGACCTGCTCGGGGTAGGCGTGCCCCGCCGTGTCGGCGAGGGCGATCGTCAGGAGCCCGGCGTCGACGTAGGCGCGGGCGATGTCGAGGACCTTTTCCTCGGCGACGAAGCCCTCGAATCCGCAGCCGAATGCGGACTGGACCGAGACCTGGACCTTCCGGCCCGCCTCGACCGCCTTCTTCGCCGTCGCGACGATTCGCTCCGTCGCCTCGGCCGTGCCCATGCCGGTGTTCTTCCGGCTGTGGGTCTCGGACGCCGACACGCCGAGGCAGACCATCTCGACGCCGCAGGCGAGGGCGCGGTCGAGCCCCTTCTCGTTCAGGACGAGGCCGGAGTAGACCGCGTGCCCCTTCCGCTCGGCTCCCGGCGCCGTGAGCCGCCGGAAGAGCTCGTCGGTGTCGGCCATCTGCGGCACCTTCTCCGGGTGGACGAAGGAGCCGACCTGGACGACGTCGAGGCCGGCCGCGCAGAGCGCGCCGATCCATCCGAGCTTCGTCTCCGTCGGGACGACCGTCTTCTCGACCTGGAGGCCGTCGCGAGGCCCGACCTCGTGGAGGACGATCCTGGGAGCCAGCGTCACGTTCAGAGGGCCCGGGCGACCGCCTCGCCCAGCTCGAGCGTGGTGGCCGAGCCTCCCATGTCGTAGGTGCGGACCTTCCCTTCGGCGATGACCTTCGCGACGGCGGCCTCGAGGCGGACGCCCTTCGCGGTCTCGCCGAGGAAGTCGAGCATCATCTTCGCCGCGAGGATCGTGGCGATCGGGTTGACCTTGTTCTGGCCGGCGTACTTCGGCGCCGAGCCGTGGCTCGGCTCGAAGACGCCGAGCTTCGTGCCGATGTTTCCCGAGCAGCCGAAGCCGAGGCCGCCCACCATCTGGGCCGCCAGGTCCGAGATGATGTCGCCGTAGAGGTTCGGGGCGACGAGGACGTCGTAGCTCATCGGGTTCTTCAGGAGCCACATGCAGATCGCGTCGACGTTCGCGTCGTCGACGGCGATCTCGGGGAACTCGGCGGCGACCTTCTTCGCTTCCTCGAAGAAGAGGCCGTCCGTCGCGCGGACGACGTTCGCCTTGTGGACGATCGTCACCTTCTTCCGGCCGAACTTCCGGGCGAACTCGAAGGCGGCGCGGACGATCCGCTCGGAGCCCTTCCTCGTGTTGATCTTGCACGAGACGGCGTACTGGTCCCCCGACAGCTCGGCGAAGTGGGCGAACGGCTTGCTGAGGGCGCTCAGCGTCGTCGCAAGGGCGTCGGGGACGGGGGAGAACTCCACCCCCGCGTAGAGGTCTTCCGTGTTCTCGCGGAAGATGACGAGGTCGATCGTCTCCTTGAAGTTGAGAGGATTGCCCGGGTACGCCTTGCAGGGCCTCAGGCAGATGTAGAGGTCGAACATCTGCCGCATCCGGACGATGGGCGACCGGTAGGTGAGCCCCTTGCCCTTGAGCTCGGGGGCGAGCTCCTGCTCGGCGGCCTTCACCGGCTTGGAGGTGATGGCGCCGAACATGGCGGCGTCGGAGGCCTTCAGGAGGTCGATGGTGCGCTGGGGAAACGACTCCCCCTCCGAGCACCAGAACTCCCAGCCGATGTCGCCGTGGGTGTAGACGGCGTCGAGCTTCAGGGCGTCGAGCGTGATGCGGGCGGCCTCCATGACCTCGTTGCCCACCCCGTCTCCCGGCAGCCATGCGATCTTGTACGCGCTCATAGGAAACCGCTCCCCGCGCGCGCCCTCGAGGGGCGCTTGCGCAACGGAGAGTCTATCTCTGCGGGGAAGCGGGGAGCGGACCCGGAAGACCCGTCAGGATCGCCCGTATTCCCCGGCGTCGAGGGAGAGGTGGGCCCCTTCCTCGCCCTCGGCGAGCCCGAGCGCGGCGAAGAGCGCGGCGCATTCCGACCGGAGCGTGGGCAGGAGCGCTGCAGCCTCGGACAGCGTCGCCGGAGCGGCCGAAAGCCCCTCCATCTTTGCCGAGTGCGCTTCGACGCGAACGCCCCCGAGGGATGCCGCGCTCGACTTGAGACTGTGTGCCGCCCGCCGGAACGACTCGGCGTCTGCCGCCGTCGCGGCGCGCTCCATCTCCTCGATCCGGACCGGCGTGTCGCGGCGGAAGATCACGAGGAGAGACGCGACGAAATCCCCTTCGCCCGGCCGCTCCAGACCTCTCAGCGCCTCGAGGGGTTCCGGGACGAGTACGGGGAGCTCCGCCGCCGGCGGCGGGCGCCGGGCTTTCCGCGGGGCCCTTCGCAGGGCCGCCGCCAGGTCCTCGACCCGGACCGGCTTCGAAAGGTAGTCGTTCATCCCGGCCGCGGAGCACTTCTCCGGGTCGCCGGTCATCGCGCTGGCCGTCAGGGCGACGATCCAGGGGTCCTTCTCGCCGGTGCCGAGCGCCCGGATGCGCCGGGTCGCCTCGAAGCCGTCCATCTCCGGCATCTGGACGTCCATCAGGACGACGTCGTAGCTCTCCCGTCGGACCGCCTCGAGGGCCTCGAGGCCGGTCCTGGCGAGGTCGGCGGCGTAGCCCATCCGGGAGAGGTAGGAGAGCGCGACCTTCTGGTTCACGGCGTTGTCCTCGGCGAGGAGGATCCGCAGCGGGTGCGTCTTCGCCAGGTCGCTCGGAAGCGTCGGTGCGGCTCCCCTCCGGCGCCGCCGGCTGACGCTGTCGTCGCGCAGCCCGGCCAGGACGGAGGCGAGGGAGCGAGGCCGGACGGGCCGGGCCAGGGTGCCGACGAAGGACCCGCGCGTCCCGCCGGCCCGCCGTCCGCGGGAGGTGATGAGAAGGAGCGGGAGCTCGTCGGCGTCGCGGATCAGCCGGATCGCCTCCGCCAGGCGGCGGCCGTCGAGCTCCGGCATCTCCTCGTCCAGGAGGCCGACGTCGAAGGGCTCGCGCGCCTCGATCCAGGAGAGCGCTTCCCGCGGGGAGGCCGTTGCGCGAACGACCATCCCCCACGACGCGAGCGTCTCCGCGAGGGTCTCCCGCGAACCGGGGGCGTCGTCGACGAGGAGGACCCTCTGCCCGACGAGGCGGCCCACGCCGGGCATGGCCTCGCTGATGGTGGGAGGCGGTCCCTCGGGCGCGACGAGCGTGACCCGGAATGTCGAGCCGCGGGACGGTTCGCTCGAGACGCTGATCCCTCCACCCATCCTCTCCGCGAGGCCCTTGCAGATGGCGAGCCCCAGGCCCGTCCCCCCGAAACGCCGGGTCGTCGAAGGGTCCACCTGGCTGAAGCTCTCGAAAAGGCGGTCGAGCCGTTCCTTCGGAATGCCGATGCCGGTGTCGCGAACGACGATCTCGACCGTCCGTTTCCCGTTCGCTGCCGGTTGCGAGGAGGCCCGGAGGACGATCTCACCGCAGGGCGTGAACTTCACGGCGTTCGACAGGAGGTTCAGGAGGATCTGCCGGACGCGGGTCACGTCTCCCTCGAGCGTGGAGGGGACCGAGTTCTCGATGCGGAAGGAGAGGTCGAGGCCCCTGGCCGCCGCAGCCGGGGCGACGAGGTCGAAGGAGTCCTCCACGGCGTCCCGGAGGGAGAAGGGGCGGCTCTCCAGCTCGAGCCGCTCCGACTCCATCTTCGAGAAGTCGAGGACGTCGTTGAGGAGTGTCAGGAGGGTGTCGCCGCTCGTCCGGATCGTCTCGACGTAGTCCTGTTGCTCCGGCGTCAGGGGAGTCTCGAGGAGCAGGCCTGCCATGCCGATGACGGCGTTCATCGGCGTCCGGATCTCGTGGCTGATGTTCGCGAGGAACTCGGTCTTCGCCCGGCTCGCCGCCTCCGCCGCGTCGCGCGCCGCCGTCAGCTCCCCCTCGACGCGCTTGCGCTCGCCGATGTCGCTCGAGATCGACACGTAGCCCGCGACCGTACCGTCCCGCAGCAGGAGCGACGTCCTCAGGGCGACCCAGAAGACCTCTCCCTGCCTGGTCACGTTCCGGATGTCTCCCTGGAACCCGCCGGCCCGCGTCGCGGCCGTGATCTTCTCGGCGAGACCGGGTGGGTTCACGTCGCCGAGGAAGAGCTGCCACGGCTTCCCGATGAGCTCGTCGCGGCTCCAGCCCGAGCGCGCGAGGACCGCCTCGTTGACCCAGGTCAGGTTCCCGTGGACGTCCGTCACGAGGACGAAGTCACCGATCGTCCGGGCGACGTGCTCGAGGAGCGCGAAATCTCCGTCGGGGGCGTACGAGCCGCCCGGCGCGGGGTTCACCAGGAGAGCTCGAAGACGCAGGCCGGGGCGCCGTCGGCCACGCAGGCGGAGTGGCGGACGACGATGGGGCCGGGGGCCTGCAGGAGGCGGAGCGCTTCCTCGTAGTAGCCCCGGCCCGATATGCAATAGACCGGCGAGTAGACCGTCGGGCTCTCGATCCTCACGCGTCCCGAGCTGTCGCCGAGCCGCTCGTAGACCGACCGGCCGAACGTCTGGAACTGGTGGTGCAGGACGGTCATCCGCTCGAAGAAGCGGTGGGGCTCACCGCTGATGAAGCCCTTGTAGACGCCTGTCAGGTTGAGCGCGGCCGAGTGGCGTCCGAGGGCGAGCCACGTCTCCTCCGGGCTTCCGCCCGCCGCGGCGGCGATCGCCCGGTCGAGCTCGAAGAGCACCGAGACCGGTACCCAGTCGGTGGGGAGGACGGGTCGGGAGAGAAGGGCGAGGGCGGGGGCGGAGAGGCCCTGCTTCACGGTCTCGAACCCCGGCCCGAAGCGGTTCGCCGCCCAGCCCAGGTGAGCCCGGAGCATCGTCCCCTTTACCGCCGCCTTGCCGTCGAACCGGTCGGAGGAAGGTCCGCTCATTTCGCGTGGAGGTTATCGCGATCGGGGGAGGCGGTGCCCGCGGCGTCGTCCGGCTCGCGTTTCCCCCGTTCTTTCCTCGGGTACTTCGTCGCGACGTAGTCGTCGACGAGAGCCCGGAACGCGGCCGAGAGCTCCTCGGGGGAGCCCTTCAGCGTCGTGAACTTCTGCCCGTCGACGTAGACCGGGCAGCTCGGCGCCTCGCCCGTGCCGGGGAGGCTGATGCCGATGCTGGCCGCCTTCGACTCCCCGGGACCGTTGACGATGCAGCCCATCACGGCGAGGGTCATCGTCTCGACTCCCTCTCGTTCGGCCTTCCAGAGCGGCATTTTCTCGCGCACGTAGCCCTGGATCCGCTCGGCCAGCTCCTGGAACGTCGACGAGGTCGTCCGGCCGCAGCCGGGGCAGGCGGTGACGCTCGGGGCGAAGGCCCGGATGCCGAGCGACTGGAGCAGCTCGCACGCCGCGTAGACCTCCTCGCGCCGGTCGCCGCCGGGGCGCGGGGTGAGGGAGACGCGGATGGTGTCGCCGATCCCTTCGGCCAGGAGGACCCCCATCGCCGCGGACGACCAGACGAGCCCCTTCGTCCCCATTCCCGCCTCGGTCAGGCCGAGGTGGAGCGGCTGGGCGGTCTTCGCGGCGAGGTCGCGGTAGAGGGAGATCAGCTCGCGGGGGCGCGACACCTTGCAGGAGATGACGATCTGCTCCCTCGCGAGGCCGCACTCGAGAGCGAGCTCCGTCGACTGCAGCGCCGAGAGGACCATGCACTCGTTCAGGATCTCCTCGGAGCTTCGGCCGAGGTCGCGGTCGGTGTTCTCCTGCATCTTCGCGAGGACGAGCTCCTGGTTCAGGGAGCCGCCGTTGACGCCGATCCGCACCGCCTTGCCGTTCTCGCGGGCGATCGCGCAGATCGTGGCGAACTGCTCGTCGCGCCTCCGGCCGGTGCCGACGTTGCCGGGGTTGATCCTGTACTTGTCGAGAGCCCGGGCCATCTCCCGGTAGCTCGTCAGGAGCGTGTGACCGTTGTAGTGGAAGTCGCCGATGAGGGGGACGTCGCAGCCCGCGTCGTCGAGGCGCCTGCGGATCTCGGGGACCGCGGCGGCCGCCTCGGGGAGGTTCACCGTGACGCGGACGAGCTCGGACCCCGCCTCCGCGAGCTCGAGACACTGCTTCGTCGTGGCCGCAACGTCGGCCGTGTCGGTCGACGTCATCGACTGGACGACGACGGGCGCTCCGCCGCCGACCGTCACCTTTCCCACCTTCACCGCCACCGTCTCGTGGCGCCGGACGCTCGTCGTCACCGATGACCTCCCGCGGGGTCCTTCCCGCACGTCCGGGTGACGTTAGCAGAGGGTCCGTGGGGGGGGGGGGGGGGGGGGGGGGGGGGGGGGGGGGGGGGGGGGGGGGGGGGGGGGGGGGGGGGGGGGGGGGGGGGGGGGGGGGGGGGGGGGGGGGGGCGGGGTCGGGCCTGGCGCGGGCGGCAGTGCGAGGGGAGGGCAGGAGGGGACCCGGAAGGCGCATCGACATCTTCTTCATCTCAGTGTCCCGAACTCTACGCGCGGCGGGCGGTTCCCGCGAGCGTGCCGCTCACTTCGTCGCGTGCATCAGGACGCGCTTGAACGTGAAGAAGAACGGCCGCTCGTCCGCGAGGCGGGGAAGGAGGCGCTGGCGGTAGGTCTCGAGGAATCGTCCGTACAGCTCCGGCGCGAGGCGCGACTGGTACTCGGTGAGGATCGACCCCTTCACCCATTCCACGACGCTCTCCCTCGATTCGAGAAGGTGCGTGTAGACGACGAGCTTCACGCTCTGGCGGGCGAATCCGAGGCGGTGGAAGAGAACGGCGTACGCCTCCACCGGAAGGAGGTGGGTCGGGTGGACGTACGCGCCGAGGGCCGCGGCGAAGGGCTCCTCGCGGGCGACCTCCCGGGCCGTGACGTGCGTCGGGTGGTCCTGGTTCGCGGGGAGGTGGACCGCCATCTGCCCGCCCGGTGCGAGGAGCGAGGCGAGCCGCGGCCAGAGGTCCGGGTGCCCCTCGACGAAGTGGAGCGCGGCATTGGAGAAGACGAGGTCGAAGGGGCCGTCCGGGGCGAAGGACTCGACCGTTCCCTCCTCGAACCTCAGACCGGGTGCGGCGAAGGCGGCGCTCTTTTCCAGCATCTTCGCCGAGCGGTCGAGCCCCAGCGTCTCCCGGCAGCCGAGCCGATCGTGGAGCGCCCGGGTCAGCTCTCCCGTGCCGCAGCCGAGGTCGACGGCGCGCAGACCGGGCCGGGGCTCGACGAGGTCGAGGAGGTCGAAGAAGGGAGCGCTGCGCTCGCGCAGGAACTTCGCGTACTGGCCGGGATCCCACGAGTCGGCGGTCATGTTCCCGATCGTAGCGGACGGCGTACCATCGACGTGCCCGTGTCTGCTGCCAAGAAGCGACTCCTCCTCTACGGCGCCAACGGCTACACGGGGCGGCTCATCCTCGACGCCGCCCTCGCCCGGGGCCTTCCCGTGACGATCGCGGGCCGGCGCCCGGAGGCGATCGAGCCCGTCGCCACCGAACGCGGGGTCCCGTTCGAAGCCTTCGCGCTCGACGAGGCGCCGCGAAGGCTTTCGGAGCGCTTCTCGCGGTTCGGGGCGGTCCTGCTGGCCGCGGGTCCCTTCTCGAGGACGAGCGCGCCCGTCCTGGCCGCCTGCCTGAGGGCGAGGGTTCCCTACCTCGACGTCACGGGGGAGATCGGTGTCTTCGAGGCGGTCTTCGCGCGGCACGCGGAGGCGGTGAAGGCGGGCGTCGTCCTCCTGCCGGGGGTCGGATTCGACGTCGTCCCCTCCGACTGCCTCGCGGCGTCGCTGGCCCTGGCTCTTCCCGGTGCCGTCCGCCTCCAGCTCGCCTTCCGCGGATTCGGGATCTCGGCCGGAACGGCGAGGACGATGCTGGAGGGGCTTCCGAAGGGGGGCGCCGCGCGCCTCGACGGCAAGCTCGTCTCGGTGCCCGTCGCGTGGAAGACGAGGACGATTCCCTTCTCCGACCGGCCCCGCTACGCCGTCACGATTCCCTGGGGAGACCTCTCGACCGCCTACCGCTCCACGGGGATTCCGAACATCGAGACCTACATGGCGATGGCCCCGTCGCACGTTTCGGCGCTTCGCTGGGTCCGCTCGTTCCTCCCGATGGCCGGGTTCGGCCCCTTCCAGGCCCTCCTTTCGGCCTGGGCGAAGAAGGGGATCGCCGGGCCGACCGCCGAGGAGCGTGCCCGCGAGCGGTCGCTCCTCTGGGGACGCGTCGAGGACGGCGAGGGGCGCGCCGTGGAGGGGACCGTCGATACGCTCGAGGGCTACACGCTCACGGCCGAGACCGCCGTCCTCGCGGCGGAGCGGGTTCTGCGCGGGGTCGTGAAGCCAGGGGCGTGGACGCCGTCGAAGGCCTTCGGACCGGGCTTCATCGAGGACGTGCACGACACGAAGCTGACGGTCCCGACGCGGGCGGACGGCGGGCCGCCGGAGAAAAGGGGCAGCTCGCGAAAGGGCTGAATCCCAGGCCCTTCCCTGCCAGAGGAGAAAGCCCGGCGTCGCCCGCGCCTTCTGGGAAAGGACCCGACCGATCGCCGCGGCCGTATCGCAGAATGCGTGCGGGCCGGCCGGGCCGGTCCGACAGGAGGTTCCCGATGGTCCGACCCGACCCGCACCCGCCCGAGGTCTTCGAGCGGCTTCGCCGACGCGGTCCCCAGACCCGGATCGCCGTCGTCGGCGCGAGCAACGACCCGGCGAAGTACGGGAACATCATCGTCAGGAACCTCGCGGCGAAGGGATACACCGTTCTCCCGGTGAACCCGCGCCAGTCCGAGATCGCCGGTCTTCCGGCCTACCCGAACCTCGCGGCGGTGCCGGGGCCGGTCCACATCGTGAACGTCGTCACCCATCCCGACGTCACGAAGGGGGTCCTCGAGGAGGCCTCCCGGCTCGGCCTTCCCGCGGTCTGGCTCCAGGACGGCAGCTACGACGAGGCGGTCCTCGAGGTCGCGGCCCGGGCCCCGTTCAAGACGGTCCACGAGGCCTGCATCATGGTCGCGAGCAACTACGCGTGAGCCTTCCCGCCCGGTGGCGGTGTGTGGCGCGGCCGGGCGGATAAACTCCGGCGCGTGAGCGAACAGCCAGAGGCGATCGAAACGGACGGGTTCCGCGAGGAGTGCGGTGTCTTCGGGATCTACGGGCATCCCGACGCCGCCAACCTGACCTACCTCGGCCTCTACGCCCTCCAGCACAGGGGGCAGGAGGCGGGCGGGATCGCCGCCTGGAACGGGAAGCGGATCGTGTTCGAGAGAGGGATGGGCTACGTGGCCGACCTCTTCGACGAGGCCCGCCTCGCCCGTCTGCCGGGACGGTCGGCCGTGGGACACGTTCGCTACTCGACGGCCGGCGGGTCCCTCCTCGAGAACGCCCAGCCGATCGTCTACAACACGAACAAGGGCCCGCTGGCGATCGCACACAACGGCAACCTCGTGAATGCCGACGAGCTCCGGGCCGAGCTCGAGGCGGAGGGATCGATCTTCACGACGACCTCCGACACCGAGGTCCTCCTGCACCTGATGGCCCGCTCGAGAGCGGAAAGCCTCGTCGAGGCGCTCCGCGACACGCTCGGGCGCGTCCGGGGCGCCTACTCGATCGTCCTCCTCGCCGGGGAGAAGGTCCTGGCGGCGCGTGACCCGCAGGGGTTCCGGCCGCTGACGATCGGCCGCCTCGGCGACGCCTGGCTCGTCGCCTCGGAGACCTGCGCCTTCGACCTCCTCGACGCCGAGCCGCTGCGCGACGTCGAACCGGGGGAGATCGTCATCCTCGACGCCGGCGGGGTCGCATCGTCCTCGTTCGCGATGGGGCGGCGGACCGCCTTCTGCATCTTCGAGCACGTCTACTTCGCCCGCCCCGACTCGACCGTCTTTCACAAGTCGGTCGCCGAGTCGCGACGTGCGTTCGGGAGACGGCTGGCGCGTGAGCACGCCGTCGCGGCGGACGTGGTCGTCCCCGTTCCCGACTCGGGGATCTTCGCGGCCCTCGGGTACGCCGAGGAGAGCGGCATCCCGTACGGCATGGGCCTCGTGAGGAACCACTACGTCGGACGGACCTTCATCGAGCCGAAGCAGTCGATCCGCAACTTCGGCGTGAAGGTGAAGCTGAATCCCGTCCGGTCCGTCGTCGGCGGGAAGCGGATCGTCCTCGTCGACGACTCCATCGTCCGCGGGACGACGTCGAAGAAGCTCGTGAGACTCCTGAAGACGGCCGGGGCGACCGAGGTCCACATGCGGATCTCGTCTCCCCCGACGACGAACCCCTGCCACTACGGGATCGACACCCCCCAGCGCAGGGAGCTCATCGCGGCCACGAAGGAGCTCGAGGAGATCCAGGCCTTCATCGAGGCCGACTCGCTCGGGTACCTGTCGCTCGACGGGATGCTCCACGCCTTCGGGAAGGGAGAGGGCGAGACGTGTGCCGCCTGCTTCTCGGGCCGCTACCCGGTTCCCTTCGTGGCGGCCCAGGAGCAGCAGCCGCTCTTCGGCGAGGACGACGTCCTCTCGCCCGCGGGACGCCACGGGAAGCGCTGATACCATCGCGGCGCCCCGCCGGAGGCCCGGCGGAACCCCTGCGAGGAGGCGCGCCATACCGAACGACACGCCGCTCACCTACGCCGCCTCCGGCGTCGACATCGACGCGAAGATGGCGGCGGTCGCCCGCGCGAAAGAGGCGATCCGCTCGACCTTCACTCCCGGCGTCGTCGGCGACGTGGGGGGATTCGGAGGCCTCTTCCGGCCCGACTTCGCGGGGATGGAAGACCCGCTGCTCGTCGCCTCGGCGGACGGCGTCGGGACGAAGATCCGCGTGGCCATCGCCGCCGGCGTCCACGGCACCGTGGGCCAGGACATCGTCAACCACTGCGTCGACGACATCCTCGTGCAGGGGGCCCGGCCCCTCTTCTTCCTCGACTACGTGGCGACCGGACGGATGCGCCGGGAGGTGATCGCGGAAGTCATCGGGGGCGTCGCCGTCGCCTGCCGCGAGAACGGCTGCGCCCTCCTCGGCGGCGAGACGGCCGAGATGCCGGGGATGTACGCCGACGGCGACTACGACCTCGCCGGGACGATCGTGGGCGTCGTCGACCGGCCGAAGCTCCTCGACGGCTCGCGCGTCGCCGAAGGCGACATCCTCCTCGGACTCGCCTCCTCGGGCCTCCACACGAACGGGTACTCGCTCGCCCGGATGCTCTTCTTCGAGCGGCTCGGCCTGGCCCCGCACGACACCGTGCCCGAGCTCGGGGCCACCGCCGCCGAGGCGCTCCTGGCGGTTCATCGGAGCTACCTGAAACCGCTCCTGCCCCTCGTTCAGGAAGGGCTTCTTTCCGCCCTCTCCCACATCACTGGCGGGGGCTTTCCCGACAACCTCCCGCGCGTCCTCCCCGAGGGGCTTCGGGCCGTCGTGGAGCCGGGGGGCTGGGAGTGGCCGGCCCTCTTCCGCTTCATTCGCGAGAAGGGGAACGTCGCGGAAGACGAGATGCTCCGGGTGTTCAACTGCGGTGTCGGAATGGTCCTTTTCGTCGCTCCGGACCGCCTGGCCGAAGTCACGCTTCGCCTCGCGCACGCGGGGGAGAAGGTCGTTCCGGTCGGGAGGGTCGAAAGCGGCCCGCGCGGTGTCCGGTTCGCGTGAGCGGCGTGGACGGCGTCCCGTACCTCGCGCCCGTCCCCTGGTTTCCGCTTCCGGCGCGCCTCGCCGTTCTCCTGTCGGGTCGAGGCTCGAACTTCGAAGCCCTCGCGGCGGCCTGCGCGCGCGGTGAGCTGCCTGCGCGGATCGTTCTGGTCCTCGCCGACCGCGCCGATGCAGCCGGTCTGGAAAAGGCCCGCGCGCTCGGCCTTCCGGCGCAGCTCGAAGCGCGTCGCGCCGGGGAAGCGCGTGCCGCGCACGAGGAGCGGCTGGCGGGACACCTCGAAGCCGCGGGCACCGATGTCGTCTGCCTCGCCGGCTTCATGCGCGTTCTCTCGGCAACCTTCGTGGCCCGTTTCGAACGGCGCATCGTGAACGTCCACCCCTCGCTCCTGCCGGC
>JADJVF010000008.1:22500-196193 GCA_016716705.1 Holophagales bacterium
ATGAATGGCGTAACGATCTGGGCACTGTCTCTGCAACGCGCTCGGCGAATCTGTACTTCCGGTGAAGATGCCGGATACCCGCACGTAGACGGAAAGACCCTGTGCACCTTTACTACACCCTGGCCCTGAACTTTGGTGCTGTCTGCGCAGGATAGGTGGGACGCTTTGAACCTGGGGTTTCGGCCTCGGGGGAGCGGACGGTGAGATACCACCCTGGCGACACTGGAGTTCTAACCTAGGCCCATCATCTGGGCCGGAGACACGGTCAGGCGGGTAGTTTGACTGGGGCGGTCGCCTCCTAAATTGTAACGGAGGCGCTCAAAGGTATGCTTAGGCGGATTGGAAACCCGCCGTTAAGTGTAAAGGCAGAAGCATGCTTAACTGCGAGACGGACAGGTCAAGCAGGTGGGAAACCAGGACTTAGTGATCCGGTGGTTCTGTATGGAAGGGCCATCGCTCAACGGATAAAAGGTACGCCGGGGATAACAGGCTGATCTTGCCCAAGAGTTCACATCGACGGCAAGGTTTGGCACCTCGATGTCGGCTCATCGCATCCTGGGGCTGAAGCAGGTCCCAAGGGTCCGGCTGTTCGCCGGTTAAAGCGGTACGTGAGCTGGGTTCAGAACGTCGTGAGACAGTTCGGTCCCTATCTCGTGTGGGCGCAGGAAATTTGAGGGGCCCCGACCCTAGTACGAGAGGACCGGGTTGGACGAACCTCCTGTGCACCGGTTGTCGCGCCAGCGGCACACGCCGGGTAGCGGAGTTCGGTAGGATAAGCGCTGAAGGCATATAAGCGCGAAGCCGACCCCGAGATTAGATTTCCCCAGGGGGCAACCCCTCTGAAGGACCGTGGGAGACGACCACGTTGATAGGCTGGGTGTGGAAGCTGCCAAGCTACGGCAAGGCGCGAAGCTGACCAGTACTAATCGTCCGTGAGGCTTGGCCATAAAATTCTTGAGGCGCGAAGTGATCGCACGAAACTAAATGACGACTCGATTCTGGGACTTGGTAAGTTATCAAGTTTTCCGGTGGCCATATCGAAGGGGCTCCACCCGTTCCCATTCCGAACACGGCAGTTAAGCCCTTCAGAGCCCATGGTACTGCACGGGTAACTGTGTGGGAGAGTAGGACGCCGCCGGAAATTTATGAATCGCCCGGGCCACAAGCCCGGGCGTTTCTCTTTCTGGGGCGGGTCGGCGGACCGGGCAAGGAAACCAATACAATCGGCGGGATGACCGTCGACCCGCGGGAAGAGAAGGCCGCCCGTGCCGTCGCGCTCCGGGGAGCCGCCGTCGGCCTGCTCCTCGCGGCCGCCCTCCTCGGACCGGCTCTCGTATCCGGCGGCGTTCCCGCGCGAGGGGACCTTCCCGATTTCTTCTGGCCGATGAAGGCCTACACCGCCGAGCGCTGGGCGAACCACGAGATTCCCCTCTGGAACCCTCTCTCGGGTGGCGGAGAGCCCTGGCTCTCCCAGCTCCAGAGCGGCGCCCTCTACCCCGGGGACCTCCCGTTCCTCCTGGGCTGGAGAGAAGGAGCCCTGGCCGGCATCGCTCTCCACCTCGCCCTCGCAGCCGGGGGGATGGCGTTCTGGCTCTGGCAACTGGGCGGCTCGCGCCCGGCCGCCCTGGTGGCCGGCGGCCTCTACGCCGGGGGAGGGGCCTTCCTGTCCCTCGTCCCCGTCTACAACAACGCCTGCACGGCCGCGTGGTTGCCGTGGCTCTTCGCGGGCGCGCGCCGAATCGTCGTCGGCCGTTCCCGGGGAGGAGGGTTCGCGATCGCCGTCGCCGGAGCGTTCCTCGCCGGAGAACCGGCGATCGCGGCCGTCGGAACCGGCGCCGCCATCGCGCTTGCTCTCTTCGCGGGCTCCGAGGGAGAGGCTCCCGAGGCTTCGACCGGGCACGGAAAAGCCGTGGGACGAGTCTCCCTGGCGCTGCTGGCGGGTCTCGCGGTCGCGGGCGCCGCGCTCCTTCCGTTCGCAGCGCTCCTGCAGAGCTCCGGGCGCCGGACTCGGACGACGCTCGAAGAAGCGGTCGCCCGCTCCGTCGGTCCCTCTGACCTCGCCGACCTCGTCGCGGCGCCTCGGCCGGTAGCGACCCGGCTCCCGTCGCCGGGCCGCGGCGGATACCTCGTCACCCTCGCGCTCGGTCCGCTTCCGCTCCTTCTCGCTGCGGGGGTGGGCGCGGGCCTGCCGGGCCGACGCCGACTCCTGGCCGGGCTCGCGGTCCTCGCCGCCGCAGGGACGCTGCTCTCCCTGGGCACTGCCGGGCTTCTCGTCCCGCTGCTCTTCGAATCGGGGCTCTTCCGCGGCCTTCGCTTCCCGGCGCGCTGGGTCATCCTCCCTCACCTCGCGCTCGCCCTCGCGGCAGGAGCGGGTCTCGACGGCTGGCTCTGGGGGCGCTTTCGGAAGGGAGCGTCGGAGCCGGACGACGCGGACGGTGAGGAGGCTCGAGAGGCGTCGGCCCGCAGAAGGGTCGCTTTCGTTTCGCTCTCGACCGGAATCGCCGTCGTCCTGGTTCTCGCCGTTGTCGCATGGTTCGTTCCGGAGGCCCGCGCGTCCCGGGACCCGGGCCGGACCGCGGCGGGGGCCGCAGCGGCCGTCCTCGGCATCGTCGCGATCGTCCTCGCGGCACGCCGTTCTCCAGCGGCGCTTGGAGGGGCCGCGACCTTTGTCGCCGTCCTTGCGCTCGTTCCGCTGCCCTGGCTCGCGGGCGAGGCTCTGGCGTCGGTTCCGGCGACGGCGGTCTTCGCCGCGCCCCGGGTCCTCGCGGGCCTGGCGACGGGCCCGGAGGCCGGGCGCGTCTTCGCGCCTGCCGGTCAGGACCGGACCCTCGCGCTCCGCTGGAAGTACGCCGAGGGTGCGGCCTGGGGGGAGGAAGCCGTCCGGCGCGCCGCCCTGGCGCTCGCCGGGTATGCGAACCTCTTCCACGGTGTCGCGAGCGTGAGTACGGCTTCGCCGATCGGTGATCCGCGAGCGGAGCGCCTGGTCGGCGCCGCCCTCGCCGGGGGCGATGCGGTCCGCGTCCTGGGGCTCCTGAACGCGCGACACGTCCTCTCCCCCTTTCCCGCGAGCGCCCGAGGCTTCCGTCCGGCCGGCGAGAGTGAAGGCCTCCGCCGATACGATGTGCAGGGCGTCTTCGGGCGAGCGTTCTTCCCTCTCGACGCGCGGGTCGCGACCGACGACGAGGCGTTCGAGGCCCTGAGAAAGCCGGGGTTCGACCCCGGGCGAACCGCTCTCGTCGCCCCCCTTCCCGAGGGGATCCGCCTTCCCCGGCCCCGCACCTCGGGGAGCTGGGCCGCCGCTCGCTTTCTCTCCGACGAACCCGAGCACGCCGTGCTGTCGACGTCGGCCTCGGACGCCTCCCTCCTCGTCCTCACCCGGACCTGGGACCCGGGCTGGAGCGCGAAGGTCGACGGCGTCCCGGTCCCGCTCCTCCGTGCCCACATCGCCCTCGTCGCGCTGGTCGTCCCGCCCGGCGAGCACCGCGTCGAGCTCGCCTATCGGCCCGCCTCCTTCCGCATCGGCCTCGGGCTCTCGGCCGCGGGTCTCCTCGGCGTCCTCGCGCTCTCGCTGGCGGGTCCTCCCGGAGGGCGCGGGCGGTGAAGCCGGAAGACGTCCTCGTCCTTCCGTTCGTTTTCGCGCTCGGGGCCATCCTCGGCTCCTTCGCGAACGTCTGCATTCACCGGCTCCCGAAGGGCGCGTCCGTCGTCTCCCCGCGCTCCCGCTGCCCGGCCTGCCTGACGCCGATCGCCGCCCGCGACAACGTCCCCGTCCTCTCGTGGCTCCTCCTGCGGGGCCGCTGCCGCGCCTGCCGGGCGCCGATCTCGCCCCGGTACCCGCTCGTCGAAGCGCTCGTCGGGGCCATTTTCTTTGCGGCCGCTTTTCTCCACGGCCTCGGGCCCGTGGCGCTCGCCGGGGCGCTCCTGGCGACGGCGGCCGTCATCCTGGCGGCGACCGATCTCGAGGCGCGGGTTCTGCCGGACGAGATCACCTTCGGCGTCCTCGGTCTCGGCCTCGTCCTGGCGGCCTGGCGAGACCTCGCCGTCGTCCGAACCGAAGGCCGCGAAGCGTTCGGGGAACACTTCTTCCCGGCCCTGGCGGGGGCGGTGTTCGGGGCGGTCGTCGTCTGGGGCGTCGGTGCCGCCTACCGTCTCCTTCGCGGGGCGGAAGGGATGGGGATGGGAGACGTGAAGATGATCGCGATGATCGGCGCCTTCGTCGGCCCCGGCGGCGTCCTCCTCACGCTCTTCGCGGCCTCGGTCGCCGGCACCGTCATCGCAGGTCTTCCCGCCCTCCTCCGCATCCTCTCCTGGCGTGCGGCGTTTGCGCGGGCTCGGTCGTCGGCGACCTGCGCGAAAGAGGAAGCGGAACGTCACGGTCTCCTCGTCGCCGGCGACGGCCGGATCGCCGGCACGGGTCCGAGATGGAAGGAGATCCCCGGCTCACCCGCGGAAGGGGCTCCCCTCTCTCCGGCCGGCCCGGTGGCGCGCCCTGTCGCCGCGTTCGCGCGCCTCGCCCTCCGGCGAGCCGCGGCCGGGAAGTCCACCTCGTTCGGACGGCTCGCCGTCGAGGACGAGACCGGCGAGTTCTTCAGGGTCCTTGCGGCGAGAGGGGAGGCCGTGCCAGGCGGGCTGCTCGTCCTGCTCTCGCGCGTCGACGTGCCGTTCGGCGTATTCCTCGCGGCGGCGTCGGTCGTCGTGTGGCAATGGGGTGGCCCGGCCCTCGACCTTCTCGGGGGCGCGCTTCCATTCCCGGGACGAGGTCTCCTGCCGTGACCGCCGGCCTGCCGAAGCCTCCGGTCCAGGCGTGGATTCTCGAGGTTCGGCGTTTCGTCGTCGGGGGACTCGTCTTCGTCCTCTTTCTCGCGGGGGCCTCGCTCCTCGGAATCCGGTCCGCCACGGCGTGGGCGCTCCGGCAGAACGAGCTGAGGCTGGAGGCGGAAGCGAGGGCGGTTGCCGAGGCATCGGTCCGGCCGGGAGACCCGTCCGTCGCGATCGGAGCGGACCCGCGGGTGATCGCGCTTCTGCGCTCACACCAGGTCGTCCAGGCGGCCGTCTTCGACTCGGCAGGCATGCTCCTGTCCCAGGCGGGGTTCCTGCCGGAGGCGACCCTCGTGCCCGTCCGGCTCTCGGAGGCGGAGATACCGACGGGGCGCGACCCCGTCCTCACGCGAACCACCACTGGTACGGGGCCGGCGATCGCAGCCACGCTCAAGGTCGACAACGGGACCCGGATTCTCCGGGTTCTCTACGATGCCTCGTCGGTGGCCGCGGCCGAGCGGATGGTGACCGTTTTCACCGTGGCGATCCCGGCCGGCGCCCTGTTCCTGGCGCTCCTCGTCGCTCCTCTCCTGAAGCGGCTCCTCGGACCGCTCGAGGCCCTGGCCGAGACCGCACGCGGGGCCGAAGGCCTCGTCGGGGAGGAGTCGAGCCCGGAAGGCCCCCGGGCCGCACTCGCCACCTTCCGGCGCACGGTCGACGAGCTCCGACGACGGACCGGCGAGCTGGAGGAGATGCGCCGGAGCGCGGAGGCCCGCGCCGACGCCCTCGCGGTCACCTCGCAGACTCTCGTCCGGTCGCACCCGGGAGGGCTCCTCGTCGTGGAGGCTTCCGGCCGGCTCGCCGAGGCGAATTCGGCGGCCCGCGAGCTCCTCGGGCTTCCCGATTTCCCCCTTGGCCAGGCGGCGGCCGAGGCGCTCGCCGAGTGGCCGCCGGTCGCCGACGCCGTCGACCGCGCTCTCACGGGCGAACCGACTCTGGGGCGCGAAGCAATGCGGGGAGACTCCACCTCGGGGCGACAGGTGGCGGTGACGGCCGTGCCCGTCGTCGACGCGGCCGGTACTCTCCTGGGCGCCCTGGTGTTCCTGGAAGACCGGACAGGCGTGAAGAAGCTGGAGCGGGAACTCTCGTTCCGGCGCGAGCTGGCCTCTCTCGGCGAGATGTCCGCCGGTATCGCGCACGAGTTCCGCAACGCCACCGCGGCCATCCTCGGCTATGCGCGCCTCGCGGGGACGGCGGACGACCCGGAGTCGCGCCAGCGCCACCTCGCCCGCATCCGGGCCGAGGCCGAGCACGTCGCGCGCGTCACGGGGGATTTCCTCCTCTTCGCGCGGCCCGAGCGCCTTCAGGTGGCGCCGGTCGACCTGGCCGGCCTCGTCGACGAGGTCGTCGCCGAGGGGCACGCCACCAGACCGACGGCGCAGTTCTCCGTCGAGGGCGACCTTCCGGTCCGGGTCGCCGACGCGGCCCTCCTGCGTCGCGCCCTCGTGAACCTCGTGCGAAACGCCGCCGAGGCGGCGGGAGAGGACGGCCGAATCCTCGTCCGCGGCGAGAGCACGCCGGACGCCGGTTTCGTCCTCACCGTGGAAGACAGCGGCCCCGGAATCGCTCCCGAGGCCGTGCCGAAGCTCTTCGTCCCCTTCTCCTCGACGAAGGCCGACGGGACGGGGCTGGGACTCTCGCTCGTGGCGAAGATCGCCGCGCTCCACGGGGCGAGCGTGACGGCGGGGCGCTCGGACGCCCTCGGCGGGGCCTCCTTCCGGATCGCCTTCCCGCCGGGCGCCCCGTCCGGCCGCTGACGAAGGCGTCCCGGAGAGGGATCGGGCCTACTGGATCTCGCCGGCCCGCCGCTTGTCGACGAGCGAGCGGAAATAGTCCTTGTCCGCCGCCTTCTCGGAGGCCTCGGTGGCGTCCACCAGGTCCTGGACGACGAGCTCGGCCAGGTACTGGTCCATGCTGACCATTCCGTGGGACCGGCCCGTCTGCATCAGCGACGCGATCGTCGCCGTCTTCCCTTCGCGAATCGCGTTCGAGAGTGCCGCCGACCCGCGCAGCACCTCGAACGCCGGAACCCGGCCGCCCCCCTTCTTGCGCAGGAGGACCTGGGCGACGACCGCCTTGAGGACCTCGGAGAGGACGATCCGCACCTGCTCCTGCTCGTCGGAGGGGAAGCCGTCGATGAGCCGGTCGACCGCCTTGGAAGCGGAGTTCGTGTGGAGCGTGCCGAAGACGAGGAGGCCGGTCTCGGCGGCGTGGAGCGCCATCCGCATCGTCTCCAGGTCGCGCAGCTCGCCGACGAGGATGGCGTCGGGGTCCTCTCGCAGCGCCGCCTTCAACGCGGCCGTAAACGTCGGCGTGTCGGGCCCGAGCTCGCGGTGGGTCATGATCGACGACTTCGAGATGTGGACGAACTCGACCGGGTCCTCGATCGTGACGATGTGGTACGCCTTGGTCTGGTTGATCCGGTCGATGAGGGCGGCGAGCGTCGTCGACTTGCCCGAGCCGGTCGGCCCGGTGATCAGGACGAGGCCGCGGAGCGTCCTGCCGACGGCCGCGACCTGCTCGGGGAGCCCGAGGTCCTCGACGGTCAGGACGCGCGGGGGGATCATCCGGAGGACGGCGGACGGCCCGTGCTCCTGGCGGAAGAGGTTCACGCGGAACCGGGCCTTGTCGCCCATCGCGTAGGCGAAGTCGGCATCGCCGCTCCGGGCCCACTCGTCCCAGATCGGCGTCGGGGTGATGGGGTGGAGGAGGTTCTCGAAGTCCTCCTCCCTGATGGCCCGCCACTTCATCCTCACGAGGTCCCCGTCGACCCGGATCATCGGGGGCGAGCCGCAGGCGAGGTGGAGGTCGGAGGCCTTCTTCTCGAGGACGACCCGCAGGAGGGAGTCGATCCGGGCGCTCGCGCCCCCTTCGTCGAGCCCGCTCATGCGAGCGCCAGCCTCTCTTCGGCGACGAGCTTCTCGAACGGTTCCTTCTTCAGCGCGCGGTCCATCGCGGCCTCCGCGTCGACCTTCCGCTCCTCGGCGAGCTTGAGGAGGGCCTGGTCCATCGTGTTCATTCCCGCGAGCTGCCCGGTCTGCAGGACTCCCGGCAGCTGGAAGGTCTTCGATTCCCGGATCAGCGAGCCGACGGCCTGGGTCCCGCGGAGGATCTCGAACGCCGCGACCCGGCCGATGCCGCCCCGCCGGGGGAGGAGCGTCTGCGAGATGACCGCCTTGAGCGACTCGGAGATCATCGTCCGGATCTGCCCCTGCTGCCCCGCGGGGAACGCGTTGATGATCCGGTCGACGGTGGCGGGCGCGGTCGTCGTCGAGAGGGTTCCGAAGACGAGGTGCCCGGTCTCCGAGGCGGAGATGGCGAGGGACATCGTCTCCGTGTCGCGCATCTCGCCGACGAGGATGACGTCGGGGTCCTCGCGCAGGGCGGCCTTCAGCGCCCGCGCGAACGAGGCGGTGTGGTGCGGCACCTGCCGCTGGTTCACGAGGCATTCCTTGTTCGCGTGGACGAACTCGACCGGATCCTCGACGGAGATGATGTGTCCCTGCCGGGTCTCGTTCACGAGGTTCAGGAGGGCCGCGAGCGTCGTCGACTTCCCGCAGCCCGCCGGGCCCGTGACGAGGACCAGCCCCTGCGAATAGCGGGCGAGCTCCCAGGTCGACTCCGGCAGACCCAGCTCCGCCAGGGTCGGGATCATCTGTGGAATGACCCGGAAACAGGCGTCCCAGCCGAGCCGCTGGGAGAAGAAGTTCGCGCGGAAGCGCCCGAGGCCGGGCATCCGGATGCAGACGTCCAGGTTCCGGCGCTCGACGAGCTCGTCCCATTCGACCGAAGAGAGGACGGACCGGATCAGCCGTTCGGCTGTGCCGGGAGTCGTCACGCCGGTGTCGAGCGGGGTCAGCCGCCCGTGGATCCTCTGGTGCGGGACGAATCCGGTGGCCAGGTGCAGGTCGGACGCCCCGCTCGCGAGCGTGTCCGCGAGAAGGTCGTGCATCGACACGCCGCTCTTGCTCCGCAGGTCGACCCTGTCGAACGCGACCGTCACGGGGGGAATGGCCTCGCGGGCGGACTCGCCCATCAGCTTTCCCACGAGGCGCCGCGCCTTGTCGCGGACGTTGCGGTCGAGGTCGACGACCTTCGAGACTCCGCTGAGGACCTCGCCCACCTTCGGGAGCTTCGGGTAGAGGTGGGCGAGCGCGTCGAGGATCTCGAGCTGGTCGTCCGGCCGCTCCTTGGAGGCCTTGAAGAGCTCGAAGAGCGGGCCGGCCGCGCGCGGGTCACCGAGGCGCCCGAGCGCCCCGGCGGCCGCGAGGCCCGTTTCCGGGTCCCGGAGGAGCCCGACGAGCCGCTGGAGCACGTCGTCCCCCGCCCCGTGCCGCCCGATGTTCTCGAGGGCCTGCGAGCGGATCCACCAGTCGGGGTTGTCGAGGAGCCCCATCCAGACCGGCACCGCCCGCGGGTCGTCGATGAGGAGGGAGAGCTCTCTCGCGGCTCCCGAAACCACCACGTCGGGGGACCCGGCGAGCCTCAGGAGGGCCGGGACGAATCCGGGGTTCCCCTGGACGACCGTCTCGAGCGCCCGGTCGCGGATCCAGACGAACGTCCCCTCGAAGGCCTGCAGGAAGCGGGGGGCCAGGACGTCGGCCGGGATCTTCGCCACGAGGGCGAGCGCTCCCTTCCGGACCGGGGCGTTGCCGTCGGCCAGGAGAGAGAGGATCTCCCGCGTGTGATCGCCCTTCGCGACGGGAAGGAGGCGTTCGAGCGACGCGAAGGCCGCCTCTGCCACGCGGGGCGAGCCCCCCGAGCGGGCCAGCGCGAGGAGGTGCGTGACGAGCTCCTCGTCGGGCGCCTGCTCGAGGATGCCGAGGGCCTGGACGCGCGTCTCCTCGTCCTCGTCCTTCAGGGCGGCGAGGGCGAGGCCGCGGGCCGCCGCCGACGTGGCGATCGCCTTCGTTTCGCCGATCGCCCGGAGGGCCCTGGAACGCAGGAGCGGGGCGCCCCCGGCGAGAGCCCTCCGGTAGATCGAGAAGGCCCGCTCGGGAGGGAGATCCTGGGCCATCTCGAGGGCGGTGAGCTTGGCGAAGTCGTCCCCGCGATCGGCGAGCTGGGCGAGGAAGCCTCCGAGGTCTCCTCCCGCGGACAGGTCGCGCAGGAAGCGCTGGACGCCCCTGCGCGCCGCCTCCGACCGCGTCCGCGCCAGCGCGACGACCGCGTCGAGGACCGCCCGGTCCACGCCGCGCCGCTTGAGGATCGCGAGCCCCGCCGCCCTGAGCTCCGGCGTCGGATCCGCCGCGGTCCAGGCCACGTCCTCGATCTCGAGGTTCGGCATGGCCTGGAATTTCTCGACGAGGTCTTTCTTCTGGGCGTCGCCCGCCCACTGGTGAGCCTTCAGCTGCGCGACGATTCCCGGATCCGCGCGGAAGCCCTTTTTCATCATCTCGAGGACCACGGCCTGCCCTCCGTGCGGGGTATGCTAGCCGAAAGGACCGACCGACACGGAGGCGTTACGAATGGGTACATCTCGATCCGGTGCCCGCCCGTGGCCTTTCGGCCCGAGGGAGGGACAAGTCCATGAATGAAAGGCTCTTGCGCCGGACAGAAGGGTTCCGGCCCGAGACTTGCGAACGTGCAGCTGCGATGTTCTCGGTCCGTCCGCCCGCCCGCCCCCTTCGCCGCTCTCCGCGGCGGGGCGTTTCGCTGATCGAGCTGCTCGTCGTCCTGGCGGTCCTGCTGCTCATCTTCGCGATGGGCGGCATCCTGATCGGTCCGCCGCTCCGGAAGGCCCGGCTGGCCTCTGCCGCCAACGACCTGACGGTCCTGGCGCAGAGGGTCCCCATCGAAGCACGGACCCAGCGAGGCGGGCAGGGGCTGTTCGTCTACCTCAAGGGCGACCCCGCGGCCGGGCTCTTCGAGCTCATCGCGGACACCGGGGGCGCGGGAGCGGGAGGTGATAGCGCCTTCTCGGATCCGGGCAGCGCCACGGATCCCGATTCCGTGATCACGACCGTCCAGCCCGTCCGGCTCCCGGAGGGGATCGTCTTCTACGACCTGCCGGCTCCGTACGACAACTGCTGGTCCAACTGGGGCGTGAGCGGCGCCAACTTCGTCCTGGGCGTCGACTTCCAGGGCCGGACCGTCGGGCCGGGCGTTCCCGCCGCCGGTCTCACCCCCGCTGTTCCCGGCCGCCAGATCACGGGGCTCGCCTCCATCAACCTCACGCACGCCGACATGGCCTCCGGGGCTGTCACCCCGCTCGTCGTCCACCGCATCACGATCGGGGCGGTCTGGGGCGTGCGCCATACCCGCCTCGTCCGGGACGTCGCCGAGGACGGCACCTTCGTCTGGAGGGAGTTCTGACAATGAAGGCAGCCCGTTCAAACCGAACCCGCCGGGGCTCGAGCTTCATCGAGATCCTCGTCTCCCTGGCCCTCCTCGCGGTCGTGATGGTCGGAATCCTCCAGATGTTCTCGCTCTCCCTCCTCACGAACCTGGGCTCCGCGGCGCGAACCGACCTCCTCTACAAGGCCCAGCAGGTCGTCGAGAACCTCCGGCTGATCTACTTCCTCCAGGCTCCGGACGGCGAGAACAACGACACGGCCCGCGCGGCGTCGGGCGTCCCGGCGAACCTGGCCGTCACGACCGCGCCGATCTACCTCCCGTACTACGACGGCGACGGCAGCGACCTCACCTGGACCTACTGGGGGCCGGAAGGCTTCAACATCGTCGAGGCCGAACGCCTCCCCTACCGGCTCTCCTACACCGTCGAGGATCCCGGCGAGACCTTCTTCCTCGTCACGGTGACGGCGACGCCCGTGGACAACCCGACTCTCCTCCCCGACGCGGGAGGCCCCCTCCCGGCCCTCACCGATGCCGACAACCCCCGTCGCTACATGGGCCTCGGGAGCAAGCTGAAGATCGTCACCTATTCCGCCCAGATCGAGAAGTAGGACGATGCCGATGAAACGTCCCCGCGGCTTCACCCTCATCGAAGCAGTCGTTTCCCTCCTCATCCTGAGCGTGGTGATGATCGTCGCCCTGACGCTCCTCGTCTCGATGCGTTCTTTCGCTGCCAAGCAGCAGGCCTTCACGGCACCTCGCCAGTCGTCCCGCGCGGGGATCGACTACCTGTCGTTCTTCCTGGCCGGGGCGGGCGACCTGAACGTCGAGGCCGGCAACCCGAATGCCCTCGTCATGTGGCTGACCTACGGAGACGACGGGACCTCGGCCGCAGGCCCGAGGCAGACGTCTTACAACAACCTGACCGCGGCGCAGGCGGCGGCAGGCTTCGGCGACGAGGGGACCGACATCATCACGCTCTCCGTCCCGACGAACCCGGTCCGGGTCCCGATCGTCAAGTGGACCGGCTCGGCGGTCGCAAGCAAGACGATGGACGTGAACTTCAGCGCCGGGCGGCCCGCCTACGACGACGCACAACCTCGCCCTCTTCAAGCAGGTGACGGGAGCCATGCAGGTCGGGAGGAAGGAGATGAGCGGCGTCCTCACGGTCCAGGATTCCGTCGGGCGCTGGCGTTACGTGCAGATCACCGACTACAACTGGAGCAAGTGCGAGCTGGCGGTCGGCACCGACCCGACGCTCGAGGTGATCCACATCCAGATCACCCGGGGACGCGGACCAGCTCAACCCTCCGGGCGGCTGGAGGGAAGACCTCGTCGAGCCGTTCACGATCAACGCCGGCATCGACTTCACCTCCTTCCGCGTGCGGAACGGCAACCTCGAGCAGAAGACCTCGGGAGTTGACGCCGCCGGGGTCTATTCCCCCGGGGTCTTCAATCCGGCGTGTGACGGAAACACCGTGGGGGTGGGTTGCCCGGCGATCGGCTTCACGCCCGTCGTCGAGAACGTCGAGGACCTGCAGATCGCATACGTCTTCCGGGACGGCACGATCTGGAACGCCGAGCCAGGTGCTGGCCACGACGGGACCAGGGGGCGTCGCGAGCAACATCCCGGAGCAGGTCGCGACCGTCTCCGGGCGCCCCCGGCGCCCCGACATCACGAACGTCCGCGCGCTTCCGCGTCTCGGTGATCGCGCGGTCGAACCCGCTCGACATCGGGGCCCGGCAGCTCTCCGAGGTCCGGCTCCGACCTCCTGCCCGGTCGCGGCGACCGTCCCCGGCAGGCAGGTCTTTATCAGAGGCCCGCGCTGGAAGACCACCCGGAGGGTCCGATCGACACGGTTGCGACGGGAGTGTTCGACCGGTACCGGCTCACGACGACGCTGGTTCTCAGGAACCGGGTGCTGGGGTTCTGACGATGCGCGGAAGACGAATCACCAGGGCGGGAGCCGAGCGGGGCGGCGCGCTCATCATCGTGCTCCTCGTCGTCCTCGTCCTGACCATCATCGGGATCGGCGTCGCCTATTTCACCCAGCTCGAGGACCAGTCGTCCGGGAACATCCGGCTCGCCAAGACGGCCTTCTACGCCGGCGAGTCGGGGCTGCGCACCGGAGAGGCGGCGCTGACGCAGGCGAATGCGACGGGCACGGCGGGGTCGGACCTGCTCCGGACCGCCGGAACGACGATCGCCCTTCCGGGCGGCGGCGCCGCGGGGATCCCCCTCGTCGTCGACTCGGTCGGCTACGACCAGGTCCTGATCCGGGCCGCGCAGGGGACGAGAGACGTTTCCACCTTCACGCTCTACATCCGGAACAACGTCGAGGACCCCGGCAACATCTCGGCCCCGCCCCTCGACACCGACAGGATCCTCAACCTGATCTCGGTCGGGCAGGTCTGGGCCTCTGACGGCGCGGGCGCCCGCACGGTTCCGCCCCGGCTCCTGGCGACGAAGATCCTCGAGGAGCAGATCCGCCTCGGGAGGCCGGGCGAGAGCGTCGCCCCCCAGGAAGGCGTCAACGAGAGCGGAACCAACACCGGGCAGATCGGCAGCGGCAACCCATGAAGACTCCGGCGACACGGCTCCAGGAGGGCGCGATGAAGACTTGGAAGTTCTACCAAAGGCTCGGAGCGGCGGTGCAGATTCCGCTGCTCGTCCTGGGAGGGCCCCTGGCCGCGGCGCCGATCGAGAAATACGACCCCATCCAGCAGATCGCCGTGCAGGCGATAGACGCGAACCTGCTGATCGTCCTGGACCGGTCCGGGTCGATGGCCCGCGACAGGCACGGGAACGGGTTCATCCGCCTGGGCGACACATCTACGGGCGACTGGTTCACGGCCGACGACTTCTTCGGCTCTTACGGCAACGACAACCCCGGCATCAACGGGCCGGCTCTTGCCTATCCGGGAATCCCCTACGGCTCGCCGATGATCGACACGTACGGGATGCCGCCGCTCAGGAACCCGAGCGACGGCTACGCCCTCCCGGGCGGAATCCTCCCGGCCCCCATCACGGGAGAGAACGCGACCGGCAAGCTCCGCTGGAAGGCGGCCGAGCCCGTCGAGTGCGAAGTCGGAAGCGGCCTCCAGGCCTACTACTACTCAGGGAACGTGCTCGGGGACAACAGGGATCCGGGCATGTTCGGGGCTCCGGTGCCCATGGCCACGCGCATCGATTCCACCGTCGGCTTCTGGCCCTGGACGCCGGCTCCGGGTAGCCTGCCGGCGGGAGTCGGTACGCTGGACGGTTCTGGCCACGGCGAAACCTTCTCCGTCCGGTGGCAGGGATGGGTCGTGGCCCCGGAGACGGGAAGATACGAGCTGAAGTTCACGAGCGCCGACGGAGTGCGGGTCTGGTGGAACCACGCCCTTCTCTTCGACGGCTTTCCGCCCAACCCCCCCTCCGAGGCTCCGTGGGAGTCCGACACCGGCCCGGTCGATTTCGAGACCACCAGCGGGGTCGACCTCGTCAAGTGCGCCTCCTACCCCATCGAGATCGAGTACTACCAGAACGGCCTCGACACTCTCGACAGGTCCGCCGCGGTCCTTTCCTGGCTGAAGCCGGGCGCAGGCGCCTTCACCACGATCGAGAGTGACTACCTCGTCCCCGAGATCCAGGCCGTCGCCGTCGCCACGCCGACGCCGACGCCGACGTACACACCGACGATCACCCACACGCCGACGATCACGAACACGCCGACGAGCACGCCGACCCGGACCCACACGGCGACCCGTACGAACACCCCGACGAGTACGCCTACGAACACCCCGACGATCACGCCGACGCCGTCCCGCACGCCGACCTCGACGGTCACACCCACGCCGTCGCGCACGCCGACGCGGACGGCGACGGGCTCGCCGACGGCGACGAGGACGCGGACGAACACCCGGACGCCGACACGGACGCGGACGGCGACGGGCTCGCCCACGGCGACGCGAACGCGGACGAACACCCGGACGCCGACGAATACCCGGACGGCGACGAGGACTCCGACGATCACCCGGACGCCGACCCGGACCTTGACTCCGACGATCACCCGGACACCGACCCGGACGTTCACTCCGTCGAACACGCCGACCCGGACGAACACTCCGACGATCACGAATACGCCGACCCGGACCCTCACTCCGTCGAACACCCCGACGTTTACGCCGTCGAACACGCCGACCCGAACCTTCACGCCGACGAACACGCCGACGGCCACGAATACGCCGACCCGGACTTCACGCCGTCGAACACCCCGACGTTGACGCCGTCCCGGACACCGACCAGCACCTTCACGCCGTCCCGGACGCCGACGAACACGGCGACGAACACGCCGACGCCGACCCGGACGTTCACGCCGACCCGCACGTTCACGCCGACCCGGACGTTCACTCCGACCCTGCCGGGCGGAGGACAGGGGCGTCTCCGGCTGCCGCCCGCCGATCACCGGGAGGAGCCGGTTCGCTGGGCGAGCCTCGACCTGACCAGGCCCATGGACGGACGGGCGCTGCCGCGCCTGCCGCACGTCGCGATGTTCCAGCCGGTGCCCGTCGCCGTCCCCCCCTGCCCCGCCGCCCCTCCCCCGACGCCGGCCACGACGCCTGCGACGCCGACGCCGACCTCGACCCCTATCCAGCCGCCGGTTGTTGGAACCGACCCGCCTCTCGACGGGCGCGAGGCGAGCACCTGGCGCTACGTCCTGAAGTTCGACCTCCCGTCGCGCATCGCGACGATGAAGAACGCGCTCGGCGATTCGGTCTCGATCATCCCGTCGTACGCCCCGCCGCCCTTCCGCACGGACGGGGATGGAATCGTCCTGGACCAGTCGGCCTTCCAGGGAGTCTGGGCCGACACGAAGAACAAGGTCAGGATCCGCTCCATCAAGGACCGGAACACGTGGCGGGGGACGCCTCCCTACGATTACCTCACGTACACCACCACGGAGCTCAACAACGAATGCACCGAAGGCCTCGGCATCCGGGCGGGCTGCAATACCTGGGCGTTCGAGCTCGAATACGACGGCGCCAACCCGGCCGGCGACCCGGGGCGCCCGTTCGCGGCCTACGACCTGACGACCGGCAGGCCGATCGGCGGGACGTGGGCGGAACGCGCCCCGGCGAACATCATCGGAAAGGGCGCCGAGAAGGTGAACTGGGGCCTCCTCGCCTATTCCTCCACGGCGGACGACACCTGCGGCAACCCGAACGGGACGACCAGCAACAAGCTCGTCACGGCCATCAACCCGACCGGAACCGACGTCGGCGAGATTCTCGCGGCCATGAGGCTCCTGAGGGACGGCGGGCTTCCCGTCGGCGGGGACACCCCCACTCACAGCGCCCTGGACAAGGCGCAGCAGCACATGGTCGACACGTTCGCCATCGACCCGCTCTACCAGTGCCTTCGGACCTACGGGGTCATCCTGGTGACCGACGGGGAATCGAACGTCTGCAACGACGGGGCGGTGCCGGACAAGCCCTGGGGCTATGCCGGAAATGGCGGCTGCCCGCCGCCTGTCTCCGGACCGGGGGCCGACAACTGGAAGAACTTCCCTCCGGGCGTCGCGGACGACATCTTCAACCTCGCCCTGACGACTCCGTGCACGGGAAAGGCGCCACGGCCGGCCGCCTTCGGACCGATCCACCCGAGGACCTGGGTCATCGGATTCGGTTCCGACGCCGGGGGCATCAAGTGCGAGCTGAACTACACCGCGTACAAGGGGCGGACCGACGCGAACGCCCCGGAGGGCGATGCCGGCTTCAACTACAAAAAGGACACGCGGCTCAAGACCTGCACGGCCTGGGACACTGAAGACCCGCCGAACTGCACCGCGTGGATAGACGCCCCCTATGACGGAAGCCTGGACTACGCCTTCTTCGCCGACGAGACGGAGGCGCTCGTCGACGCCTTCGAAAAGATCACGTCCGCGTCCGCCAAGGGCGACTACGCGACGGGCGCCCCGGTCCAGGGGCCCGTCTCGGGGTCCGTCATGGGCCAGGGCAAGTACGTCATCCTCTCCTCGACCGCGTACCCGGAGTGGGAGGGGCACCTCTACAAGTTCGACTCCACCAAGTACTCCCCGGACGGAAACCACCAGCCGGGCTACCGGGTCTGGGACGCGGCCGTCAAGCTGGCGGCCCGCGACACGACCACGCGGCGCATCTACACGTGGAATCCCTCGAGCCTGAACCTCGTCGAGGTCAAGAACGAAACGGGGGACGCGGCGCCGGCGCCCGGCCTCCTGGCCATCAACCCCTCGCTGACCGCCGAGGTCGTCGATTTCATCCGCGGAAACGACGGGACCAAGACGGGAACGAAGCGGACGAAGATCCTCGGGCCGCTCATCAACACCGTCCCGTCGATCGTCGCCTCCCCCAACCTCTTCGGGCAGGGGACGCTCGATGAGAGCCACGCCGCGTTTGAAGGAGGAGCTGACGGAACGGACGGGCAGGGGAAGCGCCGGATCATGGTCTGGATCGGGTCGAACGACGGGATGCTCCACGCGTTCGATTTCGAAACCGGCGAAGAGAACCTGGCGATCATGCCTCCCCAGGTGCTCGGCGCCCAGGAAAGCCTCTACGACAACTTCGTGAAGGCAAAAAGGAAGAACACCGGCCAGCCGATCGGCTTCGAGAACATCTACGGTGTCGCCGGCTCCCTGCGCTTCGCGGACGTCTTCTTCGCGAGCGGCGGCTGGCGGACCGTCGGGCTCATGACCCTCGCGGACGGAGGAGACCTCCTCGCCGCAATCGACATTACGCATCCCTACCCCGGAGATTCCACCGTCAGCCCCGCGATAGAGCCGGACCAGGAATACGGAGTGTTCCCTCGCGCCGGAGACCTCACCGACGCTCCCGTCCAGGTCATCTGGCAGAAGACGGGTTCGGACTCGGAAATGGCGGGCCTGGGCAAGACCTGGAGCCTTCCGGCTCTCTCTCCGCGCAGCCCCAGCGCCTGGTCGATCAACTTCGGCGCCGGGTACGACACGGCGAGCGTGTGGGACAACCCCAAGGTTCCCCGGGTCTTCCAGCTCGACCCGGTCGACGGCTCCAAGATCGGGTCGGCGGCATCCGCCCTCCTCTCCGTCGAGAGCGGCGCCTGGGTCGGGAACCAGACGTTTGCGGACGGGGTCCGCTTCCAGCACCTCGCCTCGGCGTTCGCCTCGGACAACATCGCGACGCGCGCCCTCCAGGCCGACCTGAACGGCCGTATCTGGTTCATTGACCCCAATGGCCTCACTGGCCCGAACGCACCGTTCGTCGGCATCGACGCCTCGGCCGTCGCCGGGCAGTCCCAGCCCCTCTATTACCCGCCCGCGGCGGGCGGCCAGGGAGTGCCGCCGACGGCGGGCTGCAACCTCTACTCGTTCGGGTCGGGCACCTTCTACGAGCGGAGCACCCGGGTCAACGGGCCGGAGACGGGGTCTTCCGGCTTCGTCCCGAGCCTCTACTTCGCCGCGAACGACAAGGCCCGTTACGACCAGGTGATCGATCCCAATCTCATCCTCCAGATCCCGGTCAAGGACATCCTCCGTCCGGAGAGCTGCTCTGCCGATTCCTTCTCCAAGGGGCTCTGCAGCGCGGTGTCGACCGACGTCGATTTCTACGGCGCCACGCTCTCTCGCTTCTCGCAGATGACGGCGGCCCCGCTCCTGCTGATCGACCCGAAGGGAACCCAGCCGAACGTCGGCATCTTCGTCATCTACGACCCGACCGTCGGGTGTAACGGCGCCTCCTACGCGGTCACGGTCCAGTGGAAGACCAACGGCTGCACCCCGCCGCTCACGGTCGGCGAGGGGACGACAGGGGCCAGCGGCACTGCGGGGGACGCCGTCGTGAAGACTCAGTTCGCCGGCTTCGGTGTCGCCAGCGGGCTGACCTCCGTCGGCAAGAACGTGTTCACCGGCATCGCGGGGCTGGGGGGAGGCCAGGCAGACCTCCACGGCCTCGAACAGACTACGAACTTCGGCCTGCCAACCTCCTTCCGGCCCCTGTGGTGGAAGGAGCTCAAGTAGCGGCGATCGCGAATCGAAGCTCGGAGTCCGGGGAGGCTGGCGGGTTCGTCCGGCCTCCCCGATTCCATCTCGACGCCGGCGGGACCGAATCGGCGTGGCGACGGCCCTCCCGTTCCTCGAACGGGGACGCTGGCCTCTCTGAACGCTCAGCGCGGAACCTCTCTCGGGGGCCACAGGACGTCGGGGCGCGGGGGCCGCCGCCTGGGGTCAGCCGTAGCGTCGGCGCGGGGGCGGGGCGGTACGTCGATCGGCTCCAGCCGAGGTGCCGGGCCGGTCCGCGCAAGGGCTTCTGGGGGGGGGCGGGGTGGGGGGGGGGGGGGGGGGGGGCGGGGGGGGCGGGGGCGGCGGGCGGCCGGCGGGCGGCGGGGGGTAGGGGGGGCGGGGGGGGAGGCCCTGGGGGGCGCTCAGGCGAGGATCTCCTCGCCCGGGGCGCGCCGGGCGGGGGGGGCGCGCGCAGGGGCCGGGGGGCGGCCGGGGCTCGGTGGGGGGCAGGAGGAGGGCGCGGTGCGGGCGGCCATTCGAGAGGGGCGGAATTTCAACGTGAGTCCCCTGGGCGGCGGGAGACTAGCATCGACTCGCCGGCGGGTTTCCCGCTGCCTCCGCGACGAAGAAGACGCAGGACGAGCCCGGGACCCCGTCCTCGAGGACGCGAGGCAGGAGGACTCGTTCCGTCAGGGCGTAAAGCGGACGCCAGGGAATCGCGACCCAGCGCCCGAGGAGGGCCTTCGCGAGGACGTTGTGCCACCCCGCGTAGTGGCCCAGCTCGAGAAGGACGGTGGCCCGGGGAGAGAGATAGTCGCGCCGGACGAGGACGCGGAACCCGGCGGCTTCGACCCGCCGGGCCCACTCCTCGGACGAGTACATGTGGAAGTGGACCTGGATCTTCCGGAACCACTCGCGATAGGCGGCGGCGGCGCGGCGGAGGCCGACGCGGTCGAGGAATCTCGCCACGAGGAGGTTCCCGTTGTGGACGTCGTTCGGGACCGTGAAGACGAATGAGCCGCCGGGCTCGAGGACGCGCCGGACCTCCCGCAGGACCGCGTCGAGGTCGGGCATGTGCTCGAGGGCGCAGTTCGCGAGGACCGACCGGAAAGCGCCGTCGCGATAGGGCAGCCGGGTGGCGCTCCCGGCGTCGAGGTGCCGGTAGACGTGGCGGTGGGCCGACTGGAGGAGCTTCGGCACGTCGAGGTCGAGCCCCACGTCGACGGACCCGAGGACGACCTGTGCGAAGTGACCGTCTCCGCACCCGATGTCGAGGAGTGGGCGGGGAAGCGGCCCGTGTTCGAGGAGGAGGCGGCCCTCGATCGTGCGGATGAGCGCGCGGAAGGCAGGGATCTCGCGGAGGTTCTTCCAGAGGAGCTCCCGCGCTGAGGATCGGTTCATCCTCTCGCTCCGGTCTCCTTGCGGGACATGAGCTCCTCGAAGAGCCGCTCGTACTGCTCGGCCGTCCGTGCGCTGCTGAAGAGGGCCTCGATCTCGGACACGGGCCGGACGTAGGAGGCCCGGTTCGAGAGGATCCGGACGAGGGATTCCGCGAGCGCGGCGGAGTCGCCGACGGGACTGACCTCGCCCATCCCCGTCATCCGGACGGGCTGCCTCACGCCCGGGAGGTCGCTCGCGATCGAGGGCGTCCCACGCAGCATCGCCTCCACCTGGACGAGGCCGAACGACTCCGTGGAGTTGAGGCTCGGGACGACCAGGACGTCGAGTGCCGAGAAGAAAAGCGACATTTCGTAAGGGTCGAGGACGCCGAGGAACGTCCAGCAGGCCCCCTCCCTGTCGAGCAGGGGACGGAGCCTCCGCCGGTAGGCTTCCTCGCCGAGGACGTTCTCGTGCTGCCCGGCGAAGAGAACGTGGACGTCCGGGAACCGGGCGTGGACGGCGGGAAGGGCCTCGAGGAGCACCTCGACCCCCTTCTCCGTCGCGAGACGGGCCGCCATTCCGATCACGGGGGCGTTTCCCGGGATTCCACCTGGCGCGGAAACGCTCCTCGTCGCCTGGTCGGGGCGTGGCGACCTCGACGGGAGGCGGTATGACGCGGACCTTGTCGAGATACCGGGAGAGGAATCGGGAGTGCTTCGCGTAGTCGTCGGTGTAGGCGACGATCGCGTCCGACAGCTTCCCGGTGGCCCGGTCGCTCCAGACGACGACGCGGTTCACGAGGTGGTTGAACGGCGTCGCGGGCAGGGTGAGGTCGCAGTGGTACGTGACGACGACGGGCTTGCCGAAGAGGCGTCCGCGGAGGGCGAGGCCGCTCGCGTCGAACTGCGGGAGGTGAAGGCTGAGGACGTCGTGCTCCCTCACGAGCTGGTTCGCGACGAAGCCGAACGTCGGCATGATCACGCCCTTGCTGACCCGGAACGCGACGGGGACCCGGATGATCGTCACCCCCTCGCGCTCCTCGCGCAGAGGCAGGGACGGATCGAACCGGGAGGTCAGGACCGTTACGGAGTGCCCGCGGGCGGCGAGAGAGCGGGCGAGCCGCTCGGCGTAGATCGTGAGGCCGCTCGTGTGCGGCCGGTAGTAGGTCAGCGCGACCAGGACTCTCAAGGCCGCGCTACCCGAAGAGCGCCCGGTTCCCGGCGACCCACTCGTGGAGGATGCGGATCCCCTCGTCGACGCTGGTGCGTGGCTTCCATCCCAGAAGCCTCTCGGCCTTGCGGCAGTCCGACACGAAGATCTTCTGGTCGCCGGGCCTCCACCCCGCGGAGGCGACCGGCACCTTCCGGCCCAGGTGCGACTCGAGCATCGGGCCGAACTCGGACCAGACGGAGATCGTCCGCTCCGGTCCTCCGCCGACGTTGAACACCTCCCCGGCGGCCACGTCGATCTTCTCGACGGCGGTCAGGTAGAGGTCGACGAGGTCGTCGACCCAGAGGACGTCGCGTACCTGCTTCCCGTCGCCGTAGATCGTGATGGGGCGCTCGCAGACCGAAGCGATGAGGAACCAGGCGAGCCAGCCCTGGTCCTCGACCCCGAGCTGCCGGGGGCCGTAGATCGCGGACTGCCGGAAGACGACGGTCCGGAGGCCGTAGATGCGGGCGAAGTCGTGGACGTACTGGTCGCCCGCCCCTTTCGAGCAGCCGTAGGGCGAGTGGAAGTCGAGCGGCTGGGTCTCCGGGACGCCGTGCGGAAGGTCGCGGAACCGGTAGCGGGTCGGCTCTTCCTCGACGACGATCTCGTCCAGCTCCCCGTAGACCTTGTTCGTCGAGGCGAAGAGGAAGATCGGGTTGCTGCCCGAGTGCCGGGCGGCCTCGAGGGCATTGAACGTGCCGAGCGCGTTCGTCTCGAAGTCGCTTCGCGGGTCGAGGACCGACGTCGTCACCGCGACCTGCCCCGCGAGGTGGAGGAGGACGTCCGTGCCGACCGCCGCGGCGGCCAGGCGGCTCGCGTCGCGGACGTCGGCTTCGATCAGCCGGAACGAGCCGGGTCGCGAGAGCTGCGAGAGCCAGTCGACGTTGCCGCGGACCCCCGGACGGCAGAGGTTGTCGTAGAGGGTGACGTCGTCTCCGCGCTCGACGAAGCGCTTCGCGGCGTTGATGCCGATGAACCCGGCGCCCCCCGTGATCAGGACCTTCATCGAGCCTCCATCGCCGCGCCCGAGTGCGGGCAGACGGCGGCGCGCAGCGTCCGAATCATCGAGCTAGACTATAGAACCTTGAGCCCTTTCGGCGCACGCCTCCTTTCGGGCCCCCACGCGGGGCTCTCTTCTCGTCAGGTCCGCTTTCTCCTCGCGGGGCTGCTCCTGCTCGCGGCCTTTCTGAGGTTTCGCGGCCTCGACTGGGACGACGGGCAGCACCTCCATCCCGACGAGCGGTTCATCTCGATGGTGGAGGACAAGATCAAGGCCCCCGGAAGCGTGGCCGAGTATTTCAATTCCGCCCGCTCGCCCCTGAACCCGTACAACCAGGGCGAAGGCTCCTTCGTCTACGGGACCTTCCCCCTGTTCCTGACGAAGGCCGTCTCTCATGCCATCGGGATGCCCGGCTACGGAGGGGCCTACAAGGTCGGCCGGGCCCTCTCGGGTCTCTTCGACCTCCTGACCGTCTGGCTCGTCTACAGGGTCGCCCGCCGGTTCACGGGGCGTGGCCCCAGCTTCCTCGCGAGCGGGCTCTTCGCCTTCTCGCCGCTCGCCATCCAGAGCTCCCACTTCTGGACGGTCGAGACGTTCCTGGCAGCCTTCTCGACGTTGACTCTCCTGGGCTGCGTCCGGATGGCGCAGGGACGCTCGACTCCGGTCCAGGACCTGGCGACCGGGCTTTCCCTCGGGCTCGCCGTCGCGTGCAAGGTGACGGCGCTCTCCCTGCTCGGGCCACTGGGCCTCGCGGCGCTTCTGCGTGCCACGGGCGCCCGCGAGGCCCAGCCCGGCACGGGCGCCTTCCGCTGGAAGGAGTGGCTGGGCAGCACCTCGGGCCTCGGGCTGGCGCTCCTCGGCGTGGCGGCCGCGGTTCGATGCGCCCTTCCGTACGTCTTCCTCGGGCCGAGCCCGCTCTCGTTCCGGCTCGATCCCCGGTACCTCGCCGACCTGAGGAACCTGGCGAACCTCTCGAACAGCTTCGCCGGGTTTCCGCCGGCCCTCCAGTGGGCCGACCGGTCGATCCTCTTCCCGGTCGAGAACTTCGTCCGCTGGGGAGCGGGTCCGTTCTTCGGGCTCACTGCGCTCGTGAGCGTTGCGTGGGCGGTGGCCGGGCTTCGCCGGCGATCCAGCTGGACCCTGGCGCCCCTCCTCCTTCACGTCGCCATCCTCTTCGCCTACCACGGCACGGCTCTCGTGAAGTCCATCCGGTACCTGTTCCCGGTCTACCCGGTCCTGGCGGTCCTCTCGGCGGTCTTCCTTGCGCGGCTGGCAGTGCCCGGCCGGCCGCTTCTCCTGCGCCTCGTCCCGGGCCTCGTGCTCGCCGGCACGGCCCTCTCGGGCTTCGCGTTCGCCTCGATCTACTCCCGGCCCCACACCCGGGTGACGGCGTCCCGCTGGATACAGCAGAACGTCCCCGCGCCCGCCCGATTCGCGAACGAGGCGTGGGACGACGGGCTCCCCCTGGGGCTGCCGGGACTCGACGCGGGGCGTTACGCCGGACCGGTCCTCGACCTGTGGGTGCCGGAGGACAGCCGGAAAGCGGATGCGATCGTCTCGACGCTGCAGGGCGCCGACTGGGTCGCGGTGACGAGCGGCCGCGTCTACGCGAACGTCACCCGCCTGCCGGACGTCTTCCCGATGACCGTCGCCTACTACCGGGCGCTCTTCCGGGGGGAGCTCGGGTTCCGGGTCGCGGCCGACTTCTCGAGCTACCCGTCGCTGGGCCCGTTTCGCTTCAGCAGCGACGCGGCCGAAGAGCAGTTCACCGTCTACGACCACCCTCGGGTCCTGCTCTTCCAGAAGACACCCGAGTTCTCCGCGGAGCGGGTCCGCAAGCTCCTGACGGATGCCATCCGGACCAAGCCGCCGACGATCTGGGAGTGGGAGAAGCTCCCGAGGTCGGAGAGGAGGGTGGCCGAGCCGGTCCGACCCCTCCGGCGGTCCGACCTCGAACGGGCATCCCTGGTGGCGGAGCCCGTCCGCAAGACACCGGGCTCTCTCCGTGCGACGGCCGTCTGGCTCGGAGCGGTCCTGCTGCTGGGCGCCCTCGCGGTCCCGGTCGTCTTCCGTCTTTTCCCTCTCATGAGCGAACGGGGTCTCGGGCTCGCGAAGACCGTGGGCCTCGTGGTCCCGACTCTCGTCGTGACGGCGCTGCTGAAGACGGGGGTCTTCGGGGACCCTCGCCGGACGGCGTTCCTGGCGTTGCTCATCACGGCCGCCATATCAGCCGTCTTTTCCTGGGGCATCCGGGCGGAGCTTGGAAGGTTCGTCCGGGAAAGGGCGAAACTGGTCCTGGCCGGCGAGCTCGTCTTCTTCCTCGGATTCGGGCTGTTCCTCGGCCTGAGGGCTCTGAATCCGGAGATCACGTGGGGCGAGAAGCCGATGGACCTCTCCCTGCTGAACGTCCTCGTCCGGGCACGGTCTCTCCCCGTCAGCGATCCGTGGCTCGCGGGCGCGCCTCTCGGGTACTACACGTTCGGGCACCAGGCCGTGGCGTTCCTGACCCTGGTGACGGGCCTGCCCACGCGGCTCACCTTCAACCTCGCGTTCGGTCTGCTCGGTGGGCTCGTCGCACAGGGGGCGTTCTCTCTCGCGGCGTCCTGGGGCGGCCGAATCCGAGCCGGTCTCGCGGGGGCGGCGTTCGTCGGGCTGCTCGGAAACCTCTCGGGCCTCCACGAGTGGATCGTCCTCCGGCGTCCGAAAGGGCTGCCGCTCGACTGGCACTATTTCTGGGCGACATCCCGGGTCATCAAGGACACGATCAACGAGTACCCGTTCTGGGGCCTCGTCTTCGCGGATCTCCACGCCCACGTCCTGGCGACCCCGTTCTTCCTCCTGATGGCCGCCGCGGCCCTCGAGCTGGTCCGGGAGCACGCCGGGGGCGGTGCCGTTCTCCTTCGACGCCTGGGCGCGGCGATCGCTTTCGGGATCGCCCTCGCCGTCCAGGCTCTCACGAATGCGTGGGACATACCGTTTCTCGCCGGTCTCCTCGTGCTGACCGGCCTCGTCGCGGCCCTCAGCGGCGACGGCACCGCGCGCTCAACCGCACGGGGACTCTCGTCGGCCGCGGCGGCGGGAGCGACCGCCTGGGCGGTCTTCTCGGCACTCCGGTGGCAGGGAGCCCAGCGGCCGGGGTACGGCTGGAACGGTGAGGCGCCGGCATCCCTCCGGGACGTCCTGCTGGTCTTCGGCCTGTTCTTCTTCGTGGCCTTCGCCTGGTGGTTCGCGTGGGACCGTGACGATCGTCGCGGTGCCGGAAACGCCCGCTCTCCCCTTCTCGCCGGGGGCGTCGTCGCGGCGCTCATCCTCTCGCTGACCCTGCAGTCCGTCGCGCTGCTCTGCGTGGCGGGCGTGGCGGCCTTCGTCGCGACGGTGTTCGGAGACAGGCAGGATCCGTCCGTCCGGCTGGCCGCGGGCTTCGTGGCGGCGGGCTTCTTCCTCGTCCTGTTCACGCAGTATTTCTACATCTCCGACCGGATGAACACGTTCTTCAAGCTCTACCTCGAGGCCTGGCTGGCGTTCTCCGTCGGGACCGCCGTCCTCGCCTTCGGGAGCGCCGGCCGCCCCGGCACCCTGGCGACCTGGCCCCGGGCCGTGCGGGGACTGTTCGGCCTCCTCGTCGGGGCCGCGCTGTTCACGACCCTGACCGGGGCCCGCGGGGCGATCGGAGACGCTCGCCCGACCTTCCGGGCCGGAGCTCCCCGCCCCACGCTGGACGGCCTGGCGTACCTGGACGATACGAGACCCGGCGAGCTGGCTGCGGTCGAATGGCTCCAGGCGGCCGTCCAGGGGACTCCCGTTCTCCTGGAGGCGCAGGGACCGTCCTACCAGGAGTTCTCACGCATCTCGATGATGACCGGGATCCCGACGGTGCTCGGCTGGGAGTACCACGTGAGTCAGCGCGGCAACGCCAGGACCGAGATAGAGGCCCGGCGCGCAGCCGTCGCGAAGATCTACTCGAGCCGCGCTGCCGACGCCATCGAGCCGCTCCTGCGCCGCTATCGAGTCGGTTATGTCTACGTGGGCTGGCTCGAGCGGGCGACGTATCCGCCGGCGGGGCTCGTGAAGTTCGCGACGGCGGGGGAGCTCTTCGAGGAGGTGTTCGCGTACCGGGACGTCCGGATCTACAGGGTCCTCGGAGCCGGCGTGGCCAGCGCCGCGCCTCTCCCGCTGCCGCCGGTGCGGGAGGTGGCGGCAGAGCCTGCGGCGGGCCCGCCAGCCGAGGAGCCGGAGGAGCCGCCGGTCTTTCGCAGCTCTCCGCGCCCGGGCTCGGCCCCGTTCGCGAGCCTCAGGGAACCTCGTGCCGTGGCCGTCGACGGCCGGGGACGGCTCTGGGTGACGGATTTCGGCAACTCGCGGCTCCGGGTCTTCGACAAGGACGGTGGTTCCCTCGGGGGGTGGGGCGGGCGAGGCTCGGGTCCCTACGGACTCCGCGAGCCGAGCGGCATCTCGATCCGGGGGGATCGGGTCCTGATTGCCGACACGTGGAACGGACGAGCGGCTCTGTTCGACATCGACGGCGCATGGAAGAACTCTGCAGCTGGGGCTTTCGGGCCGCGCGGAGTCGCGCTCGACCCGGCCGGCCGGATCTGGGTCGCCGACACCGGGAACCACAGGGTTCTCGTCTACGACGATCTCGGGAAGCCCCCGGTCGCGCTCGGCGGCCAGGGTTCGGGGCCGCTTCAGTTCTCGAGTCCCGTCGGAATTGCGGTGGGTCCCTCGGGCCGCGTCTACGTCGCAGACACCGGGAACGCGCGCATCCAGGTGCTGGAAGCTTCCGGGAAGTTCCATTCGGTGATTCCGGTCTCTCGATGGACGGGGCCGATAGAGCCGCAGATCGCCGTCGACGGGGCGGAACGGCTCTACGTCGTCAGTCCGTCGACCGAAGAGATCCTCGCCTTCGACCCCTCAGGGAAGCCCCTCTGGGCTCGGAGCCGTGACGATTCCGGCCGGGAGTTCGACCGTCCCGTGGGGATCGCCGTCGACGAAGGCCGCCGGTGTCTGTGGGTCGTGAACGCGGGGAACAGCTCCGTGACGAGCCTCTCGCTGGCGGCTCCGCCGAAATGAGGTCCTTCTGCCGGATCGCCGGCGAAACCCGGCGCGTCGTTCAGATCGGGAGTCTTCGGAACACGGCGGCCGGCAGAGCCCGGAGGACCGCCATGACCGGTCGCCAGTACCACGGGGTGTAGACGACCGAGCGTCCGCGGGCGAGGGCCGAGAGGATGTCTCTGGCGACCGTGTCCGGCTGCGCCAGGAGCGGCGACGACGGGAACAGTCCCCACGTCATCGCGCTGTCGGCCGGGCCTGGCTTCACGCACAGCACCGTGACGCCCTTCGGGGCGAGACGTGCCGAGAGACCTTCCATCGCGGTCGAGAGCGCGGCCTTCGTGGCCCCGTAGGAGTAGTTCTTCCGGCGGCCGCGGTCTCCCGCAACCGACGAGAACGCGCAGAGGAAGGACCCGGGCCGCGTTTCGAGGAGCGCGGCGGCGGACTCGAGAATTGCCATCGTCGACCGGACGTTCACGTCGATCATCGCGAGGCCGGCGGTTCGGTCCCGCTCGATCTCCTCCTGGTCGGGCATCGCGGCGAAGGCGACGACGACGCCGGCGAGACCGCCCGGGAGAGCCGCCTCAGCCTGCGGCACGAGAGCGGCGGTGGCTCCCGCGTCCCGCGCGTCGAAGCCGAGAGCGGCGGCCGGGACGCGGAAGCGGAGCCCCAGGTCGGCCGCGGTTCGCTTCGCCTCGGCGGCGTCGCGCGCGGCGAGGACGAGGCCGTGCCCGCGGCGGGCGAGCCCCTCGGCGAGAGCTCGCGCCAGGGTCGAGCCCGCGCCGGCGACGAGGACGTTCCCCGTCACCGTCGCTCCAGCAGGGCGAGGCGTCGCGCCTGGGTCGAGGAGAACCGCCCCTGCGGGTCGAGGCGGCCCTGCGCCGCGCGGAACTCGGCGAGGCGCGGGTACATCGCCGCGAAGGTGGCGGCGTCGGTGAGGGAGTCCTTGGCGAGGTAGAGGCGTCCCCCGGCCTCGAGGACGATCGCGTCGAGCCGCCGGGCGAGCGGGCGCAACCGCTCGCCGACGTTCGGAACGTCGAGCCCGAGAGTGACGCCCGGTCTCGGGAAGGAGAGTAGCCCGCGCCCCTCCGGGCCCGTCGTTTTCAGGACCGCCAGGAAGGAAGCGGCGCGCTCGCGCGAGATCTCCTCGAGGAGGCGTCGACACGCCTCGGCGGCCGCCTCGCGCGGAAGGAGGGCCTGGTACTGGATGAAGCCACGCCGGCCATAGAGGCGGTTCCAGGCGCCGACGGCGTCGAGAGGAAAGAAGAAGCCCGGGAAACCCGCGTAGGTCGTGCCGTCGCGCCCCGCCGCATAGAAGACGGCATTGAACGCGGCGACCGAGAGCGGACCGAGGACGAAAGACGGGGCGTCGAACGGCACGGACGGCCCCGCGCTTTCCGGGAGCCCGCCGGGGGAGGTCCGCCCGCGCGGGACCTCTGCGAGGGGAACGTGGTCGCCGCGCATGAGGATCCCGCGTCCGAGCGACCGCCCGCGGGCGAGGCCATCGACCCAGGCGACGGAGTAGCGGCTCAGGCGCTCCTCCTCGTAGAGGCGGGAGAGGAGCTCGTCGAGGTCCTTCGCCCGGCGCTTCACGACGCGAACGAGGGGCGTCTCGACCGGGAGGAGGCGGAGCCGCGCGGAGAGAATGAACCCCGTCAGCCCCATGCCGCCGATGGTGGCGTCGAAGGCCTCCGCGTTCTCCCGAGGGGAGCAGCGGAGAGTCTCTCCCGAGGAGACCAGGAGCGTCAGCTCCTCGACGTGCCGCCCGATCGTCCCGTCGACGTGGTGGTTCTTGCCGTGGACATCGGCGGCGAGAGCGCCGCCGACGGTCACGAAGCGCGTCCCGGGTACGACCGGGAGAAAGTAGCCGCGCGGAACGAGGAACGAGAGGAGCCGGGCGAGCGACGTGCCCCCCTCGCAGGTGACGGTGAGCCCTTCCTCGTCGAGATCGAGGATCCTCCCGAGCCGCTCGGTCAGGACGACCGCCCCGTCGCCGTTGAGCGCGGAGTCCCCGTAGCTGCGGCCGAGGCCGCGAGCGATGAGGGTCTGCTCCGGCGCCGAGGCCACCGCGTCCGACAACGCGCGCCACGACTCGGGGCGGTACGCGACGCTTCGATCCCCGCCGAACCTTCCCCACCCCGAGAGCGAGACCTTCGCCGAGCGCAGGGGCGATGCCGAGACCGCGACCCCCGGCGGCAGGGTGCCGTCTCGAGGGACGCGAGCGTCGTCGGGTGCGGTCAACCCGCCGATGATAGACGCCTGGGGACGGTCCCGATCGGCGTCACGGCAGGTCCGAGAGAAGCGCCGCCGCCGCCTCGCGCGCGATCTTCACGGCGTAGTTCTGGCCCCGGTCCTCCGGGTAGACCTGTGCCATCGCGGCGGAGTAGAGGCCCGGGACGCCGGTCCTCACGGGAGGAAGGACGCGCGAATAGTGCGTGCCGACGATCGGCTGCGCGTACTCGGCCCGGAAGAGGTGACGCTCGAGGATTCGCGCCCGCTCCAGCTCCGGAGCGAGGCGCGTCGCGGCCGGGAGGTAGATCTCCCAGAGGTCGCGGTCGGGCATCGTCCACTTGGGATCGTCGGGCAGGACGTAGTCGGAGAGGTAGATCACGTGATTGCCGCCGTAGCGCGACGAGGGGATGTAGTTCGTGTGCTCGATGAACCCGCCGAAGGGCATCGTGACGTCGCCGACGTTCGTCCAGTAGAAGCGCGTCAGGGGCCGGTCGACGACGAGGACGGGGCAGAGTGCGTGGGTGTAGGAGATGCCGCTCCAGGCCGCGCGTGCTTCGGCGGGGAGGTCGGGAACGAGCCTCAGCAGCTCGGGAATCGCGACGGTCGAGAGGACGAGGTCGAACGTCTCGGAGCCGCCGCGGAACTCGACGAGCCAGCGCCCGTCGCTGCGCGACGCGAGCTTCACGGGCCGCGCCGGTCGCAGCTCTCCCCCGCGGGAGGCGATGCGGGAGAGGAGCGCCTCGACGACGCGGCCGAAGGAGCCGCGCATGTAGCCGAGCCTCTCGCCGAGGCCGGTCTTGTCGCGCGAACGGCTGCGCAGGGCGATCTTTCCCCAGAGCCAGACGAGGCCCACCTCTTCCGCGCGCCGGCCGTATTTCTGCGTCAGGAGCGGTCCCCAGACGACGTCGAGGACGCGGCCGTAGCCGTTCTTCTTCAGCCAGCCGATGGCGGTCTCCCCCTCGAGGGCGCGCCAGTCGCTCATGTGGCGGAGGCGCAGCGTGGAGAGGACGAGCTCGAGGCGCCCTTTCACCCCCAGCGGCGAGAAGCCGAGGAGCGAGGCGGGCGTGCCGAACGGGTAGAGGCGGCCGCCCGAGTAGAAGCCCATCTTCGACGGGAGCCACTCGATCTCTCCGCCCAGCCCGAGATCTTCGGCGAGGGAGACGTAGTCGACGTCGCTCGTGAAGAGGTGGTGGTAGAAGCGCTCGATCGCCTCGCCCCCCACGGAGAACGTGCCGACGAGGCCGCCCGCTTCCGGGTACTTCTCGAAGACGACGACGGAGTGGCCCGCCGCCAGGAGCCGGTCGGCGGCGACGAGGCCGGCGAGGCCGCCGCCGACGACGGCGATCCGGCGGGGGGACTTCGGGGCCGGTGCGGGATCTGCGAGCATCCGGGAATTGTCCCGCCGGTCGGGGGCTGGCGGAAGGCGGCCACGGGGCGAAACGCGGTTTTCCTGTGCTACCGTCTCGTGGTTTCGTGAGCGCAGCGTCCGCGATCCTCCTGGCCGTTCTGCTCGTCGGCCTCTGGGCGACCGGCACTGCCGTCCTCCTGCGCATCGGTCGCGGGGACGGAGACGAGAAAGGCCTTCTCGACGGCGCGGTCGCGCTCGGCCTTCCGGTCGGCCTCGTCCTCCTCGCGTTCCCCGGGTGGCTCCTGACGACGTTCGGCCGGATTCCGTTCGTGGCGATCCTGGTCCTCGGAGGGGTCGTCGCGGTGGCGCTGCTCGTCCTCTGCGCGCACGGGCTCGGGTGGCTTCGCTTCGGCAGGTTCGGCGCCGCCCTGGTTCCCCTTCTCGTTCCCGTCCTCGTCCCCGCGCTGCTCCTGCTCGGGATCTTCGCGTTCTACCTCTGGCTCCGTCTCGGCTGGCCCGACATCCGGGGGACGGAGAAGCCGATGGACCTCGCGGTCCTCTCGAACCTCCTCGTCACGCCCCGGCTCCCGCTGGAAGACCCCTGGTTCGCGGGAGAGAGATTTCCCTATTACCACTTCGGGACGCTCGTCTTCGCCCTCCCGTTCCGCCTCGCGTCGGTTCCGCCCGAATACGCGTACAACCTCATCGTCGCGCTCGTCGCGGCCCTCGCGGGCGCCGCGGCGTTCGGGGTCGTCCGCCTCCGGGGCGGGGGGACGTGGACCGGCGGTCGCGGCCGCGCTGCTCCTCGCCCTGGCGGGGACGTTCGACGGCGCGCGCCAGTTCCTCGCCGGGACGCCGCTCAGGGACGTCGACCTCTGGCCCTCGTCGCGGCGCGTCGCGGACACGATCACCGAGTGGCCCCTCTTCACGCTCTGGCTCGGGGACCTGCACCCGCACGCGGTGGCCCTGCCATTCCTCCTCGCCTTCGCGGCAATCGTGGGCCGTTTCGCCACCGGGTCCGGCCTCCTCCTCGACGCCGCGCTCTTCGCTGCCCTCTTCTCGGCCAACCCGTGGGACCTTCCGGGCGCGCTTCTCCTGCTCGGCGCCGGCACCCTCGCGACCCGGGAGCTGAAGCCGGCCATCCTGAGGAGCGTGTCGACGCTCGCGGTCGCGCTCCCCTTCCTGCTCCCGGCGCTCCTGGCGCCGCGGCCCGAGTTCCAGGGCCTGCGCGGGGTGACCGGCCGGACGACGAGCCCGGAGGCGTTCCTGCACCTCGGGGCGCTCCTCCTCGTCCCGGCCCTCGCCATCGGGATCGCCCTCCTGCGCTCCCGGGACGACGCGGAGGAGTCGTTCCTCCTCGTGAACGTCTTCCCGGCGCTCGGGATCTTCCTCGCAATCGTGACGAAGCGCCCGGTCCTGGGGCTGGGCGCCGCGTTCGTTCTCGCGGTGCTGCGGCTCCTGCCACGCATGAAGGGCGCGCTGAGGTCCGGTTTCCTCCTGGCGGGGGCGAGCGTCGCGCTTCTCATCCTGCCGGAGCTCGTCGTCGTCCGGGACCCGTACGGCGAGCAGCTCCACCGGATGAACACCGTCTTCAAGTGCTACGCCGCCGCCGCGGCCCTGCTGGCGCCGGCGACGGCGCTCCTCCTGCCGCTCGCCCTTTCCACGAGGCGGGCGAGGTGGGTCGTGCGGGGCGTCCTCGTCGTGGCGGTGGCGGGCGTCCTCGCACATCCGGCCAGCCTCGTCATCCAGAGGTGGACCCCCTCTCAGCGGACGCTCGACGGGCTGACCTGGATGAGCCGGGAGACGCCGGGGGACCGGAAGGCCGTGGAGTGGATCCGGCAGAACGCGCCCCGCGACGCGCGGATCGTCGAGGCCGTCGGAGGCGCCTACAGCGACCACGGACGGATCGGCGGGGCGACCGGCCGCCCGATCCTCCTCGGCTGGACGAACCACCAGGGGCTCTGGCGAGGCGGGGCGGCGACGGCCGAGATCGACGCGCGAAAGCAGGACGTCGAGACGATCTACAAGTCCGGCGACCCCGCGATCGTCCGCGATGCCCTGGCCCGCTACGCCGCTCGCTACGTCGTCGTCGGGCCGCTCGAGCGCAAGGAATACGGGCCAGAACTCTTCAGGGGGCATGGCGGAGCCCGGCGCGTCTTCTCGGGGCAGGAAACCGAGGTGTGGGAGGTGGTGCCGTGAGCGGCGACGGTCCCGCCTGGGAACGCCTCGAAAGGTGGGCCTGGGGAGGGCTTCTCCTCCTATCCCTCGCCCTGCGCCTCTGGGACCTCGGCTCGAGGGCGTACCACCACGACGAGTCGATTCACGGGCAATTCACCTACGACCTGGCAACGCAGGGGAACTACAAGTACGACCCGATCTACCACGGCCCGGTGCAGTACTACATGGTCGCCACGGCCTTCCGCCTCCTTGGCGACTCGGACTTCACCGCGCGCCTCCCCGCGGCGCTCGGAGGCGTCGGCCTCGTGGCGATGGCGATGCTCCTGCGGGCCCGGTTCGGGCGCGGCGCCGCCTTCGCGTCGGGCGTCCTCCTGGCGGTCTCGCCGAACTTCCTCTACTTCACGCGGTTCTGCCGGGAGGACGTCTGGAGCCTCCTCGGGACCTTCGGGCTCTTCCTCTGGCTCGATCGCTGGTGGAGGACCCGGCGGGTCGCCGACCTCGGGCTGGCGGCGGTCTGGGGAGCCGTGGCGTTCGCGTCGAAGGAGAACTTCTACGTCCTCGGGGCGCTGATGGCGCCGTCGGTCCTGGCGGCGGTCTGGGAGCCGGGGAAGGGCTTCCCGGCCTTCGCGAAGATCCGTTCGCTCCTCGACGTCCTGGAGCGTCACGGCGCGGCGATCCTCGGCGCGATCTTCCTCTTCTTCACCCTCTCCGAAGTGGCCTACACGTTCTTTCTCGTCCACGCCGACTCGGGGAACCCCGCCGTCATCGCCATCTCGTACTGGTGGGGCCAGCACAAGGTCGAACGGGTTGGCGGACCGAAGACCTACTACCTTCCACGAATCCTCCAGTACGAGTTCGCGATCGTCCTTCCCGCGCTCGTCTGGATCGGAATGAAGTGGCGGCGCTTCTCTCCCGCGGAGCGGTTCGTGGCGGCGCTCGCGCTCTCCTCGGTCCTCATGTACGCGTACCTCGGGGAGAAGACGCCCTGGCTCATCGTCCACCAGATCCTTCCGTTCGTCCCGCTCGCCGGCGCCGCGTGGGCAGCGCTCTGCGCATCGCGCGTCCGTGCGGCCTCCATCGCCGTTCCCGTGGGTGTGGCGACCGTCGTGACGACGCTGTCGCTCTCTTTCTGGAATCCGCTGCTCTCGCCCTTCTACCCGCGGGCCGAGTCGGTCGTCTTCACCCAGACGGCCCCCGAGCTGATGCCGGTCGTCGCCGACGTCGTCAAGTTCGCCGCCACGGGGGCGGATCCCGCGGCGGCGGTCTTCGGAGAGGCCACGTGGCCTCTCTCGTGGTACTTCCGCAGGCTGCCGATCTACTGGGCCATCCCGAACGCGGGAAGCCGGCCGCCGTACGTCATCGTCGACGACACGAAGGCCGACGAGGCCCAGAAGATCCTGGGCGGGGACTACGTGGCCCGCCAGATCCCCCTTCGCGCCTGGTGGGTTCCCGAGGTCTCCCTCTCGCCGCTCCGCCCGACGCCGCGGGAGCTTCTCACCTACCTGTTCACGCGCCGGCCCTGGAGTAACGACGGCTCGTCGACGAATCCGGTCGGCTCGCAGAACGTCGTCGTCCTGACGCGGCCCGACATCGCGAGGAGCCCGGCAAGATGAGCGTGCCCGAGATCTCCGTCGTCCTGCCCTGCTTCAACGAGCTCCCGAACCTGCCGGAGCTCCGCCGCCGGCTCGTCTCGGTCCTCGAGGCGACGGGGCGGACCTTCGAGATTCTGTTCGTCGACGACGGGAGCCGAGACGGCTCGTTCGAGGCGATGGCGGAGTTCGCCGCCCGGGACCCGCGCCTCCGGGCCCTGCGCCTCTCGCGGAACTTCGGCCACCAGATGGCGCTCACGGCCGGCGTCGACAGGGCCCGCGGACGGCTCGTGGCGGTGATGGACGCCGACCTGCAGGACCCGCCCGAGCTCCTCGCCGAGATGCTCGCGAAGTCCGACGAGGGGTACGAGGTCGTCTACGCCCAGCGGACGGCGCGGGAAGGGGAGAGCGCCTTCAAGAGGGCGACGGCGCACCTCTTCTACCGCCTCATGCGCCGCTGGACGAACGTCGACATCCCGGTCGACACGGGCGACTTCCGCCTCCTCGGGCCGCGCGCCGTCGCCGCCTTCCGTTCCCTGCGCGAGCGGCACCGCTTCATCCGGGGGATGACCGCCTGGGTCGGGTTCCGGCAGGGAGCGGTGACATACGTCCGTCCGGCGCGGCTCCACGGCGAGACGAAGTACCCCCTCCGCAAGATGGTCCGTTTCGCCCTCGACGCCCTCACGTCGTTCAGCCACGTCCCGCTCCAGCTCGGCACCTGGCTCGGTTTCGCCGTCTCGTCGTTCGCGTTCCTCTACATCGCCATCGTCGTCGTCCTGAAGGTCCTCGGGATCAACGAACGGGGCTGGACGACGCTGATGGGGTGGATCCTTCTCCTCGGCGGGGTCCAGCTGATGCTCATCGGCGTCCTGGGGGAGTACCTCGGGAGGATCTACGACGAGGTGAAGGGGCGACCCCTTTACCTCGTCTCGGACGAGGTGGGAGGCGATCCGGACGTCGCCGGGGAGCCCCGCTGATCGGTGCGGCTCCCCGTGCCGGTGCTATGCTTTCCCGACCGGAGGTATCCCATGCGCCGCGCTTTTTCGCTGCTCGTGCTCGGGCTCCTCAGCCTCACAGCTGGGCCGCTCGCGGCCGACAAGGTCTTCCTCAGGGACGGCCGGACCCTCGAAACGAAGAAGCCGCCGGAGATCCGCGGGAGGCAGGCGGTCCTCGTGCTCACCGACGGGAAGCTCGTGTCGATCCCGGCCTCAGAGATCGACACCGCGAAGACGGCCGCCGCTGCCGCGAAGGCGGCGGAGGCGGGAAAGCTCCCGGCTCCAACTCCCATCGTCGCGAGGGCCCCGAGCCTCGTCGACGCCGCCAATGCCACGCGCGACGGGAAGAAGGCCTCGGTCGTCCTGACGGACCAGGACGTCGCGGCGGGCCAGCTCGACGCGGGAGGCGAAAAGAAGCCGGCCGGTGACGGACGCATCGTCGTCAGCAACGTGTCGGCGAAGAAGGCCGCATCCGGGACGACCGTGACGGGCTCGGTCCAGAACGTCGGCGAAGGCACCGTCGAGGGCGTCGGGGTCACGATCGAGCTGGTGGGAGAAGGCGGGAAGACCGTGGCGAGCGCGTTCGGGGAGCTCTCCGCGGACGTGCTGGCTCCCGGCGAGAAGGCCACCTTCACCTCGCAGCTGGCGACCGAGGCCACAGCGCAGAACGTGAGGGTCATGCCGCGCTGGCGGGCCAGGGAGAACGAGGGAGACAAGACCGATCCGGCGTCGCCCGCCGGCAAGGCCGCAGCGGCAAGGGAAGCGACCCCTCCCGCTGGACCGGCTCCCGTCCCCTCGCCGGCCCCGGCCGCCACGCGGGCTCCTGCCCCGCGGTCGCCCGACATGCCGGCGCCGCCGGCGAGCGCCCCGGTCGGCGCACCGTCGAAGCCGGGCGGAGGGTACGTGCCCCAGCCCTCCTCCAGCCAGCCGAAGCCGCCGGCCGGCGGCTGAGCCGGGGCCGCCCCGGGCCGGGATGGCCGCCGAAATACTCCTCGTAGAGGACCGGGAATCGCTCCGGTCGATGCTGGCCGAGACGCTGGCCCGCGAGGGATACGGCGTCGAGGCGGTCGCAACCGGTGACGAGGCGGTCCGCCGGCTTTCGGAGGGGCGGCGCTACGCCCTCGTCCTCACCGACCTGAAGCTGCCCGGGGCCGACGGCCTCGCCGTCCTCGACGCCGCCCTCGCGAGCGATGCGGCCCTGCCGGTCATCCTGCTGACGGGCTACGGAACCGTCGAGACCGCCGTAGTCGCGATGAAGAAGGGGGCGGCCGACTTCCTCGGCAAGCCGGTCGACGTCGACCTCCTCCTCCTCCTCGTGCGCCGGCACGTCGACGCGCGCCGCAGTGCCGTGGCCCGGACTCTCCTCGCCGAGGAGGCCGGGCTCGCCGGGATGCCTCGCATCGTCGGTCACGCTCCGGCGCTGGCCGACGCTCTCGACCGGCTCCGGCGAGCCGCCGCGAGCGACGTGACGGTCCTCCTGACCGGCGAATCGGGAACGGGGAAAGAGCTCTTCGCACGGGCCGTTCACGCCCTGTCTCCCCGCCGGGGGGGGCCCTTCGTCGCCGTGAACGTCGCGGCCCTCCCGGAAGGGCTCGTCGAGAACGAGCTCTTCGGCCACGAGCGCGGCGCCTACACGGGCGCCTCCGAGCGGCGCGCCGGCCGCTTCGAGCTGGCCGACGGCGGGACGCTCTTCCTCGACGAGATCGGCGAGCTGCCTCTCGGGGCGCAGACGAAGCTCCTGCGCGTCGTCGAGGAAAGGACGTTTCTGCGCGTCGGCGGAACGGTGCCGCTCACGGTGGACGTCCGCCTGGTGGCCGCCACGAACTGCGACCTCGGCGCCCGGGTGAAGGCGGGGGCCTTCCGCGAGGACCTCTACTACCGGCTCGACGTCTTCCCGGTCCGGCTCCCGCCGTTGCGCGCCCGGAAGGAGGACGTCCCCGAGCTGGCGAGGGAGTTCGCGAGGATCTGCGGCGAGAGCGCACGCGGCCGCGCCTTCGAGCTCAGCCCGGCGGCGGCCGAGAAGCTCGTGGCGTGGGACTGGCCGGGAAACGTGAGAGAGCTGAAGAACGTGATCGAGCGGGCCGTGCTCCTCTCGGCCGGTCCGCAGATCCGGCCGGCGGACATCGTCCTCGGCGCGCCGGGAGAGGAGGCGGTGGGGACGCCCTCGCTGGCCGGGACCCTCGAGGAGACGGTCGAGAGGTGGAAGCAGGCCGGGGAGTCCGCGCGGATCCGCCGGGCGCTCGAGGAAGCCGCGGGAGATCGGACCCTCGCAGCCGAGGCCCTCGGTATCCCTCTCAAGAGGCTCGTACAGAGGATTCGCGAGCTGAAGATGTGACGGTCGTCAGGGACGCGGAACGGCGTCCCCGAGCGCGGACAGGATCTCGTCGTCCTCCTCCGGAGTGACCGAGCGGAGGTCGACGACGAGCCTTCCCTCCGAGATGCGGACGACGACGGGGAGCTCTCGCGAACGGAGCCGGGCCGCGGCCTCGGTCTCGCCGAGCGACGGGTGGCGGAGGCGAACTCCGAACGAGGGAAGCGTCGATTCCGTCCCCGTCCCGCCTCCGGCGACGGCGACGAGAGGGGCCGCCTCGGCCTCCCAGCCGAGCGCGGCCGCCGAAGCCGCGATCCGGCGCGCACGTTCCTCGAGGAGGGACACGGGCGTCTGCGAGCATCGCGTGAAAGGGGATCTCGGCGGCCCTTCCCGACAGGTGCAGGTCGAGCGTGGCGGCGAGCGCGGCGAGGACGAGCTTGTCGGGGCGAAGGGCGCGCGCGAGCGGGTTCTTCGCGCAGGCGCCGACGAGCGCGGCGGCGCCGAGGAGGATCCCCGCCTGCGGCCCGCCGAGCGTCTTGTCCCCCGAGAAGCAGACGAGGTCGGCGCCCTCGGCGAGCGCCTCGGCGGGGACCGGCTCGTCGCAGAGGCCCGGCTGGACGAACCGCGTCGGAGAGCCCGCGCCGGCGTCGAAGAGGAGCGGGATTCGCGCCTCCCGGCAGAGCGATGCGAGCTCGCCGAGGGAGACCTCCTCCGTGAACCCGACGATCCGGTAGTTCGACGGCCTCACCTTCAGGATCGCCGCGGCCCCGGCGCGGACGGCCTCTGCGTAGTCCTCGGGCGTCGTCTTGTTCGTCGTCCCGACCTCCAGGAGCGAGGCGCCGCTCCTGGCGAGGATCGACGGGACGCGGAAGTCGCCCCCGATCGCGACGAGCTCGCCCCTCGAGACGGCGACGGGGCGGCCGTTGGCGACGGTGTCGAGGGCGAGGAGGAGCGCGGCGGCGGTGTTCGTGACGGCCAGGGCGTCGAGGTCCGCGCGGCCCGGGGCGAAGAGCTCGAGGAGGAGGGGCCTCACGTGCTCGCCCCGCTTCCCGCGCGATCCCGTCGCCAGGTCGAGCTCGAGAGTGGAGTAGCCGCACGCGCGGAGAACGGCTTCCCGCGCGGCGACGGCGAGCGGTGCCCGTCCGAGATTCGTGTGGAGAAGGACCCCCGTGGCGTTTACGACGGGCCTCGGGCCGGCGGCTGGGCGGAACGCGAGGGTGGCTTTCGCCGCGTCGAGGATCGCGCCTGCGGCGTCGGCGCCGGCGCGGAGGACACCCCGCCGGACCCGGTCGGCCGCCTCGCGAAGGGCCTCCCGCGTCCGAAGGCGCCCATGGCCGGCGGCGAGCGCCAGCCCTCTCTCGTCCGAGAGGAGCTTCTCGATCGAAGGAGGGATCTCCGCGGGGGTTGCCAAGACCCGTAGAATCTAACGCAACGATGGCTGTCTCGTTCGACCGGGAGCTGAACGACCTGGACCGGGGGATCACGGCCCTGAGGATCGAGTACGAGCGCTTCTTCGGCGGCGACGTGCGGCGCCCGCCCGTGCCGGGACGGCGGAATCTCGAGGAAACCCTGCGCCGGCTCGGGAATTCCGAGATGGAGAAAGCCGCAGAACGCTTCCGGCTCCAGACGCTGCAGAGCCGCTACAGCGCGTTCGCCGAGCTGTGGGACAAGCGCATGCAGGCCCGGGAGGAGGGGAGGACGGGGCCGATCCGCCGCCTCGCCCCCCTCGCGTCCGTCGCCGCCTCGGCCTCTGCTCCCGGCGCCGCTACGGCCGGGAAGGGAGCAGGGAAGAAGACCCAGCCTTCCGCGGTTCCCGATGTCGCGGCCCTCCTGGCTGCGGCCGAGAGCGCCGTCGGCGTGGGCGCTTCCGCGACCGCCCAGCCCCCTCGCCCCGACGCCGCGGCCCCCTCCTCCGTAAAACCGGGGAAGCGGGTCGACTTCACGCCTCTTTTCCAGAGGTACGTCGCGGCCCGTCAGGCCCTGGGAGAGGACGTGTCGCGATTGAGATACGAGAAGTTCGAGGAATCGGTGAGGCGGCAGGCGGACGAGATCCGCAAGAAGACCGGCTCGTCGCGCCTCGTCTTCGAGATCCAGACGACGGACGGACGGGTCCGCCTCGTCGGCCGTCCCGCAGCTCCCGGGCCGAAGGGGTGACGATGCTCTTCCCGTTGCAGAAGGCGCTCCTGCCGGGCGCGCTCCTCGTGGCGTTTCTCGGCGCCTCTCCCGCGGCCGGCAAGGACGTCTACAAAGGGTCCCTCGACCCTTCGATCCCTCACCACGCCGCGATCCTCGACACCCTCTCGAAGCTCGAGAAGGACCCGGCGGACGGCGCCCTCTACAACGACCTCGGCTGCCTCGTGGCCTGGGACGGCTTCTGGCGCGACGCCCTCAGGAGCTTCGACACGGCCACCGAGCTCGCGCCGAAGGACTCCCGGCCCTCGTTCAACGCCGGCCTCGTCAAGGCCCTTCGGGGAGAGTGGGGGGGCGCCCGTTCGCGCTTTCACAAGGCGGTGAAGACCGACCCGGGCAACTGGTCGGCCTGGTGGATGCTCGGTTTTGCGGAGGAGATGCTCGGCCACGAGAGAGCCGCCATCGACGCCTACTCCCGGTCGCTCCGTGTCGACACCTCCCTCTTCGACGCGAAGGTCAACCCGTTTGCGGTGGCGACACGCCTGCGTGCGCGGGTCCTCCTGGAGACGTACGAACGGAGACGGGTCGACGCCGCCATTCCCTTCTCGAACCAGCTCTCGGATCCGTCCAGGGTTGCGTCGTTCTTTCAGCGCCAGAAGAAGGCCCCCAGGGGCGTCGTGGAGATCGAGGAGCCCCCGCGGACCGGACCCGTCGTGACGACCGTGCCTCCTCCCTCGGTCGACAGACCGCCGGTGAAGCTGCAGCCTCCTCCCGCCCCGTCGACCCGCCGCCGAAGGGGCTATTCCGGCAGTTCCGCGAGCGAGGGCGACGGGCCGGTCGAAGTCTCGCCCGCGCCGAGCCGCGAGGTGCCCCCGCAGACGGACTCCGCCGCTCCCCCCGTGTCACCGGGTCCCGGATTCGGAACCGGGAGCGGGGCCCCGGGGACGGGGGGTGGTCTGTCCACGCCTTCCCCCGGCGGGTCCATGCGCAGGTATCCGAATCCCGCCCCGGTCAGCCCCACACCTCCTCCGGGAGACGAATAGCGGCGAGGGCCGTTCAGCCGGTCTTCCAACGCGGGACCAGGAGCGTCGGCGAGCCGGCGCTTCCGGTTCCGCCGAGAGCGAACTTCAGGTCGTCACCGATTCCGGCGATCCCGCGGAGGAAGTCGGAGAGCCGGCCCGAGACGGTCGCCTCCGACACCCTCTCGGTGGCCCGCCCCTTCTCCACGGCGTAGCCGGCGACGACCAGGCGGAACGTGTCCGCCGAGAGGTCCACCTCGGGTCTCTCGAGGAGGACCGCAGCGTAGAGGCCCCGGCCCACGCTGCCGAGGAGGTCGAGCGGCGAGACCCCGGGCAGGGGATCGACGAAGAAGTTCGTCACGCCGATCCGTGGCGGAGCGCTCCAGGTGATCCGGACGGCGCTTCCCGAGGGAGCGCGTGAGAGGCGGCCCGACGCGGCGATGTCGGTGAGGCGGCCGAACGGCAGCCCGCGCTCGACGAGGCGGGTCCGCCCCTGGAGCGTTCCCTCGCCGTCGCGGACACCCCGGACGAGCCCGCCCGGGGCGGTGGCGTCGTCCACGAGCGAGACCAGGGGCGAGGCGAAGGCGTCGCGTCCCTCGCGCGTCCGTGCGGCAAGGAGCGATTCCTCGTCGTCGCCGAAGAAGAGCGGAGCGAGCCGGCCGATGAGATGCGCGGCGACGAGGGGGTCGAGGAGGATGTCGGCCCTCGTCGGCTCGAACGGCCGGCCGTTGAGGGGCAGGAGGACCCGGTCGGCGGCGTGCCGGGCGAGGCGCGCCACCGGCAGCTCCTCGGGGCGCGAGGCGGCGCCGACGACGCGGGCCGAGAAGCGCCCGGCGGCGGAGCGGCCGACGACCGTCGCGACGAGCGTCGCGAGGCGGCTTCCCCACGTCGCGTCGCGCCCTGCCGTCGTGGCGAGCCGCTCCGCCCGTTCTCCGAGCGACACCGATGCCTCGCGAACCGTGACGGCCCCGCGTCCGGATGCAGTGAGCGCCTGGCGGAAGCCGGTCAGCAGCGTCCGGGCGAGGTCGACGTCGGGCGGAGGAGGGTCCGAGAGCGGCCGCCGCTCGGCAATTTCTCCGGAGGCAGGTGTCCCCAGCCTGACCCCGCGCCGCGCGCGGGCCCTCGGGAGGCGCCGGCGGGCTTCGGCGGGGAGGGTGTCGGCCCGTTCGGGGCCGGCGGCGGCAAACGCGGAGCGTCCCGCCTTGAAGAGCCGGAGGGCGAGCCCCCGCTCGTGCGATTCGAGGAGCGTCGACCCCTCCTCGTCTTCCGTCAGCTCGAGAAGGGCGCCGCGCCGCTCGTAGAGCTCGGCCCCCGCGCCGTCGCCCGCCGCGGCGTCGAGCACCCGCTCGAAGAGCCCGTCGCCCGCGCCGTGCGTCATCGACGGGCCGCCCGCGCGGTGAGGCCGCGGACGAGGAGCGCGGCGGCCGCACCCCCGACGGGGACGGCGTCCCCCCCTTTCACGCATACGGAGAGGCCCGTTGCCGGAAGGACCTCGTTTCCCCAGGTCTCTTCGATGGAGGAGAGCGCCGAGAGAATCTCTCCGGTCAGGGCGAAGGGGGCGAGCGGCGAGCCCCGACGTCCGCGCCTCACCCCGTCGGCAGCCGACACGAGGAGGACGAAGCGCCCCGACTCGGGATCGGCCGACCCGCCCGCCACGTCGCGGACGTAGATGCCGTCGCCGCAGCGGTCGAGCAGCTCGTCGAGGCTCGCGTCGCCGGCGCACGCGACGAGGTTCGCCATCCGGACGCGGGGCGGGCGCCGGTAGCTGGAGGTTCGTCCGTGCCCGTTCGAGTCGATGGTCCCGGAACGCTTGTCGGAAAGAAGCCCCGTGACGACGCCGCCCGAGAGGAGCGGCACGGCGCGGGCGAGCGTCCCCTCGTCGTCGACTCCGTAGGCGCCCGGGAGGTCGCTCCGGCCCGGGTCGTCGACGACGTCGAGGCCGGACGGGGCGACCGCGGCCCCCTTCACGCGCGAGAGGACCGAACCGCGCTCGCCGGCGTCCGCCTCGAGCGCGTGCCCGACCACCTCGTGCCAGAAGACCGAGGCGGCGGAAGGGGAGAAGACGACGTCGACGGGGCCCGTTGCGGGAGGAAGGCCCGAAGCGGGGCGCGTCGCCTCGCGGAGTGCAGCGGCGAGCGCGTCCGCCGCTTCGCCGAAGGGGCGCGCCGACTGGAACGAGAAGGGGCGCTCCGAGCCGGCGCGGCGGATGGTTCCCGAAGCGACGAGGCGCGTCCTCACGCCGCACGAAAGGAGCGCCCGGGGCGTGACGACCGTCCGCTCGGTGACGACGCGCGAGACCTCGACGGCCAGCGCCAGCCCGCGCGGGTCGGGCAGGGCGCGTGCAAACGCCGCGGCGAGCGCCGCCGTGCGTCCTTCCTCCTCGTCCGGCCGCTGCGGGTCGTCCGGGCCCGGCGGGGGAGAGGCGCCGCGGTGCGCCTTGAAGAACGGGGCGTTGCCCGCGCGGCGCCCCGCCTCGCGGACCGCGTCGCGCAGCGCTTCGGGCCCGGCGCCGGACCGGGCCACGAGGAGAAGGCTCCCCTCGCGCCGGATCCTCACCGCCGTCCCGCTCTCCTCGGCGAGCGCGGGAGCCAGAAGGCCCGACTCGGAGGCGGTCCACGTCTCGCTCCGGGTCCGCTCCCGGAAAGCCTCGCCCGACTCGCCCCGCCGGAGGAGCCCCGACACGAGCTTCACCGCGTCGGCCGCGTCGCGCATCAGCTCCGCCGGTTCCTTCATCGCAGAGCCGATTCTAGGCAGTGTGGGTGCAAAGCGCTCGGATGGCTGCTGTATCCTCCGCGGCCATGGCTGCGCCGGACGCCCGACTCTCCGCGTGTGCCGCATTCGTGGCGCGGCGCCTCATCGAATCCGGCCTCGTGAGGGCGAAGTCGCCCGCCGAGGTCCGGAGGGTCGTCGAGTCCGTTCTCGTCTTCGACCGCGACCGCGAGCGCCAGCTGGAAGTCGAGGTCGACAAGCTCCTCCGGGCCAACACCGGCGCGCTCGGCGGGGCCGGTTTCGACTACTCCGAAGTGTTCCGGAAGGCGAAGCGCCTGCTCGCCGAGAAGAAGAAGATCCCGCTCTGAGCGGGGGAGCCCACGGATGAGGACGACCGAAGAACGGATCAAGTACCTCGACGGCCTGCGGCAGGCGGCACGGCTCGGCGGCGGCGAAGCGCGCCTGAAGAAACAGCACGAAGCCGGCAAGCTCTCGGCGCGCGAACGCGTCGAGCTTCTCGGCGACCCGGGCTCTTTCGAGGAAACGGACCCGTTCGTCGTCCACCGCTGCCGCGACTTCGGCATGGACGGGGCGGGCAACGCGATCCCGGGCGACGGAGTCGTTTCCGGCGCGGTCCGCGTGGAGGGGCGTCCCGTCTTCGTCTTCGCCCAGGACTTCACCGTCTTCGGCGGCTCCCTCTCCGAGACGAACGCCGCGAAGGTCTGCAAGGTGATGGACCTCGCGATGAAGGCCGGGGCGCCGGTCGTCGGCCTCAACGACTCGGGCGGCGCGCGGATCCAGGAAGGGGTCGCCTCCCTCGCCGGCTACGCCGACATCTTCCTGCGCAACACGCTCGCCTCCGGCGTCGTCCCGCAGATCTCGGCCATCATGGGCGCCTGCGCGGGCGGCGCCGTCTACTCGCCCGCCATCACCGACTTCGTCCTCATGGTGCGCGGCACCTCCTCCATGTTCGTCACCGGCCCCGACGTCATCAAGTCGGTGACGCACGAGGAGGTGACGAAGGAGGCGCTCGGCGGCGCGGACACCCACGCTTCCGTCTCCGGGGTCGCCCACATCGTGGCCGACTCGGACGCCGACTGCATCCTGAAGATCCGGACCCTCCTCGGCTTCCTCCCGTCCAACAACCGGCAGGACCCGCCCCGCCGCGAGTGCTCGGACCCGTGCGACCGCGAGGACGTCGCCCTCGACACCCTCGTCCCCGCGAGCGCGAACCAGCCCTACGACATGAAGGAGCTGATCAAGCGCGTCGTGGACGACGGCGAGCTCTTCGAGATCCACGCCGACTACGCGAAGAACCTCGTCGTCGGCTTCGCGCGGCTCGGCGGGCGCCCCGTCGGCATCGTCGCGAACCAGCCCGACTTCCTCGCGGGCGTCCTCGACATCGACTCCGCCACGAAGGGGGCGCGCTTCGTCCGCTTCTGCGACGCCTTCAACGTCCCGCTCGTCACCTTCGAGGACGTCCCGGGCTTCCTCCCCGGCACGCAGCAGGAGTTCGGCGGGATCATCCGGCACGGCGCCAAGCTCCTCTTCGCCTTCGCCGAGGCGACCGTCCCCAAGGTCACCGTCATCACCCGCAAGGCCTACGGCGGCGCCTACTGCGTGATGTCCTCCAAGCACATCCGGACCGATTTCAACTACGCCTGGCCGACGGCCGAGATCGCCGTCATGGGCCCGGAAGGCGCGGTCAACATCCTCTACGGCCGCGAGCTGGCGCAGAGCGCCGACCCCGTCGCCGCGCGCAAGGCGAAGGTCGAGGAATACCAGGAGCTCTTCGCCAACCCCTACGTCGCCGCCCAGAAGGGCTACGTCGACGACGTCATCCTCCCCAGGACGACCCGCCGTCGCCTCATCCGCGCCCTCGACCTCGTCGAGAACAAGCGCGACGTCCTGCCGCCCAAGAAGCACGGGAATATTCCCCTGTGACCGACCGGCTCCTCATCGCGAACCGTGGGGAGATCGCCGTCCGGATCGCGCGTGCCTGCCGTGATCTCGGGATCTCGCCCGTGGCGGTCTTCTCCGACGCGGACCGGGCCTCGCTCCACGTCCGGCTCTCCGACCACGCCATCGGCATCGGTCCGGCGCCGGCCCGCGAGTCGTACCTCCTTCCGGAGAAGCTGATCGACGCCGCAAAGCGGACCGGGGCCCGTCTCGTCCACCCCGGCTTCGGCTTCCTCGCCGAGAACGCCGCCTTCGCGCGGGCGGTGCGCGACGCGGGCCTCGTCTGGGTCGGGCCCGACCCGGAGTCGATCGACGCGATGGGATCGAAGACCGAGTCCCGCGCGCGGATGAAGGCCGCCGGGGTCCCGATCGTCCCGGGAATGACGACCCCCGCGAAAGACCCCGAAGAGATCGCCGCCTTCGGGCGCGAGCACGGCTTCCCCCTCCTCCTCAAAGCGTCGGCCGGAGGGGGCGGCAAGGGGATGCGGATCGTGAGGGCCGAGGAGGAGGTCCCGGCCGCCTTCGCGCGCGCCAGGAGCGAGGCCGTCTCGTTCTTCGCCGACGATGCGGTCTACTGCGAGCTCTACGTCGAGAAGCCACGTCACGTGGAAGTGCAGGTCCTGGGCGACCGGACCGGCCGCGTCGTCTCTCTCGGCGAGCGCGAGTGCTCTCTCCAGCGGCGCCACCAGAAAGTCCTCGAGGAGTGCCCGTCTCCCGCCGTGTCGCCCGAGCTGCGCGCGCGGATGGAAGAAGCCGCCGTCGCCGCGGCCCGCTCGGTCGACTACGTCTCGGCCGGGACGGTCGAGTTCCTCCTCGCCTCGGACGGCCGCTTCTTCTTCCTCGAGATGAACACGCGGATCCAGGTCGAGCACCCGGTGACCGAGATGGTCTACGGCGTCGACCTCGTCGCCGAGATGATCCGGATCGCACTGGGCGGGCCGATCAGCTTCGATCGCCGTCCCGAGCCGCGCGGGCACGCCGTCGAGTGCCGCATCTACGCGGAGGACCCGTCCAACGGCTTCGCCCCGTCTCCCGGGACGATCCACCGCCTCCGCTGGCCGCTGGGGCCGGGGATCCGCGTCGACTCGGGCGTCGAGGAGGGGGACACCATCCCTCTCGACTACGACCCGATGGTCGCCAAGCTCGTCGCCTTCGGTTCCGACCGAGCCGAAGCTCTCCGGCGGATGCGCCGCGCCCTCCGCGAGACCCGGGTGGACGGAATCGACACGTCCATCCCGTTCTTTCTCGCCCTTCTCGAAGATCCCGACGTCCTCTCCGGGAACGTCTCCACCCAGTTCCTCGAAGGGTGGACCTACCCGGGAGACCCCGCCCCGACCGACGACGCCGCGGAGCTGGCCCTCGTGGCGGCCGCCGTCGCCTCGGCGCGGGAGAGCCTCTCGGTCCGCGGATCGTCCCAGCCCCGTCCTCCATCCGCCTGGCGAACCGCCCGGCCGACGTTCGGACATCGGGAATGAAGTACCGCGCGAAGGTCACCGGCCCGTCCGGGGAACGGAGCGTCGAGGTCGAGGTTCAGCTCGACCCGACCGGGGTCGTCGTCTCCCTCGACGGCCGTCCTGCCCGGTGGGACATCGTCTCCACGCCGGGCGGCGGCTTCTCGGTCCTTCGGGCCGACGGCCGGCAGGCCGAAGCGGTCCCCCATCCCGCCGGGAATGGAACCGTCCGCGTCCGGGTCGGAGCCGAGCGCGTCACCCTCGAGCTCCTCGACGAGCTGACCGCACGGGCGCAGGCCGTCGCCGGGAAGGGGGCCTATCGGGGCTCGGGAGACGTGAAGGCGGCCATTCCCGGCCGGGTCCTCAGGATCCTGGTGAACCCGGGAGATACCGTCCTCCAGGGGCAGCCCGTCGTCGTCCTCGAGGCGATGAAGATGGAGAACGACGTCCGCTCGCCCCGGGACGGCATCATCCGTTCCGTCGAGGTCGCCGCCGGGCAGGCGGTGGGAGCCGGACAGGTGCTTCTCCACCTCGAACCCGCCGGTTGACTCGCCGGGTAGAATCCCCCCTCAGGTTTTCAAGGTGAGATTCCAAGGCAGGCTCGAGGCTTCGCTCGTGGTGCGTGTAGCCCAATCCGGCCCGGGGCGCGCCTGCCGCGGGAGGGGCGATCACTTCTTCATCCATAGCCCGGGTACGGTGGGCTGACCGCGCCTGGGGCTCCCGAGAAGAACGTACAGGGGAAAGGAGGAACCGGCACAGAGAACCCTGGACCCGAAACGGCCTCGCCGCGTTTCGGCCCCGTCCATCGTTATCAACGTTTCCCGGGTGCCTTTTGTTTCCATGTTTTGAGTATTTGGAGGATAGGAAGGATGAGAAGTCGTCGGTTGAGCGCAGTCCCGGCGTTCGCGCTCCTGGTCGTCCTCGGTCTCGCCGGCGCCCCGGCTCTCGCCCAGACCACCGGTAGCATCGAGGGCACGGTTTCCGACTCGAACGGAGGGTCCCTCCCTGGTGTCGCCGTCGACATCAAGTCGCCGGCGCTCCTCGGCACCCGGTCGGTCGTCACCGACGCCGCCGGCCGCTACAAGTTCCCCGCGATTCCCCCGGGCGTCTACACCGTCTCGGCAGCGCTCTCCGGCTTCACGAAGGCCGAGAAGACGAACGTCCGCGTCCCCCTCGGGGGCACGGCGACCGTCGCGATCACGATTTCCGTGTCGATCAAGGAAGAGGTCGTCGTGACGGGTGAGGCGCCCGTCGTCGACACGACCTCGACGACCGCCGGGACGGCCTACACGGCGGCCGTGATGGGCAAGCTGCCTCTCGGGCGGAACTACGCCGACGTCGCCCGGCAACAGCCCGGCGTCCAGGAGGACAACGGCGAGACGCAGGGGCGGTCTCTCGCCCTCTCGGTCTACGGCTCCACCTCGGCCGAGAACCTCTTCCTGATCGACGGCGTCAACACGACGAACGTCATCAAGGGGTTCCAGGGCAAGGCGATCAACTCCGAGTTCGTGGAGGAGGTCGAGGTCAAGACCGGCGGCTACCAGGCCGAGTACGGCCGCAACACCGGCGGCGTCGTCAACGTCATCACGAAGGGGGGCGGTAACGAGTTCCACGGAGGAGTCTTCGGCTACTTCGAGAACGCAAGCACGCGGGCCAAGGTGAAGGTCGAGCAGACACCCGCCTTCTCCCAGTCCGGCGACGCCCAGCTGAGCAGCGTCTTCCCGAAGAATACCCGGCTGGAGGGCGGCGCCTCGCTGGGCGGCTACTTCATCAAGGACCGCATCTGGTTCTTCGGGGCCTACAACAAGACGAACACCGACCGAACGACGCAGCCGCAGGCAGGCGACGTCGCGGGGCAGGATTTCCCCCAGGAATTCGACGGCGACATGTTTTCCGCCAAGCTCACGTTCCGGCTGGGCCCCTCGACGGACATCCAGGCGACGATGTTCGCGGACCCGCAGTCGAACACGGGCTCGCTGACCGACACGCCGACCAGCCTGGATCCGGATTCCTACAACGGGACGCGTGACGTCGGAGGCACCGACTACGCCCTCAAGGTCAACCAGATCCTCGGGACCTGGGGGCTCGTGTCCGTCCAGGGAGGCCACCACGCGGACAGCTACCTGACGACCGTCCCGAACGTCCAGCGCGTCCAGGACAGGACGAACGAGATCCTTCACGACGGGACCGTCACGGCCACCGGCGGCCAGGGGAGCATCTTCGGACCGACGACCAACAACGAGTCGACCCGGGACCAGGTCCGCGGGTCGCTGTCGCTCTTCATGGGCCGACACGAGGTCAAGGTCGGTGGCGACTACCAGAAGGAGATCACGAAGGGGTCGACGTACTACACGGGCAAGTCCCTGCTCCAGATCTACCCGTGCCAGGACGAGGCGACGTACGAGTGCGACCTCTCGAAGGCGCCGGTGGTTCAGACCGTGGCCGGGCCGATCCCGGTCTTCTACCGGCACGACTACTACTCGCCGAGCGGCACGGACCTGAACCCGATGGTCTCGTCGCCGTTCGAGGTCCCGAACGAGCTCTATTCGATTTTCGTCCAGGACGAGTGGAAGGTCCTCCCGAACCTGGTCGTGAACGCAGGGATCCGGTACGACGACCAGAAGGTCTTCAAGGGAGACAACTCGCTCGCCTTCGACCTGAACAACCAGTGGTCGCCGCGCCTCGGCTTCAGCTGGGACTTCCTGAACGACGGGTCGAGCAAGCTCTACGGCTCGGTGGGGCGGTTCCACTACGCGACCCCGACGGACCTGAACGTCCGCGTCTTCACGGCGAACACCTCGGTGCGGACCTACAACTACAGCGCCAGCAGCGTCGACCAGGACGCGGCAGCGCCCAGGGAACGTCTGATCCAGGTCGGGTCGCTCGAGGGTGAGCCGATCGACGCCGGAATGAAAGCGGCCTATCAGGACGAGTTCACGATCGGCGTCGACAAGGCGATCGACTCGACCTTCTCGCTCGGCATCAAATACACCTACCGCACCCTGGGCCGGACGATCGAGGACCGCTGCGACCTCGACTCGACCGACCCGCTCAACGGGTACAGCTCCTGCGCCCTCTTCAATCCCGGCGGGAGCGGGCCGGCGGCGTCGGGCCAGATCGCGACCTGCAACGGCACCGGGAACCCAACCGACCTGACGGCCGGCGAATGCACGTCGCCCGGCGTCGCCATACCGGACGTCACCCGCAAGTTCCAGGGCTTCGAGCTGGTCGCCCGCAAGCGGATCGGCGAGTCGTTCTGGGCCCAGGCGTCGTACCTCTACTCGAAGCTCGAAGGGAACTACTCCGGCGCGATCCGCACCGCGTCGTCGGACGGGACGGGCCAGACGGACCCCGGCATCAACGCGGACTTCGACTACTACCAGTTCAACACCAACGCCTACGGCAAGCTCGACCTCGACCGCCCGCACCAGTTCCGGGCGAGCGGAACCTACACGTTCCCGTTTGGCCTCTCGACGTCCCTCGGCTTCTACGTGCGGAGCGGCGTGCCGTACAGCAAGCTCGGGTGGTTCAACGACTTCTACCCGGACCTCCTCTATCTCAGCCCGCGTGGATCGGAAGGACGAACCCCGACCGAATGGGATGCGGACCTCTCGCTCTCCTACGACCTGAAGCTCGGTGCGGTCACGGTCAGCCCGCAGGTCTTCGTCTTCTCCGCATTCAACAACCAGATCGTCACCTTCTACAACACCGGCTTCAACCCGCTCGGCACGTTCGTCACCGAAGAGTCGAGCCCGTACTACGGCCAGCCGGGCATCACGCCCGGAGAACAGGGTTGCCCGGTTGGCGGCCAACCTTGCACCGACAACGTCGACTACCTGAAGGCCGGCGGCCGCACGAACCCGCGTGTCATCCGCTTCGCAGTGAAGGTCGCCTTCTAGCGATTCTCCAATCAAGTTCAGCTGGAGGAGGGGAGCGGGTTTCCTGCTCCCCTCCTTCCGGGTCCCCGGGGGTCTCCCGGCAGTCCGCGGACCGGGGCCTGCAGCACCTCGAGCCGCCGGCGGCACGCGCTTCGCTATCATCCCCGCCGTATGCCGCAACGCCGCCCCGGACGAGGCCTCGCGGCCGCCGTCGTCGCTCTCGGCCTCGGGGCGTCTCTTTCTCTGTCGGCCCAGACGGGAAAGCCGGCCGGCGCCGCTCCCAGGTCCCGCGTCATCCTCGTCGGGTGGGACGGAGCGGACTGGACGCTTCTCGACCGACTGCTCAAGGAGGGGAGGCTCCCGAACCTCGCCTCCCTGATCGCGAAGGGGCGAACCTGGAATCTCGAGAGCTTCCAGCCGTTGGCCTCTCCCCTCGTCTGGAACACGATCTCCACCGGGCGGACGCCCCTCGACCACGGCGTCGCCGACTTCCAGGAACTCGACCCGAAGAGCCGGACGCGCGTTCCCATCTCGGGCCGCTCGCGCAGGGTCCCGGCCATCTGGAATCTCGCGAGCGCGAAGGGGCTGAGGGTCGGCGTCGTCGGCTGGTGGGCCTCCTGGCCCGCCGAGAAGGTCAACGGGTTCCTGGTATCGGACCGCGTCGCCCCGGTGCTCTTCGACCCCGAGACGCTGGTCCGGTCGCAGGCGATCACCTGGCCCGAGGGTCTCGCCGACGGGGTGAGGATCGTCGTGAAGCGCGAGTGGAACCCGCCCTTCGAGGACGTGGCGAAGGCGCTCCGCGTCTCTCGCGCCGAGTTCGACGCGGCCGTCGCGGCGGACCGGGACCTCGCCGACCCGATCACCGGCTACCGGAAGATCCTCGGGGCCACGCGAGTCCACGCGAAGATCGCGCTCGATCTCTACGAGCGCGAGAAGCCCGACCTCCTGATGGTCTACTTCCAGGGGACGGACGAGATCGGGCACGTGGCGGGCCGCTTCGTCCCGCCGAAGCTGCCCCAGGTCGGGGACGAGGATTTCAGGCGCTTCTCGGTTGCCGTCGACGCGCTCTACGTCGAGACGGACCGGATTCTCGGGCAGATCCGCGAGAAGGCCGGGCGCGACGGAGCCACGCTGATCGTCGCTTCGGACCACGGATTCAAGTGGGGAACGGATCGCCCGGCGCTCCCGTCGGGCGTTCAGTTCGACACCGCGTTCCTCTGGCACCGGGACCCCGGGATGATGGCCGCCGAGGGACCGGCCGTCGTGCCGTCCCGGGAGCGCGGCAAGGCGAGCGTCTTCGACGTGGCGCCGACGCTCTGCCGGCTTCTCGGCCTTCCCTCCGACCCCGCGTTCGAGGGCAAGCCGGTCGCGGGGCTCGGCGGGCCAGCGCTGCCGAAGGCGGTGGCGCCAGTCTCGTGGGAGAAGGTCGCGCCTGTCGAACGGCTCGTCGTCCTCGAGATGGGTGCCGGAGAGAAACGGGCTGCCGAGGAGTTCACGAAGAAGCTCATCTCGCTCGGCTACCTGACCGGCTCCGAGGCGGCCGCCGTGGACGCCCGTCCGGCCGACCGGGCGGGCACCGAGACGACTGGCCACTACCAGAACCTCGCCACGTTCCTCCGGGCACGCGGCAAGTACGCCGAGTCGGTGCCGCTCTACCGGAAAGCCCTCGAGATCAACCCGAAATCGGCCACCGCGTGGATGAACCTGTCGATCGCGCTGTTCCACCTCGACAGGTGGGTCGAGGCCGACGAGGCGCTCGTCAAGTCCATCCAGTCGGGTTACAACGACCCCGAAGCGGCGGCGTACAGAAGGGTCTCGACCTACATGCAACGCATCGAGCGCCGCCCTGCCGTCCGCAAGGACCTCATCCGGTACCTTCGCTCCCTCGCGACGGCCTTTCCGCAGAACGACCGCTACGGCGCGTCCCTGGGAAAAGCGCTCTTCGAGGACCGGCAGTGCGCGGAGTCGCAGGCGGTCTTCTCGGAGATCGTCTCGAGGAAGCCGGTCGACATCGAAGCCCTCAACCTCATGGCGCTCACGTCGCTCTGTCTCGAAAGACCGGCGGAGGCGCAGGGGTGGTTCCGGAAGTCGCTCGAAATCGACCCGAACCAGCCCGCCGTCCGCGAAGCGTCCGTTCAACTCGAAAGAGGAGGCTCGTCCGTCCGATGAACACCCACCGTTCCCTCGCACTCCTGGCTGCGGCCACGCTCCTGGCGTGCCGTGCCGGCGGAGCACCGCAGGCTCCGGCCGCAGAGAAGACGGCCCCGGCCCCGGCGCCGCCTGCCGCAGCCGCCCCGGCGGAGCCGAAGCCGTCCGCCCCGCCCGCCGCAGCGCCGAAGAGCGCCGACCCGAGGACGGAGGCGCTCGTCAGCTGGCTGGAGGACTTCTTCCCGTACGGCCCCGGCGAGGTGACGCTCGACGCCATCGACACCGTGAAGATCCCGGGCTGGAGGCTCTACCGCGCCTCGAAGAAGTTCACCGTCGACGAGCGGGCCAACGACCAGGCTTTCATCCTCGCCGACGACACGGGGAAGACGGCCCTCGTCGGGGACGTCTTCGTCGACGAGGCGCGCCTGAAGGCGCCGAAGCCGATCCAGGGCGAATCCGACCTCGACTCGCTCCGGGAGCTCCTCGGGCGCTTCCTGAGAGGCCGGATCAAGGTCTCCTTCGACCATTCGCTCGACCGGCGCTCGTTCATCGGCCTGAAGATCCAGCACGAGACGGGCTACGGCGCCTACGACATTACGGCCTTCGCCTCCTCCTGGGACGGTGCGCTTCTCCTCGTCGGGCGGGCGTGGGACCGGGGTCGCAGCTTCGCCGAGCAGCGGCGGGCGATGATCAAGCTCGACGGGGCGCCCGCCCAGGGCCCGGCCGACGCCGCGGTGACGATCGTGGAGTACTCCGACATGCAGTGCCCCTTCTGCAAGAAGAGGGCGGGCGACCTCGACAGCCTCGTTCTCAGGCTCGGGAAGGAGCTGAAGATCCGCCGGGTCTCCAAGTCGTTCCCGATCTCCGAGCACACCTGGGCATTCCGGGCGGCCTCCGCCGGGCGCTGCTTCTACGAGAAGGACAAGGACGTCTTCTACAGCTGGAAATCGAGCGTCTTCGCCCGGCAGGAGACGCTTTCCGTCGGCGAGCTCGACACCTTCGCCCTCGACTTCGCCGTCGCCAACGGCATCTCCGAGGAGGCTTTCCGCTCCTGCTACCTTCAGGGGAACGCCGTAACGAAAGTCCTCGGAGACCTGTCCGAGGGGTTTGCCGTCCGGGTCCGGTCGACGCCGACCTATTTCGTCGACGGCGTTCCGATCTCGTGGTTCTCCGACAACCTCATGGAGGAGTACCTTCGCAAGACGTACCTGAAGGGAGCGGGGCTCCCGCTGGCCGCGCCGGCCGCGACGAAGGCGCCGGCCGCGGCCAGGCCCGCTGCCACGAAGTAGACCCCTGGGAATCTGCCGCCGTCGGGCGGCAGCGGAAAGGGCGGGGCGCCGTGCGGCGCCCCGCCCTTTCGACCTTCCGCCGGTTCCGGTCCTACCTGATGACGAAGGGGATCGGGACGATGATCCAGGTCTTCACCTTCACGCCGTCCTTCGTCGCGGGCGTCCACTCCCACTGCTTCAGGGCCGAAGCGCTCGCCTCGCCGAGGCCCGCCTTCGGGGTCGTGTCCCGGTAGATCTCCGTCTGCGCGGCGCGTCCGTTCTCGTCCACGAGGACCCGGACGAGGACGGTGCCCGAGACCTTCCGCGAGCGTGCGAGGGACGTTGCTTCGGGCTTGACGATCTTCGTCGCCTGCGGCTGTCGGGTCACCTGTCCGATTTCGACGAGGTCTCCGGTCTTCGCCTTCGGAACGGCGGCCTCCGCCGCCTTCCGGGCCGCTTCCTCGCGGGCGCGTGCCTCGGAGGCCTCCTTCGCGAGGCGCTCGGCCTCTTCCTTGTCGGCGCGGTCACTCGCGAGCCTAACCGCTTCCTCGGCCTCGCGGGTCTTTCGAGCGGCCTCCTCGAGCCTCGCCTGCTCCTCGGTCCGCTTTCGGGCGGCCGTTGCCTGCTCCTTCCCGATCTGCGCCTCGACCTTCTTCATCTCCTCCTGGAGCTTCTCCTGGAGGGCGGCCTGAAAGGCGGGGTCGTCCTTCCCGACCATCATCGGAGTGGGCGCCGGCAGCGGGGTCGGCGTCGCGACCGCGACGGCCACCGTCGGCGGGGGGGCGGCCGGTTTCGCTTCACCTCTCCCGAAGAGAAGCCACCCGGCCACGCCGAGGATGACGACAGCCCCGCCGGCGACGACGGGAACCGGGATGCCGCCGAGTCCCGATTTCTTCGGGACGGGAGTCCCTCCCATCGTCGTGGTGCCCGGCGAGGTCCCGGCACCGAAGGAAGGGGGGACGACGGCCGCCGCGGCGCGCGCGGCCCGGACGCGGTCGCGGGCTTCCTTGTCCTTCCTCTCCTCGGCCGCCGCGAGCGGCTTCGGGTCGATCGTCTCTTCCTGTGCCAGCTCCTTCCGTTCCTTTTCGATCGCCTTCTCGAAGCGCTGGTGCATGAAGAAGGCGAGGTTGAACGTCGAAGGGGCGTAGGGGCCCCCGTAGAGGAGCTTGCCCAGGGTCTTCCTGTAGGCGACGACGTCCGTCTCGCGCTGGCCCGGGTCCTTCGCGAGGCCCCGGGCGAGGAGCTTGCCGAGGTCCTCCGGCATCGGGCTCCCGTCGACGGCGAGGACCGCTCCGGAGAGGGCGTCGGTGCCGGCCCCGGGGCTCGGCACCTTTCCGGTGAGGGCCTGCAGGAGGATCGTGGCGGCCGAGTAGATGTCGCCCGCGCCGCTCGGCTTGCCCGAGGCGAGGACCTCCGGTGCGATGTAGGGGCCGAAGGCGGCGAGAACGGCGGGCTTCTTGAGGGAGGGGAGGAGCCCGGCGCCGAGGCCTGCGCCGTAGACGCGGACGTCCCCGTCGTTGGAGATCGACACGAACCCCGGCGTCAGGAAGCCGTGCGGCGCGCCCATCTTCTTCTCGAAGGGCTTGCCCGCCTCGAGGGCGACGAGGAGCTTCTCGGCGATCAGGAGGGCGTGCTCCACCGGGAGCGGGATCGAGCCCTGCCCCTCGCCCGAGAAGAGGCGGTCGAGCGTCCGGCCGGGGACGTACTCGATGCCGGCGAACGGCACGTCCTCCACGATGCCGAGGACCGCTCCTTTCGCGACCGCGGGGCCACGGACCACCTCGAGGTACTCCGAGGCATCCTCCATGGCGGGCACGAGCGCGGCCTCGTCGACGCCGGCGCCCTCGAAGACGCGAATCAGGAGCAACGGCGCCAGGTGCGGTCCGGAGGCCGTTCCGGCGCGGTAGACACCGCCGAGAGGGTCCGCTCCGAGGTGGCGGGTCAGGACGTAGGGACCGAAGAGCCTGGGAATGGGGCCGGTGCTGCTCATCTCTGCTCCGCCTTCGGTGGACTTCCGGGGCGGAAAAGTCTACCTCAGCGGGGTGCGAGGGAAACGGTTTCCTGGGCCGCCCGGGCGCGCCGGAAGCGGTCCACGTTCGCGAGGTGCTCGTCGTAGGAGACGGCGAAGTGGTGCGCTCCCGAGCCGTCGCCGGCGGCGACGAAGTAGAGAAACGGGACGTCCGCCGGCGCCACGGACGCCTCGAGGGCGGCGGCACCCGGGTTCGCGATCGGTCCGGGAGGCAGCCCCGGGTACACGTACGTGTTGTACGGGTCGTCCACCGCGAGTCCGTCGTGTGTCAGGGTGCCCGTCCAGAGCCCACTGCGGCGAAGGGCGTAGACGGTCGTCGGATCGCACTGCAGGGGCATCCCGACCCTCAGGCGGTTGTGGTAGACGGCGGAGACGAGCGCGCGCTCCGCCGCGACGGCGGTCTCCTTCTCGACGAGGGAGGCGAGGGTGACGGCTTCGAGGGGCGTCCGCCCGAGCGCGCGGGCGCGCTCCTCGAAGCGGTCCGGAAGCGAACGCCGGAAAGAGCTCACCAGGGTCGAGACGACCCCGCGCGCTCCCTGCGACCGGGTGAAGAGGTAGGTGTCGGGCCCGAGAAAGCCCTCGAGGCTCGGCGCCCCGGCCGGCACCCCTTCGAAGAGCCCGGGCTGAGCGAACAGGGCGTCGAGCTCGGCCTTCGTCGCGAGCCCTTCCCTCGCCACGAGGCCGAAGATCTCGTCGGCCGTCAGTCCCTCGGGAATCGTCACGCGGTAGGTGACGACCTTCCCCTCGACCAGGGTCCGGAGAACCTCCTCGGTCGTCTTTGGCCCCTCGAATCGGTATTCGCCCGCCTTCAGGCTCTGCCCGCGGAAAAGAAACCGCAGCACGGCGTACGCGAGGTGCCGGCTCCTGACGACCCGTTCCCGCTCGAGCGTCTCGAGGATCGTGCGGGTCGAGGTACCGAAAGGGATCTCGACGACGGCCGATTCGCCCGCGTACCCCTTGAACGGGCTCCGGACCAGGAGAAGCCCCGCCGCGAAGGCGAGTGCCCCGGCTGCGGCCAGGGCGGTGAGCCACCCGGCCCACCGCCGGAGGCTCCGGCTCACGCCGCGTTCCCTCCGGGCCGCGAGGAGAGCCAGTCGCGGAGGATTCCGGCCGCCGCCTCCGCGTCCAGGGCCGGCCGGCGGCGATCCCGGGAGAAGCCGGCCTCGCGCAGCGCTCCCTCCGCCGAGTGCGAGGTCAGCGCCTCGCCGTGGAGCTCGACCGGCAGGCCTGAAACCTCCGCCAGTCTCCTCGCGAAGTTCCGCGCCCTGACTGCGAAGGGGCTGTCCGTGCCGTCTTCGGGCGAGACCGGCAGTCCGACGACGAGGAGCCCCGCCTCCCGCTCCCGGGCGGCGGACGTCACCTCGGAGGCCGCCTGCGCGTCGCTTCGCCGGGAGATGACGCCGACAGGGACGACGATCTCCCCGTTTTCGTCGGACACCGCCAGGCCGATTCTCTTCTCGCCGAAGTCGACCGCCAGGATGCGCATGGCGCGAGGATAGGGGGGGCTCTCCCGTGGTGTCCACCGGGCGGGGGACCGGCGGAGCGATCAGCGGCGGGCGGGTAGGTAGAATCCGCCCTGTCCCCCGGAGGCCCCTTCGTGGCCCGGGGGCCTACGGAGCAAGCGAACGATGAAGAACGTCCTCGTCCTCTCGGCGGCCCGAACGCCGATCGGAGCTTTCCTCGGGTCCCTTTCCTCCCTCAGCGCCTCCGAGATCGGCGCCCAGGCTCTCAAGGCGTGTCTCGACCGGACGGAGTTCCCCGGGTACCGGGTCGACCAGGTCCTCATGGGGAACGTGCTGCAGGCCGGCCAGGGGCAGGCTCCGGCCCGCCAGGCGATGATCGCGGCCGGTCTCCCGAAGTCGACCGGCGCCGTCACGATCCACAAGGTCTGCGGGTCGGGGATGCGGGCGGTCATGGACGGGACCAACGCGATCCGGTCGGGCGAGTACGACGTCGTCCTGGCGGGCGGGATGGAGTCGATGTCGAACGCCCCCTACCTCCTCCCGAAGGGGCGGCTGGGGATGCGGATGGGGCACGGCCAGCTCCTCGACTCGATGGTCCACGACGGGCTCTGGGACCCCTACAAGAACGTCCACATGGGCAACTGTGCCGAGCTCTGCGCGGGGAAGTACTCCTTCACGCGCGAGGCCCAGGACGCCTTCGCCCTCGAGAGCTACCAGCGGGCCCGCCGCGCCAACGACTCGGGCGACTTCCGGGCCGAGATGGTCCCGGTCTCGATCGAGGGGAAGAAGGGGACGACCGTCGTCGACCGCGACGAGGAGCCGTTCGCCACCCCGCTCGAGAAGCTCGAGAAGATGGGGTCGCTCAAGCCTGCCTTCCAGAAGGACGGCACCGTCACCGCGGCGAACTCCTCGAAGGTCAACGACGGGGCGGCGGCGCTCCTGCTGGCCGGGGAGGGGGTCGCCCAGGAGACGGGGGCCAGGCCGATCGGGCGCATCGTCGCCTACGCCTCGCACGCCCAGGAGCCGGAGTGGTTCACGACGGCCCCTTCCTTCGCCGCGAAGAAGGCGATCGAGAAGGCGGGGATTTCCCTCTCGCAGATCGACCTCTTCGAGGTGAACGAGGCGTTCGCGGTCGTCGCGATGGCCTTCGTCAAGGACCTCGAGATCGACCCGAACAAGGTCAACGTGAACGGCGGCGCGGTCGCGATGGGGCACCCCATCGGGGCCTCCGGCGCCCGGATCCTCGTCACGCTCCTCCACGCCCTGAAGGCCCGCAAGAAGAAGTACGGCCTCGCGGCGATCTGCATCGGGGGGCGGCGAGGCGACCGCGATGGTGGTGGAGGCGCTGTGATCGACAAGGTCATCCTCTCCTCTTCGCACCACGAGGCGGCCGCCCGCGCTGTGGCCGACATCCCGTCCGGAGCGACGATCGCCGTCGGGGGCTTCGGCCTCTGCGGCATCCCGGAGAACCTCATCCAGGCGCTCGCGGACCGCGAAGTGAGGGACCTCACCTGCGTCTCGAACAACTGCGGCGTCGACGACTGGGGCCTCGGGGTCCTCCTCGGGAAGAAGCTGATCCGGAAGATGCTCTCCTCCTACGTCGGCGAGAACGCCGAGTTCGAGCGGCAGTACCTGACGGGCGAGCTGGAGCTCGAGTTCTGCCCGCAGGGGACCCTCGCCGAGCGGCTCCGGGCGGGTGGGGCCGGCATCGCCGGCTTCTACACGCCGACCGGCGTCGGGACGGTCGTCGCCGAGGGGAAAGAAACGAAGCTCTTCGACGGGCGCGAGTACGTCCTCGAGCGCGGCATCGTGACCGACTACGCCCTCGTCGCCGCCTGGAAGGGCGACCGGCTGGGGAACCTCGTCTACCGGAAGACCGCGAAGAACTTCAACCCGATGGTCGCCACGGCGGGGCGGATCACGATCGCCGAGGTCGAGCAGCTCGTCGACGTCGGCGAGATCGACCCCGACGACATCGACACTCCCGGGGTCTACGTGAACCGGCTCGTCGTCGCCCCCCGCGTCAAGCGGATCGAGCGGCGCACCGTGCGGAAGGGCTGAGGGGGCGGCGATGGCGAAGCTCGATCGGGACGGAATCGTGGTCCGCGCCGCGCAGGAGCTGCGCGACGGGATGTACGTCAACCTCGGCATCGGGATGCCGACCCTCGTCGCGAACCGGGTGCCGGCCGGGATGGAGGTCATCTTCCAGTCGGAGAACGGCATCCTGGGCATGGGCGCCTACCCGACCGAGGCCGAGGTCGACGCCGACCTCATCAACGCCGGCAAGGAGACGGTCACCGTCATCCCCGGCGCCGCGTTCTTCTCCTCCGCCGACTCGTTCGCGATGATCCGGGGCGGCCACATCGACCTCTGCATCCTCGGAGCGATGCAGGTCGACGCCGAGGGGTCGCTGGCGAACTGGATGATCCCCGGGCGCCTCGTGAAGGGGATGGGAGGCGCCATGGACCTCGTCGGCGGGGCCCGCCGCGTCATCGTCATCATGGATCACGTCGCGAAGAACGGCGACCGCAAGGTCCTGAACCGCTGCACGCTTCCCTTCACGGGGAAGCGCTGCGTCCACCGGATCGTCACCGACCTCGCCGTCCTCGACGTGAAGCCCGGCGGGGCGGGCCTCGTCCTCGTCGAGCGGGCTCCGGGCGTGACCGTCGAGGAGATCGTGGCGGCGACCGAGCCGTCTCTCGAGGTCCGCGGGGACGTTCCCGAGATGAAGCTCTGAGGCCCCGGCGGCACGAGGCGCACCTTCCGCCGCGGCGGCGGACCCTCGCGGTCGCCGCCGTGGCGCTGCTCCTGCTCGCGGCTCCCGCCGCGGGGCAGTCTTCCTTCGAGAGCGACCCCTTCGCCTCGCGTTTCCGCGAGCGGCCGAACCTCGACATCCGCTTCCGCGCCCCCGAGGCGGGCGGCGTCATCAAGGTGAGCGTCTCCGACGGCAAGGGGGGCCGGCAGAGCCTCCTTTCCGAGAGCGTCTACGAGGTCCAGGCCCCGAAGGGGGGCGTCGTCACTCTCGAGTATCAGGACATCCGGCTGACGGCCGACTACGTGAGGGCCGACAGGAAGACGAAGGTCGTCGTGGCCGAGGGAGACGTCGTCCTCGAGCAGGGGCCCTCCCGCCTGACGGGCCTGCGCCTCGAGCTCGACCTCACCGACAAGACCGGCGTCCTCACGGACGGGCAGGCCGAGCTCGCAGGAATTTTCGTCCGCGGCGCCACCCTCGCGAAGTCGGGGGCGCGGACCTTCGTGATCCGCGACGGCGCCGTCACCGCCTGCGAGGGGGACGACCCGGCGTGGAAGTTCGAGGTGAAGGACGGTACCGTCACCCTCGACGACTACGCGAAGCTGAAGACGGTCGTCTTCCGGCTCGGCGGCATCCCGCTCCTCTACACCCCTTACCTCCTCTGGCCCGCGCTCCGCGACCGCGCCTCGGGCTTTCTCATCCCGGGCATCGGCTACAGCAGCAGGCGAGGCGCCTGGCTGGGTCTGTCGTACTACCAGGTCCTGGGGAGGTCGGCCGACGCGACGGTCACGACCGACCTCTACACGAAGAAGTACTTCGGCCTCGGCACCGAGCTGCGGCTCCGGCCGAGCGAGGGGACGAGCTTCGCGGGCATGTACTACACCGTCATCGACCCCAACCAGCAGTGGCAGTGGAAGACGGCCGGTACCATCGTGGCCGACGACCTCGCTCCGAGGACCCGGGCCGTCGTGAACTGGGTGAACTACTCCGACATCACGTTCTTCCAGACCTACGACCGCGACTTTGCCCTCACCTCGGCCCGGACGGTCGGGCAGAAGGCGTTCGTCACCCGCTCCGAGGGTCCCGTCGCCTTCAACCTGCGCCTCGAGAGGGAGTCGGCGCTCTACGGCTCGACCGAAGTCGTCCTGGAGAGGAAGCCGGTCCTCGAGGCGCGCCTCAGGCCGACGGGGCTCTTCGGCAACGCGGTCTTCGTCGAGGCGCAGACCTCGGGCGGCTTCCTCCGCTCGATCCGGCCCCCGGGCCAGCCTTCGGGGGACTACGCGCGCTTCGACCTCTTCCCGAAGGTCTCGGCCCCCCTCTCGCCCGTTCCCTGGCTCTCGCTCAACGCCGAGGCGGGCTACCGGCTCACCCAGTACGGGGCGTCGGTCGCGACCGACGGACGCTCTCTCGCGGACGAGTCCTACACGCGGGTCACGGCGCTGGCCGGCCTCGAGCTCGTGGGTCCCTCCTTCGCGCGCGTCTTCGACGTGAAGTGGGGAAAGTTCACGAAGCTCAAGCACATCCTCGAGCCGCGGGTCGACTACCAGTACCAGACCGACCCGGGGGACCTTCCGCGCACGCCGGTCTTCGACGAGGTCGACACGATCCTGCCGTCCCACGCGGTCCGCTACGGTCTCGTCCAGCGGCTCCTCGGCAAGGAGAAGACGGGCGTCTCTCGCGAGATCGCCTCCCTGGAGTTCTCCCGCCTCCACTACTTCGAGCTCCCGGTCGGCGTCCCGGCCACTGCCAGCACCGACTCCCCGCTCGACGCCGTCCTCCGCGTCAACGCGAGTCCCTCGCTCAACTTCGACGCGCGCACGACCTGGGACATCGATGCGAAAGTCGTCACCTCCACGAGCCTCTCGGCGAGCCTCGGCTCGGCCGCCCGCTCCCTCCGTTTCTCCTACTACGACAGCCGGCCCGTCGGTTCCCTGACACCCTCGACCCAGCTTCGGTTCGGGGGAGGGTCGGCCATCCTGCCGAAGCAGCTGCGCCTCGACGTCGAGGCGAACTACGACGTCGAGAAGGGACGGATGCTCGAGTGGCGGAGCCTCCTGACCTGGGAGGCGTCGTGCTTCAAGATCCTCGGCGAGTATCGGGACCTGCGCCTCGGTGCGGTCCCGACGCGCGACTTCCGGATCGGGCTCAACCTGAAGAACATCGGCAGCTTTCTCGACTTCACAGGGCGCGTCTCGAACTGAGCCGCGGCCGGGGCGCAGGCGGTGACACGGACTAGACTTCCCGGGGCCGAGAGGGGCCGAAAGGCAAGGGCAACGGCATGACGGAGCTGATCCTTGGCGCGGGGGGCATGCTCGCGCGGGGTCTCGCGGGCGAACGGCCCCACGCCCGCTCGCTCGGCATGAGCGAGCTCGATATCACCGATCCGGCGGCCCTCGCGCGGGCGATCGTCCCGGGCGTGAGCCTCGTCTGGAATGCCGCCGCCGACACCCGCGTCGACCTGGCCGAAACCGACCCGTCGCACCTCGCGGTGAACGACGTCGCCGTCGGCGAGATCGCGCGCCTCTGCCGCGACGCCGGCGCGCTCCTCGTCCACGTCTCCACCGACTACGTCTTCGACGGGCGCGCGGGCCGGGCGTGGCGGGAAGACGACCCGGTCGCCCCGCTCAACGCCTACGGCCGCGGCAAGCTCGGGGGCGAACGCCGTGCGCTCGCGAGCGGAGCCGAGGTCCTGATCGTCCGGACCTCCTGGTCCTTTGCGCCGGGGGGGATCAACTTCGTCGACACCATGCTGGACCTCGCCGCCTCGGGGAAGGCCGAGCTGAAGGTCGTCGACGACCAGCGTGGCCGGCCGACGTTCGCGCCCGACCTCGCCCGTGCGCTCGGGAGGCTCGTCGCCATCGGGGCGCGCGGCGTCGTCCACTTTGCCAACGCTGGCGAGACCACCTGGTACGGCCTCGCGAAAGAGGCGCTGGCGCGCGGTGGATTCCCGCACGTGAGGCTCGTTCCCTGTACGACGGCCGAGTTTCCCCGCCCGGCGGCCCGACCGGCGAATTCGGTTCTCGACACGTCGCTCTACGAACGGTTGACGGGCGAGGCGCCCCGTCACTTCACGGAGGCCCTCGACGAGCACCTGAGGCGTCGAGCGGAGACGGCGGGAGCTGCGGCGACTTGAGGCTCGAAGCCACCGAGGCGAAAAGGAAGGCCGTCCACGTCGGGATGGCCGTCTTCGCGCTCCTCCTCCGCTGGCTCGACTGGAGGGGAGCCGCACTCTGCGCCCTCGGCGCCTTCGCGTTCAACCTCCTCGTCCTCCCGCGCCTCGGCGGGAGCGCGCTCTTCCGCGGGGAGGACCGTGCCCGCGGCTACCCGGTCGGCATCCTCCTCTATCCGCTCGTCGTTCTCGCGCTCGTCCTGCTCTTCCCGCATCGCCTCTCCCTCGCGGCGGCGGGGTGGGGCTTCCTCGCCTTCGGCGACGGCTTCGCCACGCTCTGCGGTGTCACGCTCGGCGGATCCCGCCTTCCCTGGAACGCGAAGAAGAGCTGGAGCGGCTTCGCCGGCTACGTCCTCTTCGGCAGCCTCGGCGCGATGGCCCTCTCCTCGTTCGTCGCGGGGCGGGGCCCGTCGCCCACCGAGGGCGTGGCGTTCCTCCTCGCCGGACTTGCCGGAGCCGCCGTCGAGAGCCTCCCCTCCGAGCTGGACGACAACCTCGTCCCGCCGCTCGCGGCGACGGGAGCCCTGGCGGCTCTCCTTGCGGCGCTCCCGAACGTGGATTCCCTCCTGGTTCCCAGCGCGCTTCGCCAGCTCGCCCTCGGCCTCGCGGTCAACGTCTTCGTCTCGAGTGCTGCGGCGCTCCTCCGCGTCGTGCGCCCGTCCGGCGCGCTCGCGGGCGGTCTCGTCGGGGCGGTCGTCCTCGGCCTCGGCGGGTGGAGCGCCTACGCCCTCCTCTGGGTCTTCTTCGCCGTCGGGACTCTCACGACCCGCTTCGGCCGCAAGCGGAAGGAAGCGATGGGGAAGGCTGAAGAGTCGGGAGGGCGCCGCGGGGCCGCGAACGTCCTCGCGAACTGCTCCGTCGCGGCCTTCCTCGTCGCCTGCGCCGCGCTGACGCCCGGCTCCTCCGCGCTGCTCCTCCTTGCCGCCGCGGCGGCCTTCGCCACGGCCCTCATGGACACGGTCGGCACGGAGGTGGGGCAGGCGCTCAGGACGCCGACTGTCCTCCTTCCGGACTTTCGCCGCGTCCCGCCCGGCACCGACGGAGCGGTCTCCGTCGGGGGCACCCTCGCGGGCCTCCTCGCGGCGCTCCTCCTGGCCGTCCTCGGCTGGAAGCTTGGCCTCTACCCGCCCTCCGGTATCCCCGTCGTCGTCGCCGCCGCCTTCGCCGGCACCGTCGTCGAGAGCCTCCTCGGCCGCGACGGAGCCCCCTGGCGCGTCACGAACGGCCACGTCCTGAACTTCTTCAACACCCTCGCCGGCGCCGCCGTCGCGCTCCTTCTTGCCTGAAGAACCCGGGGGAGCAGGGGCCCGAGCGCAGACATCTCGTCGATTCCGCGGGGGGCCGCGGGCGGAGTGGGGCGTCTCGCGGCCGCCTGTTCCGCGCGGCCGACCCGCTTCCGAGTTCGCTCCGGCCGGTCGGGGGCCCGCGCGAACTCCTCGCTTCGCTCGTCAGACACGCGCGCGGGCCTGATCCCCGCCCGGTCCTCGCGAACTCGAGCGGGTCCCCGGCCGTGCTCAGGGGCGGCTCGCGAGACGTCCCACCCCACCCGCGGCCGGCGAGCTTCGAGATCTGCGGGGGATCTCTTCCAGGAAAGAGGTCTGGTCCGGGTTTTACTGTGCGCGATTCTCCTTCCGCGAAAGCGGGACCCGGTTCGTGACGCGGAGGAACAGGGCCCTCCGTCAGGCCTCAGTCCCGGGCTACTTCTCTGGCCTGACGCGCCGGATGGTCGAGCGGGCGGGAGGGGTGTCCCGCGAGCGACGTTCGAGCACGCGGGGCCCCGCACGGCTTCGCGAGCAGGCCGCCGGATCAGGCGAGCGCACGTGTGAGAGGGGGGGGGGTCAGCCCCCCGGCGAGTGAGGGCGTTCGCGCTCGCCCCGGCGGCCCGCGCAGCGGGGCCGATGTGGGTCGCGGGCGCGCAGGGCCGCCGTGGGACATCCCTCCCGTCCGCGACTCGTGCGGCACGGTGAGGTGGCCTGAACGGCGCCTCGTCTCTCCCGTCTCTCCTCTCCTCGAGCCAGGAGCCTCGCCTGAGCCCTACCCTACCGGCCGCGAGGTCCCGTAGAATAGAAAATCAAGACCTGACCCCAGGGTGTTTGACCCCGAGGCGTTCGATGAGGAAGGTGGCGACGTGCTCGGCGTAGGTGCCCTGGCCGAAGCCGGCGTCGTAGCCGAGCTCGACGGCGAGCTTGTTGCTGATGCGGGTGCCGCCGGCGCAGACGACGAAGCGCTCGCGGAGGCCACGCGCCTCGAGGAGCTCGATGAGCTCGGTCAGGTTGCGGATGTGGACGTCCTTCTGGGTGACGATCTGGCTCACGAGGATCGCGTCCGCGTTCACCTTCACGGCGTAGTCGATGAGCTTCTCGTTCGGCACCTGCGCGCCGAGGTTGTGGGCCTCCACTTCCTGGTAGCGCTCCAGGCCGTAGTGGTGGTTGTAGCCCTTCATGTTCATGATCGCGTCGATCCCCACCGTGTGCGCGTCGAAGCCGGTGCAGGCGCCGACCACGACGAGCTTGCGGCCCAGGCGGGCGCGGATCACCTCGCAGGCCTCGTTCATCGAGTAGAGCTTCTCGCCGGTCGCCTCCTCGACGTGGATCGTGTCGACGTCGATCGACGTCTCCGTCCGCCCGTAGGCGACGTAGAAGCTGAAGCCTTCGGAGAGGGGGGCGGCGTGGACGATCTCGGCGTGGCGGAAGCCGAGCTTCTCGACGAACAGGCGTGCCGCCTCACGGCCGCGGGGGCCGAAGGGGACGGGGAGGGTGAAGGAGAGCTGGACGGCGCCGTCGTCCAGGGTGTCGCCATAGGGCCTCACGATCGTCGTCATCGCGGCCTCAGAGTCCCAGCTCCCGCTGGAGGTGCGTCTCGAACGGGTTCCAGTAGCCGTCGGCCTTCTTTCGCAGGCCCTCCAGCCCCTTGCCCATGTCGCGCGGACGCTTGATGTCGGCGAAGAGTCCCTGCTCGATCGCGGGCATGAGGCCCGTCGCGTCGATCTTCTCGAGGAACGCGACGGTCTCCTCGAGGACGGCCTGCGCGCGCTTCACGATCACTCCGTCCTTCCGGAACTCGACCTCGTCCCCGAGGTCGGCCATGTTGTTCATGACGTACTTCGCGTTCTCGAGCGCGAGGAAGCGGTCCTGCATGAACGGCGTGTGGATCGCCTCCGTCAGCATCCCGAGGAGGTGGATCCCCTGGCCCGTCATCTGCGAGACGAAGTTGAAGAGGGCGTTCTGGACGACCCCCCTGAAGATGTCGCCCGTCATGAACTTCGTCGGCGGCATGTACTTCAGGGGCGCCTCGGGGAAGATCTCCCGCGCCATGAGGGCCTGTGAGAGCTCGAGCAGGAAGCCGTTCCGGATCGTCGGGTCCATCTCGAACGCGTGCCCGAGCCCCATCTGCCAGGGCTCGAGGCCCGCGGCGAAGGCGAAGCGCTCGTTCAGGAACTGGCTCGCGAGGACGGTGTACGCCTTCTCCACGGCGTCGGACGTCGTCAGGTAGTTGTCCTCGCCCGTGTTGATGATGACGCCCGCCCAGGCGTTGATCATCCGGCTGAACTTCTGGTCGACGAACGTCCGGTACATGTTGATGTCGCGGAAGAGGATTCCGTACATCGAGTCGTTCAGCATCATGTCGAGGCGCTCGAGCGCCCCCATGGCCGCGATCTCGGGCATGCAGAGGCCGGAGGCGTAGTTCGTCAGGTAGACGTAGCGCCCCTGCTTCTCGACGACCTCGTCGAGCGCGGCCCGCATGATCCGGAAGTTCTCCTGCGTGGCGTAGGTGCCGCCGAAGCCCTCGGTCGTCGCGCCGTACGGGACGTAGTCGAGGAGCGACTGCGCCGTCGTCCGGATGACGGCGACGACGTCGGCTCCCTGCTCGGCCGCGGCGCGCGCCTGCTTGACGTCCTCGTGAATGTTGCCGGTCGCCACGATGACGTAGAGGAGCGGGGCGTGGTTCTTCCCTGCGTATCTCGCGAGGCGCTCCTCGCGGAGCGAGCGGTTGCCGCGGACGCGCCGCGTGCAGGCCGAGACGAGCTCGGCGGCCTTCCCCTCCAGCGCGATGGGGTCGGCGAGAGGGAGGTCGGAGACGCGCAGCCCTTCGGCGACGCGCCGGTTGAGTCCCGCGACACCCTCGCCCGTGCGGAGAAGGGCGTTCACCCAGTACTTCAGGGCCCCTTCCTCGAGTCGGTCCCGCAGCTGGTCGACGACGAGGTTCGGCACGGGCACGCCGTCGGCGTCGGCGCCGTCGGCTCCGGCGAGCCGCAGCGTCGCCCTCTCGACCGTGACGGTCGTGTGCGCCTCGATGAACTCCTGCACCGGCGCGACGATCCGCCTCGCGAGCTCGCGGGCGCGGTCGATCCGTTCCGGCGGCAGGTGGAGCCTCTTCTCCATGGGTCCTCCTCGGGTCAGTTCTCTTGCTTCAGGAAGTCCGCGGCCCTGCGGGCGAGCGCCGGGGAGAGGCCCAGGAGCGCCGCGACGGTGATGGCGTCGGAGCTCCGCTCTCGCGGTGCGTCGGGCTCGAGGCAGAAACGCATCTGCCGGTCGATGTGGCGGATTCGGGCGGCAACGTCGGCGTCGCCCGTGCCGTCGGGCACCGCGAGGTCGAGGCGGCTCCGGTCGAGCCCGCCCATCCGGAGATAGCGGACGCCCGTCAGCCGGCGGACTCCGCGGAAATGGGTCGAGAAGAGCGCGACGACACGGGGCTTCCCGGCGAGCTCCTCGAGGATCGCCGACAGCAGCGCCTCGGCCTCTCCCGAGCTCGTCGTCCGGGCGAACTCGTCGAAGAGGGCGAGCGTCTCGCCGCCGAAATCGGCGTGCGCCTCGTTGAACTGGCGGATCTCGAAGCCGAACCCGGAGAGGCCCCGCCCCTCCTCGCGCTCCCGTCCTTCTCCCACGTAGTGCAGGTGACGGAAGACGCGCGTCGCGAAACGGGCGGCGGGGACGAAGAGCCCCGCCTGCGCGACGAGCTGAAGGAAGGCGAGCGTCTTCAGGACGACCGTCTTCCCGCCCATGTTCGACCCGAAGATCACGGTCGGGCCGCCGTCGAACGTCGCGTCGAGCGGCGCGTACGGGGTTCCGAGGCTCTCGCAGAGCGTTTCCGTCGGAAGGTGCCGACCGCGCTCGACGACGACCTCACCTTCGTGGAGGACCGGCCGCGTCAGCCCCACCTCCCTCGCGAGGCGGGCCCCCGCGAGAGCGAGGTCGAAGCCCCCCACGGCCCGGGCCTGCTCGAGGAAGAACGGGAGCGCCTCGCGAAGCGGACCGGAGAGGGAAGCGACGACGCGCGCTTCGAGCGAGCGCTCGCGCGAGAGGAGCGCGGACGTCTCCTCGGCGAGGCGCAGCGCCTCGGCGACGGGGCGAGGGCGGACGCAAAGCCGGCCCGCGTCCCACGGTTCGACCTCGAGGAGCGCCGCCGCGGCCGACGGGTCGCCGAGTCGCTCCCGCGGTACCAGGAGGAACGCGCGCCCCTCGAACGCGAAGCCCCAGCGCTCCCGGAGCGTCCGCTCGTACTCCTCGCGCAGGCGTCTCGACGCGGCGTCGGTCTTCCGGAGCGCGCTGCGGACCTCGGCAAGCTCGGGGTCGTACGCGTCCGCGACGTAGAACGACTCGTCCCCCTGGCGCCCCGTCCCGAGGAGGTCGACGAGGCCGCCGGGAATCTGCCTCAACCCGAACCGCTGGCCGAGCGTCTCCGGCAGGAGGGAGAGGAGGCTCCGGTGGTTGAAGAGAAACTTTTTGAGCTGGAAGATCTCGACCTCGTCGAAAGCCTCCCGCGGCGCGTCGGGGAAACGGGGCAGGCGCCTCAGGTGATGGTGGATGCGGTCGAGCGTCACGCGGTCGGCGTCGAGCGCCCCGAGGAAATCGAGGGCCGCTTCGGTGAGGTCGTAGCGCTCTTCCAGCGCGGCCCGCTCGGTCATCGGGACCATCCGCGCCTTCGCGTCCCGTCCGAACGGGGTCTGGGGCAGGAAGCGTTGCCAGAGTGCGTCCGCGCCCGCGTACGTCCACAGCCCCAGGCTCACGCCGCCACCTCGTACGGATTCGGGAGGAGCCGGGCGGCGACCGCCGGCCCCACCTCCCGGCAGAGCTCCTCCTGCCCGACGTCCCGCAGCGCGGGGACGACGCCGAGGAGCCGGAAGCCCCGCCTCACGCTGCACGTCACCCGCGAAAGGAGCCGGAGCAGATCCGCGGGGGAAAGGAACACCTTCGTGAAGTCCTCGAGGGAAAGCGCGACGAGGCCCTCGGGCAGTCCCTGCCGGAACTCGTCGGTGAGGGGCCCGTCGAGGCGCAGCGCGCCTGCCGGCGGCTCGGGCACGACGGGCAGCTGGGAGAGCGCGACGAGCGCGCGCAGTCGCCCGGCGACGCGTGGCAGGTTCGCCCGGTCGACGCGGACGGTGTAGACGAAGCCGACGTCGCCGAGGGCGCCCACCTGCGTCACGCGGTCGGCGGAGCCGTCGACGATCGACGACGCGGCCCATCTCTCCTCGCGGACGAGGCGCACTGCACCGGCGAGGGCGGCGAGATTCTCGGCGCCCACGAGCGTCACCCCGCCTCGCCGGACTGCCCGGCCGAGAAGGAGCCGACCCAGGACGGACCGGCCCGGCAGGGTCTCGAGGACCTCGAGCCGCGCCGACGAGCGGCGCGCGAAGAGGTCGGTCGTCAGGACGACGTCGCCTTCCTCGACGAGGATCTCCGGCGCGGCCGTGCCGCTTCGGGCCTTCAGCCCGCCGTCGACCCCGACGCTGAAGACGCTCACGGCGCCGGCCCTTCGGGCGATGGGCAGGAGGGCGTTCAGGAAGGTGGTCTTCCCCGACCCCTTCTCGAACCCGGTCACCGCCGTGACCCCTCCCGCGACGCCCGAAAGACCCTCCACGCGGCCTCAGTCGTCGTTGCGCTTGTGGCGGATCAGGTCGCTCGGCTCGATCCGGCGCTTGTCCCCCGAGAGGAGCATCGCGACGCCGTCCTTCGCCCTGTACTTCGCGTCGTCCCCTTCGTCCTTCCTCGCCGCGTTCGCGGGGCCGCGCCCCTGCGGCCACGAGTAGGTCGTGATGACCCCCTCGTAGTTGCGCAGGACGGCCTTCCCCTCGGCCATCGAGATGAGGTAGTTCGGCATCACCGGGATCTTCCCGCCGCCGCCCGGCGCGTCGACGACGAACGTCGGGACGGCGAGGCCGGTCGTGTGGCCGCGGAGCGACTCGATGATCTCGATCCCCTTGGCGACCGACGTCCGGAAGTGGCTGATCCCGAGCGAGAGGTCGCACTGGTAGATGTAGTAGGGCCGCACCCGGATCGTCATGAGCTTGTGGACGAGCTTCTTCATGACGACCGGGTCGTCGTTGATCCCGCGCAGGAGGACGCTCTGGTTCCCGAGCGGGATGCCGGCGTCCGCGAGCTTCTCGCAGGCGGCCTTCGCCTCGGCGGTGATCTCCTTGGGGTGGTTGAAGTGGACGTTCACCCAGACCGGGTGGAACTGCTTGAGCATGTTCACGAGCCCGTCGGTGATCCGCTGCGGCAGGACGATCGGCATCCGCGTCCCGATCCGGATGATCTCGACGTGCGGGATCTCGCGGAGGCGCCGGAGGATCGACCGGAGCTTCTCGTCCGGGAGGACGAGCGGGTCGCCGCCGCTGAGGAGGACGTCGCGGACCGTCGGCGTGTTGCGGATGTACTCGATCGCCGCGGAGACGTTGTCCTCCGGCATGTCGACGTCCTCGTCGCCGACGAGCCGCCGCCGCGTGCAGTGCCGGCAGTTCATGCTGCAGATGTTCGTGACGAGGAGGAGCACCCGGTCCGGGTAACGGTGAGTCAGGCCCGGGACGGGGCTGTCGACGTCCTCGTGGAGCGGGTCGGCCATGTCCGACGGGTCGTCGTGCATCTCGGCGATCCGCGGCACCGACTGCATCCGCACCGGGCACTCCGGGTCGTCGCGGTCCATCAGCGCCGCGTAGTAGGGCGTGATCTCCATCGTGAACTTGCCGAGGCACTGCTGGATCTGCTCGCGCTCGAGGTCCGTCAGCTTCACGACCTTCTCGAGCGTCTCGATGTCCCGGATCCCGTTCTTCATGTGCCAGGTCCAGTCGTTCCACTCGGCGTCGGTGACGCCGGCGAAGAGCGGGATGGAGCGGAAGTCGACGGTCGGGTACTTCATCTCCGCGCCTCAGGCCTTCCGGAGCTTCAGCATCGCGCGGACGTCGTCGGGCCGCGCGAGGGGCCGGCCGCAGTCCTTCGCGATGCGGGCGGCGCGCTCGACGAGCTCGGCGTTGCTCGCCGCGAGGCGTCCCTTGCTGTAGTAGATGTTGTCCTCGAAGCCGACGCGGATGTTCCCGCCGAGGGCGAGGGCGCCGTAGATGGCGTCGAGGTTCGCCTTGCCGCCGATCCCCATGACGGTCCAGTGCGCCCCCTTCGGGAGCTTCCTCACGAAGAAGTCGAGGACGTCGACCTCGTACTTCGCCGAGCCGGGGACGTTCAGGACGAGGCCGTAGTGGTACGGCTCGTCGAGGAGCCCTTCCTTGATCAGGATGTGGCTCGCGTAGACGTGCCCGAGGTCGAAGCACTCGAGCGTCGGGCGGACGCCGTGCTCGCGCATCGCCTTCGCGAACTGCCGCATGACGGGGAGCGTGTTGACGATGTACTCGTCGCCGAAGTTGACCGTCCCGCAGTCGAGGCTCGCCATCTCGGGCGGAGCGTGACGGGCTGGAGGCGCTCCTCGGGCGTCATCCCGACGGCGCCCCCCGTCGTGCACTCGACGACGATGTCGCACCGGCTTCGGACGAGCTCGATCGCCTTCCGGAAGACGGCGACGTCCTGCGTCGGCGAGCCGTCGTCGTGCCGCACGTGAAGGTGGAGGACGGCGGCGCCGGCCTCCCACGCCTCGAAGGCGCTCTGCGCGATCTCCTCGGGGGTGACCGGGAGGGCCGGTTGCGACTCCCGGGTCGTCTCGGCGCCGGTGACGGCGCAGGTGATGATGACCTTCTCGCTCATGTGAGCCTCCGGACGTTCGACGTCCGGCCGCGCCGCGCGCGGCGGACGCGGGAGGGGCGCCCGGCGGGCGCGGGCCCTCAGACGTAGCGGGTTTCGAAGAGCCGGCGGAGCTTCGCGTTCTCGCGCAGCTCGGCCAGCGTGATCTCGGCGTGCCCCTTCGTGTAGCCGTTGCCGACGATCATGGTGACGTCCTTGCCGACGCCCTCGGCGCCGAGCGCGGCCTTGCCGAAGTGCGTCGCCATGCTGAAGAAGTAGACGGTCCCTTCCTGCCGGCAGGGCAGGATGCTGCTCATCTCGGTGTTCTGCACGTTCACGCAGTTGAAGACGACGTCGTACTCGGCACCGCCGTTCGCGGCGAGGACGGCCTCCATCAGCGCGACCGGCTTCGTCGCGTCGGCCACGACGACCTCGTGGCAGAGGTCGAGGTCGCACAGCGTCGCGGCGTCCTCCTTCAGGTAGACGTTCCCGACGACGCGCCCGGTCGGGCCGACGCGCTTCATCGCTTCCCACGCGACGAGCATCCCGCTCTTGCCCCCCGCGCCGAGGATGAGGACGCTCTGGCCCGGCTTCACGAGCTTGGCGGCCTGCGCCGGCGCCCCGGCGACGTCGAGCGCCGCGAGGGCGAGCCCCTCGTCCATGTCGGCCGGGAGCTTCGCGTAGATGCCGCTCTCGAAGAGGACGGCCTGCGCCTCCACCTCGACGCGGTCGATCTCGGGGTGGATCTTCAGGATCTTCGCGATCTTCAGCGGCGTCAGGCTGAGCGAGACGAGGCTCGCGATCCGGTCGCCCGGCTTCAGGTCCCGCCCCGCGAGCGCCGCGCCGACCTTCGCGACCGTTCCGATGAACATCCCGCCCGAGCCGGTGACGGGGTTCTGCATCTTCCCGCGCTCGGCGACGATCGAGAGGATCTTCGATTCGATCTTCGCGAGGTCGCCCCCGGCCTCTTCTTCGATCTGCGTGAAGCTCGCCGAGTCGATGTTCAGCGCGCTCACGTCGACGAGGATCTCGTTCTCGGCGATCGTCGAGAAGTCGTTGTCGAGGCGGAGCGCGGGCTGGGGAAGAACGCCCTTCGGTTCGAGGACGCGGTGGGAGCCGTACTTGCAGGCCATGGTCCCTCTTTGCGATCGCGTTTCAGGATCCGCCCGGTCGGGGCGGTCCGACACGAAAGCGCCCCGCCGGGCCGATGGGCCGGGGGGCCGACCGGCGAGGATATCAGGACTTCGTGTAGCCTTGACGTTCGCGCATGACCCCTCGCACCGCGATCCGCCTCACCCGCCCCTTCACGCTCCTGCCGCCGCTCCTCGGCATCGTCTCGGGGGCCGTCTGCGCCTTCGGGAGCATCCACAACCCCGATCCGGCAAGGCGCGTCACCTGGGCCGTCGTGGGCGCCATCGCCCTCGGCTCCCTCTGCGCGTCCTTCCTGAATGCCGCCTCGAACGCCCTCAACCAGATCACCGACCTCGAGGTCGACCGGGTCAACAAGCCGGACCGGCCGCTCGTCACGGGCGAGGCCGGGATCCGGGAGACGTGGATCCTGACCTGGATCCTCTACGTCCTGGCGATGGTTCCCGTCTGGTTCGTCGTCGTCCCGCCCCGCGAGGGGCTCGCCGCGCGCTTCCTCGCGCCGCTTTCGACGCACCAGACCTTCTTCCTCTTCCTCGGCGGCCTCGTCTTCACGCTCGTCTACTCGCTCCCGTCGTGGGGCCGGACGAAGCGCCTCGGCATCTGGGCCAACCTCACCATCGCCATTCCCCGAGGCGCGCTCCTGAAGGTCGCCGGCTGGACGATGGTGGCCCCGGCCCTCGCCCTCGAGCCGTGGGTCATCGGCTTTCTCTTCTTTCTCTTCCTCGTCGGCGCCGCCTCCACGAAGGACTTCTCCGACGTTCCGGGGGACCGTGCCGGGGGCTGCCGGACGCTTCCGATCCTCCACGGGAACCGGAAGGCCGTGGCGATCATGTCGCCCTTCTTCGTCCTGCCGTGGCTCCTCCTGATCCCGCTCGGATTCCTCCCCGACCCGCTCGCGCCCGAGCACCGCCTCCTGACAGGGAACCCCTGGCTCCTCGCGGCGCTCGGCGTCCTCCTCTCGGCGTGGGGTCTCTACACCGTCCGGCTCCTGAGAAGGAACCCCGACGAGCTCTCGACGACCGAGAACCACCCGTCGTGGACGCACATGTACCTGATGATGATGGCGGCGCAGGTCGGTTTCGCCCTCGCCTACGTTCTTTGAGCGGGCGGACCCTTCCGATCGGGTACGATCTTCCCGGCATGAGCGCCCCACCGACCTGGCCTCCGACCGTTGACGTCCCCTCGCTCTCCGTTCGCTGGGAGGGGCTCGTCATCGTCATCGACGAGCAGACGATCAACACCTTCCTCCACCGTGCGACGAGGCGGGTCCCCGAGGTTTCCGGCATCCAGGTCGAGGCCGACGGCGGCGTCCTCGGCCTGACGATCAAGGTGAAGAAGGGGGTCCGTTTCCCGCTCAAGAGCCGGGTCACGTCGATCCGCTTCCGCGACGGCTGGCTCGGCTTCTCGCTCGACGAGCTGAAGGTCTTCGGCTTCGTCCCGATCCCGCCCTGGGTCATCAAGCGGATCGTCGCCCACCAGCCCCCGGGCTTCGCCTTCTTCTACCCCGAGGACCGCGTCGTCGTCCTCAACCTCTCCACGGTCCTCCCGCCCGAGCTCTCGCTCGAGGTGCGCGAGGTCCGCTGCGAGAACGGCGAGATCCGCATCGCCTTCGGCCCGAGCCGCCTCCGGCTCGACCGCCTCGTCGAGGCCATCGACCGCGACCCGTTCGACCTGGACTGAAGTGGATCGGGAGCGAGGGGGGGGGGAGGCTCGCCTCGAGCCTTCCCGCGACGCGTTTGGCGTCTCCCCTCGATACGGGACCGAAGTGGACCGGAAAGACGCGACGCCCGCCTCCCTGACCTGCTTCCGTGCGGTTCTCTCTCGTACGGCGGGTCTAGAATGTTCACCAGACGCAACGTCTCACTGCTGTTCTGTCCGGGGCGCGTGCGGAGGATCCAGTGATGAACGCACCGATGCCCATGCTGCTGCTTGCGCCGTCACGGGGGCCTGGGCGCGAGCGACAGAGGCCGGCCTCCACCGACCGGATCCAGCGGCCGCGGTCGGGTGGCAGCAGGGGCCGACATCGGGGGCTGGTCACCAGGATCCCGGGGCTGGGGAGGTCGGGGTGCCGCGGCGCCGGGGCGGGTGATGGGGACGCGGGGGGACGCGGTCGGGGGCCAGCGCCAGCGCGTAGCCTGGGGGGGGGCGGGCCGGCTCGACAGCCACGCACCCGTTCTTCAGGTTCGTCGAGGCGCTCGCCGCCTCGGGGATCACCGCCGGCTGCGGCCCGGGCTCGTTCTGCCCCGACCAGCCCGCCAGGGCCGTTCCTACCGGCTGGCCTCTACGGCCCTGGAGAGCCGGCCTCAGTCGATGACGACCTTCACGTGGGCGTCGTCGCTCGTCACCTCGATGACGTCGCCGCGTGAGGCCTGCTTCATCTCCGAGAAGAGGGCTTCGATGTCGAGGTCGCGGTCGCCGGAGACGGCCGCCTCCATGAACCGCGCGGGGAAGCGGATCGTGACGATCTCGCGCGGCGGTCCGTCCTCCTCACCGACCCCTTCCTTCACCGTCAGGTGGATCTCGCCCTTCTCCTTCCGGAAGGTGAGCTCGCCTTCGTCGTGCACTTTCACGACGTCGGTCCCCTCGGGCTTCTCGGAGAGCTCCTTCCAGGCATCGCGAACGATCTCCGCGGCCACCGTGTCGTCGAAGTGGAGGTTCGCCTCGCGCTCCAGCTTTCCGGCCGAGACGGCGTGGAGGCCGCTCCGGAAGAGGAACCACGGAACGGTGATGTTCACCTTCTCCGTGTGTCCCGGGGTCCCCGTCTCCTCGATCACCATCCGGAGGAACCTCGGCCGCCCGCCGTGCCCGGTTCCCTCCGGAGGGGGAACGACGAGCGCATAGCCGAGAAGGAACAGCGCGAACCAGAAGAAGGCGTTTCCAGTGGACCTGAGCTCCCTCATGTCGGTCTCCCCGCCTTGAGAAACGAAGCGGGGTCGAAAAGGTTCCCGGCCCCTCCGGTCAGGAAACGGCGGTCCTGGCCGGGAGCGCCCGGGCCGTCAGGGCGCTGAAGAGCGACCGGGTGGCCGGCGACGACCAGTCCTGGGCGCCCACCTGGTGGATCAGGATCGTCCCGTCCGGGGCGAGGATCCAGGTCTCGGGGAACTTCTCGGTCCCGAAGGCCGAGGCGGCGCTCTTCTTCGGATCGAGGGCGAGGGGAAGGTCCGCCGCGTTCCGCTTCGCGAGGAAGCCGTCGACCGTCTTCCAGTCCTCGTCGACCGAGACGGCGACGAGCTCGATCCGCGGGTCGGCCTTCGCCTCCTTCCACCAGGCGAGGAGGCCCGGGAGCTCCTCCTCGCACGGAGGGCACCAGGTCGCCCAGAAGTGGACGACGAGGAGCTTTCCGGAGGGGGCAGACAGGTCGCGGCTGGTCCCGTCCTTCATCGTGACCGGGCTCGGGCCGGGCCTGACGGCGGCGGGGTTCGACATGCCCTGGCCCGTCCCGGGCATCGCGGCTGCGGCCGGGGGCGGTTCGGTAACCTTCACCGAGCCCTTCGTGAGGGCTCCGCGGTAGGTGAGTCCGAGGGCGATCGTGACGATCGCTCCGAGGGTGACGAGGGCGATCCGGTTCCTGGAGAGGTTCATGCGGGGAGGGCTCCTGTCGCGCGGAATAGTACCGGGGGGCGCCCGGAGGGGCTCGCGGCCCGGCAGACGGGGCGAATGGCGCAGTCGCCGCACCGGGACCGGTGCGGGTCGCGAACGCACTCGGCGAGGATGCCGAGGCGGGAAAGCGACCAGTCGAACCGGACCGGGTCGGCGGGGTCGATCCTCGAAAGCCACCCGGTCGCCTCGCGCGCGGCGCGGAGGTCGGCCGTCGGGCGGGCCGTCAGGCCGAGGTAGCGGGAGATCCGGTGGACGTGGGTGTCCATCGGGAGGAGGAGGCGCGCCGGGGAGAAGCCGCCCCCCTTCCAGAGGCCGAGGTCGACGTCGCCGCTCCTCACCATCCAGCGCAGGAAGAGGTGGGCCCTCTTGCATGCCCCTCCCTCTCCGGGGGAGGGGAGGAGGAAGCGGAGTCCCCGCGGCAGGTGGCCCGCCGGCACGCCCGATCTCTCCCGAAGCACGGAGAAGAAGCGGTCGAGGGCGGAAACGTAGTCGGCTCCGCCCTCGTCCCCGGCGGCGAGGAGGCTGCCGAGGGAGCCCTCGGCGCGGAGCGTCTCGCCGACGGCCCGGAGGAACGGCCGGAGGGATCCGGCATCGACCCACCTGTGGACGAAAGCGTCCAGGCCCGCCTCCTCGCCGCCGCGCTTTCGAAGGGTCGAGGCCGGGTGCGGCCCGAGGGCGCCGAAGAGACGCTCGAGGGAGGCGTTGATCGAGGCGACGCGCCCGAACGCGAGCGAAGAGGCGAGAAACGCAGCGGCCTCCCGGTCGTCCGGCCGCCCGTAACGGTGTGGAAAGAGAAGCGGATCGGAGTCGAGGCGCTTCCCGCGCCAGGCCTCCTCGAGGGCGCGGAGGCGCGACGCGAGCGCAGGAACGTCCGGGGGCAGGAGGCGCCGTCTCATCGGGTAGGAAGCATATCCGGCGAGGGTCTCTTTCGGACCCGTCCCGGCGCTTTGTTGGTATCCTGTGCGGCTGTGACCGAGAAAGATCCGGACGAACGCGCGGCGGGCCCGGCGGACCGACCGAAGACCAACAAGGCGATCCTCGTGGGGGTTTACGGGAAGACGCTGAGCCGCGCCGAGGCCGAAGACCACCTCGACGAGCTGGAGCGCCTCGTCGACACGGCGGGGGGCGTCGTCGTCGCCCGCGCCCTCCAGGAGCGCTCGTCCCCCGATTCGGCGACCTACGTCGGCAAGGGGAAGCTGAAGGAGCTCGTCGAGGCCGCGGAGGCGCTGGAGGCGGGCATGGTCGTCTTCGACGACGAGCTCTCCCCCTCGCAGACCCGAAACCTCGAGAAGGAGCTGCCGGCGCAGGTCCTCGACCGCCCGAACGTCATCCTCTCCATCTTCGCCTCGCGCGCCCGGAGCCGCGAGGCGATGACGCAGGTCGAGCTGGCCCGCCTCCAGTACCTCCTCCCGCGCCTCACCGGCGCGCAGACCGGCATGGCCCAGCAGCGGGGCGGCGGCGCCTTCCGCGCGGGCGGCGGCGAGAAGAAGCTCGAGCTCGACAAGCGGAAGATCCGCCGGCGGATCGCGACCCTCAAGGAAGACCTCGAGAAGATCGAGACGAGCCGCAGCGTCCGCCGCCGGCACCTGCGCAACGTCGCGACCGTCTCCCTCGTCGGCTACACGAACGCCGGCAAGACGACCCTCTTCAACCGCCTCACCTCCTCGAAGGAGTTCGCCGAGGACCGCCTCTTCGCGACGCTCGACGCGCGCCACGCGCGCCTCCACGGCGTCGGCGGCCGGGCGATCGTCGTCTCCGACACGGTCGGTTTCCTTCGCAAGCTCCCGCACACGCTCGTCGCCTCCTTCCGCTCGACCCTGAAGGAGGTCGAGGAGGCCGACCTCCTCGTCCACGTCGTCGACGCCTCCTCGCCGCACGCCGAGGATCAGCGCCGCGTCGCCGAGGAGGTCCTCGCGGACCTGGGCGTCCCGGCAGACCGCGTTCTCCTCGCCTACAACAAGACCGACCGGCCCGGGGCCATCGCGCCCGCCGGGGAGATCGCGATCTCCGCCGTGACCGGCGAGGGCCTTCCCGACCTGCGCCAGTCCATCGTGGCCCGCCTCCTCTCGCTGGGCGTGACGGTCCCGGTCCTCGGAGCGCCCCCGCCGGCATGATCCGCGCCGGCGCCGCGCTCCCGCCGCGCTTCGAGGCGCGTGCGGCCCTGTCGGAAGGGACGTCGCCGCGCGTCGTCGCCGCCTTCGACCGGGAGACGGGCCGGCGCGTCGTCCTGAAGATCGGCGGCGGAGCAGGGAGCGAAGAATCGCTCGCGCTGCGCAAGGAGTTCCGGCTCCTCGCCTCGCTCGACCATCCCTCCATCGTCAAGGCGCGCGACTTCGGCTTCACGGCCGACGGGCTCGCCTGGTTCTCGACCGACGAGGTCGACGGACCCGACCTCGCCACGTTCGCCCGCTCGCACGCCCTCCTGGAGAACCTGTCGGCCCTCGCCGACGTCGCCCACGCCCTCGACTACGTCCACTCGCGCGGCCTCGTCCACGGCGACGTGAAGCCGACGAACGTGAGGGTCCTCGGCGAGCGCGCCTTCCTCCTCGACTTCGGCCTCGCCTTCGCGCGCGGCGAGGAGGTCGCGGGGATCCGCGGCACGCCGGCCTACCTCGCCCCCGAGGTCCTGCGCGGCGGCAAGCCCGACCGGCGGGCCGACCTCTACGCCCTCGGCGTCACGTTCTACGAGGCGCTCACGGGCGTCCTGCCGACCGCCGGGCGGGACCTCGGCGGCGTCCTGCGCTTCCACCTCGAGGAAGACGTCCCGGTCGCCTCGCGCGTCACGCCCGGCATCCCGAGCCGCCTCGACCGGATCCTCGCGCAGCTGATGGAACGGGACCCGGCAGCCCGGACCCCTTCGGCGAGGACGCTTCTCGACGACCTCGGCCGCGACTTCGGCCTCGTCCGCGGCTCGACGTGGGACGCGCGCCCCGAGCTCCTCACGCCCCCCTTCTGCGGCCGCGTCGAGCTTCTCGGTCGCTTTTCGCAGGCGCTGCGCCATGCGGCGGAAGGGTCGGGGAAGGCGATCGTCGTCCTCGGCCCGGAAGGGGCGGGAAAGTCGCGGCTCCTGGCCGAGTGGCGCGCCCTGGCGCAGTCGGAAGGGGCCCTCGTCGTCGAGGGGAGGGCCGTTGCCGAGGACCGGACTCCCTACCGCCCCGTCCTCGACGTCCTCTCGGCCCTCACGCGACGCGGCGGCTCGGCCGGCGCCCCGGCGCGCGCGGCCCTCGCCCGGGTCGCGCGCCTCGCCGCCACCGGGGCCGACGCGCCCCCCATCTCGCGCCTCACGGAGGAGTCGAGCCGGCTCGCCCTCTTCGACGAGGTCCTCGCCGCTCTCGAGGCGACCCGCCGCACCGAGGCGGGCGATCGCCCGCTCGTCGTCCTCGTCGACGACCTCCACCTCGCCGACCGCGCGACGGCGGCGCTCCTCTCCTTTCTCTTCAAGGCGGCCGAGTCGCGGCCCCTCGTCGTCGCCGCGGCTGCCGAGCCGGCCGCGCCGCCCGAGCCGGGGGCCGACCCGAACGAGGCCCTCACGCCTCTCGAGGACCTCGCCCTTCCCCCCTGGCACCTCACCCCGCTCTCAGAGGGGGAGACCGCCAACGCCGCCTCCGGCGCGCTCGGCCGGAAGGACCTTCCCGAAGAGCTGACCCGGCTCGTCCACCACGAGAGCCAGGGGTGGCCCGGGCCGCTCGTCTCGCTCCTCGAGCAGCTCGTCGACAAGCGCGTCGTCTCGCTGCGCGACGGACAGCTCGTCGTCGACGCCGAGCTGCACCGGCGCTTCTCGCGTCCCGGGGCCGCGGCCGAGTGGGCCGACGCCCGTCTCGCGGCGCTTCCCCCGGCCCGGCGCGAGCTCCTCGGGGCGCTCTCCGTCGTCCCCGCCGACCTGACGTTCGAGCTGGCCCTGCGCCTCTCGGCGGTCGCGCTCGGCGAGCGCTCGGGAGGCGCCGTGCGCGAGGCCGACGCCCTCGCCGACGCCCTCGGAGCGCTCGCCTTCGCGGGGCTTCTCGGGAAGCGGGAGCTGTCGGGGGAGCCGGTCTGGGAGTTCGCTCTCGCGAGGACGCGCGAGCAGCTCGCGGCCTCGCTCCCCGACGACAGGCGCCGGCTCCTCCACGACGCGGCGGCGGCGTACTTCGAGGAGCGTCTCGCCGAGCGCCCCGACCTCCTTCCGGCCGCCGCGCTCCACGCGCTCCGGGGGAGCGGCGCGGAGAGGGCCGTCCGGCTGGGTCTCGCCTCGGCGGCGCGGGCCGAGCGGCTCTTCGCCTACGACCAGGCGGCGCAGTCCTACAGCGGCGTCCTCGAGTTCCTCGACCTCGCGGGGCGGGCCGCCGAGAAGGGCGCCGTTCGCGAGCGGCTCGGCGACGTCCACTTCCGCGCCGGCAACTGGAGGCGCGCGCTCGCGGCCTACCACTTTCTCCTCAAGGAGCTCGGCGTCCGGCCCGATGCCGACGACCCGGCCGTCCGCCGCCACGCGGCCCTCCTCACCTTCAAGATCGGGATGATCCGGCTGCGCCGCGGAGACGTGGAAGCGGCACGGGCCCTCTTCGACCGTGCGGAAGGGGAGCTCGACACGGTCGGGACGACCGAGGAGCGGGCCCGCCTGCTCGACGCCTCCGCCCGCGCCCGCCTCGAGCGGGGCGACCCCGACGGCGCCCAGGCCAAGGCCGAGGCGGCCCTCGCCCTCGCGGGTTCCGAGCTGCCCGACGACCTTCGCTCGCTCCTGCTCGGCACGCTCGGGTCGGTCGCGTTCCAGCGTGGCGACCACGCGGTGGCCGAGGAAAGGCTCGAAGCCGCCGTCGAGGCGGCCCGGCGGACCGAACGGGGCGACCTCGTCCGGCGCTCTCTCTCGGCCCTCGCCGCCGTCCTCGCCCGGACCGGGCGTTGGCAGGAGAGCGAGGCGATGGAGAGGGAGTGCTTCGAGGAGGCCGAGCGCTCGCGCGACCTCTGGGGCATCACGGCTTCGCTCGCGAACCTCGCGGCCCTCCAGTGCGGCCGAGGCGACTACGCGGCGGCGCGCAGCGGTCTCGAACGGGCGTTCGAGATTCACCGCCGCCTCGGGTCGCCGTTCGGCCAGGCCCAGACGGCCGTCGGCCTCGGGGCCTGCGACGAGGTCCTCGGGCGCTGGGACGAGGCGGAAGCGAGCTATCGTCTCGCCCTCGACCTGCTCGACGAGGGCACCGGGCGAGCCGCGATCGACGCGCAACGGGCGCTCGGGAACCTCCTTCGCAAGCGGGGTGACCTCGACCGGGCGGAGCGCTCCCTTTTCGAGACGCTCGACGCAGCCCGCGGCACGGGCGAGGCGCCGCTCGTCGCGTCGGTCCTGCTCCCGCTCGGGCTCCTCGAGCGCGACCGCGAGCGGCTCGACGAGGCGCGCCGGCACCTGGACCAGGCCCTCGAGATTCTTTCCGAAGGGGGCGCCGCCGACGGCCTCGGCCGGGCCCTCGCCGACTCCGCCGAGCTGGCCTTCCGGATGGGCGAGATCGAGCGGTGCGAACGGGAAACGGCCGAAGCGGGACACCTCTCGCGTCCGCTCGGAGATCGCCATACCCTCGCCCTCGTCCAGGGCCTGGAGGCACGCCTCTCCCACCACGCGCGGCGGACGGGCGAGGCCGACCGCCTCTTCGAAGACGCCGTTCGCGCCCTCTCCGACATCGGCGCCGTCTACGACCTCGGCCGCTGCTACTACGAATGGGGCGTGCGGACGCTCGAGAAGGCGCGCGCGGCCGCCCGGCTCGGCACGGCGGCGCGCCTCTTCGAGCGGATCGGCGCGCTGAGGGAGCTGGAGAGGACGCGGGGCGTCCTCGAGCGGATCGCGACGAAGGCTGCGGCCGAGGCGGCCGGGGCCGCCCCGCTCGGGCTCGGCGTCATCGGGCTCTACGAGGTCTCGCGCATCGTCAACTCCACGCGCGACCTCTCGGCCGTCCTGGCAGACATCGTCGACCTCGCCCTGAAGCGGCTCAACGCAGAGCGCGGGATGATCCTCCTCGCCGATCCCGTCACGAGCCGCCTCTCGGTGCGCGTCGCGCGGAACCTGAAGACCGGGCGCGAGGACGAAGCCGAGGCGATCTCGCGGTCCGTCGTCGAGAAGGTCGTCGCCAACGGCCGCTCCGTCAGCTCGGCCGACGCGCGGGTCGACCCCCGGTACCAGGGGCGCGAGTCGATCCACGCCCACGCCATCGTCTCCTTCCTCTGCGTCCCGCTCCTCGTCAAGGAGAGGGCCTCGGGGGCGATCTACGTCGATCACCGCAACGCCCCGCGCCTCTTCTCCGAGAGCGACGTCGCCTTCCTCGAGGCCTTCGCCGACCTCGCGGCCGTCGCCATCGAGAACGCCCGCCTCGTCGAGGAGCTCCTCGAGGCGCGCCTGAGGCTCTCCGTCGAGAACGAGAGCCTCAAGGCGAACCTGGGGCGGGGGTGGAACCTCGACGCCCTCGTCGGCAGGTCCGAGGCGGCGAAGCGGGTGAAGGCGACCCTCCCGCGCGCGGCGGCGGGACCGGTCACGGTCCTCATCCGCGGCGAGTCGGGGACGGGGAAGAACCTCGTCGCGCGGATCCTCCACGCCCTTTCGCCGCGGGCGCACGGGCCGTTCATCCAGTTCAACTGCGCGGCGCTCCCCGAGACGCTCGCCGAGTCGGAGCTCTTCGGGCACGAGAAGGGCTCCTTCACCGGCGCCGACCGGAGGAAGCCGGGCCGGTTCGAGCTCGCGCAGGGGGGGACGATCTTCCTCGACGAGATCGGCAAGACGTCGCTCGGCATCCAGTCCAAGCTGCTGCGCGTCGTCGAGGACAAGGAGTTCGAGCGCGTCGGCGGGACGCAGACGATCAAGGCCGACACGAAGATCATCTCGGCCACGAACCTCGACCTCGAGGCGGCCATCAAGCGGAACGAGTTCCGCGAGGACCTCTTCTACCGCCTCAACGTCGTCCCCATCGAGCTCCCGCCGCTGCGCAGCCGCCTCGAGGACCTCCCGGCCCTCGTCGAGCACTTCGTCGTCAAGCTCTCCCGCGACCTCGGCGCCGACCCGCGCCGGCTCGATTCCGAGGTCCTCGACCTCTTCGCCCGCTACCCGTGGCCCGGCAACATCCGCGAGCTGGAAGCGACGCTCCACCGGGCCCTCGTCCTGACCCCGGGCGAGAAGCTCGGCGTCGACGACTTCCCGTGGGTCCTCGAGTCGCCCCTCCTCTCGGCGGGGCGCATCCCCGCGGGGCGTCTGTCGGGGCCGGCCGATCCCGAGCACGCCGTCGACCCGGACTACTTCGAGGCGAGCATGTCGGGCCTCGAGCGCGACCTCATCGAGCGCGCCCTCGCCGAATCGGGCGGGAAGATCCGCGAGGCCGCACGCCGACTGGGCCTGGCGCGCAACACGCTCAAGGCGAAGATGGCGAAGTACGGCCTGAGGGGCCACGACTCCGGTCCGGACTGAGATGAGTTGGGGGAACCCGGACCGCCGGTTTCCCCCAAACCCCCTCCGCGCGGAGCGGAAGGGAACCTGGACTGCGGGTTTCTCCCTACGTCCGCCGCCGGGCCACCCGCGCCTCGATCATCTCGTAGAGCGTCGGCAGGACGATGAGCGTCAGGAGGGTCGACGTCGTGATCCCGCCGATGACGACCGTCGCGAGCGGACGGCCGACCTCGGCGCCCGCTCCGTGCGAGAGGGCCATCGGGAGGAAGCCGAGCGCCGCGACGAGCGCCGTCATCATGACGGGCTTCAGCCGCGTCGAGGCGCCCGTCAGGACCGCGAGGCGCAGCCCCATCCCCTCCTCGCGCAGGCGGTTCACCGACGTGATCATCACGACGCCGTTCAGGACTGCGACGCCGAAGAGGGCGATGAAGCCGACCGACGCCGAGAGGTTCAGGTTCAGGTCGCGCAGCCAGAGCGCCGCGATGCCGCCGACGAGGGCGAAGGGGACGTTCAGGATGACGAGCGCCGCCTGCCGCGCGAGGCGGAAGGTGAGGTAGAGGAGCGCGAAGATGATCGCGAGCGAGAGCGGCACGACGATCATCAGCCGCTTCGTGGCGCGCGCCTGGTTCTCGAACTGCCCGCCCCACTCGGCGTGGTACCCGGTGGGCATCGTCACCTTCTCGCGGACCCGCTTCTGACCCTCGGCCACGAAGCTGCCGATGTCGCGGCCGCGGACGTTCGTCTGGACGACGAGCCGCCGCTGCCCCGACTCGTGGCTGATCGCCTCGGGGCCCGGGGCCGTCGCGACGCGCGCCACGTTGCCGAGCGGCACCTTCTCGCCGCCGGGAGCGGTCAGGAGGATCGACGCGATCGCCTCCGGGCTCCGGCGCAGCTCGTCGGGGAGCCGCACCACGACGGCGAAGCGCCTCGGCCCGTCGAGGACGTACGTCGCGTCCTTCCCGCCGACGGCCGTCTCGACGACGTCCCTCACGTCGGCCACGTTGAGGCCGGTGCGGGCCATCCGCGCCCGGTCGAGGTCGATCTCCACCTGCGCGGCCCCCGAGAGGACCTCGACCTGCAGGTCCGCCGCGCCGCGGACCGTCTCGAGGACGCGCCGGATCTCCTCGCCGAGCTTCTCGAGGGCCGCGTTGTCCGGCCCGAACACCTTCACGGCCACGTCGGCCTTCACGCCCGAGACGACCTCGTCGAGGCGCATCGCCATCGGCTGCGTGAAGTTGATCTCGACCCCGGGCAGGTCGGCGAGCGCGACGGCCATCGCGTCGATCAGCTGTTCCTTCGTCCACCCGCTCTTCCACTCCTCGCGCGGGTGGAGGTTGACGTAGACGTCCCCCTGGTAGATCCCCATCGCCTCGGTGGCGACGTCGGGCCGGCCGATCTTCGTGACGACCTGCTTCACCTCGGGGAAGGTCCTCACGATCCGCTCCAGCTTCGTCGAGATCTCCACCGACTCGGGGAGCGAGACCGACGGGAGCTTGCGCGACTCGATCAGGATCGCCCCCTCGTCGAGGCGCGGCATGAACTCGCTCCCGAGGAACGGGATCGAGGCGAGCGCGACGACGACGACCGCGAGCGCGACGCCGAGCGTCCGCACCCGGTGGTCCATCGCGTCGGCGAGGTGGACGGCGTAGTAGCGGCGCAGGCGCCGGAACCACCCTTCGTCGTGCTCGTGCATCGTCTCCTTCAGGACGAGCGCCGAGGCGATCGGGACGGCCGTGAACGAGAGGAGGAGCGAGCCGAGGATCGCCGAGCAGACGGTGATCGCCATCGGCTTGAACATCTTTCCCTCGAGCCCCTGGAGCGTGAAGATCGGCAGGTAGACCGCGATGATGATCAGGACGCCGAAGAGGATCGGCCGGGCCACCTCGACGGCGGCGGCCCCGATGATCGTCTCGTGCTTCTTCCGCGGGTCCTCGCCCGGCGCGGGCTCGGCCCCCTTCTCGGTCTTGCGGCGGATGAAGTTCTCCATCATCACGACCGCGCCGTCGACGATGAGGCCGAAGTCGATCGCCCCGAGCGACATCAGGTTCGCCGAGACGCCGAAGATCTTCATCCCGAGGAAGCCGACGAGCATCGAGAGCGGGATCACGGCCGCCACGACGAGCGCGGCGCGGATGTCCTTCAGGAAGACGAAGAGGACGAGGACGACGAGGAGCGACCCTTCGAGGAGGTTCTTGCGCACCGTGTGGGACGTGCGGTCGATGACCTCGCTCTGGTCGTAGAACGGGACGATCGAGAGCCCCTTCGGGAGGCTCTCCGCGATCTCGGCGACCTTCGCCTTCACCCGCTCGGCGATCCTCTTGCCGTTCTCCCCCTGGAGCATGATGACCATGCCCGCGACGCTCTCGCCCTTGCCGTCGCGCGTCACGGCGCCGCTGCGCGGCATCTCGCCGATCGTCACGTCGGCCACGTCGGAGACGAAGACCGGGACGCTGTCGACCGTGGCGACGACGATCCGCTTCAGGTCCTCGATCCCGGTGGCGAGGCCCAGCCCGCGGACGGTGAAGCGCTCGGAGCGGTGCTCGATGAAGCCTCCGGAGAAGGTCGCGTTGTTCTCCGAGAGGGCCGTCACGACCTGCCGGAGCGGGAGGCCGAAGCGGTCCAGCTTTCGCGGGTCGACGAGGACGTGGAACTCCTTCGTCTGGCCGCCCCACGAGTTGATCTCCGAGACGCCGCGCACGGCGCGCAGGCGCGTGCGGACGTCCCAGTCCTGCAGCGCCTTCTTCGTCATCGGGTCGGCGACGTCCCCCTCGATGAGGTACTGGTAGATCTCGCCGAAGGCGGTCGCCACCGGGCCGAGCGCCGGCTCGGTCCCCTCGGGGAGGCGCGCCCGGGCGTCGTTCACCCGCTCGGCCACGAGCTGCCGGGCGAAGTAGACCGGCACGTCGTCGTCGAAGACGATCGTCACGATGGAGAGGCCGAACTTCGAGAGCGAGCGGACCTCCTGCGAGCGCGGCACGCCCATCAGCGCCGTCTCGATGGGATAGGTCACCTGCTGCTCGACTTCGGTCGCCGAGAGGCCGGGGGCCTCGGTGACGACGACGGCCTGGTTGTTCGTCAGGTCGGGGAACGCCTCGACGGGGAGCTCGTTCCAGGCCCAGAGGCCCGAGAGGACGAGGAATCCCACCATCGCGTGGACGGCCATCCGCCGGCGGTACGCGCCGGCCACGAACCGTTCGATCCCTTTCGGGGCCGGTCTCCGCCTCGCCGCGGTGCCGGGGGCCGCTCTTCGCCGCTCACCTCACTCCTCCGCCGGCGCGGACGCCGAGAGGAGCTGCGACTTCAGGAGAAAGCTCCCTGTCGTCGCGACCTTCTCCCCGGCCGCGACGCCGGAGCGGACCTCGACGAGCCCCTCGCTCGATGCGCCGAGGGCGACCTCGCGCTTCTCGAAGCGCCCCTTCTCTCCCGCCACGAAGACATACGGCTTGCCGTCCATCTCCTGGATCGCCGCCTCGGGAACGACGACCATCGGGCGCGGCGCCGACTCGCCGAGGGCGACGCGGGCGTACATCTCGGGCTTGAGGAGCCCGCCCGGGTTCGGCACCTGGCAGCGCACGGTCACGCGGCGCGTCTTCGGGTTCACCGCGTCGCCGACGAACGTCACCTGAGCGTCGAACGCCCGGTCGGGCCACGCGGCGACGTAGATCTTCGCCGGCCGTCCGGCGGCGACGAGCGGGATCCGCGTCTCGTCCACCTCGGCCATCGCCCAGAGACCCGAGAGGTCGCTCACGACGAAGAGCGACGTCCCGGGTGTGACGGCGGTCCCGGCGGTGACGAACTTCTCGAGGACGACGCCGGCGAGCGGCGCGCGGACCGGGATCGTTTCCCCACTCTCGCCCGTCGGGTCTTCCTTGTTCGTCACGCCGAGGTGCCCGAGCGCTTCCTCGGCGCGCCGCACCTCGGTCTTCGCCCGGTCCAGCTCCTCGCGCGCGGCCACCTGGTCCACTTCTGCCCGCTGCTTCTCCTGAAGCGAGAGGGCCTTCTCCTGGTGCAGGCGGCCGGCCCGTTCAGCCGCCTGCGTCGCCCACGCCAGCTCCGTCTCGCGGCGGCGGCGCTCGGAGATCGCCTTGCGGTAGTCGGCCCAGGCGTCGTGGACGACGGGGCTGTGCATCTCCGCGAGGACGGCGCCGCGCGCCGACGCGGTCGCCCACCTCGGACAGGACCCGGACGACGTTCCCCTCCACGAGCGACCCGATCCGCGCCGTCCGCGTCTCGTCGAGGGCGAGGACGGCGGGAGCGTCGAACGTCGCCGCCCGGGTCACGCCCTTCGCCTCGACCACCTCGATCCCCGCCAGGGAGACCGACTTCTCGCCGAGCGTCACGGCGTCGGTCGGCGCCGCCGCGGGGGCGGACTCCTCCACCGGCTTCGCCGTGAAGATCCTCACCACGACGACGGCGGGCACGAGCAGGAGGCCTGCGGCCAGGAGGACCCGGGGGAGCCGGCGCGGCATGTGCCTCTGGTGGCGCTTCCAGAAGCCTTCGGGGGCGGGTGATTCGGGGCGGCTGCTCACGGGACGACCTCCTGTCCGAGGGCGAAGCGGGCGGCGAGAGTGGAAAGGCGGGCGTCGACGGCCAGGTCGAGCGTCTCCCGAACGGCCTCGGCGGTGACACGCTCGGCGTCGACGAGGGGAAGGACCTCCGAGACCCCCTCGCGGAACGAGGCGCGGGCGGCGCCGCGGGCGCCGAGGGCGGAGCCGAGGAGGTCCGAGGTCGCGGCCTCGGCGCGGGCGGAGAGCGTGCGCGCGGCGCGGACGAGCCCGGCGGTGCCGGCGGCGGTCTCCAGCTCGACGGACCGCAGGACGGCCTCGGCGGCCCGGACTTCCGCCTCGCTGCGGGCCACGCCCGAAGCATTCGTATCGAAGAGCGGGAGCGGGAAGGAGACTCCGGCGAGCGCGGTGTCGAGCCCGCCCGTCCGCTTGTAGCCGACCGTCAGCGACGGCTCGGGGGCGCGCAGCGCCTTCTCGAGGCGAAGCGTCGCCCGGGCCGCCTCGAGCCGCTCGCGCGCCTCGATCACGGCGGGGCGCGTGGCGGCCGCCTCCCGGCCGAGCGCCTCGGCCTCCCCCTCGGGCAGGGAAGGGACCGGGGGCATCGCGAGCCGCGCCGGGTCGACGGGCGTCTCCTCGCCGAGCAGGGCGGCCAGCCGCGCCGCGGCGTCGTCGAGCTCGAGCGTCGCGCGGGCGAGGAGAGCCTCCGACCGGGCGTTCTCGGCGCGCAGCTTCAGGAGGTCGCCCTCGGCCGACCACCCTTCGGCGACCCGCTTCTCCACGGTCGCGACCATCGTGCCGAGGACGTCGCGGCTCTCGGCCAGGGCCCCGACGAGGTCCCGGCCGCGCACCGCTCCCAGGTAGAGGCGCGCCGCCTCGAGGACGACCGCCTCGACCTCGCCGCGCGACGTGGCCTGCGCGGCCCGCGACAGCGCCGCGGCCTCGTCCCGGCGCGACGACCACGTCCCGAAGACGGGGAGCGGCTGCGACAGCTCGGCGACGACGTCGAGGTCGGCCTGCGCGTCGAACGGGTGGGCGTCGGTGCCTTGGCGCCAGTTCTCCACGCGAACCGTCGCCTCCGGGTTCGGCAGCCGGCGGGCCTTCCTGGCGCTCGCGTCCGAGGCGTCCCGCCGCGCGGCGGAGGCGGCAGCGAGCGGCGCGCGTTCGACGGCGGCCCGGAGGACGTGCTCGAAGGGAAGGGGGGCGGGGGGGGGGGGCGGGCTCCGCACCCCGTACGGGGGAGGAGACAGCCGCCGCGAGGAGGAGGGAGAGAGCGAGCCGGCTCATCGACGGAGCAGCGTAACGCCGAGTCGCGAAATGGAACAAGGCGGAAGGTCCCGGGGGACCGGCCTGCGGAGGACGGCGCCGGGCGGGGTGGGGGAGGCTCGCGAGGCCGGTATAGGATCGGACGAAACCGGGGACGGTCCGTCCGTTCCGAACCCCAGGAGGTTCCGCATGAACCGCTCCGTCGACTACCGGAAGCGTGGCCAGGCCGTCTGGCTCGACAGCATCTCGGCCCGGATGATCGCCACGGGAGAGCTCGCCGGACGCATCGGGGCGGGCGCCGTCTACGGGGTCACGTCGAACCCGACGATCTTCGCCCAGGCGATCGGCAGGAGCGACGGCGACTACGAGCCGCGCATCGCGAACCTCGCCGACGAGGGTAAGGACGCCTTCGAGGTCTACGACGACCTGACGCGCGGCGACATCGCCGCGGGAGCCGACCTCTTCGCCGCCCAGCACGCCGCGAACGCCGAGGACGGCTGGATCTCCCTCGAGGTCCTCCCGAGCCTCGCCTTCGACATCGAAGGGACGATCGCCGAGGCCGAGCGGCTCCACCGCCTCCTCGGCCGGCCGAACGTCTTCATCAAGGTCCCCGCGACGCCGGCCGGCTGCGTCGCCATCCGAGAGCTCATCGGCTCGGGCGTCTCGGTCAACGTGACGCTCATGTTCAACCGAAAGCACTACCGCGACGTCGCCCACGCCTACCAGGCCGGTGTCGCCGCGTTCGTCGCCGCGGGCGGCGACCCGGCGAAGGTCGCCTCCGTCGCGTCGTTCTTCGTCTCCCGCGTCGACACCCTCGTCGACAGGCTCCTGACCGAGAAAGCGCAGGCGGCGCCGGCGCCCCTGCGCCAGCGGCTCGAGGACCTGCGCGGCAAGGCCGCCCTCGCGAACGCGAAGGTCGTCTACCAGGACTACCTCGCCGCCTTCGGGACCGGCGCGTGGAAGGCGCTCGCGGCGAAGGGGGCCCGCGTGCAGCGCCCGCTCTGGGCCTCCACCGGGACGAAGAACCCCGCCTACTCCGACCTCCTCTACGTCGAGAACCTCGTCGGTCCCGACACCGTGAACACCCTTCCGGAGAAGACCCTCGAGGCCCTCCTCGACCACGGCCGCGACCAGGGAGACACCGTTCTCGAAGGGGTCGACGAGGCGCACCGGACGCTCGACGAGCTGAAGGAGCTCGGGCTCGACGTCGAGCAGCTCGGCGAGAAGCTCCAGGGCGAGGGGATCGTCTCCTTCGAGAGGTCCTACGACGAGCTCCTGGGCGTCGTCGAGGAGCGGCGCCGCGCCGCCCTCCTCGAGTCGGCCCGCACGGTCAAGATCCGGACGTAGTGCGCCGGCCCGTCCGACCGAGCGTATGAGCTCCACTCCTCCATCCGCGGCGACGATCGTCATCTTCGGAGGCTCGGGCGACCTCGCGCGCCGCAAGCTCGTCCCGGCCCTCTTCGAGCTCCACTGCCAGGGGCAGCTCGCCCCCGAGACGGCCATCGTCGGCTTCGCCCGTTCGGTCGACTCCGACGAGGCCTGGCGCAACGACCTGCGCTCGGCCCTCGCCGAGTTCGGCCGGACGTCCCACGGGGACGAGGAGTGGCAGGCCTTCGCCGGGCGCCTCTTCCACTTCCGCGGCGACCTGAAGCAGACGCAGAGCTTCGTCGACCTGAAGGCCCGCCTCGAGGCGCTCGAGGCCCAGCGGGGTCTTTCGGGCAACCGGCTCTTCTACCTCGCCATCCCCCCCTCGGGCATCGGCGACGCCGCCACGCGTCTCGGCGAGGCGGGGCTCGTCCACCCGGCGGAAGGGGCGGGGCCCTGGTCGCGCCTCGTCGTGGAGAAGCCGTTCGGGCACGACCTCGCCTCGGCCCGCGCCCTCAACGAGAAGGTCCACGCTCTCGTTCCGCGAGAGCCAGATCTTCCGCATCGACCACTACCTCGGCAAGGAGACGACCCAGAACCTCCTCGTCTTCCGCCTCGGCAACGGCATCTTCGAGCCGCTCTGGAACCGCCGCTACGTCGACCACGTCCAGATCACCGTCGCCGAGACGCTCGGCGTCGAGGGGCGCGGGAAGTTCTACGAGGAGTCGGGGATCTTCCGCGACATCGTCGAGAACCACATGCTCCAGCTCCTCTGCCTCGTGGCGATGGAGCCCCCCGTCGCCTTCGAGGCGAACGTCGTCCGCGACGAGAAGGTCAAGGTCCTGCGCTCCATCCGGCCGCAGACGCCCGAGGAGATCCTGCGGGACACGGTGCGCGGCCAGTACGCCGCGGGCTCGATCGACGGCCGGCCCGTCCCCGGCTACCGGCAGGAGCCGAACGTCGCCCCCGCCTCCGGCCGCGAGACGTACGCCGCCTGGAAGCTCCAGATCGAGAACTGGCGCTGGGCCGGCGTGCCGTTCTACCTCCGCGCGGGCAAGCGCATGCCCAAGCGCGTCACCGAGATCGCCATCACCTTCAAGACGCCCCCCATCGCCCTCTTCCGCAGGGCGGGCTTCCTCGTCCAGGAGCCGAACGTCCTCGTCCTGCGCATCCAGCCCGACGAGGGAATCGCCCTTCGCATCGGCGCCAAGCAGCCCGGCCCGACGATGCGCGTCGAGACGGTGAAGATGGACTTCCGCTACTCGGAGCACTTCGGCGAGAAGACCCCCGACGCCTACGAGCGGCTCCTCCTCGACGCCCTCCACGGCGACCCGACCCTCTTCGCGCGGCGCGACGAGGTGGAGGCGGCGTGGGAGCTCGTCACGGCCGTCCTCGACGTCTGGCGCGAGAACCCGCCGCGGGACCTGCCGAACTACGAGGCCGGAACGTGGGGGCCCGAGGCGGCCATGGAGCTTCTCGCCCGCGACGGCCGCCGCTGGCGGCGACCCTAGAGGTGCAGCGGGACACCATGTAGGCTCTTCTTCCTGGACCGCGCGGCCGCGGGGGAGGACTGACGATGCTGCTCGCCGGAGACGTCGGCGGAACGAACATGCGCCTCGCCCTCTTCGAGGTGGAGGACGGGCGCCTCGTCGAAAAACGTCGCGCGCGCTTCCCGACGCGCGATTTCTCGACCCTCCACGATGCCTTCGACGGCTTCCTCGCGGGCGAGAAGCGGCTCGACGCGGCCGCCTTCGGCGTCGCGGGCCCGGTGCGGCACGGGCGGGCCGAGGGGACGAACGTCGCGTTCTCCATCGACGCGGCCGAGATCCGGGCCGATCTCGGCGTCCCCGCTGTCGTCCTCAACGACCTCGCGGCGAACGCCTGGGGCCTCGCCGAGCTCGGCCCGGGCGATTTCGAGATCCTGAACCGGGGCGAGGAAGACCCGACGGGCAACGGCGCCCTCATCTCGGCCGGGACCGGCCTCGGCGAGGCGCTCCTCTTCCGTTCCCCGAGCGGCTTCGTCCCGATGCCTTCCGAAGGGGGGCACGCCTCCTTCGCGCCGCGCAACGACGAGGAGATCGAGCTCCTCAGGACCCTTCGCCTCCGCCACGGGCACGTCTCGTGGGAGCGCGTCGTCTCGGGGCCGGGCCTCGCGACGCTCTACCGCTTCGAGCGCGCCCTCTCGGGCCTCCCCGAGCCCGAGTGGCTCACGAGCGCCATCGCCGCCTCCGGCGACCCCGCCCCCGTCGTCAGCCGCGCCGCGCTCGACGAGACCGACCCCGTCTGCCAGAGGACGATGCACCGCTTCGTCTCGCTCTACGGCGGCGAGGCGGGGAACCTCGCGCTGAAGACGCTCGCCACCGGCGGCGTCTACGTCGGCGGCGGCATCGCGCCGAAGATCCTCCCGCTCCTTCGCGACGGCTTCTTCACCGCCTTCGCGGCCAAGGGGCGGTTCGGGCCGCTGCTCGCCCGCATCCCGATCCGCGTCGTTCTCAACGACTCGTGTGCCATCCTCGGCGCCGCGCGCGCCGCTGCGCGGGCCGCGCGAGAAGAGGTGACCCCGTGACCTCCGCCGGAACCGTCGGGACCCGCCTCCACCGCCACCTCTTCGAGACCGAGCGGCGCTACCCGCAGGCCACCGGCGAGCTCTCGGCCCTCCTCTCCCAGCTCGCGCTGGCGGGCAAGCGGATCGCCCGCGTCCTCTCCCGCGCCGGCCTCGCGGAGGTCCTCGGCCCCTCGGGGAAGACGAACGTCCAGGGCGAGGAGCAGCAGAAGCTCGACGCCCTCGCCAACGAGATCTTCCTCGAGGCCTTCGCCTACGGGCAGCTCGTCCCGACCGTCGTCACCGAGGAGATGGACCTTCCGGCCCGCCTCCCCGAGAACGAGGCCGTCGCGGCCTCCGCGGGCAAGTACGTCGTCTTCGTCGACCCGCTCGACGGCTCCTCCAACCTCGACATCAACGGCGCCGTCGGGTCGATCTTCTCCGTGCGGCGGATCGGCGGCTCCGGCCCCATCCACTCCGAGGCCGAGCTCCTCGCGCGCATCTCGCAGGAGCAGGTCGTCGCGGGCTACTTCGTCTACGGCCCCGCCACGATGCTCGTCTACACCGCCGGGCCAAAGGCAGGCGTCCAGGGCTTCACCCTCGACCCCGGCATCGGCGAGTTCCTCCTCTCCCACCCCGACATCCGGATTCCCCGCCGCGGCCCCTACTACGCCTGCAACGAGGGGTTCCTCTCCACCTGGCCCGAGGGGCCGCGCCGGTACGTCGAGGCGCTGCGCACGCCCGACCCGGCGCGCGGCCGCCCCCTCTCCACGCGCTACTCGGGGGCCCTCGTCGTCGACGTCCACCGGATCCTCCTGCGCGGAGGCATCTTTCTCTACCCCGGCACCGACGGCTCGCCGGAGGGGAAGCTGAGGCTCATGTACGAGGCGGCCCCGCTGGCGGCCGTCGTCGAGGCGGCCGGCGGCCTGGCCATCGACGGGCGGAAGCGGATCGTCTCCATCTTCCCCGAGCAGAACCACCAGCGGACCCCGCTCTACATCGGTAGCCGCGAGGACGTCGAGGAGCTGGAAAAGACGATCGCCTCCGTCCCCGCCGGCTGAAAGGGAGGTTCCCCTGCCGCGGCGGACGCGCGCTTCCCATTCCCAGGGGGCGCCCCTAGACTCCCGGCTCCCGGCGCGCCCGGGAGATCTCAGGAGGACCAACATGAAGAAGTCGACGATGGCGCTCCTCTGTGCCCTGGCCCTCGCCGCACCGGCGGCGCTCGCCCGGCAGAAGGCGACCCCGAAGGCCGAAACCCCGAAGGAGAAGAACGTGGCGCCCGCCGCCGCGAAGGCCGAGGCTCCGGCCGAGGCGAAGAAGGAGTCGAAGATGGTGAAGACCGAAAGCGGACTCGGCTACGAAGACCTCGTCGTCGGGACCGGTCCCTCCCCCGTGACGGGCCAGACCTGCGTCATGCACTACACGGGCTGGCTCTGGGTGAACGAAGCGAAGACCACGAAGTTCGACAGCTCGGTCGACCGCGGCTCTCCGTTCGAGTTCCCCATCGGGCGCGGGCGCGTCATCAAGGGCTGGGACGAAGGCGTTTCCACGATGAAGGTCGGCGGCAAGCGGACGCTCCTCATCCCGCCGCAGCTCGGCTACGGGGACCGCGGCGCCGGCAACGTCATCCCGCCCGGAGCGACCCTCCTGTTCGAGGTCGAGCTCCTGGGCGTCAAGTAGGGCCGGGAGACCTTCTCCAGAGGACGAGCGGCCCCCCTTCGGGGCGGGCCGCGATCGTCTCGCCCCCGGGAGAGGCGACGAGCAGCGAGAGCCCCGCCCCGAAAGGCAGCGGCACCGCCTCGCGGCCCTCCTTCTCGAGGAGCAGCGCGTCCCGGACCCCGGACGTCCTCACCAGGACGTCACCGCCCTCCAGGACGGCCGGACGGCCACCCGGCTCGAGGCGCACGTCGGGCCCGAACGGGAGAGGCGTTCCCTCGGCCAGGCGGACCGAGAAGAGGACCCCCGTCCCGGCCCGCGGTCCGGTTCGCTCCACGTCGTAGAAGAGAAGGCTCGCGCCGTCGGCCGTGAAGACCGGCCAGGCCCAGAACGCGGCATCGGCCCGGGCGATGCGCCGAGGCGAGCCTCCGTCGCGCCGCGCCACCCAGAGCTCGCTCGACGAGTCGTCGCGGCGGACGAACGCCAGGAGGCTCTCGTCCGGCGAGAGCGACGGCTCGAAGCCGTTGGCGACGAGCGTCCGGGCGGGCGTTCCCGCCGGAAGCGGCACCTCCACGACGCCCGCTTCGGTCGTTCCGATCACGGCGCTCCCCGAGCGGCCGACGACGGGACCCTCCACCGTTCCGCCGAGGGCGCGCCGCCGGACCCGTCCCGCCTCCGCGTCGACGAGCTCGCCGCTCCCGAGCAGCGCGCGGCGGCCGCCCGGCAGGAGCGCCACCTCCATCGCCGGAGGCGCCGACATCGAGAGGGGCAGCGCCGTCCAGGCCGCGGCCGAGCCGGGAGAGGGGGGGGGCTCGGGTCGCGCCCGGCCGGCCGCGACCCCCCCGCCGAACGCGATCAGGATTGCCCCCGCCGTCGCGAGCCAGAGCATCGGGGGGACGCCCCGTGGCGCGTCCGGCCCGGCGACGATGCGCGGCAGCCCGGTCGACGATGCGCGGGCGCTCCCGGCCAGCTCGGCCTGGAGCCTCTCCAGGTGCGGCAGGAGGGCTCGCGCCGAAGCGGGACGCTTCTCGGGCTCCTTCTCGAGGCACCACGAAACCACCCGCGTGAGGCGTTCGGGCACGTTGGGCACGAGAGCCTGAAGGGGTGAAGGAACGAGGTTGAGCACGGCGTCGAACGCCGCGTCGGTACTGCTGCGGGCGAACGGCGAGGTTCCCGTCACCAGCTCGAACAGGAGGATGCCGAAGCCGAAGAGGTCGCTCCGCCCGTCGACCGGTTCGCCCTTCACCTGCTCCGGGCTCATGTACCCGAGCGTCCCCACGACGAAACCGGTGTTCGTCAGCGTCGCGGGGCCGTTCCTCTTCTCGTCTCGCGGCGACGGGGCGGCGGTCTGCGGGTAGATCCAGCGGACGAGGCCGAAATCGGCGATCTTCGCGTTTCCCTGGGAGTCGACGAGGACGTTCTCGGGCTTCAGGTCGCGGTGGACGAGCCCCTTGTCGTGCGCGGCCGCGAGCGCGCGGAGGATTCCGACCGCCCAGCCGGCGACCGTCGGCAGGTCGGGGCGCCAGTTCCCCTTGAGCACCTGGCGCAGCGACCCACCGTCGACGTACTCCTCCACGAGGTAGCGGATTCGCACGTCCCTGGGGCCGATCGGACCCGCCAGGCTCACGACCGAGTCGCCCACGTCGTGGATCGCGACGATGTTCGGGTGCGACAGCGCAGCCGCCGCGCGGGCCTCGCGCAGGAACCGCTCCACGGCGCGATCGTCCTGCATCAGTCCGAGCGGCAGGATCTTCACCGCCACGTCGCGCATCAGGCGCACGTCCCGCCCGAGGTAGACCGACCCCATGCCTCCCGCGTCGATCGGCGCGAGGATCTCGTAGGGGCCGAGGCGTGTTCCGTGCGGCAGGGTCATCGCGATTCGCCGGCTTTCGACACTCCGGCCATCATGCTCAAGAATCGTGCGGGAGGCAACGTTACGCCCGCATCGCTAGAATCCTCCCCGATGCTCCTCCTCTCGCGGACGATCCACTTCAACGCCGCCCACCGCCTCTTCCGCCGCGACCGGTCCGACGAGTGGAACCGCGACACGTACGGCGCGGCCTCCAACCTCGCGGGCTACGGCCACAACTACGCCCTCGAGGTCTCCGTGGCGGGGGAGCCCGACCCCGAGCACGGGATGGTCGTCAACCTCCTCGACCTCGACCGCATCCTGAAGGAAGAGGTCGACCGTCCCCTCGACCACCGCAACCTCAACGAGGAGATCCCGGAGTTCCGCGACACGATCCCCACGGCCGAGAACCTCGCCCACTGGATCTGGGACCGCGTCGCCGCCCGCATCGCCCGCGAAGCCTGGCCCTGCCGCCTCGCAGCCCTCACCCTGACCCTCACCCCCACGTTCCGAAGTCGAGCTCGTCGACCCTCGCCGCGCCGAGGCGATCGAGTAGAGGTCCATACCCTGCCGCATCCGGGAGCCTGCCGCGAAGGGGCTCTTCGGCCTGCCGGAACACGGGTCGGGCGCCCGAAGATCGAGAACGATGAGCATTGAGCGGCTGTCCCGGGCGGATCGTAGGCTGGTGGCGGTGTGCGTGACCGTGATCGCCGTGGGGACGGCGATCGGGGCGACGCTGTTCTCGAAGGCGTTTCCGGAGGCGTCGATCGACTTCCGCGTGACGCGGGAGGAGGCGCGGCGGGTGGCGGAGCGGGCGCTGGCCGTACGCGGCTTCGACGTGGCGGGGCGGAAGGCGCTGGGGGTCTTCGACCACGACGACGAGGCGAAGGTCTTTCTCGAGCGGGAGCTGGGGCTCACGAGGGCGGTGCCGCTGCTGGGGCGGGAGGTGCCGGTCTGGAGGTGGTCGTTCCGGTTCGTGAAGCCGCTGGAGAAGGGCGAGCTGCGCGCGTTCGTGTCGCCGGCCGGGGAGCTGCTGTCGTTCCGGCGAATCCTGCCGGAGAAGGCCGCGGCGGCCGACGCGGGGCCGGAGCGGGCGCGGGCGATGGCGGAGGAAACGCTTCGGACGCACCGCGGGCTCGACCCGGCCGCGCTGAGGTTCGTGGAGGCGACGGAGGAGAAGCGGCCGGCGCGCGTCGACCGGACGTTCGTGTGGGAGTCGAAGGTGCTGCGCTGGAACGGCGCGGCGATCCGGTACCTCGTGGAGGTGCAGGGCGACCAGGTGGGGCGCTCTTCGCTCTGGCTGGACGTGCCCGAGGCGTGGCGGCAGGCGTACGCGACGCTCCGCTCGAAGAACCACGCGGCGGGTGCGGTGGCGACGTTCGGGCTGATCCTGACGGCCCTCGCGCTCGTGCTGGCCTTCTTCGACCGGCTGCGGCGACACGACGTGAAGTGGCGCTGGGCGCTCGCCTTCGCGATGACCGGGACGGCGCTGCAGATGGCGGCCTCGCTGAACGAGCTGCCGATCACGCTCTTCTCGTACGAGACGACGGAGAGCTGGGCGAGCTTCCTGGCGCAGGCGCTCCTCTCGGAGTTCGGTGCGGCGTGCCTGCTGGGCCTGCTGCTTCTCCTGCTCGTGGCGGGGGGCGAGCCGGAGTACCGGGAGGCGTACCCGGAGAAGCCGGCTCTCGGGCGCGTCTTCTCGCGGCGCGCGTTCGGGACGAAGAGAGTCTTCCTGGGGCTCCTGGCGGGGTACGCGCTGACGGCGGGATTCTTTGCCTACCAGGTCCTCTTCTACCTCGCGGCCGACCGGCTCGGGGCCTGGTCGCCCGCGGACGTCCCCTACTCGAACCTGCTCGGGACGAGCCTTCCGTGGCTGGGCGTGCTGCTGATGGGGTTCGTGCCGGCGACCACGGAAGAATTCTCGTCGCGGATGTTCTCCATCCCGTTCCTGCGCCGCTTCGCACCGGCGTGGGTCGCGGTGGGCGTGCCGGCGCTCATCTGGGGCTTCGCGCATTCGAGCTACCCCAACCAGCCGTTCTGGATCCGGGGCGTGGAGGTGGGGCTCGCCGGGGTCGTCATCGGCGTCGTGATGCTGAAGCTCGACCTCTTTCCGCTTCTCGTCTGGCACTTCACGGTGGACGCGGTCTACACGTCGCTGATCCTGGTTCGCTCGACGAACACCTACTTCGCCGTGTCGGGGGCGCTGGCGGCGGGTGTGTTGCTGCTGCCCCTGGTGGTCGCGGGAGTCCTCGCGCTGAAGAGGGGCGGCTTCGAGGCCGAGAGGGGACTGACGAACGCCGAGGTGGGCTCGGCGCCGCCGCCCCGGCCCGGGGCGAGCAGCGAGGCGCCGGCGATCGTCGCGCCGAAGCCCCTCTCGCTGAACCACGTCGCCGCCGCGGCAGCGGTCTCGGTCGCAGCGCTGCTGCTCGTGCGGGCGGTCCTGCCGCGCGGTGGGCTGGACGTCGACGTGCGCGTTTCGCGCGGGGACGCGGTCGCGGCGGCGCGGGCCTTCGTGAAGACACAGGGGGACGACCCGGACCGCTACCTGGCCGTCGCCGAGAGCGGCTCGGCGCTGCCGTCGCTCGAGGACGCGGGGGAGACGGGCGCCGGGCTGATTCCCTACGGCTGGGAACGCAACGCGGAGCGCTGGCTGCTGGCGCACGGCGGGATGCCCGTGCTGCGAACGTGGGCGACGAGGGTCCTCCCGGGGCCGGTGTGGCAGGTGCGCTTCGCGAGAGAGCGGGACCGGCACCGGTGGTGGGTCGTCGTCGACGCGCGGGACGGCCGCGTGACGGGCTTCTCGCGGGGCCTTCCGGAGGAAGAGGCGGGAGCGTCCCTCTCGCCCGCCGAGGCGCTCGAGACGGCGAACGCGGCGGCGCGGGGCCGCGGAATCGACCCGGCGTCGCTCGTCGTCGTCTCGTCGAACGTGGAGGAGCGCAAAGCCCGCCGGGACCACCGGATCGTCTTCGAGGTGCCGTCGCAGGCCGCGGGCGAAGCGCGTCGCCGCGTGACGGTGAGCGTGGCGGGAGCGACGCCCTCGCTGGTGGCGACGGCTCTGAAGCTGCCCGAGGAGTGGGCGCGCGCGCAGGGACGGAGCACGACGGCGACGTATGCGGCGCTGGCGCTGAAGGTGACGGGCTTCGGTTCGGTGCTCGGCCTAGGGCTCGTGGCGCTGCTGCGGGCGCACCGCGCAGGGAGAATGCGGTGGCGCGAAGCGGCGCGCTGGGCCGTGCTCCTGACGCTGCCGGCGCTCCTCGAGCGCGCCTCGAACCTGCCGACGCTCCTGAGGACCTGGCCCGCCGACATGCCGCTGGCGGTGTACGCCGTGACGGCGGTCATCGGGGTGGCGGCGGGACTCCTCGCCTCCTACACGCTCGCGCTCGTGGCGGTGGGGCTCGTGACGGCGGTCGCGCCGCACGCCCTCGGCCTCCTCAGGCGTCCGCTGCCGGACGGAAGGAACCGCGCGCTCCGGGCCGCGGGGGCGACGGCGCTCCTCGTCTTCGCGGCGCGGGGCCTGAAGGCGAGCCTGGGCGCGGCGTTCCCTTCGGCGGCGGGAACGGGGGGGTTCGGCTTTCCGCCCGGGATCGACGGCTGGCTTCCGGCGGCCTCGGTCCTGGCTTCGGGGACCGAGCTGGCCCTCCTGGCCGCGGGCGGAGCGGCCCTCGCCGCGCTCCTCTTCCGCGAGCTCGCCCCGACGCGTCTCGCGCAGGTCGCCCTCGGAGTCGCCGCTCTCGGGTGCTGGGCGCCGCTCGACGCGCGGACCTTCGGCGAGATCGCGGTGCCGCTCGTCTCCGGCTCCCTGCCGGCGGCGGCACTGGCCCTGGGCGTTGCGCTGTTCCTGAAGGACGACCCCTGGGCCTACGTCTTCACGGCGGCCGGAGTCACCGTCTTCCGCGGGGGAGCGACGCTCGTGACCTCGGGAGTGACGCCGTGGATCGCGAACGGGGCGGTGTGCCTGGCCGTCGGCCTTCTCGTCCTCCTCGCTCCGGGCTGGAGGACGGAGACCTCGACTATTCCCCCGACGCCCGCCCGCGAGGAGTGACGCGGCGCCACTCGGCCTCGGTGAGGCGGTCGGCGGCGGAGCGCCCGATGGCGCGGTGCATGTCGACGAGGAGGCGTGCGGCGTCGTCGTCCTGAAGGGGCGGAGGCCCGAGACGGGTCAGGAGCGCCTCGGGATGCTCGGGCGGGACGAAACGCGTCTTCAGCGTCGAGAGGGGGACGAGCGGTCGGAAGAAGGCCTCGGGACGGACCTCCGGGAGCGGCTCGAGCGGGACGGCCACCGCGGTTTCCGCTCTCCTCGGCGCCACCGGGGCGGGCATCGTGCGCCGCGAGCGGGCGTCGCGCAGCCGGGCGAGGATCTCGTCGCGACCCTTGCCGCGGAGGAGGAGGAGGAGGAAGGGGTCCCGGTCGAAGCGTTCGGCAAGGGCGACGTGAACGGCGGCGGCGTGACGGCAGACGGCGCCGTCGCCACACGGGCAGGTCACGGAGACGTCGCCCGAGGAGACCGGGAGGAGCGCTCCGCCCGCGGCGGAGAAGACGGCGTCGGCCTCCTCGGGGAGGGAGCCCGAGAGAAGCTCCGCGGCGGTTCGGGCGCGCTCGGCGAAGGCCTTCAGGGCGCTTTCGAAGACCCGTTCGTTCAGGGGGCGGACGCGGAGGCGCAGCGAGAGGAGGGATCGGCCCCGGTCGCGCACCTCGGCGTCGACCAACCCTGGCTTGATGGAGAGCGCGGTGAGGGCTCCCTCGGCGACGAGGGCGCGGCCCTTCTCGATGCGCGCGCGGCCGGCCCCCGAGGCCGCGGCGAGCCAGCGGTCGCCCCAGCCGGCAACGGGAGCGGCGGCGAGAGGGAGGTCGACGAGGCGCTTCTTCGAAGTCACCATCAGCCTCCGTCCCCGGCTTCGACGGCGTCCCGGCCCAGGGCGACGAGGTCGGCGAGCTCTTCGTTGGAGAGCTCCGTGATCCAGCTTTCGCCCGCGCCGATGATGGAGCGGGCCAGCTCCTTCTTCTCGTCGATCATTCCGTCGATCCGTTCTTCGAGCGTCCCCCGGCAGACGAACTTGTGCACCTGCACGTGCCGCGTCTGGCCGATGCGGAAGGCGCGGTCGGTGGCCTGGTCCTCGACCGCGGGGTTCCACCAGCGGTCGACGTGGAAGACGTGCGAGGCGCGGGTGAGGTTGAGGCCGGCTCCGCCCGCCTTGAGCGACAGGACGAAGAAGAGGGGCGGGTCTTCGTCTTCCTGGAAGCGGCGGACCATCTCGACGCGCGCGAGGCGCGGCACGCCTCCGTGGAGGAAGAGGACCTCCTTGTCGAACTTGTCGCGCAGGGCGCGGACGAGGAGGTGGCCCATCTCGCTGAACTGCGTGAAGAGGAGCGCGGGGCGGCTCTCGGCCTCGGTCTCCTCGAGCATGGCCAGGAGACGCGTGAGCTTGGAGGAGCGCCCGTCGAGGCGGCTGCCGTCGCCGAGGAAGAGGGCGGGGTGGTTGCAGATCTGCTTGAGCCGCAGCAGGAGCAGCAGGACCTTGGCGCGGCGGCTCTGCCCCTGCGCCTTGCCGATTCCCTCGAGGAGGGCCTTCGTCGTGGCGCGGTAGAGCGTGGCCTGCTCGCGCGAGAGGCCGACCCACTCCTTGGTCTCGATCTTGTCGGGGAGGTCGGGCGCGATGGCCGGGTCGGTCTTCGTCCGGCGGAGGAGGAAGGGAGCGGTGAGGCGCCGGAGGCGCTCGCGGGCGACGGGGTCGTGGTGCCGCTCGATGGGGATGGAGAAGGCGCGCCGGAACGCCTCGTCGGAGCCGAGGAGGCCGGGGTTGAGGAAGTCGAGGATGGCCTTCAGCTCGGAGAGGCGGTTCTCCAGCGGCGTGCCGGTGAGGGCCGCGCGGCGCGTGGAGCGGAGGGAGCGCACGGCACGCGACTGGGCGGTGCCGGGGTTCTTGATGTTCTGCGCCTCGTCGAGGGCGAGGTACTCCCAGGAGACCTCGGTGAGGATCGCCCGGTCGCGGTGGGCGAGGGAATAGGTGGTGACGATGAGGTCGGTGTCTTTCAGGAGCTGCTGGAAGTCTTCTCCCGCGGCCCGCTCGGGGCCGTGGTGGACGGCGACGGTGAGGCTCGGCGCGAAGCGCGCGGCTTCCTGGATCCAGTTCTCGACGACGGAGGTCGGGCAGACCAGGAGCGAGGGGCGGATCGCCTCGCCCGCCTCGCGCGCCGTCAGGAGGGTGGCCAGGAGCTGGATCGTCTTGCCGAGACCCATGTCGTCGGCGAGGCAGGTGCCGAGCCCTCGCGACAGGAGGAAGCGGAGCCAGGTGACGCCCTTCTCCTGGTAGGGGCGGAGGCGGCCTTTCAGCGCCGCCGGCGCCACGAAGGGCGTGTCCTGCGCGGCCTCCGCCTGGAGGAGCTCGGCGAGCCAGCCGTCGGCGGTGATGCTGTCGACTCCGAGGGCCTCGCCGTCTTCCTCGTCGAGGCCGCTGGCCATGCGGAGGAAGTCGGCGAGGGTCGCCCGGCCCGAGGGCTTCTTCTCGAAGAGGGCGAGGGTGCGGGCGACGCCCTGCGGGTCGAGAAGGACCCACTCGCCCCGCACTTCGACGAGCGGGACCTTCCGGGTGGCGAGCTGCTCGAATTCCTCGGGGGAGAGCAGCTGGTCTCCGACGGCGACGCGCCAGTCGAAGTCGACGAGCGTGCCGAGGCCGAACCGGGTGACGGCGACCCCGCTCTTCCAGCGGCTCTCGGCGGCGTTGAGGCGGAGCGACGGCTTCGTGGTGCGTCCCTCGGCCGGGAGGAGGAGCTGGACGCCGGCCTCCTTCAGGAGGGGCGCGTCGGTTGCGAGGAAACGCCAGGCTTCCTCGAGCGAGAGGGCGGCGCCTTCGGGCTGACGCTCCTCGAGGCTCCGCCGGATCGGCTCGCTGAGCGAGGCGATGCCGCCCAGGCGCGCCAGGAGGGTCTCCTGAGGGTTGCTGAAGCGCCGTCCGAGGCGCCGCAGGCTGGAAGAGGTCTCGTGCCAGATCTCCTCGGCGTAGAGCTTGAGGCTCGGGTCGTCCGCGGCTTCGAGGTGGTAGCCGAGCCTCCACGACGGGGTCTCTTCGGACGCGGGGTCGGGCGGCAGGAGCCTCAGCCCGAGGCGCAGGTCCCCCTCGGGAAGGGCTTCGAGGAGGGGGAGGCTCCAGGCGCTGAAGCGTTCGGCGACCTCGGTGGGGATGGCCTCGGCGACCATCTCCTCCTCCCGGCCGTCGCGCCGGGCGGCGAGAAGGGAGAGGGCGAGCCACTCGGGGCCGGAGCCGGCACGGCGCCGGGCGTCGGGGACCCCCTCCAGGAGGAGCTCGCGCGCGGCGGCGTCGGCCAGGTCGTCGACGACGCCCCGCAGGAGGAAGGCCGAGGTGGGGTAGAGGCCCGCCGCCGAGGCGCCCGGCCAGCCGATGGCGCGGCTCGAGGGGGGCATCGCCTGGGCGAAGAGGTCGGCACGGTCTTTCTCGTGAGGGTCGTTGAAGACCGGGCGCCAGCGGGCGTGCCCGTCCTCGAAGGCCGGGACGATCCGGCGCCGCTGGAGCAGGTCGAGGACCCACGCGGCGACGGCGACCCAGTAGTCGACGTCGTCGCCGAGGAGGAGGCCGGGGCGCTCGGGAGCCTCGCCCATGGCGGTGAGGGCGTCGAAGGCGCGCCCGGCGGGAAGGACGAGCCCCTCGACCTCGAACGCCTTCAGGACGACCTCGCCGCTGGCGTAGTCCTCGTCCTCGCGGAGAGCCGGATGGGAGGGGACGGGGCGCGACCGGAGGGTGGGGAGCGTCAGGACGAGGCGCCCGGGGCGGACGTGCCCGGTCGCCGCGACGGCGAGGCCAGCCGCCTTCAGGGCGCTCTCGAGGGCCGCCGGATCGAGGTGACGCGGGTGCTCGGGCTTCTGCCGTGCACCGACGTGAGCCCCTTCTCCCCACAGAAAGAACCCGGCTCCGGGGAGCGGGCCTGTCGGGGGAAGGGGGTTTCCGTGGAGGACTAACAAGCCGCCCATTCTCACTCATTTCCGCTCGGGCGGTCAGGAAGGATGCGAACGCGCTATCCTCCCTCCCTGCAACGATGAAGCCGTACGAGATTTTCCGCCGCCTTTCGAACTCCGAAATCGACGCCATCGTCCTGGTCGCCTGCGAGGACGACGAGATCCCCGACAAGATCGCCGGGAGCGTCCTGTCGCTCCAGCGCGTCCCCCTCAACCGTTTCGAGCGCTTCCCGGAGGACGTCCGCAAGGGCTACGTCCGGAAGACGCTCCGCGACAAGCGAGCGGAGGACCTCTCCCTGTTCGTCATCTCGGCCGGCCTGGTCGGCTCGAAGGCCGAGATGATCGAGGCCTTCCTCGTGGCGCTGGACCTCCCGCACGACGGTCCGAGCCTCACGGCAGACGGCCCGGTGGCCGAGCCGCCGGAGCTCCTCCTGAAGAAGGCGGTGGCCGACCAGGTGTCGGCGCACGGCGGGCGAGACGTGGCGATCTTCCTGAACGCCTTCGTCGAACAGCCCGACGTGTCGTGGCCGTCGCTGGTCGCGATGCTCGCCACCGACGAGAGCCTCTCGCTCGAAGACCGCTCGGCGAGCTGAAGGAGTGACACATGATTCCTGAAAAGCTGAAGGCTGCCCTCGACGAGCACGTGTCGGCCGAAATCGGCGCCGCGTACCTCTACCTCGCCATGTCTGCCGACTTCGAATCGAAGGCCTACAAGGGCTTCGCGCGGTGGATGCGCGTCCAGTTCCAGGAGGAGATGGCGCACGCGACGAAGTTCGTCGACTACATGCTCGCGCGCGGCGCGTCGATCGCCTGGAAGGACGCCAAGGCGCCCGCGACCAGCTTCGGGACGGCGCTCGAGACGTTCGAGAAGACGCTCGCGCACGAGAAGGACGTCACCGCCCGCATTCACAAGCTCTACCACCTCGCCGCCGCCGAGGGCGACACCGCGACGCAGGTCTTCCTGCAGTGGTTCGTGACGGAGCAGGTCGAGGAGGAAGCGCGCGTCACCGAGATCGTCGACAAGATCCGGATGGTCGCCGACCGTCCCGGCTCGGTCCTCTACCTCGACAAGGAATACGGCAAGAGAACGGCGTAGGCCGCTTCCTCGAGTCCTGACCGAAGGGCGCCTCGGCGAAAGCCGACGGCGCCCTTTGCCATTCTCCCCTCCCCCTCGCCCCGTCTTCATCTGAGCCCGCGGGGGGGGGGAGGGTGGGGGGGGGGGGGGGGATGGGGTTCATGGGTTCAGCTGCCGGTGGAGCCGTACCTCGCGATGCCCCGGCGCCAGAGGGCGCGGTTGAGGAGGGCGAAGAGCAGGGCGACGGCGGGGACGGCCCAGAAGTACGGGGTGAAGTCGGCGCGCTTCAGGGCGAGGGTCGTCGGGTAGAACGAGGCGAAGGCGAAGGGGATGACGGTGGAGAGGAGGACCTTCACCTTCAGGTCGTAGATGGTGATGGGGTAGCGGCCGAAGGCCATGAGGTTGAAGACCGGCGGCGCGAGGCCGACGCGGTCCTCGATCCAGAAGCTGGAGGCGGTGAGGATGCCGAAGACCGAAAGGTAGATGACGGCTCCGAAGACGGCCCAGAGCGGAAGCAGCGCCAGGCCCAGCGGCGAGAGGTCGGGGAGCCGTGAGACGGCCCACGCGACGGCCGCCCCGCCCGTGACGACCTCCTGGAGCGATTCGAGGCGGAAGCTCTCGAAGAAGATCTGGAAGAGGGGCGAGACGGGGCGCAGCAGGATCCGGTCGAACCGCCCCTCGACGAGGTACCGGTCGGCGAACTCGTAGAGGTTGGCCGAGAGGACCGAGAAGAGGCCGTACGGCAGGAGCGAGAAGCCGTACAGGAAGACGATCTCGGGGAAGCTCCAGCCGGCCAGGTGCGGGAAGCGCGAGAAGAGCAGGAGGACGACCGAGAACGACGCGGCCGTCCCGAGGAACGAGGCGAGGACCGCCGTCGCGAAGTCGGCCCGGTAGGCGAGCCGAGCCTTCACGTACTGCGCGAAGTAGAGCGCGAAGAGTCGCGCGTGGAAGCGGAGGCTCTCCACCCTCAGCCCCCCTGGACCTCGATGCGCCGCGCCGTGGCGTTCCAGAGGACGCGGCCGAGGAGGAGGAGCGCGACGGTCCACCCGGCCTGGAGGGCGAGCGCGCGCGCCGCGTCGGCGCCGGTGGCGAGGCCGAGCCAGATGCGGCCGGGCGTGTCGTTCATGTGCATGAAGGGGAGCCAGACGAGGACTTTTCTCGCGGGCTCGGGGAAGAACGCCACCGGAACGAGGAGGCCCGACAGGAGCTCGAGGACGAGGTACTTGGCGCGCAGGACGCCGAGGATCGACGTGGTGCGGATGGCGACGAGGCCGACGCAGAAGTTGATGGCGCCGACGAGCAGGGCCGAGAGGAGCCCGGAGAGGAGGTAGAGGGCGAAGGCCGAAGGGCTCGCCGGCGGCAGGATCGGGTAGACGAGGCCGAGGAGGACGCCGATGGGGAGCGTGAAGAGGACGAGGCGGAAGGCGCTCTCGCCGAGCGCCTGGGAGAGCGTCATCGCCTGGACGTCGACCGGCTTGATGAGCGTCATGGCGAGACGCCCCTCGCGGACCTGGCTCGCGATCTCGCGGTCGACCTCGTTGAAGTAGAAGCTGCGCAGCGCCCACCCCGTCGTGACGTAGGTGAGCATCTGCGGAAAGGTGAAGCCGCCGAGCGTGGCCCCGTCGCCCTTCTCGTGGAAGAGGGCGCGCCAGATGTAGTACCAGACGGTGGCGTTGAAGAAGTAGGTGAGGATGCCGACGAAGTAGCGCGCGCGGTAGGCGAGGAGGTTCAGGAACGAGGTGCGCGCGAAGGCGAGGTAGGGGCGCGCGAGGGCGAGGGCCGTCATCTCGGTGCTCGGGCCGCCGCGTCAGCCCCGGCGGACGCCGCGGTGGGCGACGACGCCGGGGGCGCCCCCCTCGGGGAGGGCCTCGTCATCGGGCTTTCGGAGCGCGGCGTTCTCGCGGTAGATGCGGGCGACGACCTCCTCGATGTCGGGCTCGCCGACGGCGAGGTCGAGGACGGGGAGGTCGCGGACGACCTCCCGGAGGACGTCGGCGGTGGAGACCTCGCGCTTGTCGACGACGATCTGGTACCGGCCCTGGGCGAGACGCGCGGCGCGCCACGGGCCGACGGCGAGCTCGGCCGGGTCGCCGGCGGGGATCGGGTTCAGGTCGAAGCGGATGCGCGCCTCGGGGAGGTGCCGGTCGCGCAGGCCGCGCAGGCTCCCGTCCCAGAGGACCTGGCCGCGGTCGATGAGGACGACGCGCTCGCAGAGCTCCTCGATGTCGTCGAGGTCGTGCGTCGTGAGGATGACGGTCGTCGAGAGGAGCTTGTTGGCTTCCTTGAGGAACGATCGGACGTTCGCCTTGGCGACGACGTCGAGGCCGATGGTCGGCTCGTCGAGGAAGAGGAGCGTCGGCTCGTGGAGGAGCGAGGCGGCGAGGTCGCAGCGCATCCGTTCGCCGAGGGAGAGCTTCCTCACGGGCTGCGGAAGGAGCCGGCCGACGTCGAGGAGGTCGTCGAAGACTTTCATCCGGCGGGCGTAGTCGGCTTCGGAGACGCCGTAGATCTCGCGAAGGAGCCGGAAGCTCTCGACGACGGCGATGTCCCACCAGAGCTGGGTCCGCTGGCCGAAGACGACGCCGATCGACTTCGTGTAGGCGCGGCGGTCGCGCCACGGGACGAAGCCGAGGGCGGTGACGTCGCCGGAGGTCGGCGTCAGGATGCCGGTGAGCATCTTGATCGTCGTCGACTTGCCGGCGCCGTTGGGGCCGATGTAGCCGACCATCTCGCCCCGGTCGAGGTCGAAGGAGACGTGGTCGACGGCGGTGAGCGTCGTGGTCTCCGAGCGGAAGAGCCCTTTGAGCGCCCCGGCGAGCCCGGGGGACTTGCGGGACACCTCGAACGTCTTGACGAGGTCGCGGACGCGGACGGCCGGGTCGCTCATTCGCCGTTGACGGAGTCGTCGTCGACGGGCTCGACGGGCCCTTCGTCCGGCCCGCCCTCCGGGAGCGACGTCGGGCCGGAGGGCACCGCCCCGGCCGAGGGCGCGGCGGCGACGGCGATCTCGCCCTTGATGCCGGGGCGTTTCGCGAGGAGGGCGGCGACCACGGTGGCGGGGCCGCGCAGGACCTCCTCGTGGAGCTTCGTCAGCTCGCGTCCGAGGCAGACCTGCGGGTCGCCCCAGGCCCGCGCCATCTCCTCGAGCGAGGCGACGATGCGAAAGGGGGACTCGAAGAGGATGCGGGTCTCGTCGCGCGGGGCGAAGCGGGCGTACCAGCGGGAGCGCTCGCCGTGGCGGGACGGCGGGAATCCGAGGAACGAGAACGGGATGGCCGGGAAGCCGGAGATGGAAAGGATGGCGGCGACGGCCGAGGGGCCGGCGATCGGCTCGACGCGGAAGCCGGCCGCGGCGACGGCCGCCGCGAGGAGGCGGCCCGGGTCGGAGACGCCGGGCGTGCCGGCGTCGGAGACGAGCGCGAGCGTTTCGCCCGCGGCGAGCCGTTCGAGCATCTCGGGGATCCGGCGGAACTCGTTGTGCTCGTGGCAGGAGACTCGCTGGGTCGTGACGCCGTACCTCGCGAAGAGGTTGCCGGTGCGGCGGGTGTCCTCGCAGAGGACGAGGCTCGCGTCGCGAAGGGCCGCGAGGGCCCGCGGGGAGAGGTCTTCGAGGTTGCCGATGGGTGTGGCGACGACGAGGAGGCGCCCGGGGGCGCCAGCGGAGGAGGTCACTCCCGGATGCTACCAGCGGGCCCGGCGGCGCCGGCAACGCCGCCGCGTGCCGGTCGGGCGTCGTACGATCGCGTCGATGGGGATCCTCGCCGCCGCCCTTTTCCTCGCTCTCGTGTCGGGCGGGGCCGCCGCCGCAGAGGATCCGCCGCCGCCGACGACCGGACCGGCGGTGACGCTCGACCGGATCGCCGCGGTCGTCGGCACGGAGGTCGTCCTGGAGGGTGAGATCTCGCGCCTGGCGGCGGTCGGCTTCCTGCCGCGACGGGAAGCGGAGGCCGAACTCGCCTATCGCGACCGGCTTCTCGACATGAGGGTCGTCGAGCTGCTGCGCGAGAAGGAGCTGCGCCTTCTGACGGGCCTCGAGCCCGACCCGGCCGAGGTGAACGCGAAGCTCGACGAGCTGGCCGCGCGCTACGAGGCGGGGTCGGGCGAGCCGTTCGACCGCGTGCTGGAGCGGGCCCGGACGAGCCGCGACGAAGTGCGCGGCTGGATCCGGCGCGGCATCGCCCTCGAGAGCTACGCCCGCGAGAGGCTCCTGCCGACGGTGAAGGTGACGGACGAGGGGATGCGGGCCTTCTACGACGGGCCCTTCCGTACGGAGGCCGCCGCGCGCGGCGTCGAGACGCTCCCTCCGTTCGCCGAGGTCCAGGACCAGGTCCGCGAGCTCCTGCGCGAACGTCTCCTCAACGAGGAGGTGGGGAAGTGGACGGAGGGGCTCCGTGCGAAGACGCGAGTCCTCGTCTACCGCCGTCCGCCGATCGACTCCTCGGCGGGAAGCGCGAGCCGGTAAGCCCGACGGTTGGCCAGGACGCGCCGCACGTAGGTGCGTGTCTCGGTGTAGCTGATCGCCGCCAGGAGTGCCTCGGCCGGCCGGTCGCTCCCGCCGCTCCAGAGGACGGTCTGGCCGGCGCCGGCGTTGTAGCCCGAGGCGGCGAGCGCGGCATCGTCGCCGAAGCGGTCGAGGAGCGAGCGGAGCGTCTGCGCCCCGAGGCGGATCGAGCGCGCCGGGTCGTAGAGCTCGGCGTAGGCGGGTGGCTCCTCGTTCAGCTCGCGCGCCGCTTCGCCCGCGGCCGGGAGCGTGAGCTGCATGAGGCCGCGCGCGGCCGCTGGCGAGGCCGCCTCGCGGTCGAACCGGCTCTCCTGGCGCATGACGGCGTAGAGGAGGTCCCTCGGGACGCCCAGCTCCGCCGCCGCCTGCGCGACGAGCCGGTCGAAGGGGCGGGGGGCGAGGCCGCGGCGGACGGTGCGCGGGGCGAGGTCGAGGAGGAAATCGCGAGGGACCTTTCGGGCGAGGGCGTCGGCAGCCTCGAGCGCCGCCGGGCCCGCATCGGCGTCCTCGGCGAGGCGCGCGGCGACGAGGCAGCCGAGGAGGGTGTCGAGCCGGCGCGCGTCCCTCACGATCGGCTCGGCGTCCTGCGAGAGGCCGAGCTGGAGGAGCCGGCAGGCGGCGGCGTCGCCGCAGAGGTCGGGGAGCGTCTCGTCGGGGAGCTCGGGGGCGAGGAGGATCTCCGCGTAGCCGGGAAGGCGCGAGTAGGCGACCCTCAGGGAGGCGAGCGCGGCGGCGTCGCCGAGCATGGCCGCGGGCAGGAGGCGCACGCGGGCCGCGCGGGAATTCCCCGACGAGAGGAGCTTCTCGCCCTCGGTGCGCGACGCACTTACGAACTTTGCTCGAACGGCGGCGGGGAGGGTGGCGATGCGCGCGGCGGCCTGCTCGGCGGCGAAGGAGCCGGGGACCGAGGCGAGGACCGACGCCCAGCTGGCGAGCGCGGCCTCCGGGAGCCGCCGCGCGTGCGCGACGAGGCCCCGCCAGAAGGCGATCTCCGAAGCCCAGGGCTCCGGGAGGCGGTGGGACTTCGCGAGCGCCTCGACCGGCGCCAGCGCCCGGGCGGCCCCTGCACCGTCGCCCGCCTGCGCGCGCCGTTCCACGAGGAGGAGGAGCGCCTCGATGCGACCGGCCTCCGCCGCGATCTTCGGAAGGAGGAGGAGCTGCTCGGCGCGATCGAGCTGGCCGCGGCGGATCTCGAGGCGCGCCCGTTGGAGGACGGCGAGGCCGGCGGGCCCGGCCTTGCCGTCCTCGACGCGGCGGAACTCGGCCACGGCGCCGTCGAGGTCGCCGAGCTTCTCCTTCATCGCACCGAGGTTGAAGCGGACGCGGCCGGCGAAGGAGGCCGTGCCGTAGCCGTCGTCCTTCTTGTCGCGCGGGGCGCGGTACGTCTTCGGCATCGCGGCGAGGAGCGCCTCGAAACCCTTCTCGGCCTCGGCGAAGCGTCCTCGGGAACCGCGCAGGCGGGCGAGCTCGAACCGGGCGGTCGCGGTCTCGACGGCGTCGCGACCGGCGAGGGCGCGCCGCTCGCGCTCGGCGGCGAGCCGCTCGGCGAGCTCGAGGTCGCGCTGGGAGCGCGCCGTGTCGACGAGGAGGCGAAGGACGGCGTCGGGTAGGTCCTTCGGCTCCCTTCCCTTGAGCTCCCGGGCGAGGAGCGTCGCCGCGGCGTCGTCGCGCCGCCCTTCGGCGAGGAGGGAGAGGCGCAGCGCCGTGGCCTCCGCGGCGGCCCCTTCGCGCTCGAGCCCTTCGGCCCGGAGCGCCTGGAGGCGGCGCCGCTCGCGGGTTGGCGTCTGCGGCTGCGCGGCCAAGAGTCGCGAAAGGGCGACCGGGTCGAACCGGGTCTCGAGGGCGTCGAGGGCGGTCCGCAGGGCGCGGCGGGCCACGGCCCCCTCCTTCCGCTGGAGGAGCGGGTAGAGGAGCTCGAGGGCGCCGAGGCCGTCTCCCTTCTGGAAGCGGAATCGGGCCGCGGCCAGCCGCGCCGGGACGTCGAAGATGTCTCCCGTCGCGACGTAGCGTTCGAACCGCACGATGGCCTCGTCGAGACGGCCGAGCCCGGCGAGGGCGCGCGCCGCGAGGAAGTCGAAGCGGCCGTCGGCGTAGCGCGCGGGGGCGAGGCGGTAGAGCTGCCCGAGGTGGGCGAGGACGTCCGGCCAGTCTTCGGCGCGGGCCGCCTCGGCGGCGTCGCGCTCGAGGGTCCGAAGCGCCTCGGGCGTGACGAGCGGCGCGGGGGCCGGCGCGGGCGCCGGTGCGGAAGCGGCGAGGCGGGAAACGGACGCGGACGTCTGCGCGGCCGCCGGCGCGGGCGCGAGGAGCGCGGCCACAGCGAGCGCCGCGCACGAAGCCCCGCGCCGCATGCCGCTCACCCCGGGACGCGCGCGACGCGGGCGCCGAGCGAGGAGAGCTTTTCCTCCATCGCCGCATAGCCCCGGTCGAGGTGGTAGATGCGCCTCACGAGGGTCTCTCCCTCGGCGACGAGCGCGGCCAGGACGAGCGCCGCCGAGGCGCGCAGGTCGGACGCGGTGACGGTGGCCCCCTCGAGGCGTGTCGGGCCCGTGACGAAGGCGGTGTGCCCCTCGACGCGGACGTTCGCGCCGAGCCGGACGAGCTCGGCGGCGTGGAGGAAGCGGTTCTCGAAGATCGTCTCGACGACGCGCGAGGTGCCCTCGGCCTGCGTCATCAGAGCCATCCACTGGGCCTGCAGGTCGGTCGGGTAGCCGGGGTGCGGGGCGGTCTCGACGTCGACCGGGCGGAGCGGGCCGCTGCGCGACACGCGAAGCCCCGATTCGTCGGCGGAGACGTCGACGCCGGCGGCGCGGAGGGCCGCGACGAAGGCGGGAAGGTCTTCCTCGCGCGCGCCGCGGAGCGTGACGTCGCCGCCGGTGATCGCGGCGGCGGTGGCGTAGGTCCCCGCCTCGATCCGGTCGGCAAGGACGGCGTGCGGGACCGGAGAGCCGGGGAGGGCCTCGATCCCTTCGACGACGATCGTCGCCGTGCCGGCACCCGAGACGCGCGCCCCCATCGAGACGAGGAGCGCCGCGAGGTCGACGACCTCGGGCTCGCGGGCGGCGTTCTCGATCGTCGTGACGCCGCGGGCGAGGGTCGCCGCGAGCATCACGTTCTCGGTGCCGGTGACGGTGACCTGCGGGAAGCGGACCGTGGCGCCGGTGAGCCGCCCGCGCCCGGGACCGACGCGGGAGACGTGCGCGTGGATGTACCCCTTCTCGACGGCGATGCGCGCGCCCATCGCCTCGAACGCCATGATGTGGAGGTCGACGGGGCGGACGCCGATGGCGCAGCCGCCCGGGAGCGAGACGCGCGCCTCGCCGAAGCGGGCGAGGAGCGGGCCGAGGACGAGGATGGAGGCGCGCATCGTCCGGACGAGGTCGTAGGGCGCCTCGGTGGAGACGATGCGGGAGGCGTCGAGCGTGACGGTCCCCGGCGCCTCGCCCGACACGGTGACGCCCATGCCGGAGAGGAGCTTCTTCATCGTCCGGATGTCGGCGACGGCGGGGAGGCGGTCGAGGGAGACGGGGCGTTCGGAGAGAAGGGCGGCGGCGACGTCGGGCAGCGCGGCGTTCTTGGCGCCGGAGACGGCGAGCTCGCCGGAGATGCGGCAGGGGCCGGAGACGAGGAAGGCGTCCAAAGCGGGCGGAGTTTAGTACGGGGTCGGCGGGGGACCGGGGTCGGCCGGCGCCCTGCTATCGCCGCCGGGCGACGACGGTACGCGGGATTCCGGCCGGGTCGAGGCGGACGTCCTCGAGCGAGAAGAGGGGCGACGCCTCGACGAGGCCGCTCACCTCGCTGGCCTGCCCGTAGCCGATCTCGAAGAGGAACGGCGCTCCGGGTTGGAGCCTTTCGGGGAGCTCCCGGAGGAGGACGCGGACGGCGTCGAGGCCGTCGTCGCCGCCGAAGAGGGCGAGATGCGGCTCGTGGTCGGAGACGGTCCTGTCGATGTGCGGCGCGTCGAGGCGCGGGACGTAGGGGGGTTTGCGACGGCGAGGTCGAAGAAGGGGCGCGGCGCCAGACCCGAGAGCCAGTCGGATGCGACGAAGGAGACGCGTCCCGAAACGCCGTGGAGGCGGGCGTTCGTCTGCGCGAGGGCGAGCGCGGCCTCGGAGCGGTCGACGGCGACGATGCGCGCCCCGGGTCTCTCGACGGCGAGGGAGACGGCGAGGATGCCGCTCCCGGTGCCGGCGTCGAGGATCGCGCTTGCCGCGGGCGCGGCGGCGCGGGCCATCTCCACGATGGCCTCGGTTTCGCCGCGGGGGATGAGGGCGCGCGGGTCGACGCGGAACGTACGCCCCAGGAACTCCCACTCGCCGAGGAGGTACTGGAGCGGCTCGCCGGCGGCCCGGCGCCCGACGAGCGCGAGGAACCGCGCGGCGTCGTCCGAGTCCGCCTCCTCACGCCGCCGGGCGTGGAACCAGGCCCGGGGCCGTCCCGCCGCGAAGGCGAGAAGCTCCTCGGCCTCGTAGGGCGCGCAGGAGGGGAAGGAGAGAAGGGAACGCCCTTCGGCGAGGAGGTCGGCCCAGGTCGGCACGGGCGGATCTTGCCATCGCATAAGCTCGGGGCATGTGTCGAACGCGCGCGTCGCTCCTCCTCGCCGCCTCCCTCGCCCTTCTCGGCGCCGGCGGAGCGGCCGGGGCGGGGGCGCAGCCCGCCGCCGTCGAGAGGCTGCGCGCGTACCTTCGCCTCGACACGTCGAACCCGCCCGGGAACGAGATCCGCGGAGCGCTCTACCTGAAGCAGCTCCTCGCGAAGGAGGGGGTCGAGGCGGAGATCTTCGAGCCCGAGCCGGGGCGGGCGAACCTGTACGCCCGGCTGCGCGGGACGGGCCGCGAGCAGGCGCTTCTCCTGCACCACCACATCGACGTCGTGCCGGCGAGCCCCGCCGGCTGGAAGCGTCCGCCGTTCGCGGCGGACCTGTTCAACGACAACCTCCTCTACGGCCGCGGCGTCCTCGACACGAAGGGGCTCGGCATCGCCCAGCTCGAGGCGTTCCTCGCGCTGAAGCGCTCGGGGAGGTCCCTCTCGCGGGACGTCGTCTTCCTCGCGACGGCGGACGAGGAGCGGGGTGGCCGGCTCGGCGTCGCCGCGGTGTTCGAGAAGAGGCCCGGCTGGGTCGCCGGCGTCGGGGAGGTCCTCGGCGAAGGGGGGGACGTCGAGACGATCGTCGACAGGGCACGCTGGTTCGGCATCGAGGTCCAGCAGAAGGGGGCGCTCTGGCTGCGGCTCGAGGCGGGCGGAGCCGGCGGGCACGCGGCCTCGGCGGACGAGTCGGGACCGGCCGTGCGCGTGGCGCGGGCGGCCGCGCGCCTCGCAGCGATGCCCCGGCCGGTGCGCCTCGAGCCGGTCCTCGAGAGGCAGCTCGTCGCGCTCGCCCGCGTACGCCCGCCCGGCCAGGCCGCGTCGCTTCGCCGGATCGCCGCGGACGTGGCGCGGGATCCCGAGGGAGTCCTTCGGCAGGTCACACCATGGCAGAAGCTCCTCTTCTCGGACACCGTGTCGGTGACGCGACTCGGCACGGACAGCGAGGCGGTGAACGCCCATCCGAGGGTCGCCTGGGCCGAGGTGGACGTGCGCCTCCTGCCGTCGACGAGCCCGGAGGCGTTCCTGGCCGACGCGGTCAGGGCGATCGACGACCCGCGCGTCAGCGTGACGACGCTCCTTTCGGCGAAGGGCGAGGCCGCGTCGCCCGAGCAGGGGCTCTACACGGTGCTGCGGAGGGTGCTGCAGAGCCGCTTTCCGGGCGCCGTCATCGCTCCCGTTCTCGGCCCGGGACTCTCGGAGAACCGGGTCTTCCGCTCCCGCGGGATCCGGGCGTACGGGGCGCTCCCGTTTCGCGTGAACTACTACGACGCGGCGGGAATCCACGGTGTGAACGAGAGGATGCGCGCCGACTGGTTCGCCGAGGGGGTCGAGACGGTGACGCGGATCGTCCGCGAGGCGGCGGGCGCCGGTCAGAAGGGCATGCGGTAGAGCATCAGGTAGATGACGACGCCCGTGACCGAGACGTAGAGCCAGACGGGCAGGGTGACCCGTGCGAGCCGGCGGTGGCTGTCGAACCGCTCCCTGCGCGCGAGGACGATCGTGGCGACGGCCAGGAACGGGACGGCGGCGGCGAGGACGGTGTGCGTCAGGAGGATCGACAGGTAGACGGTCCGGACGGTGCCCGTTCCCTGGAAGCGGACGCTCCCGACCTCGGCGTGGTAGACGAGGTAGGAGACGAGGAAGAGGATCGAGCAGGCGAAGGCCGAGGTCATCACGCGCCGGTGGGCCTCGCGCTTCCCGGAGCGGATCAGGAAGAAGCCCGTGACGAGGAGAGTCGCGGCCGTGCCGTTCAGGAGGGCGTTGACGGTCGGAAGGTCGGCGATGCTCACCGGGGCTCTTTCAGGGCTGCCGCGAGGGCACGGGCGTCCTTCTCGAGCTCGTCGACCGGGGGCTGCTCCATGCCGTCGTAGTAGCCGCGGATCGTCCCCTCGCCGTCGACGAGGACGAAGCGGGTCGAGTGGAGGATCGGTTCGACGCTGTCGGCGACACCGTCCTCGATGGCGAGCTTGAAACCGTCCTTGATGAGGGCTCGGATCACCGGCCTCTCGCCGTGCAGGAAGGTCCAGCGCGCCGGGTCGGCGCCGAGCTTACGTCCGTACTCGGCGAGGACGTCTGGCGTGTCGTATTCGGGGTCGACGTCGAAGGAGACGAATCGGACGCCGGGCACGCCGGCCATCCGTTCCGCGAGCGCAGCCATGCGCGCGGAGAGGATCGGGCAGCTCCCGCCGCAGCGCGTGAAGATGAAGTCGGCGATCCAGACCTTCCCGGCGAGGTCGGCGTGCGAGAAGGTCTTCCCCTGCTCGGAGACGAGGTCGAAGGCGGGTGCCGCGCCGAGGCGGGGAAGGTCCGTGCCGTCCGAGGGCCGGCGCATCAGCAGCCAGGCGACCGCCGCGACGACGGCGAGGAGGAGGACCACGAGGGTGGTGGCGAGGGCGGGGGAGACGCGCGGGGAGGGGGCTTCGGACGTCAAGGCTTCTTCCTCCGGGAGCGGAGCGCGGCGCGGTCGGGGCCGGCAGGATACCGGCTGATGACGGCGGCGGCGACGAGGACGGCGCCGAGGGCGAAGGCGAACGTCACGGCGAGGGCGAGGCCGGACGACGGGAGGCCGGACGCCGAGGGGTCGAGCGCGCGGCGGAGGGAGGCGACGCCGTAGGTGAGCGGGTTGACGGCCATCGCGGCGCGGAGCCACGCGGGAGCCCCCTCGGCGGGGAAGAACGAGCCCGAGAGGAACCACATCGGGATCAGGAAGAGATTCATGATCGCGTGGAAGCCCTGCGTCGACTCGAGCATCCACGCGATGGAGAGGCCGAGGCCCGTGAGGGCGAGCGCCACGAACGCGAGGACGACGAGGGCCGGGGCGAGCGCCGCCACCGACGGCGCGGTGCCGAGGACGGGCGCGAGGAGGAGGAGCACGCCTCCCTGCGCGAGGGCGAGGAAGGTGCCGCCGGCGATCTTCCCGGCCGCGACGGCGAACGGGGAGACGGGCGAGACGACGACGGCCTGGAGGAACCCCTCGCGCCGGTCCTCGATGACGGAGATCGTCGAGAAGATCGCCGCGAAGAGGACGACGAGGACGACGGTGCCGGGGAAGAAATACGTGATGTAGCTCGCGCCGCCCCCGCCCGGGACGCGGAAGGAGGACCCGAAGCCGGCGCCGAGGAGGAGCCAGGCCAGGAGCGGCGGCGCGAGGGCCCCGACGATGCGGCTCGGCTGCCTCAGGAAGCGGACGACCTCGCGCCAGGCGAGCGCCCGGGCGGCCCTCACGCGGCGCTCCCGTCGACGGCCCCGGTCTCCTCGAAGGGGTGGCCGGTCCGGTCGACGAAGACGTCCTCGAGGGACGGGGCGCCGAGCGTGAGCGAGCGGAAGCGCCCCGGGAACGAGGCCGCGAGGAAGGGGACGAGGGCGGTTGCGTCGGGGCGTTCGACGCGCACCGTCGCGCCGACGGCGCCGACGCGACCGGTCTGCGGGACGAGGTCCGGATCGGCCTCCGGAGCTCGAGCCGAGCGAAGCGGCGATGTCGGCCGCGAGACTCGCGGCCTCCTCCTCGGACCCGGTCACGAGGACGAGGACGTCGCCCCCGACCTCGCGCTTCAGGTCGGCGGGGCGCCGAGGGCGACGAGGCGGCCGCGGTCGAGGATGCCGATGCGCCCCGCCTCCTCCGCCTCGTCGAAGAGGTGCGTCGTGAGCAGTACGGTGGTCCCGCCGCGCGCGAGCTCGGCGAGGAGCGCCCGCAGGCTCCGGCGGGCGAGAGGGTCGAGGCCGGTGGAGGGCTCGTCGAGGAGGAGGACCTTCGGGGCGCCGAGGAGCGCCTTGGCGATCTCGACGCGGCGCGCGAGGCCGCCGGAGAGCGTCTCGACGAGGTCGCGCGCGCGGTCGTCGACGCCCATCCGCCCGAGGAGCTCGCCTGCGCGCGTGCGCAGCGCGCGCCCGCCGAGGCCGAGGATCGCCCCGTGGACGAGGAGGTTCTCGAGGACGGTCAGCTTGCGGTCCAGGCTCGGCGACTGGAAGACGACGCCGAGGCGCCGGCGCAGCTCGCGCAGGGAGCCGTCGGGCGAGAGGCCGTCGACGCGGAACGTCCCTTCCGACGGGGGGATCAGCGTCGCGAGGAGCTTGAAGAGGGTCGTCTTGCCGCCGCCGTTCGGCCCCAGGAGCGCGAAGAGCTCGCCCGGCGCGACGTCGAAGGAGACGCGGTCGAGGGCGAGGCGGTCGCCGTACGTCCGGCTCAGCCCCTCGACCGAGACGAGGGGAGGGGCGCTCATCCGCCCGCGACGCGGTCGGCGAGGAGGAGGACGACGATCGCCGGGAGCCAGGCGATGGATGCGAGGAACATCGATTTCGCGGCCCCGTCGGTCGTCTCGCGGAAGAAGCGGACCGCCGTCCCCGCGAACCAGGCCGAGAGGAGGAACGCTCCCGCCGCGTAGACGAGGCCCGCCGTCCCGAGGAACGTCGGAAGGACGCTGACCGGGACGAGCAGGAGGCCGAACGCGAGGGCGTGCCGCGCGGAGCTGCGTCCCGTGGGGTCGACGGTCGAGAGGATCCGGAAGCCGGCGGCTCCGTAGTCGGCACGGTGCCTCCAGCCGATGGCGTAGAAGTGCGGCATCTGCCAGAGGAAGAGGATCGCGAAGAGCGCGAGTCCGGGCGCGCCGATGGCTCCCGCGGCGGCCGTGTATCCGCCGAGCGGAGGGAGGGCGCCGGGGATCGCGCCGACGATCGTCGAGAGGGGCGAGCGGGTCTTCATCGGCGTGTAGACGAAGACGTAGCTCGTCAGCGTGAGGGCCGCCAGGAGCGCCGTGACGCCGTTCGCGAAGAGCCAGAGCTCGCCGACGCCGAGGACGGAAAGGAAGAGGGCGAAGGCGATCGCCTCGGCGAGCGGGAGGCGCCCGGCCGGGAGGGGGCGTGTCGCGGTGCGCGCCATCCGCCGGTCGAGGTCGACCTCGGCGATCTCGTTGAAGGCGCTCGTACCGGAGGCGACGAGGGCGGTGCCGAGGAGCGTGTGCAGGAGGAGGACCGCGTCGAGGCCCGCCAGCGGGCCGGCCGTTCCCGCGGCGAAGCCGAGGAAGGCGGTGAGGACGACGAAGACCGTGATCCGCGGCTTCGTCAGCTCGGAGAGGTCCGACAGGTGTTGCTTCATGCGGTCGCCGGAGCCGCGTCGCCTGCGGGGACGACGGCCTTCGCCGGGGCCGTGGAGAGTTCCCTGATGCGCGCGAGGAGGACCGCGGCGAGGACGCCCGTGATCCAGAGGAGTCCGCCGACGGCGAGGTGGGCGGAGGTGATCGCCACGGCCTTCGCGGTCCAGACCGAGGTCGCGCCGAGCGTCACCTGAACGGCGAGGAGGACGAGCCAGAGGGTCGAGAGCGGTCCGGAGCCGGGGACTCCCTCGAGCTTGCGGATCGCGAGCGCCGCGGCGACGACGAGGGCGACGACGACCCAGGCGAACGCCCGGTGCGCGAAGTGGGCCAGGACGCCGCTCGCGGCCCACTCGGACCCGGTCGGTACGATCTTGCCGAAGGAAAGGGGCCAGTCGGGAATGGCGAGCCCCGCGCCGGTGTGGCGGACGATGGCGCCCAGGAGGATCTGCACGTAGCTCGCCCCGGCGGCCAGGAGCGCGAGGCGGGACGCTCTCGCCAGGTGGGCCCGGTCGACGGCGATGCGCGGCGCCTGCTCGGAAAAGCGGCCCCAGAAGCGCGACGTCCGGAGCGCGATCGTCGCGGTGAGGGCGAAGACGATCTGCGCGAGCCCCGCGTGCGCGGAGGAGACGGCCGGCGGGAGGAGGAAGAGAACCGTCATCCCCCCGAGGACCGCCTGTCCGAGGATCGTGCCGAAGGCGGCGAGGCCCAGGCGGAACGTGATCCTGTCCGTCCGGCCGAAGCCGAGGACGAGAATCTGCAGTCCGACCATCGTCGCCACCGTGGCGGCGATCAGCCGGTGGCCGTGCTCGTAGAGGATTCCTCCCACCATCGGCGGCATCAGCTTGCCGTAGGAGAGCGGCCAGTCGGGAACGGCGAGGCCGGAGCCGGTCGACGTGACGAGCGCCCCCGCGACGAGGAGCAGGAAGACCGAGACGGCGACGGTGCGCGTGGAGACGCGAACGAACTTACCGGGTTTCATCGGTCCTACGCCTTCGGGCCTCATGTGTGTGGGGAGGCAGGGGAGGCAGGGGAGGCGGAGGAGGCAGAGGACACGAAGGTGACGTCGTGGGACGCAGTCTCGCCGTCCGCGACGGTGACGGTGAACGTCTGCGCGGGGAGCTTCTCGTGCCACGCCTCGATCGTGTACCTCCCGGCGGGGAGTCCCCTGATCTCGTAGAGGCCGTCGGGCCCGGTCACCGCGAAGAACGGGTGGGGGACGACGGCGACCCAGGCGCGCATCCAGGGGTGGACGTCGCACTTGAAGGGGACGATCTCGGGCTTCTCGAAGGTGCGCGTGTAGCGCGTGCCGGGGGCGGGCATGCCGAGGTTGAAGGCCTTGTTCTCCTTCGCCGCGGCGTGGACGTTGTGGAGCGTGGCGTCCGACGAGACGATGTCGAGCGGCTGGCCGGTCATCAGCGCGAGGACACGCGGGGAGTAGGCGCACCCCTTCTGGTCGAGCTGCTTCGCTTCCGCCGGCGCGGCGTAGACCCCCGTGACGCCCTCGGTGACGCGGAGGAGGACGTTCCCGAGAGCGCCATCCGCTCCGACGACATACGCCGGAAGCTCCGTCTCGCCGGGGTTGTGTCCGGCGCAGAACGGGTCGGTCGTCATCGTCACCGTCTCGTTGGCCGGGGGCGCTCCGGTCAGGGAGACGCGCCCCGACACGACGGCCGTTCCGAGCCTGCCCGGAGGACCGGCCGGGGCCTTCGGGGCCTCGGGGGATTTCGGGCTGCAGGCGGCGAGGACGAGCAGCAGGGCGAAGGGTGCGAACACCGCCCGTCCGGCGCGGGAAGAAGGGGGGCTCTGCATGCGGCTTTTCTTGCGGAAGACGAGGCGGGGGACCCGCCCGGCTCCAAAACCCATGATGCTATTTCCGGGTGGCAACCCTGTCAATCGGCCGGCAAAAGAGGGGAGTCTAGTCTACGCTCTACACCCTGTTCGGCCGGTCCGACCGCAGGGCGTAGGCCAGACCCTGCATAGGAGAGATGGGGAGGACGGTGCTTCCCGTTCCGCTACGATGCCCGGCGGCTGCCCGAAGGGGAGGAAGCGTGAGGATCGAGAAGGTCGTCCTTCGGCTCGTCGAGATGCCCCTGAAGTTCCGGTTCCGGACGTCGTTCGGCGAAACGGCGGCGAAGCGGTTCCTCCTCGTGGAGGCGATCTCGGAGGGGATCTCCGGCTGGGGAGAGTGCGTCGCCGAGGATGGGCCGTTCTACTCCCCGGAGACGACGGACTCGGCCCGGTCCGCCCTTTCGAGGTTCCTGATTCCGCTCGTCCTGGGGAGGGATCTTCCGGACGCCCCGGCGTTCGACCGCCTCGCCGACCGCGTTCGCGGGAACCGGATGGCGAAAGGGGCGCTCGAGGCGGCCCTCCGGGATCTCTTTGCGCGAGTGGACGGCGTCTCCCTCGCGCGAAACCTCGGCGGCACGCGGACCGTGATCGAGGTGGGAGTCTCCCTCGGCCTTCAGCCGACGGTCGAGGCGACCGTCGAGAACGTGCGAAGGCACGTGGCGCAGGGCTACCGGAGGATCAAGGTGAAGATCGAGCCCGGGGCGGACGTCGACCGGGTGGCGGCCGTGCGGGAGGCGTTCCCCGACCTGCCGCTCACGGCGGACGCGAACGCCGCCTACACGCTCGAAACCTCGGAGCCGCTCCTGGCGCTCGACGCGTTCGGCCTCGACTACATCGAGCAGCCGCTCCACCACGAGGATCTCGTGGACCACGCGCGGCTCGCCGGGCGGCTCTCGACCCCCATCTGTCTCGACGAGTCGATCCGCTCGTCCGCCGACGCCGCCGCGGCGATCTCGCTCGGGGCGTGCCGGGTCCTCAACGTGAAGATCGGGCGCGTGGGAGGGCACGGCGAGGCGCTCCGGATCCACGACGTGGCCTCGGCGGCGGGGGTGCCGCTCTGGTGCGGCGGCATGCTCGAGTCGGGAGTCGGGCGAGCGCACAACATCGCCGCCGCGACCCTGCCCGGGTTCACGAAGCCGGGCGACACCTCGTCGTCCTCGCGCTACTTCGAGGAGGACATCGTCGAGCCGCGGCCCGAGGCGGCGGACGGCCTGATGCCGGTGCCGGAAGGTCCCGGCATCGGCGTAGAGATACGGCGGGACGTCCTGGCGCGCTTCACGCTCGAGACGCTGGAGCTGTCGGCGTGACGGAGGCGCCGGGCACGGCCGGGCTCCTCGCGCACTTCTCGGCGAGAGCCGGCTCGATGCTCGGGGACCTCGAGGCGCTCGTGACGAGGGAGAGCCCGTCGGCGGACGCCGCGGCCGTCACGGCGCTGTCCGAATGGGTGCGCGCCCGCCTCACGGCGTGCGGGGTCCCGGCCGAGAGGATCGCTTTCGAGGGACGCGGTGACGGCGTGCTCGCCCGGCTCGGTCCCGGGAACGGCGGCACGCTTCTTCTCGGGCACCTCGACACGGTGTGGCCGCTCGGGACGCTCGCGACGCAGCCGTTTCACGCCGGGGGCAACCTCGCGACGGGGCCGGGTGTTTTCGACATGAAGGGAGGCGTCGCGGTCCTTCTCGCCGTCCTCTCGGCGGCGGGTGAGGGGGCGTTCACCCCGGCACGCGGCGTCTCCCTCCTGCTCACCTCCGACGAGGAGCAGGGAAGCGGCGCCTCGCGCGGGCAGATCCTCGAGGAGGCGCGGCGGAGGGATCGGGTCTTCGTCCTGGAGCCGTCGGGCGACGGGGGGGCGGCGAAGGTGGCGCGCAAGGGGGTCGGCCTGGCCGTGGCGCGCTTCCACGGAGTGCCGGCCCACTCGGGGCTGGAGCCGGAGAAAGGGGCGTCGGCGCTCCTGGAGATGGCCCGCTTCGCCCTCCGGGCCGACGCCCTCGCCGACCGCGATGCGGGGACGACCGTCGTTCCGACGCTGGCCTCCGCGGGAAACGCGCGAAACGTCGTCCCCCCGACGGCGGAGGTGACGGTCGACTTCCGTTTCTGGACGGCGGCGGAGGGGGAGCGGATGTGCGAGGGGCTGAGGGCGTTCACGCCGCTGGACGCGCGGGTCGACGCGGAGGTCTCGGCCGTCGTCTCGCGCCCGCCCATGGAGCCGACGCCGGAGTCGCTCGCGCTTCACCGGACCGCTCGTGCGGTGGCCGCGGCCCTCGGCTTCGGCCTCGCGGCGGCGCGCGTCGGCGGGGCCTCCGACGGCAACCTGACGGCGGCGGCGGGAATCCCGACGCTCGACGGGCTCGGCCCGCGCGGCGGGGGGGCGCACGCCCGGGGCGAGCACGTCGAGCTGGACGACCTGCCCCGGCGCGCGGCGCTCGTCGCCGCGCTGCTGGCGGAGGTGGAGGTTTGAGGGCGCCGCGCGTACGGGTCCGCGAGCTGCGGAGCCCGGCGGAGTTCGCGGAGGCGTCGCAGGCCGCGAAGGCGGCGTGGGGCTTCCCCGACCTGATGGTCCCGCCGCCGCCCGACATGATCACCGCCACGCACTCGGGAGGGATGACGGCGGGTGCGTTCGAGGGGGAGGCCCTCCTCGGTTTCGTCCACGCGGTGCCGCGGACGAACCTGGGGCAGCCGGCGATCCATTCGCACCTCCTGGCGGTCAGACCCGACGCGCAGCGGCGCGGCTTGTCGGTGCTCCTCAAGCTCTACCAGCGGGAGTGGTGCCTCGGGCGCCGAATCGGGCTCGTCACGTGGACGTACGACCCGTTCATGCTCCGCAACGCGCGACTCAACCTCGTGAGGCTCGGCGCGGTCGTCCCCGTCTTCCTCCCCGACTTCTACGGAAAGGTCGGAGGCATCTACGGCGAGCTCCCGAGCGACCGGTTCGAGGCGCACTGGAAGCTCGAGAGCCCCGCAGTGGAGCGCGCCGCCCGCGGCGAGACCTCCGAGCTGACGCCCGAGGAGGCGGCCGCGCTCCCCGTGGTGAAGTCCGGGCGCCGCCCGGCCTCGCCCCGAGTCCTGCTGCCGTTCCCTGCGAAATTCCCCGAGGTCTTCCGAGACGACCCGGCGGCGGGGATCGCGGCCCGGCGGCGCTTCGGGCGTGCGGCCGCCGCGCTCTTTGCCGAGGGCTTCGAGGCGGTCTCGGTCGTCGAGAGGGCTGCGGGCCCGGCCTACGTCCTCGAGCGGTGCGGGGCGTAGGATTCGATCGCTCTTCCGATCGAAAGGAGATCCCATGAAGCGTCTCGCCTCTTTCCTCGCGGTCCTCGCCCTCGCCGCCGCGCCGGCCTTCGCCGCGGAGAAGACCTACCAGGTGACCGGCCCCGTCGTATCGGTGACCGACGCCGTCATCGTCGTCGACAAGGCCGGCGAGAAGTTCGAGATCGCCCGCACCAAGGACACGAAGCTGACGGGAGAGCTGAAGGTCGGGACGAAGGTCACCGTCAAGTACACGATGACCGCGACCACCATCGAGGCGAAGGAAGACAAGGCCCCGGCGAAGAAGTAATAGGCGCGGGGCCTAGAGCGCCTCCTCCAGGCGGTCGCAGAGCGTCGTCAGGACGGTCAGTCGCGCGGCCTTCTTGTCGGTCGCGGAGACGAGGGTCCACGAAGCGTCGTGGGTCGAGGTGCGCGCGACCATTTCGTCGATCGCGCTCTCGTAGGCGGACCACTTCTCGCGGTTGCGCCAGTCCTCGTCGGTGATCTTGTGCTTCTTCCACTCCACCTCCTGCCGCTCGCGGAAACGCCGCAGCTGCTCCTCCGGCGAGATGTGGAGCCAGAGCTTGGAGAGGGCGATCCCCGACTCGACGAGCTGGGCCTCGAAGTCGTTGATCTCGAGGTAGGCCCGCTTCCACTCCTCCTCCTTCGCGAAGCCCTCGACCCGCTCGACGAGGACGCGCCCGTACCAGGAGCGGTCGTAGATGGTGAAGCTCCCGCCGGGCGGGATGTGCCGCCAGAAGCGCCACAGGTAGTGGTGCGCGCGCTCCTCGTCGGTCGGCGCGGCGATCGGGATGACGCGGTAGAGGCGCGCGTCGAGCGCCCACGTCACGCGGCGGATCGCGCCTCCCTTGCCGGCGGCGTCCGAACCCTCGAAGACGGCGACGCTCGAGACTCCCTTCCGGTTCCCCTCCCACGCGAGCTTCGCGAGCCGCTCCTGCAGGCGCGGGAGGTCCTTCTTGTATTCCTCCTCCGTGACGGTTCGCTCGAGGTCGATGGTGGAGAGGATGCCCGCGCCAGCGGCCTTCGCCTTCGTCGCCGGGACGGACTTCGGGGTGCGCTTCGGCGGCGGCACCGCCTTTTCCTCGGCCGCCTTCTTCAGCGTCGCCTTCTTCTCCTCGGCCTCCCGGACGGCCGCCAGGCGCGCCTCGAGGGCTTCGACGAGGCCGCGCCCTACGGCGAGGTCGCGCCAGCGGTCGTCGGCGGCTTCGACGATCGTCCAGGGCGTGTCGGCCGCGTCGGTCGTCTGGATGGCGCGCTCGGAGACCGCCACGAACTTGTCGTAGTGGCCGAAATGCTTCCAGTCGAGGCGCGAGACCTTGAATCGGGTCTCGGGATCCTTCTCGAACTTCTTGAGCCGCTTCTTCTGCGCGTCCTTCGAGAGGTGGAACCAGAACTTCACGAGGAGCGCGCCGTCCCTCGCGAGCGACTTCTCGAAAAAGGCGACACGCGCGAGGTCGGCCTCGAAGCGGGCGCTGCCGATCTTTCCGGTGGTCCTCTTCAGGACCGGCTCGGTGTACCAGGAGCCGAAGAAGATGCCGATCCTCCCACGCGCGGGAAGGGTCCGCCAGAAGCGCCACGCCGCGGGGCGGTCACGCTCCTCGTCCGTGCGGGGGCCGAAGACGTTCGTCTCGACGCCGCGAGGGTCGAGCCACTCGAGGAGTCGGTTGACGGTGTCTCCCTTCCCGGAGCCGTCGGCTCCGGCGATGACGACGATCACGGGGACCTTCGTCTTCAGGAGGGCGAACTGCGCGGCGAGGAGCCGCGCGCGAAGCGCGGGGAGCTCCGCCGCGTACTCTTCCTTGGAGAGCTTCCGTCCCAGCTCGGCCGTCTCGAACACGATCCCCTCCCGGCCGGGAGCCCCGCGGGAGAGATGCGAGCAGGAAGAGGTGAGGCGCGGCGCCGCTAAAGAATTGGCGTCGCGGGAAGATGTCCCTGGGGCGTCAGGCCTTTGCGAGCTCCATTTTGAGCTTTTCGGCCTGGAAATGGGCGACGAGAGGGTCGATCAGCTCGTCCAGCCTTCCGTCGAGGACCTCGCCGAGGCGGTGGGACGTGAACCCGATCCGGTGGTCCGTCACCCGGGACTGCGGGAAGTTGTAGGTGCGGATCTTCTCGGAGCGGTCGCCCGAGCCGACCATCTTCTTGCGGTCGGCGGCGTAGGCGGCCTCCTGGCGCTCCCGTTCCACCTCGAAGAGGCGGGCCCTCAGGACGCGCATCGCCTTCGCCTTGTTCTTGACCTGCGAGCGCTCGTCCTGGCACTGGACGACGGTGTTCGTCGGGAGGTGGGTGATCCGGACGGCGGAGTAGGTCGTGTTGACGCCCTGGCCGCCGGGCCCGGAGGCGCAGAAGAGGTCGAGCCGCAGGTCCTTCTCGGCGATCTCGAGCTCGACCTCCTCGGCCTCGGGGAGGATCGCGACCGTCGCGGCCGACGTGTGGATGCGGCCCTGGGACTCCGTCTCGGGGACGCGCTGGACCCGGTGGACGCCCCCTTCGTACTTGAGGCGCGAGAAGGCGCCCTCCCCTTCGAGGATGGCCTGGACTTCCTTGAGCCCGCCGCGACCGCCCGATTCGGAGCGGTCGATGATCTCGACGCGCCAGCCGCGCGACTCGGCGTAGCGGACGTACATCCGGAAGAGCTCCTCGGCGAAGAGGGCGGCCTCGTCGCCGCCGGTCCCGGCGCGGATCTCCAGGACGACGTTCTTGCCGTCGTTCGGGTCCTTCGGAAGGAGAAGGACCCGGATTTCCTCCTCGAGCGCCTCGACCCGGCCCTTGAGGCCTTCGGCCTCGGCCTGGGCCATGTCGCGCAGCTCGTCGCCTCCGGGAAGAGTGTCGAGCATCTCGCGGGTACCGGTCAGCTCGTCCTGGGCCTTGCGCAGCTCGCGGACCTTCTCGACGACCGGGGCGATCTCCCGCATCGCGCGGTGGATCTTCGTCGACTCCTGGTGGTCGGAGACGACGTCGGGGCTGCCCAGACGCTCCTCGAGCGACGCGTAGCGCCTCTCGATGTCGGCGAGCTTCTCGAGCATCCGTCGGTTCCCGGGTCAGTCGAGGAAGGGGAGGACCAGCCTCCTCAGCTGTTCGGCGTGGCGGTCGCTGCGGCCGCGACGGCCTTGTCCGACTTGGCGTAGCGCTTCTGGAATCGCTCCACGCGGCCGGCGGTGTCGATCAGCTTGGCCTTGCCCGTGAAGAAGGGATGGCAGTTCGAGCAGATCTCGAGCCGCAGCTCCTTCATCGTGCTACCGGTCTTCCAGGTCGCTCCACAGGAGCAGTGGACGCTGACCTCCTGGTACTGGGGGTGGATCTTCTCCTTCACGGGTCGACTCCTTCTTCGCCCAGCCGCATGTGAGCCGGGCCGGAACCGGGGAAGATAGCACACCCTCCGTGAAGGAACCTGGAGACGGGGTCTAAACTCCGGAATCGTGCTGGTCCTCACCATCCACGCGCCCGGCGAGCCGGTCAGCCGGTTCCTCGTCGACCGCCCGTCGCTGAATCTCGGCCGCTCCTCCACGAACGACGTCTTCCTCCCCGATCGGACCCTCTCCCGCGTCCACGCCCGTCTCGACCAGAAGCCCGAGGGGCTCGTCCTGACGGACCTCGGCTCGAGGAACGGAACCCAGCTGAACGGATCGAGGCTCGTCGAGCCGATCGTGGTCCATCCGGGGGACCGGATCGTCCTGGGAGAGACCTCGATCGAGGTCTCCGAGGAAGCCCACTCCACGGCGCGGGTCGTCATCGACGCGGGGATCGACCGGCTCGACCGGACGATGATCTCCACCTCGAACGCCGCCCTGAGCCTGCGGCGCCCGGCGGCCCGCGAGCTGACCGACGCCGCCGAGCTGAAGCGCCTCGCGACGTCGCTCCAGATCCTGAACGAGGTCTCCCTGGCGCTCCTCAGCGACATCCCGCCCGCGGAGCTGTCGAACCTGATCCTGGAGAAGCTCTTCGCCTACCTGGAGCCCGACCGTGGCCTCCTGATGCTGCGCGACGGGACGGGGGTACTCCGCCCCGAAGCGGTGAGGTTCGCCGAGGGGATCGACCCCGCCGACATCCGTCTCTCGAGGACGCTGGTCGAATCGGTCACCGGGCAGAAGCACGGCGTCCTGATGATCGACACGGCGACCGACGCGAAGATCGGGGTCGCCGACTCGATCCGCCTCCAGGGGATCACCTCCTGCATCGCCGCGCCCCTCCTGGTCGACGAGGAGGTCATCGGCCTCGTCTACCTCGAGGCCCGGCTCGGACGGAAGAGCTTCACGGAAGAAGACCTCAAGCTCCTGACGTCGCTGGCGAACACGGCGGCGATCAAGATCCAGAACCTGAGGCTCCGCGAGGCCTCCGCCGCCCGGCAGCGGATCGAGCGCGAGATGGCGCTCGCGTGGGACGTCCAGCGGCGCCTCTTCCCCGAGGTGGCGCCCGAGCTTCCCTCCTCGGAGCTCTTCGGACGCACTCTCCCTTCGCGGACCGTGTCGGGCGACTACTACGACTTCTTCGTGAGGAGCGACGGAACGGTCGACATCGTCGTCGCCGACGTCTGCGGGAAAGGGATGGCGGCCTCCATCCTGGCGGCGTCGGTCCAGTCGGCGTTCCAGGCGTGGGCGGCGGAGCACTTCGCGCCTGACCGCGTCTGCGCGCGCCTGAACGACCTCGTCCACCGCCGGACGAGCCCGGAGAAGTTCGTCACGTTCATCGCGACGCTCTACGACCCGGAGACGGGGGCCGTCGTCTACTCGAATGCGGGACACAACCCCGGCATCGTTCTGAGGGCCGCGGGCGGGCACGAGCTTCTCTCGGCGCAGGGACCGCCGCTCGGGCTCTTCCCGGGTCAGGCCTACGGTTCCGGCGCGCTGACCCTCGAGCGCGGAGACCTCCTCGTCCTCTACACCGACGGCATCACCGAGGCCGCGAATCCCGCCGACGACGAGTTCGGCCTCGACCGGCTCATCGCCCTCGTTCGCGACGTCGCGTCGCGGCCGCTCGACGAGATCGACTCGACCATCGGCGCGGGCCTCGCGGCCTTCGCGGCCGGCGTGCCGTTCCACGACGACCGGACCGTCGTTCTCCTGCGGCGGCTGTAGGTTCGGGGGCTGCCGGAGAAGCTACCTGTCCTTCGTGCCGAGCGACGGGCCGAGGAGGACCGCGTTCAGGAAGACGGCCTCCGAGCCGCGCCAGACGCCCCGGAAGACCGGGTCGGCGGCGAAGCTGACGACGCGTCCCCGGCCCGACTCCTCGAGCTGGACGACGGCGGCCCCTTTCCATCGCTCGAGCGCCTCCTTCCAGCCGAAGCCGGAGAGGAGCGGCTCGTCGGGCGCGACGGTGACGACGTTCGCCTTCGCTTCCGGAAGGCGCAGCGGCGGCTCGCCGTCGACGACGAGGAAGGCGGGCGAGGCGGCGAGGCCGAAGAGAAGCGGGTGGCCGGGCATCGCCTGCGTCCTGAGGGCCGCGCCGGGAATCGGGAGAGGACGGCGCTCGAGATCGTGCTCGAAGGCGGCCTGCGGGGTCGCGGGCGGTGGCTCTGTCGCGGCCCGGGATGCGGCGACGACAGGTGCGTCGGACGTGAGCTCGTCCTTTGCGGGCTCTTCATCCGGGTCGGGCGGGGGCTCCCACGCCTTCACTTTCGAGAGGCCGAGCGGCTTCTCCCGCAGGGCGACGGCGCCCCCACGGACCGCGATCAGGACCCCGCCGCCATCGACGAAACGCCGGAGCGACTCGGCCGCCCCTTCGGCCTGCAGCGCCCTCTGGAAACGGGAATTGCCGTGCGGGACGACGATCGCCGTGACGCCCTCGAAGTCTCCGGCCGGAAGGGACTCCACCCGCCGAAGCGTCGGGCGGACGCCGAGGCCGTCCTGGAGGGCGAGACGGAGGAACGCGACTCCGGAGGTATCGGCGCCGTCGCCGCAGACGAGGACGACGCGCGGCGGCTTGAGGGACAGGAGCGAGGACGACCCGAAGGAGGGGCCGTCTTTCGTGGCGGCGCTCTCGAGGGGGTACGTCCGGGCGTCGGCGTCGGAGGCGGCGCGGGAGACGAGGCCGGAGAGGTCGTGGACCTCCGCGTTCCCTTCGCGTCTCACGACGAACGACCCGGCAGGGACGGCGAGGTCGGCCGTCCGGGCATCCCTGGTCGTGACCGAGACCCGTACACCGGCCCCGGCGAGAGCGGCGGCCGCGCGCCTGCTCGCGGCGTCGTCTCCCGGCAGGAGCCAGCCGTAGCGGGCTCCCGCCGCGGGAACGGCCTCCGCTCTCTTCCAGGGAGCCAGGGCGCCGGCGAGCGGCGCGCCGCCGGGAAGAACGTGCGCCGTCAGGCCGAAGGCGATGGGCAGGCTCCAGGCGGTCACGTCGTAGAAGCGCTCGTCCTCCTCGAAGAGGAAGCGGCGACGCTCCTCCTCGAGGAACCGCGGCGCGAGGGCGGCCTGCGACTCGAGGACGACCTCGGCGAAGCGTCCCTGGGGCTGGGAGGCATCGACGACGAGCGAGCCGGCCGGGAGCGTCTCCCCCTTCGCCGGGACGTTCGGGAGCGGACGGGTCGTGACCTGGACCTCGACATCCTGCAGTGAGAGGAGCGAGGCGAGGGAAGCGAGGCGGGAAGGGTCCTGGCCGCCGGGAAAGACGAAAACGCGTCGCGCCTCCCCGGATCCCGACCGGAAGAAGCCTTCGTAGTCCGCCAGGAGGCGGGCCCGGTTCGCCGCGGCCGTCCGGAGGGTGGCTCTCAGGGCCGTCCAGTGCTTGAGGGAGCGCTCCTTGAGCGTGACGACGACGCCGTCCTTGCGGCGGTGGGCCAGGCCTCCCTTGCCGCCGACCTCGTAGGTCATCCCCACCATGCCGCGGAAGGAGGGCCAGGAGTCGCCGTAGGCGGGATAGAAGAGGTCGAACGTCTCCCGGTTGAAGAAGCTCCAGCCGTGGGCGTCGAAGGCTTCGGCGTTCGCCTTTCCGAAGGTCTCGATCCACTTCCGGGTCGATTCGGGAACGCGCGGGTGGACGGGCTCGGCGGGAGGCGGGAAGAAGTAGCTCTGGTCGGGCCCCATCTCGTGGATGTCCACGTAGACCTGCGGCGGGAGCGCCCGGAGCGCCTCCAGGCGCGCGCGCGTCTCGGGCTGGGTCGCCCAGGCCCAGTCCCGGTTGAGGTCGACGCCGAAGTGGTTCGTCCGTCCGGAGGGCCACGGCGGCTCGTTCTCGAGGGCGTGCGGGTCGGGGTCGGGCTCGTCCCCCGCGACGGAGCGCCAGTAGGAGACGTGCCTCTCGTGTCCGTCGGGGTTGGCACAGGGGTCGACGACGACGACGAGGGAGGAGAGAACCTCCTCCATCCCGCTCTCGCGCGAGGCGGCGAGGGTGTAGAGGAGGGCGGCACAGGCTTCGGGGCCCGCCGTCTCGTTGCCGTGGATGCCGCAGGCGATCCAGACGACGGCGGGCGAACGCTCGACGACGGCGCGGGCCGCCTCGCGCGAGGTTCCCCTGGGGTCGCCGAGGCGCTTCAGGCCGGCCGCAATGGCATCGAGGCGCGCGAGATTCTCCGGACTCGAGACGACGACGCGAACGAGCTCGCGCCCTTCGGGTGTCGTGCCGTAGGTTGAGGCCGAGACGCGCGGCGAAGCGCCTTCGAGAGCGCGCACGTAACGCACGAGGTCGGCGTGCGGCGTCAGGGCGTCGCCGATCCGGTGGCCGAGGACGGCGGCCGGAAGGGGGACTTTCGGGTCGCGTTCCGTCTCGGCGAGAACGGGCCCCGAGGGGCCGCCGCGCGTGGAGAAGACGGGGTCGTCCGGGGCGGCGCCGAGCGCGGCCGGGGAGAGGGCGAGGAGGGCGGCGAGGAGGAGCCTCACGCGGGCTCGGTCTCGGTCGTCCGAGGCGCGCGGCGCGGAATCATGCCGTGGCGTTTGAGCATCTCGTTGAGCGTCGTCGGGGAGAGGTCGAGGAGGCGCGCGGCGTCCTTCTGCACCCCGCCCGCGCGGTGCATCGCCGCGGCGAGGAGGTTCCTCTCGTACTTCGCGACCGTCTCGTAGAAGACGAGGCCCTCCGCCGGGAGGGCCTCGGGGCGGGGAACCGAGCGGCGAACGCCGTCGGGGAGCTGGTCGAGGTCGACGAGGCCCGGGCCGAGGACGACGGCGCGCTCGAGGACGTTCTCCAGCTCCCGGACGTTGCCGGGCCAGTCGTGGTCGAGGAGCGCCTTCATCGCCTCGGGGGTCACGGGAGGGACGGGCCGCTCGTTCTCCCGCGCCGCGCGCGAGACGAGCGCGTCGACGAGGAGAGGGATGTCTTCCTTGCGCTCCCGGAGCGGCGGAAGGCCGATTGTGATGACGCAGAGGCGGTAGAAGAGGTCTTCGCGGAACTTCCCTTCCTCGACGAGGCGGCCGAGGTCGGCGTTCGTCGCGGCGACGACGCGGACGTCCGAGTGGATCGGCTCCACGGCGCCGACGGGCAGGAACTCGCGCTCCTGGAGGACCCGGAGGAGCTTGGCCTGGGTCTCGAGCGGCACGGTGCCGATCTCGTCGAAGAAGATCGTCCCGCCGTCGGCGACCTTGAAGAGTCCCTTCTTCTCGGCGACCGCTCCGGTGAAGGCGCCCTTCGTGTGACCGAAGAGGTTCGACTCGAGGAGGTCGGGTGGCATCGCGCCCGAATGGACGGTCACGAACGGGCCGGAGGCGCGCAGCGAGAGGCGGTGAAGGGCGCGCGCGACGAGCTCCTTGCCGGTGCCGCTCTCGCCCGTGACGAGGACCGTCGAGCGCGCGGGGGCCGCCTGGCGGATCGTCTGGAGAACCTTCTCCATCGGAGCCGAACGGCCGACCATCTCGGGGAAGTCGTTCTCTGCCCCCAGTCGGGCCTTCAGCGAGCGGTTCTCGGCGACGAGACGCTTCCTCTCGAGCGCCTGCGCCACGAGGTGGACGACCTCCTCGTTGCGGAACGGCTTGGGGACGTAGTGAAACGCCCCCTCCTTCATCGCGGTGATCGCGCTTTCCACCGAGGAATAGGCCGTGACGACCACGACCGGTACGTCGGGTCGCTTCTGGCGCATCTCGACCAGCACCGAAAGGCCTGGCCGGTCGGGGAGCATCAGGTCGAGGAGGACGAGGTCGACGGCGGGGTCGGCGAAAAAGGCGAGCCCCTCGCCGGCCGTGGCCGCTTCGCCGGTGGCGTAGCCGGCCCGCGAGAGGACCGTCCGGAGGACCTCGCGGACGACCGGCTCGTCGTCGACGATCAGGACTTTCATGTCGCTGCGGGGAGGCTCACCGTGAACCGGGCGCCCTGCCCCGGGGTGGAATCGACCGAGAACGAGCCTCCGTGCGCGCGGATGATATCCCCCGCGATCGCCAGGCCCAGCCCCACGCCGCCCTGGGGACCCTTCGTCGTGTGGAACGGGGCGAAGATCTTCTCCTGCTCCTCGCGGGTGAGGCCCGGCCCGTCGTCTTCGACGGTGAAGAGGACGCTTCCGCCGGCCGCCGTGACGGCGATCCTCACGAGGCCCGGGCCGCTGCGTTCCTCCTTCGGCAGGGAAACCGCGTCGAGGGCGTTCTTCACGAGGTTCACGAGCACCTGGACGAGAGCGTCGCCGTGCCCGAGAACGCGGGGCAGCGACGCCGGCAGGTCGACGTCGAGCGTGACGCGCCGTCCCTTTGACCTCGTCCTCGAGGGCCTGGCAGGCTTCCCGGACGAGGGTGGCCGGCTCGAGCGAAGCCATCTCGCGCGGGCGGCCCCGGGCCAGGTCGAGAAGGCTCCCGACGAGGCGCGCGGCGCGGAAGGCCTGCCGTTCGATCTTCTCGAGGATGGGCCGCCGGGGGTCGTCGGCCTCTGTCTCGTCGAGGAGGAGCCGCGCGAAGCTGGCGACGCCGGTGAGCGGCGTGTTCACCTCGTGCGCGACGCCGGCGGAGAGGTTGGAGAGCGCCGAGAGGCGGTCCCGTTCCGCGAGGCTCTTTTCGAGGCGGGCGAGCTCGGTGGAGTCGGAGAGGACCCAGACCCGGGCGGGGGAGCCTTCCGGCGCCCCTGGAAACGGGGAGACGGCGACGTCGAGGACGCGCACCCCGTGGCCGAGAGCCACCTCGATCCGCTCCGGGGCGCGCGCCGAGAGGATGGCCTCAGGAAGAACCTCGTGGGCGAGACGGCCGGCGAGCTTCCCCTCGCCGTCGCCGAACAGCTTTTCGAACGCAGGGTTGACGGACGAGATCCGGCCCTGCTCGTCGGTCACGACGATTGCGGCCGGCGAGCCGGTGACGACGTCCTCGTGGAACTCCTTCAGGCGGCGGTACTGCTCTGCCTGGGCCTCCAGCTCGCCGTAGAGGCGCGCGTGGTCGACGGCGAGGGCGGCGGAGGCCAGGACGGTCTCGAGGAGCTCGATGTCCTCTCCCGAAAGCGGGTCGCGCCCTCCCCGGTCTGCGACCGCGAAGAGGCCGAGCAGGCGGCCCGGGAGGGCGAGCGGGGCGATGGTCCGGAAGCCGGCTCTCCGCGTCCTGGCGACGGCGGCCGTCGGGCGTTCGTTGAACGCGAGCCGCGAGAGCCGGGTCGCCTTCTTCGTCGCCTCGGAAGGGAGGTCCTGGAGCGAGAGGGGTTCGCCCGCGTCGAGCGTGGAAGCGTCGAGGCGGCCGTCGGGGAGTGCCAGCAGGAGCGTCGCCCGCGGCACGCCGAGCCCGCTCATGACCCGTTCCGCAAGGAGCGGCCCGATCTCGGCGAGGCGGCGCGGACGCGACAGCTCGCGGACGAGGGAGAGGAGCCCCTCGCGTTCGCCGAAGCGCTCTCCGTACTGGACCCGCGCGAGCGCGGTGGAGAGGCCTCTGCGGACCGGAAAGAACGTGAGGGCGATGAGGAGGCCTGCCCCGACCTCCACGAGCCCGCGACCGTAGGGGATCCCCGGCAGGAGATCGCCGAGGTCGGCGACCTGGGCGAGCGAGAAGAGGCCCGCGCCGAGGAACGCCGCGCCGAGGAGCGCGACGGTTTCCCGCGTCAGGATCTCGACGTCCCAGAGCCGGTAGCGGGTCAGGGCGGCGAGAAAGGCGGCCGGCACGAGGACGAGCGGAACGATCGAGAAGCTGGAGACGACGGGGATCGGTCCGCCGAGGAGGCGCGGCAGGAAATCGAGCAGGACGACGGGAAGCAGTCCTCCGGCCGTCCCGGCGAGGAGGAAGCGGACCTGCTTCTCGGCGAGGAGGTCGAGGCGGCGGGTCGCGAGAGAGACGAGGCGGGCGACCGCGAGGGAGACGCCGAGGAGCAGGGCGGCCTGCTGGAACCGGTCGAGGCGAAGGACGAGAGGAGTGGCGTCGATATCGGCGGCGGGCGGGTTCAGGTAGGTCGCGAGCGAGAGGATCGTCAGGGCGAAGGCGGGGACGAAGAAGACCACGCTGGGAATTCGTGTCCACCTTCGAGGGAAGCGGAAGACGAACGCGAGGAGGAACGCCGGCAGGAAGGCGCGGGCGGCATCCTCCAGGAGAGTCGTGAATCTGAAGAGAGCGTCGTACGGCGGGGCCGGGGTGATGACGAGGACCATGGCCGTCGTGTACGCGAAGCCCGCGAAGAGGAAATGGCTGACCGGGTCGGCCTCGTGAGGAGCCGTTCTCAGGACGACGCCGGCCGCAACGAGGAAGGCGGCGCCGGCGAGGAGGAGGAGCAGGTAGCGCGTGTCCCAGGGAGACGGACCGATTCGCCCCTTGAGCCGGAGCGGCTGCCCGTCCCGCAGGATCGTCAGCTCACGCTCGCCCCCTTCCAGGGCGCGGACCGGGTCGGGAAGGGTCCGGGCCTCCTCACCGTCTACGAGCAGGAGGATGTCGTCGGGCCGGAGCCCGATTGCCGAGGCTGTTCCCGGCGCTCGGACCCGGAAGCCGCTCTCCTCCGGCGTCAGGAGGATGCCCGACTGTCCCGTTGCAGCCAGCTTCCTCGCGGCGGTGAAGCCGATGGGAACCAGAATCGCCAGGAAGACCCCGAGCAACCCCCACCAGAGGAGCAGACCAGCCCGCCTACGCGACTCCCTCATTCCTATGTGTCGCAGGCAAACGCAGTGCCACGAATCCGGTTCGTTGGAATGCTGGAAGTGATCAGTTCTGAGCGGGTTATCGACGATCCGTGACCAAACGCGTCACTCTGCCGCGCGAAAATTGAATCGAAATCCAAAAAAACAAAGCCGGGTCAGAACGAAAGCGAGAGGCCTCCGGCCATCTGGCGGTTCGGTCTCGGGTCCTCGAGCCCCTCCTGCCGACTTCCCAACGCGACGGAGAAGAGCGCCTGCCAGCGGGAACCGCTGCGCAGGATGCGGATCGGGATTTCCTGGGCGAGGGTCACGTCGATCGACTCGCGGCCGTTGCGGTACGCCTCCGCACCGGTTCCCAGATCCTGCTCGAGGAGGCGGTATCGGACGGAAACGGAGGTGCCGCTCGGGAGGACCTCGACGCGGGCGCTCGAGACCCAGTAACGAGCCTCGTTCGAGATCGTTCCAGTCCCCGTCCCGTCGCCGGACACGCGGCCGCCGAGGAGGGCGAGCCGCGTCGCAACGTTCTCTCTGACCGCAAACGTGATGGAGCCGGAGACCTCGTCCGCCACGTCCCCGGGGAAGAGGTAGAGGGCGTCGACGCGATCGATGAGGTCGGTGTCGAGCAGGAGCTGGAACGCCTCGGAGATCTCGCGGCGGCTCGCCTCGAGCTCGAGCCGTCCGGTCGAGTGTCCTTCGAGACGCGCTCCGGCCCGGTAGAGGGCCCGGGTGGCACGGATGAGGTCCGCGTCGTCGATGCCGACGATCCCGGAGACGAGGATTCCCGGAACGCGCTGCTCGAAGCGGCGCGAGGCAAACCCGTAGACGGTCAGCCCTTCGAGCGCTTCGACCGAGAGAGTCAGCTCGGGAGCCACGCCTCGCGAGGCGGCGGAGTAGTCGCCGGTCCCCCCCGCCTCGACGACGAGGGCGTCGAGGAGCCGGACGCCGGCGACGCCGCCGACGCGGGCCGCACGGTCGGGTCTCGGGTCGACGGCTCCGGAGGCTTCGGTGACGTCCGAACGATAGCCGACGTGCACCCTCACGAAGCGTCCCTCTCCGAGCTCGCTCCGGTACCGGGCGTCGACCTCGAGAGCGCTTCCCTCCCGGTGGAACAAGGCCTGCTGGAGCAACGCCGGCTCGAGGTTCCTGTGAGTCAGAAGCCGGGCGGAGACGGAGGCGCGGGAGCCGTTGGTCCGGCTGGCGGTCCAGTCCACCGAGTGGGCGTCCAGCCGGGCGTCGGCGCTCTCGAAGGTCGGAATCTCGCTCCTGCGGCTGGAGACGCGAATGGACTGTCCCTCGGACGGGAGGAGGTCCAGCGCGACGCTGGAGGCGCCGCCGACCATCTCCCCGGCCTGGGACAGTACCCGGTCGTACTCGCCCGAGAGACCCCACCGTACGCCGCCGCCGAGGCTGCCGCCGATGTCGAGCGAGGTCTGGGTGCGGGCCCCGGCCCCCTCCGCCGCGAATCCGTGCAGCGAGGCGACGGAGCCTCGGAACGGGAACGCCGCGGCGCTCGAGCGGGAGGCGGACGCCACGGCGGTCGGACCCGGGGATGGCGCAGGCGCGGGAGTACCCTCCGCGAATTCCTGGTCCCGGAGGACATCCCCGCCGAGGATCGTCCGGGCCGCCCACGGATCCAGAGCGCCACCGGGCCCGGCCGGGAGGACTCCCTGGCGGTCCCGGTCGAGGTCGAGGCGGACGAAGGAGAGGCTGTTGGCCGTCGCGCGGTGGAGAACCTGCGCAGAGGCGGACCGGAACCCCGGTACCGCTGCGAGGACGGAGTAGACCCCCGGCGTCGCGTTGGCGAGGCAGAAGGTCCCCTCGGCGTCGGTCTTCAGGATCCGGACGACGGAGGCTGCCGCTCCCGTGAGCCCTCGGACGACGAGGGAGACCCCGGCGAGGGGGACGCCGTCCGCGCGAAGGACGCCCGAGAGGGGAGCCGAGGATCCAGGTCCTTCGAGGGGCGCGCCCAGCGCCTGCGCGGCGAGAATTGCCGAGACGAAACCGGCGAGCACGGCCGGGCGAAGGGTCTTGGCGGAGCGCCTCAACTCACAGGACTCCGACCCTCGAAAGGGCGTTCCCGCTCATCATGGTCCTCAGTCCGGCCTGGCGTCAACCCGAACCGAAGGGATGACCACCATGGCGTCAGGACTGGGCCGGGCCCATTCCCAGGACCATCCGGACAGTGTGCCGGGCGATCGACGGGTTCTCCTTGAGGCGCCGGAGGGAGTAGGCGTACCAGTCCCGGCCGTACGGCACGTAAACGCGAAGGCGGTGGCCGGCCTGCAGGATCGTCCGCCGGAGGAGCGGGTCGACGCCGAGAAGCATCTGGAATTCGTACCGATCGGGCGTCAGCTTCAGCCGGTCGATCGTGGCGAGCGCCTTCTGGACGCACGCCTCGTCGTGGGTCGCGATGCCGGCGTAGCAGCCCGCCGCGAGGTGCTTGTCGACGATTGCCGCGAAGTTCTCGATGACGACCTGGCGGTCCTTGAACGCGATCTCGCGAGGTTCGACGTAGATCCCCTTGCAGATGCGCACGTTCATCCTGGCGGCGACGAGCCGGTCCATGTCCGCGAGCGTCCGGCGCATGTAGGCCTGCACGACGACGCCGACGCCCGGGAACTCGCTCTTCAGGTCGAGGACGAGCTGAAGGGTCTTCTCGGTGTAGGGCGAGTCCTCCATGTCGATCCGGACGAACGTCCCGGACTCGGCGGCCTTCCGGCAGATGGCCCGGCAGTTCTCTCGCGCGAGCTGCGGGTCGATGGAGAGCCCGACGGCCGTCGGCTTGATGGAAACGTTGGCCACCAGGCGATTTGCGACGATCGTGTCGAGGACCCGGAGGTACTCGTCGCGCGTCTCCTCGGTCTGCTCACGCCGCGTGACGCTCTCGCCGAGGACGTCGACGGTGGCCATCGCGCCCTCGTCCGCGAGCTCGCGCACGGTGCGGACGGCGTCGTCGAGCGTCTCGCCTGCGACATAGCGGCGGGCGAACCGGCGGACGACGGTCTTCGGAACGAACGGCAGCGTGCCGACGACGAGGCGATCGAAGAGTGAGCTCATGCGGTCTCCGTCAGGGCGTGGGGCAGGGCCTCGGTCTCGGGGGTCCGGGCCAGGACGAGGAGGTCGACGTGCGCGGCCCCGGCGGCTCGCAGGGTGCGGGCGGCTTCGAAGGCGGTGGCGCCGGTGGTCATGACGTCGTCCACGAGGAGGAGGTGGGCCCCGCGCGCGGACGGCGAGGAGCGGAAGGCGCCGTGAACGTTTCGCCGGCGCTCGGCGGCGGGAAGGGCCGACTGCGGCGGCGCTTCCCGGACCCGCGACAGGAGAGCTCGGAGGGGCCGTCCGAGCTGCCGCGCGACTTCCTCCGCGAGGAGACCCCCGGGGTCGTAGCCGCGGTCGCGATTCCTCCGGGTCGTGGAGGGGACCGGAACGACGGCGCCGGACGCCGGTCGAGACCCCGGGCCCGGGCGGTTGCGGCCATGAGGGCGCCGGCGGGTGCGGCGAGGATGTCGTGCCCCCGGAACTTCAGGGCGTGGACGAGCCTGCGGGCCACGCCCTCGTACCGCACGACCGCGGCCGTCCGCGACACGGGAGACGCGCCCCCATGACAGGCGCGGCAGAGGGGCGCCGCGGACGGGAGGGCGCAGGCCCGGCACGCGTCGTCCCCGTCGAGGAAGGGAAGCGCCTCCCAGCACGCGCGGCAGAGGCCGCCGCCTCCCACGCCGCGCCGGGCGGCGCCGCAGGAGGCGCAGCACGACGGGAACAGGAAGTGGAGGAGGGCCCGCCCGGGGAGGAGGGACGCGGTCCCGAAAGCGCCCGCCACGGGCGGAATTCTAGACGAGACGGGTCGCGCCTCCGTAAGCCGGACATGCACATTGACGCCCCTTTCAGCGTCCCTCTATCCTGCTGCAGGATGAAAGCCCCCCGCCCCCCGCGTCTTGCGCGCGCTGCCCTCCTCTCCCTTCTCTCCGCCGCATCCGTCCTCGTCGGTCCCTCTGCCTTCGCCCAGACCTTCGCCGTCGGGGCGGGCGGGGGAATCCTGAACGACACGGGATCGGCCGCGAACCTGGAGAACTTCTCCACCGGCGCCGGTTACGGCTTCGTCGAGATGACGCTCGAGCCGGGAGTTCGCATGCAGGCGCGCTACACGCGCATGCGGCTTCCCCCATCGGCCGAGAACGGGCCGGACATCGACGTCGACGCGGCGACGTTGACGATCGCCTATCTCTTCAAGGAAGACTGGTGGCAGGCCGGCTTCGTCATGGGGGGAGGCGGGTACTTCCTGAACCCGAAGGACCCTGGTCCCGGGCAGGTCGCGACCGACCCTTCCGAGTCCGTATTCGGCCTGAACGGTGGATTGCTGACCGTCTTCACGGTAAACCGCAAGATCGACATCCGACTGGAGGCCGTCGGGCACCTCATGCGGGACGCGTCCAGCCGGAAGCCGATCATCGTCTCTGCTGCCGTCGCCTGGAAATTCTGACGGGAATGGCGGGGTTCCCGCCCGACCTCTGGGGTCGGGCGGGAAGTGCGGCGGTGGGGTATTCCTGGTGGGGCTGATGTGAGGGGTATTGGGTGGTGGGCCCGCTGGCGGGGAGCCAGCGGGGCTTTACGGGCGGGTTTTGAAGATCTGACGCCACCATTGGCGTTGGAGTCTGTCTTTGATCTCCTGCCTTCTCTTACGCAATCGAAATGCCACCGGATTGACGACGCGCTTCCGTCTCCCGGTGGGCCAGCTGAAAGGGCTTTCGCCAACCCCGCTCGGTCCGGTTGTGTGAGCGATGTCCCATATCGAGTCCAGGCGTGGATCATTTCGGCACCCGGTCTACCAGAATGGCACCGGTCGGCCTGAGACTCGGTCGAGTCAGGTGACGGGGATGAGCGTCGAGTCTTTCTTTATCGAGAGAGAGAGATCGACCCGCGTCCGAACGACGCCCCGGATCGTCTGGATCCGTTCCCTGAGGACGGACTCGAGCTGCTCCAGGTCCCGTGCGCGGACCTTCAGCCGGTAGCCGTAGTCGCCGGAGATCGCGTAGCACTCCTGGACGGAAAGGAGATTCTCGATCTCGTCGAGGAAGGTGCGTTCGAAGCTCGGATGCTCGAGCTGGACGTCGACGTGCGCGACCGCGGCCATGCCGACCTGCCGGGGGTCGAGCAGCGCGGTGAAGCGCCGGATGAACCCGCGGGTCTCGAGCTTCTTGATCCGCTCGTTGACCGAGGGCGTCGTCAGACCGACGTTCTCAGCGATGCGCGCCTGGGAGATTTTCCCGTCGCGCTGGAGCATGTCGAGGATCTGGCGGTCGATCTCATCCATATAAAATTCGGGGAGGTGGGGAAACCTCCGAACTTTATATGGAGATGCGGGACTATTTGCAAGCCTTTTTGATCAGGGTGGAGGAACTACCACACCCTTTGGAAGAACGACAACGCCTCCCTCCGAGACATGGAATCGCCTCCGGTCGCTCTCCGGGTCGAATCCAATCTCTGTCTGAGGAGGGATCTTGACCCCCTTGTCGACGACGACTCTCCGCAGCCGCGCATGGCGCCCGACGTCGACGCCGTCCATCAGGACGCACTCTTCGACGCGCGAGTAGGAGTTGATCCTCACGCGCGGGAACAGGATCGAACGATGGACCGTTCCGCCGGAGACGATGCAGCCGTCGGCGACCATCGAATCGGTCGCGACGCCCGTCCGGTTCGAGGCCGGATCGGCGAAGACGAACTTTGCAGGCGGCAGGTGCGGAGAGAGAGTCTTCAGCGCCCACTTCGCGTTGTAGAGGTTCAGCGGAGGGGTCACCGAGATCAGGTCCATCGACGCCTCCCAGTAGGAGTCGACGGTTCCGATGTCGCGCCAGTAGGGGGCGAGCTCCTCGTCGCCGGGAACGCTGCTCAGGGAGAAGTCGTAGGCGTAGACGGAGGCGCCACCGGCGAGGAGGGCCGGGATGATCGTCTTCCCGAAGTCGTGCGACGTGTCCTGCAGGGCGTCGTTCTCGAGACCTTCCCGGAGCACCTTCGGGCGGAAGATGTAGTTCCCCATCGAGGCGAGGGCGAATCCGGGCGCGCCGGGAATCTCCCGAGGGCTCTTCGGCTTTTCCTCGAAGCCGGTCACGCGTCCCCGTTCGTCGACCTCGAGGACTCCGAATCGCGAGGCCTCCGCGAGCGGTACGGGAAAAGCGGCGATCGTGAGGTCGTGGTCTCCGTCCTCGTGGAGCGCGAGCATCGGGTTGACGTCCATGACGTAGACGTGATCGCCCCCGAAGACGCAGACCTGGGACGGCTCCTCGTCGAAGATGAGGTCGAGGTTCTGGTAGACGGCGTCGGCCGTGCCCCGGAACCAGTGAGGTCCGCGCCGCATCTGGGCGGGGACCGGGTCGACGAACTGGCCGATCTCCGGGTTCAGGCGCCACGCCCGGACGAGGTGCTCGATGAGGGAGTTCGACTTGAACTGCGTGAGCACCTTGATCTTCATCAGCCCCGAATTGACGAGGTTGTTGAGGACGAAGTCGACGATCCGGTACCGGCCGCCGAAGGGGACCGCGGGCTTGGCGCGGTCTCGCGTGAGCGGATAGAGACGTTCTCCCATCCCGCCGGCCAGGACGATCGAAAGGACGTCGCGGTACTGCAGGATCTTCAAGGGGACCTCGTGGTTTCGTCCATTCTAGAGGCCGCGGAAACAAAGTGCCCGTCCGGACGCTGCCGTTTCCCCTATTCTCTCCGGTATGGCGATGAAGGATCCGTACGAGGTCCTCGGCGTTTCACGCACGGCGAGCGACGCGGAGATCAAGAAGGCGTACCGGCGCCTCGCGAGGAAGTCCCACCCGGACGTGAATCTCGGCGACGCGGGCGCGCACAAGCGCTTCCAGGAGATCGCGGCCGCCTACGAGATCCTGAAGGACCCCAGGAAGAAGGAGCGGTACGACCGCTTCGGAGAAACGGGCGAAGCGCCCGAGCCCTCCGCCGGGCCGCCCCGCGGCGGACCCTGGGCGCAGCAGGGGCCGTTCGGCCGGGACTTCCGCAAGACGTCGCCCGGAGGGGGCACTCCCGGCGGGGGTGGTTTCCGATGGTCGGGAGACGTCTCCGATCTCTTCTCCGATCTCTTTTCGGGGGGAGGCGCCGGGATCGGCCTCGGCGAGGACGAGGACGCCGCCGCTGCCATCACGATCCCGTTCCGCGACGCCGTCCTCGGCGGCACCGTTTCGTTCTCGGCGCGTATTCCGCGCCGGTGCAGCCGCTGCCGCGGGACCGGGCACCTGGCAAAGGCGGCGTGCCCGGCCTGCCACGGCTCGGGCTCGCTCGTCGAGACGGAGAGCCTGACGGTTCGCATTCCCGCGGGCGTCGACACCGGTGCGCGCATCCGGGTCCCGGGCAAGGGCCGGACGGAGAACGGTGATCTCTACCTCGCGATCACCGTAGAAAAGCACCCGTACTTCAATCGCGAAGGCGACGACATCGTCGCCGAGGTCCCGGTCACCGTTCCCGAGGCCTACCTCGGCGCCGAGATCGAGGTGCCCACCGTCAAGGGCCCGGTCCGGGCGCGGATTCCCGCCGGAACGGCCTCGGGTCAGCGGTTTCGTCTGAAGGGGCGGGGTATCGAGAACCTCCGCACCGGTACGACGGGGGACCATTACTACCGGGTCCGCGTCGTCGTGCCGACCGTCCAGACCGAGGAGGGCCGTCACCTCGTCGAGGCGCTCGGGAAGCTCTATGCCCGGGACCTCCGAGCCGACCTTCCACGGGGACTTTAGAAAAGCGAAACGCCCCGGCGGACCGGGGCGTTCGAGGACCGGCAGCGGGCCGGCGTCAGTTCTTCTCTGCGAGAGCCTTCACGAGGGCGGCTGCCTTCTCCGCGGAGAAGTCGGGCCGCAGGGCGAGGCGCCGCGGCGACGCGCCCTCGGGGTCGTCGGATCTCACGAAGCGCAGCGCGCCATCGTCCACCCAGTGGAAAGTCGTGACGCCCGCCTGCGAGATCGTGGCTCCGATCTCCGAGGAGGTGGTCATGCTCAGCGGAATCCGCCCGCCGCCGCCCGAGCGGCCGATCGGGAAGTGGGCGCGGGCCCAATCCTCGGGCGGAACCTTCGTGGAGCCCGGAGGAGAGATCTTGACGAGGTCGTCGGGGAAGCCGATGCGAAGGACCTGCTGCGTGCGCGTGAAGAGGTTCGCGAACGTCACGAGGACGCCGCCGTTCGAAGCCGGATCGGCCTGGACGCCGGGGTGCGAGTAGGCCGACGTCGGATAACCGCTCGAATCCGTCGGTCCTTCGGCGCCCGCGAGCGCGTTCAGGTTCCAGGCCTGGACGGAATCGGTCCGGAACTCGCCGTCCTCGACGAAGATGGGTGCGTACCGGGCCTGCGACGGTCCGCTCTCCTCCCACCAGACCAGGGAGAAGATCGATCGGGTCTTCGTGACGATCGCCCCGTCCTCGCCGAAGGTGACGTAACGCTGCCGGGTCACGACGACCTTCGGGTTGATCGAGAGGTAGTACTGGCCGAGGTTCGAGACGATGTCCTGCGCGTACCAGACCCCGTGGCGGCGCACCGCGACGTGCATGTCGGCCGCGATGCCGCGGGATTTCGTGAAGGCGACGAAGAGCGTTCCGGTCGTCTCCTCGAACTCGACGGAGACGGAGCCCTCGCGTTCGTAGTCGGCCGTGCCGTCGATCAGCTCGAGGCGGGACGGCTGGCCCGAGGGGGAGATGCGGAGGGCGAGGGCCGGCATCGTCGTCTCGGGCGCGCCGCCGGGGAGCGGGATGAGGTCGCCGTAGTTCGCCGGGAAGACCTCGTAGAGAGTGCCGTCCGCCGCCACCACCGCGCTGTCGGCGAAGGCCGGAGCGCAGAGGAGGGCTCCCGCGAAAGCGACGGCTGCGGCGAGGGGGCGGAAGAGGGCGAGACGCGAACGGCTCATGGCGCTCACCTCACGATCGGAGATTGATGACGTTCCGGAAATCGAAGACCTCGAGGTAGGCCCTCAGGTTCCGGAAGTCGGGATAGAGCGAAGCGAGGCGGTCGAAGTAGTCGCGGGCGGCATCCTCGTCGCCGCCGAGGTGGCTTGCTTCTCCGAGGAGGTAGAGGACGTTTCTCTCGACGGTGTCGTCGCCGGAGAGGGGGGTGCGCTCGAGGCACGCCTCTCCGAAGTAGCGGGCCTCTTCGTAGCGGTCGCCCTTGAGGTAGCCGAAGCAGAGGTCCATGAGCGGGAACACCGAGTAAGCGGTTGCGCCGGCCTTCTCGACCGTCTCGAGGGCTTCGTGGACCAGAGGAAGCCCTTCCGACGTGCGGTCGAGGGCGATGAGGCAGTAGCCGAGGTTGTCCTGCCAGAGCGCCCGGGCGAGGGCCGGAACGCGTGCGGGGGGAGCCGAGACCTCGAGAGCGCGGCGATAGCACTGAGCCGCCTCCTCGAACCGGCTGTCCACGGCGAGGAGCGTCCCTTCGATGCTCGCGGCGCCCGCAACGAGGAGCGGGTCACCGATCTCGGCGGCGTGCTGGCGGGCGATCCGCGCGTAGAACGCGGCCTTGCGGAAGTCGCGCTTCAGCTCGTAGATACGAGCCGTTCCGAATGCGGCCCGGAAGGTGGTCTGGCTCTCGCGGGCACGGAGGAGGATTCTCTTCAGCTCGACGAGCTCGATGTCGGCGGGACCAGCCTCGGCTGCCGCGGCGGCGCGGCAGGAGAAGATCCAGTCGACGAAGGACGGATCGCCCGTCTCGCGGGCCGTCTCCAGGGCGGTGTCGTACCGCCCCAGGGCTGCGGCGTACTCGCCCTTCTCGAGGAAGGCGATCGCTTCCGAGCGCAGCCCCTCGGACCGGCTTCGGAGCGTGGTGTCATCGCAGGGGGAAGCGGTCATCTCGTCTCTCGTCTTCACTCGGGCCGGCCCGATCCGGCGGGGCGCCCGAACGGGAGCAGCGGGCCGGCAGGGGCCGGCTCCGGTTCGGCGGGGGACTCTTCGGGCCGCCACCGCGGCTGACGATTCTGCTGCTGGATCTTCTTGAAGGCGATGAAGTCGCGCACTTCGTGGCGGGAGCTCTCGTCCAGCTCCTCGAAGTCGGCGACGAGGAGCTGCGTCTCCGTGGCGGCGTCCGGCGGCGCGACCTCTTCGACGTCTCCGGCATCGGTGGCCGGCTCCTCGAAGAAGTGGCTCATCGAAAGCTCGAAGACCTGGAGGATCCGGAAGAGAGTGTCGAGGCCGACCTTGTATTCGCCGTTCTCCATCCGCGAGAGGTCCGACTGCGTCACGCCGATCCGACCGGCGAGGTCGGCCTGGGTCAGGCGGCGGCTCTTCCGTATTTGACGGATCTTTTGCCCGACCACGATAATCTGCGAACGGCGCACGGTGGCACTCATCGACACGTACTCGAAGCTAAGATTAGGCTCTCCCGGGTCCCTGTCAAGTGAATCCTCGAAACCTGCGCGCACCTTGCGCCCCTCTTGAGACGAAACCTGTTCCTCCTGTCCGAGCTCGTCCGACGCGACCTTTCGGTCCGGTATGCGGGGAGCTTTGGTGGCGCCTCCTGGGCGCTCCTCAATCCGCTCATCCTGTGCGGCCTCTATAGCCTCGTCTTCTCTCTCATCGTCCGGATCGCGCCCCCTTCCGACTTCCGGGGGACTTATACCGAATTCCTTCTGGCCGGCCTCCTGCCGTGGCTCGGCCTGCAGGACGCCCTGGTTCGAAGCGCGTCGGCGGTGACCGACCAGGCACACCTCGTCAAGAAGATGTCGTTTCCGGTCGGGCTCCTCGTCGTGGCGAGTCTCCTTTCGGCCCTCGTCCTCCAGGCGGCGGGCCTCTGCGTGTTCGCGATCCTGTCCGGCAGCTTCGGTGCAGGGGAGATTCACCTCCTCCCGCTCGCCCTCGGGTTCGCCTTCCAGGCGCTGCTGCTGGCTGGCCCCGCCTTTGCTTTGGCTGCCGCCAGCGTGCTGTTTCGAGATCTCGCCCAGCTGATAGGCCCTCTCCTGACGGTCGTCTTCTATCTGACACCGATCCTCTACCCGGAGTCCGCCGTTCCGCCGGCCCTGGCCTGGGCGCTCGACGCCAATCCCGTCCGCGGTGTCGTGGGGCTCTTTCGGGCAGGCCTAATTGGCACTGAAGCGCCGCCCCTGGGGCGCATCCTCCCCTGGGCGGCTGTTTTCGCCGTGCTAGCATTTCTCGGACGTCGGCTTTTCGAGCGGAGCCGGAAGAGCTTCGCCGATGTCCTCTGAAAAGCGTCGTCCAGGTCTCCACCGGATCCCGGGCCTGAATCCGGGGTTTCTCTGCGTCTCAGGAGTTGCCGTGAAAAGACTCGTTCTCGTTCTTCCTCTCGTCTCTTTCCTCGTCGCGGCGGGCTGCTCGTCGTCGCCGAAGGCCGAAGTCCCTCCCGCGTCGGCGAAGGCCGAGGCCGGTACGCCCTCTCCCGAGGTGGTGGAGAGGGAGCGTCAGCTGACCGAACAGGCTCGCCTGCAGATGGGCCTTCCGCCCTCGAGCGCCGAGAGTGGGGAAGAGGGCCGCCAGGAGTGGATCATCTTCGAGGACAAGGCCACGGGGAAGAAGCTCCAGCGCATCCCGAAGCACCAGACGATCATGCTCGTCGACGGCAAGGTCCGGCATTCGATGCTGCCGCGGAGCTCGCCGGGGCTCCAGCTCGTGCGCGAAGACGAGCATTATTACTACGTCGCCGCGGTGGAGCCGGTCCGGCCGACCGCGACGGTCGCCGGCACGGAAGCGCCTCCCGAAGGCCTCCAGAAGATCGTCGAGCTTCCGCCCGAGGAATACGAGCCCGTGACGCCCGCCGCGTCCCGCATCCGGCTGTCCTTCGAAGAGAAGTCCGAGGGCCTGCCGAAGAGCGGTTTCTGGCGCTCGAACATGGCCGTGGCCGACATGGACGGGGACGGCCGTCCCGAGATCGTTGCGACGCCCCCGCGACTCGCCGTGGGGGGGTTCCGCATCTTCCGGTTCGACGGGGACCGCTGGACAGCCGTCGAGCCCCAGTTCGAGTCCGAAGAGGGGCTCGGCTTCGCGTACGGCGGAGTCGCCGTCGCCGACCTGAACGGCGACGGGAAGCCGGACGTTCTCTCGGCCGGTCACGGGGCCGGTCCCGTCGTGGCTTTCAACCAGGGGGGGTACCGCTTCCGGGTCGAATCGCGCGGGCTGCCCAGGGAAATGAGCTCCCGTGCCGTCGCCGCCGGGGACCTCGACGGGGACGGGAAGGTCGATGTCATCGCCCTCTCGGACGAGCCGGAGGCTTCGCGGATGAAGGGGCCGGGACAGCAGCTGAAGCCTCCTTCGTCGGGGACGCCGCAGGCCCCCGAGCCGGGGGTGTACGAGAAGGGCCACGACCTCCGCGTCTTCCTCGCCTCTCCCGACGGCCGTTACGAACAGAATCTCAAGGGCCTCGAGAGGACCTGCTTCGGCTACAGCCTCGAGGTGGCGGCCCCGGCACGAGACGGGGGGCTGCCCTTCTTCGTCTCGGATTGCCGGCGGATCGGGGGGCGGACCGTCCTCTACGAATGGGACCGCGCCGCGCGGTCGTCGGTCCTCCGGGGTCTCGACATGACCGAGCGCTACAGCCTCCACGTCGGAGCGGCGCTGGGGACCTGGGCCGGCAAGCCCGCGGCGTTCGTCTCTTACGCCAAGGGGAACCCCGCGGTTGCCTCCGTCAAGTCGATGAACGGCCACGGCGTCTCCATCTACTACCGCGAGGGAACGGACTGGAAGAGGAAGCGGCTGATCAAGGTCATCGAGGAGAAGGGGGGCACCGAGTCCAAGGGCCTCGGAGTCGGGGACCTGGACGGAGACGGCCGCGACGACGTCGTGTGGGCCGACGTCTCAACGGGCAGGGTCCGCACATTCTTCCAGACGGCCCGCGGGGAGTTCGAGGAGCTGGACCCCTCCCTCCAGCCGCGCTTCGTGAACCACTCCATGTCGGTCAAGGTCGTCGACGTCGACGGGGACGGCCGGAACGACATCGTCCTCATGTACGAGTACCGGTCCACCGACCGGACCCGTGCCGGGGGGCTCCGGTACTTCCGGAACCTGGGGCCGGGCTGAGGTCCGAAAAAGGGGCGTCCGAGAGGCGTATGGCGTATTCGCATATTTCTCTTCCCGTTCTCTTGACTTTTCGGAATAGCGCCCCTACCCTTCGAGCAGCAGCATGAGTGTGACCGCTTTCTCCTGCGTATTGGCCCGCCAGACAGGCTCTGCCGGTCGCAGGGTTGGTTTCGACCAGTCTTTTATCGAATACACGGGAGGTGATTCGGTATCGGGGGCGTATCAGGCTCTCAGTCGTCGTCTTTTCCCATCGATCACATCGAATCAGCAGGAGTGGAAATAATGAAGAAGTTCACCGTATTGGTGGCCCTGGCTCTCCTCGCGGCGACGGGGACCGGCTACGCCGTGACGTGCGCCTATGACAACGTCCCGGGTGCCACTCTCCTCGTGCCGTATTTCAAGGTGTCCCGCAATGGCGCCACGGTTGACACGCCCACCATCCCGGCGGGCGGCGTCGACACGATCGTCGCCATCACGAACGTCTCCGAGTGGGGCGTCATCGCCCACTGGACCGTCTGGAACAAGCAGTCCGCCCCGGTCGTCGACTGGAACGTGCCCCTCACGGGCTACGACGTCGCCACCGCGAGCGTCCGCGACATCCTGAACGGCAAGCTCAACTTCAACACCAACACCCAGGTCCTCATCAACGGGATCGACCCGTGCATCGCGCCCTCCAAGCACGGCAACACCCAGACCCGGTACATCCGCTTCACCAACCCCGACAGCTACAACCGGCCGACGGGCGACCGGACGGATGCCGAGTACTCCGTCTACCTCAACCCCGCTTTCGACGGCGAGTTCAAGAAGAACATCTGGGACTCCCTTGACGAGAGCTACGACGTCACCGAGCTCAACGGCCCCGGCGCCAACGACACCGACAACCCGGCTTGCGGCGTTTCGCGCAAGACGCCCGACGTCCTCGCGGGCGACTTCACGGGCTACATCACGATCGACGTCGTGAACTTCTGCACCCGCCGGTTCCCCGACGAAGCGCAGTTCTACTACAACGACGCCATCGCGACGGTTGGCTGGGACGAGAACGGCGGCCCGAACGTCCTGATCGGCGACTACTTCTTCATCGATCCGGCGCCCCAGGGTGGCAACATCTCTGGCGACGCGATGGTCTCCCTCGAGTTCGACGCCCGTCTCAACGACTGGCGCGCCGACGAAGACAAGACCTTCTACGCCCGTTTCAACCGCCACACGACGTCTGAAGGCACGGGCATCACGGACCTCGTCCCCGCCGGCGCCTTCTGGGGTTCCTACGCGTTCCTCCACGGCGACGGCCGCGAGCCTCTCGGCGCTGCCTACGGCTTCCGCTACCTCAACGACGCCGCCAACGGCCTGACCAGCTGGGCGACGGTGTGGCGCTCCGACCTGTGGGACACGGTTGTCGATGCGCAGGGCCCGACCGTCCGGTCGAACCTCTGCAGCAACGCCTACATGTCCCAGCCCGTCAGCATCGCGATCTTCGACAACGACGAGAACCTGGTCCAGGGCGAGCCGGGCGGCCCGCTCCCGTCGGGCGACGATCCGGGCGCCGAGCCTGGCATCTACATCCCCTGGGAAGCCCAGCGCGTTGCCATCACCGGGAACACCGACATCTTCCTCAGCACGACCTTCAAGGGCGGCTGGATCTCGGTTTACTTCCCCTACGAGTGGTCCGCTCAGTACAACCAGGCGTGGGTCGGCATCCAGCACTCCGCCCCCGGCCTGAACGTCAGCGTCGGCCACAACGCCACGCTTCTCGACAACCAGTTCCTCTGCCCGGGCAACATCTTTGTTGACGCCGGCAACGTCATCTCTGGCGTTGTTGTTGGCGCCGAGTAAGCTCTCGTAGATTCCGGGTTTTCCCGGGGGGGCGGACGGCTTCGGCCGCCCGCCCCCTTTTCCTTTTTCGCCCGGCACGAGCCATCGCCTGCATGAAGGCGGATCGGACGGATCCGAACGCGTCCATCCAGGAGTCGGGAGGCCCATCGGGCGGAGACGATCGAGTCGGGGTTCGTGCTTGCTTCCCGAGCCCCCCCCTCCTAAAATCTCTGAGGTTCTTCATCGCCCTCGGGCCACCGACCGGAACCGGCGGGCATTCTTTTCTTATTCTTCTTGGGGTGTCTCTTCATAGGGGGTTCCATGATTCGAATCGTTCCGTTCAGGCGTCCGTGGCTCGCCACCTCGCTGACTCTCGGGCTTGGCCTGGTATCGATCCTGCCTTCGGTCTCCGCTCAGGCTCAGTGCGACCTCACGCAGGCGCCGTACCAGTTCGCCCCACCGCAGGTCTTTCCTCGAATGGGTCTGCGTGCGACCGTCTTCAGCCTGAATCTGGCGCAGGATCGTTCGACCCCGATGCTGTCGATCAAATACAACTACGGGTTCATGACCTGGAACCTGGTGAACGGGACCCCCGCTCCCGGAGAGTGGACGCTGAAGGACCTCCGGGACGCCCCGGAGAAGTACCCCGTGAGCGGAGACTCGGGAGGGCGCTCGGGTGAGACCGTTCTTTCGACGGACGGTGCGCGCGCGCTGACCGGCTGGAACGACCCCGGCTTCGGCGTGGTGGCGATGACCCTGAAGCCGACAGGCTACAGCGGAGGCGGGGACTACCCTCCCGGCGGGTCGGCGAACGCGGTCGTGAAGGTCGACGGTCCCCGCTATCTCGCCCTTTCCGGGAACAGCGTCGGCTCGATCTACGTCGCGGACATCACGAGCATTCAGACGTCAGTGCCCGCGCTACCGGCCAATTCGATTCCATCCGAGCTTGCCCACAGGATGGCGGGAACCTGGGCGACCCTTCGCGTGACGCCGATCGAGGGCGGCAGTCGGACCTTTGTTGGAGTGTCGACCGTCAGGGGCGTCGCGATAGGGGAATTGAGGCTGCCGGGTGCTGCCGTCCCCAACCTCTCGAAGAATTTTATCTGGTACGAGTTTTCCGCAGCGGCCCTCGGCCTTCCGGCTGACAAGAAGCTCCGCTGGGCGGATTTCGCAGTTCACCCCGTCGACGGCGGAATCTACATTCTCGCCGAAGCCTACACGGGTGGGACGACGGGCGACTATGCGGTGGCGGTGTCCCTCTCCCGAATGACTCCCGAAACGGGTGTCCTGGAAGTGCAGGGGGTCTATACGCCCCCAACGAACACGATCGGTTGGCCTCAAGGGGCCCTGGTTCCCTCCGACACCGGTCTCCTGGCGTTCTTTCTCCACAACCCGCCGGGCAGCGCGGTATCCAAGCTCCACGTCAGGCCGTCCGGATCGGGTTTTGCCACCGATAATCTCGCCCAGAACATCTCCTGGTCCGTGCCGAAGATCGACGATTTCAGGGTGCAGAAGTTCGGCGTCGGGAAGTACACCCTCTACCTCGCGAATACGGACTACGTCGAGGCTGCGCAGGTCACGTGCGCCCAGGGCCCGACGCCGGCCGTCGCGACGCTCAAGGTCCGCACGGTCTCGCGGACCGGCAGCTACGGTCGAGGTGCCGGACAACGGCAGCGCCTTCCTGGGCGACAAGCTCCGCGTCGAGCCGACCTTCAGCCCTTCGAACCAGGTGCTGCTCGACTGGGGGCTCGACTACAACTACCACGGCCTCGGCAGCCTCGACTACAAGGCAGCGGTCCCGAATCTGGCGCAGCCGGACGTGTCGGGCACGGGTCCGTCCGTTCCGCTCTCCCAGTACACGGTGTACGGGCCCTGCGACAATCGGGCCGGTGGGACTCCGGCGGACGGCACCGCCTGCTGGACGTCGGTGACGACCAACAGCACCCAGACGACGGGCGCCCCTCCCGCAGCGGACTTTCCCCTGAGTCCCGCCGCGGGATTCTCCAAGCAGCTGAAGACCGCCTTCGAGGTTCGGAACGCGCTGAACCCGGACGGGACGTCCTCGATCGCGGAGCACCGGATCAACTGGAAGGTGCCGGCCGCTCGCCTGAAGTCCACGGCGATCCTCTCGGGCGGAATCGTCACGGACGACTCCGAGGGGAGCCCGATCCCGACCGGCTACAAGTGGTACTTCGCTTCGACGCCGGGCGCCAGCACCCTCACCCTCCGGGCCTCATGCACGGGAAACACCTGCAACCCGGGCCTCTCGCTGTCCGGCTCCTACCGCTACTGGGTCACGGCTTCGTACGACGGCGGCTTCACGACCCCGGGTTGCCCGGGCCTGAGCGGCGACGGCCAGACCTGCAGCGGTGACCCCCTGAAGACGGTCTCCGTCACCGACGTCGTCCTCGGCTTCACGGTTCCCGGAACCGTCTACGTCGGCACCGGCACGTTCAGCGTTCCGAGCTCCTCCCTGAAAGGCGCCGTCGAGGGCTGCGACGGAGCGAGCGGCTTCTCCTACGACCTCTGCTCCGGGAGCGGTGCCGCGTGCGCGGAAGGCAACTACGAGGGAACTGGACTGTCCCTGTCTGGAGACCCGTTTGCCGGAGGCTCCCTGCTGATTCCCAAGCCGGCAGAGGGCACCTGGGGAATCCGGATCCGGTACCAGTACGCCCCGGCGGGCGGCTGCGCGAGCAAGTCCACGGCGAAGTGGCCGGCCGACGGTTCCGCGGCCCCGGTCGTCGTGAGCAGGACGCTCCCGACGATCCAGCTCACCAACTCGAGCGGCGTCGCCCTTTGTTCGTACCACCCGATCTACGGGGAGACCTGTGCGATCGAGACGGGCCAGACGGGAAAGGCCTACGCCTACGTCGACGGTGTGCAGGACCCTGCACCTCCCGCGATCAGCTGGACCTTCGGAAGCGGGGCGACGGGGACTGGCCAGGGAGCCACGTTCTCCTACTCCACGGCCGGAACGTACACGGTGACCCTGAACGGCTACGGCTCCCCGGTGACGAGGCAGATCACCGCCTCAGCGCCCCCCCCGCCCGTGACCGATCCTCTCGGCGTCTCGAGCTTCAACGTCTCGAACCAGTCGCCGACGACCGGGACGACGGTCACGTTCTCGTGCGGAGCGACCGGGGGCACGCCGCCGTACCAGTACCGTTTCGACTACGGCGACGGCCAGAGCCGGGGCTTCTCCTCGTCGTCGTCGGCGTTTCACTCGTATTCGAACGCGGGCACGTACTACGCCTTCTGCCAGATCAGCGACGCGGCGCTGAACTCGGGCCAGAGCAGCGCGCGGGTGGTGACCGTCCAGGGGGGCGGCGGCGGCGGGCCGTCGACCTGCAGCCTCGGCGTGAAGGACGCCCAGCAGGGGCTCGACCTTCAGCTGGGCATGGGCAACAAGTACTACGTGAACAGCGGCCAGCTCATCCGGCTGGAAGCCACGGACGTGACCACGACGGTCAACTGGGCCTACGGCGACGGGAGAACCGATTCGGGCACGCCAAAGACCTTCTCCTACACCAACACGTCCGGAGCCGCCGTCGACTACACCCTCACCATGACGGCCGGGGCATCCTGCACCGTGACCCGGGCCTTCAGCGTCTCTCCGGCAACCGGACCCGACTTCGGCGTCTACGGCGTGGTGGGGGAGACGGAAACGCCCGTCGCGTGGGACACGCAGAACAGCGCGTTCTCGGTCTCGAGCGGCCAAAGGCTCAGGTTCAAGGCCACGGGTACGACGGGGGCTGCCTCCTGGAGCTTCGGTGATGGCACGGGCTCTTCCGAGACGAATCCCATCAAGTACTACTCGGAGCCCGTGGACAAGCTCTATGCCGTGACGCTGACGGAGAACGCGCTGTCGAAGACGAAGAACGTCCTCGTCAAGGGCTCCACCGGCGCTCCGCTGACGGGGGCCTACAGCTTCGTCTACGCCGACGGCAAGACCGTGAACCCGTCGGACGTAGAGTTGAACAAGCCGATCAAGTTCACCGCCGCCGACAACGCGGAAACATATATGTGGGACTTTGGAGGCGGCTCTCTCGTCCAGGGCTCGCCGAAGGAGTACAGCTTCACCCGGGGTGGGAATTACATCGTCAAGCTGACGACCAGCCGTACCGGCGTGACGCCGGTGACGACGCCATCGCCCACCACGTTCACGGTCAAGGTCACTGATCCGCCCCTCTGGGTGGCGGGTGGCATGGCGTACGTCGACGGGAAGAACGGCGAGAAGTTCCAGTCGGACCTCTCGATCTTCAACCCGGGGACCGAGACCGCCGTGCTCTCGCTCGCTTTCGTGTCCGGTGATGGCTGGGCCGGCGTGCCCGCCGACGCCTGGAAGCCGCTCCCGCCGCTGCTGAAGGGCGAGACGAAAGCGTTCACGAATGTCCTGGGGGGCTTCTTCGGGCTCGCAAAGGGAGCATACGGCGTCGTTCTCGTACGTTCCGACTCCGGTCCGACTCCCCCGGTCGTCGTGAGCCGCACGTACAACGCGGCGGATGCCGAGACGAAGGGGACGTTCGGCCTTTCGGTTCCGGCAATGTCCGTGGCGTCGGGCGTCAAGCCGGCATCGGCGGCTGCCGGAGGGAACTTCCTGGCGGACCTGCGCCACGATGAGTCGTTCCGCACCAACCTCGTCGTGGCCAACCTGAAGGACGAAGATGCCGTGGTCGAGTTCGTCTTCCGCAACGGCGCGGGGGAGATCCTGGGCTCTCCGGCTCGCATCACGGTCGAGTCGCGCGGGGTCAAGCAGGTCAACTCCGCCCTCGTGGCCCCGGTCGCGGGAACGGGTGCCATCGGCGGCGCCGGGTTCACCGGAACGGCGGCCCACTTCTCGGCCGAAGTGATCATCAAGAAAGGCGAGGGCGTCTACCCTTACGCGACCGTCATCGACGCGGGGACCGGAGACTCCATCGTCGTCACACCCGCTCCACGGCCCTCTCCGACCTACCGCCTCCCGGGCATCGTCCGGGTGAAGGGAAAGAACGACAAGTACTGGGTCAGCGACGTGGCCGTCCTCAACCCCGGTGCCACGGAGAGGAAAGTCCTGGTCACGTATTCCTACCTCAAGAGCGGATCGACGAAACGGACGGCGGTCTTCGACACGATCACGCTCGGGGCCCACAAGCTCGCAGTCTTGAAGGACTTCGTCAAGGAATGGCTCGAGCTTCCCGAGGATGACCCGAATGGCTACATCTCGTCCTACGTCGACGTCACTCCGGATACCGACGACCTCTCTCCGGCAGAACCGCTCGTCGTAGCCGGCAAGACGTACACACCCTCCGGCGCCGGCTCGGTCGGGCTCCAGGTGGACGCCTTCGTCTTTGAAGACGGAGTGAGCGCGCAGGGCCCGAACCGCAAGCTCGTTCTTTCGGGGCTTGAGGCCAACGCGAAGTACCGGACGAACGTCGCGCTCTTCCTCACGCCGGGCTCCACCGGAGGCGTCCAGGTGGACGTCCGGGTGCTCAACGCGGCCGGCGTGGAGTCGAAGAAGATCTCGTTCGTGGGGCTCGATCCCTCCAGTCCCTTCGTCCAGTTCAACAGCTCGGACCTCTTCGCCGGGCTGAGCACGGACGAGACGTCCCGGGCCACCGTCGTCATCGACAATCCGCGCGGCACAGGTCTCGTCGGGGCCTACGCCACCGTCATCGACAACCTGTCCGACGACGCGACATTCGTCGCGGGCCAGCTGGTGCCCTGAACCAGCCAGAAACAGGACCCCCAAGCCCGAATACGTCGGGCTCACCCCTCATTTAGGCCCGGGCCACAAACCCGGGCCACTTTTTTTCTGCCCGACTCGAGGCCCGACCGGCGGGCGGAGCAGCCGTGGGAAGGCGGTCACACCGACCCGAGCGAAGCGCGATGGCAGAAGCGCGACCGGCCCTACATCGGATGCGCGGTGCGGAGGCGCTTGCGGTAGGTGACGTGCTCCGTCGCCCCTGCGGCTCTTGCGGCGGCGACGACTTTCTCGCGGCCCCACGCGACCTCTGCTGGGGCGTGGCTGTCGGAGGAGAAGACGACCGGCACGCCTGCAGCGACGAGCTTCGAGAGGAGCACCGGGCCGGGGTATTGCTCGGCCACCTGCTTCCTCAGACCGGCGCTCGAGACTTCCACGGCCACTCCGGCGGCTCGCGTCGCGGCCACCGCGGCGTCCTCGGCCGCCTCGCACTCCGGAGGGCGGTGGTGCCCGAACTTCTTCGGCAGGTCGAAGTGCGTCATCACGTCGAAGAGCCCCGACGACGCCGCCTTCGCCAGGAGCCGGTAGTACTCGTTCCAGAGGTTCGCCGAACCTTCCTCCTCGTGCCGTGCGCCCGCACCCGGGGCATCGATCCAGTCCCCGGCCACGAAGTGAACGGACCCGAGGACGACATCCCAGTCGTACGGGGCCAGCAGCGTCGCCAGCGCCTCCTCGTGCCCTTCGGCGTAGTCGGCCTCGATGCCGAGGAGCACGTCGATCCGCCCGCGGAACTCCTCCCGCAAGGCCAGGACCTCCTCGACGTAGCCGGGCAGCTCGCCCAGGGTCATCGCGAGCCCGGGGTCGGGGTCCTCGCCAGGGAGGAAGTAGAGCGGCACGTGGTCGGTGATCGCGATCTCGGTGAGCCCCCGCGAAAGCCCGTGGAGGACGTAATCTCGGGTCGCGCCGCCGGCGTGCCCGCAGCGCGCCGTGTGAACGTGGTAATCCGTAACGGCCATCGCGGCGGAGGGTAGCAGCCCGTCCGGTGGCGAGGCGAGAGGGAGAGACAGGAATGGCGATCCGGATCAATCGCGTCTACACCCGGGGAGGGGACAAGGGCGAGACGAGCCTCGTGGGCGGCCAGCGCATCGCCAAGGACTCCATCCGGATCGAGAGCTACGGCACCGTCGACGAGCTGAACGCCATCCTCGGCGTCGTCCGCGTCACGAACCGCGACCTCCCCGGCGCCTCTCCCGAGGCGCGCGAGCAGCTCGACGCCATCCTCTTCCGGATCCAGAACGAGCTCTTCAACCTCGGCTCCGACCTCGCCACCCTTCCCGGCGACCGCCACCCGAAGCAGCCCGTCATAGAGGCGCACCACGTCGCGGTCCTCGAGGCGACGATCGACGAGCTGAACGCCGGTCTCCCGGAGCTCACGTCGTTCGTCCTTCCCGGAGGCGGCCTCGTCGGAGCCCACCTTCACCAGGCCCGCACCGTCTGCCGCCGGGCCGAGCGGCTCGTCACGACCCTCGGACGGCAGGAGGCGGTCGGCGAGGAGTGCCTCGTCTACCTCAACCGCCTTTCCGACCTCCTCTTCGTCCTCTCCCGCTGGGCCGCCAAGGTCCGCTCCGAGCCCGAGACCCTCTGGCGCCCGGAGTGATCTCCGGCGGGGTCAGGTCTACCTTCTACCCTATACTTTCGGAGTGAGCCGACCGCTCCGCCTCGATCGCGCCGGCGCTCTCTGGCACGTGACCTCCCGCGGGAACGAGCGGCGCGAGGTCTTCGTCGACGACGAAGACCGGCGCGAGTTCCTGCGCCTGCTGGGCCGCTCCGTCGAGCTCTTCGGCTGGAAGCTGCACGCCTGGGTCCTCATGGGAAACCACTTCCACCTTCTGGTGGGGACTCCCGAGGCGACCCTCTCGCGCGGGATGCGGCAGCTCAACGGCGATTTCGCTCAGCACTTCAACCGGCGTCACGGGCGCGACGGACACGTCTTCCAGGGGCGCTTCAAGGCGATCCTCGTCCAGCGCGAGACTCACCTGCTCGAGGTCGCCCGCTACCTGGTCCGCAACCCGGTCCGTGCCGGTCTGGTGGCGTCCCCGGGCGACTGGCCGTGGAGCAGCTACCGGGCGACCGCGGGGCTGGAGAGCGCGCCGGAGTGGCTCGACACGTCTTTCCTGCTCGAACGGTTCGGCTCCCGGCGAGCCCATGCCGCGGCGCGATACAGGGAGTTCGTCGCGGATCCGGGCGCGGCCTCCTACGACCCGTGGGGGCAGGTCCTCGGCCAGATCTACCTCGGGACGGCGTCGTTCGCCGAGGCGGCGCGCGCGGAAACGAAACCCCCCGGGAAGGATCGCGAGGTGCCGGGGACGCAGCGGGAGCCCGTGGCTCCGTCGGTCGCTGAGGTCGTCCGGCTCTTCGAGCAGTCGTTCGGGCTGACCCTCGCGGACCTTCGCCAGCATCCGCGCATCCTCACGCGGGAACGGGCGATCCTCGCGGGGACCCTCAGGAAGCACGCCCGCGCCACGCTCCCGGCCATCGGCGAGGCGCTGGGCGTCGAGGTCTCCCGAGCGTCGATCCTCGCCCGGCGCGATGCGGTCGAGGGAGCCAGCAAGGCCGTACGCAGGAGGCTCGTCTCCCTCGAGAGACTCCTCGCCGAGCGCCCCGCGTAGGTCGCGGGCTTCAGCCGCGACAGGCGTCGAGGACCCGGCGGAGCTTTCCGCCGATCTCCTCGCCGACCGAAGCGAGCTCGGGCGCGTCGACGAGCCCCATGACGGCGGACGGGTCCATGGCGCGGAGGACGGTCGTCCCGCCCTCCACCGAAACGGTTACGTTGCAGGGGAGCAGGACTCCGACCTCGGGGGCGGCAGTGAGGGCGCGATGTGCCGAGGGCGGGTGGCAGGCGCCGAGGATGAGGTAGGGCTCGCGGTCGACGTCGAGCTTCTTCTTCAGCGTGGCCTGGACGTCGATCTCGGTCAGCACGCCGAAGCCTTCCGCCGCAAGAGCTGCCCGCACGGCAGCGACGGCCTCGTCGAAGGAGAGTGTCGAAGCGGTCTGGAAGGCGACGGGAGAGTCTTTCATCGCGAGGTTCCTTTCGCGCCAGGGCGGTGGGCAGGCCGGGGGAGAGGATCTCGACTCGTGGCGGAGGGGGCCCGACGGGCCCCCAGTCTCACGACGCTCACGTGAAGCGGGTGCCGCACGACGAGCCCCCCTTCGCCGACCCCGAGGAGCTGGCGCCGGAGGCGAACCTTGAGAGCTTCCGCGCGGTCTGCCGCGATTCGCAGGAAGGGCATTCGATCGTGGCGTCCGCCTCGCTCGAAGAGCGCAGCTCCTCGAAGGTCCGGCCGCAGGCGTCACATCCGTATTCGAAAAGGGGCATCGTTCTTCCTCAGCAGCCCCGGGTCAGCTTCTCCCAGACGCGAGCCGGGATGCCCGAGGGATAGACCTGGTCGGTTCGGTACATTTTCCAGCAGCCCTGGCAACGCCAGAGGTAGATGCCCCCTCACGTGGGGACGGGGAGGATCTCCTCGCCGCAGGACTGGCAGCGGCCTTCCTCGGCCGGGACGGCGATGTTGGCGCTCTCGCTCTTCATTGTTACTCCCGAGTCTGTTCTCGCGGCTGTTCTCCCGGGGCCGTATCCGGCAGGGAGGTCTTCCCGTCGGGGGACGCCTTCGGTGGTTTCGGGTTTCCCGGGACTCGTTGCGCAGCTCCGGCCGCCGGCCGGAGTGGGCACCGCTCACGTGGGGACGCCGAGCTTCGGCAGGATGACGTACTGGAGCAGGATCCAGACGACGACGAAGCCGCCCATCATGAGGAGGTCGGGGCTCACGCGCGCGCTCCCGCGGCGAAGGCCGTTTTCCCCGCCTTCAGGCCTTCCCTCCGGCCGTCCAGGGAGCGCTCGAGCGCCCCGCAGACGACGCCACAGATCGCGAAGACCGCCGGGTCGGCGATCCGGTAGTAGATCTGGACTCCCTGCCTCCGGAACTCGACGATTCCCGCCGCCCGGAGGAGAGCCAGGTGCTTCGAGACGTTCGCCTGTGTGCACGGCAGCTCCGCGAGAAGGTCGTTCACGCACCGCTCCCCGCCCTGGAGGGCGTGGAGGATCCGGAGCCGCGTCGGGTCGGCGAGCGCCTTCAGGAAGCTCGCGATCCCGTCCATCAGCTGCTCCTTCGGAAGCGTGGCGGACTTTCTCATAACCATATTCCCATACGGCAATATAGCCTCGACCGGCGGGATCGTCAAGCGAGGCTTCAGAGGAGCTCCTCGACGGCCCAGGAGGTGATCCTGAGGCGTTCCCCGCACTCGGCGCAGTAGGTCTTCAGGTCGGCGGCGAGGGAGCGGGCCTTCTCGTCGTCGACGATCGTGAAGAGGACGGCGGAGGTCTTCGGGAAGGCGGCCGAGCCGAGGCGCGGGCCGGTCGTTCCCATGCCGGAGGCGCCCGCGATCTCGGTCCACCCGGCGACGCCGGACTTCCGGAGGAGGACCTCGAGCTCCTCCTTCTTCCCGTCGTCGACGACGAGCATCAGCATCCGCACGGTCAGGCCTCGCGAACGCCGATCTTCTTCAGGATCGTGATCATCGGGCACCAGCGGGTGAAGGCCGACTGGAGGAGGTTCAGGCCGACGAAGCCGGTGAACCAGAGGAACCGCTGGTCGACCGTCACGGCGAGGACGACGGAGAGGATCACGAAGAAGCCGGCGATCGCCCGGAGCCATTCGTTGAGGTTCATGAGGTCTTTCTCCTTCAGGTCTTGTTCGTTGATCGGGGGCCGGGGGCACCGGCGCCCCGGCGGCCCCGGGGCGTCAGGCCGCGTCTTCCCGGGGCGGGAGGGCCTTCTCGATGCCGACCGCCTTCAGGTACATGTAGTAGAGAAGCGGGATGACGACGAGCGTCAGCGCCGTCGCGACGACGACGCCCGCGATGAGCGCGACGGCGAGCCCCTGGAAGATCGGGTCGAGGAGGATGACGCCGCCGCCGACGACGAGCGCGAGGGCGGTGAGGACGATCGGCCGGAAGCGGACGGCGCCCGCCCGGATGACGGCGTCCTCGAGCTTCTCGCCCATCTCGAGCTCGAGGTTGATGAAGTCGACGAGGAGGATGGAGTTGCGGACGATGATCCCCGCGAGCGCGATGAACCCGATCATCGACGTCGCGGTGAAGAAGATGCCGAAGAGGCCGTGCGCCGGAAGGATGCCGATGAGCGTCAGCGGGATCGGCGCCATGATGATGAGAGGCGTGACGAAGCTCTTGAACCAGCCGACGACGAGGAAGTAGATCAGGACGAGGACGGCCGCGAAGGCGATCCCCATGTCGCGGAAGACCTCGTACGTGATGTGCCACTCGCCGTCCCACTTCATGGCGTACTTCGTCGAGTCGGTCGGGAGCGTCGTCGACATGACCGTGAGCGGCGAGCCGTCGGGCGACTTCAGCGCCTCCACCTTGCCGCCCATGTCGAGGATCCCGTAGACGGGCGCCTCGGCGACCCCCGCCATCTCGGCGAGGACGTAGGTCACCGGCTGCAGGTTCTTGTGGTAGATGAACCGCTCGGCCTTCGTCTTGACGACGGTGACGAGCTCGCCGAGCGGAACGAGCCGTCCCGTGCCGCCGTGGACGGCGATCTGGAGGAGGCCGTCGACGCTCGAGCGCTGGGCGCGGTCGAGGCGGAGGACGATCGGGACCGGGTTGCGGGCGTTCTCGTCGCGCAGGAGGCCCGCCTCGGCGCCGTTCAGGGCGACGCGGAGGGTCCGCGTGACGACCTCGGGGGTGACGCCGGCGCGGGCCGCCTTCTCGCGGTCGACGACGAGCTCGACCTTCGGCGCCTCGTCCTCGACGAGCCAGTCGACGTCGACGACGCCGGGGGTCTCCTCGAAGATCTTCTTCACCTGGCCCGCGAGTCCGATCCGCTTCTCCATGTCGGGGCCGTAGATCTCGGCGACCATCGTGGAGAGGACGGGCGGCCCGGGCGGGACCTCGGTGACCTTGAGGTTCGCGCCGTGGCGCTTCGCGATCGGCAGGAGGAGCGTTCTCACGTCCTTGGCGAACGTGTGGCTGTCCCGCTTGCGCTGGTCCTTCGGGAGGAGGTTGACCTGGAGGTCGGCCACGAGGGGGCCGGACCTGAGGAAGTAGTGCCGGACGAGGCCGTTGAAGTTGAACGGGGCGGACGTGCCGACGTAGACCTGCACGTCGGAGACCTCGGGGAGCTTCCTCACCTCGAGCGCGAGGTCCCGGGCGACGGAGTTCGTCGCCTCGAGCGTCGTCCCCTCGGGCATGTCGACGACGACCTGGATCTCGCTCTTGTTGTCGTACGGGAGCATCTTGACCTTGGCGACCTTGAAGAAGACGAGGGACATCGAGAGGAGGAGGAGGACGACGACCCCGCCGACGAGGGTCCAGCTCTTCGCGGGGCTCTGGAGGAGCGGCGTGAAGAGCTTCTGGTAGAAGCGGTGGAGCTTGTCTTCCTGTTTCGTCTCGGCGTGCCCCTCGAAGCTCGCCTTGCCGGCGTGCTCCTCGGCGTACTTGCGGAAGAGCTTGAAGGTGAGCCACGGCGAGACGACGAACGCGACGAAGAGGGAGAAGATCATCGCGGCCGAGGCGTTGATCGGGATCGGCCGCATGTACGGCCCCATGAGGCCCGAGACGAACGCGAGCGGGAGGAGGGCGCCGACGACGGCGAACGTCGCCAGGATCGTCGGGTTGCCGACCTCGTCGACGGCGTAGATCGTCGTCAGGCGCGGCGGGCCCCAGCCCAGCTCGTAGTGCCGGTGGATGTTCTCGACGACGACGATGGCGTCGTCGACGAGGATGCCGATCGCGAAGATGAGCGCGAAGAGCGTGACCCGGTTCAGCGTGTAGCCGAAGAGGTAGGACGACGCGAGCGTCAGGGCGAGCGTCATGGGGACGGCCACGAGGACGACGATCGCCTCGCGCCGGCCGAGGAAGAAGGCCATCAGGAGGACGACGGAGAGCGTCGCGAGCGCCATGTGGAAGATGAGCTCGTTCGACTTCTCGTCGGCCGTGTGGCCGTAGTCGCGTGTCTTCGTGAGGGTCACGTTCGAGGGGATGACCTTCCCCTTCAGGCCCGCGACGACCTTGTCGAGGTCCTCGACGAGCTCGACCGCGTTCGTCCCGGGCTTCTTGGCGACGGAGACGGTGACGGCGGCCGTGTCGGCCCCGGCGGCGACGCCGCGGTGGGCCGCGCCCGGCCCGGCCAGCATCCAGACGTACTGGGACGGTTCGTCGGCGCCGTCGGAGACGGTCGCGACGTCGCGGAGGAAGACGGGCTTGCCGTTCCAGACGGCGACGACCGCGCCGCCGACCTCGTCGGCGTTGCGGAAGAGGGAACCGACCTCCACCTGGGTCTCGGCGTCGGCCGTGGCGAAGCTCCCGGCGGGGAGGCGCCAGTTCGCGCTCGAGAGGGCCATGTAGGCCTGCAGCAGGGAGACCTGGTGCGCCGCGAGGCGGTCGCGGTCGAAGGTGACCTTGAGGGCGCGCTTCTCGCCGCCGAGGACGGTCACCTGCGCCACGCGCGGGTGCTTCGTCAGCTCGACCTTCAGCTCCTCGGCCACCTGCTTGAGCTGCATCGGGGAGGCGTCGGCGGACCAGAGGGTGTAGGCGAGGACCGGGACGTCGTCGATGCCGCGGGAGACGACGAGCGGCGGCATGGCGCCGGCGGGAAGCTCGGCGGACTTCTCCTGGAGCTTCGTGTGGACCCGGACGGCGGCCTGGTCGGGGTCGGTCCCGACCATGAAGCGGACGATGATCATCCCGCCCGAGGGCTGCGTCGTGGAGTAGACGTACTCGACGTTCGGGATCTCGTAGATCGCCTTCTCGAGGGGCGACGTCAGGCGGCGCTCGACCTCGAGGGCCGTGGCGCCGGGCATCCCGAGGAAGACGTCGATCATCGGGACCTTGATCTGCGGCTCCTCCTCGCGCGGCGTCACCATCACGGCGAAGGCGCCGACGAGGAGCGAGAAGACGACGAGGAGCGGGGTCAGCTTCGACTCGAGGAAGGCCTTGGCGATCCGCCCGGAGGCGCCGACGGGGCGGCGCGTCATCTTCAGGCGAAGCGCCTCCCGCTTCGTCTCCTCGATCGACGCCTTGTTGCCGGCGTCGCCCGTGGGCTCGCTCACTTCTTCACCTCACCCGAGGCCGGGCCGCGGACCTCCGCTCCGTCGGCGGGGGCCGCCGAGAGGCCGACGAGGAGCTCCTCGCCCCCCTTGAGGCCCGAGAGGACCTCGACGACGTCGCCGTCGCGCGAGCCGAGCGTCACGGCGCGGGTCCGCGCCTTGCCCTGCTCGTCCTTCACGACGACGAGGCTCATGCCGCCCTGCGCCAGGACGGACGAGGCGGGGACGACGACGGCCGTCCGGCGGCCCGTCTCGAGGACGGCGCGCCCGGAGACGCCCGTCGGGACGAGCGCTCCGCCGACGTCGACCTTCGCCGTGAACGAGTGGCTGGCCGGGTCGGCGCCCGGGGACATCTCCACGACGCGGCCCGGGAGCGGCTTGGCGCCGGGCGTCGCGTCGAGCGTCACGAGGAGCGTGGTCCCCACCGCGAGCTTCGACGCGGCGACGATGCTCTCGGGGACGGAGAGAACGAGCCGCCGGCCGGCCGTCGACTCGATCATGACGAGCGGCCGGCCCGGGGCGGCGAGGTCGCCCGGCTCGACCATCTTCTTCGCGACGCGCCCGGCGAACGGGGCGACGACGCGCGATTCCTTCGCGACGGAGGAGGCGGCCCCGACGGCGCCCGTCGCCTGCTCGACGGCCCCCTTGGCCTGCTCGTACTGCATCCGGGCCATGTCGAGCTCGAGCTCGGAGGCCGAGCCGGACTTCTGGAGGGCCTGGAAGCGCTGGTAGTTCCGCTCGGCCAGGGCGAACCCGGCCTTGGCCTGCGCGAGGGCGCCGCGGGCCTGCGACTCCTGCCCCTGCGCGGTGGCGGGGTCGATCTCGACGAGGAGCTGGCCCTGGGCCACGAGGTCGCCTTCCTTCACCGGGACGGCGACGACGGACGCCATGACGCGGCTGGACACCATGGCGGACTTGCCCGCCTCGACGGTGCCGGAGAGCTCGATGCGCTGGGGCAGCTCGCGCGACTCGGCCTTCGCGAGGGAGGCGGAGACGGGATCGGGGGTGGGGAGTTCGCCGGCCTTGTGCCCGCCGCCGCAGGCGGTGAGCGCGAGCGCGCCGGCCACTGTGAGGGTGACGAGGGAAACGGTCTTCCGGGAAGTCATGCGAGCCTCCGTGCTCTTCTGCGGTGTCGGGTCGGGGAGGAGGGTGTCGGGCGCGCTCACGGGACCGCCGTCTCCGGGGCCTTGCCGGCCTTCACCGCGAGGCGGAGCGCCGTCGCGTGGGCGTCGGCGCGGGCGACGAGCTCGCGCGTCTCGGCCTCCCGGCGGGCGGTCGCCGCGTCGAGGAGGTCGATCGTCTTCACGACGCCGCTCTTGAAGCGTTCGTCGGTGATCCGCTCGCTCTCGCGGGCGGACTCGAGCGCCTTGACGGCGGTGGCGTGGCGGGCGCGGGCGGTACCGCCTCTTCGTACGCCTGCCTCACCTCGAGGGCGACGCCGTCGGCGAAGCGGGCGACGTCCTCGCGGCCGGCGCGGGCCTCTTCTCGCGCGGCGGCGACGGCGGCCTTGTCGGCCCCGCCCTGGAAGAGATTCACCGCGGCGAAGGCCATGACCGTGCCGGCCGAGCCGCTCGCCCCGAAGAGGTTCTTGTCGTGGAGGTCCCAGCGGGCGGAGACGCCCACCTTCGGGAACCAGGCGGCCTTCTTCACCTTCTCCTCGAGCTCGCCGGCCCGAAGGAGGCTCCTCGCCGCGGCGAGGTCCTTCCGGGAGGCGGCCGAGGCGACCCAGGAGGCGGCGTCGCCGTCGAGGGGCTTCGGGCCGGGGAGAGGCGCGAGCTGCCAGGTCGAGTCCTGCGCGACGCCGATCCGGAAGGCGAGGTTCGCGTTGGCGACGCGGGCCTTCCCCTTCGCGTCCTCGAGCAGGTCCTCGACGCGGGCCAGCTCCACCTCGGCCCGGAGGAGCTCGGAGCGGACGAGCATCCCCTGCCCGACGTAGCTCTTCGCGAGCTCCACGTGGGCCTTCACGGTGTCTCGGGCCTTCGTGAGGAGCGAGACGAACTCCTCTGCCTGCGCGAGCATCACCCACGCCTCGCCGGCGTTCAGCGCGGCGTTGTCGGCGGCCCAGGACGTCTGGCTTCCGGCGGCCTCGGCGGCGCTCCTGGCCTGGTCGATCCGGCCGGAGAGCTCGCCGCCCGTGAAGAGCGGGACCATCGCCTCGGCGCGAGTGATCGCCGTTCCCGACCAGCCGGGGTCGTTCGGGTCGCTCCCGACGAAGTTCGGGAAGGAGAACTCGTTCCGGTTCAGCTCCAGCGCGAAGGACTCGGCGGGGGAGTCGGTCCGGATGTAGGTCTCCGAGAGAGTCAGGGAAGGGAGCCGGTAGGCCGACGCCTGGCTCACGCGGGCCGTCGCCGCCTCCTGCCGGGCCTTCGCGGCGGCCACCTCGCGGGCTCCGCCCCGGGCCCGGCTCATCGCCTCCCCCAGGGAGATCGGGTCGTCCGCGCGGACGGCGCCCGAGGCCACGAGCCCCAGGACCGCCACCGCCACTCCGTATCGCATGTCTCCTCCTTGCCGGCGAGGGGCTCTGGAGGCCCCTCGGTGTGTTACTTTATGAAAATATAGTTATAAATGAGTTTCCTGTCAAGCCCTCGGGCCGGTCCGGCGCGGGAAGGCCCCCCGGGGCGTCCGTCGGGTCTGCCGGGTGAAAAGAGAAACAGCTCATTCTGCTCCCCGACCGGCGCGCCGGGGTGCCCAAACGGCTAACATCGGGCCGAACGGGAGGGGCATGAGGAGCGACGATTCCGCGGTAGGCGGGGGGACGGACCGCTACCGCCGCCAGAGGCGCATTCAGGAGGCGACGTACGCGATCGCGCAGGCGGTGACGTCGAGCGAGGGCCTGGACGACCTCTACGCCCGGATCCACCGGATCGTCGCGGGGCTGATGGAGGCCCGTAACCTCTACATCGCGCTCCTGGACGACGCGACCGGCAGCCTCACGTTTCCCTATTTTCGCGACGAGATCGACGCCGAGCCCCCCGCGGGGCCCGTCCCGGTCGGGCGCGGGCTGACGGGTTACGTCCTCCGGAAGGGGGAGCCGCTGCTCGCCTCGCCGGAGGTCTTCGACGCCCTCGTGGCACGCGGAGAGGTGGAGTCGATCGGGGCCGCCTCGATCGACTGGCTGGGCGTGCCGCTGCGTGCAGGCGACCGGACGATCGGGGTCCTCGCGGTCCAGAGCTACGCCGGGAACCTGAGGTACGGCGCGGAAGACCAGGCCCTCCTCGGGTTCGTCTCGTCGCAGGTGGCCCTCGCCATCGAGCGCCGCCGGGCGGAGGAAGCCCTGCGCCGGAGCGAGCGGAGTCACCGCGCCCTCCTCGAGGCGCTGCCGGACCTCCTCTTCGTCCTCGGGCGGGACGGCCGCTACAAGGCAGTCCACGCCGCGCGTCCGGAGACGCTCGCCGCTCCCCGGGAGACCCTTCTCGGCACCACGGTCCCCAGGGTCCTCCCGCCTGACGCGGCAGCGATCTGGATGGACGCGATCGGCCGATGCCTGGACGGAGGCGGCACCCAGATCCTCGAGTACACGCTCGACGTTCCCGCGGGCCGCCGCGTGTTCGAGGGGCGGATCGTCAAGCACGACGCGGATTCGGTCCTCTCCCTCGTCCGGGACGTCACCGACCGCGTCGAGGGGGAGCGGGCCCTCCACGAGCGCGAACGCGAGCTGAAGCGCCTCACCGACAACATGCTCGACGTCATCTCCGAGACGGACCTCACCGGGGTCCTCCGGTTCGCGACGCCCTCCTACGAGGCGGCGACGGGCTGGTCGCCCGCGGAGTTCATCGGACACAACGCCCTCGAGTTCATCCACCCGGAGGACGTCGAGCTCTCCCGGGAGATGCTCGGGCGGAAGGCGCGTCGCGACGGCTCCTCCTCCTTCACCTATCGCTTCCGGACGAAGGACGGGCGGTGGCTCTGGGTCGACTCCGTCGTGACCCTCGTGCGGGACGGGAAGGGGGAGCCGGACGGGCTCGTCATCACCAGCCGCGACGTCACCGACCGCAAGCGCGACGAGGAGATCGTGCGGCTCCAGCACGAGACGGAGCGAAGCCTCCTGCGGCGCGAGGGGCTCGATGCGATCTTCGGACGGATCTGCACGCGCGTCGCGGGGTTCTTCGATTTCCCGGTCGTCTGGATCGGCCTGAAGGGTGCCGACGGGCGGATCGAGCCGCGGGCCGTCGCCGGCGAGGCCGCCGGGTTCGTGACGGGCTCGACCTTCCGCTGGGACGAATCCCCCGAAGGGCGCGGGCCGTCGGGAGAGGCGGTCCGCACCGGGAAGACCGTCTACGTCGATGGCCTCGGGGACGAGCGGGTCGCACCGTGGAAGGACGGCGCGGTGGCGAGCGGCCTCGGCGCCGCGCTCTCGGTGCCGCTCGTCGTCGGCGAAGGAGTCCTCGGAGTCCTCGCCTGCTACGCCCGCGGGCCGGAGGCGTTCCGGGGCGGCGCGGTCGTGCCGATCACGCGGATCGCCGACCAGGCGGCCCTCTCGCTCCTCGAGGCCGAGCAGCTCGAGCGGATCGAGCTCCAGACCGCGGCCCTCGAGGCGACGGCGAACGCCGTCGTCATCACCGACCGCGACGGCCGGGTCGAGTGGGTGAACCGCGCCTTCACCGACCTGACGGGCTTCCACCCCGAGGACGTCCGCGGCGAGACGCCCCGCATGCTGAAGTCGGGCATCCAGAGCGATTTCTACTACGAGAAGATGTGGGAGACGATCCTGGGCGGTCACGTCTGGCGCGGAGAGCTCTACAACCGACGCAAGGACGGGTCCATCTACGTCGAGGAGCAGACGATCACGCCTGTCACCGGGACCGACGGTGCCATCCGGCACTTCGTCGCGGTGAAGCAGGACGTCACCCAGCGAAGGAAGACCGAGGAGCGGATTCGCTACCTCGCCCTGCACGACCCGCTCACGGACCTGGGGAACCGCCGCGCGGTCGAGGAGAGCCTCGAGCGCGTCGTCGCGCGAGCCCGTCGCGGCACGCCCGGGTCGCTCGTCCTCCTCGACCTGGACCATTTCAAGGTCGTCAACGACACCCTCGGCCACGCGGCGGGCGACACCGTCCTCGTCGAGCTCGCGCGCCTCCTCGGGACGCTCCGCCGGCCGGGGGACGAGATCGCCCGCCTCGGCGGCGACGAGTTCGTTCTCGTCCTCGAGGGAATCCCGGGAGAGGCGGGGCGCATGGTGGCCGAGCGGCTTCGGCAAGCCATTCACGAGCACCGCTTCGAGGTCGGGGGCCGGCGCTTCGACCTCGGGGCCAGCGTGGGGGTCGTCCCGATCGACGGTCGTCTCAACGCCGCCGCGCTCCTGGCCCTCGCGGATTCGGCCCTCTACTCGGCCAAGGAACGGGGCCGGAACCGGGTCGTCCTCGTCGACGCCTCGACCTCGCCCACGCCCCTTTCGGAGGCGAGCGTCTGGGCCTCGCGGGTGAAGGACGCCCTTCGCGACCGGCGTTTCGTCCTCGCCTACCAGCCGATCTTCCGCCTCGCAACGGGCAGGGCCGCCCACTACGAGGCGCTCATCAGGCTTCGGGACGACGCCGGAGCGCTCGTGGCACCGGGGATGTTCCTTCCGGCCGCCGAGCAGTTCGGACTTCTTCCGCAGCTCGACAACTGGGTCGTCGACCAGGTGCTGGGGCTCCTCAAGGTACGGGAGGACGTGGAAATCTTCGTGAACCTCTCGGGCGCGAGCCTCGGCGAGGAGGGACACCTCCTCTCGATCGAAGAGCGGATCCGGGAGAGCGGAATCGGCCCCGGCCGGCTCGCGTTCGAGGTGACGGAGACGACTGCCGTGAGGGACATGATCGCGGCGCGGGAGTGGATGAGGCGCCTCCGGGACCTGGGCTGCCGCTTCGCCCTCGACGACTTCGGCATCGGCTTCTCGTCCTTCTCCTATCTGCAGAGCCTCCCGGCCGACTACGTGAAGATCGACGGCTCCTTCATCCGCGACCTCGACACGAACCTCGCGAACCAGGCCCTCGTCAAGGCGATCGACACGGTGGCCCACACCCTCGGCAAGGAGACGATCGCCGAGCAGGTCGAGAATCCCGGGTCGGTCGACATCCTCAGGGAGCTCGGAGTCGAGTTCGCCCAGGGTTTCTCGCTCGGCGAGCCGAAACCAGATCTCCCGGCGTCAGACTAGGGAAGGCGGCGCGAGCCCCTCGGCCCGCGATGCAGCGCCCCGGCCC
>JADJVF010000009.1 GCA_016716705.1 Holophagales bacterium
GCGGTCCGTCTTGACACCTCCGCGTCAAGTGGCAAGCTGCCCCCGTCCGTGACGGAAGGAAACGTCTCAATCGCGTGCCGGACCGAGGGACCCGTCGAGGTGGTCTCTCTCTCGGGGACCATCGACGCCTGGTCGGAGCCCGACGTGCGGTCCGCCCTGAAGGCCGTTCTCGAGAAGGGGCGTTCCCGGATCGTTCTCGACCTGGCAGCGGTGAAGCGGATCGACTCGTCCGGCCTCTCGGCGCTCCTCTCCGTCCTCAAGGCCGCCCGGGCCGCGGGGGGCGACGTCGTCCTCCTCAGCCCGTCGGCCGTGGTCGCTTCGGTCCTCCGCCTGACCCGGCTCGACCAGATCCTCGAGGCGTACGACGACGAAGGAGCGGCCCTCTCGCGGCTCTCCGCCTGAGGCGCCGAACCGGCAAACGGAGGAAAGATGAACCTGACGATCGAGCCCCAGGAGTCCTTCATCCTGGCCCGGATCGAGGACTCCCGTCTCGACGCGCTCTCCGCACCGGACTTCAAGGCGCGGATGACGGGCGCGCTCACGGGCGCCGCGCCGAAGGTCGTCCTCGATCTCTCCCCGGTCGCCTTCATCGACAGCGCCGGCCTTGCCTCGATCCTCTCGCTCGTCAAGGGGCTCCCCGAGGGGGCGAGCTTCGGATCGCCGGGGCGCGCGACGCCGTGCGGGCCGTCTTCCGGCTGACGCGGCTCGACAAGGTCCTCCCGCTCCACGACGCGCTCGAGGACGCGGCCGCCGCGATGGGGTCGAAGTGAGCGTGGCCGCACCGCCGGTCGCCGCGACAGCGGAACAGCTGAAGGCCGCTCTCCGCTGGCACGTCGCCCACTCTCTCGGGAAGGCCTGGGAGGACGCCACCGAGGGCGACCTCTTCCAGGCCCTCGGCCTCGCCGTGAGGGACCTCGCGTGGGAACGCCTCCTCGCCACCGAGAAGCGCTACAAGGAGGCCGGCGCCCGGCGGGTCTACTACCTGTCGATGGAGTTCCTCATCGGGCGCTCCCTCGGCGACTCGCTCCACAACCTCGGCATCTACGACGCCGTGCGGAAGGCTCTCGAGGGCCTCGGCCACGACTTCGACGAGGTGCGCGAGGAGGAGGTCGACGCCGGGCTCGGCAACGGCGGCCTCGGCCGCCTCGCCGCCTGCTTCCTCGACTCGCTCGCGACGCTCCACCTCCCCGGCTTCGGCTACGGCCTCTTCTACCAGTACGGCCTCTTCCGGCAGGAGATCGACAACGGCTACCAGAAGGAGCGGCCCGACCGCTGGCTCCACGCCGCGATGCCCTGGACCGTCGAGCGCCCCGAGGAGGCGGTCCTCGTCCCGGTCTACGGCCGCATCGTCGACACGATCGACCGGAAGAGCCAGTACAACCCGATGTGGATGGACTGGAAGATCCTCGTCGGCGTCCCGCACGAGATGCCGGTCGTCGGGTACGGCGGGGAGACCGTCAACGCGCTTCGCCTCTACTCGGCCCGCGCCTCCGACGACTTCGACATGGAGAACTTCAACTCCGGCGACTACGTCCAGGCGGTCCAGGAGGCCATCGGGTCGGAGACGATCTCCAAGGTCCTCTACCCCTCGGACAAGGTCCAGAAGGGGAAGGAGCTGCGGCTCCTGCAGGAGTACTTCTTCGTCGCCTGCGCGCTGCGCGACATCCTCCGGCGCTTCCTGCGCGAGGGGCACCCTATCGACCGCTTCTCCGACAAGATCGCCATCCAGCTCAACGACACGCACCCCGCCCTCGCCGTGGCCGAGCTGATGCGCCTCTTCGTCGACGAGCACGACGTCGTCTGGGAGCGGGCGTGGGAGATGACGGTCGCCACGCTCGGCTACACGAACCACACCCTCCTCCCCGAGGCGCTCGAGAAGTGGCCGCTGCCGCTCGTGGAGACGGTCCTCCCGCGGCACCTGCAGATCATCTACGAGGTGAACCGGCGCTTCCTCGACGAGGTGGCCCACCGCGCGCCGGGCGACCAGGCGATCCTCGCCCGCGTCTCGATGATCGAGGAGGGCGAGCCGAAGCAGGTGCGGATGGCGCAGCTGGCGGCCGCCGGGAGCCACTCGATCAACGGCGTCGCCGCGCTCCACTCGCGCCTCATCACCGAGAACCTCTTCCCCGACCTCTACCGCCTCCACCCGGAGCGCTTCAACAACAAGACGAACGGCGTCACGCCACGGCGCTGGCTCCTGAAGTCGAACCCCGGCCTCGCCTCGCTCCTGACCGAGGTGGCCGGCCCGGGCTGGGTCACCGACTACGGCCTCCTGCGCGAGCCGCTCGACCGCCTCGCCGAGGACGCGGCCTTCCGGGAGCGCTTCCGCGACGTGAAGCGCGAGAACAAGAAGCGCCTCGCGCGCGTCATCGCCGACCTGACCCGCGTGAAGGTCGATCCCGACTCGCTCTTCGACATCCAGATCAAGCGGATCCACCTCTACAAGCGGCAGCTCCTGAACGCCCTCCACGTCGTCCACCTCTACTTCCGGATCGTGGAGGACGGCATCGAGCCGAAGGCGCCGCGGACGTTCGTCTTCGCGGGGAAGGCGGCCCCGGGCTACTGGGTCGCCAAGCAGGTCATCAAGCTCATCCACTCGGTGGGCGAGCGGATCAACCGCGACCCGCGCGTGCGGGGCCTCCTGAAGTGCGTCTTCCTCCCCGACTACCGCGTCTCCCTCGCCGAGAGGATCATCCCCGCCGCCGACCTCTCCGAGCAGATCTCCACAGCCGGGATGGAGGCTTCGGGCACCGGCAACATGAAGCTCTCCATGAACGGCGCGCTGACGATCGGGACGCTCGACGGCGCCAACGTCGAGATCATGGAAGAGGTGGGCGAGGAGAACATCTTCATCTTCGGGCACACGGCCGACGAGATCGAGAGGCTGAAGGGCTCCGGCACGTACTCGGCCCGGCAGGTCCTGGAGACCGACCCCCGGGTGAAGCGGGTTCTCGACGCCTTCGAGACGCCCCTCTTCGCCCCCTTCGAGCCCGGGATCTTCTCGTGGCTCTTCGAGTACGTCGTCGAGAACCACGACCCCTACTATCACCTCGCCGACTTCGACGCGTATGCCGCGGCGCAGGAGCGGGTCTCGTCACAGTGGGCCGACCCGGCGGGCTGGACCCGGAAGGCGGTCCTCAACGTCGGGCGGATGGGCAAGTTCTCCTCCGACCGGACGATCCGGGAATACGCCCGCGACATCTGGAACCTGACGCCCATCCCGCCGGGCGGGAACGCAGGGCGCTAGCTCGGGATTTCGGCCCGGGGGGGCGTTCAAGGCACAATCGGGTGCCCCGGAGGAGTTCCATGCCGAAACCGACGCCCCGCCGCCGCACGGCGGCCTCTGCGGCCGCCTCGAAGGTCCCTGCCGCTCCCGCGAAGCGCCGTCCCCGCGAAGCGCCCCGCCGTACGGAGAAAGCCTGTTGCCGCAACGCCGCCACCGGCGGCCGCCCCGAAGAGAACCGCCGCGGCGCACGCCGGGCGGCCGATCGTCGACGGAAGGCCTCACGTGAATCCCGAGGGGGAGTTCCTCTGGAAGAGCTCCCCGTCGCGCTACATCGCCCGGATGAGCTCGGTGACGGGTCGCGAGGTCCTCCGTCCCATCGACCCCGACGAGCTCCTGATCCAGGCCCACCGCGACAAGAACCCGCTCGAGGTGACGGCCCAGTTCCTGGCGAGCCGGCTCATCCAGGTGACCGGAAACGAGGATTCCGTCCGCGACGCGATGAAGAAGATCAACGCGCTCGGGACCCGGATGGCCGGCAAGCTCGGTCAGATGACCGGCTCCAAGGCGGTCGAGCGCGGTGCGCGGCAGGTGATCGGCGTCGTCGACCGGGAGTTCTTCTTCCAGTTCCGGGAGGCGACGCGCCTTTCCGAACGGGAGGTGAAGGCCCGGATCGTCCGGCTCCGGGACGACGCCCGTGCGGCACTGGCGGCTCGCGGCCGAAACCCGAAGCTCCGCGTCCTCCTGACCGGCGCCACCGGCTTCCTGGGGCAGGAGATCCTCGCCCAGGCCGCTTCCGACCGGCGAATCGCCGAGGTCGTCTCGGTCATCCGCCCGCAGACGGTTCGCGACCCGAAGACGAAGGAGGTCGTCCGGGTCCTTTCGCCCAGCGACCGGGGCCTCCTCCTCCTCTCCCGGATCGGCATCGGCGGGCGGGCGGCGCGCAAGTTCCGTTTCATCGACGGCGACATCGAGAAGCCGTTCCTCGGAATCGGCGAGAAGGACCTGGCGGCCCTCGAGAAGACGGTCACGCACGTCATCCACTGCGCGGCCTCCGTCTCCTTCGACGACACGTACGAGAGCTCCTTCCGGGCGAACGTCGTCGGCGCCAAGAACGCCCTCGCCTTCTCGCTTCGCCTCCAGCGGGCGAAGGGCTCGAGGTTCATCCTCCACGTCGCCATCGAGACCTCCTACATCCACGGCCGCAAGAAGCGGTCGATGGCGCAGGAGAGCGCCCTCGTCTTCCCCAAGAACTTCTACAACAACTTCTACGAGCTGACGAAGGCGATGGCCTCGATGGAGACCGACCAGCACATGGTCGTCGACGGCCTCCGCGTCGTCCAGCTCCTCCCCGCCATCGTCATCGGCGACTCGCGCACCGGCAACAACCGGGGCGACACGAAGGTCGTCAACGCTCCGGTGAACGCCTTCGGGCGCGCCAAGGAAGCGCTCGACGCGCTGAAGTCGACGCCGTTCGGCGAGTCGAAGGCGGCGGCCATCGCCTCCGTCGCGATGGTCTTCCCCGCCGACCGCTCCGCCGAGCTGAACCTCATCACCGTCGACCGGGTCGTGGAGGGGATCCTCGCCTCCCTGACCCGCCCCGAGGCGATCGGCGAGCGGGTCCACCTCGCCACGGACAACCGGATCCGGACCGAGGACATCATCAAGGTCGAGAAGGAAGAGCTGGGCGTCGACGTCCGGCTCACCGACCCGACCCTCTTCCGCAACGTCACCCTCCCCCTCATCACGACCATCCTCAGGAAGGCGAACGAGCCGCGGCTCGCCAGCGCGCTCGAGAAGCTCGGGACGATCTTCGGCGGCTACGGGGAGTGGGGCCAGCCGATCCACAGCGTCGGCAACGACGTGCGGGTCCTGGGTCTTCCCCTCCGGCGGCCCAACACCCTCTACGCCTTCCGGATGCTCTGCCGGCACAACAAGCTCGTCCAGGAGTTCGGAAAGGTGAAGGACCCCGACGAGATCGCCCGCCGCGAGCGCGTCTGGGCCGAGGCGCTCGCGCGGATCGAGAAGGAATCGGGACGGCAGGCGGCCTCGCTCGAGGCGGAGGAGTTCCGCCGGCGGATCGGCGAGATCCTCGACCTGAAGTCGTTCGAGCCGAAGTAGCGACGCACCGACGCCTCGACCGGGCCGGGCGAACGCCCGGCCCGGCCCCCCGTCCCGGCTAGGGCCCCGTCCCCTCCGACACGAGCCGCCACCCCGCCCAGGTGACCTTCCAGCGCCCCTCCTGGGGGACGAGGTTCATCTCGAACTCCACCTTCGCCGAGCGCGGAAGCATCGCGTCGAGCGCGCCCAGCTTTCTCGGCGCGCCGTCGAACGTCGCCGTGAAGGTGGCGCGGGCGACGTCCGGCTTGCGGTCGATCTGCACGTCGGAAAACGACGTGGAGATCCGCTCGTAGGCGGCGAAATATCGGCGGATCGTGAGGAGGGCCGCGGCGCGGTCGGCGTGCTCGGCGTCCGCGTAGGCCGCCGCGAGGAGGTCGCTCGCGGCGTCGGCGTCGCGATCGTCGGCCGCCTCGGCGAGCGCGTCGATCGTCGCGCGGACCGGGTCCGCTTCCTCTCGACAGGAGACGAGGGGACCGAGAACGAGTGCGACGAGGAGCGCCGGGAAGAGACGTTTCATGGCTTTCCTTCTTCGGCCGCGGGGTGGGGCGAGGCGGTCCGCGAGAGAAGGATGGCCGAAAGGAGGCCCGCGAGGAAGGTCCCCGCCCAGAGCGTCGGCCCGCCCCACGCTTCCAGGATCGCCGTTCCCGCCCACGGACCGATCGCGAACGCGAGGTTGAAGGCCATCATGTAGAGACCCATGTACTCGCCCCGGCGCGCCTCCGGAGCGAGGTCGGCGACCGCGGCGTTCAGCCCGGGAAAGAGGACGATCTCGCCGAACGTCCAGACGACGACCGAGACGACGACCATCCCCGGCGCGTGGGCGAAGGCGAGGAGGCCGAAGCCCGCGCCGGTCAGGACCGAGCCGAGGGCGAGCGTCTTCCCTGCGGGCCAGCGGGCCATCGCCGAGTTGAGGGGCACCTCGAAGGCGACGACGAGGAGCGTGTTGAGGGTGGCGAGCAGGCCGTAGGAGGCTTCCGAGAAGCCGAGGTCGCGGACGAGGAAGAGGGCCATCGCCGCGATGTGCTGGAAGAAGACGACGGCGACGGGGAGGACGCCGAGGAGGAGGAGCAGGAGGCGGCGGTCGCGGTGGGCGGGCGGGTTTCGGGCTGCGCCGTCCCGGCTTCGCCGGACTCGTGCGCGCGATCGGGACGCCCCGCCTTCGCGAGGATCGCGGCCGCCACGAGCGACGTCAGGCCGTCGACGACGAAGAGGGCGCCGTAGGACCAGGTCGCCAGGAACCCTCCGAGCGCGGGACCGAGGCTCATGCCGAGGTTGATGGCGAGGCGGTTGACCGCGAAGGCGGTCTTTCGCTGCTCGGGGGCCACGGCCGACGCGATGGCCGCGAGGCTGGCCGGACGAAAGAGCTCCGAGACGACCGCCCAGAGAACGGTGGCGAGCGCGACCGCGAGCGGGCTCCTCGCGACCGGGAAGGCGAGGAGGACGAGGCCGGAGAGGAGGAGCGAGGCCGTCATGATCCGGAGGGTGCCGACCCGGTCGCAGAGACGCCCCGCGAAGGGGGCCGTGACGAGGGCCGTCGCGCCGTAGAGGGCGACGATCGCCCCTGCGTGCGTCGGCGAAAGGCCCAGGTCGCGCGTCAGGTAGAGGAGGAGGAACGGGAGGACCATCGTCCCCGCCCGGTTGACGAGGGTCGCCGCGCACTGGACCCAGACCGCGCGCGGGAGGGCGCGCAGGTCGGCACGGAGGGACACCGTTCGGCCTCAGGCCATCAGCGCGGTGACGACGCGGAAGGCGACGAACGCGCCGACCCAGGCGAGGACGCTCATGTAGGTGAACTGGACGATGGGCCAGGTCCACCCGCCGGTCTCGCGCTTGACGACCGCGATCGTCGACATGCACTGCATGGCGAAGGCGAAGAAGACGAGGAGCGCGACGGCGCCCGCCGGGGTCAGGTCGTGCCGGAGGGCTTCCTGGAGGCTCGCGCCCGTTTCGTCTCCTTCGATGCCGTAGATCGTGCCGAGCGTCCCGACGATCACCTCTCGCGCCGCGATGGACGTGACGAGGCCGATGCCGATCTTCCAGTTGAAGCCGAGCGGCGCGATGACGGGCTCGATCGACGCGGCCGATCGTCCCGGCGAAGCTCTCGGCGATCTGGGGAGCGGCGCCGTCCTTCAGCGGGACGTGGGCGAGAACCCAGAGGGCGATCGACATCCCCAGGATGACCGTCCCGGCCCGCTGGAGGAAGACCTTCGCCCGGTCGAGGAGGCGCAGGCCGAGCCCGCGGAGGGTTGGCCTCCGGTAGGGCGGCATCTCGAGGACGAACGGGGTCCGCTCGCTCCGCAGGACGGAAGACTTCAGGACGCGCGCCGTGACGACCGCCGCGAGGAAGCCGAGGACATAGAGGCCGAGCAGCGCCGCGGCGCGGGTGCCGAGGAAGGGACCGACGAGGGGCGTCTCCGGGAGGAACGCCGCGATGATGAGCGTGTAGACCGGGAGCCGCGCCGAGCAGGTCATGAACGGAGCGATCAGGATCGTCGCGATCCGGTCGCGCTTGTTCTCGATGGTTCGCGTCGCGAGGATGGCCGGCACCGCGCAGGCGTAGGCCGAGAGGAGGGGGATGAACGACTTCCCCTGCAGGCCCACCTTCGCCATCGTCCGGTCGGCGATCAGCGCCGCGCGCGCGAGGTAGCCCGAGTCCTCGAGGACGCCGATGAAGAGGAAGAGCAGGAGGATCTGCGGAAGGAAGACGACGACCGAGCCGACCCCCGCCCAGACGCCTTCGACGAGGAGCTGGCGGAGGATGCCCGCCGGGAGCGCCGCTCCGAGCCAGGCGCCGGAGGCGCCGACGGCGCGGTCGACGAGGTCCATGAGGGGCGTGGCGGCGGTGAAGATCGTCTGGAAGACGGCGACGACGACGACGAGGAAGACGAGCGGGCCGGCGACGGGATGCAGGAAGAGGCCGTCGAGACGGCGCGTCCAGACGGGCGGCGCGGGGGCCTGGTACTTCGCCGCTTCGCCCATGCGCGCCGCCCACTCGCGGCAGCGGGGGAGGTCGGAGAGGACCGGGAGGAGGTCCATCGGCCGCGGAATGCCGATGCGCCCCCGCAGGAACTGGAGGACGGTGTCGTACCCCTCGCCGGTCGCCGCGCTGATGAGGGCGACCGGCGCCCCGAGGCGCTGCGCGAGGGCTTCGGCCTCCACGTCGCCGCCGCGCTTCTCCAGCTCATCGGCCATGTTCAGGACGATGAGAGTCGGCAGGCCCAGGGCGAGGATCGGCGCTGCCAGGACGAGGTGCCGGCCGAGGTTCGTGACGTCGAGGATGAGGAGGATCGTGTCGGGCTTCGGGACGCCCGGCATCCGGCCCATCAGGACGTCGTGAGTCACCTGCTCGTCCTCCGAGCGCGGCGTGAGGCTGTAGACACCCGGAAGGTCGATGATGTCGAGCTCGGCCGTGTCCTCGATCTTCAGCTTGCCGAGGTGCTGCTCGACCGTGACGCCTGGGAAGTTCGCCACCTTCTGGCGCAGGCCGGTGAGGCGGTTGAAGAGCGTGGACTTGCCGGAGTTGGGCGGCCCGACGACCGCCACGACGCGCGCCCGGGGGCGCGCCGGCAGCAGGCGGGACGCCCGCGAGGGCCGGGAGGGCGTCCGGATCGCTCACGACGCGGTCGCGGTCTCCTTCCGCGGGGCCGGACGAAGGTGGAGGCAGGCAGCGGTTTCGCTTCTCAGGGCGACCTCCGTGCCGTCGACGCGGTAGACGCGCGGTCCACCCCCGGGGGCCCGGAACGAGGCTGCGATCCGGCTTCCAGGGAGGAACCCGAGCTCCATGAGGCGCTGGGAGATGTCCGCGGGGAGGTCGATCCGGTCCAGGATCGCCTCCTCCCCCTTCCGGAGATCGAGGAGTGTGGCGGGGTGTCGTGTGTGCGGCATGTTCAGGGTCGGCGAGATCTGAAACAGGTTCTCAGCCAAGGGGAAGAATGCTCTCGCCGTCGCGGCACGTCAAGGCGGGGGGGGTGGGGGGGGCCGCGGGGGGGGGGCGGGGGGGGGGGGGGGGGCGGCGAGGGGGGCGGGGGGGGGGGGCGGGGGGGGGTCGCGGGGCCATCCGGCCCCGCGACGCGCGTGTGGCTTACTTCCCGGCGGCGGGAGCGGCGGGGGCCGGGGCGCCCTTGCCGATGTCGAGGAGCTCGACGTCGAAGATGAGCGTCGCGCCCGGCTTGATCTTCGGCGGCGAGCCGGCGTCACCGTAGGCGAGGGCCGACGGGCAGACGAGCTGGGCCTTGCCGCCCTTCTTCATCAGGGCGACGCCCTCCTGCCAGCAGGGGATCACGCCGCCGAGCGTGAACTCGGCCGGCTGTCCGCGCTGGACGGAGCTGTCGAAGACGGTGCCGTCGATGAGCTTGCCGGTGTAGTGGACCTTGACGGTGTCCTTCGCCGTGGGGCTGGCGCCCGTGCCGGCCGCCACCTCGGTGTAGATGAGACCGGAGGGCTTTTTCTGGGCGCCCTTCTCCGCGGCCGCCTTCGTCAGGAAGGCCTCGGACGCCACTTTCTCCTTCGCGGCGACGTTGCCGGCCCGTCCCTGCGCGAAAGCCTGGATCCTCGGGCCGAACTCCTCGAGGCTCACCTTCTTCTCCTTGCCCAGCGCCTCGTCGGACAGCCCGATCTTGAGCATTTCGAGATCGGCCGCCGAAAGGTCGAGCCCGGTCAGGTTGCGGCCCATCACGATCCCCATGGCGTAGAGGATCTTCTCGTCGTCGGTCTTCGGCTCGACGGCGGCGGGGGCTGCGGGGGCCGGGGCGGTGGCTCCGGCATCCTTCTGGCACCCGGCCAGGAACAGGGCGAGGACGAGGGCCGTAGAGGCCGACGTGCGGTTGCGGAACATCGAGGACTCCTTTCTAGTGGGCTCGGGGTCCGCAAGAGAAAGCCCGAACGGGCCGCCCGCGGGCGAGCGTCGGCGGATGCTACGCGGAATAAGGCTCGGCGTGAATCCAGGTTTCTCGCGAAAGAACGAACGGTCGTGCTATTTTGGGGCCGTGGGAAAAGGCGACACGACTCGCGAGGCGATTCTCCGGCACGCCGTCGGCCTCGCAAGCCGCGTCGGACTCTCGGGCCTTTCGATCGGGCGCCTCGCCCAGGAGCTCGATCTCTCCAAGAGCGGGCTCTTCTCCCACTTTCACTCCAAGGAAGCCCTCCAGCTCCAGGTCCTGGAATACGGGGCCGCCCGTTTCGTCGAGAACGTCGTCAGGCCCGCACTCGAAGCCCCGCGCGGCACCCCGCGCATCCAGGGACTCTTCGACCGGTGGCTGACCTGGTCTCAGTCGGACCCCCTCTCCGGCGGCTGCTTCTTCGTCGCGATGGTGACCGATCTCGACGGCCGCCCCGGGCCGAGCCGCGACCTTCTCGTGAGGCTCCAGCGGAGCTGGATGGACTTTCTCGCCGACCTGGCGAGGTCGGTCGTCCGGGAAGGTTCGTTCCGCCCCGACACCGACCCCGAGCAGTTCGCGAACGACATGTACGGCGTGATGCTCGCCTACCACCACGCGTCCCGTCTCCTGGACGACCCGGCCGCCGAGACCCGCGCCCGCCGCGCCCTCGCCGCGCTCGTGGACGCCTGCCGCACGGCGGATTCCTGAAAGGACACCCATGAGCGCCGATCTTCCCGAACCCGGGATCCGCTCCAACGTCCCCCCGCGCAAGCGGTTCCGCTTCGCCCTCCCGTTCTTCCGCCGGGCGGGCGTGACGCCCCCCGTGACACCCCGGGTTCCCAGGCGCGTCGCGTGCGCGCGGGCCGGCTGCACGAACACCGTCCTGGACGAGTGGGAGGAATCGGGCCTCCTCTGCGGCGAGTGCGCCCTCGAAGAGGACCTCTGCGATCGCGAGGCCCGCTGGGACCGGATGTACCCCGGCCGCTGAGCCGGCCGGGCGGGCGCCCCCAGCCATCGGCGGGGCGCGGGCCTCCGCCGCCGCCCCCCGGCGGCGGGCCTGCTATCGTCCGCCGCCCGCATGATCTCCTTCTCGAAAGTCTCCAAGCAGTACGGCCGGCAGATCCTCTTCGTCGACGCCTCGTTCCAGCTCAACCCGGGCGAGAAGGCGGGCCTCGTCGGCCCGAACGGCGCCGGCAAGACCACCGTCTTCCGGATGATCACCGGCGAGGAGCACCCCGACGACGGGGACGTCTCCGTCCCGAAGAAGCTCTCCATCGGCTACTTCCGTCAGGACGTCGAGGAGATGTCGGGCCGGTCGGTCCTCGAGGAGGCGATCGCCGGGAGCGGCCGGCTCGGCGACCTGCACCACGAGCTGATGGACCTCGAGCACGCCCTCTCCGACCCGGAGCGGGCCGACGAGATGGAGAAGGTCCTCGAGCGCTACGGCGAGGTGCAGCACGAGTACCAGCAGCGGGGCGGCTACGAGCTCGAGGCGAAGGCGAAGGAGATCCTCCAGGGGCTCGGCTTCCCCGACGAGGTGATCGACGGCGACGTCGGCGCCCTCTCGGGCGGCTGGAAGATGCGCGTGGCGATGGCCCGGATCCTCCTCGGCAAGCCCGACGTCCTCCTGATGGACGAGCCGACGAACCACCTCGACATCGAGTCGATCCTCTGGCTCGAGCGGTTCCTCCACGACTACCCCGGCGCGCTCCTGATGACGAGCCACGACCGCGACTTCATGAACCGCGTCGTCGACCGGATCGTGGAGGTGGACGGGGGCGAGATCTTCACCTGGACCGGCGACTACGACTTCTACGAGCGCGAGCGCGGCCTGCGCGAGGCGCAGCGCGAGGCCTCCTACGCCCGGCAGCAGGCGATGTTCGCCAAGGAGCAGCGCTTCATCGAGCGCTTCTCGACCCACGCGGCCAAGGCCGCGCAGGTGCAGAGCCGCGTGAAGAAGCTCGAGAAGATCGAGCAGCTCGAGCTCCCCCGCCGCCGCAAGGTCGTGCGGTTCGACTTCCGGCAGCCGCCGCGCTCGGGCGACGACGTCGTGGCGCTCACGGGGGTCGGCAAGCGCTACGGCTCGCGCACCGTCTACGACGGCTTCGACTTCCTCGTCCGGCGCGGCGAGCGCTGGTGCGTCATGGGGCGGAACGGGGCCGGGAAGTCGACGCTCCTGAAGATGGTGTCGGGGGCGCTGGCCCCGGACTCGGGGACCGTCAAGCTCGGCGCTTCGCTCAAGCTCGGCTACTTCGCCCAGCAGTCTCTCGACCTGCTCGACCCCTCGCTGACGGTGATCGAGCAGCTCCAGAAGGACTTCGCGATGGAGGGGCTCGGCGTCCTTCGGACCCTCGCCGGGGCGTTCCAGTTTTCCGGGGACGACATCGACAAGCCGGTCCGCGTCCTCTCGGGGGCGAGAAGTCCCGGCTCGTCCTGGCGCGGATGCTCTTCGACCCGCCGAACTTCCTCGTCCTGGACGAGCCGACGAACCACCTCGACCTCGCCACGAAGGAGATGCTCGTGGAGGCGCTCCACGGCTTCGAGGGGACGATGCTCTTCGTCTCGCACGACCGGACGTTCCTGAGGGGCCTGGCGAACAGGGTCCTGGAGATCGGCGGCGAGGACGGCTCGGGAAAGCCCGTGACGTACGACGGCAGCTACGAGGAGTACGTTTCACGGTCGGGCCACGAGGCGCCCGGCGTCCACGCGTAGGCAGATCCACCCGCGCGCGAAGGGCGCGCAGGTTCCTGCGCCGTCAGAGCTTGTGTCCGCCCGGCCGGAAGAGGTAGTGCCGGGAGACCTCCCACGCGTACTGCGAATAGCTGTCGGCGTTGCGCACGGCCTTCTGCGGAGGGAGGTTCTCGTAACCCGTCTTGTGCGCGTACGCGTGGTCGTAGATGGCGTCCATCGTCCCGCCGAGAGCGCCGACGAAGTGTCCGAGCTCATGGACCATGACGTACACGATGGTGTCGTGGTCGTAGGCGACCAACCGCCGGCAGAGGTAGATCCGGTCCAGGTAGACCTTCTTCTTCTTCTCGATCTGGGCGACGTTCCTGAGGTGGAAGTAGCCGCCTGCAAAGGCGTAGGCGAAGGACGGATCGGGCGGTTCACCAGGATCGTCCTCGAAGATCCAGAGTCCCGCGGGAACGTGACCGATGGCGACCTGCATCCGCGAGAAGGCGGCGTCGATGAACTCGGCGTCAGCGAGCGGGTTGGCCGACTTGTCGAGATGGAAGTGCCGGTTGACGATTGCGGCCGCTGCCGCGCGCATCGATCCGAACAGCCCGTCGGTGCCACCCAGCTCCGGGTCGAAGGCGAGGCGGGCGGTTGCGAGGTGCGCTCGCGCCGTCGCGATCAGGCGAAGCGCGTCCGGGATGGCCTCCGCGGCCTCCGGAGCGAGGTTCGGCTTCCACCCCGGGATCTCGTCGAAAGCCTCCAGCTTTCGGAGCGACTTCTGGCCGGGGTCGACCCGGCCGTCGGAGGAGCCGAACTGCCTCGTCTGGAATTGACGGATCGCGCCAACCGTCTTCGGACCGCAGATCCCGTCCTCGACGAGCTTCGGAATCGGCCCGCCCTCACTTGCCGGGACACGGTTCAGCAGACGCTGCACGGTGAGCACGTCGCCGTGGCGGTTCGGGGCCCCCACCCCGACGGAGGCGGATAGCGTGACCGCCCCTCCGCTGGCGGCAACATCCAGGTCGACTGGTTTTGTCGAGCACGTTCCGTCCAGATTCAGGCGCCGGAAACCTACGGACACGACCCACCTCACCCTGAATGTTGAATGTGCGAAACCTAGCAGAGGGTCGAGGTCCGAAGCTGTAACGGGCGTCACAGCTCGACCCTGTCGGCTGGACCCGTCTTCGACGCTCGCCTCGCGGTCGGGGCACGAGGCGCCGGGCGTCCACGCGTAGAGACCATCTCCGGACGCTCGTGTAGCCTTGCGGACATGTCCGATCCTCGCGTCTTCTTCGCCGCCGAGAGAACCCTCCTCGCCTGGATCCGGACCGGGCTGACCGTCATGGCTTTCGGCTTTCTCGTGGCGCGTTTCGGGCTCTTTCTCCGCCTCCTGTCGGCCCAGCTCGGCGCGGAGGCGCACGCGCCGCGGCTCGCGCCGCTCTCTGGTGCGATCGGGGTCCTCCTGGTCCTCGCCGGAACCGCCTCGATCCTCCTGGCAGCACGCGAGCACCGCGCCTTTCTCCGGACTCTCCCGGCGGAGGACCGCCCCGCCGGCCGCGACGGCCGGCTCCACGAGGGGCTCGCGACGCTCCTCGGGGTTCTGGGCATCCTCCTGACGGTCTATCTCGTCCTCTGATCCCGACGGTGGCCCGCTGAGCCGGCTCCGCTCGGGAAGCGGATTTCGTGCGCGTAAAGGCCCCGGTGTAAGTCCTTCAGCGCGGGATGAACCGGTTACGACGGGGCGGGCGACGGCTCTCGGGACGGAGGCCTTCCCTCGCGCGTCTCGAGGCGAGGGTGTCGTGGCACAGCCGTTGCTGGAAGCCTCGCAAGGAATCTCCGTCCCTCTGGCGCGACCGTTCCGGTCGCCGTCACCCCGCGAGAAGCGGATCGGAGACGGAATCAGCCACGCGCCTCGCGGCGCGGAAGGAGCACACGATGTCGATCGCCAAGGTCACCGAGATCACCTCCACGTCGCCCACCAGCTTCGAGGACGCCCTCCAGAAGGGCCTCTTCCGGGCGAGCAAGACGCTCCGCCAGATCCGGAGCGCCTGGATCAAGGAGCAGCAGGTGCGCGTGGAGGCGGGAAAAATCACCGAGTACCAGGTGAACATGATGGTCACCTTCGTACTGGACGACTAGGGACCGGCCGCGGCGCGGGCCTTCGGGGTCGCCGGACGGCGGCCCGATCGGAAGGCTCGCACCTCTCTCCCGTCCTCCCGCGGCGCCGCTCCTATCGCGCGCGCGCGAAGTCGATGAACCCGCGCTCCACGTCGGTCGACAGGAGAGTGACCGTCACCCGGTCCCCGACGTCCAGCCCGGCCTGCCCGCGCTCGACCCGGCCTTCGACCGGGGGCGAGAAGATCCTCACCCAGGTCCCCTTCTCGCTGGCCCCGGTGACGACCCCGTCGAAGCGGTCGCCGATCCGCGCGGAGAGGAGGAGCGCCGCCGCCGACTTCCGAAGGTGCCTCTCGACCTTGTTGGCGTCGTTCTCCTTCTCGGTGCAGTGCCGCGCCAGGTCGTCGAGCGCGGCGGCCGTGTAGGGAGAGGGCGAGCCGGCCAGGGCCGCCTTCAGGAGCCGCTGCGTGAGAAGGTCGGGGTAGCGGCGGTTCGGCGCGGTGGAGTGCGTGTAGTCCTTCACGGCGAGGCCGAAGTGCCCGGGGGCGTCTTCGCCCGGCCTCTCGACGGCGTACACGCCGGCCCCCATGAGCTTCACGATCACGAGGGAGAGGTCCGGGAAGCGGAGGGGGTCGGCCTTCCGGCGCTTCGCCAGGAACAGGGCGAGCGCGCGGCTGTCGGGCTCCGCGGGGAGCGCCTCGCCGTACTCGGCCGCGACCGCGACGATCCGCGCCCAGCGCGCCGGCTCCCGCACCACGCGGCGGAGGGAGGGAAGGCCCCTTTCCTCCAGGAAGCGCGCCGTGGCGCCGTTCGCGGCCACCATCAGGTTCTCGATGAGCTCCTTGGAGCGGCTCGGCTCCTGCGGCGCGAGGTCGACGAGCTTGTCCCCGTCGAAGACGGGGCGCGACTCGGTCGACTGCAGGACGAGGGCGCCCTCTTCGAGCCGGACCGCCTTCAACGCCTGCGCCGCCTCGTCCTGCATCCGGACCTGCTCCTCCATCCCCGGAGTCGCTCCCGATCCGCTCGGGCATCGGCCCTTCGCCGTCCAGCCAGGCCGCGACCGCGTCGTAGGTGAGGCGGGCGTGGTTCCTCACGCGGGCGCGGGTCACGCTCGAGCTCGTGACGGCGCCGGAGGGCTCGACGACCATCTCGACGACGAGCGCGAGGCGGTCCCCGTCCTCGTTCAGCGAGGTCAGGTCGTAGGAGAGCCGCTCGGGAAGCATCGGGAACGTGCCGCCCGCCGTGTAGATCGACGTCGTGTTCGTCCGGGCGTGGCCGTCCGCCTTCGAGCCGTCGCCGACACGCGCGTCGACGTCGGCGATCGCGACGAAGAGCCGGATCGCTCCCCCGGGGAGCCTCTCGGCGGCCGAGACCTGGTCGAGATCGCGCGAGTCGTCGTTGTCGATCGAGAACCAGGGGAGCCCGGTCAGGTCCCGGACGGCTCCGTCTCCCCCGGCGGCGTGCGGGTCGAGCGCGTCCACCTCGGCGAGGACGGCCGGCTCGAAGTCGGGAGCGAACCCGCGCTCGCGCATCGCCCGGTGCGCGATGGCGGCGAGGTCGTGGCGTTGGCTCGAAGCGTGCTGGCTCATGGCAGCAGTATGCGGCGTGGGCGTCCCGAGCGTCCGGTCGCTCGCGGCGGAACGCGGTTTGCTTGTGGAGAGGCAAGGCGCGCCTCGCCTCCAGGATGAGGAGGCGCATGCCGGATAGACTTCCCGGGTTCGTGGCATCCGGCCACGGTCGCCGGGATCGGACCAACCGACGCAAAGGAGAAGAACCCATGGGCAAGAAGATCGGACTGGGCTGCCTGGGCCTCGGCCTCGTGGCCCTGCTCGCCGTCGCGGCGTTCGGGGTCTCGGCCTACAACGGCCTCGTGTCGCTCGACCAGGCGGTGCAGGCCCAGTGGGCGCAGGTGGAGAACGTCTACCAGCGGCGCGCCGACCTCGTCCCGAACCTCGTGGAGACCGTGAAGGGGGCCGCCGCGTTCGAGAAGGACACCTTCACGGCGGTCACCGAGGCGCGCTCGAAGGTCGGGCAGATCAACGCCGCCGGCATCGCGAACGACCCCGCGGCCTTCGCGAAGTTCCAGCAGGCGCAGGACGGCCTCTCGTCCGCGCTGTCGCGCCTCATGGTCGTCGTGGAGAAGTACCCCGACCTCAAGGCGACGCAGAACTTCCGCGACCTGCAGGCGCAGCTCGAGGGGACGGAGAACCGGATCGCCGTGGAGCGGATGCGCTTCAACGAGACGGCCCAGGCCTTCAACACGAAGCGGATGAGCTTCCCCACCGTGATGATCGCCGGGTTCTTCGGGAGCCGCTTCAACGAGAAGGTCTATTTCAAGGCGCAGGCCGGCGCCGACACCGCGCCGGCGGTGAAGTTCTAGAACCCAGGAAAGAGAGGGCGGGTTCTGCCCGGTGACCCGCTCGCGGGACACGATGAAACGACTCCTCGCCGGACTGCTGCTCCTCGCGGCGTCCCTGGCCGCCCTCGCGGCCGAGGCGCCGCTGCCGGCGCCGCCGGCGCGCTGGGCGACGGACGAGGCGGGGTTCCTCTCGGCCGGAGGGCTCGCCCGCCTGGACGCGCGGCTCCAGGGTTTCGAGCGCGCGACCGGGAACCAGGTCCTCGTCTGGATCGGCGACACCACGGGTCCGACTCCGGTCGAGGACTGGGCCGTCAGGACCTTCCAGGCCTGGAAGGTCGGCCGGAAGGGCCTCGACGACGGGCTCGTCGTCTTCGTCCTCGCGAAGGACCGGAAGATCCGGATCGAGGTGGGCTACGGGCTGGAGGAGAAGGTCCCCGACGCCGTCGCCTCCCGCGTCATCCGCGAAGTCATCGCTCCGCGCATCCAGGCCGGCGACCCGGACGGAGCGCTCGAGGCCGGTGTCGGCGCGCTCCTCGGGGCGATCCGCCCGGACCTCGCCGGCGGCGGCCTGGCGCCCTCTCCCGCGGGCCCGTCACCCCAGGCGCGCCGCCTGACCCCGCTCCAGCTCGTCTTCGCGGGACTGCTCGTCGTGGGGTTCCTGGTCCTTCTCGTGACGAACCCCGGCCTTGCGCTCTACCTCCTCGTCAGCATCCTCTCCGGGGGCCGGGGAGGAGGCGGTGGCGGAGGCGGAGGATTCTCGGGCGGCGGCGGGCGTTCCGGTGGCGGCGGCGCGACGGGAGGATGGTGAGGTCCCGATGCTGAGACGGCGACTGCGGCAGCTGATCGACGATGAGGCGGTGAAAGCCGCCATCGGGGAGGCCGAGCGCGGCACCACGGGCGAGATCCGGGTCTCCGTCTCGACCTTCTTCTGGGGCGACGTGAGGAAGACCGCCGAGCGGGCCTTCGAGCGCCTCGGCATGACCGCCACCGCCCGCCGCAACGGCGTCCTCTTCTTCCTCGTCCCCTCCCGCCGGAAGTTCGTCGTCCTCGGCGACGAGGGAATTCACGAGAAGGTCGGGCAGGCCTTCTGGGACGACGTCACGGCCGCGGTCGCAGGCAGATTCCGCGAGGGCGACTTCACCGGCGGCCTCGTCCACGGCGTCGCCGAGGCGGGGCGCGTCCTCGCGCTCCACTTCCCGCGGGAGGACGCCAACCCCAACGAGCTCCCGGACGACGTCGATTTCGGGGAGTAGCCGGTCCCCTACCTCCGCGTCCCGACCGTCGCCCTGAGCAGCCGGAGGCGCACGTCCAGCTCCTCGGGCGTCATGTGGGCGTATTTCGGCGGGAGGAGCCTGCGGCTGGAGGCCTCGAAGACGGCGAGGAGCTCCATGTACTCGAGGAGCTCGGCGTCGCGCGAGGGGAAATAGTCGGACGCGGCCTTCTCGAAGTGGGCCGCGGTGACGGACGCGTCGCCGCCCGACTCGCGCGCCGCATCGTCGTTCGCCATGAGGACGACCGCCTCGACGTCGGCGTTGCTGTAGCCGACGAGCTTCGCCGAGAAGGTGCCGCGGATCGTCGTGAAGTCGACGTCGCTCTTCACCCTGTTCTTCTTCACGAGGGCCTTCGCGACCGCCTCGACCTCCTCGGGCGTCTGCGAGTAGAGGAACGGGATCTTCCGGTCGAGCCGCCCGGCGCGCTTCAGGTCGACGTCGAGCTTGTCGGGGCGGTTCGTCATGACGAGGAAGAGGATCCGGCCCCGGTTCGACGTGTCGGACATGAACTCCTTGATCCGCGCGATGACGCGGCTCGAGGTGCCCCCGTCCCCTTCCCCGTCCGTGTTTCCGAAAGCCCGGTCCCCCTCGTCGATGATGACGACGACCTGCCCGATCGCCTTGATGACGGTCAGGATCCGCTCGAGGTTCCCCTCCGTCGCCCCGACCCACTTGGAGCGGAAGTTCTTCAGCTTGATCGTCGGGAGGCCGCACTCCTTCGCGAAGGCCTCGGCGACGAACGTCTTTCCGGTCCCCATCGGGCCCGTGAAGAGCATCCCCATCGGGACGCGGCTCGTCCGCCCCTCGCGGATGTTGTCGGCCAGGACGAGGAGGTCCTTCTTCACCTCTTCCATCCCGCCGACGACGGAGAAGTCGTGCTGCGGCTCGACGAACTCGACGAGGCCGAAGCACTCCCGCTCGAGGATCTCGCGCTTTCTCTTCGAGATGAGCCGGTCGACCTCCTTGCGGGCCCTCTCCGAGGCGTCGGCGGCCGCCGCGATGGCCGGGTCGGCCGCACCCGGTGCGAGGAGGGCGCGGATCTCGTCGCGCGAGAGGCCCGACGTCAGCTGCGAGAGCTTCTTCGCCCGCTCGGAGGCGTCGGCCGCGGTGCCGAGGAGGCCGGAGATGAACGCCTCGCGCTCGGAACGATCCTCCTCGGCCGGCGGGGGCGGCGCGAGGATCGCCTCGATCTGGAGGAGCTTGAGCCCCGCCGTCAGGTCGGCGTAGCGCTCGGCCTCCTTTCTCGGAGAGGCGGGCGTCGACGATCCGCGCGGCGGCACGCCGGGTCTCGCGGTCGGGCATCGGGACGTCGACGACGGCGACCTTCGGGTTCGAGACGAGCTTCGGGGAGAGCTCGGCGAGGTTCTCGGCGACGAGGAGGACGACGTTGTCCTGCTTCTCGATCTGCGGGAGGAACGACCAGCGGTGGAGCGTGACGATGGAGGCGCGGTCGAGGTCCCCCTGGAACGACGCGTCGCCCGCGGGGGCGATCGTCTCGGCGTACTCGACGACGACGCCCACCTTCCGCGACGTGACGAGGAGCCGCTCGAGCCCCGCGAGCGCCTTCTCGCGCGGCGCCTCGCGCATCAGCTCGGCCTGCGCCTCCGCCTCCTTCGCCTTCTTCACGAACCTCACGCCGGTCGCCAGGTTGTAGACGGCGATCGTGTCCCTCACGTCCTTCCAGAAGACCTCGGTCAGGAACTCGGTCAGCGGCTTCAGCGCGCCGTCGACGTGGACGAGGTCGTGGACGTTGCCGTGGAGGACGAAGAGGACCGCCTCGTTCCGCAGGTAGCGGCGGCGGAGGTCGTCGGCCCAGGCGGGGAGGATGCGGGCATCGGCCATGGAAGGCTCCTTGGGAGAGGCGTGCTTGGATCAGGGGTTCGAGAGGCCGGAGGCCTCGAGCATCGCCTCGGTGTCGCGGGCGGACTGCTTGATCGCCTCGACTCCCTCGAGGAGCTCGTCGAGCTGGCCGGAGAGCTCCTTGGGCGACTGCATGGTGACGATCTGGTCGGCGATGAGCTGGAACGTGTTCTCGATCAGGTCGAGCTGGCCGCGGGCGACGCCCATGTAGCTCTGGATCTCGTGCATCCGCTCCTGGCGCTTCACGACGATCGCGAGGTTCTTCTGCGAGATCTCGGTCCGCTGGTCCTCCGGCTTGCCCCGGCGGACCTCGGCCGCGTAGCGCTCGACGTCCCGCGCGAGGACGCGCTCGTCGACCGAGTCGAGGTAGGACGCGTAGCGGCCGCAGGTGAGGGCCATCTCGACGAATGCGCCGACGAGGCGGTCGGTCTTCACGAGCTCGCCCCGGAGGAGCTCGCCCGTGAACGTCGGGTTCTGGGCCGCGAGCTGCTCGATCTCCTTCCGGCGAGCCACGAGGGCCTCGACGCGCTCCCGGTCCGCCTCGGGAAGGCCGGCGATCAGGCGTCCCCGCTCCTCGGCCTCGATCGCGTCTTTCAGCTTCGCGAAGCGGGGGTCCCAGAGGAGGTGCCGGAGGCGCTTGCTGTCGGGGGCCCAGAGGAGCCAGAGGACCTCGAGGCCGACGGCGCCGAGGATCGGGAGCGGGTTGAGCGTCAGGAGCGAGGCGGCAGCCGCTCCGCCCAGGAGCGAGAGGTTGTAGGGGTTGAGGAACGCGGCCTTGACGTACGACGTCTGCCCGAACGCCGCGTCGGCCGCCTTCCCCTTCATGAACCCGATCGCCGTCTCCTTCGCCGCGTCCCGGATGGCGGGCGAGACGCCCGAGCGGGCGGCGGGGCGCTGCACCGTGGCGGCCTTCGGTCGGGTGACCTGCTGCTCCGCCACGCCTCTCTCGTCCTACGCCGCCGGCTGCGGGGCGTAGAGCATGTCGAGGAGCTTCTTCTCGATCGCCCGGAACTCGTTCGACGACTTCAGGTGGATGTCGCGCTCGGCGAAGCTCGGGATGTCGACGCGGTGGAGGATCCGGGCGGGCCTCGAAGAAAGGACGTAGCAGGTGTCGGCGAGGTAGACCGCCTCCGAGACGTCGTGCGTGACGAAGAGGATGGTGTTGTCCTCGACGCGCGAGACGTCGAGGAGGAGCCCCTGCATCCCCCAGCGGGTCATCGGGTCGAGCGCCCCGAACGGCTCGTCCATCAGGACGACGCGCGGCTTGTTGACGAGCGTCCGCGCGATGGCGACACGCTGCTTCATTCCGCCGGAGAGATCCTTCGGCAGGCGTCCGGCGAAGTCGAGGAGGCCGACCTCCTTCAACACCTCGCGCGAGCGCTCGCCGCGCTCCTTCGGCGCCACGCCCTGGAGCTTCAGGCCGTACTCGACGTTCTCCTGGACCGTGAGCCAGCCGAACGACGTGTAGGCCTGGAAGACCATCCCGCGGTCCCGGCCGGGCTCGCCGACCGGCTGCCCGTCGAGGAGGACCTTTCCCTTCGTCGGCGGGAGGAGGCCGGCGACCGCCTTGAGGATGGTCGACTTGCCGCAGCCCGAAGGGCCGAGGAAGACGACGACCTCGCCGACCCCGGGCTTGTCGGCGATGTCGAAGGAGACGTCGCGGACCGCCTCGGTCTTCTCGCCGTTGCGCCCGACGTAGGTGACAGAGAGGTCCTGGACGGAGAGGCGCGGGAGCGCCGCCTGGGCGGTCCCGCTCACGACGTCGCCTCCCGCCAGCGGAACAGGAGCCGGGACGTCGAGGAGATGAGGAAGTCGGTCAGGAGGCCGATGCCTCCGATGACGAGGAGGCCCGCGAACGACCACGACGCCTTCTGGTGCGTCCGGGCCAGCTCGACCATGTAGCCGAGACCGTGCTCGGGGTTCACCGCCTCGGCCAGGATGACGTAGGTCCACGAGATCGCGTTCATGACGCGGAACGAGTCGAAGATCTCGGGCGCGGCGGCCGGGAGGAGGACCGTCCGGATCACCTGCCCGCGCGAGGCGCCGAGCGTCAGCGCCGTCTGGACGTACTCCTCGGGAACGGCCCGGATCGCCGTGACGACGACGGGGAGGAGGTAGACGAAGACGCCGAGGAAGAGGAAGGCGATCTTCTGCTTCTCGTAGATGCCGAACCAGAGGATGAGGAGCGGGATGAAGGCCGAGATCGGCATGTAGCGCAGCGGCGACACGATCGGCTCGAAGAGCCGGTTCACCGGCGTGAAGGCGCCCATGAGGATCCCGAGCGGCAGGGCGACGGCCGAGGCGAGGAGGAAGGCGAGCGCGATCCGCCGCGTCGAGACGAGGATCGCCTGCAGGAGGTCGTACTGGAGGAAGAGCTGGAGCGTTCCCTTCACGACCTCGGTCGGCGAGGGGAGGAAGTCGGCGGGCGCGAGGCCCCCGTAGCTCGCCACGCACCAGACGGCGAGGACGAGCGCCGGCATGACGAAGCCGAGGACGAGCGCCGTCGCCTTCGGCAACGGCGCCCGGAGCGCGAAGAGGCCTCGGGTACTCACGGTCAGTTCGTCGCCAGGACGACCTTGATGTCGGTCCGGCGGTTGAGCTGGCGGCCCGCTTCGGTGGCGTTGTCGGCGACCGGGTTCGCCGAGCCCTTCCCGATCGTCTGGAAGCGGCTCGCCTCGATGTTCGGGAAGTTCTTCAGGACGTAGTTCTTCACCGCGAGGGCGCGCCGCTCGGAGAGGAGCATGTTCGCGGAGGCCTTCCCGGTGGCGTCGGTGTTCCCCTCGACGCGCAGGTAGGTGTTCCCGAAGGAGGTCATCGTCTCGCCGAGGGCGTCGAGGACGAAGTACGAGCCGCCCATGATCTCGTCGCTGTTGGGCGTGAAGTGGATCTGGATCTGCTTGTTGATGATCGCCCGGTCCGAGGCCGACGGGGCCTTGGCGGCGACCTTCGGCTCCTCGACCTTCTGCGTCTGGTAGGCGGGGGCGAGGGCGGCGAGGAAGCGGGTGTCGGCCCAGTCCTTCGCGTTGACGGGCTTCGTGACGAGCCCCTTCTTCCGCCAGATGACGAACGCCGTGTCGAAGAGGGTGTCGTAGTGCGCCTTGCCGCCGGTCAGGCCGTAGAACTGTGCGTTGTCGGCGTACGGGGTGAGCTTGAGGCCCGAGAGCATCCCCGAGACGGTCTCCTCGTCGAGCTTGAGCGCCTTGCCGACGACGTTGTACGAGGCGGCCGGGTCGGCCTTCATCATCTCGATCCCTTCGAACCAGCCGTGGACGAAGTCGCGAACGGTTTCGGGGGAGGAGTCGATCAGGTCCTGCCGGGCGCAGAGTGTGTCCGCGATGATGTTCGTGGCGGCGGCCGTGGAGACGAGGACGTGCGCCTCGTCTCCGCGCGCTTCGACGGCCGAGGAGAGGTCCGGCTCCCAGGTCACGGCGGCATCGACCTGACGCGCCTTGAACATCGCGGCGGCGGCGGGAGCGTCCTGCGTGAAGACGATCGCCTTCTCGACGGAGGCCCGGTCCTCGGGGTCAGCCCCGACTGCGAGAGGAGGTAGAGAAGGAGGAAGTGCGAGGGCGTGAACTGCGTGCAGGCGACCTTCTTCCCCTTGAGACCCTCGATCGAGGTGATCGAGGCGAGGGAGACGATGCCGTCCCCGCCGCGGGACCAGTCCTGCAGGAGGATCGACTTGGCTTTCGCGTTCTGCTCGGCCAGGATCGACGCCTCGCGCGCCCAGTTGTCCACCGTGTTCCACATGATGTCGATGTCGCCCTTGCGGAACGCGGCGAGCTTGGCTGCCGGGTCCTCGAGGAGGACGAACTTCACGTCGAGGCCGTACTTCTTCGTGTAGCTCGAGGCCGGGGAGGGGTCCATGCCGGCGTTGAAGACGACGCCCGGCGCGTGCCCCGCCCAGGTGTTGATGCCGACGACGAGCGGCCGGCCGAGCTTGCCGGAGCCCGCGAGCGCCGCGCCCGTGACGCCCTCGGAGCCCTTGCCGCGCTCGGCGTCGGCCGGCGCGTTCTTCAGGGCCGCGAAGTCGGTCGACTCGACGGCGGAGGTCGAGCTGGCCCCGCCCCCCTTCTCGGCGCCGGCCCACTTGCGGACCGTGTCTCCCTTGTAGTGCCAGAAGGCGTACCCGAGGACGCCGAGGACGACCACGGTGACGAAGAGTTTCGCGAACGGGGTGAGCTTCATGTCCCTCTCCCTGACGGGGAGGAGGACGGGCGGCCCGCGACCGGGCCGTTCGATCCCCCTCCGTCGGAAACGCGGCCGGCCCCGGTTCCGGGGCCGGCATTCGTTACATCGTCTTCTGACCCTGGGCCGCCTGGGATGCGGCCCGCTTCGCCTTCAGCTCCGCGAGCTGCTGCTTGGCCTGTACGTCGCCCGCCTGCGTCTTGAGCGCCGCGAGCCGCCCGTCGAGCGAGGTCTCCGAGAGCTCCTTGCCGAGGTTCGCGGCGGCGACGGTCGTCTTGATGTGGTCGCGGACGTTCTCGAGCGCCTTCACCTCGGCGTCGACCGAGAGGCCGTCGAGCTGCTCCTGGATCTTCAGGCGGGCCTGCGCCGACTGCATCCGGGCGAGCATCGTGTCGCGCTCGGCCTTCAGCTTCTTGATCTCGCCCTGCACCTGCAGGAGCGAGCTCTTGGCCGACTCGGCGTCCTTGGAGGCGGTGTCCATGTCGGCCTTCATCTCGGCGATGTCGGCCTCGAGCTGGTTCTTCTTCTGGATCAGGATGACGGCGAGGTCGTCCTGGGCCGTCTCGACGGCCGCGTTCAGCTCGGCCTCGGTCTGGGCCAGCTCGCGCGTCGCCTTCTTCAGGCGCTCGTCGATGTCCTCGCGGCGACGGATGATCGACGCGGTCGCCGTCTTGAGCTTCGTGTACTTCTCGACCATCGAGTTGATGGCGTTCTCGTAGGCGATCTCCGGGTGCTCCTTCTCGACGTCCGAGATCCAGATCGAGAGGAACCCTTTCCAGAGGTTGCCGATCCGTGCGAAGAAACCGACGTTGGCCATTCTTCAGTCCTTCCTCTCGGGCGCGGGCGCCGGCTCGATGAGCCGGGGGGATTCCTTGACCACCCGCGCCACCTCCTCCTGCCCGAAGAACTCGAGGACCTTCTGGACCTCCAGCTTCTTCGAGTTACAGCTCGTCTGTACGGACGCCTGCTCCTGCAGTTTCCGGTCGAGGATCTGCCGCGCGTCGGCGATCTTCTGCTCGTAGCCGGCGACGATCGTCTGGACCTCGCGCGCCATCCCGGCCGTGTCGGCCGCCGTCTTCCGGAGGTACCCCTCGAGCGCCTGGATCGACTCGACCCCCGCCTCGATGATCTTGTCGACCGGGACCCCGAACGCCTTGAGCGAGGCCTCGACGATCTGCTTCCTCACGGTCGGGTCGGTGCCGGGCGGGAGGCTGCCGAGGAGCGCCTGGGCCTTGGCGAAGAGGTCCCGCTCGGAGGCGTCGACTCCTGCGGCGTCGAGGACCCCATCGAAGTCGACCTTCCCCCCGGAGGGGGCCGGCGGCTCCGTCACGAAGGCCGCGGGCGCGGGCTCGGGGGGCGCAGATGTGGACGCATCCCCCTCCGGCGGGAGAGCTTCCGGCTCCGTGGGGGAGAGGGACGCTTCGCCCCCTTCCTTCACGACGAACCAGCCGAGGACGGTGTGACCCCAGGTTTTCTTGTCGCTCATGTTTGGTTCCGAATTCGGGATCTTATCAAGCGGAGCCGCCCGAATCCGCTCCCCGTGCACTTCGTCGTAAAGTCGAGGACGGGATGAAGGCCGGGCACTACAACCGTTCGATCGGCGACCTGAAGCGGCGGCTCACTTCCGCCGTGCCGCACGAGGTCCTGAAGGAGCTCCACAGGAAGGACCCGGTCCGCCATTTTGCGGTCGTCCTCCGGCAGGCGGTTCTCTTCGCGGGGGCCTTCGCGGCCGGCTGGGCTTTCGAGAGTCTCTGGGTCCGGATTCCGGCGGCCCTCGTCCTCGGCTTCTGCGTCTTCGACGGGACGGTTCTCCTCCACGAGGTCGTCCACAGGGCCGTCTTCCGGACGGAGCGGCCGCTCGGCTACCGGCTTCTCGGCCTTCTCTACGCCCTCCCGTCGGGAATCTCGCCGACGCAGTTCACCCGCTGGCACCTCGACCACCACGCCGAGCTCGGCTCGGCCGAGGACGACCCGAAGCGGGCCCACCTCTCGCCGAAGCGGAACTCGAGGTGGCTGAAGCTCCTCTACGCGACGCCGGCCCTCTTCCCGATCTACTTCCGCGCGGCCCGGAAGGAGACGGCGACCTACCCGGCGCCGGTCCGGCGGACGATCGCCCTCGAGCGGCTCGCCGCGACGGCCCTGCACGTCGGGGTGGCCGCCGGGATCGGCGTTCTCGGCGGGTGGGAGCGGCTCGTCTGGCTCTGGGCCGTCCCGGTTCTCCTCGTCTTCCCCCCCGCTTTCACGCTGAACCGGCTCGGCCAGCACTACGACGTCGTCCCGGAAGAGCCGGCGAAGTGGGGAACGCGGATGGCCCGCTCCCGCTTCTGGGAGGTCGTCTACCTCTGGTCGAACTACCACCTGGAGCACCACTATTTTCCGACGGTACCGTTCTACCGCCTCCGGCAGCTGAACGCCGCGCTGACCCCGTTCTTCGACCGGGAAGGCGTGCGGGACCGCCGCTACCGGGATCTCCTGCTCGACTGGTTCGTGAGGAACCGCGCGCCGCACACGGACTGGAGCGCCGCCGCCGGGCCTCGCCGTAATAGACTCCGGAACTCCCACATGTCGGAAAATCGCGGCCAGATTCTCGTCGTCGACGATGAGCCCTTCGCCAGGACCGTGGTCCGGCGGATGCTCGAGCTCGACGGCTGGTCGGTCCTCGAGGCCCGCACGACGAAAGAGGCCGGCGCCCTGCTCTCGCAGGGTCCCGAGCCGGTCGCTCTCCTGCTCGACGTCCTCCTCGAGGGCGAGAGCGGCCTCGAGTTCCTCGAGCGCTCCCGGGAGGACGGGCTCCTCGTTCCGATCATCGTCATGACGTCGATGGAGGACGTCGAGACGGCCGTGAGGGCGATGAAGGGGGGCGCCTACGACTTCCTCGTCAAGCCGGTCACGCCCGAGAGGCTCCGGACCGCCATCCAGCACGCCGAGGAGCGCCGCGCCCTCCTCGACGAGAACCGGGACCTGAGGAAGCGCGTTCGACAGGAGGCCTTCGGCCGGACGCTCGTCGGAGAGAGCCCGGCGATGAAGGCCCTCTTCGCGGAGATGGAGCGGGTGGTCGAGACCGACATCGCCGTCTGCCTCCTCGGGGAGACGGGGACGGGCAAGGAGCTCGTCGCGCGCTGGCTCCACGAGAACGGCCCCCGGGCGAAGGGGCCCTTCGTCGACATCAACTGCGCGGCCATTCCGGAGACGCTCATCGAGAGCGAGCTCTTCGGGCACGAGAAGGGGGCCTTCACCGGGGCCGCCGGCCGCCACAGGGGAAAGCTCGAGCAGGCCGACGGCGGGACGCTCTTCCTCGACGAGCTGGGAGAGATGGCCCACCCGACACAGGCCCGGCTCCTGCGCGTCCTGCAGGAGAAGACGCTCGTGAGGGTCGGCGGGAGCGAGACCGTCCCGTACAACGCCCGGCTCATCTCCGCGACGCAGCGCGACCTGACGGCGGCCGTGCAGGAGGGTCGCTTTCGCGAGGACCTCTATTTCCGGGTCGTCGTCTACCCCCTCCGCCTCCCCCCGCTCCGGGAGCGGACGGAGGACATACCCCTCCTCGTCCACCACTTCGTCCGGGTTTTCCGGGCGAGCACGGGACGCGCCGTGGAGGGGGTCACCCCCGAGGCGCTCGTCGCCCTCGAGGCCTACGCCTGGCCGGGGAACGTCCGGGAGCTTCAGAACTCGGTGTTCCGCGCCGTCGTCTCGGCCCGCGGGTCGTTCCTGACGACGGCCGACTTCCCCGACCTCTCCCCCGACCGGGCCCCGCGGTACCTGCCGCGCCCCTATCCGCCACGCACCGACGGCCCCGCGCCGCTGGCGGCGCCGGGCCTGGACACCTCCTCCCGGCTCGTCACGATGGAAGACCACGAGCGGGCGGCCATCCAGCAGGCGCTCGACGCCTCGAACGGGAACGTGCGCGCCGCCGCCGACCGGCTCCAGGTCGCGCGGTCGACGCTCTACCGGCGAATCCGGGCGCTCGGCCTCACCGCCGCCGCCTCCTGACCGTTCCGGGCGCCGGGCGGGGAGCCCCCGGGCCGCTCTGCTACTCTCCTCTCCCGTTCGGGGCGGCCTCCCCGTACCCACTTCCCGACCCGAGGATGCCGATGGCGACCGAAGTCTCGACCCCGCCCCAGACGCCGTTCCACGGCCTGTCGCCGGACGATCTCGTCCGCGCGTACCGGATCGCGTTCACCTCCCGCCGGCTCGACGACAAGGAGATCCAGCTCAAGCGGCAGAACCGGATCTTCTTCCAGATCAGCGGAGCGGGACACGAGGCGGTCCAGGTCGCCGCGGCCCTCCTGATGAAGCCGGGAGTCGACTGGCTCTTCCCCTACTACCGGGACCGTGCGCTCTGCCTCGGCCTCGGCGTGACCCCGCTGGAGATGCTCCTCACGGCCGTCGGCGCGAAGGCGGGGGAGGCCTCGGCCGGGCGCCAGATGCCCTCCCACTGGGGCTCGCGCCGCCTGAACATCTTCACGACCTCCTCGCCCACCGCCTCGGAGTGCCTGCCGGGCGTCGGGGTCGCCGAGGCGGGGCGCTACCTCGCCCGCCCCGAGTCGCGGGGCTTCCTCGCCGCCACGTCGGGCTTCGGCAAGGACGAGGTCTCCGTCGTCACGATCGGCGAGGGGTCCACCTCCGAGGGGGAGTTCTGGGAGGCGCTGAACGCCGCCACCACCCGCCGGCTCCCGGTCCTCTTCCTCGTCGAGGACAACGAGTTCGCGATCTCGACCCCGGTGGAGGTGAACACGCCGGGCGGGTCGATCTCGAAGGTCGTCCGCGGCTACCCCGGGCTCTTCCTCGCCGAGGTGGACGGCTGCGACCTCCTCGCCTCGTACGACGCGCTGAAGTGGGCTTTCGCCTACTGCCGCGAGCGGAAGGGACCGGCCCTCGTCCACGCCCACGTCGTCCGCCCCTACTCGCACTCCCTCTCCGACGACGACCGGCTCTACCGGACGGAAGAGGAGCGACGGAAGGACGCCGAGCTCGACCCGCTCGGGCGGATGGAGGCGCTCCTCCTGAAGCACGGCCTCCTCGACGCGGCCGGCCTCGAGGCCCTGAAGGCCGAGGTCGATGCCGAGCTGACCGCCGCGACGGACGCGGCGCTCGCGAGCCCCCAGCCCGGGGCCGGGGAGCTCTTCTCCCACGTCTTCTCGCCCGACGCCGACCCGACGTCCGCGGCCTTCGACACCGAAGGCTCCCCCGCGTTCTCCGGCAACCCGACGACGATGGTCGACCTGATCAACGCCGCCCTGAAGGACGAGATGCGCCGGGACGGACGGGTCGTCGTGTGGGGCCAGGACGTCGCCGACGCGACCCGCGAGGAGGTCCTCGCCGAGTGCAAGGGGAAGGGGGGCGTCTTCAAGGTCACCTCGGGCCTGCAGAAGGCCTTCGGCGGCGACAGGGTCTTCAACTCTCCACTCGCCGAAGCGACGATCGTCGGAACGGCTCTCGGATGGGCCGCTCGCGGCCTGAGACCCGTCGTCGAGATCCAGTTCTTCGACTACATCTGGCCCGCCATGCAGCAGCTGCGGGACGAGCTCGCGACGGTTCGCTGGCGCTCGGGCGGGACGTGGAAGTGCCCCGTCGTCGTCCGCGTCGCCATCGGCGGCTACCTGACCGGCGGCGGGCCGTACCACTCGCAATCGGGGGAGGTGGCGTTCGCCCACATTCCCGGGCTGCGCGTCGTCTACCCCTCGAACGCCCTCGACGCCAACGGCCTCCTGCGCACCGCCATCCGGTGCGACGACCCGGTCCTCTTCCTCGAGCACAAGCACCTCTACCGCCAGACGCACAACAAGGGGGCGAACCCCGGCCCCGACTACATGGTCCCCTTCGGGAAGGCGAAGACGGTGCGGCCCGGGCGCGACGCGACGCTCGTCACCTACGGCGCCACCGTCTTCCGGAGCGTCGTGGCCGCGCGGAAGATCGCGGAGGACTCGGGGAAGGAGGTCGAGGTGATCGACCTTCGCTCCCTCGCCCCCTACGACTTCGGTGCGGTCGCTGAGAGCGTGAAGCGGACGAGCCGGCTCCTCGTCGTCCACGAGGACTGGCAGACGCACGGCTTCGGGGCCGAGGTGGCCGCCCGGGCCGCCGACGAGCTCTTCGAGCGGCTCGACGCCCCGGTCCGGCGCGTCGGCGCGAAGGACGTCTTCTGCGGCTACGCGCCACAGCTGGAGGACGCGACGCTCCCGCAGAGCGCGGACATCGAGCAGGCCCTGCGGGACCTCCTCGCGTACTGACGTGAGGCGGGCGCTCCCGGCCCTGGCCCTGGCGGCGCTCTTCGCCGCCTTCTTCGCCGCCGGCTCCTTCTTCGCCGACCCGATCGGTCTCGTCGCCTCCGCCGCGGCCCTGCGCTACCGCTCCGCCGGGGCGCTCTCGACGTTCGTCCCCGGACCCGGCGGCCCGCGCCTGCACGCGTGGGAGCTGGGTCGGCGGTCCGCCGAAGTGCCGGTCGTCCTCCTCCACGGCCTCGGGGCCGCCTCGCACTACTGGGTGAACACCGCGATCGACCTGGCGCGCTCGGGGCGGACGGTCATCGTCCCGGACGCTCCCGGCTCGGGGAAGAGCGACCCGCCCGCGCCCGGGAGCGGCTGGGGAATCCCGGGCCGCGTCGCCGCCGTGTCGGCGCTTCTCGACGCCCTGCGATTCCGGAAGGTCGACCTGGTCGGCCACTCTCTCGGCGGCTGGACCGCCGGGGCGTTCGCCCTCGCCGAGCCGCACCGGGTGCGACGGCTCGTCCTCGTCGACTCGGCCGGCTTCACGAAGCTCGATCCGGACGCGGAGCGCGCGCTGCGGCGAAGCCTGACGCCCGGAGACCGCGCGGGGGCGCGCCGTCTCTACGATCTCCTCTTCCTGCGCAAGCCGGTCCCGGCCTGGGGGTTCCTGGTCGACGCCTTCGGCCGCACCTACCGGCAGGAGAACGTCGTCGCGACCGTCGCGGCCCTCGAGGAGAAGGACGGCCTCCTCGGACGCGAGGCTCTCCTCCCGGCAGGAACCGTCTTCATCCACGGCGCCGAGGACGCGGTCTGCCTCCTCTCCGACGCCCGGAAGGCGTTCGCGCTGGTACCGAAGGGGAGGCTTTTCGTCGTCCGCGGGACCGGGCACGACGTCCCCCTCGAGGCGCCGCACCTCTTTCACGAGACTCTCCGCCGCGTGCTCGAGGAGCCGGGACCGGAGTAGCGGGGACTCAAGGCGTCGAGAGGACGAACCCGTCGGGGCCCGTGACGCGCAGAAACGCCTCCGGGACGAGCGCCGCACCGTCAGTACGTGCCGCCCCTCCGCCAGGCGTGCCGTCAGTGCGCCCGCCGGGCGGGACGCGTCGAAGACGACGCCGCCGTCGAGCCGAACGTCCACGCCGCCACGGCTTCCAAACGTGTAGAGACCTTCCTCCCGAATGGGGAAGCTGCCGTCTCCGGAGGCGGGAATCAGCGGGAAGCCCTCGAGGTAGCCGCGCGCCCTTTCCGCCGCGCGTCCGGCCGGGACCCGCCACAGGGTCCAGCCCGGCTGGCCGGGAAGGACGCCTCCCGAAGCGATCGCGACCGCCCCGAGGACGCGGGGTGTCGACGAATGTTCCGGCGTCGCCGAGTCCGCGAAGAGGACGTCGCGGGAAGGGACGTAGCGAAGCTCGGCGAGCCCGGTCCCCTGCCGGATCGCGGGCGCCGCGCTCCGCGGCGGCTGAAGCAGGGCGTCGACGACGAAGGCGTTTCGGGCCGCCGCCGGAGCGAGGAGGACGTCGGCCGGACCGCCGGACGAGATCTCGGCCCTCACCGCGTCGGCGAGGTCCCGCTCGGGGCCGCCAAAGGCACCGTAGAGGCGGGGCGAGGAGAGCCATCGGAGGAACCCCGCGGTGTCGAGGAGGGCGGAGGTGGCGAGGACGAGGGTGAGCGCGGTCGTCGAGAACGACCGGCGTGACGGACCGATCCGCTCGACGAGGCGCTCCGTGCCGAGGGCTGCCAGGACGACGAGGAAGGGCGCGGCGTGGACGGCGCGGTAGGCGTTCGCGGAGTCTTCCCGTGCGAGGAGCGCCGCGAGGAGGAAGAGCACCGCGACCGGCGCCAGGAGCCGCGCCGCTCCCGGGCGGCGGACGGCGCCTGCAGCCCCGGCGAGGGCAAGAAGGGTGACCGCAACGGGGAGTACCGGACGCTCGGGATCGCCGTGCCGCTCGTTCGGGTCGCCCCCGACCACGAAGAGCTTCGCGTAGGCGAGGCCGTTCCTCGCGAGGGCGGGAAGGACGCCGGACGCCCCGTCCCTCGCTGCGGAGAGCTCGCGGGTCCTCGCGAGGGCGCGCCCCGGGTGCTCGATGTAGTGGAAGACGAGCGGCGCCACGGCGAGAAGGCAGATCCCGAGACCAACGGCGGCGACCCGGACCCGCAGACGGGCCGCGAGAGAATCGTTCCGCCTCAGGAGCGCCGCGGCGAGGAGCAGGGGCGGCAGCGGGGCGAGCGCCCAGGCCGCGACGTAGCCCCAGAGCGAGAGGCCGAGGAGCCCGCCGGCGCCGGCTCCGAGCCATGCCGATCCCGTCCGCGCAGCGCGCAGGGCGAGCCACGCGGCGAGGGTGACGCAGGCGGAGGTCGCGACGGCGTTCCATCCCCACCGGCCCGGCGACGAGGAGCCACGACGACGTCGACGCGAGAAGACCCGCGACGAGGACCGGAAAAGGCCGCCCGCCCGACGCCTCCGCCGCGACGCCGACGATCGCGAGCAGGAGGACGAGGGAGGGGAGGATCGACATCGCGCGCACGGAGGCGATCCCGCCCCCGGCGGCGCGGTCGATCACCGAGAGGCCTCGAAGGGAGAGGTTCGTGATCCAGGAGTTCACGAACCCGGCGTCGGGCGGCTGGAGCGGCGAGGTCCCGACGAGCGGCGCCCCGCTCGCGGCCGCGCTCCGGGCGGCGCGGAGCGCCAGCGCCTCGTCGATCCAGGGGCCGGGCGGGGCCTCGCTCCAGCGGAACAGGCGAAGCGCGAACCCGAGGGCCAGGAGCGCCAGCAGCGACGCTCCCAGCGCCGCCCGCCGCGCCGGTTCCGTCATTGCGGTCCCTCGGGCTCGAAGGTCGTGACGACGGGGATGCTCGTCCCCTGCGTGAAGCGTTCGTCGAACGCTTCCGCGAGGACACGGCCATCCATGTCGCGCGCGATCGGCTCTCCCGCCAGGGCGAGGAGCGTCGGCGCCAGGTCGACGACGTCCGCCGACGTGAGGCGGACGTTCGAACGGATGCCGGAGCCCCAGAGGACGAGGAAGCCGTCGTCGGCCGCGTCGGGCGAGGCGGCCGGCGCGCGCCCGCGGAGGAGGTCGACGAGCGCGGCGAGAGGGGGCGAGGGACCGAAGCCGGAGGGGGAGAAGACGCAGAGGGTCCTGTCGCGTCCCTCCCTCTCGAGGAGATCTCCGATCGTGTCGTCGAGAAAGCGGTAATAGGCGAGGAGGGCTTTCTCCGCGGTCTCGGCATCGCGTCGCGGGGGCCCGAGGTAACGCCGGGGCTCGGCGGCGGCCCCCCAGACGCGTGCCGGCCCGGCGAGGCCCGACAGGACGAGCGCCGAGACGCTCCCCGGGCCGGTCGGCACCGCGGCGAGCGTCGCGCCGACGATGCCGAGGTCGCGCGCGGCGCCTTCGGCCGCGGCGGCCCTGCGCCGCTCCTCTTCGGGCAGCGACGCCGGCCCGAGAGCCCGGAAGAGCTGCCGGTCGAGGTTCTCCGGGCCGAGCAGGAGAAGCCGGGCGCGGGCCGCCACCTCCGCGGGAAGGGCGGAACCCCCGGTCACACCGCCGGAAAAGAACGACTCTGTTGCCCAGAAGACGAGGCCCTCCCTCGGCGGTTCTGCCGCCGGCCACCCGAGGACGGCGGCTTCGTGGCGTCGCTGCGCGAGGACCTCCCAGAACGCCAGGCTCCGGCTCCCGGGTGCGCTCCCGGCCAGCGGCCGGGAGAAGGGAAGGTGAATCGGGCCCGCGAAACCGGGAAACCGTGGAAGAAGGCGGAAGACGCCGAGCGGAGTCCGGAAGCCGCCTCCGGAGACGACACCGTGCTTGCGGGGGAGCTTTCCGCTCGCCGCCGTCGTCCAGAGGGCGGACCGGTCATTCGGGGCGAGCGTGCCGAGCGGGCCGCCGGCTCCCTCCTCGAGCAGGCGGGCGAAGACGGGGAGGGTCCCTTCCGAGGCCGCGCGCGAGAGGAGCTCCCAGGAGACTCCCTCGAGTCCGATGACGAGGAGGCTCCGTGTCGCGGTCCTGGGGATCGCCTGCGGTGGCGCGAGGGGAGACCGCTCGGGGCCTCGGCGGCCGAGAAGGGGAACGGCGGACAGGAGGGCGAGGGGACAGAGGAGAAACGCTGCGCGGCGCGCCCGCGAGGCCGGGCACGGACGGCGAAGAGAAGGGCGAGCGCCGAGGCGGCGCCGAACATCGAGACGCCGACGAGAAGCCGGCGCGTGTCGTTGCCGAGAAAGGCGAAGAAGACTTGCCGCTCGACCTCGGCGAACGCGACGAGGAGGAGGAGGACCAGGGCCGACGCTCCCCAGAACCCGGACGAGGGCACCCCCGGTTCCTTGACGAAGAAGCCGAACGGAGCGAGGAGGAGCGCGCCGGCGAGGCCGCCGCCCGCGAGGAGGCGCAGCGCCGGAAGGACGGCGAGGAGGTGCGGGTTCAGAGCGAGAAGGACGTTCCCGAAGGCGACGCCCGCGATCGCCCCGAGGAGCGCGGGGTGGCTGCGGCGGAGGGCCTCGCTCATAATCCGCGTCCGCGAGTCTCGCCGTCTTCCGCATGGTGGTCAACGAAGCCCTCCGCATCCTCCGCACCGTCCGCTACGACGCGGCCCATTTCTCCGTCTTTCTGCAGGCCGGGTCGATCGCCGCGGCCGCGAAGCCGGGGCAGTTCGTCATGGTTCAGGCCGGCGACGGCCTGCGGCCCTACCTCCGCCGCGCCTTCTCCGTCGCCGACGTGACGACGGTGGCGGGCGTCCCCGGCTTCGAGCTCGTCGTGAGGGCCGTCGGGGTGGGAACGGAGGCGCTCGGACGATTCGCCGAAGGAACGCCGATACCGGTCCTCGGACCGCTCGGGGTGCCCTTCCCGATCGACGACCTCCGCCAGTCGGACCGCGTCGCCCTGGTGGCCGGAGGGATCGGCCTGGCGCCGCTCGTCCTCCTCTCCCGACGGCTCGCCGAACGGGGGATCCCCGCCGACCTCTTCTACGGCGGCCGGAACGAGAGCGAGGTGCTGAAGCGCCCCGACTTCGAGCGCTTCCTCGGCGCGCACCGCTGCCGATACGCCACCGACGACGGCTCGCTCGGCAAGAAGGGCCGCGTCACGGACATCCTCGGCTCGGCGCTCGAGGCGGGAACGAGCTACCGCCGGGTCTACGCCTGCGGCCCCGTGCCGATGTTCCGGACCCTGGCGGGACTCCTCGAGGCGGCCGGCACCGAGGGCTCCTTCGCGCTCGAGTCGGAGATGGCCTGCGGGTTCGGCGTCTGCCTCGGCTGCGTCCTGCCGGGGCGCGACGGCCGCTTCCACACGATCTGCACCGAGGGGCCGTGCCTCCCCCCGACGGCCATCGACTGGAGCCGGGTGTGAGCGGAGCATCCCGATGAGCGTCGACCTCTCCGTCCATCTCGGCCGACTCCGGCTGAAGAACCCGATCGCGACGGCGTCCGGCACCTTCGGGTACGGGCTGGAGTTCGCTGAATTCGTCGACGTCGGCAGCCTCGGAGCGATCTCGGTCAAGGGGCTGTCGCTCCGCGCCTGCCTCGGAAACCCGCCTCCGCGAATCTGCGAGACCGACGCCGGAATGCTCAACGCGATCGGCCTCCAGAACGTCGGCATCGAGGAGTTCCTTTCGGAGAAGCTCCCGAAGCTGCACGCTCTGGGCGCCACCGTCCTGGCGAACGTCTGGGGCGACACGGAGGCGGAGTACCGCGCCGTCGTCGAGCGGATCGGCGACGACCCGCGCGTCGCCGCCGTCGAGCTGAACGTCTCCTGCCCGAACGTCGTGAAGGGGGGGATGGTCTTCGGAAACGACCCGGCCGCCCTCCACGCGCTCGTGGCCGCCGTCCGCCCCGCGACCCGTCTCCCGCTCGTGGTGAAGCTCTCCCCGAACGTGACGGACGTCGTCACGGCGGCGAAGGCCGCCGTCGACGGCGGGGCCGACGTCCTCTCGCTCATCAACACGCTCGTCGGCCTCTCGATCGACGTCGAGACGCGCGAGCCGAAGATCGGGTTCACGACCGGCGGGCTCTCGGGCCCCGCCATCCGCCCCGTCGCCCTCCGGATGGTCTGGGAAGTGCGCAAAGCGCTGCCGAACGTCCCGATCTTCGGGATCGGCGGCATCGAGACGGTCGAGCACGTCCTCGAGTTCCTGATCGCCGGGGCGAACGCCGTCCAGGTCGGCACGGCCAACTTCCGCGACCCGGGCGTCTGCGGCCGGCTCGTCCGCGACCTCGCGCTCTGGTGCGAGCGGCACGGCGTGGCGCGCGTCGCCGACCTGAGCGGGACGCTGAAGACCCGGCCACGCCCGGAGAAAGCCTATGCCTGACGGCCGGAAGCGGATCGCCGTCGCCCTCGACGCGTCCGAGCGGGAACGGATTCTCCAGCTGGCCCGCCTCGTCGCCCCGGAAGCGGGCGTCCTCAAGGTCGGCCTCGAGGCGTTCTGTGCCCACGGCCCCTCCCTCGTCGCCGAAATCGTCGCGCTCGCGCCGGTCTTTCTCGACCTGAAGCTCCACGACATCCCGAACACGGTCGGTGGCGCCGCGGCCGCGGCGGCGCGGACGGGGGCGTCGATCCTGAACGTCCACGCCGGCGGCGGGCGCGAGATGATGCGCGTCGCCGGGGAGAGGGCTCGCGAGGCGGCCGACTCGGCCGGCCGGCCCGCCCCGAAGGTGATCGCCGTGACGATCCTGACGTCGCTCGATGCCGCGGCCCTGAAAGAGGTCGGCATCGAAGGGACCCCCCGGACCGCAGCCCTCCGCCTCGCGGTCCTGGCGAAGGAATCGGGCCTCGACGGCGTCGTCTGCTCCCCCGAGGAGATCGTCGCGATCCGCGCGGCCTGCGGGCCGGGGTTCCTTCTCGTCGTCCCCGGGATCCGGCCGGCGGGGAGCGCGGCCGCCGACCAGAAGCGGATCGCGACGCCCGGCCTCCGCCGCGAAGGCGGGGGCCGATCTCCTCGTGATCGGGCGCCCGATCACCGGCGCGGCCGACCCCGCGGCCGCCGCGCGTGAGATCGCCCGCGAGATCGAGCAGGGCTGAGGGGGGGCCCACGCCCGCGCGGACGGACGCTATTCGACCGGGATCTTCGTGTACCGGCCCGAGCCGCGCTGCTTTTCCGCGGCGCGCTCGGCGAAGGCGATCTCCTCGTCGAGAAAGTCGCGCAGCGCCCGGAGCAGCTCGACGCCCGACGTCGCTGCGCGCTGGGTTGAGTCCGCGTGCCCCCGCTTCGCGAGCTCGAATGCGAAGCGGGTGACGAGGTCGCCGACCGGCTTCAGGAAGCAGCCGTCCTTTCCGCACGGGATGCCGGCGAAGCCCGTCGCAACGCCCTCGTCCCGGCGGCTTTCGTCCGCCGGAGACGCCGTCCGGCACTTCCGGGGTCGGGTCGAACCCGGGCCCGAAATCCTCCTCGAGGCCGTCCCCGGCCTCGCGGCCCGCCTTTTTCCGGCGCTCAGCCACGTTCGGCCTCCTCGTGGGCCCGCTCGAAGCGGACCGTCAACCGTCCCGCTTCCACCTTCGCCTTCGTCGGCGCGTGTCCGGACAGCGTCCGCGGGATGGGGATGTGGTGCCGGAAGTTCCCGAGTGTGACGATGAGGTCGCCCGAGGCGACCGCCAGCTCGACGTCCTCGCGTTCGGCGAAGGGGAGCTCGAGCGTCAGGAGGTAGTGCCCCGCCTTCTTCTGGTAGCTGTACGGCGCCGTCGTCCGGAACGAGGCCGCCGGGTCGATTCCGGAAAAGAGACCGTCGCCGAGCCTTGCGAGGTCGGACAGGCCGACGACCTGGTCGTCCTTCAGGGGGACGGTCCAGATCGGCACCGGATCGAAGTAGCGTTTCGCCTCTGCCAGGAAGTGCGCCTGCGTCTTTCGCCACTTGTCGAAGAAGGGGTCCTCGAGGGCGCCCGGAAGGAGGCGGTTCACGATGACGGCGTCGACGGTGAAGCCGTAGAGGCCGAAATACATGAACGCGCGCTGCGTCTCGCGCAGGACGATCTTCTCGGCGTTCGTCACGAGCCGCACCGTCGTCGTCTTCGGGTCCTTCAGGAGGGCGTCGACCCCGTCCAGCTTGTCGGCCAGCGCCTGGACGTTGTCGAAGTACCGCTCCGGCGGCAGCGGGACCCCCGTCACCTTCTCGGCCACGGGACGGGCGACCTTCAGGAACGACCGCTCGATCCGGAAGAGCTTCTTCATGTACCAGTCGAGGGTCGGCGGCAGCGACACGAAGCGGAGCGACTCGCCCGTCGGCGCGCAGTCGAGGATGAGGACGTCGTAGGCGTTCTCGCGCGCGTATCGGTTGACGTAGAGGAGCGCCGAGACCTCCTCCATCCCGGGGAAGATGGCGAGCTCCTCCGCGAGGACCTCCTCGACCCCCGTGACGGCGAGGAGCGTCGCGATGTAGCCGGAGATGTCCTTCCAGTGACGCCCGATCTCCTCGGTGACGTCGACTTCCTGGATCCAGAGGTTCGGAGCGACGGCGACCGGGACGCCGCACCGCTTGTCGGTGAGCCGGCCGTCCAGGTCGAAGACGTCGGCGAGGGAGTGGGCCGCGTCGACCGACATGACGAGCGTCTTCAGCCCGCGGGCGGCCAGGGTGAGCCCCGTCGCCGCGGCGACGGTCGTCTTTCCGACCCCGCCCTTGCCCGTGTAGAGGAGGATTCTCATCGGTGGAAGAGCGCCATCTTAGCGTGCGGGCGCGCCGGACCCCGGGGCCAACGCGGACAGCTCAGTAACCGCGAAGGCGGCCCCGGTCCTCCCGCTCCCGCCGGGAGAGCTTTCCGGCGCTGGCGTCGCGCTTCGGCGCCAGGAGGCGCTCCAGCCGGCGCGCCTCGACCTGCTCGGGCGTCAGCTCGGGCGTCGTCTCCTCGTAGAGCGTTCGGGCCTGGGCTTTCGGAACGTGGTGTTCGGCGACCGCCTTGACGACGACGGTCCGCCGCCGCCCGGGTACGGTGACCTGGAGCGTGTCTCCCGGCTTCACGGTCCGGTGAGGCTTGGCGGCCGAGCCGTTCAGGTCGACCTTGCCCCCCTCGCACGCCTCCTTCGCCTGGGAGCGCGTCGGGTAGATGCAGGCGACGTCGAGAAACACGTCGAGGCGGACGCCCCCGGCGTCCGCCTCGTCCTCGCGCGTCTTCTGGCGCTTCATCCGCGCGGGAGCCCCCGCGGGCATCAGAACACCGGTTTCTGGACGGACTTGTCGAAAGCGTAGATGTACTGGTAGCCGAGGACCGAGACCTTCTGGGTGTACTTCGCCTCGATGATGACGTCCGTCGCCTGCCGCCGGATCTTGATGTCCTGGAGCGTGAGCGGCGTCCCGGCTTCCTGCGCGACGACGAAGATCTCGTACTGGATCTTGTCGAGCGGCTTGACCCCGGCGAAGTTCGCCTGCTCGGTCATCGCGTCCAGGACCTTGTTCCCGGCGATGTGCAGCGGCACGACCTTGAAGAGCGCGATTCCCACGAGGACGACGACGGCGATCCCGAAGATCGTCCCGAACGCCCCTTCGCCGCGAATCCGGTTACGGACGCACATGTTCAGCCTCCTGTTTCCTTCACCCCGGCGGGTCTAACGGACGACGTGGAACGTCCGCTCCCAGCGGGTCCTCGAGAAAAAGTGTATCGCGCCGTCGAGGATTCGGCGCACGGCGGCGCCCCGGCCCGCGAACGGCTCCGGCGGGGGCCGGACCGACCAGTAGACGAAGAGCGCCCGCCCCCTGACCAGACGCCTCGCGACGGGCCCCCAGCTCCGGGAGTCCCTCGACTCGTCCCGGTTGTCGCCGAGGGCCAAGAACGTCCCGGCGGGCAGCACCAGAGGGGGCATCTCGTCGCGCCCGCGCAGGGAGGCGGGGACGACGCCTCCGGTCAGGAGGGCCGGGTCGCGGTGAATGGCGTACGGTTCGTCCTTCTCGACCCCTCCCACGAGGAGGCGCTTGGCGCGGATCTCGACCGTCTCCCCGCCGAAGGCGACCGCCCTCTTGATGAAATCGCGGCCGGGGTCCTCGGGACCCCGGAAGACGACGACGTCGCCGCGGCGGATCTCCCGGCGCGGCAGGAGCGGTCCCCACGGCAGGCTGCGGGGGGCCCAGACGAGCTTGTCGACGACGACGTGGTCGCCGACGAGGAGGTTCTGCTCCATCGAGCCGCTCGGGATCTGGTACGCCTCGAAGAGGAACGCCTTGACGAAGAGCGCGAAGACGACCGCGACGAGGACCGCCTCGAGGTACTCCCGAAGCAGGGCGAATCCGCGCGAGGACCGGTGGGCAGGCCGGATCCGAGCGTCGCCGTCGCCGTCTGCAGGAGCCACGGCCCGGACCCCTCAGTCGACCTTCAGGACCGCCAGGAAGGCCTCCTGCGGGAGGTCGACGCGTCCGACCTTCTTCATCCGCTTCTTCCCTTCCTTCTGCTTCTCGAGGAGCTTGCGCTTGCGCGTGATGTCGCCGCCGTAGCACTTGGCGAGGACGTTCTTGCGAAGCGCCCTCACCGTCGACCGGGCCAGGATCTTCGCCCCGATCGCCGCCTGGATGATCACCTCGAACATCTGCGGGCGGGATCATCTCCTTCATCTTCTCGACGAGGGAGCGCGCCTTGGGCGTCGACTTGTCGCGGTGGACGATGAAGGCGAGGGCGTCGACGGGCTCCCCGTTGATGAGGACGTCGAGCTTCACGAGGTCGGCCGGGGCGTAGCCGGTCAGGTGGTAGTCGAACGAGGCGTAGCCGCGGGAGACCGACTTGAGCTTGTCGTAGAAGTCGAGGATGACCTCGTTCAGCGGGAGGTCGTACTTCAGGACGGCGCGCTGCGTGCCGGCGTACTCGAGCGAGACCTGCCGGCCGCGGCGCTCCTCGCAGAGCGCGAGGATTCCCCCGAGGTACTCGTCCTTCGTGATGATCGTCGCCAGGATCCGCGGCTCCTCGATCACGTCGATGAGCTGCGTCTCGGGGAGCTTCACCGGGTTCGAGATCTCGAGGACCTCGCCGCGCGTCGTCGTGATCCGGTAGGGGACCGACGGGGCGGTCGTGATGAGCGAGAGGTCGAACTCGCGCTCCAGCCGCTCCTGGATGATCTCGAGGTGGAGGAGCCCGAGGTAGCCGCAGCGGAAGCCGAACCCGAGGGCCGTCGACGACTCGGGCTCGAACGTGAACGAGGCGTCGTTCAGCCGGAGCTTCTCCATCGCGTCGCGCAGGTTCTCGTAGTCGTCGGATTCCGTCGGGAAGACCGACGCGAAGACCATCGGCTTGACGTCCTCGAAGCCGGGGAGCGCCTGCGTCGCCGGCCGCTCGGACTCCGTCATCGTGTCGCCGATCTTCGTGGAGTGGAGGTCCTTGATGCCGGCGATGACGTAGCCGACCATCCCGACCGTCAGCTCGGAGACGACCTGCTGCTTCGGCGTGAAGATGCCGACTTCCTGGACCTCCGAGACGAGGTCCATCCCGAGCATCTTCACCTTCATCCCCGCCCGGATCGCGCCGTCCTTGACGCGGACGAGGCAGGTGACGCCGCGGTAGACGTCGAACCAGGAGTCGAAGAGGAGGGCGCGCAGCGGCCCCTCCGGGTTGCCCTCCGGCGCCGGGATGTCGTGGACGATCTGCTCGAGGAGCTCGCGGACGCCGGTGCCGGCCTTCCCCGACGTGAGGACGGCGTGCTGCGCCGGGATCCCGATGACCTCCTCGATCTGCTCGCGGGCCATCTCGGGGACCGCGCTCGGGAGGTCGACCTTGTTGATGCAGGGGATGATCGTCAGGTTGCCGTGGATCGCGAGGTAGGCGTTCGCGAGCGTCTGCGCCTCGACCCCCTGCGTCGCGTCGACGACGAGGACCGCCCCTTCGCACGCCGCCAGCGACCGGGAGACCTCGTAGGTGAAGTCGACGTGGCCGGGCGTGTCGATCAGGTTGAGGACCCAGGCCTGCCCGTCCTCGCTCTTGTAGTTGAGCGAGACCGCGCGGGCCTTGATCGTGATGCCGCGCTCCTTCTCGATCGGGTTGTCGTCGAGGACCTGCTCGCGCATCTCGCGGGCGGTCAGCGCGCCGGTGATCTCCAGGATCCGGTCGGAAAGGGTCGTCTTCCCATGGTCGATGTGGGCGACGATCGAGAAGTTGCGGATGCGGGAGGGCTCGGGCATGTGTTTCGGGACGGGCTCCGTCCGAACCCTCGATTCTAGTCGATCGGGCTCGACTCTCCCGGGAGCGCCGAGGGGAGGCTCTCCAGCGGCCAGCGGGAGCGGGCGGCGGCCGAGAGGCCCTCGTGCGGTACGCCTGCCCGGTGGCGCAGGAGGCCGGCGAACGCGACCATCGCGGCGTTGTCTCCGGTGAGGGCGCGCGGGGCGAGCAGGACCTCGACGCCGCGCCGCGGACCCCAGGCGGCGAGCCGCTCGCGGAGAAGGGAGTTCGCCGCCACGCCGCCCGACACGGTCAGGAGCGGGAAGGGCGCCGCCGCGAGGAGGCGGTCGAGGCGGTCCTCGAGCTGGGCGACGACGGCGTCCTGGAAGGCGGCGAGGAGGTCCCGGAGGGCGGGCGGGGCGTCCTCCTCGGCGAGGACGGGACCGCGGAGGGCGACGCCGGTGTTCGGCGAGAAGCCGAGGGCGGCGAGCCGGTCGCGCACGGCCGTCTTCAGCCCTGAAAAGGAGAGGTCGAGCGACCCTCCCTTGAAGCGCGCGACGGCGAACGGCTCGACGACCCGGCCGGTCCGGGCGAGGCGGTCGACGACGGGCCCGCCGGGGTAGCCGAGCCCCGCCATCTTCGCGACCTTGTCGTAGGCCTCGCCCGCGGCGTCGTCCCGCGTTCGCGCGAGGAGGGAGATCCCCTCCGGCGCGAAAGAGAAGACGTGGGAGTGCCCTCCCGAGACGACGAGGGCCGCGAAGCGGGGAGGGAGCGTCCTCGCGGGCGCACCGTCGAGATCGAGGAACGGGGAGAGCGCGTGCCCCTCGATGTGGTGGCCCGGGACGAACGGGACGCCGAGGCCGAGGGCGATTCCCCGCGCCTCGGCGAGGCCGACGAGGAGCGCCCCGACGAGGCCGGGCCCGGCCGTCGCGACGACGAGGCCCACGTCCTCGAGCCGGGCGCCCGCTCGCTCGAACGCCTCGTCCAGGAGCGGCGGGAGGTTCGTCAGGTGGGCCCGGGCCGCGATCTCCGGTACGACCCCGCCGTAGCGGCGGTGCATGTCGATCTGCGAGGAGACGACGGACGAGACGATCGCGCCGTCCTCCCGGAGGAGGGCGACGGAGGTCTCGTCGCAGGAGCTCTCGAGGCCGAGGACGAGGCTCACGGGAGGGCGAGGAGGCGCGCGAGCCCCTCGGCGTGCGGGGAAACCGAGACTCCGGCCTCGGTGACGATGGCGTCGACGAGCGCGGCCGGCGTGACGTCGAAGGCGGGGTAGAGGGCCGGGACGCCCGCCGGGGCGACCGAGAGCGGGCTGTCGCCCGACGGGTCGAGAAGGAGGACCTCGGCCCCGTCCCGCCACTCGATCGGGATCTGCGCCCCGGAGGGGCAGGCGGGGTCGAGCGTCGTTCGGGGGGCGGCGACGACGAACGGGACGCCGTGCGCCCGGCAGGCGAGAGCGACGCCGTAGGTCCCGACCTTGTTCGCGACGTCCCCGTTGGCGGCGATCCGGTCGGCGCCGACGATCGCGGCCGACACGCGCCCGGACGCGATGAGCGACGCGGCGGCGACATCGGGGAGGATCGTGACGTCGATCCCGTCCTTCGCCAGCTCCCAGGCCGTCAGGCGCGCCCCCTGCCAGAAGGGGCGGGTCTCGTCGGCGAAGACGGTCACGGGGCGCTCGGCCGCCAGGGCCCGGACGACGCCGAGGGCCGTCCCGACGCCGGCCGTCGCGAGGGCGCCGGCGTTGCAGTGGGTGAGGAGAGTCACGGGGGAATCCGGATCCCCGCCGAGACGCTGGGCGAGCCAGTCGGCCCCGTGCCGGGCCATCGCCTCACAGGCGTCGCGGTCCTCGGCCTCGAAGCGCTCCGCCTCGGCTTCGAGGACCGCGACGCGGGCGGCGCGGGTCTCGCCCGCCGCGGCCCGGAAGGCGTTCCGCATCCGTTCGACGGCAGCGGCGAGGTTCACCGCCGTCGGCCGGGCCGCGGCGAGGCGGGAGGCGGCCTCCTCCCAGGAGGCGTCGAACCCGGCGTTGCGGGCGAGCCGGCGCGCCTCGAGCGCCAGGCCCCAGGCCGCGGCCACGCCGATGAGGGGCGCCCCCCGGACGGCGAGGCTCCGGATCGCCTCCACCGCGTCGTCGGCCGTGAGGCAGTCGATCCACGTCTCCTCGCGAGGAAGCCGGCGCTGGTCGAGGAGGCGAAGTCGGCCGGGTCCGGCGGAAATGGGGACGACCCGGGTTCCGAGGGGGGTGCTCTTCACGCGCCGACTATAGAATCGTTCTTCGCCACGAGGTGCCGGTCCGTCCCGGTTCTCCGACAACACGACGGACCCGAGGAGTCTTCCGATGGCCACTCTTCCCCGCAGCATCCGAGACCTCACGCTCTCCGGCCGCCGCGTCTTCCTCCGCGTCGACTTCAACGTCCCGATCAAGGACGGCGTCGTCAAGGACGACACGCGGATCACGGAGGCCCTTCCGACGATCCGGCTCGCCCGCGAGAAGGGGGCGAGGCTCATCCTCGCCTCGCACCTGGGCAAGGCGAAGGGGACGCCCGACCCGAAGTACTCGCTCGCCCCGGTGGCGAAGAAGCTCGAGGAGCTTCTCGGAGCCCCCGTCGCCTTCGCTTCCGACTGCGTCGGAGAGGTCGCCGAGACCGCCGCGAAGGCCCTCGTCGACGGAGGCGTCCTCCTCCTCGAGAACACGCGCTTCCACGCGGGCGAGGAGGGGAACGACCCCGCCTTCGCGAAGAGCCTCGCCTCGCTCGCCGAGGTCTACGTGAACGACGCCTTCGGCACGGCGCACCGCGCGCACGCCTCGACGGCGGGGATGGCGGTCCACTTCGCCCCCGACGCCCGCGGCGTCGGCCTCCTGATGGAGAAGGAGCTGACGGCGCTCGACAAGGTCGTCGATTCGATCGACCGGCCCTTCGTCGGAATCCTCGGCGGCGCCAAGATCCTCGGAAAGATCGCCGCGCTGGAGGCCCTCGTCGAGCGGGCCGACACGCTTCTCGTCGGCGGCGGCATGGCGAACCACTTCGTCGTCGCCCTCGGCCTCGGCATCGGGAAGTCGCTGCTGGAGCCCGAAGGCGTTCCGATCGCGAGGAAGGTGATCGACCGCTGCAAGGAGCGGGGCGTCAACCTCGTCCTCCCGTCGGACTTCCTGGTCGCCCCTTCGCTCGCGGACGCCGCGAAGTCCCGCGTCGTCGCCATGAACGAGATCCCGGCAGACCAGGCGGCCTTCGACATCGGACCGAAGACGCTCGAGATGTTCGCGCGGATGACGAAGGGGGCGAAGACGATCTTCTGGAACGGCCCGATGGGGGTCTTCGAGACGAAGCCGTTCGACGCCGGGACGCGCGGGGTCGCCCAGCTCATGGCCGATTCCGGCGCCTTCACCGTCGTCGGCGGCGGCGAGAGCGTCGAGGCGATCAACGAGGCCGGGCTCGGCCCGAAGATCTCCCACGTCTCCACCGGCGGGGGCGCCTCCCTCGACCTCATCAGCGGGAAGAAGCTGCCGGGCGTCGAGGTCCTGCTCTAGCCGTTCTTCCCCGTTCCGCCGCACGACCCGGGGAGCCCCGCCGGCCCCCCAGCAACGGAGGTTCCCGATGAAGCCCGTCCGCACGCCCCTCGTCGTCGCGAACTGGAAGATGAACAAGACGCCGTCGGAAGCCGCGGCCTTCTGCGACGACTTCCTCTCGCGCCTCCCGGGCCTGCCGGAAACGGTCGACCTCGCGATCGCGCCCGCGTATCCGGCCCTCGAGCGGGTCGGGCGGCACCTCGCCCCGACACGCGTGAAGCTGGCCGCCCAGGACGTCCACGTCGAGCCGAAGGGGGCCTTCACCGGCGAGGTGTCCGTCGCGATGCTCGCGGACCTCGGCGTGGGCATGGCTCTCGTCGGGCACAGCGAGCGCCGGCGCGACCGGAAGGAGACCGAGGCCGACTTCTCCCGGAAGATGAAGCGCCTCGCCGACGCCGGCCTCATGCCGGTCTACTGCGTCGGGGAAACGCTCGAGGAACGTGACGGCGGGCGGACGGAAACCGTCCTGGCAGCGCAGATGAAGGCGCTCGAACTTTTCGGAGAGGCCCTTCCGCCAGGCTTCGTCCTCGCGTACGAGCCGGTCTGGGCCATCGGCACGGGGCGCGCCGCGACCCCCGACATGGCGGTCGACGCGCACGCGTTCCTCCGGGCACGCCTCGCGGACCGGTTCGGCCCGGCGGCGGCAGGTGGAGTGCGGATCCTCTACGGCGGCTCCGTCACCCCGGCCAACGCGAAGGAGCTCTTCTCCCGCGACGAGATCGACGGCGGCCTCGTCGGCGGGGCCTCCCTCGTCCCGGCTGACTTCGCCGCCCTCGCGGTCGCCGCGGGCGGTTGAAACGACATCCCCTGTCCGTATTGGCCTTTGCGGGCCGGTGAGTTATCCTCATCGGCCCGTTTCGCCTCCGGGCGGCGGGCCGGAGACTCTTGCATGATTTACGTCCTCGTCCCGATCTACATCCTCGTCTGCGTCTTCCTCATCCTGGTGGTCCTCCTCCAGCAGGGGAAGGGCGCGGACGTCGCGAGCGCCTTCGGCGCCTCCTCCTCGCAGACGACCTTCGGCGCGCGCGGCGCGACGACCGTCCTCGAGAAGGTGACGACCTGGTCCTTCGTCGCGTTCTCCGTCCTGGCCGTCGCGATCTCGCTGCTGCAGGCCCGCCCGAAGTCGTCGGTCCTCAAGGCGCTCGGCAATCAGCCTCCGGCCAAGACCGCACCGGCCGTGCCGGCAGCTCCGGCCCCGGCCAACAGCGTGCCCGTGGCTCCGGCTCCCGCGCGACGGGAGCTCCGGCCCCGGCTCCCGCCGGCCCGGCGCAGAAGTAGTAACGACCCGATCCGCTTCGAGGCTTGATTCCTCGCCGCGGATCGGTATCATCTCCCTCCCTCGCCACCGTGCCCTGGTGGCGGAATTGGTAGACGCGCACGTTTGAGGGGCGTGTGGAGCAATCCGTGCCAGTTCGAGTCTGGCCCAGGGCACCACTTATCAGGTACGAGAAGGCCCGCCGGAAGGCGGGCCTTCGAATTTCCGGGATGCGCCGTCAGAACTTCTGCGCGAAGTCCGAGAGACCGGGGATGAGGAACCGCTTCCCGCTCACCGCGTTCGTGATGCAGAGGATGATCACGACGACGTAGCCGAGCCAGAGCGGAAGCTGGAGCATCCCGACGATGCCGATGACCAGGCTCGCAATGAAGAGCCCGACCGTCAGGATCAGGTAGGCGACGAGGAGAACGAGGCCGTGCCTCGCATGCCACTGCACCTCGCGGTCGTTCTTCTCGGTGATGAGCGGGATCAGGGCCAGGATCCCCAGGTAGGACAGGACCAGCATCACGGAGCGGTTCGAGCTGACCACCGGCGCGGGGGGCGGCGGAGGGGGGGGGGCGGCGGTACGGGAGCCCCGAGGTCTTCCGGCATCGCATTCTCCTTTTCTGGGTGCGGGCCGGAGTCTAAAGGGTCTGAAGCGAGAGCGCCGCTTCAGCGTACCGGGGGTTCGACCGCGACGATCCGGACCTCGCCGTTGACCGTCTCGACGGCCAGCCGGCCCTTGCCGTCCGCGATCGCTCCGCGCGCTTCCTTCGGGCCCCATTTCCCTTCGACCGACACCTCGGGGAAATCGGACCGGATCTTCCCGTTGACCGTCTGCAGGTCGAACCGGAAGGAGGAATCGCGGGCGCAGGAGACCGTCACCGAGCCGTTCACCGTCTCGAGGTCGGCGGCCTGAAGCGGCCCGGCGAAGGCGACGTCGACCGAGCCGTTCACGGTGTTCACGTTGAGCGAGGCGGCGTGCGCCTCGACCCGGACCGAGCCGTTCACGGTGTTCAGGGTCAGGGGCGCGACCCGCCCCTCGGCCGACACCCGGCCGTTGACCGTCTCGACGTCGACCGCGAGCCCGGCGGGCAGCAGGAGCTCGTACGCGACCTCGGCCCCGGCCCGGTTCCCCCAGCTGAAGATCCCCCAGGTCCGGGTCGGCTTCGGCAGGATCGTCTCGACGTCGAGAGTCGACCCCTGCTTCGTCACCCGGATCTGCGTCTGTTCGAGCGCCTCCTCGGCCCCGGAGCCCTTGGCCCGCTTGACGGCCGACACGCGGATGCTGGCCCTGTCCCACGTTCCGACCCGGACAGTGCCGTTCACGTTCTGGAGCCGAAGGCGGTCGATTCCCGATCCGGCGTAGGTCTTCTCGAACTTTTCCTCGAGGGCCTGGCCGGCCTGGACCACGCCCGGAAGGGCCACCGCGACGAAGAGAGCGAGCGCAGCGAAAGGAGCGACGAGACGGGGACGACGGCGGGACAGGTCCATGGGCGGCCTCCACCAGCAGAAACGGACGGGAGGGGCGGAAAGTTTCGCTGCGGTCACGATTCGCCGACCGTCGTGCGGGCCAGCCGGTCCCCGAGCCGCCGGGAATCGGGCCGCTGGACGACGGCGAGCGCTTCGAGGAGGTTCAGGCCCGGGACGAGGAGCGGGAGGTTCCGGAGGACCGAATCGAGCGGCCTCACCCGGCCCCCGTCCGCCCTGGCGACCGAGAGCCCGAGGAGGACCTTGCCGGGGCTCGCCCCCCGCGCGTCCCGAAGGAGAAAGAGAACCACGAACAGGACCTGGGCCGCCCGGAAGACCCGGGGCAGGCCCACGGGAGGCTCCGCCGCGAGGAGGACGACGAGAAAGACGATGAGGGTGGCGAGGAGGAGAGGTCCACCGGCGAGGCAGATCAGGTCGAGGCCCAGGGCCGCGGCCCGCAGCCAGAGGCGCTCCGAAGGAACGAGGGAGAAGACGTCCCGCCGCGGCGTCCCGTAGGATGGGCTTCCGTGAATGCCGCCGAGGCCCTCCGGGCCCTCCGCCTCCGGCCGAAGGCCGAGCTCCACCTCCACCTCGAGGGGTCGGTCCGCCCCGCGACCCTCGTCCGCCTCGCGCGGGCGGCCGGCTCGCCCCTCTTCCCCGACCTCGCCGCCGTTCGCGCCCGCCGCCGGTTCGACGGCCTTCCCGGCTTTCTCTCCCTCTACCGCGACGTCTGCCGCCTGCTGCGCTCCCCTGCGGACTTCGCCCTCCTCGCCCGGGACCTGACGGCCCGCCTCCGCCGGGAGCGGATCACCTACGCCGAGGTCTACGTCTCCCCCGCCATCGTCGACCGGCTCGGGCTCGACTGGCTGGCCGTGCGGGACGCGGTCGAGGCGGTCTTCGCCGGGCACGAGCGCCGGGGGCACGGACGGATCCGGGTCCTTCTCGATGCCGTACGGCACTTCGGACCCGACGCGGCGCACCGCGTCCTCGACCTCCACGCGCGGCACCCCTGGCCGCGGGCCGTCGGCTTCGGCCTCGGCGGGGACGAGCTGGCCCTCCCCGCGCGCGACTTCGCTTCGGTCTACCGGCGCCTGGACCGGCTCGGCCTGGCACCCGTCGTTCACGCCGGGGAGGTGGGAGGGCCGGACTCGGTCGCCGACGCGCTCCGCTGGCTGAAGCCCCGGCGGATCGCCCACGGCGTCGGGGCCGCCGGCGACCCGGCACTCGTTCGCCGCCTGGCCCGCTCCGACGTGGCGCTCGACGTCTGCCTCACCTCGAACGACGCCACCGGCGCCTTCCCGCTCCCTCGCAGCCCGGTCCTGGCCCTGCTGCGCGCCGGCGTGACCGTCACGCTCGCGACCGACGACCCCGGCCTCTTCGGGACGACGCTCCTCGGCGAATACCGTTGCCTGGCCCGCCTCGGGGCGACGCCGCTCGAGCTCGCCGCCGTGGCCCGGAGCGGGTTTCGGGCGGCGTTTGCGCCCCCCGGCCGCCATCAGCCCCCCAGGCCCGCTACCGGTTCCGCCAGGACCCGCTCGTAGATGGCGAGGTACCGGCCGACGATGGCGTCGGCGGCGAAGAGGGAAACGGCACGGTCCCGAGCCGCCTGCGACGCCGCACCCCAGGCTCTCTCGTCCTTCAGGAGGGCGATGCCATCCGCGGCGAGGCCGTCGATGTCCCCGACCTCCCTGAGGAACCCGGTCGTCCCGCTCTCGATGACTTCGGGGAGCCCCCCGGCGCGGTAGCCGAGGACGGGAACACCGCTCGCCTGCGCCTCGAGGGCCGAGAGGCCGAACGACTCCATGTCGGTCGTCAGGACGTAGAGGTCGGCGGCCGGCATGACCTCCTGGACGGCCGGCGTGTTGCCGAGGAAGTGGACGAGCCCCGCGATCCCCTTCTCCCGGCAGAGCGCTTCGGCCGCCGGCCGGTCCGGTCCGTCGCCGATCATCAGGAGGCGGCTCGGCACCTCCCGCCGGACGCGGTCGAAGACCTCGACCACGTCGACGACGCGCTTGACCGGACGGAAGTTCGAGACGTGCAGGAGGAGCCGCTCCCCCCCCCTCGCAAAGCAGGTGGTGCCGCGCTGGCCACCGTCCGGCTTCCACCTTACGGGGTCGATGAAGTTCGGGACGACGTCGATCTCCTTGGCGGGGTCGAAGACCTCGCGCGTCACCCGGGCGAGGTACTCGGAGACGGCGGTGACGGCGTCGGAGCGCTCGATGCCGAAGCGGGTGATCGGAAGGTAGGAGCGGTCCTGCCCGACGATCGTCACGTCGGTCCCGTGGAGCGTCGTGACGACGGCGAGGCGCCGCGGCAGGAGCATCTCCTGCGCGAGGTGGGCCGAGATGGCGTGCGGGAGGGCGTAGTGCGCGTGAATGATGTCGAGCCCCTCGTGGAGGGCGACGTCGACGATGCGCGTGGCGAGGGCGAGGTCGTAGGGCGGGTAGTTGAAGAGCGGGTAGGTCGGGACCGTGACCTCGTGGTAGGAGACCCGCTCGGCGAAGAGGTTCAGGCGCGACGGGAGGGCGTAGCTGATGAAGTGGACGTCGTGCCCGCGGACGGCGAGCTCGTGCCCGAGCTCGGTGGCGACGACCCCGGAGCCGCCGAAGGTCGGGTAGCAGGCGATGCCGATCTTCACCGGCTAGTACCCCGTCTCGAAGCCGTCGAAGGCGGCGAGCGGGTCGGCCAGGAGCGGCGGACGCGGCGAGACGAACCCTTCCGCCGCTCCCGCGTTGGCGAGGCGCCCGAACGCCCTCGCCCGCGCCGTGACGCCTTCCAGGAACTCGGGCGACGAGATGAAGGTGGCGGGCTCCGTCGACGCCGGGTCGAAGAACTGGCTCTTGAACGCCCGGACGGCGGCGAGCTTGGTCTCGAGCACCTCCGTCACGTCGACGAGGAAGGTCGGCTCGGCGAGAAATGTCGACGGGTAGTAGACGACCTGCTGCGGCCGGTGCGGCGGGCGTCCCGTCTCGAGGGTGCGCAGCCCCGCGTAGAAGGCGGCGTCGGTCACGAGGCGGGAGGCGCGCACGTGGTCGGGGTGCCGGTCGACGGCGAGCGGCGCGAAGACGAGGCGCGGACGGCGGCGCCGGATGACGTCGATGACCTCCAGCTCCGCGGCGCGGTCGGTGCGCAGGTTTCCGTCCCCGAGGTCGAGGCCGTCGCGGAAGAGCGCCCCGAGGATGCGGGCCGACTCGGCCGCCTCGGCGGCGCGGGTCTCGGGGTTCCCCGGGTCCCCGCCTCGCCGCGCGTCAGGTCGAGGATGCCGACGCTCCGGCCACGACGGGAAAGGAGGGCGAGCGTGCCCCCGCACCCGAGCTCGACGTCGTCGGGGTGCGCCCCGACGGCCAGGATCTCGACCGTTTCCCGCTCGTTCACAGCACGATCTCCTGCAGGCCCGCCACGTCCCAGCGGAGCTGCTCCTTCAGGGGCCCGACGAGGCCCGCGCGTCCGTACGCCAGGAGCCAGGGGAGCGGGCCGTAGACGCGTTCCGCGGGACGGCCGCCCGGGGCGAGCGCGGAGGCGAGACGGCGAAGCTGCCGGGCCTCGGTCTCGTTCGCGCGGCCCGCCGCCGCGCGGGTCCGCTCGAGGAGCTTGTCGAAGCTGAAGCGGAGGTTCTCCCGCGTCGACTCGAGCGGCTTGCCGAGCCCGGCCTCCACGGCCGAGAGGCGCGGGGCCAGCTCCGCGAGGGCCGCCAGGGCCGTGTCGCGGATCGCGCCGAGATCGTCGAGGAGCGCCCCCTCGCGGGCGGCACCGCGCGCCGCCAGGAGCGCGTCGGTCCCGGCGAAGAGGTCGACGAGCCCGAGCCCGAGCTTCTCGAGGGCGCGCCGCTCCGACGCGCCGACGGGCGCGGCCATCGGCCGCGCCACGAGCACCGGCGGGACGATCCCGGCCCAGTCGAAGAGCGGGAGCATCTGCGCCCAGTAGGCGAGCTCGGCCGGACCGAGGACCGTGGCGGCCACGGGATACAGCGTCGAGGCGGAGAGCGGCCTCGAGAGCGCCGAGAACGACGGGAGCCACGCCCCGGACTCGAAGCGGGCGACGACATCCTCCGCGTCGAATCGCTTCCCCGTCGCGCCCCTTCAGCTCGAGACCGCCGTCCCGCTCGCGCAGGAGGAGGCGCTCGCCGTCGACGAGAGCGAAGAGGGGAAGCGCGTCCGGCTCCGAAGCGACCTGCAGTGCGTGCCCGGCCGCCACGAGCTCCGCGGCGCGCGCGGCGAGGAGACGGCGCACCTCGGCCCTCTCGCGAACGAGGCGCACGGCGAGCGGCACGAGCACAGGCTTCTCTTCCGGGCGCGCCGCGTCGGCGAAGAGGAGCGCCGGCTCGGCGAGGAGCCAGGAGAGCGAGGCGACGAAGGCCTCGGCGTAGGTCTTCCCTTCGTGAGCCTCGCGGAGCGCCCGGAGGCTCTCCTCGTCGGCGAGGGCCCCTGCGCCGGCCCGGGCACGCTCGAGGAGGGCCGCGACGTCGACCTCGATCGGGAGCGCCCCGACCGGCTTCCTGTTCCTCGAGAGGGATTCCGGGTCGGGCCCCGCCTCCTGGGCGCCGTCGGGTCCGGGAAGGGGGACCCGCGTCACCTCGACGAGGTCGTGGTCCTCCGTGGCGCACCAGAAGACGGGCGAGACGTCCGTTCCGGCCGATGACAGGGATTCGGAGATCTTCACGGCCGCGAGGGCCTTGACCGCCGTGAGGAGCGGCCCCGTCAGGAGGCCGGCCTGCTGACCCGTGAAGACCCCGGCGCGGCGGCCGGCGGCGAGCGCGGCGAGGGCCGGGTCGGCGCCGCCGCGTGGGACGAACGCGCCGAGGACCTTCGCGGCACGTTCCGCGATCGCCGTCGCAGAGGCCCGCTCGCCGAGGAACCGCACCACGTCGGGCTCGCCGGTCGCGTGCCCGAGCGCGAGGCGCGGGATACCCGGAAGGCGATCGAGCGGGACGGTCACCGCGCCGCTCCCGCGACGGCGAGAAGGATGAGCCGGGGGGATCGGCGCGGGTCGAACGGGGACCCGTCGAAGTCGCCGAAGGCGGCGGTGACCTTCATGCGCGCGTCACCGTGGAGAGCTTCGAGCTCGTCGCGCAGGTAGACGCGGACCCTCTCGCGAAACGTGCGCGCCTGCGGACCGGTCCCCATCGTGATCTCCTTCTCGATCTTCCGTGTCGCCGCGTCGTAACGTCGCCGGATGGAGACCCGCTCCCCCGCGACCGTCTTCTCCTCCCGCGAGACGAGGGTCGAAAGGACGCGCGAGGCGTTGAAGACGTCGGAGAGGAAGGCGCCCCCGGGCGCGAGGACCCGGCCGATCTCGCCGACGACCCGGACGTCGTCCGCCGCGTCGTCGAAGTAGCCGAAGGAGGTGAAGAAGTTGACCACCGCGCCGAAGGAGCCGCGGGCGAAGGGGAGCCGCCTCATGTCGGCGCGGACCAACCCGGGGGCGGGGTCGGCCCGGCGGGCTCTTGCCCGCACGAGGAGCGTGGTCGAGAGGTCGACGCCGGTGACCGGCGTCCCGTGACGGGAGAGGACGACGGCGTGTCGCCCGGTTCCGCAGGCGAGGTCGAGGATCCCGCCGCGTCCCTTTCCGGCATAGGGCCCGAGGAGGCCGAAGACGAACTGGGCCTGCCGCTGCGCCTCGAGGTCGTCCCGGTCGGGGTAGAGGGCGAGGTATTCCTCTCCGAACCAGCTCGCGTACCAGGGGTCTCGGTCCGTCTCGGCGTTCACGCGAGAAGATGATACGGGGTCGTGCCCCGGGCCTGCTCCCGCAGGCTTCAGAAACCCCAGAGCGCGAGCTCGTCGATGACCGCCGCGAGGCTCGGGTGCTTCACGAGCTCCTCGTAGAGCCAGCCGTGCTGCTCCTTCACGGACGCCATCGCCTCGCGCGCGCGGACGGCGTCGCCGCCGGCCGCGGCGTCGCGGAGGCGTTCCACGGCGGCGCGCTCTTCGACGCCAAGGCGCTCGTCGAGGTCGCGACGGACCGCGTCGAACGCTTCGTTGACCCGGGCGCCTTCGTTCGCGCCTTCCTTCTCGTCCGCCATGGCGTCAGCCTCCCTGCGCGACGGCGAGCTTCGCCTCGGCGAAGGCGACGTCGTCGTTCACCGCGGCGAGCTGCTCGTTTCCGACGACGCCCAGGCGTCTCACGCCGCCCTCGTCCCTCTCCTCCCGCGCGGCGGTCGCGTCGATGGAGTCCTTCTCGGCCGCGAGGTCGGCGAGGACGCGGACGGCGTCCCCCGCCACCTCGACGAAGCCGCCGCGCACGGCGACGGCGGTCTTCTTCCCGCCGTCCGTCCAGGTGACGCGACCGACGCCGAGGAGCGCGACGAGCGGCGTGTGGCCCGGGAGGATCCCGAGCTCGCCGAGCTCGCCCGGAAGCGACACGGCGTCGCACACGGCCTTGTCGACGACGGACCGCTCCGGCGTGACGACCGTCAGCGTGAGGTGGCCGGGCTCCGACACGGCCTCAGGCCTCGCCCGCCTTCTTCATCCTCTCGTAGCGCTCGAGGACGTCTTCGATCGTCCCCTGCAGGAGGAACGCCTGCTCGGGCACCTCGTCGTGCTTGCCCTCGACGATCTCCTTGAACGAGCGGATGGTGTCGGCGATCTTGACGTACTTGCCGGGCAGGCCCGTGAACTGCTCGGCGACGTGGAACGGCTGCGAGAGGAACCGCTGAATCTTCCGGGCCCGGGCGACGACGAGCTTGTCGTCCTCGGAGAGCTCGTCGATCCCGAGGATCGCGATGATGTCCTGCAGGTCCTTGTACTTCTGGAGGATCTGCTGGACCTGCCGGGCCACGGCGTAGTGCTCCTCGCCGACGGTCATCGGCGAGAGGATCTTCGACGTCGAGGCGAGCGGGTCGACGGCCGGGTAGATGCCGAGCTCGGCGATCTGCCGCGAGAGGACCGTCGTCGCGTCGAGGTGGGCGAACGCGGTGGCCGGGGCCGGGTCGGTCAGGTCGTCGGCGGGGACGTAGATCGCCTGGACCGACGTGATGGAGCCCTTCTTCGTCGAGGTGATCCGCTCCTGCAGCTCGCCCATCTCGGTCGCGAGGTTCGGCTGGTAGCCGACGGCGGAGGGCATGCGGCCGAGGAGGGCCGAGACCTCGGAGCCCGCCTGCGTGAAGCGGAAGATGTTGTCGATGAAGAGGAGGACGTCCTTCCCCTCCGTGTCGCGGAACCACTCGGCGACCGTGAGGCCCGTCAGGCCGACGCGGAGCCGAGCGCCCGGGGGCTCGGTCATCTGCCCGTAGATGAGCGAGCACTTCGACTTCTTCCAGTCGTGCGGGTCGATGACGCCCGACTCGGTCATCTCGAGCCAGAGGTCGTTCCCCTCGCGGGTCCGCTCGCCGACGCCGGCGAAGACCGAGTAGCCGCCGGCGGCCTTGGCGACGTTGTTGATGAGCTCCTGGATGAGGACCGTCTTGCCGACGCCCGCGCCGCCGAAGAGGCCCGTCTTGCCCCCCTTCGTGTAGGGCTCGAGGAGGTCGATGACCTTGATCCCCGTCTCGAACATCTCGACGGAGGTCTTCTGCTCGTCGTAGGCGGGCGCATGACGGTGGATCGGCCACCGCTCCTTCGTGTTCACGGGCCCGAGCCCGTCGACCGGCTCGCCGATGACGTTCAGGATCCGCCCGAGCGTCTCGGGGCCGACCGGGACCGAGATCGGCTGGCCGAGGTCGATCGCCTTCATCCCGCGGACGAGGCCGTCCGCCGGCTTCATCGAGATGCACCGGACCCGGTTCTCGCCGAGGTGCTGGGCCACCTCGGTCATCAGGTCGATCGGGATCGTGGAGAGGCCGTCCGGGTCGGTGATGTGGACGGCGTTCAGGATGGACGGCAGGTGCCCGCCCGGGAACTCCACGTCGACGGTGGCGCCGATGACCTGGACGACTTTGCCTTCGATGGCCATGTTCTACCTCTGCGGCCGGCGGGGCCGGGAGCACTCGTGGGACGGGGGAGACGGAGCGGGTCATTTCAGCGCCTCGGCGCCGGAGACGATCTCGATGAGCTCCTTCGTGATCTTCGCCTGGCGCGCCCGGTTGTAGGTGAGGGTGAGCGAGTCGATCATCTCGCCCGCGTTCTTCGTCGCCGACTCCATCGCCGTCATCCGGGCGGCGTTCTCGGCCGCGTTCGACTCGAGGAGGAACCGGAAGAGCTGGAACTCGACGTGCCTCGGGAGGAGCCGTCCGAGGATGACGTCCGGCCCCGGCTCGAAGATGTAGTCGGCCCCGCCCTCGCCCGCCCCGAGCTCGCCGAGCTCGATCGGGAGGAGGCGCTTCACGCCGACGACCTGCGAGATGACGCTCTTGAACTCGTTGTAGACGACGTAGACCGCGTCGACCTCGCCCCCGGTGAAGCGGGCCGCGAGGGAACGGCCGATCTCGGCGGCCGTGTCGTAGCCGAAGCGCTGGAACAGGCCGGGCTTCGCCTCGAGGACGGGAACCGTGCGGCGCTTCCAGAAGTCGGTCGCCTTGCGGCCGAGCGTGACGAGGGAGACCTCGACGCCGGCCTTCTTCTTCTCGCGGACGAAGGCCCCCGCCGCCCGGTTCACGTTCGTGTTGAAGGCGCCGCAGAGCCCCTTGTCGCCGGTGACGACGACGAGGACGACCTTCTTCTCCTCGCGCTGGGCGAGGAGCGGGTGCGCCGGGGCGCCGTCCTCGCGAGGGGGGACTCGACCCGTCACGGACGCGAGGGTCGCCCCGAGCGTCGCGGCATACGGGCGCGCGGCGATGACCCGCTCCTGGGACCGGCGGAGCTTCGACGCGGCGACCATCTTCATCGCCTTCGTGATCTGCTGCGTCGACTTGACGCTGCGGATCCGCCGCCGGATGTCGATCAGGTTCGGCATGGCGCCTCCGGCGTCAGGCCTTCGCGCTCGGGTTGTCGGCGAGGTAGAGCTTCTTGGCCTCCGCCACGGCGGCCGCGAGGCCGTCCTCGAGCTCCTTCGTCATCTTCTTGGCGGTGCGGACCTCGTCGAGGAGGGCCGCGCGCTCGGAGGACATGTACCGGTGGAGGGTCTTCTCGAAGGGCAGGACCGCCTCGACGCGCAGGTCGTCGAGGAAGCCCTTCGTCCCGGCGAAGACGGAGGCGACCTGGAGCGCGACGTCCATCGGGACGAAGACGTTCTGCTTGAGGATCTCCGTGAGGCGCTTGCCGCGGTTCAGCTGGCTCTGGGTCGCCTTGTCGAGGTCGGAGCCGAACTGCGCGAAGGCGGCGAGCTCGCGGTACTGCGCGAGGTCGAGGCGGAGCGTGCCGGAGACCGTCCGCATCGCGCGGACCTGCGCGGAGCCGCCGACGCGGGAGACCGAGATGCCGACGTTGATCGCCGGCCGCTGGCCCGCGTAGAAGAGGTCCGACTCGAGGAAGATCTGCCCGTCGGTGATCGAGATGACGTTCGTCGGGATGTAGGCGGAGACGTCGTTCGCCTGCGTCTCGATGATCGGGAGCGCCGTCAGCGAGCCGCCGCCGAGCTCGTCGTTCAGCTTCGAGGCGCGCTCGAGGAGGCGGCTGTGGAGGTAGAAGACGTCGCCGGGGTACGCCTCGCGGCCCGGCGGGCGGCGGAGGAGGAGCGAGATCTCGCGGTACGAGGCGGCCTGCTTGGAGAGGTCGTCGTAGATCACGAGGACGTGGCCGCCGGGGTTGTCCTTGCTGGCGGGCTTGCCGTCCTTGCCGGTGAACTGGAAGTACTCGCCCATCGCGCAGCCGGCGTAGGGGGCGATGTACTGGAGCGGGGCCGGGTCGGAGGCGCTCGCGGCGACGATGATCGTGTGCTCCATCGCGCCGTGCGCCTCGAGCGTCTGGACGACCTGCGCGACGGTCGAGCTCTTCTGCCCGATCGCGACGTAGATGCAGACGACGCCCTTCCCCTTCTGGTTGATGATCGCGTCGAGCGCGACGGACGTCTTCCCCGTCTGGCGGTCGCCGATGATCAGCTCGCGCTGGCCGCGGCCGATCGGGATCATCGCGTCGATCGCCTTCAGCCCCGTCTGCATCGGCTCCTTGACGGGCTGCCTGTCGACGACGCCGGGAGCGATCCGCTCGTTCGGGTAGAACTCCTTCGCCTCGATCGGCCCCTTGCCGTCGAGCGGCTGGCCGAGCGGGTCGACGACGCGGCCGATGACGGCGGGACCGACGGGGACCGAGATGATCCGCTTCGTCCTCCGGACCTCGTGCCCCTCGCGGATCTTCGAGGTGTCGCCCATGAGGACGCAGCCGACGTCCTCCTCCTCGAGGTTCAGGGCGAGGCCGAAGACGTCGTTCGGGAACTCGAGGAGCTCGCCCGCCATGACCTTGTCGAGGCCGTAGACGCGGGCGATGCCGTCGCCGACGGAGAGAACCGTTCCGACCTCGGCGGTATCGATGCCGCGGTCGAGCCCGGCGAGCTGCGCCTTGATGAGCTGCGTGATTTCGCGTGCGCTGATGTCGGTCATGGGAGCGTCTCTTTTCCTTGCCGTCTGTAAATCACGGAATCACGCGGCCCCGGAGGCGCCCTCCAGGGCCTTTCGCGCCCGCGTGAGCCGGCGCGAAAGGGAGGCGTCGAAGACCTCGCTTCCGAGCCGGACGACGAAACCCGACAGGAGCGAGGGGTCGAGTTCGGTGCGGAGGCGGACCCGTGTCCCCGATCGCGCCTCGAGGGCCTCGCGGATCCCCTTCTCGGCGTCCGCGCCGAGCGGCGCCGCGGACCGGACCGTCGCCTGGACGACGCCCCTCTCGACGTCGAGCTGCTCGCGGATCGCCTCGAGGACGTTCGCGAGCTTCAGGATGCGCCCTCGGTCCAGGAGCGCTCGAAGAAGGCGGCCCGCGACCGCGGGCGCCTTTGCGGTTTCCGCGAGGGAGGCGACGAGTCCCCGCTTTTCCGTCCGGCCGTACCCCGGGTTCGCGAGGAAGTCGCGGAGCTCCTCGGAGCTCTCGAGGGCGCGGGCGACCGTGTCGAGGGACGGGAGGAGCGCGTCGACGGCGTCGGGCGATCCGGCGACCTCGAAGAGGGCGTCGACGTAGGGCCGTGCGAAGGCGGAGCCGGCGGCCTTCATCGGGCGTCTCCTGCGAGGCTCTTCACGCCTTCGGCGACGAGTCGCGTCTCGTCGTCGGGCGTCACGTTCTTCACGACGAGCTCCCGGGCGAGCTCGACGGCAAGGTCGGCGGCGTAGGCCGTGAGCTCGTTTCGCGCCGACCGCACCCTGGCGTCGAGCTCGGCGCGGGTGCGCGCGGCGACCCGCTCGCTCTCCTCCACGGCCCGGGCGGCGATTTCCTTCTCCTCCACCTCGGCCTGCTCCCGTGCGTGGAGTCGCAACGCCTCGATCTCGGCTTCGATCTTCACGAGGCGCTCGCCGATCTCCCGGGCGACCGCCTGGGCGCGGTCGCGGTCTTCCTCCGCCTTCCGCAGCGTTTCGGCGACTCCGAGGCGCCGGTTCTCGAAGAACTGCACCAGCGGCTTCCTGAGGAGCCAGACGAGGAGCGCGATGAACCCGAGGAAGTTCAGGGTCTGCCAGAACGGGTAGGGAAGGCCGAGGAACGTGGCGGGGCCTTCCGCTCCGCCCGAGAGGGGGAGCGCGAGAAGTGAGGCCGGCATCAGGCCACCTTTCGTCCGAGGGCGTAGCTCGCGATCTCGCCGGCGATCGCCTGCGCCTCCGCGCCGAGCTGCTGGCGGGCGGAGAGCACCTCGCGTTCGAGACTGGCCTGCGCCTCGCGCGCCAGGCCCCGCGACTTCTCACGTGCGTCTTCGAGGAGCGCCTGCCGGCGCTCGCCGGCGGCGGCGCGGGCGGCTTCCCGATGTGCGAGCGCCTCTCGCCGGGCCTCGGTGAGGCGACGGTCGAGGTCCGCGGCGACCTCTCGCTGCCTCTCCAGGGCCGCTTCCGACGCCGCGCGCGCGGAATCGACCCGTTGTTCCCGTTCGGCGAGAACGGCGCCGAGCGGCGACAACAGGAACTTCCTCAGGACCAGGTAGGTGGCCCAGAAGATGATGACGACGAGTAACAGGGAGAGGTCGGGCAGTTGCATCGCTCGTTCCGCTCTCAGGGGCGCGCTGCGGGGTCCGCCCCCGGGCGCACCGCGAGCCGGAAGTCCGCACGGGGGCCGCGTTTATGCCACAGAGTGGCCGCGTCGGTCAACGAGAGGCGTCCCCGAGAGCGCTACCATTCGCCGGGGAGGCGGGAAAGCATGGCGGATCCGAAACAGGTCGATCGATTGAAACTGGCGTTTCGGATCGCCAGTGACGCCTGGGACACGGCGGCAGCTCGAACCCTTCCCGGTGAGGTGGCCTGCCGCTCGGGCTGTTTCGGTTGCTGCGTCGGGCTCTTTGACATTTCCCTTCCGGAAGCGGCTCTCGTGCGAGAGGGCGTGGCCCGGCTCTCCGCCCGGGATCGGGAGGACGTGGTCCGGCGGGCCCGGCAGATCGTCGAGGAAACGGCAGCCGCCTTTCCCGGAGACGCCCGCGCGGGGCTGCTCGACCCGGAGCGCAGCGAGGAGTCGGACGACGACTACTTCGCCGTCGTGGCGGATCGCGCCTGCCCCATGCTCGAGCTCCCTTCGGGACGCTGCCGCATCTACGAAGAGCGGCCGATCACCTGCCGCACCTACGGGTTCGCCTGGTCGAAGGACGCCGCCGTGTTCCACCCGCCCTGCGGCCTGAACCTCCCCGGGGCGCCCGAAGAGCGGCAACGGGAAACCTCGATCGACATCGACGGACTCGACCAGGCCGAGGACGTCGCGCGCGAGATCGCGACCGAGCTGGGGCTGGAGCCGGGGAGCGAGACGACCATTCCGCACGCCGTCCTCGGGTCCGCTTTCGGGCCCCCGCCCGGCTGATCAGCTCTTCTTCGGCGCGGGGGAAACCGAGATCGCGGGGATCGCAGGGTCCGAGGCGGCGCCCGGCGCCCGGCCGACCTGCGGTCCCGTCTCGACCGGCCCCTGGATCACCGCGCCGTCCTCGACGAGAAGCGAGGGCGTGTGAATCTCCGCCTGAAGGCGAGCGCCCGCGTGGACCTCGACCCGCTCGCGGGCGTAGACGACGCCCCGGACGTTCCCGGAAACGGAGAGCCGGCCGACGTGAATCTCGGCGTCGATCGCGGCGCCGTCTCCGATGATCAGCTCGTTCTTCGAGACGACCTTCCCCTTGAGGACGCCATCGATCCGGAACGTGTCCTCGAAGAAGAGAGTCCCCTCGAATCGGGCCCCCCGGTCGAGGAACCCGTTGAGGATTCCGCTCCCCTTCTTTCCGCCGATCATCCGCTTCCTCCGACGAGTCGCTCGAAGAGGCCGATGAGCTGCTCCTCGGAGTAGAAGGAGAGGCGGACTTCGCCCCCCTTCTTCCTGCGCCGGATCTCGACCTTGGTCCCGAGGGATCGCTGGAGCCGCTGCTCTGCGTCTCGCGTGTCGGGGTCGTTGTCGGGGGCGGCCGCTCGCTTTTTCGGCGCCCCGTCGAGGATCTCCTGAACCCGGGCCTCGGCCGCCCGGACGGACAAGCCCCTGCGAATGAATTCCCTTGCGAGGGTCTCCTGGTCGGCGGCCGACGGAAGGGAGAGGAGCGTGCGGGCATGGCCGGCCGAGAGGAGCCCATCCTCGACCTGGGCGCGGACCTCCGCCGGGAGCTTGAGGAGCCGCATGGCGTTCGAAACCGTCGTCCGGTCCTTCCCTACCCGTTCGGCGATCTCGTCCTGGGTCATCCCGAACTTGTCCTTCAGGTGCCAGTACGATTCCGCTTCTTCCATCGCCGTCAGGTCCCGGCGCTGGATGTTCTCGATGAGCGCGACGAGGAGGTGGTCCCGATCCTCGAGCCCCTCCTTGACGAGGACCGGGACGCGGGTGAGCCCGGCGAGACGAGCGGCCCGGACACGGCGCTCTCCGGCCAGGATCCGGAAACGGTCGGCGTCGCGGGTGACGAGGATCGGCTGGAGAATCCCGGTCTCCTTGATCGAGCGGGCCAGCTCCTCGAGCCCGTCGTCGTCGAACCTGCGGCGGGGCTGCTGGCGGTTCGCCTCGAGGTGATCCAGGTCGACCATCTGGACGGAGAGCCCCGTCCGGGACTCCGGCAGGGTCGGACGGACGGTCGGGATGAGGGCGGAAAGCCCCTTCCCGAGAGCAGGTCTCTTCGTCACGGCTTTCCTCCGGCCTCCCCGGCGAGGTCTCGCCGGAGGAGCTCTCGCGCGATGGCGAGGTACGCCTCGGCACCGCGGGACCGAACGTCGTAGAGGAAGATCGGCTTTCCGAAGGAGGGGGCCTCCCCCAGCCGTACGTTTCTGGGGACCGCCGGCTCGATGAACGCTCCGCCGAAGTAGCGGCGGATCTCGTCCAGGACCTGGCGGGAGAGATTCAGCCGTTCGTCCCACATGGTCGCGACGACCCCGGCGATTTCGAGGCGGGGATTCAGGTTCTCGCGAACTCTCTCTATCGTCGAAACGAGCTCGGAGACCCCTTCCAGCGCGTAGTACTCGCACTGGATCGGGACGATGACCCCGTCGACGGCCGTGAGGGCATTCAGCGTGAGGAGGCCGAGGGAGGGTGGGCAGTCGACGAAGACGTAGTCGAACTCGCCCTCCAGCGCGTCGAGCCTTCCGGCGAGCAGGTACTCCCTCTTCTCCACGTTCACGAGCTCGATTTCCGCGCCGACCAGCTCGCGGGAAGCCGGGACGAGCGTCAGGAGGGGCAGGCTCGTCGGTCGTGCGACCTCGGCCCAGGTGGTGTTCCCGAGGATCCAGTCGTAGACCGTCTTCTCGAGCTCGCCCTTGTCGACACCGAGGCCGCCGGTCGTGTTCCCCTGCGGATCGAAGTCGACGAGAAGGACTCGCTTCTCGAGGATCGCCAGGGCGGCGGCGAGGCTGATCGCCGTCGTCGTCTTCCCCACGCCCCCCTTCTGGTTCGCCACTGCCAGACGTTTCACGTGGAACACTCCCCCCTCGCGTGGTCGCGCCGGTCCGCCCCTGGGCTCTTCTCGAAGCGGGCAGCCGCGGTGCGTCGGTCCGCCGAAGTCGTCATCCCCACCCGCTCTCCTGGTTCGCCGCCACCCGACGTTTCACGTGAAACATTCCACCCGGGCGATACCCCGGAGGTCCGTCCCGGGGCTCTTCCGAAAGACGACGCTCACGCCCGGCAGGGCCCGCCGCACGTTCCCGAGAAGCGGTTCCGTCGTCCAGAGGAGAGCGATGGCCCCTCGAGCGAGCCCGGGCCGAGCTGCGCGTACGAGCTCCCCGGCGCCGGCCACGGCGCGACTCGACAGGAGATCGCAGGGGGGAGATTTCTTCATCAGCTCGAGTGCGGGGCCGGGGAATCTAGCGTTCACCACCCGGGCCGTCAATCCGAGCACGCCGACGGCCTCCTCGAGGAAGCGAGCCTTCTTACCGACCGACTCCACGAGAACCCCCTCGAGATCGCGCCGGGCCAGAAGCAGCGGGATCGCCGGAAAACCCCCGCCCGAGCCGATGTCCAGCAACCGGAGCCGCCGCGCCCCCGGCGGCGGAAGGAGGGGGAGTGCCTCGAGCGCGTCGATCAGGTGCCGCGCGACGAGAACCTCCGGTACCGCCTCCTTCCTCGAAACGAGATTGACCCCCGCGTTCGCTCGAAGCAGGAGTTCGAGAAACGAGGCAAGCCCCGGAGAGGCCGGGACGGCGTCTCCCAGCTTCCTGGCGATCAGCGCTTCACGGACCATCCCCTCGAGCCCCTTCACGACGAAACCCGCCTCTCCCCGGAAGCGAGCCGGGCGAGCAGGAGCGTCACGGCGGCCGGGGTGACGCCGGGTATCCGGCCGGCCTGGCCCAGCGTCCGGGGGCGGTGCCGCTCCAGCTTCTCGGCGGCTTCGGCCGACAACCCCGGCACGCCCCTGTAGCGGAAGTCCGCGGGAACCGGCCGATCCGCCGCCCGACGCACCCTCTCGATCACCTCACGCTCTCTCTTGAGGAAACCCTCATAGCGGATCTCGTTCACGAGGCGCTCCCACTCCTCGTCGTCCAGTCCGCCCAGCGGCTCCCGAACACGGCCCGCGAGCCAATCCCGGAGGGACGCGGGAGCGTCGGGTCGCCGGAGAAGGCCCGCTCCGGTCGTCTCTTCCGACAGGCCGACGCCCATCGCCTCCAGCTCCAGAAGCGTCCCACGGTCCGGAAGGACGCGCGAGCCCCCGAGCGCCGCGCGCGCCGCCCGTTGCCGCTCCTCCCGTTCCTGGATCGGGGCGGCTTCTTCCTCGGTGAGAAGCCCGTAAGCCATCCCCTTCTCCACGAGCCGGGCGTAGGCCGTGTCTCCTCCCAGGAGGAGCCGATGCTCGGCCCGCGAGGTGAGGAGTCGGTAGGGCTCTTCGGCGCCGAGCGTCACGAGGTCGTCGATCATCACCCCGATGTAGGCCTCGTGTCGCCCGAGCGTGAACGGTGCCTGCTCCCGCCCCTTCGCCACGAGCGCCGCGTTCACTCCCGCCACGAGACCCTGCCCGGCCGCCTCCTCGTAACCGGACGTGCCGTTGATCTGCCCCGCAAGGAAAAGTCCGGGGAGCTCCCGAACCGCCAGAGTGTCGTCGAGCTGCTCCGGAAAGACGACGTCGTATTCGATCGCGTAGGCCGGCCGGAGGATCTCTGCCTCCTCCAGCCCCGGGAGGCTCCGAACCACCTCGTCCTGAACGTCCGCCGGAAGGGACATGGACAACCCTCCCAGGTAGGTCCAGTCCGTGTCGAGACCCTCGGGTTCGATGAAGATCTGGTGCCTGTCCCTCTCGGCGAATCGAACGACCTTGTCTTCTATGGACGGGCAATAGCGGGGGCCCCGGCCTCGGATGACCCCGGAGTAGAGCGGTGACCGGTCGAGGTTTCGCCGGATCAGGTCGTGCGTCCGCTCCGTCGTGTGCGTCAGGAAGCAGTCGACCTGGGGAAGCCGCGGAAAACGCTCCAGCCGGGACCGGAAAGAGAAGGCCCTCGGGGCGACATCTCCTCTGACCCGAACCGTTTTAGAGCGATCGATGGATTTTCCGGCCACCCGCGGCGGCGTTCCGGTCTTCATCCGCCCGATCCGGAGACCAAGCCCCCTCAGGGCATCCGAGAGGTCGACGCACGGCATCTCCCCCCAGCGACCCGCGGCCTGCCGCTCGGCCCCGACGTGAATCAGCCCCCGGAGAAACGTCCCGCTCGTAACGACGGCGGCCCGGCACCCCAGCTCCTCCCCGTCCTCGAGCCGAAGACCCGAGAGAACGCCCTCCGCCACGACGAATCCGGCCGCCGCCCCTTCTCTCAGCTCCAGATTCGGCCGCGCGGCGAGACGCTGGCCCACCTCGCGCGAGTAGGCCGCCTTGTCCGACTGGCACCGAAGACCCTGAACGGCCGGCCCGCGGGACGCGTTGAGCACTTTGAAATGGATCCCCGTCCGGTCCGCCGCCCAGCCCATCAGGCCCCCGAGGGCGTCGATCTCCCGCACGGTCTGCCCCTTCGCGAGCCCTCCGATCGCGGGATTGCAGCTCATCCGCGCAATCGCCCCGAGGTCCCGCGTCAGCAGAAGCGTTCGGCAGCCGACCCGCGCAGAGGCCCAGGCCGCTTCGGCCCCGGCGTGACCACCGCCCACCACCACGACGTCCCAGTGAGCCTTCATTTTCCGACGCAGAACGTGGAGAAGATCCTGTCGAGAAGCTCTTCCGTCGCCGTCTCCCCCGTGATCTCTCCGAGCGCGTGAAGCCCCGCCCGCACCGCCCCCGCCGCGATCTCAGCGGGACCCTCCGCCCCGAGGCCGTCGAGCGCGGCCGCGGCGCTCAGCAGCGCCTCGCGCTGCCGGGGCAGCCCGCCGAACTCGCCCGTTCCAAGGCAGGAAACCAGCCGCGCCCCGATCTCCCGCCGCAGCGCGGTCAGCCCTTCGCCGGTCCTCGCGCTCACGCGCAGCTCTCCGTCGCGGCGCTCTCCCGGCAGGTCGGCCTTCGTCTCCAGGACCAGCACGGGCACCCCTTCCGGAAGGTCGCCCCGTGCCGGCGACTCGCCGCCCGCTTCCCGGGCCACGAGGAGGAGATCGGCGCCGGCGGCCGCCCGCCCGGCCGCCTCGACCCCGAGGCGCTCGAGTCTCTCGGTGGTCTCCCGCAGCCCTGCCGTGTCGACGAGCCGGACCCGCTCTCCCTCGACCTCGAACATCTCTGCCACGGCATCGCGCGTCGTCCCCGCCAGCTCCGTCACCAGGGCCCTGTCCTCGCCGAGAAGCGCGTTGAACAGGGTCGACTTCCCGGCGTTCGGGGCGCCGACGATGACGACCGTCGGAACCACGCCGGGGGCTCGGCCCGCACCCGCCTCCGATGCCAGAAGCCGCAGCGCGGCCCGCGCGGAGACGATTCGCGCGAGCGCCGACGTCTCTCCGTCCCTCTCGACGTCTTCGGCGAAATCCAGCCGAGCCTCCAGCTCCACGAGAACACCGAGAAGCTCCTCCCGGAGCGCCGCCACCTTCCGCGAGAGCTCTCCGCGGACGAGACCGAGCGCACGCCGCGCCTCCCCCCGGCTCGCCGCCCCCGCGAGGAGGCCGATCCCCTCGGCCCTCGCCAGGTCGATCTTCCCGTTCGCGAGCGCCCGTCGCGTGAACTCGCCCGGCCGGGCGCGCCGGGCTCCCCGGCTCACGGCCGAGGCGACGAGAAGCTCGACCACCGCAGGGGAGCCGTGAGCCTGCAGCTCGACGACCTCCTCGCCGGTCGAGGACGCGGGAGAAGCAAACCAGAGCACGAGGCCCTCGTCCGCGACGCTCCCCTCCTCGTCGAGGAACGGGGAAAGGTACGCCCGGCGAGCCTGCGGCCGCGCCGGAATCCGGGGCGCCATCTCCCTCGCAAGGGCCAGAACGCGCCCTGCCGGTCCGCTCAGGCGGACGATCGCGAGCGCGCCCGTCCCGACGGGTGTCGCGCGGGCGACGAGGACGTCTCCATCCCCGGCGGCATCCCCGACGAGCGGGGCCACCGTTTTGGCCCCTCCGTCGGACCGCCGCGCGACTTCGTCACGCCTTCGTCGCCTTCGGCCGCATTCCGAGATCCGTGTAGCGCTCGAGAAGGAGCTGCTGGACGATGGAGAGGACGTTCTGGACGAGCCAGTAGAGAACCAGCCCGGACGGCATGTCCTTGAACATGAAGCCCATGACGAGGGGGAGGAAACCCATGACCCTCTTCGTCATGGCGTCGCCCGTGGCCGGCATCATCTGCTGCTGCAGCCACATCGTCAGCGTCATCAGGATCGGCGTGACGTAGTAGGGGTCCTTGGCGGAGAGGTCCTGGATCCAGAGAGCGAACGGCGCGTGCCGCAGGTCGATCGCGTGGCTCAGGAGGTTGTAGAAGGCGATCAGGATCGGCATCTGCAGGAGGAGAGGGAGACACCCGCCGGCCGGGTTCACCTTCTCCGTCTTGTAGAGCGCCATCGTCTCCTCGTTCATCCGGACGCGCGCCTGCGGGTCCGACTTCAGCTTCGGCGTCCACTTCAGGCGGATCGCTTCGATCTTCGGCTGAAGAGAGCTCATCTTCTTCATCGAGACGAGCTGCTTCCAGGTGAGGGGGAAGAGAAGAATCTTGATGACGACCGTCGCGAGGATGATCGCGACGCCCCAGTTCGGGATCGCGGCGTGGAACTGCTTCAGAAGCCAGAGCAGCGGCGCCACGATGACGGCGAACCAGCCGTAGTCGATCAGCTTCTCCATGCCGGGACGCACGGACCGGAGGGTGTCGATGTCCTTCGGGCCGAAGTAGAGACCGGCTTCGATCGTGCCGGCCCCCGAGAGGACGACCTCGGTCTCGACGAGCGGCTCGGCGGCGGCGGCGGGCACGCCACCGGCTGCCGGGGCGGGAGGGAGGACGAGTCCGACCGGCCGGAGCGTCACGGTCTCCGCGGCGCCAGGCAGGAAGGCCGTGACGAAGTAGTTGTCTTCGAGTCCGGCGGCGATGAGCCCCGAACCGGCAGGAACGGGCTCCTTCAGGCCGTCCTTCGCCTTCCTCGACACCGACCGGGCCGCCGAAAGCGTCACGCTCGAACCCGGCTTGGTGTAGCGGTTCTCGAGCTCGGCCTTCGAAGGGTTTCCGACTCCGGGGCCGAGGACGACCCCGACCGGGCGACCGCCGCCGCCCTCCCTCTCGACTTTCAGTCCCAGGACGTACCCGGTCCCGAACGTGTAGGTCCGAACCACGCCCTGTCCGTCCGCCTCGCGGTACCGGAAGCGGACGACCGTCCCCCCGTTTCCCTCCTCGACCGTCGTCTCGTGCAGCGCGGCGGCTGCCCGCGCGAGGAACGGATCTCCCGGGTCGTAGACCAGGGTCCGCCCGGCGAACGGAGCATCCCTCCGGACGAGCTCCAGGGCCCCCTTCTCGTCCGCCCCGCCGAACTTCGAAAGCTCCGCCGAAACGACCTCTCCTCCCCGGTTCGAGAGCTTCAGCGTGAGGACCCCGTTCTTCAGCGTCACCACCCGCGGCTCGGTAGCCCCGACCGGCGGAACGGCGGCCGGCGTGGTCGGGTCAGCAGCGGCCACGGCCTCCGGGACGGCCGTCGGTGTCGGCGCCGCCGCCGCCGAAACGGTCGGCTTCGGCGAAGCCGGCGCCCGCGGCGCCGGCTTCGGCGCCGGAAAGATCAGGGTCCACAGGATCAGGATTGTGGCCGACAGGCCGAAAGCCACGGCGAGACGTTTCGAATCCAATGGCAGCTCCTCGAAGGCGGGTCAGGGCACCGGGTCGAAACCGCCCGGGTGGAACGGATGACAACGGGAAAGGCGCAGGATCGAGAGCCACGCCCCTTTCAGGAGACCGTGGCGGAGGATCGATTCGCGAGCGTACTCCGAACAGGTCGGTTGGAACCGGCAGGCCGCCGGAAGAAGTGGCGAGAGGAACCTCTTGTAGAGCCCCAGCAGCTCCGCGGCTCCGCGAGCCCCGCGCCCCGGCCTCGCTTCATCCATTCCCGTCACGGCGGGACCCCGGCCCCCACGCGGGCGACGAGCTTCTCGAAATCTCTCGAAAGCTCGGCAAAGGCGGTCTCTTCCGCCCCGGCGCGTACGTTCACGACCACGTCGACGGCCCCCCGAAGCTCGGAGCAACGCCGAAAGAGCTCGCGGAGCTTGCGCCGAAGCCGATTCCTCACGACGGCGGTGCCGGTCTTCTTCGTGATCGTGACTCCGAGCCGGGCACAGGACCCGCGCGCGGGCCTCACGAAAAAGACCAGCCAGCGGCCGACATAGCGCCGCCCGCTGGAGTAGGTATCCAGGTAGTCTGCCCGACGAAGGACCCGGCGGTCCCTCCCGAACGACTCCGAGACCCGGGGCGCTGAAAATTCGCGCCCGGGCCCGCTGGGTTCGGAAAGCATCGGATCGAAGGGCCCGCCCGGAGCGGCGGTGTCCTCGGGCGCCTCAGACGGCGAGGCGCTTCCGACCCTTGGCCCGGCGACGGGCAAGGACGGCCCGGCCGTTCTTCGTCCGCATCCGGACGAGGAAGCCGTGCGTCTTGTGGCGGCGGCGGTTGTTGGGCTGGAACGTTCTCTTCATGACACCACCTCTCCCGCTGCGGGGAGCGCGAGCGGCGGATTCTCCGGGACTCGCCGGCCCCTGTCAACCGCCACTCCCGCGATCCTGTCACGGCCCGCCCCTCCGGGGCGCCTCCCCTGCCCTTCGCGCTCCGGCTGCGTGCTAGCATCCCCCCCCGCTCCGCCGAGCGGTGTCCTTCTTTCACATCGGTGGAGATGCCGTGGACAAGTCGACCGCCTGGGAGAAAATTCTCGAGCACCTGAAATCCAGGGTGGACGAGCGCGACTTCGACACCTGGTTCCGCGGGACCAGGCAGAAGCTCGAGACGACCGACGCTGTCTACGTTCTCATCGGCAGCCCCCTCTTCATCGACTACATCCCGCGCGAATACGGCGAGCAGATCGCCGAGGCGGCCCGCCTCGCGGGCACGGGTCCGCGCGAGATCCGCTTCGTCCTGGAAGGTCAGGACGACTATCGGGCGACGGTTTCTCCGGCTCGTCCGCAGGCCCCGGCAAGGTCCAAGGTCGGAGACCTGAATCCCCTCTACACGTTCGAGCACTTCGTCATCGGCAAGTCCAACCAGCTCGCCCACGCCGCAGCCCTCCACGTGGCCGACCAGACCTCCCATCGCTACAACCCCCTCTTCATCTGCGGTCCGACGGGTCTCGGCAAGACCCACCTCATGCAGGCGATCGGCCACCGCCGCCTCTCCCGCCGCCCGGGAGAGAAGATCCTCTACGTCTATTCCGAGACCTTCGTGAAGGAAGTCGTGACCGGGATCCGCTTCAACCGGATGGACCAGGTCCGTCAACGCCTGCTGAGCGCGGACGTCCTCCTCTTCGACGACGTCCAGTTCCTGGCCGGCAAGGCCACGACCGAAGACGAGCTCTTCCAGACCTTCAACGCCCTCTACTCCGTCGGAAGCCAGATCGCCTTCACGTCCGACGTCCTTCCCCGGGACATCCCCGGTCTGACCGACCGGATGAAGAGCCGCTTCGAAGGCGGGCTCATCGTCGACATCCAGCCTCCCGACTTCGAGACGAAGGTCGCCATCCTTCGCCACAAGGCCGAAATCGCCCAGGTCGAGCTGGACGACGACACCGCCTACTTCCTCGCCGGCAAGATAAAGACCCACGTTCGGGAGCTGGAGAGCTACTTCAACCGGGTCGTTCTCGTTTCCTCGATGCGGGGGGAGCCGCTCACCAGGGAGCTCGCCCAGGAGGCGCTCCGGGGAATCCTCCCCGACGAATCCCAGAAGACCTCTCCGGCCGAGATCCTGAAGGCCGTCGCCGGACACTACGGGCTCAAGCCCGCCGAGCTTCGCGCCAAGACGAAGAGGGAAGCCATCGTCTTCCCCCGCCAGGTCGCCATGTACGTCCTGAAGGAGTCCATCGGACTCTCCCTTCCCGAGATCGGTCGTCTTTTCGGCGACAAGCACCACACCACGGCCCTCCACTCGATCCGGAAGATCACGGCCAGGAGGGAAGAGGACTCCGATTTCGACCGGGAGGTCGCCGCGCTCGTTGCGCAATTCCGGTGAGCCGGGAGGTGCAACGCCTGTGCGATCCGTGCACTGCTTCCCTCGGGTCCCGGTGTCCTCCCGAGATCTGCACACCCCCGGGCTCGAATCTCCACACCCTCCTCCGGTTCTCAAGCCCTCTCGTTCCGGCCGCTTCCGGGTCCTTCCCACAGCTCGGGCACTGCCCTACTACTACTTCTGTAACTCTTACAGTGCTAGAATTTAAGAGAATGTTGGAGGGGATGTGGAGCTGACACTTCCGGCAGCCACCCTGGCCCGAGAGATGAGCTTGATGCAGGGTGTGGTGGAGCGGCGGACGCCCCATCAGATCCTCTCGAATGTCCTCCTCGAGGCGCGGGACCAGACGCTCACCCTGACGGCGACCGATCTCGACACGACCTTCGTGTCGGAGATAGAGTCGCTCTCGCTCAAGTCCGTCGGTGCCGTCACGGTTCCGGCGCGCCGTCTCTTCGACGTCGTGCGGGATCTGCCGCCGGCCGCGGAAGTCCGGCTGCGCGTCCTCGAGAATCACCACGTCCAGATCGACTGCAAGGAGCCGAAGCTCCGGATTCGTCTCAACGGTCTCCCGGCGACCGACTTCCCGACGCGTCCCGAAGCGGGCGGGGGGCCGACGCTCACCCTCAAGTTCGGCGCGCTGCGCCGGATGGTGGAGAAGGTCCGATTCGCGGTCTCCACGGAGGAGATCCGTTTGCAGCTCCAGGGAGCGCTCCTCAAGCCCAAGGACGGCGGCCTCGAGATGGCTGCCACCGACGGGCACCGGCTCGCTCTCATCGAGGTCGAGGACGCCACCGCCGAAGCGGGCTTCGAGGCGATCCTCGTTTCCAAGAAGGTTCTCGACGAGCTCTCGCGGCTCGACGCCGACGACGAGACCCCGGTCACCATCGTCCGCGGAAACAACCACATCGGCTTCACCGTCGGGCGCCGCCGCATCTACTCGAAGCTCGACGACCGGCGTTTTCCCGACTACGAGAAGGTCATCAGCAAGGACAACACGAAGCGGGCGACCGTCGTCCGCGAGGAGCTTCTCGGCGCGGTGCGCCGGATCTCGCTCCTTTCGGGAGACCGCCTCAAGGCGGTCAGCCTCACGTTCAAGGAAGGGGCGCTCGTCGTCTCCTCGGAAAGCCAGGACGTCGGCGACGGCGATCAGGAGATCGCAGCCGAGTACGACGCCGACACGATCACCCTTCGTCTCAACTCGCGCTACCTCGAACAGTTTCTCGAGGCGTGCGAGACGGACAAGGTCCACCTCTTCGTGAAGGACGAGGGATCCCAGTGCCAGGGCCGTCCGGCGGAGCCGGTGGCCGGCCTGAAGAGCTACCTCTACGTCGTCATGCCGATGCGCGTCTGAGGGGGTGCGCGGCGTCACGTGGAGATCGGAACCCTCACGGTCGAGGCCTTTCGCAACCTCACCCCGTCCCGCCATGCCTTTCACCCGCGCATGAATCTCCTCGTGGGTGCCAACGGACAGGGGAAGACCAACGTGCTCGAGAGTCTGGCTCTCGTCTCCGGACGTCCCTCCTTCCGGACTGCGGACCTCGCCGACGTGGTCCGGGCCGGTGAGGCGGCCGCGGCCGTCTCCGTGCACCTGACGGGAGAGCCGGACGGTGCGCTCGGTGCCCTGCTCTCTCGGGGCCGCCGCGAACACGCCTGGAACGGCAGAAAAGTCTCGCGCCTCGAGGCGAGCCAGAAACTCCCGATCGTCTTCCTGACCGCAGCCGACCTCGGCCGCCTCGCGGGACCGCCCACGGAGAGGCGCCGCGCGCTCGACCGGGTCGCCGTCGCCCTGGAGCCGGGCCTGGCCGGCGAGTTTCGCCGGTACGAGAAAGCCAGAGCCGAGCGCGTCGCCCTCCTCGCCTCGCCCGGAACACCCGACCGCGACGCCCTCTCTTCCTGGGAAGACATTCTCGCCGCCACGGGCGCCTCAATCGCGTCCGCCCGGCGGAGGCACATCGGTCCCCTCGGATGTCGTCTCGCCGACACCGCGAGACTTCTCGGCTCGCCCTGGAGCGACGTCTCCCTCCGGCTGGTTTCCGACCTCCCCGCCCGGGCAGACCGCGAAACGCTCGCCGAGGCGCTTCGCCGGGGGCTGAGACAGAGCGAGCCGGGCGACCGACGCGCGGGCCGGGCCCTCTTCGGCCCGCACCGGGACGACGTGAGCGTCGTCTCGGGACCGACGGCCCTTTCCACGAGGGCGTCCTCGGGCGAGACCCGGACCCTCGTCCTCGCCTGGGCCCTGGCGGAGAGGGCGATCCTCGCCGAGGCCAGGGGAGCGTTCCCGGTCTTCGCATTCGACGACTTCGATTCCGAGTGGGATCCGGCGGTCCTGACGCGCTTCGCCGAGGCGCTTCCCGGAGACGGCCAGGTCTTCCTCACCTCCGCGCGCGCCTCCGTCGCGCGCGCCCTGCCCCTTCCGGAAGGAACCGTCTGGGAGGTCGCCGCGGGGGCCCTCTCCCCCGCCGGTCACCTGGCCGGCCGATTCCCGGTCGTCTCCCCCGCCGCCGCGGGGAGACAGGAAAGGTCCGAAGATGTCCTCGATTCCTGAAGACGACGCCCCTCCCGCCGAGGAGCGCGACACGAGCTACGGCACCGAGTCGATCAAGCTCCTGAAGGGGCTCGAGGCGGTACGCAAGCGGCCCGGGATGTACATCGGGAACACCGACGACATCACGGGGCTCCACCACATGGTCACCGAGCTCGTCGACAACGCCATCGACGAGGCGCAGGCGGGCTACTGCGACCGGGTGACGGTGACGGTCCACCCCGACGAGACCGTGACCGTGGAAGACAACGGCCGCGGCATCCCGGTCGGGCTCCACCCGGTCCACAACCGCGAGACGCTCGAGATCATCCTCACGGACCTGCACTCCGGCGGGAAGTTCGACGACAACGCCTACAAGGTCTCCGGCGGCCTCCACGGCGTCGGCCTCTCCGTCGTGAACGCCCTCTCCTCCTCGCTCGACGTCGAGGTCCGCCGGGAAGGCCGCGTCTGGCAGCAGCCCTACGCGAAGGGAAAGCCGCTGCAGCCGATCCGGGAGGTCGGCCGCACGAACAAGACCGGGACGAAGCTCACCTTCCAGGCGGACCCGGAGATCTTCTCGGTCCGCTCCTACAGCTTCGACGCCCTCTCTCAGCGCCTGCGCGAGCTCGCCTTCCTCAACCCCGGCGTCACGATCGAGGTCCTCGACGAACGGGACGAGAAGGGGGAGAGGAAGCACGTCTTCCGGTACGAGGGGGGAATCTCCTCCTTCGTCGACCACCTGAACAAGAACCGGGAGAAGCTCCACGAGAGCGTCATCTTCTTCACGGACGTCAAGGACGCGACGGGCGACCCGAAGGTCGACGCGAAGGGCGAGCGCCTCGACGTCGCCCTCCAGTGGAACGACGGCTACCAGGAGCAGATCTTCTGCTTCACGAACACGATCTCGAACAAGGACGGCGGCACCCACCTCGAGGGGCTGAAGACGGCCCTGACGCGCGCGATCCAGAAGTACGCCGAGACCAACAACCTCACGAAGAACCTCAAGGACACGACGCTCTCCGGAGACGACTGTCGCGAGGGGCTCACCGCGGTCGTCTCCCTGAAGATCCGCGACCCGAAGTTCTCCTCGCAGACGAAGGAGAAGCTCGTCTCGCAGGAAGCCAAGACGTGGGTGCAGACGGTCACCTACGAGAAGCTCTCGACGTTCTTCGAGGAGAACCCGAAGGTCGCCCGCCGGATCGTCGACAAGATCATCGAGGCCGCCCGCGCCCGCGAGGCCGCCCGGCGGGCCCGCGAGCTCGTGAGGCGCAAGGGGGCGCTCGACGGCGCCGGCCTTCCGGGCAAGCTCGCCGACTGCCAGGAGACCGACCCGGCCCTCTCCGAGATCTTCATCGTCGAGGGCGACTCGGCGGGAGGCTCGGCCAAGCAGGGGCGCGATCGGAAGACGCAGGCGATCCTGCCGCTCAAGGGGAAGATCCTGAACGTCGAGAAGGCGCGCTTCGACAAGATGCTCGCCTTCGCCGAGATCCGCACGCTCATCCTCGCGCTCGGGGCGGGGATCGGCGAGGAGTTCGACGTCGAGAAGATCCGCTACCACAAGATCGTCCTGATGACGGACGCCGACGTCGACGGCTCGCACATCCGGACGCTCCTCCTCACGTTCTTCTTCCGCCAGATGCGCGCCGCGATCGAGCGGGGCTACCTCTACATCGCGCAGCCGCCGCTCTACAAGATCGTCGACGGCAAGCGCGAGTCGTTCCTCAAGGACGACAAGGAGTACGCCCGGTTCCTCCTCGCGCGGATCGGCGACGACCGCGCGCTCGTCACCGAGCCGACCGGGATCGCGGTCTCCGGAGCCGGCCTCGTCCGCCTCTTCTCCGACGCCCAGGAGTGGCTCTCCCTCGTGAAGCGCCTCTCCCTCCGCGGGATTCCCGAGGAGCTCCTCCGCGCGCTCGTGAAGGCGGGCGCCGGGCCCGAGGCCGCGCGGGACCGTGCGACCCTCGAGGCGATCGCGGCGGGCCTACCGGCCGACCTGAAGACCGAGGTCGTCCCCGAAGAGGAGCACGGGGGCTTCGCCCTCCACGTCTCGCGCGAGACGAACGGCGTCACGCGCAGGGCCGTCGTCGACGCCACCTTCCTCGGGGGCTTCGACGTCCGCCGGGCCGGAGAGCTCGCCGCGCTCCTCGACGGCTTTCTCGACGGGCCGTACGTCCTCCGCCGGAAGGACGACGAGAAACGCGTCGCGACCCTCGCCGAGGCCGCCGAGGCGATCCTCGACAGCGCCAAGAAGGGACTCACGGCGAGCCGCTACAAGGGCCTCGGCGAGATGAACCCCGAGACCCTCTGGGAGACGACGATGAACCCCTCCTCGCGGCGCTTCCTGCAGGTCCGGGTCGAGGACGCCGTCGAAGCCGACGAGCTCTTCACCATCCTGATGGGGGACGCCGTCGAGCCCCGCCGCGCGTTCATCGAGGCCAACGCGCTCGCCGTGACGAACCTGGACATTTGAGATGACCGACAGCCCAGAGCAGCCCCCCGTCCCCGCCGAGCAGCGGTTCCCCGTCTCCATCGAGGAGGAGATCCGCCGCAGCTACCTCGACTACGCGATGTCGGTCATCGTGGGCCGGGCCCTCCCCGACGTCCGCGACGGCCTGAAGCCGGTCCACCGCCGGGTCCTCTACGGCATGTGGGAGCAGGGGAACCGGCACAACCGCGCCTACAAGAAGTCGGCCCGCATCGTCGGCGACGTCATGGGCAAGTACCACCCGCACGGCGACGCGTCGATCTACGACACCGCCGTCCGGATGGCGCAGGACTTCTCGATGAGCGAGCCGCTCGTCGACGGGCAGGGGAACTTCGGCTCCGTCGACGGCGACAGCGCCGCCGCGATGCGCTACACGGAGATCCGCCTCACGGCGCTCGCCGAGGAGCTCGTCGGGGACGACATCGACAAGGAGACCGTCGACTGGACGCTGAACTACGACGGCTCCCTCCAGGAGCCGACCGTCCTGCCGGCGAAGTTCCCGAACCTCCTCGTGAACGGCGCCGAGGGGATCGCCGTCGGCATGGCGACGAAGATCCCCCCGCACAACCTCCGCGAGACGTGCGACGCGGCGATCCTCCTCCTCGACAACCCCGAGGCGGGGCTCGACGAGCTCCTCCGCGTCCTGCCGGGCCCGGACTTCCCGACCGGCGGCATCCTCCTCGGCCGTCGCGGCGTCGTCGAGGCCTACCGCAACGGCCGCGGGATCATCCAGGTCCGCGGCCGCGCGGAGATCGAGGCCTCGACGCGGGCGGACCGCGAGTCGATCGTCGTCACCGAGCTCCCGTTCCAGGTCAACAAGGCCCGGCTCATCGAGCAGATCGCCGACCTCGTGAACGAGAAGCGCCTCGAGGGGATCTCGGCGATCCGCGACGAGAGCGACCGCCAGGGGATGCGCATCGCCATCGACCTGAAGAAGGGCGAGAACGCGAACGTCCTCCTGAACCGCCTCTACCAGCTCACGCCCCTGCAGAGCTCGTTCGGGATCATCTTCCTCGCGATCGTCGAGGGGCAGCCGCGCATCCTCCCGCTGAAGGAGATGCTCCGGCACTTCCTCGACCACCGGCGCCAGGTCGTCGTCCGGCGGACGCGCTTCGACCTCGCGAAGGCCGAGGCGCGCGCCCACATCCTCCTCGGGCTCGCGATCGCGCTCTCGAGCCTCGACCGCGTCATCGCGATCGTCCGGGCCTCGAAGGACCCGGAAGAAGCCCGGGCGCGCCTCACGACGGAGATCGAGGTCGACCTCGGCGCGCTCACGGCCTTTCTCGACCTGCCGGCGCTCGACCTCTCGTCCCGCGCGCGGCGCGAGGGGAATCTCGTCCGCCTCGACGAGGTCCAGGCGCAGGCGATCCTGGAGATGCGCCTCCAGCGCCTCACGGGCCTCGAGCGCGACAAGATCGTCGCCGAGTACAAGGACGTCCTCGCCCTCATCGCCGACCTGAAGGACATCCTCGCCCGCCCCGAGAGGGTCGCGGCGATCATCCGGGCCGAGCTCGCCGACATCCGGACCCGCTTCGGCTGCGACCGCCGGACGGAGATCTCGACCCTCGAGAAGGACCTCAACGACGAGGACCTCATCAAGGACGAGGTCGTCGTCCTGACGGTCACGCGCGGCGGCTACGCCAAGAGCACGCCGCTCTCCGTCTACCGCGAGCAGAAGCGGGGGGGCAAGGGGCGCACGGGCGCCGCCGCGACCGAGGAGGACGTCGTCGACCACCTCTTCGTCGCCTCGACGCACGACTCCCTCCTCGTCTTCACGGACCACGGGCGGGTCCACTGCGTCCGCGTCTGGGACGTCCCGTCGGCCGGGCCCGCGGCGCGCGGCAAGGCCCTCGTGAACCTGATCCAGGTCGAGCCCGGGGACAAGGTCGCCGCCATGACGACGACCCGCGGCTTCCCGGAGGACCGGTTCCTCCTCTTCTCGACGAAGAGGGGGCTCGTGAAGAAGACGGTCCTCTCCGCCTACGGCAACGTCCGCGCGGCGGGGATCATCGCGATCAACCTCGAGGAGGACGACGCGCTCCTCTCCGTCCAGGTCACGGACGGCACCCGCCAGGTCTTCCTCGGGACGCGCAACGGCATGGGGATCAAGTTCACGGAGACCGACGTGCGGCCCATCGGCCGCGACACGACGGGCGTGAAGGGGATCGAGCTGCGCGAAGGGGACGAGGTCGTCGAGATGGACCTCGTCGACGAGGACGCCACGCTCCTCGCCGTCACCGAGCTCGGCTACGGCAAGCGGACCGACGTCTCCGAGTACCGGCACCAGACCCGCGGCGGCTCGGGGGTCATCAACGTGAGGGTGACCGACAAGAACGGGCCCGTCGTCGGGATCAAGTCCGTCGGCGAGGAGGACCAGCTCCTCCTGATCACGAGGATGGGAATGATGATCCGCTTCGCGGCCGCCGGAGTCCGTGAGACGGGCCGCGCCGCGCAGGGGGTCAAGGTGATCGACCTCGACGACGGGGACGCCGTCGTCGCGGTGGCCAAGCTCCCCTCCCTCGGCGAACGGGACGAGGCGCCCGACGAACCCGAGGACCCCGACGCCCCGCCCGCGGCCGCGCCGGCCGAGGACGAGGCGGAAAGCGAGTAGAGTCAAACAATGAGGTTCTTTCTCGACAGCCTCGATGCCGACGAAGCCCGCCGCGTGAAGGAGTGGGGGCTTCTCGACGGCGCCGTCGTCCGTCCCGACGCCGTCCTCGCCGCGGGACGCGACTACCGCAAGGCGGTTTCCGAGCTCTCGCAGGTCTGCGACGGCCCCGTCTTCGCCGCGGTCGCCGCGGGCGAGCCGAAGGCGATGTACAAGGAAGCGCGGGAGCTCGCCAAGCTCGGCAAGGCGATCGTCGTCCGCCTGCCGATGACGCGCGAGGGCCTTCGCGTCGTCCGGCTCCTCAACGACGAGCAGATCGCCGCCGACGTCCACCTCGTCTTCACGCCGCTCCAGGCGCTCCTGGCGGCCCGGGCCGGGGCGGCCTACGTCTCGACGCCGGTCGGCAGCCTCGACGCCGCCGGGCAGGTCGGCATGGACGTCGTCGACGCCGTCGTCCGCGTCTACGACAACTACGGCCTGCAGACCCAGATCGTCGTCGACGCCGTCCAGAATCCGGTCCACGCGCTCGACGCGGCCGCGATGGGAGCCGACGCGGCCGCGATTCCCTTCGCCGTCCTCGATCGCCTGTTCGACCACCCGCTCACGGCGCAGGGCGTCGCGGCGATCCGGACGCACGCGGGCGAGGGCCCGCGACGGGTCGAAGGGGGGGGCGTGAAGGACGCCTGATGTCTCTCTCCCACGAGCGCGCCATCGACCTCTCCCGGCGGATCCTCGAGGGGCTCAAGAAGGCCCCGGGCGTCGAGCTCGCGGCGGAGGCGGAGTACGTGACGAAAGGGATCTCCTCGGCCCTTCAGGGGTGGGAGAAGGAGAACGAGGCCCTCGCAGCCGAGGCGCGGAAGAGGGTCCTCTCGCGGGGACGGCGGGTCGCCGAGGGGTCCCGCGAGTTCGACCAGATTCTCTCCGAGGAGCTGCGCCGGCTCTGGGACGAGCGGGCCACCCGGGGCGAGTGACCGGCCGGGCCGCCCGGCCCAGATGGTTGGCTCAGCTTCCCGCAACGCTTGCGGTTGGTCTAGGCCAAGAGTCATCCTTGTGTCGGTGACGACGCCCGCCCCCCCCGAACCGCTCCCGGAGGAGACACCGGGCCGCGTGCCGCTCTACCGGACGATCGCGGACGGCGTCATCCGCGACATCCGGCGCGGCCGGTTCCAGGAGGGGTCGCGCCTCCCCGCGTCCCGGGCCCTCGCCCGGACGCACGAGGTGAACCGGGCCACCGTCCACCAGGCGCTGCAGGTCCTGAAGCGCGAGGGGTGGATCGAGACGAACAAGGGGGGCGGGACGCGCGTCGCCCGCCGCTCTCTCGCCGGACCGATGGTCGGTCCCGCCCCGTCGTGGGACCGGATCTCTTCCGCGCTCCTCGGCCGGATCCTCGCCGAGACGGGCGCGCAGGACGGGGCCCCCGCCCAGGCGCAGGACCTCGCCCGCCTCGCTCCCGACGAGCGGGAGTTCCCTGCCGAGGCGTTCGCGAAGGTCCTGGCGGAGGTGGCGCGCGACGGCGCCCTCCTCGCGTACGGCTCCCCCTTCGGCTACCGGCCGCTCCGCGAAACGCTCGCCGCGCGTCTCCAGCGCCGCGGCATCCCGGCCGACGCCGACGCGATCCTCATCGTCAACGGCGCCCAGCAGGGGCTCGACCTCATCACGCGCGCCCTCGTCGACCCGGGGGATGCCGTCGCCGTCGAGAACCCGAGCTACTCGGGAGCGCTCTCCCTGCTGCGGGCCCACGGGGCCCGGCTTCTGGGCGTCCCGCTCGACGCGGAGGGGCCGGAGCCCGAAGCGCTCGCGCCGCGCTGGCCGAACGCCCGAAGTTCCTCTACACGATCCCCGACTTCCAGAATCCGACCGGGCTCCTGGCCACCGCGGCCCGCCGGCGCGAGCTCGTCGCCGCGGCGGCGGCGGCGGGCGTCCTCGTCGTGGAGGACGCCTTCGACGCCGACCTCTCGGTGGAAGGGGACCTCCCGCAGCCGCTCGCCGCGCTCGCGCCGGGCCACGTCGTCCACCTCGGGACGATCTCCAAGGCGCTCTTCCCGGGCGTGCGCGTCGGGTGGATCTCGGGCCCGCGCGAATTCGTCCACCGCCTCGCGGCGCTGAAGCGCATCGGCGAGCTGACGTCGCCGCCCGTCCTGCAGGCCGCGCTGAACGTCTTCGTCTCGCGCGGCGACTACGACCGGCATCTCCTCCGCGTGAAGGCGCGCCTTCGGACGCGGCTCGCCCTCGCGCACAAGACCGTCCTGAGGAGCTTCCCCGTCGGCACCCGCTGCGACCGGCCGCTCGGCGGATGGGTCCTCTGGGTCGAGCTTCCGGCCGGGGTCTCCGGGCGGGAGCTGGTCGAGGCGGCGCGCGCCGAGGGGGTCCTCGTCTCCCCAGGCGGCGACTACGCACCCGACCGCGCCGACACCCCCAACCTTCGCATCTCCGTCTCCCGCAGCTCGGGCGCCGACCTCGAGAAGGCCCTCGAGAGCGTCGGCGCGCTGGCGCGGGCCGCCGTCCGAAGGGCTCACCGCAGAGCCCCCCGCGCCGAGGAGCGGCGCGAAGAAGCCCTCATCCAGATCTGAAAGGGAAAAGAGCCATGAGCAGCAGCCCCGTCTTCTCCTCCCCGTTCACGTCCGACGCGTTCCGCGTCAAGGTCGGCCTCGCCGAGATGCTCAAGGGGGGCGTCATCATGGACGTCGTCAACGCCGAGCAGGCGAAGGTCGCCGAGGACGCCGGCGCCTCGGCGGTCATGGCGCTCGAGCGCGTCCCGTCCGACATCCGCCGGGACGGCGGCGTCGCGCGGATGTCCCCGGTCGCCAAGATCCGCGAGATCCAGGAGGCGGTCTCCATCCCGGTCATGGCCAAGTGCCGCATCGGGCACCTCGCCGAGGCGCGCGTCCTCGAGGCGCTCGAGGTCGACTTCATCGACGAGAGCGAGGTCCTGACGCCCGCCGACGAGGAGAACCACGTCTACAAGCACGACTACAAGGTCCCGTTCGTCTGCGGCTGCCGGAACCTCGGCGAGGCGCTCCGCCGCATCGGCGAAGGGGCCGCGATGATCCGGACGAAGGGCGAGGCGGGGACGGGCGACATCGTCCACGCGGTGAAGCACCTGCGCGAGGTGACGCGCCAGATGAAGTCCCTGACGCTGCTGACGCGCGACGAGTGGATGGCCGCGGCCAAGCAGCTCGGGGCGCCGTTCGAGCTCGTCGTCTGGGTCGCCACCAACGGCCGGCTCCCCGTCCCGAACTTCGCCGCCGGCGGCATCGCGACGCCGGCCGACGCGGCCCTCTGCCGGATCCTCGGCGCGGAGGCGGTCTTCGTCGGCTCGGGCATCTTCAAGTCGGACGACCCGGCCCTGCGGGCCCGAGCGATCGTCGAGGCGACGACCCACTGGGACGACCCGGCCCGCGTCGCGAAGGCGTCGGAGGGCCTCGGCGAGGGGATGAAGGGGATCGAGGCGGCAAAGCTCGTCGAGTCGGAGCTCCTTCAGACCAGGGGCTGGTGACGATGCCGGTCGGCGTCCTCGCCCTGCAGGGCGACTTCGAAGCGCACGCCGCGGCGCTCGCCCGTCTCGGCGTGCCGGTGTGCCGCGTCCGGACGGCGGACGAGGTCCGCGCAAGCTCGGGCCTCGTCCTGCCGGGAGGCGAGTCGACGACGATGTGGAAGCTGATGGAGGGGACGGGCCTCGCCGAGGCGATCGTCCAGGTCGCCCGTCGCGGCGACCCCGTCTTCGCGACGTGCGCCGGGGTCATCGTCGCCGCACGCCGGATCGAGGGGCCGGCCCGCGAAGGGCTCGGCATCCTCGACGCGACGGCCGTGAGGAACGCCTACGGGCGACAGCTCGACTCGGCGGTCGTGACGCTCACCGACCTCGACCGGGAGGCGTTCGGCACGGAACCGCTGGAGGCCGTCTTCATCCGCGCGCCCAGGCTCACCGACCTCGGGCCTCGCGTCGAGGTCCTCGCACGCCGCGACGGCGACCCGGTTCTCGTCAGACAGGGAAACGTCGTCGCCACCACCTTCCACCCCGAGCTCGCCGCCGACACGCGCATTCACCGGCTGGCCTTTGCCTCCACTCTCGCCTCCACTCTCGCGGCGGCGCCCGCGGGCCGCGCCGCCTGAGCGTCCCGGCGTGAGCGCCGTCCTGGAGGCGCTGGAAGCGCTCGGTCACCCGCACGGCGCGCTTCCAGAGCCGCGCCTCCTCGCCAACCTCTTCGTGAGATTCCAGGCGCAGGTGCCGCTGCGGCGTCTCCCGGAAGGCCTCGGGTCCGAGGACGTGCTCGGCACGTGGCTCGAGGACGGGGCGGGCTGCTGCGGCGGGGCCCGCGCCCGGGCCTTCGAGGCCCTCGCCTCGGCGGCGGGCTTCTCCGTCGAGGCTGCTCGGGCTCGCAGCCCCGCCGGCGAGAGTCACCGGGTCCTCCTCGCCCTCGACCGCCGGGTCCTGCTCGATCCGGCGTTTCCCCTCCCGGCGCCGCTCTCCCTCGATCCGCCCGCCGAGGCCGAGTCGACCGGCTACGGGGCCCTCTCGGTGCGGTCCAGAGGAAGAGAGCGGTTCGAGGTGCTGCTCGAGACGCGCGGGGACGAACGGGTCCTCTACCAGATCGAGCGGGGCCACGCGCCGACCAGCGGCGACCGCGGCCGGGAGCCGGTCCGCGAGACCGAGCCCGGACTGCTCTTCCGCCTGCTCGACGACCGTCTCCTCCGCTGGCGGAGCGGTGAGCTGGAGGTCTCCGACGCCTGGAGCCGCCTCCGCGTTCCGCTTCCCGCATCCGACCCCGAGGGCCTCGAGGCGCTCTTCGGTCTTCCGATTCCGGAGCTCGAGCCGTCCGGCCCGGCGGAACTGCCGGTCCCCGAGCCGACGCTCTCGGTCTACCACGCGTCGACGGCGGTGCGGCCGCACCTTCAGAACCTGCTCGCCGACCCCGCGGTCCACGCCGCCCTCCTTCCGGAGGGCTGGACCGTGAAGGACCTTTCGGTTCGGGAGGACGGCTTCGACCGGACGCTCGTCGAAGGCGGGACGCTCCTGCGCACGGAGCGGATCACGCTCCTTCCGGAGGGGATGACCGTCGAGGCCGAAGGGCCGCTCGCCCTCTTCCGAACACGAACGTGGAGGCTGGAACCGCGTCCTGCCGGAACGCGCCTGCGGGTCCAGGCAACCCTTCGCGACCCGATCCCGCCGCGCGGTCTTTCCGAAGGGACCCGCCGCCGGCTCGTCTTCGAGCTCGCGAGCGAGCTCCTCGCGCTGGACGGTCGCGCCTCCGAAGGCTGACGGGCCGCGGGCCCGAAGGGCCGGCAAGGGTCAAGCCCGGAAATAGGAAGCCGGCGCGGAGGGGGTTCGGGGGACCCGGCCGCGGGCCCAGGCAAGGGAAGCCAGGGCGGGGTTCGGGGGACCGGGGCAAGGCGGGGCGGGGGGGTTCGGGACCGGCGGGAGGCCGGTCCCCTGATTCATTACCGTGTCAGAAGTCCAGCTCGTCCCCGTCGTCCAGGAGCCGGATCCGCGGGTCCGAGAGCGCCGCGACGTCGGCCCGCAGCTCCGGGAGCGTCGGCGGCTTCATGTGGTAGAGGTTCACCGGGACGGCGGCCGGGAACTTCCGCATCTCCTGGTGGAGCGTCGCGGGCGTCAGGTGCTTGGCGACGTCGGCGATCTCGGACATCGAGTCCGGGAAGGAGCACTCGACGAAGATCGCCTTCAGGTCGGTCCGGGCGCGCGCCTCGGCCCAGAGCGCCTCGGTGGGGCCGGTGTCGCTCGAGAAGACGACGCAGGAGTGGTCGTCCCAGAGGAGGTAGCCGTACGTGGGTACGACGTGGGAGACGGGGATCGCGAGCGCGTGGAGGCCATTCACGCGGAACGGCACGCCGGCCTCGATCACGCGGAACGTCACGGCGGGCAGGAAATGCGTCGGGATCCGTGTGAAGTCGGGCCAGATGGCGTCGTTGAAGAGGTGGTCCTGGAGGAGACCCGCGACGTCCTTCGGGCCGACGACCTCGATCGCCCCGTCCGTCCGGCCGAAGACGTTCTCGACGAGGAACGGGAGCGAGGCGATGTGGTCGAGGTGCGAGTGCGTGACGATGATCGACCGCACCCTCGACTGCTCCTCGAGGGTGAGCGACTGCGTCAGCGCTCCCGCGTCCAGAGACACCGTTCCGTCGAGCAGGAACGAGGTCTGCCGATGCCAGGGCGTGGAGCCGCCGTACGCGCCGAGGACACGGATCCGCACGACGGGAATTCTAGGCCGGGACGGGGCGGTCCGGGGTGATATCGGTCACCCTTTTCCGAACCGCCCCGGGGTCAGAACGTCGCGGGCCCGAGGTAGAAGGTGGTCTGCCAGCCCCCGAGGCTCGATTTCATGTCCGTCGGCCGGGCGAAGTCGACGTTCCATGGAATTCCGAGGAAATACGCCGTGAATCCCGCGCCGTAGGCGGCACGCCCGTCCACGAGCCGGCCCCCCTCGGCGAACGTGAAGTCCTCGTTCTGGAGGTAGGCAGCGCCGATATCGAAGAAGAGCCGGCCTCGAACTCCGCCGAAGTTGAGGCCGATCCCCGTGATCAGGACGTCGATCAGGGGGAAGCGGAGCTCCGTGTTGAGGTAGAAGATCCTGTTCCCGATGATGGCCCGGTAGTCGTATCCGCGGAGGGTGTCGAGGCCGCCGAAGGAATAGACCGTCGGGACGGCTCCGGAGGACACGGCCCCGAAGCCGCGGAAGGCGAAGTTCGTCCGGCGCGAGATCGGGACGTAGACGCGCGCCTCGGCGGAGAGGTCCGACGAAAGCGTCCCGCCGTCCTGGAAATCGGGCAGGTAGCGGTAGTTGACCGACAGCGCCTGCCCGCCGTGCGGCCCGAACGACTTGAGCCTCGTCCCGTCGTAGCCGTAGCCGGCGCCGACCTGGAGCGTGTTGTCCTTGCGCGGGAGGTAGATCTGCCCCTGCGTGCCGTCGTCGTTCGTGATGAGGTAGGGCTCGTCGATCGAGCGGGAGAGGAACCCGAAGACGCCCTCCACCCGCGTGTACCGCGAGAACGGGAAGACGCCCAGGAGGCTGGCCCCCGTCTCCCGGGAAAACCGCTTGACGGAGACGTACTGCCCGTATTCGTTCACGCCCGTGAAGTAGGTCCGGTTGTCGTAGGCCTGGACTCCCCACTGGAGCCGGTGCTTGAGGTTGAAGTAGATGGCGTTGATGTTCGAGTAGCCGGCGAGCGTGTCCCAGATGAAGACGACGCGCTTGTCGCCGAGGTAGTCGGAGAAGCCCAGGCGGACGGAGGAGAGGAACGTCCCGTCGGAGTTGACCCCGACGTAGCCGCCGACGTCGTCCACGAACAGCTTGAAGCGGCTCGGCTCGATCTTCTCGGGGTCGATGGAAACCTCGATCGCGGGGACGAAGTCCGGCACGGCCCCTCTCACGATCGGGGCCGGCGCGAGGGCCTTCTCCTCGAGCCGCCGGAACGGCTTCTTGGCGTCGGCGACGTAGAGCTGGAAGCGGCCTTCCTGGTAGCCGGAGAACACGACCTTCTCCTGGCCGTCGGGGCCGACGTAGGCGGCCGGCCCGATGGCGGCGCCGATGACGTCGGTGTACTGGAAGAGCTCGCCCGTGCCCAGGTCCTGCCCGTAGATGTTGAAGATGCCGCCCCGGGACGAGGCGAAGTAGAGGCGCGTGCCGTCGGGCGAAAAGGCTGCGTCGTCGTCGTTCCCCTCGCCCCAGGTGATCTGCTCGATCTTCGACGGGTCGTCCAGGGGAAAGCGGACGATCTTCTGGAGCCCGGCCACGACCTTCGTGTGGTAGAGGTACTTGCCGTCGGGAGAGAAGACGGGGGCCGTGTCGTAGCCCTCGTCCGACGTGAGGTTCCGCACCGCCTTCGAAGCGAGGTCGAGGAGGAAGATGTCGCGCGACGTCCCGGAGATGCCCGAGAAGACGACCGACGTGCCGTCGGGCGAGAACGCGGGAGACAGGGGCATGTCGGGCGCCACCGGAATCCTCTCGATGACGCCTCCGCCGCGGGCCGAGAAGATGAAGAGCTGGCGGCCGCGCTCCCGCCGGGCGAAGACGGCGATCCGGTCGCCGTCGGGGGCGAAGGAGAGGTCTCGCCCGCTCTCGGGCCCCTGCGTCAGGAACTGGGCGGAGATGTACTCGTACTTCGTCGTCCGTCCCGGCGAGAGGTTCTTCCAGAGCTTGCGGGACTTCGTCGAGAGGAGGGCGATGTCGATGTCTTCCTTGTACGTCGTGAGCGTGGCGACGAAATCTCCCGACGGGGAGGGGGCGGCGCCGACTTCGTAGGAGGGCCGCTCCCAGGCGCCGACCCGGAACCTCTCGCCGTACTCGGACGCCTCCCCCTTCACGGCCAGGAGCGGCAGGTACTTCCTCCGGAGGTACCGCCGGAACTTCATGTTGAAGTCGTCGGGCTCGATCTCGAACGCCCTCTTGAGGCTCGCCGCGATGTCCTTCCCGAGGAAGGAGCGGAACTCGAAGACGAGCTCGCGGACGGCGTCCTTGCCCCACTCGGCCTCGACGAAGTCGAAGAAGGCGTGGCCGAAGCGGTAGGCGGCGTAGCCGTTGATGTTGACGCGCGTGATCGGGGGAATCTGGTCGGAGTTCACCGCGTCGCGGATGAACATCCGGTCCTTCTCGTCCTCGTCCTTCGCGAAGTAGGAGGCCATTCCCTCCATGAACCACGTCGGGATGTTCGACGTGTACGCGCGGGAGAGCCGCCCGCCGAAGAGGATCTCGTACTGGAAGATGTGGGTCAGCTCGTGCGAGATGAGGTTCTGGAGCTTCTCGTCGGGGAGGTCGATCGGCAGGACCATCCGGTTGCGCGCCGGCTCGGCGAACGCTCCGACCCCCTCGGGGATGAAGTTCAGGATGATGTTGTTCTGCTCGAACTCCGCGTGCGAGACGTAGAAGAGAAGGGGAATCGGCTTCGGGACCTGGTAGTTGAGGCGCCGCGACAGGTCGTCGTAGGCCGACTCGGCCATCGAGGCGACCTTCTGCAGGGCGGCCTCGCCCCGGCCGTAGTGGTAGATCCGGAAGTGGGTCGACGAGTAGATCTTCCAGTCGAACTTGTCGTAGACGACCTTGTTCTGTCCCTGGGCCTTCAGCGGCGCCGGGGCCAGGAGCAGGGCCGCGAGCGCCACGGGGAGGGCGAGCCGGAGGGTTCGCCGCCTAGTTGAACACATAGCGGTTGGCCTCCCTTTCCCGCACGATGAACAGGCCGAGCAGCCGGTTCTCCAGAGAGAACAGGTTTTCGAAGAGCCCCACCATCTCGTCGGCAGCCCGCCGGGATTTCTCCTTCTGGTCCTTGAACGTCTCCTGGAAGAGCTTCGCGCCGGTCCGGCCGTCGAAGGCGAGAATCGTCACCTCGAACGAGAAGCCGGTCGCCTCGATGAAGACCTGCCGGTAGTAGGTCCGGCCGTCGAGCCGGCTCGTGTACTCCTCCGTCTTGTAGCCCGACTTGTCCTCGACCTGGAAGTCGACGATCCCGGAGAGGAGGATGTCGGCGCCCACGCGGGAGCCGAGCTCCCGCCAGAACTCCGACGCCTCTCCCAGGGCCTTCAGCTCGGTGGAAGGGAGCTTCACGTCGGAGGGCATCGTGACGACGTTCATCTTCGTCCGCCGTCCGACCTGCTTTCCGAGATAGCGGCGGAACTCCATGTCGAGATCGAGGTCCTTGACCCGGATCGACTCCTTGCGCTCGGAGAGCTTCGAGGCGACGAGGAACGGCGCCAGCGAGATCCGCTCGCGTCCCGACACGGCGAGCTTCGGGCGGAGGGGGAGCTTCAGCTTCACCTCGGTGGAGCCGGCCTGGAGCGGGCCGGCGGGAGCCGAGAGGAGGACGAGGGCGGCGAGGAAAACGGCGGGTCGTCTCACTTCGGTGTCGTCGTGGGGCCGGACGCCCGCTGCAGAGAGGTGTAGTACTCGGCGAAGCGGGCGTAGTTGCGCTTGATCTTGGCGTCGTCGGGCCGGAGCTCGAGAGCACGCTTGTAGGCGGCGAGCGCCCGGGCCGTCTCGCCGACCGCCTCGGAAGCGACCGCGAGGTTGTTCAGGATCTCGGGGTCGTCGGGCGCCAGCTTCACGGCCCGGTCGAAGCGGAAGAGGGCTTCCCTCCAGAAGCCACGCTGCGCCATCTTCGCGCCGTAAGCCTTCTGGTCGGCGGCGTTGGCGGCGGCCTCCGGGGTCGAGGCGCAGCCGGAAAAGGACACGACGAGCGAGAGGACGAGGCCCGTGGCGAGAACGCGGCGACGGTGTCTCACGAAGACCGGCATTATAGTCAGCGCCCTTACGCAAGATGCGGTCCCAGCGGATGCCTTCCGATATCGTCCTCTCGTGGGGCCTGGCCGTGCGCGGCGCGCGGGCCCGCGTCCTCACGCGGCTGCTCCTGGGCGCGGGCTCGGTCGAGAACGCGCTCCGGTGTCCTCCCGCGGAGGCGGCCGGCCTCGCCGGCGCCGGCCTTCCCGAGGTGCTCCCGCTCTTCGATCCCGCGCCGGTCCCGGGCCTGGACGAGGCCCGTCGGCGGCTCGAGAGGTCGGAGGCGCGCGTCGTCGCGATCTGCGACGCGGAGTACCCGGCCCTCCTGCGGGAGTCGCCCGATCCACCGCCCGTCCTATTCGTTCGCGGCCGGCCGCTCGGGGATGCACCGGTCGTCGCCCTCGTCGGATCCCGGCGCGCGACCCGCGCCGGCCTCGAGGCGGCCCGGCTCGTCGCCGCGGGCCTGGCGCGGGCCGGGGTCACCGTCGTCTCGGGCTTCGCCCACGGCATCGACGCGGCGGCCCACGCCGCGGCCCTCGAGGAAGGGGGCGAGACCTGGGGCGTCCTCGGATGCGGGGTCGACGTCTCCTACCCGGCCGCCCACGAACGTCTCCGGGCGCGGATGCTCGCGGGCGGGGCGCTCCTCTCCGAGCTGCCGCCGGGGACGACACCCGAGGCGTGGCACTTTCCCGTCCGCAACCGGATCATCGCCGGCTGCGCCCGCGTCGTCGTCGTCGTCGAGGCCGCGCTCAGGAGCGGCTCTCTCATCACGGCGCGCTGTGCCGCGGAGGCGGGACGCGACGTCGCGGCCGTTCCCGGCCCCGTGATCGGCGAGCAGGCCTCCGGGTCGAACGCCCTCCTGAAGGACGGGGCGATCCTCGTCCGCGACGCGGCCGACGTCCTCCGGGAGCTTCCGGACGAGGACCTCTGCCGTCTTCGGCAGGGCGGGCTGCCGGACCAGGGGACGGCTCCGCGTCCTCCCGAAGACCCCGACGCGGCCCGCGTGCTGCTCGCCCTCGACGCAGCCGAGCCGCGGGACGCCGACGCGCTGACGGCCGCGACCGGACTCTCCGCGTCCCGCCTGTCGGCCGCCCTCGTCCTCCTCGAGCTGGAGGGGCTCGCCGAGGCCCTTCCGGGCGCCCTTTTCGCCAGGAGGAGGGCCCGGACTTGACAACCGTGGCATCGTAACCGGCCCCATGTCGAAGTCTCTCGTCATCGTCGAGTCCCCCGCGAAAGCGGCCACCCTCGGGAAGTTCCTCGGGAAGGACTTCTCCGTCCTCGCCTGCTACGGACACGTCCGGGACCTCCCCCGAAAGGGAATCTCGGTCGACCGGGAAGCCGGCTACGAGCCGACGTACGAGGTCCTTCCCGGCAAGCAGAAGACGATCGCCGACCTGAAGAGGCACGCGAAAGCCGCCGACGACATCTACCTCGCGGGCGACCCCGACCGAGAGGGAGAGGCGATCTGCTGGCACCTCGAGGAGCTCCTCCGGCCCTCGGCGCCCTCGGCGCGCTTCCACCGGGCCGAGTTCCACGAGATCACGAAGAGCGCCATCCAGAAGGCGATCGCGAGCCCGGGCGAGATCGACACGAACCGGGTCGCCGCCCAGCAGGCGCGCCGGATCATCGACCGGCTCGTCGGCTACGAGGTCTCCGACCTCCTCTGGAAGAAGGTCTGGCGAGGCCTCTCGGCGGGGCGCGTCCAGACGGTGGCGCTCCGGATCATCGTGGAGCGCGAAGCGGACAGGGAGCGCTTCCGCCCCGTGCCGTACTTCTCCGTCCCGCTCCAGCTCGCGAAGGGGGACGCCCTCTTTCCGGCCCGGACCGTCTCCTGGCGCGGCGAGAAGCTGAAGTTCGACGGCACCGACCCGCGCCTGGCGACCCACGCGGCGGCCGACGAGGTCCTAGAGCACCTTCGGGGCTCCGTGCTCCGGGTCGCCTCCGTGGAGGCGCGCGAGAAGCGGACGAACCCGGTTCCGCCCTTCACGACCTCCAAGCTCCAGCAGGGGGCGGCGCGGTCGCTCGGCTTCACCGTCCGCCGGACGATGCAGGTGGCCCAGCGGCTCTACGAAGGGAAGACGATCTCGGGGCGCGGCTCCGTCGGCCTCATCACCTACATGCGTACCGACTCGACGCGCGTCTCCGAGGAGGCCCTCGGGGCGGTAAGGGGCTACATCGGCTCCACTTTCGGGGTCGAGGCCCTCCCTGCCGAGCCGCGGCGCTTCAAGCAGAAGAAGGACGCCCAGGACGCCCACGAGGCGATCCGCCCGACGATGATGGACCTGCCCCCCGAGGCGGTCGCGGGCGACGTCTCGGCCGACGAGATGAAGCTCTACCGGCTGATCTGGAACCGCTTCGTCGCGTCGCAGATGACGCCGTCCGTTTCCGACGTGACGACCGTCGAGATCGAGGCCGTGAGGGACGGCCGTGCCGACACGGCCGGCGTCCGCGCCAGCGGCTCCGTCCTGAAGGACGCGGGCTGGCTCCGCGTCTACGGCCAGGTCTCCGAGACGGAGGAGGCCGAAGGGGAGGGTAACGGAAACGGCGACGCCGAGGAGGGGAAGGTCCGCCTCCCGCAGCTCGCGGAAGGGAACGTCCTCCGGCTCGTCGAAGCGGCCGTCGAGGATCACGAGACGCAGCCCCCGCCGCGGTTCAACGAAGCCTCGCTCGTGAAGTTCCTCGAGGAGAACGGCATCGGCCGCCCCTCGACCTACGCCGAGATCATCCGGAAGATCGAAGACCGCGAATACGTTCGCAAGAAGGATCGCCGCTTCCTTCCCACGCTCCTCGGGCGCCTCGTCGTCGACCTGATGAAGGAGGGCTTCGACGACTTCTTCCAGACCGAGTACACGGCCCGGATGGAGGAGGAGCTCGACGAGGTCGAGGAGGGAAAGCTCGACTGGCGCAAGGCGGTCGCGGAGTTCGACGACCGCTTCCGGAAGGACCGCGACCAGGCGCTGAAGAAGATGGTCTCCGTGAAAGCGGGGCTCCCGTTCGCGGAGGTGAAGAAGCACCTGCCCGACGTCCCGCTCCCGGAGGGTCTGGGGGACAGGTGCCTCAAGAGCGGCGACGAGCTGCGCCTGAGGATGGGAAAGAACGGCCTCTTCGTGGCCTGCGCCGGCTACCCCGACTGCGATTTCACCGTCGACATGCCCGAGCCCGAGGAGGACGCGGTCGACGCCACGGAGCTGGAAGGGCAGACGTGCGAGGAGTGCGGCAGCCCGATGAAGCTCCGGACGGGGCGCGACGGCTCGTCGTTCCTCGGCTGCACGGCCTACCCGAACTGCCGCAGCACGGTCGCCGTGAAGGTCGCGAACGGAAAAGCCGAGGCGCGTCCCGACCGCCCGACGGGAGAAAAGTGCCCCGCGTGCGGGCACGACCTTGCCACCAAGCACGGCCGCTACGGCGACTACGTCGGTTGCACGAACTACCCGGCCTGCCGCTACCGGCCGGCGAAACCGGTCACCTCGACGACCGTCGCCTGCCCGGAGTGCCGGACGGGCGAGATCCTCGTCCGCAAGGGGCGCTTCGGGCCGTTCTACGGCTGCTCGAACTACCCCGCGTGCCCGAAGAACTTCCGCGCGCGCCCGGTGCCGAAGGCGTGCCCCTCGTGCGCGGCCCCCTACCTCCTCGTGAGAGACCGGAAGGCGGGGGCTTTCTACGTCTGCGAGAAGGAGGGGTGCGACTTCGACGCGCCGGCCGCGGACCTCGAGGCCTACGCCTTCGTCACGAAGATCCCGGACGTCGCCGTCGTCGCGGCTGCGGCCGTCGCGGCCGTCGAGGCGGGAGCCGGGAAGACGAAGAAGCCCGCCGCGAAACGGGCCCGGAAGAGCTGACCCCGCGGGGCGCCGGCCGGCGCCCCGCGGTTCCCCACCGCTGTCAGTGCCGTCCCTGGCCGCACTCCACGCGGATCGACTGCGCGGCGTCGTTTCCGACGGGCGTGTTCTTCAGCTCGTTGTTGTCGCCGGCGAAGGTCGTGGAGCGGCCCTGGAAGTTCGGCTGGCTGTAGAGGGTCGCCCGGCAGCCGTCCGGGACCTGGATCGAGCTGGCTGCGTTCGGGCCGATCCGGGTGCGCGAGAGGTCCGGGACGTCGGAACGGAACGTCTCCGACGCGCCGCGAAGGCGACTGTCGCGGAAGAGCGTCACGCCGTCGGCCCGCGGAGCCGTGACCGGGGGATACTCGGCCGGGGGCCGGCGGCGCGGCTTCCGCCCGCAGTCGACGCGCAGCGAGGAGGCAGCATCGACTCCCACCTCCGTGTTCTTCAGCTTGTTGTTGTTCCCGCGGAACGTCGTCGAGCGGCCCCGGTAGCCCGGCTCGGAGAAGAGCGTCGCCACGCAGCCGTCCGGGACCTCGATCGAGCTGGCCCTCCGGGCCCCGAAGCGGGTGCGCTCGAGGTCGGGGACGTCCTCGTCGAACATCTGGGACGGACCCGAGAGGTTCGAGTCGCGGTAGAGCGTGACACCGATCTCGCACTCGACGCGGACCGAGCCGACGGAGTCCCGTCCGAGGCGCGTGTTCCCCAGGTCGTTGTCGCGCTCGGTCAGCTCGAGGCTCGCCCCGCGATACCCCGAGCGCTCGAAGATGACCACGCGGCAGCCGCGGCTCACGTCGACGGAATTCGTCCGGCGGGCCCCGAACGGAGTGTCGTTCAGGTCGAAGACGTCGCGGTCGACGACGATCCTCTCGCCCGTGAGCCGGAGGCCCTCGTAGAGGATCGCTCCGGCGGGCTGGGCGGAGACGGCGCCGGCCGACAGGAGCACGGCGGCGAGAAGAGCGGGGCAGAGGGTCCGGCGTGTCATCGGGACTTCCTTTCTCGCGGGGCTGCGACGAGGGTAGCGTTCCCGGTGTCCGACATTCAAGCCCGGTGCCGCGGCGGCCGTCCCCTCCGGAGACCGGGTCAGGCGCGCGAGAGCGCTCGGAGGACGGTCCGGAAGCGGCAGAGGCCGGCCCGCGGGAAGAGGCGATCGACACCGCCGAGAAGCGGGTAGGGGCTTGCGGAAAAGGAGAGCTCGTCGAGGAGGAAGCCGGCGCTCGCGACGAGCCGGACGACCTCGGCGGCCGGCCGGACGGCGATGTGGTCGGACTGCTGGAGGCCGGGGACGGCGGCCTTGATTCGCTCGGCCCAGTGGTCACGATTCGGCGTGTAGATGCCGAGCGCGCCCCCGGGACGAAGGACGCGAAGCGCCTCGGCGAGGCACGGACGGAGGACCTCGTCGGTGACGTGCTCGACGAAGTCGGCGAGGAGGACGGCGTCGAAGGAGCCGCTCCCGAACGAGGCGAGGTCCCGGGCGTCGGCCGTCTCGAAGCGCACGTTCGGAAGGCCCCGGGCGGCGGCGGCGGCCCTCGCGACGGCGACGGCGGTCTCGGCTGCGTCGATGCCGACGACCTCGGCGACGAGGGGCGCGAAGAAAAACGCGGTGTCACCGCGGGCCGAGCCGACCTCGAGAAGACGCATCCGGGGGTGGGGCCGCACGGACCGCAGGAGCGCCGCGTCCCGCTCGCGGTACTTCCGCGCGTTCCGGAAGAGCCAGTGCGGCCGGTACATGGCCGAGTAGTAGGCCTCGTCGTAGACCTCGGCGTTCGGGGCGAAATCGGGACGGGGCGGCATCGGCGGCATGGTACGTCCCGGACGGGAGGATTCGTACGGACTCCTACGAGCGGATGGCCCGGATCAGGATCCGGTAGCGGAAAGTCGGCCCGACGACGGGGAGGGGCGAGAGCGCCTTCTCGACCCAGCGGACGAGCGGGAAGGGCGAGACGCTCCAGGTCTCGAGCTCGACCGTGAAGCCGGACTCGGCGAGGAAGCGGCGGTACTCGGCGACACGCCGGACGGCGATGTGCTGCGGGAACTGCTTCAGGAGGACGTCGTGCGCCTTCATCCGCTCGACGTAGTGCGCCCGGTCGGGCGTGTAGATCCCGAGACGTCCTCCCGGCTTCAGGACCCTCCGGCACTCGCGGAGCATCGCCGCCAGCGTCGGATCGTCGATGTGCTCGACGAGGTCGATCGCCGCCACGGCGTCGACGCTTCCGTCCGCGACCGGCGCGAGGTCGGCGACGTCGGCCTCGAGCCAGCGCACGTTCGCGATCTCGAGCCGGGCGCGGCCGGACTCGGCGAGCGCGATCGCCTCGGGCGCCGCGTCGACGCCGACGACCTGCCGGGCGTGGCGCGCGAGGAGGAACGTGACGTCCCCCCGTGCCGAGCCGAGCTCGAGAACGAGGTCCGACGGGCGCGGAGCGACGACGCGAAGGACGTCCCGGTCGCGCTCGGCGTACTTGCGTGGCGGGTTCTTGAACCAGTGGTGCGGGTGGAGGCCCTTCCAGTACGCCTCGTCGTAGAGGTCCCGCTCGAACGTCACGCGGCGAGTCTAACGGCCGGGAGGAAGGCGCCGGGCCGGTGCCCGGGGTCACGAACGAGCAGGAGGGGGTGTTCCCTACAATGAGCGTCCCATGACAACTCCCCGCGTGACGGTGATCGGAGGCGGATTCGCCGGCGTCGAGTGCGCGAGCGCCCTCGCGAGCCGGGGGCACCGCGTCCGCCTCGTCGAGATGCGCCCCGCGAGGACGACCGACGCCCACGAGAGCGACCGGCTCGCCGAGATGGTCTGCTCGAACTCCTTCCGGTCGGACAACCCCGGGAACGCCGTCGGACTCCTCAAGCGAGAGATGGAGCTCGTCGGGTCGCTCGTGATGGAAGAGGCGCGACGCGCGGCCGTTCCGGCCGGCGACGCCCTGGCGGTGGACCGCGAGCTGTTTGCCCGCGCCGTCACGGCGCGGATCGACGCCGATCCGCTCGTCGACCTCGTTCGCGAGGAGGTCGCCCGGCTTCCCGACCCGGGAGACGGCTACGTCGTCGTCGCGACCGGGCCGCTCACGTCCCCCGCCCTCTCCGATTCGCTCCTCGCGGCCCTCGGCGGGAGCCATCTCTACTTCTACGATTCCGTCGCTCCGATCGTGGAGGCGGCCTCGATCGACCCGTCGGTCGTCTTCGCGGCGAGCCGATGGGGGAAGGGGGGCGGGGCCGACTACCTGAACGTCCCGCTCTCGCGCGAGGAGTACGAGACGTTCGTCCGCGAGCTCCTCGCCGGCGAGAAGGTCCCCTTCCACGACTTCGAGAAGGCGGTCTTCTTCGAGGGGTGCCTCCCCATCGAGGCGATGGCCGAGCGCGGCATCGAGACGCTCCGGCACGGTCCGATGAAACCGTTCGGCCTCCCCGACCCCCGCACCGGCCGGGAGCCTTACGCCGCGGTCCAGCTGCGCCAGGACAACCTCGCGCGGAGCCACTACAACGTCGTCGGCTTCCAGACGAAGCTGAAGGTGGGGGAGCAGCGGCGGATCTTCCGGTCGCTCCCGGGCCTCTCCAACGCCGAGTTCGTCCGCTACGGGATGCTCCACCGCAACACCTTCCTGAACGGCCCGGCGCACCTCGACCGGTTCTTCCGCTGGAAGAAGGACCCCCGCGTCTTCTTCGCCGGGCAGATCACCGGCGTCGAGGGGTACCTCGAGTCGGCCGCCACGGGGCTGATGGTCGGCGCGACGCTCGTCCAGCTCCTCGAGGGGCGCGAGCCGCAGCCGCTCCCCTTCTCGACGGCGCTCGGAGCCCTGTCGCGCCACGTCTCGGAGAGCGACGAGGCCCACTACGCCCCGATGAACGTGACCTTCGGCCTGATCGACGACTCGGACGTCCCGCCGATCCGGGACCGGGCGAAACGCCGGGAGGAGATCGTCCGCCGCGCGCTCGCGTCGGTCGCCGCCTGGACCGGCGAAGCGCTCGGGCCGCGATCCCTCCCGATCCCGACCTCGCAAGGAGACCCTCGATGAGACGTGCCGCCATACTGCCCGCCCTCCTCCTTCTCGCGCTTCCCCTCGCCGCGCAGGAGCCGGTGAAGCGCTCCGCCGCCTGGGACGCGAACTGCTCCGTCTGCCACGGCGACGACGGACGTGGCCAGACGGAGGAGGGGCTCAAGAAGAAGGCCCGGAACCTCGCCGACCCGAAGTGGCAGGCGAGCGTCTCCGACGGACGGCTCACCTCCTCGATCCAGCGGGGCCACGACAAGATGCCCGCGTTCGGCCGCAAGCTCTCCGCGGAGCAGGTGAAGGCGCTCGTGGCGGAGATCCGGGCGCTCGTGAAGCAGGGCTCCTGACGGGGCCGGTGACGGCGTGAGCCTCGCGGGGGGCCTCGCGGAGTTCGAGCGGCACCTGACGGACGAGAGGGCGGTCTCGCCCCACACCCGAAGGGCGTACCTCGACGACGTCGGCCGGTTCCTCGCGTTCCTCGGGCGATTTGCGGGGACGGACGCGGCGGAGATCGACGCCTGCGACGTCGACGCCCTTGCCGTCCGGTCGTGGCTCGCCTCCCTGCGGGCGGACGGCCTGGCCCGCAGCTCGATCGTGAGGCGCCTCTCGGCCCTGCGCAGCTTCTTCAGCTTTCTCGAGCGGGAGGGGCTTGCCGACGGCAACCCGGCGCGAGGCGTGGCGACCCCGAGGACCGACAAGCCCCTTCCCGTCACCCTGTCGGTCGCCGAGGCGGCCGCCGTCGTGGAGGCTCCGTCGGCCGGGACCGACCTGGGCCTGCGGGACCGGGCGCTCCTCGAGCTCCTCTACGCCACGGGGCTTCGCGTCTCCGAGCTCGTCGGTCTCTCGATGTCGGACGTCGACCTGCCGGGGCGGCAGGTCCGGACGCTCGGCAAGGGGCGGAAGGAGCGGATCGTCCCGTTCGGGGAGAAGGCGGCGGAAGCGCTCGCGGCCTGGCTGCCGGCGCGGCTCGCGGTCCTCAAGGGGCGCCGGGTGCGGGGAGAGCCGCTCTTTCTGAACGTCCGCGGCGGACGGCTGACCGACCGGAGCGTCCGGCGGGTCCTCCTCCACGCCCTCTCCGCTGCCGACATCTCCCGGCACGCCTCTCCGCACGCCCTCCGCCACTCCTTCGCCACGCACCTCCTCGGCGCCGGGGCGGACCTGAGGACGATCCAGGAGCTTCTCGGGCACGCCTCGCTTGCGACGACCCAGAAGTACACCCACCTCGACGTCGAGAGACTGATGGAGGTCTACCGGAAAGCCCACCCGAAGGCGGAGGAGAAGGGCTGAGGACGCGGGGAAATTCCACGACGTGCGCCCACGGCGTCACGCCGGCTCCAGGCTGATCCTCCAGAGGTGCTCTTTCCCCTGAGACCGCAGCCGGGTTTCGAAGCGGCCGTCCACCGGAATCACCGGGGCGAAGCCCGCCCCGGAAGGATGGAGCCCGACGATGAAATCGCGGATCCCGAAGCTCAGGCGGACGGCGTCGAAGAAGACCGTTCCCCGGTAGTCCACCTCCTGAAGCCCGGGAGCGAGCGGCGGAAGGGAGAATCGAAAGGGCTGGCCGAGCAGGACGTCCCGCTCGCCCGAGGAGACGACGCCGGTCGGGGAGCGCACCTCGATCCGCAGCCGCAGCTTGCCCGGGATGAGCCCGGCCGGGTCGTTTCCGAGCCATTGACTCAGCAGGAGCCTCGCCCCGAGCGGTGTTTCCGGCGCCTCAACCCAGGCGCGCATCGCTCGCGGGCCGAGATGCGCCTTGAAGAGGGCCAGCATCTGATCGGCTGCTGCAGGGATGGAATCCCAATACGAGGAGGGTCTCGGCGAGGCGGGGCCGTACAGGCCCTGCGTCGAACCGAAGCTGTACCGATGCCCGGCCGCCTCGGTGAACAGGCGTCCCAGCTGCGACAGCTGCCGTTCCTGGTCGAGCCGGAGGAACAGGTTCTGGACCAGGCAGGCTCGCCTCGATTCGTGGGTCTCGAAGACGTTCCGCCAGAACGGGACATCCAGGACGGTGGCGTCCGGCTTCTCACCGGACACGGTCGCCGAACAGAGCAGTCCGAAGGCCTTGTCGGCCGGGATGCGGCCGCTCTGAGTCAGCCGGATGAGCTCGTCGTATCTCCATGCGCTCCGGCCGGCCTCCCCGGACACCTGCTCGAGGAGATAGAGGAGGAGCTCCGGGTCCGTTTCGCGGGCGAGCAGGCCCTCCAGGCTTCTCTGAAAGTCGGCAGGAGCGCAGTTGCGCCGGCAGACGGCGAGGGCCGCGGAGCGAACCCGGAACACCGGATCGGAAAGCGCTTCTTTCAGGACGGCCTCAGGACACGGCTGCGGGGCGACCCGCAGCAGGAGATGCAGAACGGTCTCCTTCTTCGCGGAGTCCAGGCCGCCGAAGCCGCCCAGAAGCGCCTGCAGCGCCGGTGCCCCGAACGCGACGATGAAGTCCTCCGCCTCCTGCAAGGTCAGTCCGTCCCGGCACCCGTGCGGGCCGCAGGAGAGGAAGAGCGACTGCAACCGTGCCGGAATGTGGCCGGGCTCCTCCTGCTGCACGCCCCCGAGAAGAGCGCTCAGGGTGTCCCGGTGCCGAATCGAGGCGGAGAGGAGGTTCCTCCGGAGCTCGGCCGGATCGAGGGCGTAGGGCCCCGGACCCGAGGGCGGTTCCTTCCGGCCGGGCCGGAGCAGCGCACGCAGGTCGTCGATACGCTTCTGGTCCTCCCGGATGCCGGCTTCCAGCTTCTCGACCAGACGCGCCTTGCCAGGCTGCTCCGCCGGCGTCCCGGAATCTGCCCCGCCGCCGACGGCGACCGTCAGCGCGAGAAGTGTGACCGGCGCCAGATGCACGACCAGCGGCACGCGTCCCATGTTCTCATCCCGGAAGGCGCCCGAGGCCCGAGGTGGGCGCAGGTAGACTCTCCGCCAATGAGCGAAACGCCCGCATTCCGGCACACGACCGTCCTCGCCGTCCGCCGGGACGGAGCCGTCGCCCTCGGGAGCGACGGCCAGGTGACGCTCGGGACGACGATCCTCAAGCAGGGGGCCTCGAAGATCCGCCGGCTCGCCGGCGGGACGGTCCTCGCCGGCTTCGCCGGGTCGACGGCCGACGCCTTCACCCTCTTCACCCGCTTCGAGCGCAAGCTCGAGGAGTTCAGCGGGCAGCTGGAGCGCGCCGCCATCGAGCTCGCCACCGACTGGCGGACGGAGAAGATGCTGCGAACCCTCGAGGCGCTCCTCGTCGTCGCCGACCGCGAGAAGACGCTTCTCCTGTCTGGGACGGGCGACGTCATCTCTCCCGACGAGGGGATTCTGGCCGTCGGCTCCGGCGGCCCCTACGCGACGGCCGCGCGCGCGGGCCCTCTACCGGAACACGTCGATGCCCGCCGCCGAGATCGTCCGGGTGTCGCTGAAGATCGCCTCCGAGATCGACATCTACACCAACGACGCGATCGTGGTGGAGACCCTCCCGTGAGCCGCCCCGCCTCGCCGCGCGACGCGCACCTGCGGGACCTCTCCCCGCGGCGGATCGTCGCCGAGCTCGACCGGCACGTCGTCGGGCAGGGGAAGGCCAAGAAGGCCGTCGCCGTCGCCCTGCGCGACCGGTGGCGGCGGCAGCAGCTCCCTCCGGAGGTCGCCCGCGAGATCACGCCCAAGAACATCCTGATGGTCGGCCCGACGGGGGTCGGCAAGACCGAGATCGCGCGCCGGATGGCGCGGCTCGTCGACGCCCCGTTCGTGAAGGTGGAGGCGTCGAAGTTCACCGAGGTCGGCTACGTGGGACGGGACGTCGAGTCGATCGCCCGCGACCTCGTCGAGGCGGCGATCCGCCTCGTGAAGGACGAGCGGCGCGAGCGCGTGCGCGACCGGGCGCAGGCCGCGGCCGAGGAGAAGCTCGTCGACCTCCTCGCGACGCAGGTCGACCCGGCGGGGTTCGTCCCCGGGCCCGACGGAAAGGAGCGCCTCCGGCGGGAGCTGCGCGAGGGAAAGCACGAGGCGCGCGAGGTGGAGGTCGAGGTCGTCGACGAGCGGACGCCCCAGATCTCCGTCATGACGCCGCAGGGGGTCGAGGAGATGGGGATCGACCTCCCCGGGATGCTCCCGAACCTCTTCGGCGGCCCGAAGAAGAAGAAGGCGCGGCTCCCGGTCTCCGAGGCGCGGGCGATCCTCGTCGACCGCGAGGCCGACCTCCTCTCCGACGAGGCGTCGGTTCCGCAGGAGGCGATCCGGCGCGCGGAGGAGACGGGGATCGTCTTCCTCGACGAGATCGACAAGATCGCGGGGCGCGAGGGGAAGACGGGCGGCCCCGACGTCTCGCGCGAGGGGGTCCAGCGCGACCTCCTCCCGCTCGTCGAGGGGACGACCGTCAAGACGAAGCACGGGAACGTGAGGACCGACCACGTCCTCTTCGTGGCGGCCGGGGCGTTCCACGTCGCCCGCCCGTCGGACCTGATCCCCGAGCTGCAGGGGCGCTTCCCGATCCGCGTCGAGCTCGACGCGCTCACCGAGGCCGACTTCCTCCGGATCCTGACCGAGCCGGAGTACTCCCTCCCGAAGCAGGCGCAGGCGCTCCTCTCGACGGAGGGGATCGAGCTCGTCTTCGCCGACGACGGCCTCGCCGACATCGCGAAGGCGGCGGCCGAGACGAACCGGAGCCTGGAGAACATCGGCGCGCGCCGCCTCCACACGATCCTCGAACGGGTCCTGTCGGAGGTCAGCTTCGCCGGCCCCGACGCCGCCGGCGCGCGGATCGTCGTCGACCACACGGCCGTGACGCGCGCCATGGCCGACCTCGTCGCGAGCCGCGACCTCTCGCGTTTCGTCCTTTGACCTTCCGCCGCGTTCGCCCCGCTCCTCCTGCTCGCCGCCGCCCTCGCCGCGGGGTGCGGGAGGAAGATCGCCCCGGAGGCGCCCCTCCTCGTGATCCCCGCGCGCCCGGAGCCGCTGCGCGTGTCGCAGGAGGAAGGCGACGTCGTCCTCCGCTTCCCCTTCCCGACGAAGACCGTGCAGGGGTCGCCGCTGACGAACCTGACGAAGGTGACGGTCTTCCGCGAGATCGTCCCGGCGCCGCCCCAGGCCCGCGCGCCCGAGCCGGCAAAGGAAACGGCAGCGCGGGAACGGGAGGAGAAGCTCTTCCGGCAGCGTGCCGAGATCGTCCGGGAGCTCGACCGCGCCGGCCTCGACGAGGTGACCGTCGGGAGCGAGATCGTCGTCCGCGACTCGATGCTGCCGCTGTATCTCGAGAAGAGGCTCGGGCGGGTCTTCCTCCGCTACGGGGTCGCCGCCACCCGAGACCGAAAGCGGGTCTCCCCCCTCTCGCCGCTCGTCTCGATCGTGCCTCGGGTCCCGCCCTCCCAGCCGCTGGCCCTCTCCGCGACGGTGGAAGAGGGGCGCGTCTGCCTCGAGTGGCTGGAGCCCGCCGGGATGGCGGACGGGACGGCCCCGGCCAGGGTCGCCGGCTACGCCGTCTACCGGCGGGACGCCACCGACGAGGCGTACGACGAGTGGCTCGGGGTCATCGCCCGGTCCCCGTTCGTCGACGAGAGCGCCCCGTCCGGAAAGAAGCTCGTCTACACGGTCCGCGGCGCGCCGACGGCGGACCTTCCTCCCGTCCTCGGGCCGGCGGCCGACGAGGTCCTCGTCGACACCCGCGACGTCTTTCCGCCGGAGGCTCCCGACGGACTTCTCGTTCTCGCGGAAGAAGGCGGCAACCGGATCATCTGGAACCCCTCTCTGGCGCGAGACCTCGGCGGCTACCGCGTCTACGCACGCGACGGCGAAGGGTCGTGGCGGCGGCTGGCAGACGGCCTGACGGACCCGGCGTACGTGGACGGCGGGGCGCCCCGCGGACGGCGCTACGGCGTGACGGCGGTCGATGCGTCCGGGAACGAAAGTCGGCGGGAGGAAAAATGATGACCTCGACGATCGGAGGCCTTGCCCGGAACTTCTGGAAGATGGCCGGAGCCGGCAACGATTTCCTCGTATTCGCCGGCACCGCCACCGTCGGCGGACGCGAGGCCGAGACGATCCGGAGGCTCTGCCGCCGCGGGACGGGCGTCGGCGCGGACGGGGTCCTGTTCGTCTCCGAGAAGGAGACCGCCGCCGGAGCGAGGCCCGAAGTCCGGGTCGACTACTTCAACGCGGACGGCGGTCCGGCGAGGTTCTGTGCGAACGGAACGCGCTGCGCGGCGCGATTCGCGGTCCTGAGGGGCCTCGCCACCGACGAGCTCGTGGCGCACACCGGCTGGGGGGCGATCGGCGCGACGGTCCGTCCGGACGGGAACGTGACGCTCCGCCTCCCGGAGCCGATCGCGCTCGGCGGCTCCGTGGCGACCTTCGACCCGGAGGGGCGCCAGGTCGAGCCGCGCGCGGCGAGCCTCACCGTCGGCGTTCCCCACCTCGTCGTCTTCTGCGCCGGGGACGTGGAGGTGGAGACGCTCGACGTGGCGGCCCTCGGCCCGGCGCTTCGCCGTCACCCCGACCTGCCCGAAGGGGCCAACGTCAACTTCGTCTCCGTACGCGGAGGGTCCCGCCTCGCGGTCCGGACCTACGAGCGGGGCGTCGAGGCGGAGACCCTCTCGTGCGGCTCGGGCGTCGTGGCCTCGGCCGTCGTGGCGGGGGCGGAACGGGGCCAGCTCTCCCCCGTCTCGGTCGCGACGCGCTCCGGGAGCGCCCTCGTCGTCGGCTTCCGCCTCGAGGGAAGCCTGGCGCACGACGTGACGCTGACGGGCGACGCGCGCGTCGTCTTCGAGGGGCTGCTGAAAGAGGAGGCGCTGTGAAGTACCTGCGGTTCGACGACGGGGGCCTTCCCCGCTTCGGGCGGCTCGAAGGCGGCGTGGTCACCCCGCTCGACGACGCCCCGTGGGCGGGCGGCGAGGACGCGGGCACGCCGCGGCCGTACGAGGGGCTCACCCTCCTCCCGCCGGTGCCGCCGGGGGGGAAGATCCTCTGCATCGGGAGGAACTATTTCGCGCACGCGAAAGAGCTCGGCAACGAAGTCCCCGTGGAGCCGCTCGTTTTTCTGAAGCCGGCGACGTCATTCCTGCCCCACGGCGGGACCGTCCTCCTGCCGCCCGAGTCGGAGCGGGTCGACTTCGAGGGGGAGCTCGCCCTCGTGATCGGCCGGCGCGCCCGGCGCGTGGGGCCCGAGGCGTATCGCGACGTCGTCTTCGGTGTCACGCCGGCGCTCGACATCACGGCCCGGGACCTCCAGAAGAAGGACGGCCAGTGGTGGCGGGCGAAGGGCTTCGACACGTTCTGCCCCTGCGGCCCCGTCGTCGAGAGCGGCCTGGACGCCTCGGACCTCTCGCTCCGGACGATCCTGGACGGCGAGGTGAAGCAGGACGGGCGGACGTCGCGGATGATCTTCGACCTCCCGACGCTCGTCTCGTGGGTCTCGCAGGCGATGACGCTCGAACCGGGCGACCTCCTCCTCACCGGTACGCCCGAAGGGGTGGGGCCGCTCGCCGGGGGACAGCGTCTCGAGCTCGAGATCGAGGGGCTCCCGCGCCTCTCGGTGCGGGTAGCCCGGGAAGCCTAGGCCGACACCGCCTCGCGGGTCGCGAGCCCCTGGACGAGCCGTCCGCAGAGGCCGCCGAACGCACCCGAGGACATGACGATGACGACGTCGCCCTCTGCGAGGCGCGGCAGCAGGGCCTCGGCGAGAGCGGACGGGTCGGGAGCCGAGAAGGCCTCCCGCCCTTCGCCGGCGAGGCGGGCGACGAGCGCCGGGACGTCGAGGGCGCCGGGGGCGCCGGGTCGCGAGAGGCGCGCCGCGTGGTACGGCGTGGCGATGGCGATGGCGTCGGCCTCCCGGAGCGCGGCGAAATAGGGCTCGAGGAAGTCGGCCCGGCCGGCCGTCAGCGAGCGGGGTTCGAAGACGCCCCAGATCCGGCGCCCCGGCCAGCGCTTCCGCGCGCCGGCGAGCGTCGCGGCGACGGCGGTCGGGTGGTGGGCGAAGTCGTCGACGACGGTGACGCCTGCCGCGGAGGCGCGCACCTCGAGGCGGCGCTTCACGCCCAGGAAGCTCGCGAGGCCCCTGGCGAGCTTCTCCGCAGGAAGACCAAAGGCCTCTCCCGAGGCAAGCGCCGCAAGGGCGTTGGCGACGTTGTGCCGGCCCGCGAGGGGCGACAGAACGGCGAACGGGGCGCGTCCCCGCGGGTGGACCATGAAGCGGGTCCCCTCGGGTCCTTCCTCGATCCGGTCCGCGCGAAGGTCGAGGTCCGCGGCGTCGCCGAGCCCGTAGAGGACGACTCGCGCGCGGGCGGGAGCGAGGACGTCCCGCACGTTGGCGTCGTCCCCGCAGGCGACGATCCGCCCCCCGGGCGGAACGAGCGCGACGCCGGCGCGGAAGGCCGCCCTCACGGCTTCGAGATCGGCGTAGAGGTCGGCGTGGTCGAACTCGACCGACGTCACGACGAACGTCTCGGGGGCGTAGTGGAGGAACTTCGGGCCCTTGTCCTCCCAGGACGTGGAGTACTCGTCCCCCTCGATGACGAACGCGGGACCTCTGCCGATGGCCGAAGGGGACGGGAAGTTCCGGGGCTCGCCCCCGACGAGGTAGCCGGGGGCCTCCCCGGCCGCCGCGAGAAGCCACGCCGTCAGCGCCGTCGTCGTCGTCTTGCCGTGGGTCCCGGCGATGACGACCGGGTGCCTCCCCGCGAGGAACTCCGCCCGGAGGGTCTCCGGCATCGAGGCGACCGGCAGCCCGCGAGAGAGAGCCGCGACGAGCTCGGGGTTGTCCTTTCCCGCCAGGTTCCCGACGACGACCCGGTCGACGTGCGTGGGGAGATTCCGGGCGTCGAATCCGGGACGGACGTCGATTCCGAGGGCGGCGAGCCGATCGGACATCGGGGGATAGAGCGGGAGGTCCGAGCCGAGGACCCGCTCTCCCTTCTCGACGAGGAGCGCGGCGAGAGGGGTCATGGCGGTCCCGCCGATGGCGATCAGGTAGAAGGTTCGCGACATCGGCGCGGAGTTTGCTTTCCCCCTCCCGCCAGCGTCAACCGCGCCGGGATGGCTCCGGGAGCGGCAGCTATAATCAGAGGTTCGTGTGGCGGCGGCTCGCCGCCACGACAGGAGGTCCTTTCGATGACGTTTTCCGCTTCCACTGGCCCGCTCGGCCGGACGGGCGCCGCGCTCGCGGCGGCCCTCCTCGCGTTCGCACCCGCCGCCGCCCTCGCCCAGGCCGCGAAGCCCGCGGCGGCTTCGGCTCCCGCCGCGAAGCCCGCGGCGTCATCCGCGGCCGCCCCGAAGCTCGTCCTCGTCGACGAGAAGAAGGACGTCGGGACGGTCCCGAAGGGGGAGGTCGTCCACGCGACCTTCATCATCAGGAACGAAGGGAAGGCCGATCTCCACGTCACCGACGTGAAGCCCTCCTGCGGCTGCACGGCCCCCGAGTACGACAAGACGATCAAGCCGGGCGCCGAGGGCAAGATCGTCCTGAACGTCGACACCAAGACCTTCCAGGGCCCGATCTCCAAGTCCGCGCTCATCCTGACGGACGATCCCGAGAAGCCCCAGATCACGGTCTTCGTCATGGCGAACGTGAAGCCGTTCGTCGAGACCAGCCCGGTCGGCTTCTTCCGCCTCCAGGCCCTCACCGGCGAGACCGCGACGTCGACGATCATCCTCTCCTCCGACGAGGCGGACTTCAAGCCGACGAAGGTCGAGCCTCCGAACAGCTACCTCAAGGCCACGCTCGTCCCGGCGGCCGACGCCGAGAAGGTCGCCGGCAAGGGTGCCAACCAGTGGAAGGTCACGGTCACGACGACCCCCGACGCCCCCGAAGGGCTTCTCGGCGGATACGTCAAGGTGACGACCGGCGCCGCCAAGCAGCCCGAGCTGAGCCTCGCCGTTTCCGGCTACATCAAGCCCACCCTCTCGATCACGCCGCTCTCGGTCAACTTCGGCAACTTCGAGCCGAAGGCCGATCCCGTGAAGCGTACGGTCACGATCATCAACAACAACCTCAAGAACGAAGCCTTCCAGGTGACGAAGGCCGAGTCGAACGTCCCGGGCGTGAAGGCCGAGGTCGTCATGGCCGACAAGAGCCGGGCGCAGGTCATCATCTCGGTCGACGACAAGGTGAAGAAGGGGGTCTTCGACGGGTTCGTCACGGTGTCGACGAACGACCCCACGAAGAAGGAGATCAAGATCCCGCTCAAGGGCGTCATCCTCTAGCCATCCCTTCGAAAGAGAGACCCTCGCGGGCCGGGCGGACGAGAGTCCCCCCGGCCCGTTCTCTTCTTCGAGGACGGCGGCGCCCTAGGGGTGGGGCGTCGCCGCGGGAGCGGGGAGGATCTCTCCGACCGGGAGGATCTCGATCCAGTCGAAAGCGGCGGCGAGCGTCCGGGAGTCGTCGCTACCGGGAATCCGGTCCTTCGGGGCCTCGGCCCAGCCGAACTCGAACCGCAGGATGTTCGCGCCGCTCTTCCACGCCGGCCCAGGCGAGGCCGCCGAATAGACCCGCGGGCCTTCCCAGACCGTCATCGCCTCGAGCCGGACGTCGTTCACCCACACGGCCACCGTCTGGGGCGGCGCCCCTGGCCACCCGAACGGCCAGACCCGGAATCGGATGAGCCGGTCGGCGGGGCCGCCGACAGAGACGGTGACCGTCGCCTCGCGCGCCTGAGCCCAGACGAAAGTGTCCCCCGATGCGGCCTTCTCGAATCCGGACCAGCCCGAGGCCAGTGCCCCGGCACTGCTCTCGGGGTCGAAATTGAGGAAGCGGGTCTCCGGAGCCGGACGGGCGCAGCCCACCCCGGCGACCGCGAAGGCGAGGACGACGGAAGCGAAGGGGAACGGGCCGAGCGGTTTCACGGCGTCGCTTCGAAGCCGACGGCCTTCGAACCGGCGAACTCGTAGGCCGTCGTCGCCGTCGGGCAGCGGGCCGTGGCGAGCGTCGTGAACGACAGCGACCCGAAGAGGGAGCCGTCGACCCAGGGGAGGACCGTCCCGGACCAGGTGCCGGAATCGGGGGAACTCCCTGCAAAGCTCCAGCCTCCTCCCGAAAGCGGCGTGAAGGTCGTGTTCGGGGTGATCCCGGAGTCCACGCCGTACGCGAGGAAGTTGTAGAGGAACGAGCCGGACGTGCAGCCCACGACGAGAAGCCCGCTCATGAAGTTCGGGACCCCGTTCTGGATGTCGAGCCGTCCCGCCGAGGCGAGGGCCGGGTCCCCCTGCGTGACGACCCAGCCGTAGGCGCCGTTGTCGGGCTCGTCGAGCTTCACGGGCGGGATGTAGGCGATGGAGGAGATCGCGTTGTCGATCAGGGACGCCCCGATCGCCACGGGGCCGCCGCTCCTGACGGTGACGACGATCCGCAGATTCGTCTCGGCCCCTCCGACGCCGAACGAGGCTCCGACGTCGCCCTGCTGGGCGGCCGAGAGGCGGCCGAGCGTGTAGTCGCGAGGGGGGGCGGCCGGCGTCCCGTCGCCCCGAAGGAGCGCGACTCGCGCGACCGTGGTCGCCGTGCCGGTGTTGAGGAGAATCAGGTTCGTCCGGAAGCCGCTCGAGGCGGAGGGCGAGGAGGAGACGTAGGGCAGCCACGCCGTTTCGCCCGCCGACACCGTCTGGCCCGGCGACTGCGCGGGAATCGAGAAGCCGAACGTCCCGGGGACCCCGCCGGCGCTTCGGGCATTGGCGACGAAGGTCCGGGAAAGGACCGAGACCGGGACGGCGGAATCGACCCGGATGCCGCCGGCCGGGATGCCGAAGGGAGCCGCCTGGCCGGCGAACGTCGTTCCGAGGACGTCCTCGATCGCCAGCGTCTCCCCCGGACCCACCGACACGCGCACCTTCGGGGCGGCCCCGTTGTCGCCGGTCGCCGAAAAGGTGCCGTCGATCGGGCTCTGGGCGAGATAGGTCAGGTCGACGTTCGCGGCCTGGGAAAGGGGGTTCACGATCCGCAGGGAGCTGACGAACTCCTCTCCGCCGCGACCGGTGGCCTTTGCCGTGGCGAGGATCCACTGGGTCGTCGCGGGGGTGTCGGCAGCCGCCGGGCCGCTCAGGAGGAGGAGGGCGAGGCCGGCGAGGGGGAAGCGTCTCATGGTGGGGCTCCTTTCCGGGGGACGGCAGGAATCTTAGCGCCCCGAAAGGGAGGAGCATCCTGGGGGGGAATCCGAAGTCCGAGACGGTACGGAAAGCGAGCGATGGAAAAGAAGGGTGTCGGACGGCCGCGGGACGGGAACCCGGAAGAAACCCGGCGGGAGATCCTGCGGGCGGCTGGGGCGTCTTTCGCCGCCTGCGGCTTCGTCGGCGCCACGACCCGGGCGATCGCCGCACGGGCCGGCGTGAACGTCGCGACGCTTCACTACCACTTCGGGAGCAAGGAAGGGCTCTACCGGGCCGTTCTCGAGGACGCGAGCAAGGGAACGCTGCCCGCCGTCGCGTCCGGGCCCGGAGTCGAGGCGGTCTCACGCCTCGTCGAAGGACTGTTTGCCTTCGGGTGCGAGCGCCCGATCCTCGCGCGCCTCGCGCTCCTGGATACGCTCGCGGGTCCCGAGCGAAGGGAAGGAGCCACCCCGGACCGGAGAGTCCGCTGGCTCGCCGAAGCGCTCGGCCCGGTCCTCGAGCCGTCGAACGGGCGTCCTGCTCCGGGGCCCGAGGAGACCGCGCGCTCCGTGATCGCGCTCGTCGACGCCACGTTCCTCGCCGCCGCTCCCCGGCCGTCGTCCGCCGAATCCCACGGGGACGGCGGAGCCGCGCCCGCGCCGCCTCCGCTTCCGGACGCGGCCGCTCGCGGCGCCGTCGTGGCGGCGGCCCTCCGGCTCAGCGGTCTCGGCTGAACGCGCGGCCCCCGCCTTTTCGGAGCTCCAAGCCGGTCAGGAGGACGAAGGCGTTCACGGCGGTCCCGGTGAGGACCGGGTCGGGTCCCCATCCGGAAAGCCTCGCGGCGACGGCCGCGGCCCCTCCGAGGAGCATCGCGGCCCCCGCCACGGCGGGGCGGACGCGGACTCGGGGCGCGAAGGCGACGAGGGTCGGGAGAATCAGCCCCGACGCGAAGATCGTGTAGCCGAGGCGGAAGGTCTCGAGGACGTCGCGCATCGCGAGCGCGACGGCGAGCCCGAGCGCGCCATAGGCGACGACGAGGAGGCGGGACGTGCGGGCCGGGGCTCCGCCGAGCAGGTCGTGGGAGGTCGCCGCGGCGGCCGAGAGGAGAACCGAGTCGGCGGACGACTGCATCGTCGCCACGAGCGCGACGAGGAGAAGCGGCGAGAGGAGCGGCCCCGCCAGCTCGTGGACGGTGGCCGGGAACAGCGCCTGCGGCGGACCGCCGACTCCGAGGGCGACGCCGGCGAGCGCGACGACCGTCACCGCGGCCCCGAATCCGAGCTTGGCGGCCGCCGCGCCGAAGGCGGCGCGGCGAGCCGTCGCCGCGTCCCGGGCCGAGAGGAGCTTGGCCCACACGTCGCTCCCGACCGCGTGAGGCAGGCCGACGAGGACGAGGAGCGCGCCGGCGTCGGCCCAGCCGAAGCGGGGCCCGACGGGGAAGACGAGGAGCTCCTGCGGCCAGCCCGTCCGCGCCAGCGACGCGAGCGCGAGAGGAAGGGCGACGCCGACGATGCCCACCAGCATCAACCCGAGCTGAAGGACGTCGGTCCTCACGACGGCACGCTGCCCCCCGAGGCTCGTGTAGGCGACGAAGAGCGCGGCGGTGGCGACGAGGACCGCGGTGGCGTCCCAGTCGGTCAGCGCGGTGACGACGGTCTCGGTCGCCTGCGCGAGGAGGGCGAACCAGACGATCTCGGCGAGCACGACGAGGAACGCGGCGATCTTCCGCACGCGCTCGCCGTAGAAGCGTCCGACGACGGCGGCGAGGGTCACCTCTCCCGTTTCACGGACCTTGCGGGCCAGGAAGAGCCCGAGGGCCAGGAGACCGAGCGCCCCCGCGAGGTCGAGCCAGAAGCCGGGAACGCCGCGAGAGGCCACGAGGGCGGCCAGGACGAGCGTCGTCGAGCCGCCGATCGTCGTGGAGGTGAGGGCGGCCCAGGTGGCGAGGAGGCCGAACGAGCGGTCCCCGAGGAGGAACGCCTCGGCGGACCGCGAGGCGCGGCGTGCGGCGAAGAGCCCGACCAGCAGGACGGCGGCGCCGTAGGCCAGGAGAGCCGGGATCAACGCGTCCGACTCCGGGTTACGATCCCGTGGTGAAAAGGACGTTCACGTTCGAGGAGGCCCGCAAGCTCCTCCCCTCGGTGCGGGAGCGGACGCGGCGTGCCCTCTCGAAGATCGAAGGTCTCGGAGAAAGCGGAGTCGGGCCGGACGACCCCGAGGCCAGGGGGATCCTGGAGGCGTGGGCTCGTGAGATGAACGAGCTCGGGATCGAGGTCAAGGGGCCCTGGCTCGTCGACTTCGACTCCGGCGACGGCTACTGGTGCTGGCGTTGGCCCGAAGAAGCGCTCGACTACTACCACGGGTACGACGAGGGATTCTCGGGACGCGTCAGGATCCAGTAGTCGCGTGGGCGGAACGCTGGGGACCCCTGGGCGGGGAGGCCTGAAACACCTCGATCCGCTTCTTCAGCTCTTCCGGGACGGGGACCTTCGTTCCTGACGCCCAGTCCCACGTGACCTGGACGGTCCGGCCTGACGCCACGAGGCGGACCTCGGCATCGACCGATCCCCCGGCCGCGACGATCCGGTAGTCGAAGACGAACGACGAGGCGCCGAAGTCCCCCGCGCGGCATCCGACGAGGAGCCGTTCGCCGAGGCGCACGGGCGAGGCGTAGTCGCACTCGGCCCGGGCCAGGACGAACCCGATCCTCGCCACGTCGATCGCCTCGCCCGGAGCTCCGCCGGGGTGGAGGGCGAGCCAGAACGCGAGGCGGGCCTGCTCGAAGAACGTGAGGTAGACCGCGTTGTTCACGTGTCCCATCGCGTCGAGGTCGCGGAACCGGACCTCGACCGGGACGACGCACGGGAACTCGGGAAGACGGACATCGCGCATCCGGCTCGACTCTAGCACCGCAGTTCGGGTGAGAATACGGATCCGGTGGCACGCACCCCGAATCTCGACGATGACCTCGACTCCCTTCTCGACCGCGCGCTGCGCGGCGAAGGGGAAGTGACCGACGAGAAGCTGCGTGCACGTCTTTCGATGGCCTTCCCCGCCCTGAAGGTGCCCCAGCAGGCGCCCGCCGGGCGGGCCCCGGCGCCACCAGCAACCCCTCCCGTCTCGCCCGCCAGGCCGATGTCGGCCCCTGCGACCGCGGAGTCGAACGGGCCGATCGAGACGCCCACTCCCCTGCCACCGGGAGTCTCCGGGCCGAGCCTTGCCGAGGCTCTTCCGCTCGGCATCGTCCTCTCCGACGCCTCCGGCCTCGTGAGGAGCGCGAACGCGATGGCGAGGAGGCTCTTCGGGGCCGAAGGAAAGACCCTCGAGGGACGCCGGGTCATCGAGCTCTTCGAGGCGGTCGAGCGGGGCCAGCTCGCGGGCCTCCTCGAGGACGCGTTCCGGGCGCGTCCGACCCGGGAAGTCTCTCTCAACGCGGCGAACCCGGCCGGGGCCGTGGCCGTTCGCGTCTCGGCCGCAGGCCGGTTCGGCGCCGACCGGAAGCTGGTCCAGGTCGTCTGGACGGTCCGCGAGGCGGGCGTGAACCCGGCGGCTCTCGAGGTCCAGGTCCACAGCGGCAAGCAGGAGGCGATCGCCGAGCTCGGGGTGGAGCTCGGACGCGAGGTGAGCCCGCTCCTCGTCCGCCTCACGGAAGCTCTCGTCGCCGTGCAGCGGGTCCTCTCGTCGGGCGGCGACGAGACCCCGGCGGAGCGGGAGGCGATCCGGGTCAAGATCGCCGATGCCCTGTCGGGCCTCCTGCGCCTCTCCGAGGTCGTCGCCGAGCTGGAACGTTTCGCCGCCTCCGCGCCGCTCAAGCTCGAGCCCGTCGACCCCTCCGAGGTCCTCGAGCGTGCACAGAAGCTGCTCGGGAGGGTGCTGAAGGGGGCGAAGGTCCGCGTCCGCAACGACATGGACGAGCCCGCGCCCCGGGTGCTCGCCGACGCGCCACGGATGACCGAGATCTTCGTGAACCTGCTGCGGAACGCACGCAAGGCGATCGTCCGCCGGTTCGACGAGGGCGACCCCGACGCGAGCGTGGGAACGAAGCGCCTCGTCGTCGTCGAGGCGTTCGTGAAGGACCCCTACGTCGCGCTCGTCTTCACGAACAACGGCCTGCCGGTTCCCGCTGCCGACCAGGAGAAGATCTTCCTGCCGTCGTTCCAGGCGCGAGACCCGGAGAAGAACGGCCTCGGGCTTCCGGAGACCGCCGCGCTCCTGAAGCAGATGGGGGGCGCGATCCGCTGCGAGTCGCTCGGAGACAAGGGGACCCGCTTCATCCTGACGCTCCCGAAGGCGCCCTGAGGAGGGGTCACACCCCCAGGATCCGGCGTCCCTCGGGGGTCGTCATGTCCGCGCTCCAGGGCGGATCCCAGACGAGCTGGACATCCGCCGACGCGACCCCGGGGAGCGCGAGGATCCGTCCGCGAGCGTCGGCCGCGATCGCCGGGCCCATGCCGCAGCCGGGAGCCGTCAGCGTCATCTTCACGGTGACGTGGGCCCCGGGCCCTTGCGCGGAGGAGCCGCCCCGCGGAGAGATCGAAGACAGGGTCAGGTCGTAGACGAGGCCCAGGTCGACGATGTTCACCGGGATCTCCGGGTCGTAGCACTGCTTCAGCGCCCGCCAGACGTCGTCCTCGCTCGCGGGCCCCTTCGCGGCCGGAGCCGGCTCCACGGAGGCGGGAGCGTCGAGGCCGAGGGCGTCGGCGTCTTCGGCGGCGATCCGGAAGAGTCCGCCCACCGTCGGGGCCTGCACGGTGAACGAGCCGCCGAGCGACTGGACGAGGTAGACGGCGATTCCCTCGGGGAGCACGGCGCCTTCGCCGCTCGGGACCCTCACCGCGGGGCAGTCGCGCCGGAGGAGGATCGCGGGCGTCCGCGTCACGACGCGCTCCGCGCCGGCGACGCGACGGCCCGCAGGCCGACGAGGACGACGACGACGGCGGCGACCTCGAGGAGCGCACCCGTTCCGTAAGGACCGGCGGCGCCCCACTTGAACCAGACGTGCTCGCCCCAGAACGGGCCGAGGATCCGCCCGAGCGAGGAGAGGGACTGGGCGGCACCGAGGATCTCCCCCTGCTCGGCGGCGTCCGTCGAGCGGGAGAGGAGTCCGGCGAGCGAGGGGTTCACCAGGCCGCTCCCCGCGGCGGTCGTCACGACGAGCGCGATCAGCCCGGCGTGTCCCGGCACGACGACGAGCCCGGCGAAGGAGAGGGCGAGGAGCGTCGTCCCGATACCGATGAGCCGCGCCTCTCCGAGGAGCGGAACGAGGCGCCGGATCAGGCCCCCCTGGACGATGGCCGCCGTCACCCCGATCAGGACGAAGAGCCAGGAGACCGTCGACGGGTCGTGCCCGAAGCGGCTCCGCGCGAACTGCGCGAAGGTCGCCTCGAAGTTCGAGAAGGCCGTCGTGTTCAGCAGCGTGATGAGGAGGAGCGCCCCGACGACGGGGCGGCGGAAGCCGGCGATCGCGGAGCGCAGGGGAAAGTAGCGTCGGGTCGGCCGGGCGGCGGCGCTCGCGGGGCGCGTCTCGGGCAGGCCGAAGAAAGCCCACGTGAAGGCGACGAGCGAGAGTCCCGCCGCGACGAGGCCGGGAAGCGTGGGGCTCACCTTCACGGCGAATCCGCCGATGGCGGGGCCGAAGACGAAGCCGAGGCCGAACGCCATTCCGACGAGGCCCATCCCGCGCGCGCGATCGCCCTGGGGCGTCACGTCGGCGATGACCGCCTGCGCCGTGCCGATGTTGGCCCCCATGATCCCGGCCAGGGTCCGCGAGGCGAGGAGAGCGGCGAAGGAACCGGCGAACGCGAAGAGGAGATAGCTGAGGAAGCTGCCGAACAGGGAGAAGAGGAGAACGGGGCGCCTCCCGATCCGGTCCGAGAGCCGTCCGAGGAGCGGTGCGAAGAGGAACTGCATCGCCGAGAAGCTCGCCATCAGGATCCCGAAGGCGAGCGGCGTCGGCTTGTAGGCCTCGGCGTAGAGCGGGACGAGCGGGATGACGATGCCGAACCCGACGAGGTCGATGAAGACCGTCAGGAAGACGACGGCGAGGGGGGAGAGACGCCGGCTCACTCTGGTGGCTTCGCGGGGACCCCGGAGACGGCGACGGCCCCCGGTCGGGGGCCGTCGGCTTCGCTCGGGGCGATCCGTGTCAGGCGAAGCTCTTGCCGCAGCCGCAGCCGCCGCCCGTGGCGTTCGGGTTCTCGACGGAGAACCCTGCGCCCCGGAAGTCCTCGATCCAGTCGACGGTGGCGCCGTTCAGCTTCATCGCGCTCGTCTTGTCGACGAGGACCTGGATCCCGCTGACGGCGAGGACGTGGTCCGTCTCCTTGGCGTCGTCGAAGGTGAAGCCGTACTGGAAGCCGGAGCAGCCGCCGGCCTGGACGAAGACCCGGAGAGCCTTGCCGCCCGCGTCGGGCATCTTGGCGGCGAAGTCCTTGACCTTGTCGACGGCACGGTCCGTGAGGCTGAGAGCGAACGTCTCCTGGACGGAGACGGTGGCGGTGTTGAGAGTCGTGGACGCCATCGGTTCCTCCTCGCGACTCCGCCGCAGGGACGGCATGGAGCCACGAACCTTTTATTGTCGCTCCTCCTCGCGCCGCTCGTCAACGCGCCTTCAGGCCCCGCGCAGCAAAATCCGGACCAGTACCTAGGCACCCTCACAAAATCTAGTGGTCCTTACTACAACACCCACGATATGTTGCGTTCGGACCTCGCGTTCTCATAGAATTCCTCATCCCACATTTCGGAATTCCACAAGGGGGTCTGCCGTGACCGCTTCTGCCGATCGCTCCGCCGCCCAGACATCCACACAAGACGGGTCCGAGCCTGTCGCCACCCGGGCCGGGCTGCGCGGCCTCACCTTCCGCCGCCTCTTCAGCGACGGCGTGACACACCCCTTCGACGCGATCGACTGGGAGCTCCGGACCGCCGCGATCACGAACGACAAGGGCAAGGTCTTCTTCGAGCAGAAGGACGTCGAGGTGCCGAAGTTCTGGTCGATGACCGCGACGAACATCGTCACGCAGAAGTACTTCAGCGGGAGGGCCGGCACGCCCGAGCGGGAGCGTTCCGTGAGGCAGCTCATCGGGCGGGTCGTCGAGACGATCACGGGCTTCGGCTCGAAAGGGGGATATTTCCGGACCGCGGCGGACCGGGACGCGTTCCGGGACGAGCTGACGGCGATCCTCGTGAACCAGGCGGCGAGCTTCAACTCCCCCGTCTGGTTCAACGTCGGCGTCGAGGAGAAGCCGCAGGCCTCGGCCTGCTTCATCAACGCCGTCGGCGATTCGATGGGCTCGATCCTCGACCTCGCCAAGACCGAGGGGATGCTCTTCAAGTTCGGCTCCGGGACCGGCTCGAACCTCTCGTCGCTGCGGTCCTCGACCGAGTGCCTCTCCTCCGGCGGCATCGCCTCGGGCCCCGTCTCGTTCATGAAGGGTTTCGACAGCTTCGCCGGCGCCATCAAGTCGGGCGGCAAGACGCGCCGCGCCGCGAAGATGGTCATCCTGAACGTCGACCACCCCGACGTCCTCGAGTTCATCGACTGCAAGGCGAAGGAGGAGCGGAAGGCCTGGGACCTCATCGAGGCGGGCTGGGACGGCTCCTTCGGCGGCGAGGTCTACAACAACGTCCTCTTCCAGAACGCGAACCACACCGTCCGCGTCACGGACGAGTTCATGCAGGCCGTGGAAGCCGGGCGGGAGTACGCCTGCCACGCCGTGACGACGGGGGAGCCGCTCACCCGCCACGACGCGAAGTCGGTCCTCCGCCGCATGTCGGAGGCCGCCTGGATCTGCGGCGACCCGGGAATCCAGTACGACACGACGATCAACCGCTGGAACCCGTGCAAGGCGACGCACCGGATCAATGCCAGCAACCCCTGCTCGGAGTACATGTTCGTCGACGACTCCGCGTGCAACCTCGCGTCGCTGAACCTGATGAAGTTCGCGAAGGAGGACGGCGGTTTCGACGTGGAACGTTTCCGCCACGCCGTCGACGTCGTCTTCGCCGCGCAGGAGATGCTCGTCAGCGAAGCGTCCTACCCGACGCCCGCCATCGAGAAGAACTCGCACGACTTCCGTCCGATCGGCCTCGGCTACGCGAACCTCGGCGCGCTCCTCATGTACAACGGCCTCCCCTACGACGGCGACGACGGGCGCGCCTGGGCCGCCGCCGTCACGAGCCTCATGCACGGGCAGGCCTGCCTCACCTCCTCGCGCATCGCGTCGGAGATCGGGACCTTCCGGATGTACGAGCCGAACCGCGACGCCTTCCTCGGCGTCATGGGGATGCACCGCGACGCGGCGGCCCGGATCCCGCGCGCGGGCGTCCCGAAGGAGCTCTACGAGGCGCAGCTCGGCGTCTGGGACCTGACGCTCGAGTCGGGCCGGCAGCACGGTTTCCGCAACGCCCAGTCGACGGTCCTCGCCCCGACCGGGACCATCGGCTTCATGATGGACTGCGACACCACGGGCGTGGAGCCCGACCTCGCCCTCGTCAAGTACAAGAAGCTCGTCGGCGGCGGGACGATCAAGATCGTCAACAACACCGTCCCGCACGCGCTCCAGCGCCTCGGCTACTCGGAAGCGCAGGTGAACGCGATCGTCGCGTACGTCGACGAGAAGGGGACGATCGAAGGGGCGCCGGGCCTCGAGCCCGCGCACCTCCCCGTCTTCGACTGCGCCTTCAAGGCCGTCGGCGGGACGCGCTCCATCGACGCGATGGGGCACGTGCGGATGATGGCCGCCGTCCAGCCGTTCCTCTCCGGGGCCATCTCGAAGACCGTGAACCTCCCGCCCGACGCCACCGTCGAGGACATCTCGAACGTCTACCTCGAGGGCTGGAAGCTCGGCCTGAAGGCGATCGCCGTCTACCGCGACGGCTGCAAGAAGACCCAGCCGCTCAACACGGCGGCGAGCAAGAGCGACGACGGCGTCAAGGGGACGCGGGGCGTGGGCTCGGCCGTCGCGGTTGCGGCCCCTGCGCCGGTCCACACGTCCGCCCCCCGCCGCAAGAAGCTGCCCGACGAGCGCCGCGCCCTGACCCACAAGTTCTCCGTGGGCGGGCACGAGGGGTACATCACCGTCGGCCTCTACGACGACGGCACGCCGGGCGAGATCTTCCTGACGATGGCCAAGGAGGGCTCGACGATCTCCGGCCTCATGGACGCCTTCGCGACGGCGATCTCGCTGACGCTCCAGTACGGCGTGCCGCTGGAGGCGCTCGTGGAGAAGTTCAGCCACATGCGCTTCGAGCCGACGGGCTACACGAAGAACCCGGAGATCCCGATCGCCAAGAGCCTCGTCGACTACATCTTCCGCTACCTCGCCTCGCGCTTCCTGACGGCCGACCTGAGGGCCCGGGCGGGAGTGATCTCGAGGGAGGAGAACGGGAACGGCAACGGCGGGCCGTGGGCCCACGTCGAACCGCCGCAGCGCCCCGCGGGACATGCCGTCCAGGCGCAGACCTTCGAGAACAGCGCCGACGCCCCGAGCTGCCACCAGTGCGGCCACCTCATGGTGAGGAACGGCGCCTGCTACAAGTGCCTCAACTGCGGCGAGACGAGCGGCTGCAGCTGAAATGATGCTGGGGAACCCGGGTCCGCCCGGGTCCCGGGGCCACCCCCCGCGGCGGTGGAGGGCCTCGGCCGGCGGGTCTCGTGGCGTCCGGGTCCCCGGACCCTCCGCCGCGGTAGGGAGGCGGCCTTCGGCCGCGGCAGAGTATCCGGGATCGTCGTGAATCACGGCGCGGCCTCAAAGCCGCGCCTGCGGTGCGGCTACTTCTTGCCGAAGAGCTTGTCGAAGGCGGAGCGGGCCTGGTCCGGCGTGTCGGTCGCCTTGCGCCCCGTCAGGTCGAGCGTCACGGCAGGCTCGTAGAAGGTGCACTCGTTGGCGCGCGACTTGGCGGAGATGGGTGTCGGGATCGGCTGCCGGCACTGGAACTGGGCCCCGCCGTCGAAGTGCCGGCACTGGGCGCAGGCGTGGAGCGGGGTCTTGCACTTCGCGCAGACGGCCGCCGGGGCCACTGCCGGGTCGTTCTTCTCGCCGCAGCCGCGGCAGCGGAAGACCTCCACGCTCGGGCGGCCCGCGCTCCGGCCGCGCGGGGCCCCTTCGAGGCGCGCCGGGCGATCGTCGAAAGGTCCCGACGGGCCGCGGGGGGTGGAGGGGGCTTTGTCCTGGTAGCCGCTCTGGCGGTACTTGCGATCCATGAGGCTCACCTCGTCCCGGAGCGTGCTGCAGCGGGGTGCGACGAGTGTACGCGCGGTTCTCGGGGCCCCGCGCGAAGGCGTTGCGGGATATCGTTCCCGATGCGGAAGGAGACCTCGCCCATGAAGCTGATCCTGCGCGTCGTCATCAACGCCCTCGCCCTCGGGGCCGCGGCCTGGCTCGTCCCCGGGATCCGGGCGGGAAGCGTCACCTCGCTGCTCCTCATCGCCCTCGTCTTCGGCGTCCTCAACGCGCTCGTGAGGCCCTTCCTGAAGCTCCTCTCGTGTCCCCTCCTCATCCTGACGCTCGGCCTCTTCACGCTCGTCCTGAACGCCGTGATGCTGCTGATGACGGCCCGCCTCGGGCAGCTCGTCGGAATCGACTTCCACGTCGACGGCTTCTGGACCGCGTTCCTCGGCGCGCTCGTCGTGTCGGTCGTATCGGTCGTCCTCTCCTGGATCCTCATCGACGACGGAAAGAGATCCTCTTGACAGGCGCGGTACTGTTCTCCGGGTCGTGACGCGGTTCTCGTTTACCCCTTGCATCGGTTCCTTCGGCGGCGTCTATACGCCGGCGAGGGAGAGGGGTGCGAGCCGCTAGTCGACCCGGTTACGACGGCAGACGCAGGGCATCGAAACGAAGCCCCCCTCCCCGAGACGGCGGAGGGGGGCTTCTTCGTTTTCAGGAGCGATTCGAAGGAGGCCCCGATGACGACCCCGATCGAGACCAGCAGAACCGGAGACGCCTGCGAGCGCCGGATCGTCCGAGCCGGATTCCAGGGACGGGAGGGCTCGTTCGGCGCGCGGGCCGCCGCCCGCTGCGGCCGCCCCGTGCCCCTCGAGACGTTCGACGCCCTTCTCGAGGCGCTCGCCACGGGAGACGTCGACGAGGCCCTCCTGCCGGCGGTGGACCGGGTCATCGGCCCGGTGGACGAGGCGCTGTCGGCCCTCGTGCGGGCCGTCGACGGCGGGCTGGCGGTCGCGGTCCTCGCCGAGGTCGAGGTCCCGATGCGTCTCGTCCTCGCGGCGCCGCGCGGCGTCGCCCTCGGCGACATCTCGGAGGTCGTCTCGCAGCCGCCCGTCCTCAGGCAGTGCGAAGGGCTCCTGGCGAGGTTGGGCGCCGCCGTGATCGCGGCGGAGGACACGGCCGAGGCCGCGGGGCGCGTCGCCGCGCTGGGGGGCCGGCGGGCAGCCGTCTGCTCCGAGGAAGCGGCCCTCGAGGCGGGCCTCGTCCCGCTGCTCGAGGACGTCTCCGACCTGAAGCCGAACGGGACGCGGTTCTGGCGTCTCGCCCTGCAGACCGTGCCACCGGCGGCAGGCTCGGCCCCTCGCGTCCTCCGGGTCCCGACGGAGCGGCTCGCCGCGCCCCTCCGGCAGTCGGGCGTCGAGGTCCTCCCGGCGGCGGGCGCGCCCGCCTTTGCGGTCGTGCCGGAGGCCCTCCTCCCGGCGGTCGCGGCCGCGCTCCGCGAGTCGAAGGCGAAGGGGGCGGTCTGGCTCGGGCCCCCGCCCGACGTCACCCGTCGCCCGCGGGTCGAGGCGCTCCCGCGCGCGACCGACCTGCTCCCGCCGACCGTCGTCTCCGTTCGCGGTTTTCGCGTCGGCGGAGGAGCCCGCGCGGTGATCGCGGGCCCGTGCGCCGTCGAATCGGAAGAGCAGGTCCATCGTCTCGCCCGGGCGGTGGCGCGCGCCGGGGCGACGGCCCTTCGCGGCGGCGTCTTCAAGCCACGGACCTCCCCCTACGCCTTCCAGGGACACGGCCTCCAGGCGCTCCACTGGCTCAAGGCCGCGGGCGACAGCGTCGGGCTCCCCGTCGTCACGGAGGTCATGGCTCCCGCGCAGGTCGGCCCGGTCGCCGAGCTCGCGGACGTCCTCCAGATCGGGGCCCGCAACTGCCAGAACTACGACCTGCTGAAGGAGGCGGGGGGAGCTCTCCGGCCGGTTCTTCTCAAGCGCGGATTCGGAACGACGGTCGACGAGTGGCTCTCGTCCGCCGAGTACCTCCTCGACGCCGGTTGCGAAGGAGTGATGCTCTGCGAACGGGGGATCCGGACGTTCGAGAACTCGACGCGCGGGACGCTCGATCTCGGCGGCCTGCTCGCGGCCCGCCAGCTGACGCACCTGCCGCTCCTGGCCGACCCGTCCCACGCGTCCGGCCGACGGGAGCTCGTGCCGGGTCTGGCCCGCGCCGCCTGGGGCGCCGGCGTCGACGGCCTGATCGTCGAGGTCCACGACGCCCCCGAGTCGGCCTGGTGCGACGGCCCGCAGGCTCTCCTTCCGGAGGACCTCGAGCGGCTCTGCGACGACTTCGGCCTCCTGCCGGGAGCGACGCCTTCGATCGAGCGGGTGAGGACGGCGATCGACGCGGTGGACCGCCAGATCGGCCGCCTCGTCGTGCGGCGCCTCGAGCTCTGCCGCCGGGTGGCCGCCGCCAAGCGCGCCGCCGGCGTCCCGGTCAGGGACTCGCAGAGGGAGGAGAGCGTCACGGCGCGCTACCTCGAGACGCCGGGGATGGACGAGGCGTCGGCCCGGCGCCTCGCCGAGTCGCTCATCTCGATGGGGCTGACGGTGGAGGGGTGGGACGCGGAGGGGGCGGCCTGAAGGCCGCCCCGGCTCACTCGCCGATGATCTTGACGAGGACCCGCTTCGACCGCCGCCCGTCCCACTCGCCGTAGAAGACCTGCTCCCAGGGCCCGAGGTCGAGCCGTCCCGCGGTGATCGCGAGAACGGCCTCGCGGCCCATCAGCTGTCTCTTCACGTGCGCGTCGGCGTTCTCCTCGCCGGTGTCGTTGTGCCGCCACGAGCGGACCGGCTCGTGCGGCACGAGCGTCTCGAAGAAGCGCTCGAAGTCGGCGAGGAGGCCCCGCTCGTCGTCGTTCACGAAGACCGAGGCGGTGATGTGCATCGGGTTGACGAGGCAGAGCCCTTCGCTGACGCCGCTCTCGCGGACGGCGGACTCGACGTCCGGGGTGACGTTCACGAAGCCGATCCGCTTCGGGAGGTGGAAGGTGAGCTCTTTCCGGTACGACTTCATCGGTTCCTCCGCCAGGCGCCGGAAGGCTACCCCGCGGCCGGGGGAGGGGCCAGAACGCACGGACGACGGGGAGCTCCCCGCCGGGCCGACAGTTGCGATATCGTCTCCACCATGACGGAAGCCGTCGACGAACGCCGACTTTTCGCCGATTTCCTGAGGCGGCGCGGGCTCAAGACGACCCGCGAGCGGACCGCTCTCTTCGAGGAGATCTTCGCCACCCATCACCACTTCGACGCCGACGACCTCGTCGTGCGCCTGCGGGGGAAGGGGAAGAAGGTCAGCCGGGCGACGGTCTACCGGACGCTCGACCTCCTCTACGACTGCGGACTCGTTTCGCGGGTTCGCCTGAACGACGAGAAGTACCGCTACGAGCGGCTCCTCATCGGCGAGCACCACGATCACCTCGTCTGCACCTCCTGCGGCGGCGTCATCGAGTTCGTGGAGGCGCGCATCGAGGAGCTGCAGGACGCGGTCTGCCGCAAGTACGGCTTCGCCGCCACGACGCACTCGCACCAGATCCGCGGCGTCTGCGCCGAGTGCCAGGCGCGCGAGGGGAAGTCCCGCGGGGCGTCGCCGGCGTAGACGGGCCGCATGGGCCCGGCCATCGTCTGGTTCCGCAGGAACCTCCGCCTCGACGACAACCTCCCGCTCGACGCGGCTCTCCGGGCGCACGACGGAGTCGTCCCCGTCTTCGTTCTCGACGACCACTACCTGACGGAGGACTTCTCCCCGCCCCGGCTGCGGTTTCTCTCGGAGAGCCTCGGCGAGCTGGCGTCGGACCTGGCTGCGAAGGGCTCCCGGCTCCTCTTCCGGAAAGGACCGGCGGGCGACGCGCTCGCCGCGCTCGCCCGCGAGACGGACGCCGACGCCGTCTACTCGCACCTCGATCACGAGCCGCACGGGACGGAGCTCGCGCGCGAGGCGGAGGCGGCCCTCGCCGCGCAGGGGACGAAGCTGAGGCTTCTCCCCGACCTCCACCTCGTCCTTCCGGGCTCGCTCCGGACCGAGGCCGGCAAGCCCTTCACCGTCTACACGCCCTACGCGCGCCGCTGGCGCGAGGCGGACAAGGCGCTTCCCGTTCCCGCGCCGCCGCGAGTCGCCACGCCGCCCGCCGTCCTCGATGTCCGTTTTCCCTCGATCCCGATGTCGCGGCCCGCCGGCTTTCGCGTGGAGGGTGCGCCCGCGAACCCGCGGGGCGGCGAGCGAGAGGGCCGGAGGCTCCGGGGCGCGTTCCGCGCGAGCGCGCTCCACCGCTACGCCCAGGCGCGAGATCTCCCCGGCGTGGACGGCACGTCCCGCCTCTCGCCGCACCTGCGATTCGGAACGGTCGGTATCCGCAGCCTCCTCGCGGAGGCGAGGTCCGGGTGGAGGGAGGCCGACGAGGCCGGCCGCAGGTCGATCGAAGTCTTCGTCGGCGAGCTGGCGTGGCGGGAGTTCTACGCCTCGATCCTCGCGACGTTCCCCCGGGTCCTGACCGAGAGCTTCCGGCCGGAGTTCGAGCGCTTCCCCTGGATCACGGGAGAGCTGGCCGACGCGCGCTTCGCGGCCTGGCGCGACGGGCGCACCGGCTACCCGATCGTCGACGCGGGGATGCGGCAGCTCGCGCACGAGGGGTGGATGCACAACCGCGTCCGGATGGTCGTCGCCTCGTTTCTCACGAAGCACCTCCTCGTCGACTGGCGCCGTGGCGAGGCCCACTTCCGGGCGAGCCTCGCCGACGGCGACCCCGCCTCGAACAACGGAGGCTGGCAGTGGTCCGCCGGCTGCGGCACCGACGCCCAGCCCTTCTTCCGGATCTTCAACCCCGTCCTGCAGGGAGAGCGGTTCGACCCGGACGGGACGTACGTGAAGCGCTGGGTCCCCGAGATCGCGTCGTGGAAGAGCGCGGGCGGAGATCTCCACGCGCCGTGGCGGGCGTCGACTCCGCCGCCGGGCTACCCCGCCCCGATCGTCGACCACGCGGCGGCGCGGGCGAAGGCGCTCGCGGCGTTCGCGACGATCAGGGCCGCTCGCTGACCGGGCTCGCCTCGAGCGGGAGGGGCTCCACCGGCACGCCGTGGAGGACGGCGTACGCCGCCTCGAAGAAGAGGACCCTCTTCACGTAGTCGCGGGGCTCGAAGAGCGGCATCGCCTCGAGAAACTCGTCGGCGGCGAGGCCGGGCGCCTGCCGTCTCCAGCGTTTCGGCCGCCCGGGCCCGGCGTTGTAGCCGGCGAGAGCGGCGATCCGGTCGCCGTCGAACTCGCGCAGCATCATCGCGAGATAGCGCGCCCCGAGCTTCACGTTCACCTCGGGGTCCTTCAGGTCCGGCCGGCCGCGCTTGTTCTCCTTTCGGAGGAGGTAGCGCCCCGTGCCCGGCATCACCTGCATCAGGCCGGTGGCTCCGGCGCCGGAACGGGCCGTCGTCTGGAAGAGGCTCTCCTGTCGGATGACGCCGTAGACGAGGGCGGGCGGGAGGCCGTTCGCCGCCGCCTCGCGGACGATGAGCGCTTCCTGCCGGAACGGGTAGAAGGCGCGCCGGACCGCCAGGGGCACGGCCCCCTCGTCCGGCGTCCCGAGCTCCGGCCAGCGCGCTTTCAGCAGCCCCGTCGCGCGGCGGAACTCGGTCCGCTCGGCCGCGCAGGCGGCGAGGAAGAACGGGTCGGACGAGCTCTCCGTCTCGGCGGCGTCTTCCGCGAGAGAGGCGAGCCCGACGGCGAGGAGCTCTCGCGACGGGAGGGGACGGGTGTCGTCCGAGAAGGTGGAGGACGGCGGCGTGTCGTCGAGGAGGAGTGCGGCCGACACGGGAACACCGAGCCGCCCGCCGGCCCAGCGGGCGTAGAGGTCCGGAACGGCGGTCGTGACGAGGGAGGCGTAGAGGGCGCGCGCGGCGACGTCCCGTCCCAGCGCCTCGAGGGCGCGGGCGGCCCAGTAGGTGGCCCTCCGGCGGACGCCGACGTCGCCATAGAGAGACGCCTGTCGCTGGAAGGCGGCGGCCGAAGCGCGCAACGCCTCGGGGGAACGCGAGAGGGTGCGAAGGAAGGCGGAGCGGAAGAGCTCCTCTGCGCCGAGGGTCGTCGAGGGGTCGATGGCCAGGAGCTCCGGCAGGAGCCGGAGCTCCTCGTCGCCGAGGTCGAAGCGGGCCGCGGCGCGGACCGCTTCCGTCAGGAGGCGTCGCCTGTCCGACGGGTCGAGCTCACGGGCGAGGAGCGCGTCGGCGCGGGCCCCGAGCGCCGCGAAGGCCGTGACGGTCGTTTCCGGCGGGCTGGGGCGCGGGGTCCCCGGAGCGGCGGGCGGGCGGGAAGGTGTGCGGGAGCCCCTCCCGCGGCGAGTCGACGGACGAGACGAGGGCTCGCCGAGGAGTCGCAGCTCGGCCGCCAGGAGAAGGACCTCTATCCGCAGCCGATCACCCTCGTTGCGTCCGGAGAGGGCGGGCGGCCTCACCAGTGCGTCCCGCGCCGCCTTCGCGTGCCCCCCGGCGAGGAGAAGGGTTGCAGCCTCGAGGCGGGTACCGGGAATCTTCGCGAGCGGGAGAGCCAGCTCGGCAGCCGCGGACGGAAGTCGGGCGCCAAGGGCGGACGCCCGAAGGAGCCGCAGCTCGGGGCTTCCTCGCGTGACGGTCTCCCACAGCAACGCCCGGTCGGGGGTCTCGAACAGGTCGGGGGCCGACTCGGCGGCGCCCGGCAGGTCGCGGACGAGGAGCGTCATCCGTTCCTTCGCCTCCGCGTGCGTCCCGGCCGACCGGCTCGAGCCGAGCGCGAACGCGATGCGAGCTCGCTCCGTGCCGGGAGAACGGGTCGTCCACGCGTCCCAGGCCAGCCGGACGGTCCTCTTCTCGACGGGCGTCCGGGCGAGCCGGGAAGCGGAGAGGAGAGCGGTGCGTGCCAGGGGTTCGAAACGGGCGTCCCGCGCAAAGTCGAGGAGGCGGGTGAGCAGGGTTCCGCTCGAGTCGCCCGGCCGGACCCGCCTCGCCTCCGCGTCGAGCACGAGCCACGAGCCGAGGTCGGGGAGGCCGAGCCCGGTGGCATCGGGAACGGCCCGGGGAGGCGCGGCCGTCCCCGCTTCCGCGGCGACCACCGCTCGGGCCACGGAGGCGCGGAGAGCGAAGAGGCGCGTACCTGCGAAGCGGGCGAAGGGATCCGGCATCCCCTCCCGCGCCTCGCGACGTGCCCTCGCGAGGGACTCCTCCGGGGTTGGCGGAGCACCCGCCGCACCGCGGGCCGTGAGGGCCGCGGCGAGGAGGACGAAGACGAGCCGAAGGAAGGTCAGGAGGGAACCGGACCGAGCGCTTCCGGCTTCCCCTCGGCGAGGATCCGGACGAGCTCTTCGTGGAAGAAGTCCACCGTGGCGCGGACGTGCTCCGGGGTCCTCTCCGCGTAGACCTGCCGGCTCCGCTCGATGTCGTCCTTCAGCCGGACGTAGAGGTCGCCCGCGGCGCGCCCCTCGGCGACCTTGCGCTCGTTGTAGAGCTTGATCTCCGAGACGAGGAGACGGGCGATGCGCCGGGCGTCGTCGATGGCCCTTTGCGGGTCGTCGCCGCCCCTGAGCGAGCGGGCGCGCGGGACGAAGCCGGGTGGCGGCGCGACCGGGGAAGCGGGCGAAGCCGGTCCTTCGAGAACCGCGGCGGGCGCCGGAGCCGCGACCGGGGCCGCCGGGGGGGGCGCCGGTGCGTGGACCGGAGGAACAGGCGGGGGCGGCGGCGGCGCCGGGAAGGCGGTCTTGATCTGATCGAAGGCCATCGTCAGGTCGCCGCGGCCGGCCGGCGGCTCGGGAGGCGCTTCCGGCGTGGGCGTCGGGTGGGCGCGGGGAAGGGGCGTGGGTGTCGGCGGCGCGGTCGCCGGACGTGGCATCGACTGCAGGCCGAGGGCGGCGGCCGTCCGGACGCCGGACGCCGTCAGGAGGTCGACCCCGGAGAGGCTCGACGGCTCGCCCTTCTTCTTCGCGCTGGCCGATTCCTCGAGAGCCCGGAGCGCTTCTCCGGCGTCCGTGATCCGGCGGATCTTTCGCGCGCCGTTCGGGTCGGTCTGGTCGAACAGCGAGCGGCCGACGGCTTCGGGAGGAACGGGGAGGGCTGCCGAGAGGGGCGGCCGGTCCGGCGGAGGAACGATCGGAGGGACGGCGATGGACGCGGCGGGGGCGGGCGGCGCCGGGGGCGGGGGCGGTCCTGCACCGCGGGCGCGGCGACGGGTTTGTCGTCGACAGCGAAACCGGCCGACTCGGCCACCGGTTCGACGGCGGCAGCGGCGGAGCGGAAGATGAGGATGTCTTCACCGCGGGGCGTCAACGCCGGAGAAGGGATCTTCTTGCGCGCCGCGAGGAGGTCGACGGAGAGGCCGGTGACGAACGTGAGGACCTCGAGGGCGGCCTCGTTCAGGCGCCCTTCCTCGCCCGGCAGCTCGTCGGCGCAAAGGACGCCGGCGATCCGGTCGCGGATCACCATCGGGACGAGAAGGGTCCGGGCCGGCGGATGCCCGCCGAGGGCGCGTCGGAGAGGGCCTCCTTCCGGCGGCGGTACCGCGATGATCGGTTTCTCGGCCTTCAGGCAGGCCTCCACGAATTCGTCGTCGCCCACGCCGAAGTCGAGCGATCTGATGGCGTCGTCCCGGCCGCCCGAAGCGTCGAACCCGAGCGCCTTCCAGCCGCTCAGCTTGTCGTTCCTGAGAACGAGAAGCGCGGCCCGCGAGGAGTGGATCTGGGCCTCGGTCAGGAACCGCGTCAGGACGTCGACCTGGGTCCGCGCTCCCTCGATCGAGGAGACGGACCCCTTGACGAGCCCCCAGTCGGGCGCCGGGGCCGGACCGGGAACCGTGACGGTCACCGTCTCGATGACCTTCTCGACGATCCTCTCCGGAGGGGGAGCCGGCGGGACGGCCTCTTCCAGCAGGGCCGCGACGAGGTCTTCCGGGAAGAGGTGCTTCGCCTGTGCGGGGATGCTCTCGGAGGCCTTTGAGATCAGCTCGTTGATCTCGTTCCGGGTGTCGGCCAGCTGGGATTTCCAGCTCGCGAGATGATCCTCGAGGAGGGTCGATAGGTTCTCGATGAACCGGCGGTTGGCGACGGGGTCGACAGGCATGACACGCCTCTTCTTGGAAGCCTTCGGGGACGCGAAGCGGCATTATAAACGCCTCTGTCGATCCGCCGAGCCGTTTCTCGGGCGCGAGTTGACGCGGGGCGCCCCGGCCCGTAGACTCGCAGGTCCGCCTCGGTCCGGCCGTCCCGGCCGGTCCACTCCGGGCCCGAAAGGGGTGATTCTCAGGTGCCGTTGATCCACGTCAAGGAGGACGAGTCCTTCGAGAACGCGCTGCGTCGCTTCAAGCGCAAGTGCGAGAAGTCGGGGATCCTGTCGGAGCTCAAGAAGCGCCAGCACTACGAGAAGCCGTCCACCAAGCGGAAACGGAAGGCAATCGCCGCACGCAAGAAGATGCTGCGGAAACTGGCCGAGGAGCGCCGTACGGGAGTCTGATCCCGGGGTTTCCTTTCGATGATTCACACGGAAGTCGACTGGCCCGGCGTGCTACGGCTCGCCGGGCGTTTCTGTTCTTCGGAGAGGGGCCGCGAACGGCTCCTGGCTGCCGCTCCGTCCGGGAATCCGGAGGAGGTCCGCCGCCGGGCCGGCGTGACGCGCGACCTCGTGGCGCGCACGGGGCTCCGGCCTCCCGTCCGCATCTTCGGCCTCGACGAGGCGGCACCGCTCGTCCTCCGGCTCGGCGCCGCGGGTCAGGCCCTTCCTCCGGACGAGCTGCTCGACCTCTTCGGCCTCGTCGAGCGCTCCGAGGAGGCGCGGCACGCCGTCCCCGTCGAGGGGGTCGACCTTCCCGACCTGACCGCGCTCCTCGCACCGCTCGGTGACCTCGAGAGCCTCCTGTCGGAGCGGGACGTCGTCTTCGAGCCCGACGGCCGGATCTGCGACACCGCCTCCGTCCGGCTCTCCTCGATCCGCGCCTCGATCATCCGCCTCCGTCGCGAGGTCGTCCGAAGGCTCGAGGAGCTCGTCCGCGCGCGGCCCGACGTCCTCGCCGACGGCTACGTCACGGAGAAAGGGGGGCGCTACTGCCTCCCGGTCCGCTCGGACCGGCGCGAGAGCGTCGCCGGGATCGTCCACGAGAAGTCGGGCTCGGGGCAGACCCTCTTCGTCGAGCCGCTCGCCGTCGTCGAGGCGAACAACTCGCTCTCCGAGGCGTTCGAGGAGGAGCGCGAGGAGATCCACCGGATCCTCGTCGCGCTCACCGCGCGCTTCTCGGCGAGGAAGGCCGAGCTCCTCGCCGCCGTGGAGATCCTCACCGAGCTCGACGCCTACCAGGCGCGCGCCGACCTGGCGCGCCGCTCGGCGGGCGTCTTTCCCGAGACGAACGGCCCCCTCGTCCTGAAGAAGGCCCGCCACCCGCTTCTCGACAGGCGCCTCGCGCCGCTGCGCGAAGAGGTCTTCGGCGAGAGGGCCGAGGAGCGCGGCTCCGACGCCGTGCCGCTCGACCTCGAGCTCGACGAATCGCAGCGGCTCGTCCTCCTCTCCGGCCCGAATGCCGGAGGAAAGACGGTCGCGATGAAGACCGTCGGCCTCTTCGCGCTCCTGGCGCAGTCGGGCTTCGCCGTTCCCGCCGACCCCGGGACGTCGCTCCCCGTCTTCGACCGGCTCCTCGTCGTCGCGGGGGACGCGCAGGACCTGCTCGGCGACCTCTCCTCCTTCGCCGGCGCGATGACGCGCACGGCCGCGGCGTTCGCCGCCGCGACGCCGAGGAGCCTCGTCCTCCTCGACGAGCTCGGGAGCGGCACCGACCCCGACGAGGGGGGCGCCATCGCCACGTCGGTCCTCGAGGAGGACCTGCGCCGCGGCGGGCTCACGATCGCCACGACGCACCTGGCCTCCGTGAAGGAGTGGGCGCACGGCCGCGCCGACGTCCTCTCGGCCGCGATGGAGTTCGACGAGAGCCTCGGGCGCCCCACGTTCCGCGTGAGGCCCGGCGCCACCGGGCGCTCGCGCGCGCTCGCCGTGGCCGAGCGTTCCGGCATCCCGCGGCGGGTCCTCGACGCGGCCCGCGCGCGGCTCGGCTCGGGCTGGGCCGCGGCCGACGCGGCGCTCGAGCGGCTCGAGACGGAGACGCGCAAGGCGCGGGAGGAGTCGGAGAAGCACCGGGCCGAATCCGCAGCGCTCGCCTCGTCGCGCGACGCGCTCGAGCGCGAGGCGGCCGCGCTCGCCGTCGAGAAACAGCGCCTCCGCGAGCGGGCGAAGACGGAGATCGACCGCGCCCTCGTGGCGCTGCGCGAGCGGACCCGCCGCGAGCTCGACCGGATCCGCGAGGAGGCGCGCGCCGGGCGCGCCGTCTCCCGCGGCGCGCTCATGACGGTCGTCGGCGAGGCACGGAAGGACGCCGAGGCGCTCTTCGAGATGGCGGCGCCGCCCGAGCCCGCCGGGCCCGTCGTCGTCGGCGAGCGCGTCAAGGTCATACCGTTCGGGACGACCGGCAGGCTCCTCGTCCTCGACGAGGCGAAGGGCCAGGCCGAGGTCGAGGTCGGCGGCAAGCGGATGAAGGTGGCCGCGGCAGACCTCCGCCCCGTGACCGGCGCCGCGGCGACGACACCCGCGTCGAAGTGGGCCCCGTCTCCCCGCGCGAAGGACGCCGAGCCGACCGCAGCGAAGATCACCCCATCCGCGAAGGACATGGCGCCGCGCGGAGAGATCGTCCTCGTCGGCCTGCGCGTCGATGCGGCGCTCCCGGAGATCGAGCGGGCGATCAACGATGCCCTCCTCGCGGGCAAGGGGAGCCTGCGAATCGTCCACGGCTTCGGTTCCGGCCGCCTCGCCGCCGCCGTCCGCGAGTTCGTCGCCGAGCATCCCGGCGTCGCAAGCCACCGAGCCGGCGACGCGCAGGAAGGCGGCGACGCCGTGACCATCGCTGAGTTGAATGACTGATGCGTTGGCGTCGTGGTGGGGGGTCCGGGGGGGCGTGCAGCGCCCAGCCCCCCCGGCGAGCGCCGAGTTGGCGGAGTAGCGGAATGAACGCCGCCCCGGTCTCGTTCCGAAGCTGAGAGCCACGTGGACGCCTCCTACGAGATCACCGACGACCTCAAGCACGACGTCCTCGCGGCGACCGATCTCGTCGCGCTCGTCGGGGCCGTCACCGGGCTGAAGAAGGCGGGCAACTCCTGGAAGGGGCTCTGCCCGTTCCACGGCGAGAAGACCCCCTCGTTCCACGTCCACCCCGACAAGGGCTTCTACTACTGCTTCGGCTGCGGGGCCAAGGGCGACGCGATCACCTTCATCCGCGAGACCGAGAAGCTCGAGTTCCCCGAGGCGGTCGCCTACCTCGCGGGCCGCGCGGGAATCCCGATCCCGACACGCCGCTCCGGCTCCCGCGCCGACCGGGCGAAGGAGACGCGCGCCGCCGAGGCGCTCCTGGCCGCCGCGAGGTTCTTCCGGGAGGAGCTGCCGAAGAGCCGCGCGGCGATCGCGGTTCTCGAGGGGCGCGGCGTCCCCCGCGAGGAGTGGGAGCCTCTCGGCTTCGGGGCGGCCCCCGACGCGTGGGACGGCCTCCTGCGCGCCCTTTCCGGGACCTTCACCGAGGACGTCCTCCTCGAGGCCGGACTCCTCCAGAAGAACCAGGACACGGGACGCGTCTACGACCGCTTCCGCAACCGCCTGATCCTCGAGATCCGCGACGCGCGGGGCGAGGTCCTCGCGTTCGGCGGCCGGGCCCTCGGCGACGACCCGGCCAAGTACATCAACAGCCCCGAAACCGCCCGGTTCACGAAGGGGAAGGTCCTCTACGGACTCGACCGGGCCCGCGAGGGGGCACGGAAGAGCGAGAAGCTGGTCCTCTGCGAGGGGTACTTCGACCGGATCGCGTTCGAGAGGGCCGGCGTCCCCTGGGCCGTCGCCTCGATGGGGACGGCGCTGACGACGACCCAGGCCGACCTCCTCGCCCGGCAGGTCCCGGCCGTCGTCGTCGCCTACGACGGCGACCCGCCGGGACTGGCAGCCGCCTGGAAGGTCTTCCCTCTTCTCGTCGAGCGGGGCGTGAAGGTCTTCCACGTCGCCTTTCCAGGGGGCCACGACCCCGACTCGTTCCTCCGCGAGTTCGGCGCCGAACAGCTCCGGGAACAGGTCGAGAAGGCCCGGCCTCTCCTCGACGTCCTGGCCGCGGCCGTGCCCCCGGCCACGGGCGACGCGGCGGAACGGGCCGCGAAGATCAACGAGGCGAAGGCGATCCTCTCCGCCGCCCCCGACCGGGTCTTCCGGCACGAGCTCCTGTCGGCGTTCTCCCGGGTCACGGGAGTCCCGCTCGAGCTCCTCCACGAAGGGGGCCGGCGCAGCCAGATTCGCCGGCCCGATGGCGTCGCGGCGGCCGGCGATCCCGCCCCCCGGCCGGTCCCCGAGGCCGAGGAACGGATCCTCGGGTACCTTCTCGCCACCTGGCCGGCAGGATTCGAGATTGCGGCCAGACTGCCGGCCGAGCTCCTCGCTCACCCGGACGCCCGGGAGCTGGTTCTTTATCTCAAGTCATTGGGTTCGAAGCCGGATACCCTTGATTTTTCCTCTCTTCAATCCCATCTTGGAGGCGGTGCGGGGATGCTGGCGGCCCGGCTCCTCCTGTCGGACCCGCCTCGGCCGGATGAAAAACCCGACGCCCCTGATCTGGAGAAGCTACGCAAGCCACTCCTCCAGCTGAAGATAAGACGACTCGAAGAGCGCGGAGTCGAATTGCAGCCGATGATTGCTGCCGCCGAAGCCCGGGATGACCGGGACGGGCGGATTGCCCTTCTCGCCGAAAAGCAGAAGCTTTCCGAGGAGGTGCGTCGTATGAAGCAGGAGCTACGCCGCCCGGGCGAAGGCCCGGGCTGACAGGGGTAAATGTGACGGTCGAAGAAAAGCATCCGGAGCTGCGCGGGCTGATCGCCCTAGGGAAAGAGCGGGGTTACCTGCTCTACGACGAGATCTTCCATGCCTTGCCCGAGGACGTGGCCAACGCTCCCGAGGAGCTGGACGACGTCTACATCCGGCTGGGCGACTTCGGGATCGAGATCGTCGACGTCCCCGAGAAGGCCACGCCCAAGAAGGACGGGGCCGCCGCCTCCGGCACGGCCCTCCCGGACCTGACGGCCGTCGAAAAGACGAACGACCCGGTCCGGATGTACCTGCGCGAGATGGGGACCGTGAAGCTCCTCGACCGCGAGGGCGAGGTCGAGATCGCCCGGCGGATCGAGAGGGGCGAGGCGAGGATCTACCAGGCCCTCTCCACGAACCGGATCGTCCTCGAGGAGATCCTCCGGATCGTCGAGGCCGCCAAGAAGGACAAGAACGTCGCCCGCGGCTTCCTCGAGTTCGCCGCGGCGGCCCTCGAGGACGCGGAAGAGGTCGACCCGCGCACGGCCAAGCGGATCGAGGAGGTCCTCGCCCACTTCAAGAAGATCGCCAAGCTGGACGGCGAGCTTCGCAAGCTCTCGGAGAAGAAGAGGGCGGCCAAGGCGGCCAAGAAGCCCGCAAAGGCCTCGGCGAAGAAGGCCGCGGCCAAGCCCCAGCCTGCCGTCGACCCGACGGTCGACCGGCGCATTTCCGAGATCGCGCGCCTCATCCACGCCATCGACTTCACCCCCGCCACCCTGCAGAGGATGATCAACATCCTCAAGGACATCGACCGGCAGTTCGCGATGCCGGAAGCCCAGATCCGGCAGGACCTCGCCAACCTCAAGAAGGAGAAGAACGAGGTCCGGATCGACTTCTACAAGCGCCGCGTCGCCAAGTACCGCGTGCTGCTCAAGGAGCTCGAGGAGAAGTACGGCGTCGCGCACGACGAGATCCGCAAGACGCTCCGCCAGATCCGGGACGGGGAGGAGGAGGCCGACCGGGCCAAGCAGGAGCTCATCGTCGCGAACCTGCGCCTCGTCGTCTCCATCGCCAAGAAGTACACGAACCGCGGCCTCCAGTTCCTCGACCTGATCCAGGAGGGGAACATCGGCCTGATGAAGGCGGTCGAGAAGTTCGAGTACCGCCGCGGCTACAAGTTCTCGACGTACGCCACCTGGTGGATTCGCCAGGCGATCACCCGCGCCATCGCCGACCAGGCCCGGACGATCCGGATCCCGGTCCACATGATCGAGACGATCAACAAGCTCACGCGGACGCAGCGCTCGCTCGTCCAGGAGCTCGGGCGCGAGCCGACGGCCGAAGAGATCGCCAAGCGGATGGACATGCCGGCGTCGAAGGTCCGCAAGATCATGAAGATCGCCCAGGAGCCGATCTCCCTCGAGACCCCGATCGGGGAGGAGGAAGACAGCCACCTCGGCGACTTCATCGAGGACCGCAACGTCGTCTCGCCGATCGACGCGGTCATCGTCGCGAACCTCCGCGACCAGACGCGCCGGACGCTCAAGACCCTCACGCCGCGCGAGGAGCAGGTCCTCCGGATGCGCTTCGGCGTCGGAGACGGGGCCGAGCACACGCTCGAGGAAGTGGGCAAGAGCTTCAACGTCACGCGCGAGCGGATCCGGCAGATCGAATCCAAGGCGCTCCGCAAGCTCCGCCACCCCTCCCGCGCCAAGAAGCTCCGGCCGTTCATCGACGTCAACGTCTGACCTTTGGACAGGGGAAACCCGGACCGCCGGGTTTCCCCCGTCAGCCTCTGATCCGGTGGAGGCGCGACCCGCGGACCCCCTCGGCCCTTCCGCGCGGTAAGGCAGCGCTTCGCTCGCGCGGGATGAAGGGGACCGCCCGGGGGCGAGCCCCTGCGAGGCGGACCGGCCTGCGCGTGATATCCTGCGGATGCATGTGGGTCCGTAGCTCAGCGGTTAGAGCCACCGGCTCATAACCGGCGGGTCCTCGGTTCGAATCCGAGCGGACCCACCGGTTCGGGAGAATCAAACGGGCGTGCCACGAGACCTTGACCTTTCCTCCGGCGATTTGATGCGCCGGGGGTCTATCCGAATGACGGAACGGGCGCCGGCGGGCGCCCGTTCACTTTTTTGGGGGATCCTTCTTTGACCGACAACTCGCCGTCCGGCGCGCTCGAGCGCCTCTTCCGCCTCCAGGAGCTCCTCCTCGAAGCCCACACCAAGGCCGAGAGGCGTAACAGGACGCCCGAGCACCTCGTCCACGTCGAGGCGGCCTGGCAGGATTTCCGGCGGAAACGGCACGAGGTCGCGTCGAGGCGCGAGCAGGCCGAGGTCCGCAAGAACGAGCTCGACGAGCAGGTCGCCGGCTACGCCGAACAGCTGAAGAAGTCCGAGGCCAAGCGCAAGGCGGTGAAGGGGCAGCACGAGTACACGGCGCTCCTCACCGAGGTCGACCACGCCCAGCGGGAGATCCGGACGCGGGAGGACGAGCTCCTCGTCGTCGAGGAGACGCTCTCGCAGGCGCGGGCCGACGAGGAAGCCCTCGCCGCCACTTCCGGGGAGGAGGAGGCGGGGTACGAGGAGCAGATGGCCGAGTGGCGGGCCGAGCAGGCGAAGCTCTCGGCCGAGATCGAGGTGGCGGAGCAGAAGGCCGCCGAGATCCGCGTGAAGATCGAGAAGCGGCTCCTGGCGACCTTCGACCGGATCGCGAAGATGCGTTCGGGCGTCGCCGTCGCGCGAGTGGCGATGGTCGGCCCCCAGACGGCCGCCTGCTCCTCCTGCAACGTGAGGCTCCGGCCGCAGCTCCTCTCCGACCTTCGCCTCTCGCGCGAGATCCTCCAGTGCGAGAGCTGCAAGAGAATTCTCTTCTGGGACGGCAGCGGCCTGCCGTGACGGCCGGACGCCTCGTCGGAGCGAGAGGCTGAACCGGGCCGAGGAGATTGCCGCGAACGTGGCGGGCATCGGCGCGCGGATCGACGCCGCCGCGCATCGTGCGGGCCGCGACCCGTCCTCCGTGACGATGGTCGCCGTCACGAAGACCCGGCCTCTGGATGACGTGCTCGCCGCGTACGCGGCGGGAGTCCGGCACTTCGGCGAAAACCGTGTCCAGGAGGCCGAGGCGAAGTTCCCGAAGCTGCCCGGCGACGCCGTGAAACACCTCGTCGGCCCGATCCAGTCGAACAAGACGAACAAGGCGGCTCGGCTCGCCGACGTCTTCCACGCCGTCGACTCGGCGGACCTCGCCCGCCGGCTCGCCCGCGCCGCGGGGAACGAGGGGCGGCGGCTGACGGTCTACGTCGAGGTGAACACGGGCGGCGAGGTGACGAAGGCGGGTGTCGCGCCCGGCGGCGCGTCGGCGCTCGTCGACGCGGTGCGAGCGCTGCCGGAGCTCGACCTTCTCGGCCTGATGGCGATTCCTCCTCCCGGCGACACCCGCCCCCACTTCGTCGCCCTCAGGGGGCTGGCGTCCCGCCTCGGCCTGACGGGGCTGTCGATGGGGATGAGCGACGACTTCGAGGCCGCCATCGAGGAAGGGGCTACCGTCGTGAGGGTCGGCACGGCCCTGTTCGGCAGCCGCTCCTGACCCTCCTGACCCTGCTACCCTCCCCCCGATGAGCTGGAACACGCCCGAGCGGCGCGTCGTCTTCGCGGGTCCGCCCGGCTGGTCGCACCTGCCGAACGTAACGCGGGTCCTCCTCGCTCTGACGGCCGCGGGCTATCTCGCCGGCCTCTTCGCTCCCTCCCGGATGCGCCTCCTGGCCGTCTTTCCGGAAAAGGTCTGGCCCGCGCTCGAGCTCTGGCGGCTCGTGACCTACCCGCTCGCCGTCATAGGCATCTTCAACGCCCTCTTCGGGCTCCTCATCCTCTGGACGTTCGGGTGGGAGCTCGAGAGCGTCTTCGGCTCGAGGCGGTTCGGCCTCTTCGTCCTGTCGTCGGTCGTCGCCTCGGCGGTCCTCGGGTGCACCGTGGCGCTCCTCTTCCCGGCAGCCGGTTCCGTGGCCGGCGCGGGACTCTCCGGTCTCCTGACGGCCATGATCGTGGTGTGGGCGCTCCTCGGCCCGGGCCTTCCCGCGAATCTCTTCGGGATCCTCCCGATGACGCGGAAGGGCTTCGCCCTCCTCGCCCTCGTCCTCGTCGTCTTCGGCGAGCTGGAATCGTCCCGCTCGCTCGCCCAGCTCGTCTTCCTTCTTGGAGGACTTCCCGTCGCCTGGTTCTTTGCCAGGGCCTCGCGGCGCGGCGGGGGCGGAAGCGTCCGGCCGTTCCGCAGACGCTGGAATCCCTTCCGGCGACGTCGATTCACGGTGGTCGAAGATCGAAGCGGCCGGGTCCACTAGGCCGAGGCGGGTTCGCCGCGGACCGGAAAGCGCCTAGAATGAGCGTGATGAGACCCAGCATCTCGCCTCTGGATATCCGAAAACGGACGTTCCCGATCCGGTTCCGCGGGCTCGACCGGAACGAGGTCACCCAGTACCTCGACCTCCTCGCCGACGATCTCGAGGAGCTGATGCGGACCCTCGACGAGCTCGAGCGCGAGAACGGCCACCTGAAGGACGAGGTTGCGCGGCACCGCGAGTCGGAGAATTCCCTCCGGGAAACGCTGATGATGGCGCAGCGCAACGCCGAGACGCTCCGCTCCGACTCCGAACGCGAGGCCGACCGGATCCTGGCCGAAGCCAACCGCCAGGGAGAGCGGCTCGTCCAGCAGTCCCTCGAGAAAGCGGCCGAGAAGGAGAAGCGGATCCGCGAGCTCCGGGTGGAGCGGAAGAACTTCCACCTCAAGCTCCAGGGGATGCTCGACATGTTTCAGCAGGTCCTCAACTTCGACAAGGAAGAGGAAGACCTCGACCACTCCGTGTCGGTCATGCGCCCGAAGCGAAAGGACGGGGAGGCGGTCTGAGCCGCCTCGTCGTCCGCCACCTCTCCCAGCTCGCCACGCCCTTCGGGACCGTCGCACGGACGGGCGCCGACCAGGGGCGGATCCGCCGGGTCCCGGACGCCGCGCTCGTCGTGGAAGGCGAGGACATCGCCTGGGTCGGAACGGACGAAGAGTACGTCCGGCTTCACGGGGAGGCGCCGCGACAGGGTGACGTCGTCCTCGACGGCCGCGGGAAGACGGCCCTCCCGGGGTTCGTCGACCCGCACACGCATATCCCGTGGGCGGGTTATCGCGAGAACGAGTTCAACGAGCGACTGAAGGGGAAGAGCTACGCCGAGATCGCGGCGGCCGGGGGCGGAATCGTCTCGACCGTGGATGCGACGCGGCGCGCCCCGCTCGAGGAGCTGACGCACCTCACACGTGCGCGCCTCGACCGGATGCTCCTCCACGGCACGACGTTCTGCGAGGCGAAGACCGGGTACGGCCTCGACCTCCCGACCGAGCGAAAGCAGCTCGCCGCGCTGAAAGCCGCCTCCGACGGGCACCCGGTCGGTGTCGTGGCGACGGCGCTGCCGGGGCACGAGGTGCCGCTCGAGCGGCGCGGCTCGGAGGCGCTGAAAGCGCGTTACGTCGCCGAGTGCTGCGACGAGATCCTCCCCGCCCTCGCGGCGGACGGTGCGAGGTTCGTCGACGTCTTCTGCGAGCACGGGGTCTTCGGGCTGGAGGAGTCGCGCCGGATCCTCGAAGCGGGGAAGGCCTGCGGCCTTCTTCCGCGGCTTCACGCCGACGAGCTGACGCCCCTCGGCGGGGCGCGCCTCGCGGCCGAGGTGGGCGCCCTTTCCGCCGACCACCTCCTCTTCGCCCAGCCCGAAGGGATCCACGCCATGGCGAAGGCGGGTGTCGTCGCGACGCTCCTCCCCGGGACGTCGGTCTTCCTGCGGATGAACCGGTATGCCCCGGCGCGGGAGATGGTCGCCGCGGGCGTCGCCGTCGCCCTCGGCACGGACTGCAATCCCGGCTCCTCGTACACCGAATCGCTCCCCGCCGTCGCGTTCTTCGCCACGATCGGGATGGGGCTGACGATCGAGGAGACGCTCACGGCGATGACGCTGAACGCCGCGGCCTCGGTCGGCGAAGCGGCCCGGCGCGGGTCGCTGGAGCCGGGGAAGGCGGCCGACGTCGTCCTCGTCGACGGGCGCAGCCTCGAGCACCTCGTCTACCACTACGGCGTCAACCCGGTGACCGACGTCGTCGCCGCGGGCCGCCTCGTCGTCTCGGGCGCGCGGCCCGTGACCGCCTGAACCTTCCGCGCCGGCCCGGCGCCCAGGGGCCGCACGCCCCGCCAAACGCAGCAGGAGGACTCCCGTGACCGATCTCGTCTCTCTCGCCGTCCGCGACTTCAGCGCCGCCCTCGCCTCCGACGCCCCCGCCCCCGGTGGAGGCTCCGCCTCGGCCGCGGCCGGGGCGATGGGGGCCGCCCTCCTCGGGATGGTCTGCCGCCTCACGATCGGCAAGGAGAAGTACAAGGACGCGTGGGAGGAGCTCGAGCGGATCGCCTCCGCCATGGACGCGGGCCGGGACACGCTCCTCGGCCTCGTCGACGAGGACACCCGCGCCTACGACGCGATCGTGGCGGCACGCAAGCTCCCGAAGGAGACGCCCGAGGAGAAGGCGGCGCGAAAGCGGGCGATCGACGACGCGACGATCCTCGCGACGACCGTCCCGATGCAGACGGCATTCTTCTCGATGGAAGCGATCGTCAAGGCCCCCGTCGTCCTGGAGAAGGGAAACCCGAACTGCGCCTCCGACGCCTTCGTCGCGGCGCTCCTTCTCTCGTCGGCCGTCGAAGGCGCACTTGCGAACGTGAGGATCAACCTGCCCGGCATCCCGGACGCCGGCCTCGCCGAGGGTTTCCGCTCCGACACGGCCCTCGCCGCGGCAAAGACCGCCGAGGCGATGACCAGGGTGCGGGCACTCGCGAAGGCGAAAGAGCTGACGGCCTAGGTCGGGAAACGACCGGGGGCGGGGCCGGGCGCAACCCCGGGGCAGACGGACCGCGAAGTGCGCCCCCTCCCGGATTCGCGCGGGTCAGTCGGGAATGCGGAGCTTCTGCCCGGGCTTGATCTTGTCGGGGTCCGTGAGGACGTCCTTGTTGGCCTCGAAGATCTTCATGTAGGCGCCGGCCTTGCCGTAGTACTTCTTGGCGATCGCGCCGAGCGTGTCGCCCTTCTCCACGACGTGGACCTTCGCGGCCGCTGCGGCCGCGGTCTGCGCGGGGGCGCCCCCGGTCACGACGGCGCCGGCGGCGGGCACCGGCGCGACGGCGACGGGCGCCTGCGCGAGCTTGATCTTGTTGATCGTGTTCTCGGTCTCGACGAGCTTGTTGAACTCGCCCATAGCCTTGCCCTTGGCCTCGATGCTCTCCGCCTCGCCCGTCAGCGTGACGGTCTTCCCCTCGACGACGGCGTCGAGGCTCTTGAGGCCCTTGATGGAACCACGCAGGCTCTTCACCGCCTCGGCGGTCTTCTCTTCCAGCGACTTGCCGAACAGACCCATGTTGTCCTCCTTGTTCGCGGATGCGAGGGGACGACGATATCAGCCCGCAACCGGAGCGTAGACAGATCAGCCCAGGCGCTTCTCCTCGAGCCATTCCTCGAATCGGTCCCGCGGCCAGGTGTTGACCACCCGCTCCGCGGGGATGCCGGCGAGCCGCGCGATGGCGAGGGCGAAACGCTGGAAGTCCAGGTGCCGGTGGGCGTGCGCGTCGCTCGAGAGGGCGAACAGGCACCCGGCTCCGAGCGCCGTCCGGGCGAGCGAAGGAGGGAGGTCCTGTCGTTCCGGACAGCCGTTGATCTCGACGGCGACGCCCCGCTCGGCGGCGGCGGCGAAGACGCGGTCCCAGCTCGCCTTCACGCCGGTCCGCATGTTGTAGAGGCGCCCCTTCGGGTGTCCGAGGACGGCGACGCCCGGGGTCTCGATCGCCCGCACGAGGCGCGCCGTCTGATCCTTCGCCGACCGGAGGTCGGTGTGGACCGAGGCGACGACGGCGTCGAGGACCGGAACGCTCGCGGGGGTGACGTCGATCGTCCCGTCCTCGGCGATGTTCGCCTCGGCGCCGAGCCGCATCGCGAACTCGCTCTCGGTCCTCGCGTTCAGGCGGACAAGCTCCCGGGCCTGGGCGGCGAAGTCGCCCGCGTGGAGGCCACCGGCGACGGCGCAGTCGCGGGCGTGGTCGGTCAGGAGGGCGTAGCGGTCGCCCCTTCCGGCGAGGGCGCGATGAAGGTCGGCGAGCGGGATCTTCCCGTCGGAGCGGTCGGTGTGGAGGTGGACGTCTCCCCTCAGGTCGGCGAGCGAGATGCCGTCGGGGCCGGCGAGGATTCGGTCGACGTCGGCCCGGGAGAGGAACTCCCGCTTGCGTTCGCTCGCCGGATCCTCCCGGTCGAGGAGGGCCGAGAGCCGGTCTCCGACCGATTCGTCCGAGCCGCAGGAGAGGAACGAGGAGATGGCGTCGGCCGCGCGCGACGAGACGTGCGGGAGGTTCCCGAGGTGGATCCGCCGTCCGTGGAGGTCTTCGGGGAGCTGTCGGAGGGTGGCCGCCGCCGAGCGGTACTCGGCGGCGGGACGGGTTCCCGGCGGCTCGGCGTCGGCGAGCGCCAGGAGGGCGGCCGCGACCCTGGCGTTCGTGACGGGCGGGGCTGGGCGAATCTGGATGGACGACACGGGCGGACCTCGACCGATCTTACGGTCGCGGCCGCCCGATAGACTCCGGCCGTCATGCCGGAAAAGAAGACGCTGGCGCTCCTCGACGCATCGGGCTACCTCTACCGCGCCTTCCACGCGATCCGCCCGCTCTCGGCGCCCGACGGGCGGCCGACGAACGCGACGTTCGGTTTCGCGACGATGCTGCGCAAGCTCCTGTCGCAGCGTCGGCCCGACGCCGTCGCCGTCTGCTTCGACCGCCCGGAGAAGACGTTCCGGCACGAGATGGACCCCGAGTACAAGGCGACCCGCTCGTCGATGCCGGACGACCTCGTCCCGCAGGTGGCCGACGTGAAGGCGCTCTGCCGGGCGATGGGGCTTGCCGTCGTCGAGGAGCCGGGTTTCGAGGCCGACGACCTGATCGGGACCCTCGCGGAGAAGGGGGCGCGGGCGGGGCTGAAGGTCGAGGTCGTCTCGGCCGACAAGGACCTCTTCCAGCTCGTCCGCGGGGACGAGGTCGCCGTCTGGCACCCGGTGCACGAGAAGCTCCTCGACGAGGCGGGGGTCGCCGGCCTCTTCGGGGCTCCGCCCGCGAGGGTCATCGACGTCCTCGGCCTGATGGGCGACGCCTCCGACAACATTCCCGGCGTCAGGGGCATCGGCGAGAAGGGGGCGAAGGAGCTCGTCGCGACCTTCGGGTCGCTCGAGGAGATCTACGCGCGGATCGGCGAGCTGAAGGGAAAACGGCGCGAGGCGCTCGAGGCGGGGCGCGAGGACGCCTTCCGCTCGCGCGAGCTCGCGACGGTGAGGCGCGACGCGCCGGTACCGGGAGGGGAGAGCGGCGAGAGCCTGTTCGCGGCGTTCGGCGTTCCCCCCGAGGACACGGAGCGGCTCGCGACGTTCTACGAAGAGCTCGGGTTCTTCCGGCTGAAGAAGGAGCTTCTCGAAGGGTCCGGCCGCGCCCCCGCGGCAACGGCCGTCGCAACGCCGGCAGGGGCGGAGCCCGGCCCAGCGGCGGAGCCCGGGGTGCCCCGCGTCCCGGCGACGGCGAATGCAGAGGCCGCCGATCTCCCGGTCTGGGAGACGTCCGCGCCCGCCCTCGACGCGTTCCTCGCCCGAGCGGTGGAGGCGCGGCTCGCGGGCCTTCACGTCGAATGCGCCCCGGGGCGACCCTTTCCTCCCGAGCCGATCGCCCTCGTCGCGGCCGTCCCGGGAGGAGGGGTCGTCGCCACCCCGCTCGCGGGGGACGGGGCCGACGCGGGGCGCGCCTTCCTCGCGCGCCTCCTGGCGCACGACGGGGTCGAGGTCGTGACCCACGAGAGCAAGAGGCTCCACCTCGCGTCCGCCGTTCTCGGGATGGACCCTCCCCGCCGCGTCTTCGACGCGATGCTCGCGGCCTACGTCGACGGTCCCGGCCTCCACGCCCACGACCTCGCCGGCGATGCCCGGGCCTTTCTCGGGCGCGACCCTTCGACGGTCCCGTCGCCGAAGGACGTGGCGGGGAGCGACGCCTTCGAAACGGCGGCCATGCTCTCGACGGAGGCGGGTCTCTCCTACCTCGCCCCTCGTGCCCTTCTCCCGCTCGCGCTTCGCGAGGTCCTGCACGCGCGCCTCGCGGCGCGCCCCGCCTCGCTCGCCGTCTACGAGGAGATCGAGCTTCCGCTCGTTCCCGTCCTGGCGCGGATGGAGCTCGCGGGGATCGCCATCGACCCGTCGGCGCTCTCGGCCCTCTCCGTCGACCTCGGCGCGCGCCTCGCCGCCCTCGAGACGGAGATCCACGCGGCCGCGGGAGAGCCGTTCAACGTCGGATCCCCGCCGCAGCTCGGCCGGATCCTCTTCGAGAAGCTGAAGTACCCCGTTCTCAAGAAGACGGCGAAGACGAAGAGCTACGCGACCGGTTCCGAGGTCCTCGAGGAGCTGGCGGTCCGGGGCGTCGGGACGCTTCCCGGCCTCGTCCTCGAGTGGCGCGAGCTCTCGAAGCTGAAGGGGACGTACGTCGACGCCCTTCCCCGGCACGTCGCGAAGGACGGGCGGATCCACACGCGCTTCGACCAGGCGGTCGCGGCGACGGGGCGCCTCTCCTCGAACGACCCGAACCTCCAGAACATCCCCGTCAGGACCGAGGCGGGACGGGCGATCCGAAGGGCCTTCGTCGCCCCGGCGGGGCGCCTCCTCGTCGCGGCCGACTACTCGCAGGTCGAGCTGCGCCTCCTCGCCCACCTCTCGGGCGACGCGGCCCTCATCGAGACGTTCCGCCGGGGCGAGGACATCCACCGCGCCACGGCGGCGAAGATCTTCGGTATCGACCCCGGACTCGTCTCGTCCGACCAGCGGCGCGGGGCCAAGACGATCAACTTCGGAATCCTCTACGGAATGGGGCCCTTCGCCCTCGCCAACCAGCTCGGCGTCCCGCAGGGCGCGGCGAAGGCGTTCATCGCGGCCTACTTCGAGCAGTTCCCGTCGATCCGCGCGTGTCTCGACGGAATCCTCGCGAAGGCCCGCGAGACGGGTGCGACGGAGACGATCCTCGGGCGCCTGCGGCCGATCCCGGGGATCGTCGACCGCAACCACGCCGTCCGCGCAAACGCGGAACGGATGGCGATGAACGCCCCGTTCCAGGGCTCGGCGGCCGACCTGATCAAGAAGGCGATGGTCCAGCTCGACCGGCGTCTCGGCTCCTCGTTCCCCTCGGCGAGGATGCTCCTGCAGGTCCACGACGAGCTCGTCCTCGAGTGCGACGCTGCGGACGCTCCGGGAGTTGCCGCCCTCGCGAGGGAGACGATGGAAGGGGTCGCCTCCCTCGCCGTCCCGCTCACGGTGGACACCGCGAGCGGCGCCAACTGGGCCGCCGCGAAATAGCGGGCGCTACAATCCTGAAGATGGCCTCTTTCGGCCGCCGGCTCCCCCGGCCCTACGCTCTCTCCTTGCCGGCCCTCCTTCTGGCGCCGGCGCTCTTCGCGCAGGCCCCCGGGCCGCTCGAGACGATCCCCGACCCGGCGCGGATCCCGCCGGCCGAGGTGCCGTTCGTCAACCCTCTCTGGCAGGACCTCGAAGCGCCCGCCGCGCTCAAGGGCCCCGTGCCGAAGCTCAAGGACCTCGAGGCAACCTCCACCCTCATCGTGGGCGCCCGGATCGACGAGACGGGAAAGGTCGCCGAGGCGATCGCCCCCGAGCCTCCGCTTCGCGCTCTCGGAGCGGCCGTGCAGGCCCAGGCTCCCCGCTGGCTCTTCAAGCCCGCGAAGAAGGACGGACAGCCGGTCCGCTGCTGGGGGACCTACGGTGTCGACGTCGAAGTCGAGCTGGAGGATGCCGTCTGGTCGGCTTTCAGCCTCGTCGCGATCGGCAAGGACGACCCCCTTCCCGTCCTCCCGCAGGAGTTCTCTGGAGACACGTGGATCTCCCGCTACCCGGCGGCGCCCGTGCCGCCCGAGCCGGGAGTCCTCTCCGTCGAGGAGGTCGACTTCCTCCCGATGCCGGACAAGGTGCCCCTGAAGTTCGAGTCGACCCCCCTGAAATCGCGTGCGCTCGCCCTCGTCGAGGTCACCGGTCTCGGGTCGGTCAAGAGGGTCGTCCCGGTCGGTCCGTACGAGCCGCTCATCCTCCGCTGGATCCGCGAAAGCGCGAAGGGGTGGATTCTGACGGCCGCGAAGAAGGGGGGAGCGCCCGTTTCCTCCTGGCTCGCTCTCGACACGACGATCGAGTACTCCCTCGGCTCGGTGAAGGAGCGCGGGAAGCGCTCGATCAAGAAGAACCTCCGGGGCGCACCGCTCCCTTGAAGCTCACCGCTTCCGACACCGCCGCGCTCCTGGACGTCGACGAGTCGACCGTCTACCGCTGGATCGAGGAGCGGGGCCTGCCGGCCGAACGGATCGCCGGGCGGACCCTCCTGAACCGCGCGGCCGTCCTCGAGTGGGCCACCGAGAACCACGTCGCGATCTCGGCGCGGGTCTTCAGGCCGGCCGAGTCGGGCGGCGAGAAGCTTCCCTCCTTCGCGAGAGCGCTCGAGGCGGGAGGTGTCCATTACGCCGTGCCGGGCGCGACACGCGAAGAGGTCCTGCGTGAAGCCGTCGGGCGGCTGCCCCTCCCGGAAGGGAGCGACGCCGAGGACCTCCTCGCCGTCCTCCTCGCCCGGGAGACGTCGTTTTCGGCGGCCATCGGCAACGGGATCGCGATTCCGCACGTGAGGATGCCGATCGTCCTCGACGTCGACGAGGCGATCATCAGCCTCTCCTTCCTCGCGGAGCCGGTGGACTTCGGCGCGGCCGACGGCAAGCCCGTGACGATTCTCTTCACGATGGTCACGCCGACCGTGCACGGCCACCTCCACCTCCTCGCCGCCCTCGCGTACCTCCTGCGCGACGAGGCGTTCCTGGCGGGCGTGAAGGCCGGGGCCCCGGCGGAAACGCTCCTGGCGCGGGCCGCCGAGGTCGAGCGGCAGGGCGCGGGCCGCCGCGTCCCGGGCGGGCCGGGTTGATGGAGGGTGCAAGTCCCGACGGGACGCTGCTCCTCGGCTCGATCCTCCTCCTCGCCCTGAGCGGCGTTCCGGGTCTCTTCGCCCGGAAAGGGGGCTCCGGCGGAGAGCGGCTCGCGACGCTCCTGGCCTGCGTCGCCTCGGCCGCCGGCCTCGTCCCGGCCGTGCGAATCCTGTTCTTCGGCGCCGGGTTCCGGATGGAGCTCCCGAGCCCTCTCCCTGGCGGGCCGATCCTCCTGGCGGCCGATCCGCTCTCGGCACTCTTCCTCCTTCCGGTCTTTCTCGTCCCGGCGCTCGGCGCGGTCTACGGCCTCGGCTACTGGGCCGAGGCCGAGCACCTCCGCGACGGGCGGAAGCTGCGCTTCTTCATGGGCCTCCTCGCGGCTTCGATGGCGGCCGTCCTCGTCGCCCGGAGCGGCGTCGCCTTCGTCGTCGCGTGGGAGGTGATGGCGCTCGCCGCCTTCTTCGCCGCGACGACCGAGGATCGCCAGCCGGCGGTGCGGGAGGCGGGCTGGATCTACCTCGTCGCGACGCACGCCGGGACGCTCGGTCTGTTCGGGATGACGGCCGTCCTTCGGGCGACCACCGGCTCCTTCGCGTGGGAGGCGCCCGAGGGGGGGCTCGCGGTGACCGGTTCGGCGAGCGTCGTCTTCCTCCTCGCTCTCGTCGGCTTCGGCGCCAAGGCGGGGCTCTTCCCGTTCCACTTCTGGCTCCCGGGAGCCCACGCGGGCGCGCCCAGCCACGTCTCGGCGGTGATGTCGGGGGTCATGCTCAAGGTGGGTCTCTACGGCATCCTCCGCATCACGTCGCTCTACGGCACGCCGCCCGCGTGGTGGGGCGGGCTCCTCCTCGTCCTCGGGGCGACATCGGCGCTCTACGGGGCCGCGCTCGCCGCGGGGCAGAACGACCTCAAGCGCCTCCTCGCCTACTCGAGCATCGAGAACGTCGGGATCATCTCGACGGGAATCGGTGTCGCCCTCCTCGGGCGGTCCGCCGCGCGGCCGGAGTGGATCGCGCTCGGTCTCGGCGGGGCGCTCCTGCACGTCCTCTTCCACTCCCTCTTCAAACCGCTCCTCTTCCTGGGTGCCGGGGCGGTGATCCACGGGACGGGGACGCGGGAGATGGACCTCATGGGCGGCCTGCTGAAGAAGATGCCGAAGACGGGCGCCGCCTTCGCGATCGGGTGCGCGGCCGTCGCGGCCCTGCCGCCCCTCAACGGCTTCTTCTCGGAGTTCCTCGTCTACCTCGGCCTCCTCCGGGCCTTCTCGGGGCCGGGCGAGGCGCTCCTCGCCGGGTTCGCCGCCCCGGCGCTCGCGCTGGCGGGGGGCGTCGCGCTGGCGGCGTTCGTGAAGCTCTTCGGGGTGGTCTTCCTCGGGAACCCGCGCTCGGAGAAGGCCGCGCACGCCCACGAGCCGGGCAACTTCATGCGCGTTCCGATCCTCCTCCTGGCCGCGGCCTGTCTCGCGGCCGGGCTTCTCTCGCCGCTCCTGGCTCCCGGGCTCGACGCGGCGACGGCCGCGTGGGCGGCGAAGAGCCGCGTCGGGATTCCCGCACTCGCCGCGGTCGCCCCGCTGGCGACCGTCGCGACCTGGGGCGCCGCGCTCCTCGGGCTCCTCGCCCTCACCGCCGCCGCGACCGCTTTCCTCATCCGCAGGCGCACGGTTTCGCGGGGCCCGACGTGGGACTGCGGCTACGCCCGACCGACGGCGCGGATGCAGTACACGGGGAGCTCCTTCGGCGACTGGATCGCGGCCCGCCTGACGCCCCGCGTCGCCGCAACCCTCCTCGAGGAGCGCCTTCCGGAGGGGATCTTTCCGCGGGGCGCGCGCGTTTCCGCAGCGGCGCCCGCCCGCGACCCGGTTCTCCTCCGGCTCCTCGAGCCCTTCGCCCAGCGCTGGGCCCGCCGCTTCTACGATCTTCACGCCCTGCAGGAGGGGCGGCTCACGATCTACCTCGTCTACGTCCTCGGGACCCTCATCGCGCTCCTGGCGTGGAGCGTTCTCCGCGGGTGGTTCCCGCCCCAGTGAGCCTCCCCCTCGTCCTCGGCGGGGCGTTCCTCTGCGTGGCCGGGGGCGTGCCCGGACTGTTCCTCCCGCCCGGCGCCGCCGCGCGGCGGATCGCGACGGCAGGCTCCGTGGGCGGGTCCCTCCTCGGCCTCGCGGGGGCGGTGAGCGTCGCGGTGACGGGGCGCGTCGAGGCCCTGACTCGGGCCTGGCCTCTTCCGGGGGCGGCGCTCCACGTCGAGCTCGACGCCCTCTCGGCGATCTTCCTGGTCCCGCTCTTCCTCGTCTCGGCCCTCGCGGCGATCAGCGGCGCCCGCTCCTTCGGCGATGACGAGCACCCCTCCGACGCGCGACGGACCCGTTTCTTCTTCGGTCTCATGACGGGCGCGATCGCTGTCGTCCTCGTCGCGCGCAACGGGCTCCTCTTCCTCGCGGCATGGGAGGTGATGGCCCTCTCGGCCTTCTTCCTCATCACGGCCGACCGGCAGTCCCGCGAGTCGCGCGACGCGGGGCGGCTCTACCTCTTCTCGACCCACGTCGCGACACTCGGCCTCTTCGGGTTCTTCTCGCAGCTCAGGTCCCTCACGGGCTCGACCGAGCTCGTGCCGCTCCCGCCCGGAGTCGCCGGGACCGACGCCGGCACCGCCCTCTTCGCCCTCGCGCTCTTCGGGTTCGGCTTCAAGGCCGGCATCCTTCCGCTCCACTTCTGGCTGCCGCCGGCGCACGCCGCGGCTCCGGCGCACGTCTCGGCGCTGATGTCGGGCGTCCTCATCAAGACGGGGATCTACGGCATCCTCCGTTTCACCTCGCTCGTCCCCGACCCGCCGGCCGCCTGGGGCGACGTGCTCCTCGTCCTCGGCGTGGCCTCGGCCGTCCTGGGCGTGGCCTTCGCGCTCGGGCAGCACGACCTCAAGCGCCTCCTGGCGTGGCACAGCGTCGAGAACATCGGGATCATCGTCCTCGGCCTCGGGGCCGGCCTCGCGGGGCGCGCGGCGGGCCGGCCGGATTGGGCGCTGCTGGGATTCGCGGGCGCGCTCTTCCACGTCGTCAACCACGGTCTCTTCAAGTCCCTCCTCTTTCTCGGAGCGGGCGAGGTCGTCCACGTCGCCGGGACGCGCGACATGGACCGGATGGGGGGCTTCGGCCGCGTTCTCCCGAAGACGGCGTTCTTCTTCCTCGCCGGGGCCGTGGCGATCTCGGGCCTCCCGCCGCTGAACGGCTTCGCGAGCGAGTGGCTCGTCTACCTCGGCCTCTTCGACAGGGCCCGCGCCTCGGGCTCCGACGCGCTTCGGGCCGCCTTCGCCGCGCCGGCGCTCGCCCTCACCGGGGCGCTCGCCCTCGCCTGTTTCGTGAAGGCGCACGGGTCCGTCTTCCTCGGGAGCCCGCGGGGCGATCCGCCGCACGCGCACGGCGAGCCCGCCGCGCACGTGGCGCCGATGGCGATTCTCGCCGGGGCCTGCGCGCTCCTGGGTCTCTGGCCCGCGGGGATCGCGCCGGCCCTCGCGCGCGCCGCCGCCATCGCCGCGCCCGGCCCGGTCCCGACCGTGACGCTCGCCGAGCTCGCCTCCCTCGTCACGGTCGGCCTCTCGGCGCTCGCGCTCGTCCTCCTGCTCGGCGTCGTGGCCCTGTTCCTGAGGCGGAAGCTCGCCGTGGCCGCTCCGACGGCAGGGCCGACATGGGACTGCGGGTATGCCCGGCCGACCGCCCGGATGCAGTACACGGCCTCTTCGTTCGCGCGCGGGCCCGTCGGCTACTTCGGCTGGGCGCTCCGTCCGCGCGCCAAGGGCGCTCCCGTCACGAAGCTGTTCCCCGTCTCGGCCAGCTTCGAGAGCCACGTCCCCGACACCGTCCTCGACCGGGCCATCGTTCCGGCCTTCCGTGCCGGCGCCTGGGCCGCCCGAAAGGGGCGGATCCTCCAGCAGGGAAGGATCCAGCTCTACCTCCTCTACGTCGTCGCGACGCTCGTCGCGCTGCTGTTCAGGGTCTGACCCGGGGGGATCCTATGATCAACACGCTCGTCCACGTCCTCCTCGTCCTCGCGCTCCCGCCCCTCCTGCCGGGGGTGATCGCGAGGACGAAGGCGGCCTTCGCCGGCCGGAACGGCCCGCCCCTGCTCCAGGGCTACTACGACCTCGCCAGGCTCCTCCGGAAGGGGAGCGTCCTTCCCTCCGGCTCGGGGTGGGTCTTTCTCGCAGGCCCGGTCGCGGGCGTGGCGGCGCCCCTCTTCGCCTCGCTCCTCCTCCCCTTCGGCGGACACTCGGCGCCGGTCTCCTTCGCGGGCGACATGATCCTCTTCGCCTACGTGCTCGCCCTCTCGCGCTTCTTCACGGCGACCGCGGCGCTCGACACCGGCTCCGCCTTCGAAGGAATGGGGGCCGCGCGCGAGGTCGCCTTCTCGTGCCTCGCCGAGCCGGCGCTCTTCTTCGGCTTCGTGGCGCTCGCCCGGATCTCCGGCTCGCTCTCGCTCTCGACGATGCTGGGGACGGGGCCGGGCTGGGTGACGGCCGGTGCGCCGCTCGTCCTCGTCGCCGCGAGCTGGGCCGTCGTCCTCCTCGCCGAGAACTGCCGGATCCCCTTCGACGACCCGAACACCCACCTCGAGCTGACGATGATCCACGAGGTGATGGTCCTCGACCACGGCGGCCCGGCGTTCGGCCTCGTCCTCTACGGGGCGTCGGTGAAGCTCTTCGTCCTCTCGGCCCTCTTCCTGCGCGTCGTCTTCCCGTTCAACGTGACCGACCCCCGCCTCGACTGGATCGCGTTCGTCGCCGGGATCCTCCTCGTCGCCCTCTCGATCGGCGTCGTCGAGTCGGTCATGGCGAGGCTCCGGCTCGTCAAGGTGCCGCAGCTCCTCGTCGGGGCCTGCGTCCTGTCGGCCTTCGGCATGCTCCTGCTGGCACGGTGATGCGATGACGCACCCCGTCGACATCCTCCTCGTCGTCGTCATCCTGCTGAACTTCCTCGTCCTCGGGACGCCGGCCCTCCGGATGACCATCCGCGCCGCCGCTCTCCAGGGGGCGGTCCTGGCGGTCCTTCCGCTCCTCGTTCACCGCGGATTCGGCTGGCGGGTCGCGGCGATCGCGATCGCGACGATGGGAATCAAGGGGATCCTGATCCCGGGCCTTCTCGAGAAGGCGATGCGCGACATCCACATCCGGCACGAGGTGGAGCCCTACGTCGGATTCGTCCCGTCGCTCTTCCTCTGCGCCGTCGGGACGGGCCTGGCGATCCTCTTCGCCGGGAACCTCCCGCTCGCGCCGGAGCATGTCGGGACCCTCCTCGTCCCCGCCTCCCTCGCGACGCTCCTCTCCGGCTTCCTCGTCCTGACGACGCGGCGAAAGGCGATCTCGCAGGTCGTCGGCTACCTGATCCTCGAGAACGGCATCTTCATCTTCGGCCAGCTCCTCATCGAGGCGATGCCCTTCCTCGTCGAGGCGGGGGTCCTCCTCGACCTCTTCGTCGGCATCTTCATCATGGGGATCGTCATCAACCACATCCGGCAGGAGTTCTCGTCCCTCGACACGGAGCTCCTCTCGGAGCTGAAGGACTGAGCGGGAGGAGAAGAGAGTGGAGATCGCCCTCGTCCTCCTCCCCCTGGCGGGCGCCGTCGCGGCGGCCGCCGTCCCGTCGCAGAAGGCCCGGCCGCTCGTCGTCCCGGTCGTGTCGGTCCTCCACGTCGCGCTCTTCGCCACGATCCTCGCCGGGGGCGTCAGCTCCGGTCGCGGTGTCTGGCTGAGGCTCGACCCGCTCGCCACCGTCATCCTCGGAACGGTGAGCGTCCTCTTCCTCCTCATCGCCTTCTACGTGCCGGGGTATCTCGAGCTGCGCCCCGACCGCGACAACCGGGTCTTCTGCGCGGTCCTTCTCTTCTTCCTGGCGATGACGTCCCTCCTCGCGCTCGCCCAGCACCTCGGGCTCCTCTGGGTCGCGATGGAGGCGACGACGCTCGCCACGGCGCCGCTCCTCTACTTCAACAGGACCGCCCGGTCGCTCGAGGCGACCTGGAAGTACCTGATGATCGGGTCGGTCGGGATCGCGATCGCGCTCCTCGGCTCGCTCTTCCTCGCCTACTCCGCCCACCTCGGCGGAGGTGAGCCGTCGCTCCTGTTCGAGGACCTCCTCGCCGGGGCGGGCTCGTTCTCGCGGCCCTGGCTGCGCGCCGCGTTCGTCCTCCTCCTCGTCGGCTACGGGACGAAGATGGGGCTGGCGCCGCTCCACACCTGGAAGCCCGACGCCTACGGCGAGGCGCCGGGGCTCGTCGGCGCGCTCCTGGCCGGCGGGATGACGAACTGCGCGTTCCTCGCGCTCCTGCGCGTCTACCGCGTCGTGAACGCGGCGGGAGAGGGAGCCTTCGCCCGCGAGCTCCTCGTCTTCATGGGGCTCGCCTCCATCGGGCTCGCGGCCGTCTTCGTCGTGAGGCAGCGCGACATCAAGCGGATGCTCGCCTACTCGAGCGTCGAGCACGTCGGGATCCTCGTCCTCGGGATCGGCCTCGGCGGGATCGGCGTCTTCGGCGCGCTCCTCCACGCGATCAACAACGGCCTGACGAAGGGGATCCTCTTCCTCTCCGCGGGGAACATCCAGCGCGCCTACGGGAGCAAGAGCACCGACGAGATCTCGGGGGCCATCTCGCGCCTCCCCATCTCGGGGAGCCTCTTCCTCGTCGGCTTCTTCGCGATCACCGGCTCCCCGCCGTTCGGCCCGTTCGTCAGCGAGTTCACCATCGTGAACGCCGCGATCGGGGGAGGGCACCCGGTCGCCGGAACGCTCTTCCTCGTCCTCCTCGGCATCATCTTCATCGGGATGGGCTCGACCGTCCTCTCCGCCGTCCAGGGGCGGCCGGGGACCGCCTCGGCGGGGACACCGTACAAGGACGACCTGGCCCGGACCGCTCCGATCCTCGTCGCGGCCGCGCTCGTCCTCCTCCTCGGCCTCTACCTTCCCGCCCCTCTCGTGAGCCTCCTCGAAAAGGCCTCGGCCGGCCTGGAGGCCCGGCCATGACCGCGGCCGTCTTCAGCCGCACGCGGAACGGGTCCGCGCTCCCGCTCGCGAAAGTGCCGGTCGTCCCGTTCGACTCGTTCCGCGGCGCGCTCCTGGGCGAGCTCGCCGAAGGGCGGCGGCTCGTCGCGTTCTTCGCCGCGCCGGAACCGGGAGCCGCCGCCGCGCTCTGGGCGGTCCTCGCCGACGACGGACCCGGGACGCTCGGCGTGGCTCGCACCGTCCTCGAGGACGACGGCTTCCCGTCGCTGACTCCGGCCGCGCCGCAGGCGCACCTCTTCGAGCGGGAGATGGCCGAGCAGCTCGGCCTGAGGCCCCAGGGGCACCCGTGGCTCAAGCCGGTCCGCTACCGGCCCTCGTGGCGTCCGGGCCACGACGCGTGGGGGCGGAGCGAGGGCGAGCCGATCCTGCCCGCCGTCGGCGACTTCTTCCGCGTCGAGGGGCACGAGGTTCACGAGGTCGCCGTCGGCCCCGTCCACGCGGGCGTCATCGAGCCGGGGCACTTCCGGTTCCAGTGCCACGGCGAGCGCGTCTTCCACCTCGAGATCGCCCTCGGCTTCCAGCACCGCGGCGTCGAGGAGTCGCTCCTCGGCGGTCCCCACCGGCAGACCACCGCCCGGATCGAGACGCTCGCCGGCGACACGACGATCGGCCACGCGACGGCCTGGGCGCAGGCCGTCGAGGCGCTCTCGGCGCGCTCCGCCCCGCCGCGCGCGCAGGCGATGAGAGGCATCGCGCTCGAGCTCGAGCGCCTCGCGAACCACGCGGGCGACCTCGGCGCCCTCGCCGGCGACGTCGGGTTCCTGCCGACGGCGTCCTTCTGCGGGCGGCTCCGGGGCGACTTCCTGAACATGACCGCCCTCCTCTGCGGCAACCGCTTCGGCCGCGGCCTCGTCCGGCCCGGCGGGACGCTCGTCGACCTCGACGAGGCGCTCGCCGCCGAGCTCGGCCGCCGGCTCGAAGAGACGATGAAGGACCTGCGCGGGGCGGCCGAGCTCCTCTTCGGAGCCGCGACGGTCCTGGCCCGGTTCGAGGCGACGGGCCGGGTCGACCCGGCGACGGCCGAGTCGCTCGGCCTCGTCGGCCCCGCGGCGCGGGCGTGCGGCATCGACCAGGACGTCCGGCGCGACCATCCGACCGGGATCTACCGGTTCACGCACGTCCCCGTGATGACGGCCCACGACGGCGACGTCAACGCGCGCGCCTTCGTTCGATGGCTCGAGGCGCAGCGCTCCTACGACTTCGTGAAGGCACAGCTCGCCTCCCTCCCGAAGGGTTCGATCCGCGCAGGCGAGAAGCCGATCCGCCCGGAGCACGTCGCCGTCTCTCTCGTCGAGGGGTGGCGAGGCGAGGTCTGCCACGTCGCCGTCACGGATGCCGAAGGGCGCTTCGCGCGCTACAAGGTCGTCGACCCCTCGTTCCACAACTGGATGGGCCTGGCGATGGCGCTCCGCAACGAGGAGATCTCCGACTTCCCGCTCTGCAACAAGAGCTTCAACCTCTCCTACTGCGGGCACGACCTGTGAGGAAGCGGAGATGATCAGGACCCTCCTCGCGCGGATCTCCCAGGGGCACCGGACCATGCTCTGGCCGGACGGCCCCGCTCCGGCGCTCGCGGAGCGTTACCGCGGCCTTCCGACGATCGACGCCGGGCGCTGCCCCGAGGCGTGCCGCGCCTGCGCGGACGTCTGCCCGACCGAGGCGATCTCCTTCTCCGCCGGCAAGCCCGCGATCGACCTCGGCCGCTGCCTCTTCTGTCCCGAGTGCGAGGCCGCCTGCCCCGAGAAGGCGATCTCCTTCACGCGGGACTACCGCCTCGCGGTCCGCTCGCGGGACGACCTTCGCCTCGATGGGGCGGCCCTGCCGCTCGCGAAGGCGCTCGATGCGAAGCTCCTCTCCCTCTTCGGCCGGTCGCTGAAGCTCCGGCAGGTGAGCGCGGGCGGCTGCAACGCCTGCGAGGCCGACGTGAACGTCCTCGGGACGATCGGCTGGGACCTCGGGCGCTTCGGCATCCAGGTCGTCGCCTCGCCCCGGCACGCGGACGGGCTCCTGATCACCGGCCCCGTCACGAAGAACATGGAGCTCGCGCTGAAGAAGACGTGGGACGCCGTCCCCCCGCCGAAGATCGTGATCGCCGTCGGCGCCTGCGCGATCTCGGGCGGGCCGTACTACGACCGCCCCGAGCAGCTCGGCGGCGCGGCCTCCGTCGTCCCCGTCGACCTCTTCGTCCCCGGCTGCCCGCCCCACCCTCTCACCATCCTCGACGGCCTCCTCCGCCTCCTCGGGAAGCTCGAGGACGAAGGACGGGTCGCGCCACGCTGATGCGAGGGACGTCCTGATGCACGAGCTCTCCCTCGTCACCGAGATCTACCGCACGGCCCGCAAGGCGGTCGACGACACCGGCACCGGCCCGCACCGGATCGAGGTCGTCCGCCTCGCCGTGGGCGAGCTCGCCGCCGTGGAGCCCGACCTCCTCGTCTTCGCCTGGGAAGCGGTGACGGCGGGGACGCCCGACGCCGGCTCGCGCCTCGACGTCGACTTCCGCCCCGCGAAGCAGACCTGCGCCGGCTGCGGCGTCATCCCCGAGCGCGCGGCGGGAAGCTGGCTGCGCCTCTGTCCGCGCTGCCAGGGACCGCTCGGGATCGAGGGAGGCGACGAGCTCGACGTCCTGAACGTGACCTTCGAGGAGCCGGACGCTCCGGCCTGATCCCTGTCCCCGCTCGCGAAACCGGGAGAAGATGCCCCCTCATGACCGCGTTGAGCGCCTACGTCCTGACGTTCAACAGCGAGTCGCACCTCGCGGCGATCCTGCAGAAGCTCGAGGGAACCGCAGACGAGCTCCTCATCGTGGACAGCGGAAGCACGGACCGGACGCTGGCCATCGCCCGGGAGCACGGCTGCCGCGTCCTTCACCGCACGCTCACGGACTTCCGCGAGCAGCGAAACTTCGCCCAGGCGCAGTGCGCGAACGACATGGTGCTCTTCGTCGACTCGGACGAGCTGCCGTCCGACGAGCTCGTGCGGGCCGTCGCCGCCCTGAAGGAGCGGGGCTTCGGCAAGGACGCCTACGAGGTGCGCCGGGAGTGGTATGTCTTCGGCCGGAAGGTGCACGCCGTCTTCCCCGTCACCAGTCCCGACTACCCGATTCGCATCCTCGACCGGAGGAAGGTCTCGTTCGACGAGCGAAGCAGGCGCGTCCACGAAACGCCCTTCGGCTTCTCTACCCTCGGGAGGATCGAGGCGGCCCTCCATCACCACACGTTCCGCTCGACCGAGGAGCTGGAGCGGAAGCTGGAGCACTACACGGACATCGCAGCCCGGGACCTGCAGGAGCGCGGCAGCAGGACGGGCCGCCTGGCGACTCTCGCGAGCCCGCCCGCCGCGTTCGCCAAGTGGTACCTCGTGAAAGGCGGCTGGCGCGACGGAGCGCTGGGAGTGACCCTGAGCGCCTACGCCTTCCGGTACACCCGCCTGAAGTACCGCAAGGCGCGACTCGCGAGGGAAGCGGTAGGCCGCGCTGCCGCCGGGCTCGGTGCCAGGCGTGAAATCGTGTATTAAGAGAGATCGGTTGCCGCTGAGTTCTCTGCGAGAGGGTCGGCGAGCCGCCTTGCGGCGACCATCACCTGCCCGAGCGCGATGCCGCCGTCGTTCGGCGGGACGAGGCTGTGGGTCAGGACCTCGAACCCTGCTGCCGTGAGGTGCTCGCGCGATCGCTCGAGGAGAAAGCGGTTCTGGAAGCAGCCGCCGGAGAGCGCCACGCGGGATGACCCGGCGAAGCGCGCGGCGGAGACGATGCCGGCGACGAGCGCGTTGTGGAAGCGGGCCGAGCGGAGGGAGACCGCGACGCCGCGGACACTGTCCTCGAGGAGCGCGACTACGAGCGGCCCCCAGTCGAGGATCGCGGGCGCGCCGGCCGTCGCACCGGGGACGGGCGGGAACGGGTAGGCGCCTCCCTCCGACGGATCCGCCAGCGCCTCGAGGGCCATCGCGGCCTGCCCTTCGAAACCCGCGATCGGGTGCAGCCCGACGAGCGCCGCGACGGCGTCGAAGAGCCGCCCGCGCTCGTCGTGACGGGGCTGCGCGTGCCGGTGGCGATCATGCGCGCGAGGAGCGCGCGCTCCGCGGCAGAGAAGGACGCGACGGGGGAGATGTCGTCGCGGTCGAGGGCGGCCTCCCCGAAGAGCTCGAGGAGAAGCGCGAGCGCTGCCCGCCGGGGCTCCTTGATTGCCGCGTCGCCGCCGGGAAGCCGGAACGGACGCAGGTGCGCGACGCGGGCGTACCCCGCCGCGTCGCCGAGGAGGAACTCTCCGCCCCAGATCGTGCCGTCGGTCCCGTAGCCGGTGCCGTCCCAGGTGACGCCGAGGGCCGGGCCTACTGCGCCGTTCTCCGCGAGACACGAGGCGAGGTGGGCGTGGTGGTGCTGGACGCCGACGAGGCGGAGCCGTCCCTCGCGCGCCGCGGCGAGGATCGCCGGGGGGAGTGGTCCCTCGGACTCGTCTCCCGCCGCCGCGCGGCGAGCCCAGCGCGTCGAGAGATAGTCGGGGTGGAGGTCGTGAGCGATCGCCACCGGATCGGCCTCCCAGAGGCGGAGGAGGTCGGCGACGACACGCTCGAACGCGCCGAGCGCCTCTGGCGTCTCGAGGTCGCCTATGTGCTGCGACAGCACGACCTCACTCCCGAAACCGAGGCCGACGACGCTCTTCAGGTGTGCACCGACGGCGAGGACGGTTGGGAGCGTCGCGGCAACGGGGACCGGGAGCGGCGCAAAGCCGCGGGCGCGGCGGAGGAGCTGGAGCTCGTCGCCGAAGAGCCAGCCGACGCTGTCGTCCGTGTGCCGTTCGACGGGGCGGTCGTGGACGAGGAAGAGGTCGGCGATGGGACCGAGCCGGGCCACGGCCTCGAGCTCGTCCGTCGCGATCGGTTCGTCGGAGAGGTTGCCGCTCGTGGCGACGAGCGGCGCGTCGACAGCCGCGAGGAGGAGGTGGTGAAGCGGCGTCGAGGGGAGCATCACGCCGAGGCGCGTCGATTCGGGGGCGACGTTCGGGGCGACCGGAACGGTGGCGGCCGGGCCGAGGCGCGGGAGGAGGAGGATCGGCGCCTCGGGCGAGAGGAGCCAGCGCTCCGCCGCTTTCGAAACCTCGCAGAGGGCGCGCGCGGCGGCGACGTCCTTCACCATCAGCGCGAGCGGCTTCTCGCGCCGCACCTTACCGGCGCGCAGGCGCGCGACGGCGGCGGCGTTCCGGCCGTCGCAGCAGAGGTGGAAGCCGCCGAGCCCCTTCACCGCGACGATCCGCCCCACCAGGAGCGCCGTCGCCGCGGCGAGGAGCGCCTCGTCATCGCGGGCGATCACCTCGCCGGTGTTGCTCCACAGCGCGAGGCGCGGCCCGCACGCCGGGCACGCGGTCGGCTGGGCGTGGAAGCGCCGGTCGCGCGGCTCCTCGTACTCGCGGCGGCAGTCGGCGCAGAGCGCGAAGCCGCTCATCGTCGTGTTCGGCCGGTCGTACGGCAACGCGCGGACGATCGTGAAGCGCGGGCCGCAGTTCGTGCAGTTCAGGAAGGGATAGCGGTACCGGCGGTCGGCCGGGTCGTTCAGCTCGGCGAGGCAGTCGTCGCACGTCGCGAGGTCGGGAAGGACCGAGACGCTCTTCCGGCCGCCGCCCGTGCTCTTCCTGATCTCGAACGTGCGGAACCCGGCCGGCTCGTGCCAGGAGACGGCAACGCTTCTCACGACGGCCCGGGGAGGGGCCTCGGCCTCGATCCGGGCGCGGAACGCCTCGAGCTCTCCGGCCGCTCCCTCCACCTCGACCTCCACCCCCCTCACGTCGTTGAGGACCCAGCCGGCGAGCCCGAGCTCCGTCGCGAGGCGGTAGACGAAGGGACGGAAGCCGACCCCCTGGACGGCGCCGCTCACCTCGACGCGAAGCCTCCGGACCTCGCTCAGTCTCTCCCTCCGCCGGGCCTCACTCCACGACTCGCACATCTCCGACGCGCCGCGTCCGGCGCCTGCGATCGAGGTACTCGAGGAGGGGGATGAGGTACTTCCTCGAGAGGCCGAGGAGGTCGCGGAAGTCCCCCACGCTCATCGTCTCGCCCTTCCGCGTGGCGACCTTCGCGTCCACCTCCGCGAGGACGGCCGCGTGGGCGATGATCTCGGGGGAAAGGCGGACGAGCGCCCCGGTCTTGAGCAGATGCTGGACGAGGCCGGCGACGACCTGCGGCTTCGTCCCGAGCGCCTTGGCCAGGTCGAGGTTCCGGGGCGCCTCGAACCCCGCTTCGCGCCACGCCTCTTCGATCCGCTGCGCGAAACCTCCCGCCTCGTCGGCCACCCCCGAGGCCGCCGAGCCGGCCGGCCCCGCCTGGTCGCCCGAGACGACGAGCCTCTTCGCTGCGGCCAGCATCGCGAGCCACGCCTCGCCCGTCGCTTCCGGCAGCTCCCGGGCGATCTTCCCGAGGAGCTCGCGGCGCCCCGCGAAGAGCGTCGGGACGCCCGCCTTCCGCCGCTCGGCGAAGAACGCGTCGGCGCGCGTGATCATCTCGACCGAGGCCGCCGCGGCGACGGCGAGGGTCGGGGAAAGCCGCATCGCCGAGCCGGCGGCGGCGAGGGCGTCGACGTGGGCGGCGGCGGCCTCGACGTGAATCCCGAGGCGCTGCGCGAGGGCCTGGACCTCGAGGCCCGCGGGGCCCGCCTCGGAGAGGAAGAGAGCGGCGACCGCGCGCTCGTCGTCACCGCGAAGGACGGCGACGGAGGTGGCGCGCAGCGGCGCGCGACGGCGGACGCGCGGGCGCGCGGTGTCGAGGACCCGTCCTCCGCCGATCGTCTCCTGCGGCGACGGGCGCCGGAGGACGAAGCGGTCTCCCCGGCGCGCGGCGACCGGCTCGCGGCAGGAGAGCTGCGCCACGGCCCGGCTTCCCTGTTCCATCGTCCCGGGCGCGGTGTCCCCCTCCGCGACGAGGTGGAGCTTCGCCGGGACGTCGGCCGTCCCGGTGTGGAAGCGGACGGCGAGTCCGTCTTCGAACGGGGCCTCGAGACCGCCGAGGGAGGTCAGGTCGACGGTCAGGAGCGTCGCCGGCTCGAGGCTCCCGGGCGCGACGAGGCACATTCCGCGCGCGAGGTCCGCCGTCTCGATCCCCGCGAGGTTCAGGCTCGTTCTCTCGCCCGCCTCGGCGACGGGCCGCTCCTCCCCGTGGACTTCGACTCGCCGCACGCGCAGCTCGCGCCCCTCGGGAAGGAGAAGGAGCCGATCCTCCGGTCTCACGCGGCCCGAGTCGAGCGTCCCGGTGACGACCGGCCCGAAGCCCTTCATCGAAAAGGCACGGTCGACCCAGAGGCGCGCCGGCCGCGCGGCGGGGTCGCGGAGCACGGCCCCTGCCGCCGCGGCCGAGAGTGCGGCTTTCAGGCCGGCGAGGCCGAGGCCGGTCACCGCCGAAACGGCGACGAGAGGCGCGTCCTCGAGGAACGTCTCGCTGACCAGCTCGCGCATCTCGGCCTCGACGACGGCCCCGGTCTCCTCGTCCACGAGGTCGGCCTTCGTCCGGACGAGGACGCCGCACTTCACGTCGAGGAGCGTGAGGATGGCGAGGTGCTCGCGCGTCTGCGGCATGACCGAGTCGTCGGAGGCGACGACGAGGAGCGCGACGTCGATGCCCGCCGCGCCGGCGACCATCGTCCTCACGAACTTCTCGTGCCCCGGGACGTCGACGAAGGAGAAGACCGTCCCGCCCCACTCCGCGTGGGCGAAGCCGAGGTCGATCGTGATCCCGCGCGCCTTCTCCTCCGGGAGCCGGTCGGGGTCGGTTCCGGTCAGCGCCTTCACGAGCGCGCTCTTGCCGTGGTCGATGTGTCCTGCGGTGCCGACGAGAACGCGCGCCATGCCCGGAGTATCCGGGATCGCGGCCCGGGTGGCATCATTCGCCGTTCATGAGGACGACGACGACCCGGCCGATGTCGGCCGAAGAGCGGACCGCGCTCGAAGGCCACCTGAATCCCGGTCCCGCCGGGACGCCCGGTCGTCTCATGGGCCTGTTCATGGGCGTACCGATCGGCTTCACGGCCCTCGTCGTCCTGAACCTCTCTCTCCCGGGGCCGCCCTTCCTCCGCGTCCTCCTCGCCGTCGCGGTCGGCGCCGGGGCGGCCTGGCTCTTCGGCCGGTGGATGGCAGCGAGGCACAGGGAGATGTTCCGGCCCGCTCCCCAGGTCGAGGACGTCCTCCGAAAGGACCTCGCCGACGGGCGGGTCGTCGTCAGGCGCTACGAGGCCGAGGCGGTCGTGAAGGTGGCCGCGGACCGGTCCCGCTTCGTCTCCGCGACCTACTTCGTGAAGCTCGCGGACGGCTCCGTCGCCCTCCTCGTCGGGCCGCACCTCGAGGAGGCCGAGTTCAGGGGAGAGTTCCCCTCCACCGCCTTCGAGATCGCCTCCGGCGAAGCGAGCCACTACGTCCTCTCGGTGAAGAAGACGGGCGACAGGCTCGCTCCCGTGAAGACCCGCGCGCCGCTTTCCGACGCGGAGTGGGAGGAGATCGGGGACGACGACGACGAGGGGGTCCCGCTCGGCTGGGCCGAGATCGTCGAGCGGGCGGCCCGCAATCCCCTCACGCCTGCGCAAGGCCCTTCCGAAGACCCGATCCGGCCGAAATAGTCCGCTTCAGTACTCCGGGCCCGAGACCCGCCGCGCGTCGGAGGGCGGCGGCGCCTCCCCGGCGAGCCGGGCCCTCACCGCGCGCGCCACGCGAAGGCCGTCGAGGGAAGCCGAGACGATTCCCCCCGCGAAGCCCGCGCCCTCTCCCGCGGGGAAGAGACCCGGCAGAGAGGGCGACTCGCACGCCTCGTTCCGCTCGATCCGGATCGGCGACGACGTCCGCGACTCGGGAGCCACGAGTACGGCCTCTTCCGAAACGAAACCGCGCATCTTCCCGTCGAAGAAGCGGAGCGCCTCGGCGAGGGCCGCGAGGTACGGCGCGGGGTAGACGGCGTCGAGACGGCTCGGGACGCAGGCGGGCGTGTAGGTCCCCCGCGGGAGCGGGCGCGGCGCGCGACCCGAGAGGAAGTCCGTGACGCGGATCGCCGGGGCCGCGTACGTCCCGCCGCCCGCCGCGAAGGCGGCCCGCTCGACGCGCCGCTGGAACGCGACGCCGCGGAGGACCTCCGGACCCTCCTCCGCCGCGAAGTCGGCGGGGTGCGTCTGGACGACGAGCCCTGCGTTCGCGAAGCCTGACGCGCGCTTGTAGCGCGACATCCCGTTCGTCACCACGCCGCCGGCCTCCGACGAGCAGGCGATCACCTCGCCGCCGGGGCACATGCAGAACGTGTAGACGCCTCGCCCTCCCGAGGTCTGCGCGGTCATCTTGTAGTCGGCCGGCATCACGCCGCACGACGAGGCGACGCGCCCGTACTGGATGAGGTCGACCTCGTCCTGCGGGTGCTCGATCCGCACCCCCATCGCGAACGCCTTCGCCGACATCGCGACGCCCCGCGCGAGAAGCCTCTCGACGGTGTCCCTCGCGGAGTGGCCGAGGGCGAAGATCGCCGCGTCGCACGGCACCTCTTCGCCGCCCTCGAGCAGGAGACCGCGAAGCGGCCCCTCCTCGCCGTCGCGAAGCACGTCGGCGACCTTCGCCCGGTAGCGCAGCTCGGCGCCGTGGTCGAGGAGGTGCCTCCGGATGTTGCGCAGGACGACGACGAGCCGGTCGGTCCCGATGTGCGGCTTGCCGTCGTAGAGGATCGTGTCGGGGGCGCCGAAGCGGTGGAGCGTCTCGAGGACGACGGCGATCTTGTCGTGCCGCTTGCCGCACGTCAGCTTGCCGTCGCTGAACGTCCCCGCGCCCCCCTCGCCGAACTGGACGTTCGAGTCGGGGTCGAAATCGCCCGATTTCCAGAAGCGCATCACCTTCCGGTAGCGCTCCTCGGCCGCGTCTCCCCGCTCGAGGACGACGAGGGAGACCCCCGCGTCGGCCAGGGCGAGCGCCGCGAAGAGGCCGGCCGGGCCGGTGCCGACGACCGCGACGCGCGCCTTTCGCTCGAGAGGAGGAAGGAGGAGCTCGGCGGCGCGGGGCGGCGGCGCGAGCTCCAGCGTGAGCGGTGGCTCGGGCAGGCCCTCCGCCGGAACGGGAATCGTCAGCTCGACGGCGTATTCGTAGACGAGGTCGGGCCTCTTCCGGGCGTCGAGCGACCGGCGGACGACCGCCAGCTCCGAGATCGCGTCGGGCGAAAGGCCGAGGAGGCGGGCGACGAGGGCCTCGTCCGGCGCCTTCGGGGCGCGGACCCTCACCCCCGAAAGGCGGTAGCGCGGCACAGTGGGTATTCTAGGGAGATGTCGGACGGCCCACTGGAAACCGAAGTGAAGTTCCGGGTCGAACGGCGCGAAGCTCTCGAGGAGCGTCTCCGCGAGCTCGGCGCCACCCACGAAGAGGTCGAGAACGAGCTGAACCTCCTCCTCGACGACGACGAGATGTCCCTGCGCGTCAGCGGCCGGGCGCTGAGGGTCCGGACGGTGGACGGCCTCGGCCTCCTCACGTTCAAGGGGCCGGCGTCGTTCGAAGGGGGCATCAAGTCGCGGCTCGAGCTGGAGAGCTGCGTCGACGACCCGGGCGCCGTCCTCGCCCTCCTCGACGCCCTCGGCTACCGGCCGCGCTTCCGCTACGAGAAGCGGCGGACGACGTGGCGCTTCGACGACCCCGCGCGGCCGCTCGTCGTCCTCGACGAGACGCCCCTCGGCCTCTTCGCCGAGATCGAGGGGGGCACCGACGCCATCCTCGCCCTGGCGGAAGAGCTGGGCGTCGCCGAGAGCGACTTCCTGCATTCCTCCTACTGGGGCCTCTGGCAGGCGGCCCGCGAAGTCGACCCCGGCCTTCCCCACGACATGCTCTTCCCGCGATGAAGGCGCTCGTCCCGGCGGCGGGCTTCGGCACGCGCTTCCGCCCCGCCACACTGACGACGCCCAAGCCGCTCCTCCCGATCCTGGGCGTCCCGATCCTCGTCCGCCTCTTCCGCCACCTGCGCTCCGAAGGGGTGACGTCGGCCGTCGTGAACGCCCACCATCTCGCCGAGACGCTGATGTCGGCCGTCGGCGCCTCGTGCGAGGGGATTCCCGTTGCCTGGTCGCCGGAGGACCCGATTCTCGGAACGGCCGGAGCGATTCGCCGGGCGGCCGAGCGGGGCCTTCTCGGCGACGAGCCGTTTCTCGTCGTCAACGGCGACCTCTTCACGACGCTTCCGTTCGCCCCGCTGCGCGCGGCATTCGACTCGCCCGGCGTCGTCTCGGCCCTCGGCGTCCTTCCCCACGCGGTGCCGGGGGAGACCGCGCTCTGGGGCGACGCGGCGGGCCGCCTCGTCTCGCTCGGGAACGAGCGCCCCTTCCCGGACGCGACCGGCCCGTGGCTCTTCACCGGCCTCCAGCTCGCCGCGCCCGCGCTCGTCGGCCGGATCCCGCCCGGCGTCTCGGAGCTCGCGCGCGACGTCCTCCGCCCGTCGACGGAGAAACGGGACGGCGCCTTCGCGCTCGTCCCGTACCGCGTCCCCGAAGACGGTCTCTGGTTCGACCTCGGCTCGCCGGCGAGGCTCGCGGCGGCCGAGGCGGCGATCGCCGCCGCGGGCCTCGCCTAGAGCCGTTCAGCCTCACCAGGTGCGAATCCAGGTGCGGCGCGAGGCGACCCACTCGTAGATCCCGATCGTCGCGCTCCCCGGCGTGAGGCGGACGAGCGCCTGCCGGTCTCGTCCGTCGCCGAGCCAGACCGAACCCGGCGAGCAGTCTCCGACGGGCGAGAAGCTCGCGATGTCGGAACGGCCGAAGCGGATCGGGTCCGAGAGGTCGCCGACCGGGTTTCCCTTCGGGTCCCGCGCGAGAAACCCGGGAATGAAGGCGACGGTCACCATCGGCCACCGGCTCTTCACCGAGACGGGGCCGAAGACGAGCGGGTCGACGCCGCTGTCGATGTCGTCGTTGCGCACGCCGTCGCCGTCCCCGTCGTCGTGGATCTCGAGCCGCAGGTCGCCGTCCCTCGCGATCCACTTCACGCCGGAGTAGGCGTTCCGGAAGAGCGCCCGGCTCCGCGCCTGCGAGAAGACCGAGGCGATCTCGTGCGAGGCGGCCCGCAGGGAGGTCATCCCCGCGAACGCATGGACGGCCGCGGAGGTGAGGCCGGCGGTGAGCGAGAGGATCGCGAGCGTCGTCAGGAGCTCGAGGAGGGTGATCCCGCGGGCGGGCGGGTGCGAGCGGAGCACGTCGTCACCTGTCGTCGGTATGCGTCGCAAAGCGGGCGCGGGCCGGGAGGTCGCCCCCCCGGCCCGCGCGGCGTCCTACTTGCCAGCCTTCTCCGCAGCTGGGGCGGCGGGCTTCGCCTTGGACTTCGGCGCCGTCTTGGCGGCAGTCCCCTTCGAGGTGAGCTTCTCGGTCAGCGTCGTCGGACCCGAGACGGAGACGTACGGCTTGAGGCTCGCGAACATCTTCTCGCCGATCCCCGCCACCTCCATCAGATCCTCGGCGCGCTTGAAGGGGCCGTTCTTCTCGCGGTGGGCGACGATCTTCCCGGCGAGCGAGGGGCCGACGCGCGGCAGGCGGGCGAGCTCGTCGGCGGAAGCCTGGTTCACGTTGACGGTCTTCTTCACGATCGCGGTCGCAGGCGCGGCCGTGGCGTTGTCGGCGGCCGGTGCGGAGGCGGCCGTGGCGAGAAGGGCGACGAGCCCGAGGGCGAGGGCGAACGTACGGGCAGCGTTACGAGCGAACATGGTGTTCTCCTTCTTTCGTTTCGGTGGGATTGCCCCGGGTCGGGGCGTTGCATTCGGGGCGTCGGTCGGTTTGTCTCTGCCTTCGTGCGGGCGGTCGCGGCCGGCTACGTTGATGGTCTCTTCGTCATCCAGCTTCTCCTCTCGTTTCGGCTTTCGTTCGGTGTTGCCATGGGTATCGCAACGCGGGTGCCGGAGGGCACTGGTTGAACCTAAATATCTATGCCAAAGAAACTTAGGTGGAAACGGCGGCGTCGCGGACCTGGTGAATCGACAGGATTCCCTGACGACCCTGATCGGATCCGGCCGCTCGCGTCCGCTCTCCGTGCGGTTCCCGAAAGCCCCGAACGTTTCCGGGTAGAGGTGACAGAGAATGCTGTCGCTCGGCGTTCCCGACTGGGCGTCCCTTCTCCGCGCTAAGATGAGACGGTCTCGTACGTGCGGAGGTTCGGAGTGCCGACCGGGTTCCGGTTCATGGGTAGGGAAGCGGACGCACGCCGTGGCGGCGCGGGGAGCTGCCTGTGATCCGGCGGGGCCGTCCAGCGCTCCTCCTCCTCGAGAGCGACCCGTGGAGGCGCGAAAGCCTCGTCCCCTTCCTCACCGAGGAAGGATTCGAGGTGCGAACGGAGGGTGCCGAAGGAGCGCCCGACCCGGAGTTCATCCTCGTGGGTCTCGGCGATGAACCGGGCTCCCCGGCGACGCGCATCGAGCGAATCCGGGCCCGTCATCCCGAGGCAAAGGTCGTGGCCTTCGTCCGGGAGGTGAACGCGCGGACGACGTTCCCCTGCCTGATGGCCGGCGTGAAGGGGATCCTCCCGCACTCGGCCGGGGCAGGCGAGCTCCGGCACGCGATCCGCTGCATCCGCGAGGGGTCGCTCTGGACGCCGCGCGCCGTCCTCTCCGAGTGGGTCGAGCGCGTCGCCCGGCTCGGCCTCTCCGCCGGCAACGCCTTCACGCGCTCGGAGCAACGGGTGCTCGAAGCCGTCCGCGAAGAGCTCTCGAACAAGGACATCGCCCGCCGGCTCGGCGTGACCGAGGCGACGGTGAAGTTCCACGTCGGGAAGCTCCTGAAGAAGACCGGCGCCGCAGACCGCCACGAGCTCGCCCGGTTCGCGAGCGAGACGCTCCCGGTGCTCTCCGGCGCCGACCTGGCCTAGACCAGGGGCTAGTCCCCGCTGGTCCCCGGGCGAATCTCTGTCTCAACCATTCTCTGCGCCCTTCTAGACCGGAAGAGCGTGGCCTGGCCGGCGATTTGGAGACATATTCTCTTCAGTCCCGGAGGCCCGGAGCCTCGCACTCCTCCAAAGGGACTCTCACTCCTCCGCACGGGGCGGTTGCGCGGGCCGGTGCAACCGCCCCCCTCTTTTTTTCGGAGGAGTCCCCGCCGTCCCCGAACCCGTGCCGTCCCCGAACCCGTGCCAGGCGTGAAACCGTGTATTGTTAAAAACAATACACGGTTTCACGCCTGGCACGGTCGTTCGTCGGCGTCCGGTGGCATCGGCGGCATCCCTTACACTCCCGGGCCGATGCCGTCCGCGCGGGACTTTCTCTCCCTCGTCGTCTTCGCCCACACCGTCTTCGCCCTGCCGTTCGCGCTCCTCTCGGCGGTCCTGGCCGCGGGCGGGGTCCCGGACGGGCGGACGCTCCTCTGGATCCTCGTCGCCATGGTGGGCGCCCGCTCGGCGGCGATGTCGTTCAACCGGATCGTCGACCGGCGCATCGACGCGAAGAATCCGCGGACCGCGCGCAGCGAGATCCCCGCCGGGGTCGTCTCGCCCGCCGCCGCCGCCCTCTTCTGCGCCGGCTCGGCCGCCCTCTTCGTCCTCGCCGCCGCGCAGCTGAACCGCCTCTGCCTGGTCCTCTCGCCCGTCGCCCTCGCGATCGTCCTCGGCTACTCGTACGCCAAGCGGGTCACCCCCTTCGCCCACCTCTTCCTCGGCCTCGCCCTCGCCATCGCTCCCGTCGGGGCGTGGGTCGCGGTGACGGGCGCCTTCGCCCTTCCGCCCGTCCTTCTCGGCTTCGCCGTCCTCTTCTGGGTTGCGGGCTTCGACGTCATCTACAGCCTCCAGGACGAGGAGTTCGACCGGGCCGAGGGGCTCCGCTCCATTCCGGCGCGCTTCGGGGCCGCGCGGGCGCTCCAGATCGCCCGCCTCTTCCACGGGGCGACCCTCGTCCTCCTCTACGCCGTCTTCCTCGCGGTCTCGGGCGGCTGGCTCTTCGGCGCGGCGGTCGTCGTCGCCGGGCTCTTTCTCGTCCGGCAGCACCGGCTCGTCTCCCCGGGCGACCTCTCCCGCGTAGACGCCGCCTTCTTCACCGCGAACGGATGGCTCTCCGTCGCCGTCTTCGTTCTCGGCGCGGCCGACGTCCTCCTGCGGTAACCTTCCGGCTCCGTGGGAGCTCCCAGCGCCGAGAAGTTTCCTCTCAGGCACATTGCGATCGAGGGACCGATCGGCGTCGGGAAGACTTCGCTCGCCGGGCTCCTCGCCAAGCGCTTCTCCGGCACGCAGGTCCTCGAGGACGTCAAGAACCCGTTCCTCGCCGACTTCTACGACGGGCGCAAGGGCGCGGCGTTCCAGACGCAGATCTACTTCCTGCTCTCGCGCTACGGCCAGCAGCAGGAGATCGCGCAGATGGACCTCTTCAAGGAGCTCGTCATCGCCGACTACACGTTCGCCAAGGACAAGATCTTCGCGAACCTGACGCTCAGCGACGAGGAGATGCGGCTCTACGAAAAGGTCTGGGCGCCGCTCTCCGAAGCGCTCCCGAAACCCGACATCGTCATCCACCTGACGGCGAGCGTCGACACCTGTCTCGCCCGGATCAAGCTGCGCGCCCGGTCCTTCGAGAAGTCGATCACGGCCGACTACCTCAGGCAGCTCACCGAGGCCTACAACTACTTCTTCCACCACTATCGCGAGACCCCGCTTCTCGTCGTGGACACGAACCAGATAGACTTCGTGAAACGGAAGGAGGATCTGGAGGACCTGATCCGCCAGATCACCCGGCCGTTCCGCGGTACCCAGTTCTACGTGCCGCGCGGATCCCGCTAGGGACCGCGACGGCGGACACGGAAGGCGCGAGAAGGGCCGGACCCGGCGAAGCGGACGATCCCGAGAGGGACGGCCGACCCCCGCCGAGAGAAAGGCTCTCCCGTTGGCCGCACGCGCGGGCTCCTGCCCCGCTCGTCGCCTCCCGTGCGGGAGGTTGCCATGACCAAGGGACAGACCACGAGCCTGGCGACGGGAGCCTCGAGCCCCGAAACGCCGAATGCTCCCAGGCTCACGGCCCCGGCTCTTCGCGCGCTCAAGGGGCGCCGGAAGATCGCGGCCCTCACCGCCTACGACGCCCCGACGGCCGCGCTCCTCGACGCCGCGGGGGTCGACCTCCTCCTCGTCGGCGACTCGATCGAGATGGTCGTCTACGGCGCGCCCGACACGCTCGGCGCCACGCTCGACCGGATGGTCGCCCACGCGAAGGCGGTGTCGGGAGCGGCGAAGCGGGCGCTCGTCGTCGGCGACCTGCCGTACCTCACCTACCACACGACGCCCGAGGAGGCCGTGCGCAACGCGGCGCGCTTCGTCGTCGAGGGCGGATGCCGGGCCGTGAAGCTCGAGGGCGGCGTTCAGCGGCTCCCGATGATCAGGGCGATCCTCTCGGCCGAGATCCCGGTCATGGGGCACCTCGGCCTGACGCCGCAGTCGGTGAACGCCCTCGGCGGCTTCAAGGTCCAGGGGCGGCGGGCCACGGAGGCGCGGCGGCTCCTCGACGAGGCGAAGAAGCTCGTCGACGCCGGCATCTTCGCCCTCGTCCTCGAATGCGTTCCCGCCGACGTCGCCGCGCGGATCACGGAAGCGATTCCCGTTCCGACGATCGGCATCGGCGCCGGGGCCGGGTGCGACGGGCAGATCCTCGTCTTCCACGACCTCGTCGGCCTGACGGTGCCGGGCGCCCGCACGCCCCGCTTCGTCCGCCGCTACGCGGACGTCGGCGAGATCGTCCGGAAGGCGGCGGCCGACTACGTCGCCGACGTCCGGAGCGGGAGCTTCCCGTCGGAAGCCGAGTCCTTCGCGTCCGACCCCGTAGACCCGGCCGACGCCGCTCCGGTCGTCCTCTACGCCGCGGGAGTCCAGCGCCGGTGAAGACCGTCACGAACGTCTTCGACCTCCGGAGCACCCTCGGCGCCTGGCGCGAGAAGGGGCAACGCATCGCGTTCGTCCCGACGATGGGGGCGCTCCACGCCGGGCACCTCGCCCTCGTCGACCACGCGCGCAAGTCGGCCGGAAAGGTCGTCGTCTCCATCTTCGTCAACCCCACGCAGTTCGGGCCCGGGGAAGACTTCGAGCGCTACCCGCGCGACCTCGAGGCCGACGCGGAGAAGCTCCGCGACGCCGGGGTCGACCTTCTCTTCGCCCCGCCGGTCGACGTGATCTACCCGCCCGGCTTCGCTACGACGGTCCACGTCGCCGGCGTCTCCGAGGGGATGGAGGGGGCGCGTCGCCCCGGGCACTTCGACGGCGTCGCCACCGTCGTCGCGCGCCTGCTGTGCCTCGTCCTCCCCGACGTCGCCGTCTTCGGCCAGAAGGACGCCCAGCAGTGCGCCGTCGTGATGCGCCTCGTGGCGGACCTCGGCCTGCCGGTGGAGGTCCGGGTCGCGCCGACCGTCCGCGAGGCCGACGGCCTCGCGTTGTCGTCGCGCAATGCCTACCTGACTGCCGCCGAGCGAACGGCCGCCCCCGCCCTCTTCCGCGCCCTCCTCGTCGCCCAGCTCGTCCACGAGCTGGGGGAGAAGAAACCGGAGAAAGTCCTCAAAGCGTTCCGGCTCGCCCTCGAGACCGAGCCCCTCATCTCCCTCGACTCCGCCGACCTCGTCGACGCCGCCACGATGCGGCCCGTCGAGAAGATCGACCGCTCCGTCCTCCTCGCCGCGGCCGTGAAGCTCGGCCGGACCCGTCTCATCGACAACGTCGTCTTCGGGGGGTGAACCATGAAGCTCACGATGCTCAAGGCCAAGATCCACCGCGCCACCGTCACCTGCGCCCACCTCGACTACGAGGGCTCCGTCACGATCGACCGGACGCTCCTGACCGCCGCGGGAATCCTCCCGTACGAACGTGTTGAGATTTACAACGTTACGAGGGGGACCCGTCTCGCGACCTACGCCATCGAGGGGGAAGCGGGGTCGGGAGCCATCGAGATCAACGGTGCCGCCGCCCACCTGGCCGGCCCGGGAGACCTCGTCATCCTGGCCTCCTACTGCGAAATGACCCCCGAGGAGGCCCCTTTTCACCGTCCGAGCCTCGTTTTCGTCGACGAACGGAACCGGATCGCCGGGCTGAAGACGGCCGAAACGCCCCATACCCTCCCGTCCGGAGTCTGTGGCGAGAAGTCACTTTCCGCTTGAATTGGCTCGCAGAAGGGGTTTAGAGTCTCGCGCAGCCCGTGGTCTTCCTTGGTCCTACCCCAGGAATCCTCGATCGGCTCCAGGATTTCTCGCGTTTGAGGAGGGTTCAGTCCATTCCCAGTTTCCGGGGTCCCGTAGGGGAAACGACCCCACCGCAGCCTCCTGAAGTCCCGGAGCCGGTAAACAGTTCCCCGCGTCCCTCGTACGCGGGCTCTCTTGGTGTGCGCCAGGGAGTCCCGCTCCACGTGAGCTCGATCTCCTGAGACCAGGAGACCACGGAGTTAAGAAAAGTCATGTATACCGACAAGTCCATCCCCTGCATCGACTGCGGCGCCCCCTTCATCTTCACGGCGAACGAGCAGGAGTTCTACGCTCAGAAGGGCTTCTCCAACGAGCCCAAGCGCTGCAAGATCTGCCGCGACAAGCGGAAGAACTCCGGCATGGGCGACGGCGGCTCCCGCCAGCTGTTCAGCGTCACCTGCGACGCGTGCGGCAAGGCGACCCAGGTTCCGTTCAACCCGACCAACGGCAAGCCGGTCTACTGCCGCGACTGCTACCGCGATCGCCGCACCGGCATGGGCCGCTGATCTAGAAGAACGGTCCAAAAACACGGGCTATTCGGGGGCGGGCTTTCGGGCCCGCCTTCGTCTTTGTTGGCGTGCCGTCTATTTCGGCGCTCGACGCCGCCCGCCCCGGGGGCGACACTCGCGCCGGAGGCACCGGCATGAACGAGACGAGAGTCCCCGGCTTCGGAACCCTCTGCATCCACGCGGGGCAGGAGCCGGAGCCGGTCACGGGAGCCGTCTCCGTCCCGATCTTCCAGACCTCCACCTACGCGCAGGACGCCCTCGGCTCTCCCCGCGCCGGCTTCGAGTACGCGCGGTCGAAGAACCCGACCCGGCTTGCCCTCGAGGAGCTTCTCGCGGCCCTCGAAGGGGGCGCCGCCGCCCACGCCTTCGCCTCGGGCCAGGCCGCGCTCTCCGGTCTCGCGACGGCGCACCTGCGGAGCGGCGACCACGTCGTCGTCAGCCGCGGGAGCTACGGAGGCACCTGGCGCTACTTCACGAAGGTCCTCGCGAACTTCGGCGTCACCTTCTCGTGGGTCGACACGACCGACCTCGACGCCGTCCGCGCCGCGCTCGGGCCCGCCACCCGGATGCTCTTCGTCGAGACCCCCGCGAACCCGACGATGGAGCTCTCCGACCTCGCGGCCCTCGCCGGGATCGCCCGCGAGGCCACGGCCCGCGCGGGAGCGAAGGTCCGCCTCGCGGTCGACAACACCTTCGCGACCCCCTTCTTCCAGCGTCCCCTCGCCCTCGGGGCCGATGCCGTCGTCCACTCCACGACGAAGTACCTGAACGGCCACTCTGACTCCGTCGGCGGCGCCGTCGTCTCGGCGACGGCCGAGGACGCAGCCCGCGTCGGCTTCGTCCAGAACGCGGCCGGGGCGATCCTCTCCCCGTTCGACTCCTTCCTCGTCACCCGCGGCATCAAGACGCTCGCCGTCCGCATGCGCGCCCACGACGACAACGGCCGCGCCGTCGCCGTCTTCCTCGCCGTCCACCCGGCCGTGAAAGCGGTCTTCTACCCGGGTCTTCCTTCCCACCCGCAGCATGCCCTCGCCACGCGCCAGCTGTCGGGCTTCGGCGGCATGCTCTCGTTCGACCTCGGCTCCCGGGACGCCGCGAAGCGCTTCCTCGACCGCCTCCGCCTCTTCACCCTCGCCGAGTCGCTCGGCGGCGTCGAGAGCCTCGCGGGCCACCCCGCCTCCATGTCCCACGGCAGCCTCTCCCCCGAGGAGCGCGCCGCGCGCGGCATCACCGACGGCCTCGTCCGGTTGTCGGTCGGGATCGAAGACGTCGACGATCTGCTCGCCGACCTGGCGCGGGGGCTGGAGGGGGAGTAAGCGCTACCGCCGCTCTCTGACGAGGAGATCCTCGAGTTCTGCGGAGAGCTTCCTGCCCCGGGCGAACCCGCGCTCCTCTATGAGTCGAACCGCGTCCCTGGCTTCGTCAACGTCCTCGGAAGTGGCCTCGCGCAGGAGAGCGCGGATGTCATCGAGGTCCTGGGGGCGGTCACGGTCGTTGCGCGCAAGCGCCTTCATAGCGACCAGGTGCCCCGTTCGGGCAACGGGGACGGAGAGACCCGGCACGAGCTCGATTTCCTCGGCCCTGTTCACCACCTCGGGCTCGATTCCGGAGGAGGCAAAGAGCAGGTCCACGAAGATCCCGCGGGCTCTCTCGTCGGACGAATGAAGACGCGCCGTCGCGAGGCGGTGCCGGGCAGCCTGCTCGACCACCGAGACGACGGAAAAGCCGTGAACCTGGAGACGGTAGAGAGCCGCTTCGGCGGCGTCGTCGTCGTCCACCGCGACGGCCAGGTCGACGTCGCGGGTCGTTCGCGGCTCTGCCCTGGCGCTCACGGCGAGACCGCCGACGACGGCCCACCGAAGGCCGGTTGCGCGAAGTGCGCGGGCCGCGGCGTGGAGCGCCGCCTCGAGGGACGTCACTCGCCGCGAGGCCACGCGACGGGAAGGCCATCGCAGTCGCCGTGCTCTGCTCCGGGGCGATTCGAGAGCCACGCGGAGACCGCGGCCTCGACCTCATCCGGGGTCGCGCCCGGGTGTCGCCGCAACCAGTTCTGCCGAAGCATGGACGTGGCGAGCTCGTGCAGCTCGAACGCGATCCGAAGCCGTTCCGCGGGAGTCTCGGCAGGCAGCTCGTCCACGGGTTGATTCTAAGGCGCCACGGACGAGCCGCCCTCCCCCTCACGCCCCCTCCATCCCCCCCTTCCCCCAGTCGATCCGCCGCGTCAGGTACATCAGCGCTCCGAGGATGACGAAGAGGCCGACCGAGCCGAGGAGCAGCGCCTGGTCCTCCGCCTGCAGGAGGACGTAGAGGTAGCCGTAGAGGAGGCCGAGGAGGCCACCGAGGACGAGCGCCCGAAGCCGCCCGCGCAGGATCGCGGCGGAATAGCCCGAGATGAGCACGACGATCGCCGCCGAAGAGATGGCGTAGGCCAGGGGGAACGGGGCCTGCTCGGAGATCGAGAGGAGCAGGAGGTAGAAGAGGCAGATCGCCGCGCCGACGAGGAGGTACTGCACCGGGTGCAGCTCGACCGGGGCGAGCACCTCGTACAGGAAGAACGTGGCGAAGGTCAGGACGACGAAGAGGATCGCGTACTTCAGCGAGCGTTCGGTCTTCTGGTAGGCGTCGGCCGGGAGGTAGAGCCCCACGCCGAAGGCCGAGCCGCGCACGGCCGCCAGCAGCGCGTCGCTGGAGGCGCCGATCGCGCCGCCATCCCCCGCGACGACGCCGATCCCGGGGTCCCTCCACTGCTGCGGGTAGCTGCGGCCGAGCCACGAGATCCGCCAGCCGGCCTCGAACCCCCGTTCGCTCGTGGTTCGCTTCTCCGGAAGGAACGCGCCGACGAAGCTGGGAGAAGGCCAGGGCGAGTGGAGCTTCACGATCGTCTCGCGGCCGAACGGCAGGAAACGCAGCTCTTCGCTCCCCTGCAGCCCCAGGTCGAACGAGACTCGATGAGAGACGCCGTCGCCCGAAGGAGCTGCGAGCGGAACGGCGGCCGTCAGCCCCGAGCACCAGAGGGCGGTGTCGGCGCTGCCTCCCGCGAACGGCAGGCTCCGTCCGTCCCACTGCAGCCGGGCGTCGCCCCGGATTCCCCTGAGGTCGGGAATCCCGACGGCAAGAACGGCCTTCTCCCAGCGGACGTCCTCCGGCGGGATGCTCCACGTGCCGAAATCGGGCGGCGGGAAAGCCGCCTCGACGTGCAGCTGGACGCGGTAGACCACCGTCTCGAAGATCCCGCGATACCGCCGCTCGGGAACGACCTTGCCCGTGAACTCGAGCGAATCGGGCAGGAAACGCGCCTTGTGCTCCTCTTCCCGAACGACTCCTTTCGCGTTGGTGGTGCGCACCCGGTAGGGCACGACGATCACCGGCCCGCCGATCTCCTGGCGCCCGCCCCAGATCGAGGCGATCTCCTTCTTCGCGCCGTCGGCGCGGAAGAGCCGTTCCGAGACGAGCCCCTTCACGCGCGAAAGCGGGATGAGGAGGACCAGGACGAGAACCCCGATGATCCCGAGCCGGAAGAGAACCGAATCCCGAAGGCTCCTTCCGATGGGCCGGGGCGTCCTCGCGAGCGGTGGGATCGGGGGAATCGGGGGCATGTTCATCTGGCGCGCTCCTTCGGTCGTTCGTTTCCGAAGGCGAGTGAACCGCGGGCCCGTGTCGCCGCCGGAGCGCCGCCGTGGCGATTCCGGGGAGAAATGTGACGATCTCGTGACAATCCCGAACCGGCACCGGAAGGTGAGCTAGATTTCCGGCGTGGACGCGCCCGCCCCTCCGCTCATCGCCTTCGTCGACGACGAGGAAGGCCTCCGCAGCACGGTGGCGCTCGCGCTGCGAAAGGACGGGTACCGGGCCGAGACGTTCGCCGACGGGCTGGAAGCGTGGACGAGCTTCGAGCGCGCCCTCCCCGACCTCGCGATCCTCGACATCCTCATGCCGCGGCTCGATGGGCTCGAGCTCTGCCGGCGCCTGCGCACGCGGAGCGAAGACCTCCCCATCCTCTTTCTCTCCTCGAAGGACGAGGAGCTCGACCGCGTCCTCGGGCTCGAGCTCGGCGCCGACGACTACCTCTGCAAGCCCTTCTCCGTCCGCGAGCTCCTCGCCCGCGTCCGTGCCCTCCTCCGGCGTGCCCGTCAGCGCCGCGCTCCCGCGGGTGGGCCGGACGAGAAGATCGTCGCGGTCGGGGCGCTGCGGCTCGACCTCGGGCGCTGCGAGGCGCGCTGGAACGCAACCCGTCTCCCGCTCACCCTCACCGAGTTCACTCTCCTCGAGGCCCTCGCGCGCCACCCGGGCTTCGTCAAGACGCGCGAGCAGCTGATGAAGGAGGGCTACCCGCACGACGTCTACGTCAGCGAGCGGACCATCGACACCCACGTCAAGCGCCTGCGCCGCAAGCTCGCCGACGCCGCCCCCGGCGCGGACCCGGTCGAGACCGTCTACGGAGTCGGGTACAGGCTCCGGGAATCCCCGTGAGAGGGCGCTTCCTCTCACGCATCGGCGTCCGCCTCCTCCTCTTCAACGTCCTCCTCGTCTTCCTCCCGGTGGCGGGGCTCTTCTCCCTGCGCAGCCTCGAGCGGCAGCTCCTCGACGCGCAGGAGCGCGCGATGGTCCAGCAGGGGCGCCTCGTCGCCGCGGCCCTCGGCGGCGGCGACGCCGCGATCGACGAGACGCGCGTGACCCAGCTCCTCCGCCAGCTCGGGCGCCGGTCGGAGGCGCGGCTCCGGATCGTCGATCGCGATGCGCGCGTCCTGGGCGATTCCGCGGTTTCAGAAGAAGCCCCCGCGCCCGCACCGAAGGCCGGTTCGCCTCCAGACACCCCCTACGAGCCCCCGGCCGTCCCCGCCGCCGCGCGCGGCCGCTTCCTCTACCGGGTGGGCGCCGCGCTCTGGAAGCCAGTCCGCTTCGTTCGCGCGCTCTTCGACCGGCCTTCGTACGACGGCCCCGCACCGGTCTTCGACCCGCTCCCGCGCGACGAAATCGACCGCGCGTTCCAGGGGCGCTACGGAGCCGCCCTCCGCGAGAGCCCGGGCCAGCGCTCGCTCACGCTCTACAGCGTCATCCCCGTCCGGACGGCCGGCGGCGACGTCTGCGGCGCGGTCGTCGTCTCGCGCTCCACGTCCCGCATCCTCGCGGCCCTCTGGACGGTCCGCCTCGACGTCTTTCGCGTCTTCGTCGTCTCGGTCCTCGCCGCCGCGGCCCTCAGCCTTCTCGTCTCGGCCACGATCGCCCGGCCGCTCGTCCGTCTCCGCGACGAAGCCGGCGGTCTCCTCGACCCGCGCGGCCGCCTGCGCCGCTCCTTCCGCGGCTCGCGGCGGCGGGACGAGATCGGCGACCTCACCCGGGCCCTCCAGCAGCTGACGAGCCGCGCCGAGCGGCACCTGGCCTTCGTCGAGTCGTTCTCGTCGGACGTCGCGCACGAGTTCCGCAACCCGCTCGCCGCCATCCGCAGCGCCACGGAGATGCTCGCCGAAGCCGACGATCCCGCCGAGCGGCGCCAGCTCCTCGCAACGGTCGAGCGCGAGGTCGCGCGGCTCGACCGCCTCCTCGGCGGCGTCCGCGAGATCTCCCGCATCGACGCCGGGCTCGAGACCGAGCCGCTCGTCCCCGTCGATCTCGGAGCGCTCCTGGGGCAGCTCGTCCCGGCCGGCGCTCCGCCGCGCGCGAACGGCGTCACCGTGAGCCTCGACGCGCCTCCCGGCCCGCTCCCCGTCCTCGCCGCGCCGGAGCGGCTCGTCCAGGCCTTCGAGAACCTCCTCGCGAACGCCGTCAGCTTCTCGCCGCCCGGCGCGACCGTCGCGGTCATCGCCCGGCAGGAAGGCGCGACGGTCGTCGTCGACGTCGACGACTCGGGCCCCGGGATTCCCCCCGAGCACCGCGAGCGGGTCTTCGACCGCTTCTTCACGAGCCGGCCGCCCGGCGGCGACGAGCCCCACGACGGCCTCGGCCTCGCCATCGTCCGCGCCCTCGTCGAGGGCTACGGCGGCTCGGTCGCGGCGTCGGATCGGCCCGGAGGGGGAGCGAGGCTCACGGTGAAGCTGCCGGTGGCGAAGGTCTAGGCGGCGGGCGGATCCACCGCGTCCCACGGCATCGCGTAGTCGGTCTCCGAGAGCGGGATCATCGCCTCGCACGGGGCCACGACGAGGCCCTTCGCCACCCTCAGCTGCGGGTAGGTCTTGCGGAAGGCGGCGATACCCGACGTGTCGCCCCGCGAGGGGCGGCTCGCCGCCTTCACCTCGATGGGGAAGAAGGTGCCGTCCCGCTCGAGGAGAAAGTCCACCTCGGCGCCGCCGCGCGAGCGCCAATGATGGACGATCGGCCTCGGCGAGAGGAGGGAGATCGCCTTCCGGATCTCGCCGTAGACGGCCGTCTCGAAGAGCGCTCCCCAGGCCGGATGGCTCGGCACGGCGTTCGGCGTCGAGATCGCGAGGGACCAGCAGGCGAGGCCGGTATCGGCGACGAAGCCCTTCGGCTTCGAGGCGACCCGCTTCACGGTGTTTCCGGAGAAGGCCGGCACCTCGAACCACTGGAACGTCGCCTTCAGGATTCCGAGCCACCGCTCGGCGGTCTGGGGCGAGATGCCGATCTCGCGCCCGAGCTGGGAGCGGTTCACTTCCTGAGCCGTGAGGGCCGACGCGAGGCGGACGAAGCGTCCGAACTGCTGCCAGTCGGAGACGTCGGCCAGGAGGCGGGCGTCGCGCTCGATGTACGTCCGCTGGTAGGCGAGGTGGAAGTCCGGGATCGTCTCGAGCGGCAGGAAGTGGGCCTGGGGGAGAAATCCGCGCCAGAGGCGTTCGTAGAGCGCGAACGGACCGGGCGTCCGCCGGACACCTGTTTCGACCAGCGACTCCGGCGAGTCGATCCACGCCGTGAGCCAGTGCCGGGCCTCCGTCATCTCGGCGGTTTCCATGAGCGAGAACCCCTCGAGATCGAGGAAGGCGACGCGGCCAGCGAGGCTCTCGGCCACGGATGCGAGAACGCCCCACTGCTGGGAGCCTGTCAGGACGTACTGTCCCGGCGTCCTGTTTCGGTCGATGCGACGCTTGATCGAGGGGAGGAGCTCGGGCGCGTACTGCACCTCGTCCAGGACGAGGGGCGTCCGGTGGTTCTCGAGAAACAGCTCCGGGTCCCGTCGGGCGTTTTCCACGTCCACGACCGGGTCGAAGACGACGAAGTCGGCGGCGCCCTCGAGAGCGTGGGCGAGCAGCGTGCTCTTCCCGACCTGCCGCGCCCCGGTCACGACGACCGCGGGGAAGCTCTTCAAGAGCGAGGAGAGGCGACGCTCGGCCTCGCGCGGGAGGTACATATCGCGCATTTTAGCCATCACGTGGCTGTTTTGCGTGTTTTTCCTGACGGAGGAGTGCCTGCCGTTCAGTCGGTCCTCTCGCCCACCCCAAATCCTCCGCTCCCCTCCGCCACCCACCGCGCGTACGCCTCGTCCGCGAAGCTCGCCGGGAAGGAGAGGAACTCGGGCACCTCGTAGGGGTGCACGGCGCGCAGGAGGTCGCGGACCTCTCCGGCCGGCCGCGACGTCTTGATCAGGAGGAGCCATTCCCTCTCGTCCTGGAACTCGCCCTTCCAGACGTAGAACGACCGGACGGGGGAGACGATCGAGACGCAGGCGGCGGCCCTCGTCTCGACGAGGTGGCGAGCGATGCGGGCGGCGTCCTCCTCGGAGCCGACGGTCGTCAGGGCGAGCGTCACGGGCGTGCTCATGAGCGGAACGCTACCAGCAGGAAGCCGCCCGGCCCCGATAGAATCGATCGCGATGAGCCCGACCATTCTCCGGGTGGGTCCGTATAGGTTCTTCTTCTTCTCTCGAGAGGAGACCCGGGCGCATGTCCACGTTCATTCGCCGGACGGCGAGGCCAAGTTCTGGTTGGAGCCGGCCGTCGAGCTGGCAGTCAACCACGGGCTGTGGGACAAGGGCCTCGCTGAGGCGGGAAAGCTCGTCGAGGAGAATCAGGAGGTCTTCCGTGACGCCTGGAAACGCCATTTTGGAAGCTGAGGTCTCTCTCGTTTCCACGCACGGCATCTGGATCCTCCTTTCGGAAGGTGAGTACTTCCTCCCGTCCGACCAGTTCCCGTGGTTCGGAACGAGTCCAGTGGCCGCCGTCCTGAACGTCCAGCGCCTATCGGAGGACCACCTCTACTGGCCGGATCTCGATGTCGACCTCTCCGTCTCATCGATCCTGGATCCGGCCCGCTTTCCGCTCGTTGCGCGGACGTCCCCGACCGGCCTCGCCAGAGAGTAGCCAGGGCCGAAGGACCGGGGACGGGAGCGGGGGACGGACGTGCAGCGCGCCTGGAAGCGGATCAAGAAGTACTCGTACCTCATCGTTTTCGTCCTGCCAGGACTCGTCGTCCTCGGCGTGAGGTTCGGCGGCGCCGCGGCCTACCTCACTCCATTCGTCGCGTTCGTCCTCATCCCGCTCCTCGACCTTCTCGTCGGCGAGGACCGCGTCAACTACACGCCGGAAGAGGAGAAGGCCCTCGACGGCGAGCGCTACTACCGCCTCGTCACCTACGTCTTCGTCCCGGTCTACTGGGGCGTCCTCGCGTACGTCGTCCACGGCGCGATCGCAGGCGGCTGGAGCCTCGCCGAGTACGCCGGGAACACCTGGTCGATGGGGATCCTCTCCGGCATCGGCATCGTCGTGGCGCACGAGCTGGGGCACAAGAGCAGCCGCCTCGAGAAGCGGCTCGCGAAGGCGCTCCTCCACCCGACCTTCTACGGCCACTTCACGCAGGAGCACAACCTCGGCCACCACCTCATGGTCTCGACCCCGGAGGACCCCGCCTCGTCGCGCTTCGGCGAGTCGTTCTGGCGCTTCTACCCGCGGACGGTGATCGGCACCTTCCGCAAGAACCTCGACCTCGAGCGGCAGCGCCTCGCGCGCGTCGGCAAGAGCGCCTGGAGCCTCGCGAACGAGACGTGGCGCAACGTCCTCCTCCCGGTCGCGCTCACGGCCGCCGCGTACGTCGCCGGCCAGCTCCTCGCACCCGACGCCGCCGGTCTCTTCGGCCTCGGCGCCGGCGCCACGGCGGCCCTCATCGTCGTCGTCCAGGCCGTCCTCGGCTTCTCGCTCCTCGAGATCGTCAACTACCTCGAGCACTACGGCCTCGAGAGGCGGAAGCTCCCGAACGGCAAGTACGAGCGCGTCACGCCGCTCCACTCGTGGAACAGCAACCACCTCGTCACGAACGGGTTCCTCTACCACCTGCAGCGCCATTCCGACCACCACGCCTGGCCGGCGCGCCGCTACCAGACGCTCCGCAACTTCCCCGAGGCGCCGCAGCTCCCCACGGGCTACGCCGGGATGATCCTCCTCGCCGCGGTCCCGCCCCTCTGGTTCCGGGTCATGGACCGGCGCGTCCTCGACTTCCGCGAGCGCCAGGCGCGCTCGGAGGCCGTCGAGGGGCAGGGGATCGTCGCGTAAGGACCGCTTCGGCGAACGCGGGTGATTTCACCCATGGTCGAAAATGCCCGTGAGTGTTTTTGACCATGGTCGAAAATCACCGTGCCATCGGCCGTACCAGGCGGCCGCCGAGCTGAAACTGACGCGCCCCGGCCAGCTCTCGATCTCCTGACTCTCGGCGGCTTCCCCGAGCCCTACCTCTCCGGTTCCGAGGTTGCCGCCCGCCGCTGGTCGCGGGAATACCGGAACCTCCTCGTGCGCGAGGAGATCGCGGGGCTCGAGAGGGTCTCCGACCTCGGCAGCCTCGAGCTCCTCGCGCTGAGGCTTCCCGAGCTGGTCGGCGCCCCGTTTCGAGAACCTCGTGGCCTCGCACCTCCTGAAGTGGGTCCACTTCGAGCAGGACGCGAAGGGTCGCGACCTCGACCTGCGCTACTTCCGCGACACCGACGGGCGCGAGGTCGACTTCGTCGTCGTGGAGGGGCGCACCCCGATCCTCTTCGTCGAGGCGAAGAGAGGCGATCAGGACGTGGACCGAGGCCTCAGGTACCTCAACGCGCGGTTCCCGAAAGTGGACGCCTGGCAGATCTCCGAGACGGGGACGAAGGACTACGTGACCCCCGACGGGATCCGGGTCGCGCCGGCCCTGACGTTCCTTCGCGATCTCGTCTGAGCCATCCGGCGCCGTCACGCCTCGCGTACGAGGTCCGGTTTGACCCGGGCGGTACAATGGGAGCTGATCTTGGGGGCGACCCGGTTTCGACGGGGCATCTCACGATCGAGGAGCACGCCGAGCATGCCGTCTGACTCGTAAAAACAACGGCAAAATTTAGCTGCCAACGACAGCGAACTCGCACTCGCGGCTTAAGCCGTGACGGGACCCGGAGAGCCTGCCTGGAGCGCTTCGGAATCCTGTTGAGAAAGCCAGGCTGGGACCGAAACCCGCCATCTGAAGGTGAGGTCCGAGACGTTTCAGGTTGGTCGTCGCGCCTGGCTGTTCCGACCTGGAAGCGCGGCGACGAGATAACAAGTCGGGACTGAGCGTGGAGAATCTCGACGTACGGTCGCTTCGGACGGGGGTTCGACTCCCCCCGCCTCCACCATTTGTGAGGGTGGGGGGGGGGGGGGGGGGGGGTCGTTCGCCAGGGAAGGCGGCCGGTTCGGACTTTGCCCGCCTCCACCATTTCGGGAGTCACGGCCCGCCACCGGGAGACCGGCGGCGGGCCGATTCTCTTTGCGACGGCACCCTTATTGTCACGCCCACAATGACAACTGTGCCGTACAATGTCATCCACGCAATGACACTTTCCCGAGACCTCCTCCGCCTCAAGCTCGACGAATCGCTGGCGGCCTCGCCGCGTGCCCTGACCCGGCGGGACATCCGACTTCCCGGAATCCGGGGGAAAGCTCTCGCTGTCATCGGCGTGCGGCGAAGCGGGAAGACGTCCTTCCTTTCGCAGTGCCGGTCTGACCGCCTTTCCGCTGATCGAGCCCCCGAGTCCCAGCTTCTCCTCTCCCTCGAGGACGAACGCCTCGCCGGCCTTACCGTCGCGGATCTCGGCTGGCTCGTCGAAGAGCATGCCCGGGTGCTTGCCGGACTGGCGGGGGCGTCGGAGAGGACCCTCTACCTCGACGAGGTGCAGACCGTTCCCGGATGGGAGGGGCTCGTCCGGCGGCTCATGGACGGAGGCGGGGTGGAGGTCTTCGTCTCCGGTTCCTCGGCACGCCTGCTGAGCCGCGAGGTGGCGACGAGCCTGCGCGGCCGGGCGATGGAGGTTCTCGTACACCCCTTCAGCTTCCGGGAGGTTTTGCGCCACGCGGGCGCGGAGCCGACCGTCGGCTGGGACCGGCTCAAGCCGGCTGAGCGCACGTCGCTCGATCACCGGCTCCGGCGATATCTCGTCGAAGGGGGATTCCCCGAGGCGCAGGGCGCCGATTCCCGGGATCGCAACGACCTCCTTGCGGGCTACGTCGACGTCGTCGTCCTCAGGGACGTCATCGAACGCCAGGGCGTGACGAATCCACTCGCCCTCCGCTGGCTCCAGCGGCAGCTCCTCGCCCACCCCGGCGGCGCCTTCTCGGTGAAGAAGCACTACGACACGCTCCGTTCGCAGGGAGTCTCCGTCGGGAAGGACACCCTCCACGAGTACCTGGCCCACCTCGAGGACGCCTTCCTCGTGCGGACGGTCGCGATGGAGAGTGCGTCGGAGAGGCAGCGGATGGTCAACCCGCGAAAGGCGTACCCGGTCGACCCCGGGCTCATCGCCCTCTTCGAACGGAGCGGCCGCACGCATACCGGACGCGCCCTCGAGACCGCGGTGCTCCTCGAGCTCGAGCGCCGCGGTTTCGAGACCTCCTACGTCCGGACGGCAGAGGGCTGGGAAGTCGACTTCTTCGCACAGCGAGCCGGAGAGCGTCCGCTTCTCGTGCAGGTCTGCCTCGAGAGCGAAGGAGAAGCGAACTGGGACCGGGAGCTGCGGGCGCTTCAGGCCGCGGCCGCGGTGCACCCCCGCTCCCGGCCATTCCTGGTCACACTCGATGCCGCACCACCCACCCGGTCCCTTCCAAAGGGCTTCACCTGGGCCGGTGCATCCAGGTGGCTGCTGGAAGAGATGTGACCGGCCGAGCGGGAACGGCCCTGATGCACTCGCATCAATTGCGGGAAACAAGGACTTGACCTGTTGGAAAAGTGGCGTTCTCGCGCAGCCTAGGGCGTGAGGGGCGGGTCTGCCCGTTCGGCTAAGCTTCCCGCGCAGCTTCAGGGGAGACCTCACGGCGGAGGAGGGACGTCACCTGGTCAGCTCGTCGTCCGAACCACGGCCAGACCGCGAGGGGCTCCCCGCCCCCGGACAGATGGTCCGCGTCCGCGCCCGCTCGTTCCTCGTCGAAGAGGTCGTCCCGCCCGCGCGTCCGTCCGAGCAGACCCTCGTCCGCCTCTCCTGCCTCGACGACGACGCCCAGGGCGACGAGCTGGCCGTCCTCTGGGAACGCGAGGTGGATGCCGAGATCGCCGGCGCCGCGGGCTGGACGATGGTCGGTCGGAAGGGCTTCGACCCGGCGAAGCTCTTCTCGGCCTACCTTCACACCCTCCGGTGGAACGGCGTCACCGCCGCCGACCCGCGCCTCATGCAGGCGCCCTTCCGGGCGGGCATCCAGGTCAAGGCCTACCAGCTCGAGCCGCTGCGCAAGGCGCTGAAGATGCCGCGCGTCGGCCTCTTCATCGCCGACGACGTCGGCCTCGGCAAGACGATCGAGGCGGGGCTCATCGTCCGCGAGCTGCTGATGCGGCAGCGCGTGAGGAAGATCGTCGTCTCCTGTCCGGCCTCCGTCGTCCTCCAGTGGCGCGACGAGCTCGAGCGGCGCTTCGGCCTGACGTTCGCCGTCTTCGACCGCAACTACGTCCTGGCCCGTCGCCGCGAGCGGGGCTACGGCGTCAACCCCTGGACGACCCACTCGCGTTTCATCCTGTCGCACTCGCTCCTGCGCGACGAGAACTACGCCGGGCCGCTACGCGACTGGCTGGGCGACTTCGAGCCGGGCTCGCTCCTCATCCTCGACGAGGCCCACAACGCCGCGCCCGCCTCGAGCGCGAAATACGCCATCGACTCCGCCCTGACGAAATCCGTCCGCGACCTCGCTCCCCGCTTCGAGCACCGGCTCTTCCTCTCGGCCACGCCGCACAACGGCCACTCGAACAGCTTCTCGTCGCTCCTCGAGCTGCTCGACCCGCTCCGCTTCTGCCGGGGCGTCCCCGTCGAAGGGCCGAAGCTCCTCGACACGGTGATGGTCCGCCGCCTCAAGAGCGACCTGCGCGAGATCGTCGGCGACCTCCCGCGCCGCGACGTCATCCAGGTCGACATCGACGGTCTCCCGAAGGACGCCCCCGACCTCCTCCTCGCCGAGCTCCTCGACCGCTACGCCACCCTCCGCGCCGAGCGCCTCGCCACGGCCCGGAAGACGGCCCAGGCGGCGTCGAAGCTCGTCACGACCCATCTCCAGAAGCGCCTCCTCTCGTCCGTCGAGGCGTTCGCCCGCACGCTCAAGGTTCATCGTGCCTCTCTCGAAAGGGCGGAAGACCGCAGCCAAGGCCCGCCGCGATGACGACCTCGCCCTCGCGTCGCTCACCCTCCTCGTCGCGCCCCCCGGCGCCGACGACGACCGCGCCGAGCTGAGCGAGGAAGAGCTGACCGCCGCCACCGACGCCGAGGTCGACCGCGCCACCCGCGCCTCGCTCCCGGCGGGGACCGCAGCCGTCGTCAGCGCCGCCGAGCGCGCCGTCCTCGACGAGATGTCCGCTCTCGCCGAGGCCGCCCGCACCGCCGCCGACCCGCGCGTGAAGCTCCTCGTCGAGTGGATTCGACAGAACCTCCTCGATGCGACCCTGGCCTGGAACCGCCGTCGCGTCCTCGTCTTCACCGAGTTCACCGACACCATGCGCTACCTCGCCACGCAGCTGCGTACCGCGCTCGTCTCCGTAGATCGCGACGGGACGCGCCCGGGAGTGCAGATCACCGAGCGCATCGCCGTCTTCCACGGCGGCCTCGGCGACGAGACCCGCGAAGAGCTCAAGGCCGCCTTCAACTCCGAACCCGGCGACCACCCCCTCCGCATCCTCATCGCCACTGACTCCGCGCGTGAAGGCGTCAACCTCCAGAACCACTGCGCCGACCTCTTCCACTTCGACGTCCCCTGGAACCCCGGCCGCATGGAGCAGCGCAACGGCCGCATCGACCGCCAGCTCCAGCGCGAGAAGGTCGTCCGCTGTCACTACTTCTTCTTCGCGCAGAGGCCGGAAGACAAGGTCCTGGCCACCCTCGTCCGCAAGACCGAGACGATCCAGAAGGAGCTGGGGAGCCTCTCCGTCGTCCTCGAGAAGCGCCTCGGCTCCCTCCTCGAAGGGGGGATCCGCCGGTCCGACGCCGACGCCCTCGCCCGGCGGCTCGACGCCGAGTCGGCCTCGGAGCGCGAGCGGCTCGCCGTGGCCGAGCTGGACGAGGCCCGTGACCGCAAGGAGAAGCTCGCGACGCAGATCGAGGAGCTGCGGGGCCTGATGGCCGTCTCCGAACGGGCCCTCGGCTTCGACGCAGACGCCTTCCGCGAAGCGCTCTCCGCCTCCCTCCAGCTCTCCGGCGCCGAGCCCCTCGTTCTCACCACCGTGAAGGGGAAGCCCGTCTATCGCTTCCCCGCCCTCGACCAGCGCGCCGGGGCCGACCCCACCTGGGCCGCCTCGCTCGACACCCTCCGCCGCCGCCGCCAGAAGGACGAGAAGCCCTGGGACTGGCGCCGCGCCTCCCCGCCCCGGCCCGTCGTCTTCGCCGACCCCGGCACCCTCGACGACGAGTTCGTCCACCTCCACCTCGAGCACCGCGTCGCCCGGCGCCTCCTCGGCCGCTTCCTCGCGCAGGGCTTCGTCCACCACGACCTCTCCCGCGCCTGCTGCACGCAGACGAAGGACCCCGTGCCCCGCGTCATCCTCCTCGGCCGCCTCTCCGCCTACGGCGACGGAGCGACCCGCCTGCACGACGAGGTCATCGCCCTCGCTGCCCGCTGGCTGGAGCCCGGCGCGCGCAAGGGCCCGCTCAAGCCCTACGCCGACTCCGCCGAAGAGCGCGCCCTCGCCCTCCTCGAGCAGTCGCTCATCGGCTCGTCCCACATCCCTATTCCCGAATCCACTCGCGCCCGCCTCCTCGCTTCTTCCGCGGCCGACCTCGAAGACCTCCTCCCGGCCCTGAAGGAGCGGGGAGAGGAGACGCTGCGCAGGATTCGCGAAAAGCTCGAAGAGCGCGGCCGGCGCGAAGCCGAGGAGCTCCGCGACGTCCTCGTCAGGCAGAAGGAGCGGATCGGAAAGCAGAAGCAGAAGCACGCCACCCCGCTCCTCGACCTCGGCTACGACGAGGACGAGAAGCGCCAGCTCGCCTCCGACCGCCTCCACTGGGACCGGCGCCTCACCTCCCTCGAGAAGGAGCTGAGCACCGAGCCCGACCGCATCCGCCGTTCCTTCGAAGTCCGCGCCACGCGCCTCGAGCCGGTGGGCCTTGCCTACCTCTGGCCGGTGTCGGGATGAATCGAGCCTTCGAATCTCTCGAGCGCTCGATCCAGCTCCGCCGCGAGTGGCGGCAGATCCTGTTGCACCGTGTCCCAAAGGCGCTCGAGATCGATGTCGAAGTAGACGTGGACGAGCCGGTTCCGCATCCCGATCACGTCGGCCCACGGGATTCCGGGAATCGCCGCCCGGGTCTCGTCGGACAGCCGAGCAGCCGCCTCTCCGATGATCTCGACCTCCTTGACGAGAGCGAGCGTCAACTGACGGTCGGAATGGAGGTCCAGGTAGGCTCTCGCCCCGACGAACTCCGCGGCCTCGCGGGCCGCGTCGCGCATGTGCCTCAGCCGGACGACGTCATCCTTCCGCGTACCGCACCTCGGCCCCACGCAGGACGTCGTCCCGGAAGTACCGGCTCAGCTCGTTCGGGGTCCGAAGGTCGACCTGCCGACCCAGCAGCGCCGACAGCTCCCGTTCCATCGCGGCCATCGTCAGATAGCCCGCCCGTACTCCGGTCCGGAACTCCACCAGGACGTCGACGTCGCTGTCGGGCCGGAAGTCGTCTCGAAGCACCGACCCGAAAAGGCTCAGCTTCCGTAGGCCATGCCTCCGGCAGAAGCCTTCCACTGTCACCTGGTCGAGGTCGATCCGTGCCACGGAACCATCTTAGCCCCCGGGGCCCCTCCTGATGGCCCGCGACCCCGACCTCTACGCCCACCTCGAATGGCTCGGCTACATCCAGCCGGTCGGCCTCGTCGTCTCCCCGGCCGCCCTCCTCGCCGCCGGCGTCCTCCCCGACCGCAACGTCTCCGCGCAGCAGGAAACCCTCCGCGGCCTCCTCTCCTCCGCCCCGCCGCCCCTCCTCGCCGACTTCCCTTCCTTCACCCGCGACCTCCTCGGCTGGCGCGAGGCCGATCTCGCCGGCGCCCCCGGCGGGCCCGAGCTTCCCGACTCCCTCTCCGTCCCCCTCCCGGGCGAGCACGACACCCTCCGGCCGACCTACGCCGTCCCCGACCCCGACGCGGCCGGCAAGTGGCTCCTCCTCGTCACCGTCGTCCCCCCGGAAACGCCGCTCGACGACGCGGGGCCGCGGGTCTCGGCCGCCGGCTGGCACGCGAGCCCCCAGGCGCGCCTCGAAAGGCTCCTGCGCGAAACGGCCGTCCCGGCCGGCCTCCTCACCAACGGCCGGCTCCTCCGCCTCGTCACCGCGCCGAAGGGCGAGTCCGCCGGCTGGCTCGACTTCGACCTCGCCGCCCTCTGCGAGGTCGCCGGCCGCCCCCTCTGCTCGGCCCTCCTCATGCTCCTCTCGTCCGAGCGGCTCTTCCTCGTCCCGCCGGGCGAGCGCCTCCCGGCCCTCCTCCGCGAGAGCCGCAAGTACCAGAGCCTCGTCTCCACCCGCCTCGCCGGCCAGGTGCTCGACGCCCTCCACGAGCTCACGCGCGGCTTCCAGGCCGCCGACGAAGCCGCGGGCGGCCGCCTGCTCCGCGACGTCCTCGACGGCCATCCCGAAGAGGTCTACGGCGGCCTCCTCGCCACGCTCCTCCGCCTCGTCTTCGTCCTCTACGCCGAAGACCGCGGCCTCGTCTCGAGCGACCCCGTCTACGTCGAGCACTACTCCGTGGGCGGCCTCTTCGCCAAGCTCCGCGACGACGCGGCCCTCTACCCCGACACCATGGACCAGCGCTTCGGCGCCTGGCCCCGCCTCCTCACCCTCTTCCGCCTCCTCCACGACGGCGCCTCGCACGGCGGCCTCGCCATCCCGGCGCGCCACGGCAGCCTCTTCACGCCCGACGCCTACCCCTTCCTCGAAGGGCGCCCCCGCGGTTCCCGCGCCGTCCCCGGCGAGCGCCTCGAGAACGCCCCCCGCGTCTCCGACGGCGTCCTCGCGCGCGTCCTCGAGAACCTCCTCGTCCTCGACGGCGAGCGCATCTCCTACCGCGCCCTCGACGTCGAGCAGATCGGCTCGGTCTACGAGGCGATCATGGGCTTCACCCTCCGCGTCGCCGAAGGCCCCGTCGTCGCCATCCCGAACAGGAAGAAGGGGAGCGCGGTCGACGTCCACGTCGATCTCGCCGCCCTCCTCGCCCTCCCCGGCGCCGACCGCGCCAGGCGCCTCAAGGACGAGGCCGACTGCGACCTCACGGGCGACCCGCTCGCCGCCCTAAAGACCGCAAAGTCCCCCGACGACGTCGTCGCCGCCCTCGGCAAGAAGCTCAGCAAGCGGACCCCCCGGGCCCTCCCCGCGGGCTCCCTCTACCTGCAGCCCACCGAGGAGCGCCGCCGCAGCGGCTCGCACTACACCCCGCGCTCCCTCACCGAGCCGATCGTCCGGACGACCCTCGAGCCCGTCCTCGCCGCCCTCGGCGAAAGCCCCACGCCCGCCCAGGTCCTCGGCCTCAAGGTCTGCGACCCGGCCATGGGCTCGGGCGCCTTCCTCGTCGAGACCTGCCGCTTCCTCGGCGACGCCCTCCTCCGCGCCTGGGACGCGCACGGCGGCCTCCCGGAGATTCCGCCCGACGAGGACCCGGTCCTCTTCGCGCGCCGCCAGGTCGCCCAGCTCTGCCTCTACGGCGTCGACAAGAACCCCTTCGCGGTCGACCTCGCCAAGCTCTCCCTCTGGCTCGCCACCCTCGCCAAGGACCACCCCTTCACCTTCCTCGACGACTCCCTCCGCCACGGCGACTCGCTCGTCGGCCTCTCCCCGGGCCAGATCGAGCGCTTCCACTGGGAGGAGAAGGGGCAGCAACCCCTCCTCGCCGGCCGCATCCGCGCCGCGATGGACGCCGCGATGGAGAAGCGGGCCGCCCTCGAAGCCCTCAACGACGCCGACCACGAGACGCAGGAGGCCCTCCTCGTCGAGGCCGACGCGGCCCTCGCCGACGTGAGATTGGCGGGGATCTCGTGATCGCGGCGTTCTTCGGGGGGAAGAAGCCGAAGGAGCGCGAGGCGTTGCGGGTCGGGTACGAGGCGCTCTACGGGGAAGTTCTATCGGGACGGCGACCGCGGGAGGAGGCCGGGGGCATCGTCGCGGGGCTGAGAGCGGGGGAGCGGCCGGTCTTCCCGTTCCACTGGGAGCTGGCGTTCCCGGAGGTCTTCGCGCGGGAGAACCCGGGGTTCGATGCGTTCGTGGGGAACCCGCCGTTCCTGGGGAAGAACACCCTCCGCGGAACACTCGAGGCCTACGATACCAGGACTTCCTCTCGCGACCTACGAGGAAAGCCACGGCAACGCCGATCTCGTCGCCTTCTTCTTCCGCCGCGCCTTCGACAAGCTCCGCTCCGGCGGCGCCTTCGGCCTCATCGCCACGAACACCATCGCCCAGGGCGACACCCGCGGCACTGGCCTACGGCACATCTGCACTCACGGCGGCACGACCTTCAACGCCCGGCGGCGTGTGAAGTGGCCGGGGATGGCCGCAGTCATCGTCAGCGTCGTCCACGTACGAGGAAGGGCGAAGGAGCGCCGTTCCGGCTGGACGGCCCGCGAGTTGAGCGGATCACGGCGTTCCTCTTCCACGCCGGTGGGCACGAGGACCCGGAGCCGCTCAAGGAGAACGAGGAAGAGCTTTCTTGGGAAGCAACGTCCTCGGGATGGGCTTCCCCTTCGACGACACGAGACCCCGAGGCGACTCCGATCACCGGACATGCACGGCTCATCGAGAAGGACCCACGGAACGCCGAGCGGATCTTCCCGTACCTCGGCGGCGAGGAACTGAACACGAGCCCGGCCCACCAGCCCGCTACGTCATCAACTTCGGACAGATGCCCGGAGACGAAGCCGCGAAAATGGCCCCCGAACTTATGGAATCTTCGAGACAAGGTGCCAAGCCCGAGCCGGAACAGCGGCGGCAAACCAGGAGATGGCGGCGCCACACTGGTGGCAGTGAGGCACCGGCGCCCTTCCGGGCCCTGGACGGCCTGTCCGGCTCGCATCGGTCAGGCGACTCCGCACGTCGTCCTGGCCGGTCCTTCACCCCGTCCCAGCCATCGGCTGATCGTGTTCTCCGATCGGACAGGACCTCTTTCGCCGTGCTTCAGACCCGCATCCACGAGACGTGGGCCCGTTCTTCGGCTCGTCCATGAAGAGACGATCTCGTACACCCGTCCGACTGCTTCGAGACCTTCCCGTTTCCGCCACCGGGAGAGCACCTGCGCCCTCGAAGCCATCGGCGAGGACTACTACGGCTTCCGCGCCGACCTCATGGTCCGAAATGACGAAGGCCTGACGAAGACCTACAACCGCTTCCACGACCCCGACGAGACGTCCCCCGACATCCTCCGCCTCCGCACCCTGCACGACGCGATGGACCGCGCCGTCCTCGACGCCTACGGCTGGACCGACCTCCGCCCCACCTGCGAGTTCCTCCTCGACTACGAAGACGAGGACGACGAAGCCGACGACTCCGGCCGCACCCGCCAGCGCAAGAAGCCCTGGCGCTACCGCTGGCCATAACCTGACCTACAAGACTCTGTTTGTCCGGTGAAGCGAGGAACTCCAAGACTCCATTTTCCATCGAGGATTGGTCCTCGCAGGAGGCTCTTCCGCAGGCCCAGTGGGAGAAGCTTCTCAGAGAGAAGGTCGGCAGGTGTCACCTCATGATCGTGCTCGTGGGGAGGTCGATGGGGACGGCGACGGGTGTCGCGAAAGAGATCGGCTTCGCCAGAGATCAGAACGTTCCCTTCTTCGGGGTCTACGTTGATGGCGCTGACGCGAGTAGCACGCTGCCTGCCGGACTCCCAGGGAACCGCACCATTACCTGGGACTGGGACAACATCGCAGCCGCAGTCAAACAGATGATGGGTGAGGGAAGAACAGGTAGAACGGAGGCGAGCACATGCGTCGCGCGTTGATTGTCGGGATTGACGACTACAGGGGAGCGCCGCTTCACGGCTCAGTGAATGACGCTCGTGCGGTGTCCGGAGTCCTGGAAACGCACGGGTCGGGCGCCCCGAACTTTCAGGTTCTGCTCATGACGTCACCATCCGACGATGTCACTAGGTCCAAGTTGCGGGAAGCGATCGAGAAGCTTTTCGCGACGCACTGCGACATCGCACTTCTCTACTTCTCGGGCATGGCTTCGTCAGGAGCGCGGACGGCTGGATAGTGACGAAGGATGCTGCAGTACGACGAGGGGATTGCGATGACCGAGGTCCTGAAGATGGCGAACAGCTCACCAGTGAAGAACAAGGTCGTCATCCTGGACTGTTGTTTCTCAGGGAACATGGGCACGCCGAATATCGAGCACGGTGGCGTCGCACAGCTATC
>JADJVF010000010.1 GCA_016716705.1 Holophagales bacterium
TCAACGGCGACGAGCGGCTCCACCCGCTCCGGGCCGGCTTCCCGTCTGCGACACCGTCGGCGGGATGAACGCCGCGTTCGCGATCCTGGTCGCGCTCTACCACCGCGAGCGGACGGGCGAGGGGCAGGCGATCGACGTCGCGCTCCTCGACTCGATCATGCCGCTCATGGGCTGGGTCGCCGCGAACCTCCTCATCGGGGGCGCCCCTCCGGTCGCGATCGGGAACGACAACTTCACCGCGGCGCCGTCGGGGATGTTCCGGACGCAGGACGGCTTCGTGAACATCGCCGCCAACAAGCAGGAGCAGTGGGAGTCGGTCTGCGACGTCCTCGGCGTCCCGGAGCTGAAGACGGACCCGCGGTTCGCAGGAGCGCGACACGCGGAAGAAGAACCGCCACGCGCTGACGCCGCTCCTCGAGGCGAAGCTCGCCGGAAAGACCCACGGGCGCGTGGGGTCGCCCTCCTCAACGCGAAGGACGTCCCGTCGGGCGACATCCTGACGCTCGAGGCCGCGCTGAAGCAGCCGCAGGTCGTCCACCGGAAGACCCTCGAGAACGTCGAGACGCCCGGGATCGGCACGCTCCCCCTCTTCAACCTCACGGCGAAGCTCGAGAAGACCCCCGGGTCGATCGACGCGCCCCCCCCGCGCCTCGGCGCGCACACTGCGAGATCCTCGGCCGGATCGGCTACGCGACGGAGGACGTCGCCCGCCTGAAGGCCGAGGGAGTCGTTTAAGGAGACCCCCATGGGCAAGACCGTCGTCGAGAAGATCCTGGCGCGTGCCGCGGGCCTCCCCGCCGTCAGCGCCGGGGACGTCGTCGAGCCGCGCGTCGACGTGGCGATGAGCCACGAGAACGCCGCGCTCGTCATCAACCAGTTCCTCGAGATCTACGAGGGGACGGGGTCACGGCCCACCCTGGGACGTCTCGAAGATCGCGATCATCTTCGACCACCGCGTCCCGGCCGAGTCGCCGAAGACCGCGTCGAACCAGAAGAAGATCCGCGAGTTCGTCGACAAGCACCGGATCTCCCGGTTCCACGACATCCGCGGCGACGTCGGCGGCATCTGCCACCAGATCCTCCCCGAGTACGGCTACGTGAGGCCGGGCAGGTCGTCGTCGGCACCGACTCGCACACGACGAGCCACGGCGCCCTCGGGGCGTTCTCGTTCGGCATCGGCGCCACCGAGATGGCCTCCGTCTGGACGCTCGGCTGCGCCGTGAACGTCGAGGTCCCGGCCACCATCAAGATCGAGGTGAACGGCGAGTTCGGCCCGCACGTCGGCCCGAAGGACCTGATCCTCCACGTCGTCGGCAAGCTCACGGCGCAGGGAGCCAACTTCCGCGTCCTCGAGTTCCACGGCGAGACGATGCGGAAGATGTCCACTTCCGGGCGCCTCGCCGTCTGCAACATGTCGGTCGAGGCGGGCGCGACTTCGGGCATCGTCCCGGCCGACGAGGAGACGATCCGCTACCTGCGCGAGGAGGCGGGCGTCACAGACCCGATCGAGCCGGTCGTCCCCGACGCCGACGCCGTCTACGAGCGGGTCGTCACGATCGACGTCGGCACGCTCGAGCCGCAGATCGCCTGCCCGCACACGGTCGACAACGTCAAGCCGATCTCCGAGGTCGCCGGCGTGAAGGTCCACCAGATCGTCATCGGATCCTGCACGAACGGGCGGATCGACGACCTCGAGGCCGCCGCGAACATCATCCGCGGGAAGAAGGTCGCCCAGGGGACCCGGATGCTCGTCTTCCCGGCGTCGGGCCGCGTCTTCCAGCAGGCGCTCGACCGGGGCTACGTCTCCGACTTCATGAGGGCCGGCGCCGTCGTCATGAACGCCGGCTGCGGCCCTCGCCTCGGCGTCCACGAGGGCGCTCGGCGACAACGAGGTCGCCGTCTCCACCACGAACCGCAACTTCAAGGGGCGGATGGGAACCCGAAGTCGGAGGTCTACCTCTGCTCGCCGGCCGTCGCGGCCGCCTCGGCCGTCGCGGGCGTCCTGCCGACCCGCGGAAGGGGAACTGACATGGGCAAGGTCGCATTCGTCGTCGGGGGACGACGTCTCCACCGACGTCATCTACCCGGGCCGCTACATGGCCACCGTCCTCCCCACCGAGACGCCGCAGTACGCCTTCGCGAACGACCCGGCCCTGAACACGAAGCTGAACGCGAAGCTGGTCCCGCCCGGTTCCGTCCTGGTCGGCGGGAAGAACTTCGGCTGCGGCTCCTCGCGCGAGCAGGCCGTCTCCTGCCTGAAGGGGTGGGAGCTGACGATCGTCGCCAGCGACATCTCCCGGATCTTTCTCCAGAACGCGATCAATCTCGGGCTCGACATCATCACGGCGCCGGGAGTCGAAGCCGCGGAGGGCGACGAGGTCGTCGTCGAAGGGGGGAAGGTCGTCAACCGGACGACCGGGAAGTCGTGGGACGTCGTCCCGCTCCCGCCGGCCCGGCAGGCGATCATCGACGCGGGGGGGCTCATCGCCTTCACGCGCAAGCGGATGCTGGAGGCCCAGGCGAAGGGCTGAGGGCGGCGGGGCTCCGCGAACCAGGGTCAGGTCGAAGGGGCGTCCGGACGGGCGCCCCTTCCCGTCCGCGGCCCCTCTCCCGACCCGTCCTCCCGCGTCTCGCCCGCCTCGGCCCTCACCCGCTCGACGAGCGTGTCGACCCTCCGGTCGGCCTGCAGGTGCTTCTGCAGCTCGAGGAGCCCGGCACCGGCGAGGTTGGGTCGGGCGCTCGGCTTGCCGCAGATCCTCGCCTGCCTCTTTCCCTCGAGGACCACCAGAAGGACGAGGGGAGGAACCCCGACGAGGAGGGCGATGCCGAGTGGGGTCACGACGCGAAGCCTACGGCGAGGGAGTCCGGCCGTCCGGCTGCGGCGTAGTCCGGGCGATGAGAACGACACGGCTCGCCGCGACGCTCGCCCTTCTCCTCGTCGCGCCGGCCGCGGAGGTGGCGATGGCGACGGAGGAACCGAAACACCGCGTCCTCGAGACGAGAGACGGCTTCGAGGTACGCCTCTACGAGCCCCAGGTCGTCGCCGAGACGGTCGTCGAGGGGGAGTTCGGCGACGGCGGGAACGAGGGCTTCCGCCGGGTGGCCGGCTACATCTTCGGCGGCAACGACGGCGGCCGGAAGATCGCCATGACCGCCCCGGTCGCCCAGGAGCGGCGCCCCGGAACGCGCGACGGGATGAAGATCGCCATGACCGCGCCCGTGGCGCAGGAGAAGACGCGGCGAAGGCTGGACCGTCGCGTTCGTCATGCCCTCCGAGCACACGATGGCGACCCTGCCGAAGCCGAACGACCCGCGCGTCACCCTCCGCGAGGTCCCGACGAGGCGCGTGGCCGCCGTGACCTTCAGCGGAACGTGGGGAGCCGAGCGATTCGACGCCGTCGCCAGGGAGCTCCTCGGCAGGCTCGATGCAGCCGGGCTCGTCCCGGCCGGCCCACCCATCTACGCCCGCTACAACCCGCCGTGGACCCCATGGTTCCTCCGGAAGAACGAGGTCCTCGTGCCCCTGCGGGACGCGGCGGCCCCCATGTAGCGATCCCTCCCGCGCTTGCCGCCGGAAGGCCTATGCCCCTCGCGCCCTCGGGGGTCTCCCGTCGCCCTATACTGGCCGGTCGGGGGAACGCGTGGCACACGTCACCGTCTTCGGTCCCGGGTTCGGCGCGGAGGGGAGAGCGATTCCGCTCGGCGAGGGAGACTTCTCCGTCGGCCGCGACCCGGCCTCCTCCCTCGTCCTCGACGAGCGCCAGGTCTCCCGGCACCACGCGGTGATCCGGCGAGGTCCCTCGAGCTGGGAGGCCCGAGACCTCGGCTCCTCGAACGGCATCCGCGTGAACGGGCACCGGATGGAAGCCGCGCTCCTCTCGGATGGGGACGAAGTCCGGGTCGGCCTGTTCCGGCTCGTCTTCTCCCCTGACGCATCGGAAACGCCGGCGCTGCTCCAGACCCGCCGGCCGCCGCCGCCACCGCCGCCGACCCCGCCGGTCGTTCATCGGCCAGCGCGCGGCCCGGGACGCCGCCCGTCTCCGCCCGCGAAAAGGGGGAACGGACTCCTCGTCGCCGGCCTCACCCTGGCCGTCCTCCTGCCGACGCTCCTGGCCGCCGTGGCGCTCCTCCCCGGCCGGAAGGCGCCCCGCGCGGAGCCGGTCGCGTCCGCAACCGCCCCGCCCGAGGCAACGCCCGCCGCGCCGCTCCTGCCGGATGAGCCACTGCCGTCCGCGACGTCCTGGCCTCCGCCGCCGGACCCCGTCATCGCGGCCGAGGTCGACCGCGCGGCGGCGTCCCTCGAGGCGGCGTTCCGCGCGGGAAACGTCGCCGAGGTCTTCGTCCACGTCCACCCCGCCGCGACCGGGAGCCTCCGCGCCGCGTTCGGGCCGCGAGCGGCCGAGCTGCCGAGGGTGGCCGCGCTCCTGGCCTCCCGCAAGCTCGTCGTCGCCGAGGAGGCCTGGGCCGAATACGAGGTGACGGAAGACGGCCGGGCCTTCGCCGTCGTCTTCGAGAAGGTGGAGGGGCGGTGGCTGCTGTCGTCCCTCTGAAGCCCGTTCTTCGCGCTCTCGCGGCGTGCGCGGCCCTCGCGGCGGCCGTCCTCCTCGCCTACGAGAACGACGGCCGTACGCGCGCGGTGAAGGGCGGGCCCCACCGGGCCATCAACCGCCTCGCCGTGGAGCGCTTCTTCGCCGAGAAGCAGTCCGACCCGATCCTCTCCCGCTACGACCTGTCCCGCTCCAAGAAGCTCCTCGGCGAGACGTACGTGTCGGGCGACATGTTTCGCCCCGGCACCGGAGACCGGGCGGCGACGTTCACGCGGTGGATCGAGGAGGGGGGCTATACGGCCGACGAGCCGGAGCTGTACGCCTCGTTCCGCCACTTCTACGACCCGCTCGCCTGGAACGCGGAGGACCACGCTTTCGAGGGGCTGTCCCTCGGGCCGCAGCCGGGCGCGGCGCCCGTCACGCCGGGCGGAGGCGCGCCGTACCTCACCGACGACCTCAACAGCCTGAACAAGCTCTATTCCGCGATTACCGGCTCGGCCGTCAACCCGCGAATCCACGCCAAGGAGTGGGCGATCGACGGCCCGGAGAACAACGGCTGGGGCGAGAACCCGTACTGCTGGAAGAGAGGGCTCGAGTACGTCGAGAAGGCGTTCGCCGAGACGGGCCCGGAAAAGCAGCGGCTCTGGGCGAAGGCATGGCGCTCGCTCGGCGAGACGATGCACCTCCTCGCAGACATGACGTCGGTCCCGCACGTGCGGAACGACTCGCACCCCTCGGCCTCGTCGTATCTCGGGGAGTATTCCGACCACGTCGGCCGCCTCCGCTCCGACCCGTACGAGACGCTCGCGCAGGAGGCGCTCGTCGTCGCCTCGGCGGGCGGCCCGCTCCCCGACATCTCCCTCCGAGACACGCCGGAGGAGCTCTTCGACGCCGTCGCCCACTTCACGAACTCGAGCTTCTTCTCGGCCGACACGATCGCGGGCAGGGACCCCGTGACCGGCGACGAGGTGACGAACGCGAACGGCCTGCGCCCCTACCCGTCTCCGAGGCTCGAGGAGTGCCGCGACGAGGGGGGCTACTTCGTGAAGGACGTCGCCGGAAGGCCGGTGAGAATGGCCCACCGCTCGTGGCTGGAGGCTGCGGGGTGGGGCCAGGCGATGCACCACGTCCGCCTCTCGTCCGCCTGCGTGAAGGACCAGGCGGCCGTCCTCGTCCCCCTCGCCCTCGCCGCGAACGCCAGGCTCGTCGACCTCTTCCTCCCGCGCGTCCGCGTGGACGTGGAGGAGGTCGACCCGGTCGCGAAGAAACTCCGCGGAAACCTCGTCCACGTCCCGTACGGTGCGTACGGGAGGGCGCTGAGGTACAGCTCGGGCGGCGGGGAGGTCCAGGCCGTCTACCTGGACGGAAGCATCCAGTGGCTGGACAAGTACAAGATCGAAATACGGGACGGCGTCATCGAAGGGGACCTCTCCGGCCTCGACCTGAAGAAGGGGCAGACGCTCCGCCTCGACGTCGAGGTCGGCGGGATCATGGTGAAGGGCAACGACGTCCTCATCGGCGACGACTTCCTCGCCCGGCTCCACCGGACGAAGTACTTCAGCGTTGTCCTGGTCGCGCCCGGAGACGTCCGTTACAAGGTCCGGAGCGTCCTGCCGGATGACGACCGGGCCGGGACACGCCCCGAGCCGCACGCGGGGATCCGGTTCGAGGGCCAGCTCCCCGCTGCCCCGGGGAACGTCCCCGTCCGGATCCCGATCTCCTGGAGCGGCTCCTCGTTCTCGGCCGGGAGCGAGGCCCACGAGGCGTCCCGCTGCATGATCTGCGGTGGAAACCACGACGACACGCACACCTTCTCGGTCTCGGGAAGCGTCGATCTCGCGAAGAGGACTCTCTCCCTCGACCTCTCCTATCGTTCGGAGAGCCGGCCGGCTCCAGGCTGCGAGATGGCCCAGACGGCCGGGAAGCTCGGCCTGACGGACCGCATCTATTTCGAGCAGGAGCTCCACGCCGTCGGCGTACCTCTCGACCCGGACGCTTCGGGGGACTTCGTCACGTTCGAAGTCGAGGGGCCCGCGGTCGGCAAGTGCGTGACGTCGGGGAACGTGAAGAACGGCGGCATCGGGATCCGAATCGCCGAGCAGTTCCCCTCGACGAGCGTCTCCGAGCTCGTCGCCTGGCGTTGGGACGACCCGAACTCGCGTCCTCAGCTGAGCGTCTATCTGTCCGCCCATCCCTGAGGCGCACTCCCTAGAATCCGCGGCATGGACCTCGCCGCGATCGTTCCTCCCGGCGCCACCGCGTCCCGCTCGCTCGTCGTGACGGAAGACCTGACCGTCGGCCACTGGGCCGAAGGGATGCCCCCGGTCTTCGGAACGCCGTTCCTGATCTACCTCATGGAGGTCGCGGCGGCGGACGTCCTGAAGCCTTACCTGCCCGAGGGGTGGGCCACCGTCGGGGCGCAGGTGAACGTCTCGCACCTCGCGGCGACGCCGCTCGGGATGACCGTGACGGCGACGGCGAAGCTCGTCTCGGCGACGGAGCGGACGGCGACGTTCGAGGTCGTCGCCCACGACGGCGTCGAGAAGGTGGGCGAGGGGACACACGTGAGGGGAGCCGTGGACCTCGCGAGGTTCGAGAGGCGCTGGAAGGCCAAGGCGCAGGCGGCGGGAGAGACGCGTCCCGGCATCGGGACCGCGAGCGGCGAGTGACGATCCGGCCCCGCCACGGGCACCCGACCGGGGCGAAAGGCGCCTTTCCGTGCGCAAGGGAAGGCCTCTGCGGGTACCATGCCCCCGGGAGAGCCGATCGATGGACGCCGGAACGCTTCGAAAGTTCGAGGAAAGCCTCGGGCGCTGCCTGGTGGATCCGGACTTCCTCGACATCTTCTACGGGAACTTCCTCGGCTCCTCGCCCAAGGTGCGCGAGAAGTTCGCGGGGACCGACTTCGATCGGCAGAAAGAGATGCTGCGGGCATCGTTCGACACGATGCTTGCCGCCGCCCGCGACGAGGAGAACGGCCCGGAGAGGTGGCTCGGGCCTCTCGCTGAACGGCACGGAGCCCGGCAGCTCCGGATCGGGGCCGAGCTCTACGACCTCTGGCTCGACAACCTCCTGAAGACGGTCCGGGCGTGTGACCCGGGCTGGTCGGAGGACGTCGAACAGGCCTGGGAGGCGGTCATGGGCGTCGGCATCCAGTACCTCTGCTCGCGCTACAACTCCTGAAGACACGAAGTCCGTGCGCCCCTGATCCCCGGAGTGCGTAAGATCCCGCGCCGTGGGCCAGATCCTCTCCGTCCTCGACGTCGTGAAGCACTACGGGAAGGTGAAGGCCGTCGACGGCGTCTCCTTCGAGGTCGCCGCGGGGCGCATCACCGGCCTTCTCGGCCGCAACGGCGCCGGGAAGACGACGACCCTCCGGATGATCACGGGCGTCCTCCACCCCGACCGGGGTCGCGTCGAGCTCTTCGGGGCCACCGTCGCCGAGGCGCGCGACCGGCTCGGCTACCTGCCCGAGGAGCGCGGCCTCTACCGGAAGATGCGCGTCCTCGACCACCTCCTCTTCCTCGCCGAGATCAAGGGGCGCTCCCCCGCCGCGATGCGCCCCTCCGCCGAGCGGTGGCTGAAGCGTTTCGAGCTCTGGGAGAAGCGGGACGGCAAAGTGGAGGAGCTCTCGAAGGGGAACCAGCAGAAAGTCCAGCTCGCCGGCGCACTCCTCTTCGACCCCGAGCTCGTCATTCTCGACGAGCCCGGCTCCGGCCTCGACCCGGTGAACGTCGTCCTCGTCAGGCGGCTGCTCCAGGAGCTGGCGGCGGAGGGGAAGGCGATCCTCCTCTCGACGCACCAGATGGGCGAGGCGGAGAAGCTCTGCGACGAGATCGTCCTCGTCCACGACGGGAAGGTCGTCAAGGCCGGCCCGCTCGCCGAGGTGAAGGCCGCGGGCGGGCGGGACGCGGTCCACGTCGAGTTCGAGGGGGACGGAGCGTTCCTCGCCGGCCTGCCGGGCGTCGCCTCGGGTCGCGTCGACCCGAACCGCGCAGAGCTGCGCCTCGCGCCCGGCGCCGACCCGCAGGAGCTCCTCGCCACGGCGGTGGGGCGGCTGCGCATCCTCCGGTTCGAGGTCGTCGCGCCGTCGCTCGAGGAGGTGTTCCTCGAGGCGGTCGGCGGCGGCGGCCCGGCGGAGGTGGCGGCGTGAGGAAGCTCTGGGCCGTCCTCAAGCGCGAGTACCGCGAGACGGTGCGCAAGCCGTCGTTCCTCGTCATGACCGTCCTCGCACCGTTCCTGATGGCGGCGCTCATGGTCGTCCCCGCCCTTCTCGCGGTGAAGGGTATGGGAGAGCGGCGCGTGGCGATCCTCGACGGCACCGGGCGGCTCGGCAGCGTCGTCGCCGCCCTCGAGAAGGAGTCGCCCGGAGGCAGGTCCCCCTTCGCGCGCGGCGGGAGGGAGGGGCGCGGGGGAGGTCCGACGGGGAAGATCCTTCCCGAGCACGTCAACCTCTTCGGGGTCGATCCGAAGAACGCCGTCGGCCCGTATCTCGCCCGCCTTTCGAAGGAGGCGACGCCAGAGGAGCAGCTGCTCGACGGCGTCCTGCTGATCCCGGCCGACGCCTTCGAGCGGCCGGTCACGAGCCTCACCTACTTCAGCCGTTCGGCCGTCGACCTCCTCGCGCAGGAGAAGCTCGGTCGCGTCGTGAACCGCGCGCTCCAGCGGGAGCGGCTCGCAGCCCGGGGCCTGGCGCCGTCGGAGGTGGAGCTCCTCCTCGCGCCCCTCCCGGTCCGGACGGTCCAGGTAACGAAGTCGGGCCAGGAGCGGACGGGCGGCGAAGGGAGCTTCCTCGTCGCGATGGTCTTCATGGCGCTCCTCTTCATCCCGTCCCTCGTCTACGGGCAGGAGGTGATGAGGGGCGTCATCCAGGAGAAGACGGACCGCGTCGTCGAGATCCTCGTCTCGTCGATGACGCCCATGGAGCTTCTCTCCGGAAAGATCCTCGGGATGGCGGCCGTCGGCCTGACGCAGATGGCGGTGTGGATGACGATGGGTGGCTTCCTTCTCGGGTCGGGCCTCTCGCAGGCGCAGACCGCCGGGCTCGACCTCTCGACCATCCTTCGCCCGTCCGTCGCGGTCTGGTTCGTCGTCTTCTTTCTCCTCTCGTACCTCGTCACCGTCGGCGCCTACGCCGCGGGCGGGTCGATCGTCAGCTCGGAGAAAGAGGCGCAGCAGGTCCTGACCCCGGTGATGATCGTCTTCATGGTCCCGTGGTTCCTGATGATGCCCATCCTGACGAACCCCGATTCGACCCTTTCGGTCGTCCTCTCCCTCGTCCCGATCTACACGCCGATGACGATGTTCATCCGGATCCTCGTCTCGGAGCCGCCCGCGTGGCAGGTCGCCCTCTCCCTCGTCCTGTCGGTCGCGACGATCGCGTTCCTCCTGAAGGCGACCGCGAAGATCTTCCGGGCCGGCCTCCTGGCCACCGGGAAGCGGCCGACGATTCCCGAGCTCTGGCACTGGCTGAAGGCCGCGTGAGGTCTGCGGACGGTCGCGTCGGGAAGTCCGACGCGACCGTCGGGATTTCCAGCACGGAACACAGGCCGGCGCCGTCACCCGATTCCAGGGTGCCGCCTCAACCCTCTTCTTTTGAATGACTTGACCGTCGTCCGTCGGACCGGGTCGCCGTCGGCACGCCGCATGCACCTCCCCGTGTGCGCCGGTTCCCCCGCGAGGGAAATCCCGACGCGAGGAGGTTTCCCATGCAGCCCACCGACACCGAGATCCTCTGGCTCAACCTGACGAACGCGGGCCTGGGCCTTGCGACGCTCGCCGGAATCGGCGTCCTCGCCTGGGTGGCCGTCCGCGAGCTCGCCGAGCGCGCGAAGAGCCGCGTCACCGCCCATTCCCTCGATCCGCACTCCGCCTTCATCCCCGAGCTCGGCCTCACGATGGCCGACGGCGGCGAGAAGATCGACGAGGACGAGGAGAAGGCGAAGGAGCAGGAGAAGTAGCCCGGGGGCGCCAGAGGAGCGAGCCGTGCGTTGCCCCTTCCTCCGCGAGGCGCACGTCCAGTCGTGCCAGGCCTCCCCGTTCCGCAAGCAGATCGTCCGGAGCGGCCACGCCGCCGACGATCGCTGCGGCTCGGCGGCGTGGCGCGATTGCTTCGCGGCCCGCGAGCTGACCGAGGAGCACCCGAGCGCCGGCTCCTGCCCGTTCCACGCCGAGTCGCTCGTCCAGTACTGCTCGGCCGCTCCCGTGACGAAGTTCATCCCCTGGAGCGACCAGGCCTTCTCCCGCTGCGGCAGCGAGTCCCACCGCTTCTGCGACCTCTACCTCGCCCTCGCGCGGACCTCCGCTCCCGCGGCGGAAACGGGCGAAGCCTCGCCGGGATCCGACGACGCGGACGGCATCCCCGTCCCGACCTGGCTCTGGTTCGCACCGAGCCACACCTGGCTCGCCGTGGCGTCCGACGGCGTCTGCCATATCGGTGTCGACGCCTTCCTCGCCCGGACGCTCGGCGGGATCGACAGGGTCCAGTTCGTGACGACGAAGGGGCTCGAGCGGCCCGCCGCGGTCCTGACCGTCCGCGACGTCGACCTCACCGTCTCCTTTCCCAACCCCGTCTTCATCACCGGCGTGAACGGCGCGCTCCGCGCCGACCCGGCCCGCCTCGCCCGCGACCCCTATGGTCTGGGCTGGCTCTTCGAGGGGATCGTCCGCGACCACGCGTCCCTTCCGAACGGCCACACGAAGCTCACCGACGGCCTCCTGCGCGGCGACGCCGCCACGGCGTGGATGCGCCGCGAGGGGCTTCGTCTCCGCGGCCTCGCCGAAGCGGCCTCGGAGCGGATCTCCGGCGTCCGTCTCGCCGCCGACGGCGGCCTTCCCGCCCCCGGTCTCATCCGGACGCTCCCGCACGAGGAAGCGCTCCGCCTCTCCCACCTTCTCCTCTCCACCGCCACCGACGAAGAGAGGTTCTCTTGAAACTACCGGCCCCCGTCTCGTTCGCCGTCGGCCTCGTTCCCGCGCTCGCGGCAGGCTGGCTCCTCTTTCCCCGCCTCCTCTACAGGACCGAGGCGCAACCCCTGCCGTTCAACCACAAGGTTCACACCGAGGGCGGCATGGGCTGCACCGACTGCCACGCGACGGCCGAGAACGGCCGCTTCGCCGGCCTTCCGACCACCGAGGCGTGCGCCGGCTGCCACGCCGAAAAGGGCGACAACGCGGGCATCAACGCGCTCGTCGCCAGCTACGTCGAGCCGGGGCGCGAGGTGCCGTGGCTCGTCCACGCCCGCCAGCCCGACAACGTCTACTTCCCCCACGCGCCGCACGTGACGGGCGACAAGCTCGCCTGCGCGCGCTGCCATGGCCCCCACGGCGAGTCGACCGCGACGCGGACATATGCGGTGAACCGGCTGTCCGGGTACTCGCGCGACATCTGGGGCCCGTCTCTCGCGAGAGTCGGCCGGAAGGACTGGCAAGGGAATGAAGATGTCCGACTGCATCCACTGCCACCGCGCGGGCGGACGCGAGAGCGCCTGCCTCGACTGCCACAAGTGAAGGGGACGGCATGAAGCTCGAGCTCTCCCGCCGTGACCTCTTCCTCGCCGGTGGCGGTGCCGTCGCCGGCATCGCCCTCTCGCCGGTTCCCTGGAAGCTCCTGGACGACCTTTCAATCTGGACGCAGCAGCCGCCGACGCCGACGCCGCGACCCGCCGGGCCGCTGGCGTTCCGCTTCACGTCGTGCGCGCTCTGCCCCGCCGCCTGCGGCCTGAAGGCACGCTGCTTCGGAGCGCAGCCGGTCGGCTTCGCGGCCGTCCCCGGCCACCCGGCGAGCGACGGCGGCCTCTGCCCGCTCGGCCTGACGGCCCACCACCTCGCCAAGCACCCGCTCCGCGCCACCCACCCCGAGCGCCTCTCGGGCGGGAAGCGCGAGCGGATCGACCGCGCCACCGCGGTGGCGACCCTTTCGGCCGCCCTCGCCGCGTGCGGCAAGGATCCGAAGCGCACGTTCGCCGTCGTCGACGGCCGCCCCGGACGGAGCCTCTCGCGCACGTACCGGGCTCTCGCGGCAGCGACGGGCGGCCTCTACGTCACGCCCCCCGCGGCCGGGGCCGCCCTCTCGCTCGAGGCGCTCGCGAAACGGTTCGACGGCGGCGCCCTCGCGCTCGGCGTCGACACCTCGAAGGCCCGCCGTGTCGTCTCCTTCGGAACGCCGGTCCTCACCGACGCCGGGACGCCCGGCCTCCTCGCGCGCCAGCGCGCCGAGAGCCGGCGACGCCCGGCCGCCGAGCGGATCGAGGTCATCCAGGTCGAGGCGACGCGCGGCCGGAGCGCTGCCCTCGCCGATCGGTACATCCCGATCGCACCCGGGACCGAGGCCGCCTTCGCCCTGGGCCTCGCGCACGTCCTCCTGGACGAGAAGCTCGCCGACACGGCGTTCCTCGACACGCGGACGACGGGCTGGCCGACTTCGCCAGCCTGGCCGCCCGCTTCGCCCCGGCCCTCGTCGAGCAGAAGACCGGCGTCCCGGCCGGCGTCGTCGCGTCGCTGGCGCGCGACCTCGCCGCCCACCGCCCGGCCCTCGTCCTCGGCGGCGACCCGGCGGCCGCGCCTCTCTCCGGGGAGACCGAGGCGGCGATCGCCGCCCTGAACCTCCTCCTCGGCGCCCCGTTCGGTGCTCTCCCGGTACGCGGCGAAGCGCCCCGCGAGACGGACGGCGACGCGAAGCTCGCCTCGACCTCCTCGCTCGATGCCCTCCCCGACGGCTCCGTGGGGCTCCTCCTCCTCGACGCGACGGTGGCCGAAGGGCTGGTGCCGTGGACGCGCCTCGAGCGGGCCCTCGCGAGCGACGCCCTCGTCGTGAGCCTCTCTCCCTTCCGCGCCGGCCTCGGCGAGAAGGCGACGCTCCTCATCCCCGGCCCGGCGCCTCTCGAGGAGTCCATCGAGCTTGAAGGGCCGGCCGACGCGCCTTTCGCGACCCTCGCCTTCGCCCCCGCCCTCCTTTCGCCCCCGAAGGACCTCGCACTTCCGGAGGAGATCCTGCGCGACGCGGCCACGGCCGCGGGGCTCTCCCTGCCGGCTCCCGCCGCCGGCGCACGTGCCGCCGCGCTCCTCGCGGCGAAGCGCGGCCGGCTCTACGACCCGGCCGCGGCCTCGTTCGTCCCCACGGGTGACGTGGCCGACGCGAACGCCCTCGGCGAGCTCTTCGCGCGAGGCGCCTGCTGGGTCGACGACGCAGCACCTGAGGCGAAGGGCCGCTTCGCATTCCTTCGGAGCGGCGAGGCCCCGCGCCTCCTGGAGGCCGCCCTCGGCACCCCGTCGGCCCTTCCGACGAGCCTTGCGTCCCTCCCACGGGTTGCCGTCTGTGCGGCTCCCCCGTCCCTCCTTCTCACGAAGCTGACCCGCGAGACGGCCCTCTTCAACGCGCCCGCCGCCGCGACCTGCGCCAGGGCGTAACGCCATGCACACCCAGAAGCACACCACCTCCCTCCCCGCGCACCGCTACACGCTCGTCGTCGACCTCGACCGCTGCACCGGCTGCGGTGCGTGCGGCACCGCCTGCGCCGTGGAGAACAACATCCCGCCGGCCAACGAGAAGGCGACCGAGCGGACCGGCACCGTCTGGATGCGGGTTCACGAAGCCCGGACCTCCGCGGCCGGCGCAGGGCCGACGACGTTCGTCCCCATCCCCTGCCAGCAGTGCGACAACCCGCCCTGCGTCGACGTCTGCCCGCAGCGCGCCATCGAGTACGACCCGCGCACCGGAATCGTCGGGCAGATCCCCGTCCGCTGCCTCGGCTGCCGCTACTGCATGGTCGCCTGCCCGTACCACACCCGCTCCTTCAACTGGTGGACGCCGGAGTGGCCCGAGGGAATGAAGGCGACCCTGAACCCCGACGTCTCCATCCGGACCCGCGGCGTCGTCGAGAAGTGCAACTTCTGCGTCCAGCGGCTCCAGGCCGCGCGGGCGAAGGCCTCGGCCGCCGGCCAGACCGAGATCGACCCGGCCGACTACGTCCCCGCCTGCGTCGAGGCGTGCCCCTCGCGGGCGCTCTCCTTCGGCGACGCGGCCGACGAGAAGAGCGAGGTCGCCGCGCTCGCGCGGGACGGCGAGAGCTTCCGCCTCCTCGCCGCGCTCGGCACCGGCCCGAAGGTCGTTTACCGCTCGTCGGACCCCGTCCTTCGCGAGCGCCTGTCCCGCACGGGGGTGACGCGTGGATGACACCCTGATCGGTCGCGGCCTGAAGAGGACGCCTCTCCCGCGCTTCCTTCTCTGGCTCGTTCCGTGGGCCGCCCTCCTCGCGCTCGGTCTCTACGCGGTCTACCTCTGCTTCGCCGTCGGCCTGAACCAGACGAACATGGACAACCGGTTCGCCTTCGGCCTCTGGATCTACCTCGACCTGACCGTCATCGCCCTCGGCGCGGGCGCCTTCTTCACCGGCTTCCTCCTCTACATCCTGAAGAAGAAGGAGCTGAAGGCCGTCATCAACAGCGCCGTCGTCATCGGATTCATCTGCTACAGCGGCGCGGTCGGAATCCTGATGGTCGACGTCGGCCAGCCCCTGCGCGCCTGGTTCACGTTCTGGCACCCGAACGTCCACTCGATGCTGACCGAGGTGACGTTCTGCCTCACCCTCTACCTCTCGGTCCTCGCGATCGAGTACGCGCCGCTCGTCCTGAAGAACCGGCGGATCAAGGAGGTCCCGGGCGCCCTCGTCCTCGAGCACCAGCTCCACAAGGTGATGGTGGTCTTCGCCGGGATCGGAACGCTCCTGTCGTTCTTCCACCAGGGCTCCCTCGGCGGGCTCTACGGCGTCCTGCGCGGCAACCCGTTCGCATTCCGTTCGCAGATCGGCATCTGGCCGACGACCTTCTTCCTCTTCATCCTCTCGGCCGCCGCGGTCGGCCCGAGCTTCATCCTCCTGACGACCTGGCTCGTCGGGAAGGTCTCGAAGAAGCGCCTCGTCTCCCCGGAGGTCTTCCAGACCCTCGCGAAGATCTCGGGCTCTCTCCTCCTCGTCTACGTCGTCCTGAAGGGGATCGACTCCCTCGTCTGGATCAACTCGACGAGCCCGAAGACCGGCGTGCAGGTGTCGTCCTTCTACGCCCACCCGCCGTTCGGCACGTGGGTCCTCTTCGCCGAGGTCGTCCTCCTCGGCCTCGTGCCCGCAGCCATGCTCCTCTCGCGGCGCGTCCGTGCGCGGACGGGTCTCCTCGTCCTCGCCGCAGCGATGGCCTGCGCGGGCGTCGTCCTGAACCGCTACGTCATGACGATCCAGACGCTCGCCCTCCCCTCGCTCCCGTTCGACTCCTTCCTCTCCTACTCGCCGAGCTGGCAGGAGACCGCGGCGTTCCTCGCGGTCCTCGGCTACGGCGTCCTTCTCTATTCGATCTCCTTCCGCTGGCTCAATCTCTTCCCCGAGGAGAGAGAGCTCGCGACGAAGGGCTGACGGAGGTTTCGAGATGCTTCCCGGAAACACCGACTTCATCGTCGACGCGCCCCACCTGATCTTCCTGGGCGTCTTCGCGCTCGTCCTCGTGACCGTCGTCGGGACGCTCGTCTCGGCGATCGTCTCGGCCAGGCGCGCCGTCGCCCGCGGCCAGGCCGCCTCGATCCTCTGGCACGAGGAGTTCGAGGAGCTGCCCGCCTCGGCGCGCAGCTGCCGCCACGCGATGACGGGCGAGCTCCCCGGCCGCCACTGCGAGCGCGCCTTCGACTGCAAGGGGTGCGAGACGCACGCGCGGCTCGCGCTCGAAGCGAAGCTTCTTCCCGCCTTCGAGACCGGCGGCTTCGACGTCCCGTCCGACCGCCTCTACCACCGCGGTCACGCCTGGCTGAAGCCGCTCGACGACGGCACCGTCACGCTCGGTCTCGACGACCTCGCGTCACGCCTCGTCGGCAAGCCCGACGCGCTCGACCTCCCGGCCGTCGGGGACGCACCTTTCCGAGAATGGCCCCGCCTTCCGCCTCTCCGCCGGCAAGGCCCGCGTCCGCGTCGCCTCGCCCGTCTCGGGAGAGGTCGTCGAGCAGGGCTCGCTCGCGAAGGGCTTCCTCCTCCGCGTGAAGCCCGACGGCCCCCTCGACACCCGCTCTCTCCTGTCCGGCCACGAAGCGGCCGCGTTCTTCTCGCGCGAGCTGGACCGCCTCCAGCTCGCGATCTCCGGCGCCCGCGGCATCCAGGCCCTCGCCGACGGCGGCCTCCCGGTCGGGGACCTCTCGAAGGCGATCCCCGAGGAGGACCGCGACCGGGTGCTCGGCGAGATGCTGCTGGAGTCGTAGCAGGGACGAGAGGGCGTCCTCTTCCTTCCGCCCTCGCGTACCCTCCGCTCAGGGCCCGCCCGGTCTCGCGCACAGGACCGGGCGGGCGTTTTCTCTATTTCCGCTTCCCTCTCTCGAGCCCACGTCCTCCCCGCGCCCCATCAAGGACAAGCCCGCGCGGAGCGCGCATCCCGAAGGGACGTGGGCGGGGGGTGCGGGGAGGGTCGATCGCCCTAGCGATCGATGGCGTACTTCTTCAGCTTGTCGTAGAGCGTCGAGCGGTCGATGCCGAGGACGGCGGCCGTCTCCTTCACGTTCCCTTCGTTCCGCTTCAGCGTCGCGGCGATGACCGTCTTCTCCACGTCGGAGAGCGGCAGGTGCGTCGGGACGCTCCAGCCCGGCGCCGCCTCGGAGACGGGCCGCAGGAAGGCGAAGTCCTCCTCGGTCAGGATGCGTCCCCTCGCCGTGACGAGCGCCCGCTCGACGGCGTTCTCCAGCTCGCGGACGTTCCCCGGCCAGCGGTGGGCGAGGAGCGCCTTGAGGGCTCCTTCGGTGATGTCCTCGCCTTCCTTCCCCAGCTCGTGAGAAAGCCGTTCGAGGAAGGAGCGGGCGAGGAGGGGAACGTCCTCGGGCCGCTCGCGCAGCGGCGGGAGGTGGATCGCGACGACGTTGAGCCTGTAGTACAGGTCGTCGCGGAAGCGGCCCAGCTTCACCGCCTCGGCGAGGTCGACGTTCGTCGCGGCGACGACGCGGACGTCGACCGAGACCTCCTCGCTCCCGCCGACCCGGAAGAATCGCCGCTCCTGCAGGACCCGGAGGAGATCGACCTGGACCTTCGGCGAGATGTCGCCGATCTCGTCGAGGAAGATCGTCCCGCCCGCGGCCTGCTCGAACTTCCCCTTTCGCCTCTCGGCGGCGCCGGTGAAGGCCCCCTTCTCGTACCCGAAGAGCTCCGACTCCAGGAGCGACTCGGTGAGCGCCGCGCAGGAGACGCCGACGAACGGCTTCTCGGCCCTCTCTCCCGAGAAGTGGAGGGCCCGCGCGATCAGCTCCTTCCCCGTGCCGCTCTCGCCGGTGATCAGGACCGTGCTCCTCAGGCTGGCGACGTCCTTGACGAGGCCGAAGACCTCCTGCATCCGCGGGCTCTTGGAGATGAGGTCGTGGAAGTGCCAGCGGCCGGAGAGGCGCCGCCGCAGGATCTCGTTCTCTCGCTGGAGCTTCCTCACCTTGATGATCCGCGTGACGAGGAGCGAGATCTCCTGCGGGTTGCACGGTTTGACGATGTACTCGAGCGCCCCCTCCTTCATCGCCGTGATCGCGGTGTCGACGGTGGCGTACGCGGTGATGATGACGATGGAGGCGTCCGGTCGGAGCTTCTTGACCTCCATCATCGTCTCGATGCCGTCGATGCCCCCCGGCATCTTCAGGTCGACGAAGTAGATGGCGTAGTCGGTTTCCCGCGCCTTGTCGATCCCCTCGCGGCCCGAGGCCGCCGTGTCCACCTCGTAGCCGTCCTCGCGGAGCCAGGCCGCGAGGGACTCGCGCATGACCGCCTCGTCGTCGATGACGAGAATCCGCCACGTCGCTCTCATCGAGTCCTCCCTTCCGGCGGCGGGGCCACCGGGGTCCTTTCCCTGACGAGCGCCGCGCACGAGGCGCAGAACGCCTCTCCCTTGCGGTCCACCTGGACGACGCCCGTCGACAGTGACATGGGGCAGGCCGCGTCCGGGCAGTGGACGAGGCCGAAGGTGTGGCCGAGCTCGTGGAGCGCCTCCTTGCGCGCACGCTGAAGGAGGAGCGGCCGGTCCTCGGGAAGCCCCGAGAAGGCCTGCGAGAGCCGGGCGAGGGAGATGACCGCCGTCGGGCCGTCCATCTGCGCCTGGCCGAAGACGAAGCTCAGGACGGGTATGAAGAGGTCCCGCCCGGTGACGCCGAGGATCCGCTCGGCCGAGGCAGGCCGCGCGGCCAGGAGCGTCTTCAGCATCTCCGGCGCGTTCCACTGGCCCCGGGCGGCGTCGAGGGACCCGGCCGGCTCCGCGAGAGGCTCGAGGCGCCGGACCTCTCTGCCGAATGCGCCCGCGACGGCCGGTTCGACGGAAGCCATGACCTCGTCGTCCGGGGTGCCGATCGCGACCACTGCGATGACGCTCACGCGGAAGCGGCGGGCGCGTCCCTGCGCACGGGAAGGGTGACGCGGAAGACGGTCCCGCTGCCGGGAACGCTCTCGACCTCGATCTCGCCTCCGTGCGCCTGCACGATGCCGTAGACGACCGCGAGGCCGAGGCCGACCCCCTTCCCCTCGTCCTTCGTCGTGAAGAAGGGGTCGAAGATCCGCTCCTTCAGCTCCGGGACCATCCCTTCTCCGTCGTCCTTCACCTCGAGGAGGACGTCCCGTCTCTCTTCGCTGGCCCGAGTCGCGACGCGGAGATGCCCGGCCCCCCTGGCCCGGGTCGCCTCGGCACCGTTCAGGACGAGGTTCATGACGACCTGCTGCAGCTGGGAGCCGTCGGCGAGGAGGTGCGGGAGCGCGGCGTCGAGGGCGCATTCGACGTCGACGTTCATCAGCTTCAGCTTGTGGGAGACGAGCGAGAGGGTCGTCCCGATGACCGCGTTCAGGTCGACCTCGGAGCGGTGGGGCTTGCTCCGCCGCGAGAAGGCGAGGAGGTCGGAGACGATGCGCCCCGTCCTGGCCGTCTCGGTGGCCACCTGGTCGAGGTACTTCCGGAACTCGGCCTCGCGCCCCTTCGGGATGCCGTCGTCCTTCAGGATCCGCTGCATGAGCATCGAGAGGTTGAGGACGCCGGAGAGCGGGTTGTTGATCTCGTGCGCCACGCTCGCCGAGAGCTGGCCGAGCGAGGAGAGGCGGTCGGCCTGCATCAGCTTCTGCTGCGCGACCTTCAGCTGCTCGGTCCGCTCCTCCACCTTGTCCTCGAGGCTGCGGGTGAAGCCGTTGATCTCCGCCATCGCCTCGGCGAGGCGCAGGCGCATCTCGTTGAAGGAGCGGGCCAGCTCGGAGAGCTCCTCGCTCGACCCGAGGGCGATGGGGCGGTCGAGCTGCATCTCGGCCACGTGCCGCGTCGCGTCCGCGAGGCGCGCCAGGGGCCTGGTGACGAGCCGGCGGGTGAAGACCGCCGCGCAGACTCCGACCAGGACGATGGCCAGGGAGGTGAAGAGCGCCGTCCGCACCTCGATGCGCTGGACCTGCTCGTCGACGAGGCGCATGTCGAGGGCGACGTCGAGGACGCCGAGGACGTTCTGCGACGCGGGGTGGGCGTGGCAGGCGGCGTTGCTGCACGCCGGCTCGTTGTAGATGGGCGTGATCATCGCCAGCGTCCGGGTGCCGTCGGGTCTGTGGACGACACGGGCCCTCGTCGGCGTGTCGACCCGCACGAGCGGCTGCTCGGAGGCGTGGCAGAGGAAGCAGGCCTCGGCGTTCTTGTCGACGGCCTTCGTCTGCGAAGGCGGCGTCGAGAACATGACCCGGCCTTCCTTGTTGTAGATCCTGACGCTCCGGATCCCCTGCTTGGCGGCGATCGTCTCCATCACCTGGTACGCCGACTCGCGGTTGTCGGCGAGCATGGCGTGCCAGGTGGCGCTCGCGATGGCCCCCGAGAGCTGGTCGACGCCCTGGAGCATGGAGGCCTGGAGCTGCGTCTCGGCCGAGCGGACGGCGAAGATGCCGTTGGCCACCACGACGAGCGTCACGACGACCGTCAGCGAGAGGATGAGCTTCTGCGAGAGGCGCGTCGGCCAGTGCATGGTCCGCCTGACCCCGGCCGGACCGTCCCGTTTCCGCGGGCCGGGACCGGCCGGAGCCATCGGTCATGGTACACCCCGCGAAGGGTGCGGTCCCCTTCGGGAAACGGCCTTCCGCCGCCTCCCGACGGGCTCAGCGGGCCACGTTCAGCTCCGTGAGCGCCTCCGTCGTGGCCTGGAGGAGAGCTTCCGGTCCGACCGGGGCTCCGACCGCCCCCTTCATCCAGAGATCGGGTGTCAACCGTCCCTGCTTCGCCATCCGCTCGATCTCGGGGCCGACCGCGGTCTCCTTCTCCAGGTGCCGCTCGACCTGGAACGCGATGAGGTGCCCGAGCGGGTAGTCCGGGAGGTAGAGGAAGGAGTCGATCATGTGGGAGTAGATCGCGAGGATCGTCGAGTCCTTCACGCCGAAGACGGGGGCGTAGAAGCGGTTCCAGACCTGCCTCGCGCTCGCGAGGACGGCCTGCTGCAGCTGGGCGGGCGTCGCCTCGGGGTTCTTGTACATCCAGTGCCAGACGGCCATGTCGACGAGGGCGACGCCGGCGATCTCCGCCGTCCCCCAGTACGTGTTCAGCGTGGCGAGCGCGCGGCCTTTCGCGTCCCCCTTCTTCAGGCCGAGGAGCTCGAGGTCGCGCTCCTGGAAGACGAAGGCCATCGCCTCCGTGAAGGCGGTGTTCGGAACGCCGGCGAGGAGGGTGTGGTCGACCAGGTTCAGCGAGACCGTCTGCTCGACGTTGTGGCCGAGCTCGTGGACGGCGATGTTGTAGCCCTTGTAGTCCATCCCTTCCTTGCCGACGCGGGTGCGCAGGTGCGACTTGTCGCCCCGGCGGGCCGCGCCCCAGGCGTGGCCCGAGCCGCGCGCCGGGTCGACGACGATGCTCGACGCGATCGCGCGTGCCCGTTCCTCGGGAAAGCCGAGGTCGCGAAGGATCCGCGGGATGTCCTTCTCGAACGCCTCGGGGGTGGGGTACCTCTCCCGCGTGATCGCGTCGAGCTGGGCTTCGGTGTACGGCCCCCGGTCGCGGAACCCCGGGTACCAGACGTCGAACGGCTCGAGCGGCCGGCCGAGGCGCTTCTTCACGAGCGCGCCGACCTCGGCGAAGACGGGCGAGAAGAGGACCCCCTCGAGCATCGCCCGCACGCGCGCCTCGGGGAGCTCCCTGTCCTCCTGGAAGCGCCGGGCGATGAGCGACGGCGCGGACGGGGAGTACGGGTCGACGAGGCGGGCGGCGCGGAAGGTCGAGAGGAGCTTCGCGTACCTCGCGACGGTCTCGGGCGACACGAACACCGGCAGGTCCTTCGGGATCGGCGGGGCCCCCGGCTCGAGCGAGGTCGTCGCCTTCACCTCGTTCGTGAAGGGGTTCCAGTCGATCCAGGGCGAGTCGATCGCCGACACGGGGATCGTCTGGTTGACGATCCGCTCCATCGCCCTCGCGATCGTCCGCTGCTTCGCGAGGCCGTCCTTCGCGTCGCCGTAGCAGGCCTTGATCTCGTCGCGCAGGTTCCAGTGCGAGAGGAGCCGCTTGCCCTGCGGGAAGAGGCGCCGCCCCTTCTCGTCGAGGAGGTGGTGGACCCTCAGGTTGTAGCCGGCGATGTACCGCGCGGCATCGGCCGACGCCTCCGACACCGCCTGGTTCACCTCGGCGGGGATCCGCTTGCCGAACCTCTGGGCGAGCCGCGCCTCGGCCCACTCCCTCCGGCTCCACGACGGCCCCTTCTCGAGACGCTCCGGGAGAGTGGTGAGCGGGAAGTTGAGAAGGACGGCGAAGGCGAGGCGGTTGCCGAAGAGGTCGTCGAGGACGTGGGCCGAGGGGTCCCAGCCCGCCATCGCCTCGTCGAAGGCGAGGATCTCCCCGCGGTCGAGGTCGGAGTGCTCGCGCAGGTCGCGGGTCACCTCGAGGAGGTGCCCGTCGACCGACTCGAGGACCTTCTGCATCCGTGTGAAGAGCGCGTCGCGCCCTGCGGGGTCGGCGAGGAAATGCGTCCTCGCCATCTCCGCGAAGGCGGCGGCATCGCCGTCGGACGCGCGCCAGAGGGACGCGGCCTGCGCGAGCCCCCGCTTCGCGCGGGCCCGCGCCTCCTCGCCGTGGCGGCCGGCGAGCTCGTCCTCGAGGGACTTCAGGGTCTCCGGGGAGACGGCCGCGGGAACGGCGGCCGTCACGGTTCCACCGAGGGTGAGGAGAGCCGCGAGGACCGGCGCGGCGAGGGCGATTCGCATCGGAAGACCTCCAACGCGGGGAGTCTAGCCGCCGGGGGAGAATCGGCGCAGCGAGCCCCTCGGAAGGTCCGGCCGCCAGGTTCTGCGCTAGCGGGCGAGGAAGAGGGCGAATCCGAGCGGCCCGGCGAAGTGCAGGGGCTCCGTTTCACCCCACCTCTCCGCCCGGCAGAGGAGCTCGCGCGCCGTTTCCCCCGAGGCGAACCCTTCCGGAAATGGAGGCCACAGGGTCGAGAGCCCGGCCCACGCGCTCGTCGCGCCCTTCGCGAGCGCCGGAGTCCCGAGGAGAAGGGCGCCGCCCGGCGAAACGGAAACAGGGACGACGGAGTCCGTCCGGCGGACGTCCTCGGCGCCTCGCGCGCCGGGACCGAGCAGGGGCGCGGCTCCGACCTTGTGACCTCCGAGAAGGGACGCGACGCGCCCGGAAACCCGGGCTTCGGCCACCCCCGGGCCGAGGCGGATGACCGAGACCCGGAACTCGCTTCCGGAGAGAACCGCCACGGCGCCGACGAGGCTGGTCGCCAGGGCCGGCATGACCCTGCGCAGCGCCTCCTCGGGCTCTTTCGTGTGCTTCAGTATCCGGCGCGCATTCGCGGGCGGGATGCTCCCCCGGACCCTCGTGAAGGCGTCGGTGGCGTCCCCGGCGGACAGGAGCGCGAAGAGAAGCATGTCGAGATGGTGCTGCGCCGTCTTCACGGCAGCCTCGGGCGTCGACGGATTCAAGGCGGCGGCACGGCAGAAGGCCCGGACGGCCACCACGGACGCCAGGCGCGCCCCGAGGGAGGCCTCGGCCCCCTCGGCCACGGCGAAGGCGACCCCGCCCGAGAAGGTCACCGCGAACGACGCGGCGCGGCCCTCGCCGACGGCGCGAGGCCCGGCGGCGGAGGCGAACCAGACCGTCGCTTTTCCGGCGTCGACCCGTTCCCCCGCTTCGTCGATCCGGATGCCGTAGGCGGAGAGGTCCGGTCCGGGGCCTGCGGGCGCGGGCGGCGGGGCGGCGGCGGAGGGCCGATGCCGCGCGGGCTCCGGAGCCTTCGAAGCACGCGGCGCGGCGGGCGCCGCAGGGGGAACCGGTGCCGCGAGAGCTTCCTCCGCCGGGAGCGGTCTCGGCCGTCGGGCCGACAGGAGCGTCGGCGGCGCGGACCGCCGGATCGCCGCAATCCGCTCTTCCTGGAAGTACGTCACGAAACGAAGAAGGTCGGCGACCCGCGCGACGAGGCCGAACGCGGTGAACTGGGAGACGTCTTCGAGACGGCGTCCCGGCAACGCGATCAGCTCGTCGGCCAGCTGCGCGGCGAGGCGCTGGGGGAGCGTTCGCTTCAGCGACGGCCCGAGGGCGCCGAACGCGACCCCCGGCTCGGGAGACGGAGGCGGCTCGCCCCTCAGCGCGGAGAGCTCGTGGAGAAAGTCGAGCGCGCGAAGCAGGCCGCCGTGCAGGTCGGAGAGGGCTTCCGCAGGGACCTCGCGAGCCTTTGCGAGGTCGAGGCCGCCGATGTAGCTCGCGACGTTCTCGAGGAGATCGAGGAACTCCGGGAGCTCGGCCTGAAGGCGCTCTGCGTCTGCCGGCACTTCGTCCCTGCGCATGGTAGGGGCTGGCGCGGCCTGCGTCCACGAGGCGGGTCGAGCTATCCTCTCCCTTCTCGCGCAGCCGAGCCATGAGCCGCACGCCTCGTCTCGAAGAATCGCTCGCCCGCTGGGAATCGGCCCCTTCCGCGGAGAGGTCCGTCGAGCTCCTCGCCGCGGCGGAGGCGGCCCTCGCGTCGGAAGGCGCCGCGCCGGCGCTCTGGCACCGCTGGCTCGACACGACCCGCAAGCGCGATCACCTCCTCGCGCTGCCGGACCGCGCGGCGCGGCACCGGTGGGCCGACGCCGCGGTCGCGGCGGTCGCCGCCTCCCGTTACGGCCTCGCGGAAATGCTCTCCCAGCGGGTCCTGGCGCACCCCGGGAGAACCCTCTTCGCCGCCGGCCCCACTTCCGGAGCGCCCCGCTGGAGCTACGCCCACGTCGCACGGCGCTCCGACGCGATCGCCGCCGCGCTGCTCGGCTTCGAGGACGAGCCCCGCGTGGCGATCGTCTCGGAAAACGCCTTCGACTCCGCCTGCGTCGACCTCGCCTGCCTCACGCACGGCCTCCTCGTCTCGCCCGTCTCGCCTCACCTGAACCCCGGCGAGCTGACGGCCGCCTTCGACGCCCTCGGCGTGAACCTGGCCGTCGTGTCGTCGGAGGAGAGCCTCCGGCGCCTGCGGGAATCGGCCCGGCACGTGGCTCGTCCGTTCCGGGTCGTCCTCCTCGACGAGGCGGCCGAGCTGGCCGGAGAGGGCGACGTCGTCCTCGGCGAGGCGCTCGCCGCCCAGGCCGACGCCTCCGTCCCTCTCGCGCTGGCACGGGCCCCGCGGCGCGGCCTCCGCGAGACGTGCACCGTCCTCTTCACGTCGGGATCGACCGGCGGTCAGAAGGGGGTCGCCTTCTCGATGGAGAACCTGGTGACGAAGAGGTTCGCGCGGGCCGCCGCGCTCCCCTTCGTCGGAGAGGAGGAGATCCTCCTCTGCTTCCTGCCGCTCTACCACACGTTCGGGCGCTACCTCGAGATGCTCGGGATGCTCTTCTGGGGCGGGACCTACGTCTTCGCCGGGAACCCGTCGCTCGACGGCCTCGCGGCGGGACTGAAGGAGGTCGAGCCGACCGGGCTGGTCTCGATCCCGATCCGCTGGACGCAGCTGGAGGCCCGCGCCCGCGCGGCGGCGGGCGAGGCCCCGTCGGCCGAAGCCGCGCAGGCCGCGCTCCGGACGGTCGTCGGCGGACGGCTTCGCTGGGGGCTCTCGGCGGCCGGCTACCTCGCGCCCCAGGTCTTCCGTTTCTTCCAGGCGCACGGCGTCGAGCTCTGCTCGGGCTTCGGGATGACCGAGGCGACGGGCGGCATCACGATGACGCCGCCGGGCGAGTACGAGGAAGGCTCCGTCGGCCTCCCCCTCCCGGGAATCCGGGTCCGCCTCGGCGAGAGCGACGAGCTGGAGATCGCCGGGCCCTACGTCGCGCGCTACCTCGACGAGCCCGGGACCGCCGGAGACGTGGAGCCCTGGGTGAAGACGGGGGACGTCTTCCGGCAGCGGGACAGCGGACACCTCGAGATCGTCGACCGTGTCAAGGACATCTACAAGAACAGCCGCGGGCGGACCGTCGCGCCCCGCCGCGTCGAGCAGCGCTTCGAAGGGGTGCCGGGAATCCGCCGGGTCTTCCTCGCGGGAGACGGGAGGGACGACAACGTCCTCCTCGTCGTCCCCGACCCCGACGATCCCGTCCTCGCGGGCGACCCCCAGGGCGAGGCGGCGCGCGACTACCTCCGCCGGATCGTCGCCGCCGCCAACCGCGACCTGGCGACGTACGAACGCGTCGTCGACTTCGCCGTCCTCCCCCGCGACTTCTCGCTCGAGGCGGGAGAGCTGACCCCGAAAGGCTCCTACCGGCGGAAAACGATCGAAAGGGCGTTCGCCGCCATCCTCGACGGCCTCTACCGGAGCCGCTTCGTGACGCTCGCGGGAGAAGGGGTCAAGGTGGACGTCCCGCGGTGGCTCTTCCGCGACCTCGGCCTCCTCGAAGGAGATCTCGTCCTCGAAGGAGGGCGCCTCGTCGACCGGCGTCGCGGGCGCTGGGCCACGCTCGCGGCGCGTCCCGACGGCGAGGAGATCCGCGTCGGAAGCCTCGCATACCGCTGCGCGGGCAGCAGGGTCGACCTCGGGCTCTTCGCCCGGCAGCCCCTTCTCTGGCTCGGGAACGCCGAGCTCGCCGCCCTCCTCCCCGTGAAGGACGGATGGGATACACCCCTCCCCCGGTCCAGCGCGGAGGTCCTCCTGCCACCGCGCGACGAGGTGCCCGAGGGAGACCCCGGCGCGCCTCCGGATCCGCTCCCGACCCCCCAGCTCGCGGCGCTCCACCGCCTCTCGATCGCGGCGCTCTTCGGGCCGCCCGAAGAAGCGCTCGAGGCGGTCTCGCGCGCCGAGGCGCTCCTGCGACAGGGAGACCGGCGGACGGCCGAGCTCCTGAGGCGGCGGCTCCAGGCCCTCGCGCGGCACCCCGACGCGCGGATCCGATGCGAGGCCTATCGGGTCCTCCTTCTCGACGACCCGCTCGTCGACTCCGGGACGATCCTTCCGGCGTTTCTCCACGCGGGTCTCCCGTTTCTCTCCGAGGAGAGCATTTCCGCGATCGGGCGCGCCGACCTCGGCGAGGAGCGGCTCACCGCCCTTCGCCGGCGCCTCCACTCCTACCGCAAGGCGATGACGGGCCCGCTCGCCGCCGTGACGCGGCAGACGCTCGGCGACGTCCTCGAGCTTCTCGCCGGGTTCGCGAGGCACCATCCGGAAGACCACGCCGCCGTGCGCGCCGAGCTGGCGTCGTGGTCCATCCAGGCGAACGACCCGGACCTCGCCCGGCGGGCCGATGCGCTTTTCGACGGGCTCGGCGCCTGGCACGAGGAGACCGCCGCGGCCTCGGCGCTCCTCCCGCCCGTCTCCGAGGCCCGGCGCAAGCTCTGCTTCCGCGACGGTCTTCCGGAGGAGGAGATCCGCGCGATCGAGGGACTCCTCCTCGGCACGTCCTTCCTGCGCGAGTCGATCGAGCTCGCCTTCGAGACCGATCCGATCGACCTCGCCGACATCCCCGACGGGGGGATCTGGGTGACGCCCGTCCTCGCGCTCCACCGCCACCGCCTCTACCGCCTCTCGGTGAGGACGGCGGCGGGAGCGCACCACGACCTCCTCCTGACGGTGCGCAGCGACCTCGACTCGGAGGCGGTCCGCTCGACGACGCTGAGGATGATCTCGCTCGCCGGCCACCCCTGGGGCCCGCCCGTCGTGCCGCGCGTCGGCTCCTGGCGGCCGGACCTCGGCGCCCTCTCGCTCGCGTGGGTCGACGAGCTGACGCTCGCCGAACGGCTCCGGGACGCCGCCGTGCCGGGGCGCGCCCGGCCCGGCGAGGGGCACTCGGTGAAGAGCCTCGTCGTGCGCGCCCTCGCCGCCTTCTTCACGGCCTGGGAGAGGAGCGATCGCGCCCTCGTCCCCGGCGCCGTCGCGCCGTCGAACGTCGCGGTGCCGGCCGAGGACTACCGCGAAGGGGCGTGCCTTCTCTCGATCTCGGGGTGGAGGCCGTATTCGGGGCCGTTCGATCTCGTCGAACCGATGCTCCGGAACGTCTTCCGCGAGACGGCTGCCCTCGCGCCGCGCCTCGGTTCGATCCTCGATCCCGCATGGATCGTCGACGCCGTCTTCGAGGCTCTCGGCGAGAACGAGGCTCGCGGCTTTCTCCGTGACCTGCGCGGGGCGCCCCCCGTACCGGCCGGGGGAACCCTGGGCGCGCTTCTCGCCGCCGTCGACGCGGCCCTGGCCACGGCCCCGGGCGACAGGATCCCTCTGACCCTCGAGACCGCCGTGACCCGCTTCGAGGCGTGGGAGAAGGAACGTCCCGAAGCCCCTCTCCCCGAACGGGAGAAGACGGCCGAGGCCCTCCTTCGGATCTATCGCGTCGACACGCTCGGCGAGGAGGCGCGCTACCGGCTCTTCCGCCGGACGGTCTTCTCGCGCTCGGCGCCCGAGGTCCTCCAGGCCTTCGACGCCCTCCTCGCCGCCCTGCGAGCCCGCTCCGGCGCCCGCCCCTCGCACCTCGTCGAGCTGGAAGGGCTCCACTCCGCGCTGAAGAGCGACGAGGAGCGGCACGCCTTCGCGCGCCTCGTCTTCCCCGCCGCGCGGACCAGCCGGCCCGTCGAGGTGACGGTCGTCGGCGACGCAGTCAAGCACGTCGTCCTCGCGACGGAGCTGGTCGACCGGATGGACGCGGCCTGGACCGTCCGCGACCCCGTCGACGCCGGCGAGGTGGGGCGCCTCTACCGCCTCTTCGTCCGGGCCGGCCTCCCGCGCGCCTTCTCGGCCGACCGGCGCTACCTCGTCATCCTCGACTCCGGAGAGCGGATCGTCGGCGGAGTCTCGTATTCCCTCCTCGGCGGGGACACCGCCCAGCTCGACGGCCTCGTCGTCGCGCCGAGCCTCCGCGGCCGGGGTCTCTCCGCCGCCCTCCTGGACGACCTCTGCACCCGCCTCGCCGCGCTCGGCGTGAAGGCGCTGCTCGCCCACTTCGCCTTCCGCAACGTCCCGCTTCCGGGCTTTCGCCTCGACCGGCGCCTCGGCGGACTCGTCCGCGACTTGACGGCCGACACGGAGGGGACGGCGGAGCTGGCGTAGAGTCGCTGCCGTGATGCAGCGGCAGGAGCGGCTCGAGCTGAGAATGCCGGGACGAGGCCTCCACGAGGTGACCGCCTCCGTCTCGGCAGTCGTCACGCGAAGCGGTGTGACGACCGGCCTCTGCGTCGTCTTCTGTCCCCACACGTCGGCGAGCCTCCTCCTGCAGGAGAACGCCGACCCGTCGGCGCGCGCCGACCTCCTCGCCTTCTTCGCCCGCCTCGCGCCCGACGGCGACCCGCGCTACTCCCACGACGCCGAAGGAGACGACGACATGGCGGCCCACCTGCGGGGCGCGGTGACCCGTTCGAGCGAGACGATCCCCGTCGCCGGCGGCCGCCTCGCCCTCGGAACGTGGCAGGGGATCTACCTCGCCGAGCACCGGACCTCGCCGCACCGGCGCTCGCTCGTCGTCCACGTCTTCGGGGAATGAGCGCCGTGAGACGGCTCCTTCCGGCCGTCGCGCTGCTGACGGCGCTCCTTCTCGCCGCGGCGCCGGCCGCCACGGCGCCCCTCCCGTCCGGCTGGCTCCTCACCCTCTCCTACCGCTCGCCGGCCGACGGCGTCGAGCGCGTCTACGATCTCCGCATTCCGACGACGTGGGACGGAACGAGCCTCCTTCCGGCGATCCTCTTCCTGCACGGACGCGGCGGGACGAGGCTGCAGTTCGAACGCTCCGAGCACTTCGCCGAGGCCGAAGCCAGAGGCGCCGTCCTCGTCTTCTGGGAGGGACGCCGCGTGCCGGCCACCGGCGGCATCCCTTCGACCTTCTACGTCGACGGCGCCAACGGCGTCCCGGACGAGACGGACATCCTGGCCTGCCTCGACGACGCCCTGGCTCGGGCGCCGATCGACCCCGACCGGGTCGCCCTCGCGGGCTTCTCGCAGGGAGGGCGCGGGGCGCTGACCGTCGGCCTCCTGAACCCGACGCGCTTCGCCGCCGTGATCGACGGCGCCGGGCCGACGGACGCCTTCCAGGGGCAGCTCTGGGTCCCCTCGTTCACGGATTTCATCTCTGCCGCCGGAGGTCCGCCCTCTGCCGGCGGCGAAGTCCTCGCACGCTGGTTCGAGCTCTCGCCACGCTTCCTCCTGCCGAACGCGAGGAACCTGTTCGTGGCCGTCCTCCACGGCCAGGCGGACGACAGCGTTCCCGACTCGACCGCCTTCTTCCCCTACCGGAACGGGCACCACATCAGCGTGACGCCGGGCTTCACCGACGCGCGCGGAACGCGCCCGACGCTCTCCGAGCTCCACGCGGACGACCCCGCGGGCTACGAATTCACGACGCGGTTCCCCTCCGACGTGGGGCACGAGAATCTTCGCCTCCTCCCTCCCGCCGTTCTCTTCGACGCGGCGCTCGCTCGGGTCCGCCCCCTGCGCCCCGACCGTGTCGTCGGCGTCTCCTTCGGCTCGCGGGAAAGGACGTTCCACTGGGCCCGCCTGGCGCGAACCAGCGCCCCCGACGGCACGCGGGCCTTCCTCGACGCCCGGGCCGACGTCGCGGCAAACCGGGTCGACCTCGAGTTCGAGGGACCGGTCCGGATTCGCCTGGACCTCCCGGCTGCCGGCCTCGACGCGTCTCGGACTCTCTCGCTGCACCTCGCTGGCAGTACGCGGCTGGACCTCGCGCTCGCCGGCCCGTTCGCCCCGAGGCTTCTCGCGACACTCGACGGATCTCCGATCGTCTTCGAGCGGACGACGGAGGGGGCGCTTCTCTCCGCCCTCGTTCCGGGCCCGTCCGGCTCCCTTCTCGTCGTTTCACCCGCGCCCGCGGGCCCCGTCGCCGAGACGGACCTGCTCGTTCCTGCACTGGTCCGGGCGGAGGGGGCGAACGGGGCGACCTACGCGACGGTCCTCACCGTCGGCAACCTCTCCGAGAGAGAGGTGCTTCTCGAAGCGCTCCTCCTCGACGGCTTCTCGGCGCCGTTCCCTCTCTCGGTTCCGGCCCGCTCGAGCCGGGCGTTCGCTTCGGGCGACCTCCTGGCCACGGGGACGCCCGGCCCCGTCGCCTCGCCGCTGCGCCTCCGCGTCGTGTCGGGTGACGCCGGCGCCGTCGCGGCTTCGGCACGGGTCTTCAACACGACGGCGCTCGGAACCTACGGGCTCTCGTTTCCGGTCCAGCCCGCAGGCGGAAGCGTCCTAGGACACGGCGAAACGGCTCACCTCTTCGGCCCGGTGGACTCGCGCCACGAAAGGACGAACGTCTCGCTCTTCGCGCCCTTCGAGGTCTCGGCGGTCGAGGTCGCCGTCCTCGACGGCGCGGGCCTTCCTCTCCGCACCGTTCGCGTCGACCTCGCTCCGCTTCGCCGCGCCCAGCTCGACGACATCCTCGCGGAAAGCGAGGCGCGGGGCCTCTCGGTCCGCGTCACCGTTCTGGCCGGGCGGGTCCAGGTCTACGGGACCGCCATCTCCAACCTCTCGACGAACGACCCCTGGCGCATACCCGCACTCCCTTCCAGCGGTGCGTCCTCCGAGTGGACCGTTCCGGCGGTCGCTTCGGCGGAGGGACGGAACGGGGCGTACTTCCGTAGCGACCTCTTCCTCCTCTCCCCGGCCGGGGCGACGCTCGACGCGACGCTCCTCCCGCGCGACGGCAGCCCGCCCGAGACGGTCCGCCTCGCGCTCGGAGCGGGAGAGCTCCGCGTCGTCCCCGACCTCCTCGTCTCCCTCTTTCCCACGAAGGCGCCCGGGGCCGGAGCGCTCCTCCTCTCGTCGACAGCCGGGCTCCTGCCCCTGGCCGTGACGCGGAGCGACCCGCCGACCGGCCCCTCCTCCCAGGACCTTTCGTGTATCCCCCTGGGAGCCGAGGCGACGCCGGAACGTCCCGTCGCGTTCGCGGGTGTCGACGAGTCGCCCGCCGCCCGGTCGAACCTCGTCCTCGTCGCTCCCGGGGCGGCCTCGCGGGTGCGGCTCGTCCTCTTCGCGAGGGACGGCGTCCGCGGAGAGCTCGTCGTCGAGGTCGGAACCGGTCGCGTCGTCCAGCTCGATTCGTTCCCGGCGCTCTTCCCGGGCGGCCCGATCGAGGGAGCGACGCTCCTCGTCCTGCCGGAGGCGGGAGCGGTGGTCGCGTCCGTGGCGCGGATCGACAACGCGTCGAACGACCCTGCGGGGCTCGCCCCGCTACGGGTCGACCCGCCCTGAGCGTCCGCCGCCGAGCCTGTCCTTCTCCCGCTCCGACTCTTCCACGAGAAAGGCGGCCCGCAGGAGGTAGTACCAGGCGTGAAGGAGCGCGACGCCAACGCCGGCGCGCCCGTCGAGGAAGCCTCTCTTGAGGACCCAGCTCTTGAGGAACTCCAGCGGCGGTCGGAAGAAGACGGGAAGGACACGGCCCCTCGCACCCCGGTCGAAGCGGTCGAGGGCGGAGAGCCTCGCGTAGAGAGTGTTCTTCCGAACGGCGTCGGCGACGTCGCGGTAGGGAAAATGGAATATCGGCGAGGACAGGTCCCGCACCCGGCCATCCGTCTCGATCCGTTCGTGAACCCGCCCCCCCGCGGCGCGCAGGCCTTGCGAGCGGAGACCGAGGCGGAGCTTGCGGTCGGGCGACCAGACGCCGTGCCGGATCGGCTGCGCGCCGATGTGCGAGAGGCGCGGCATGCGGAAGGCCGCCGCCCCGTCCGGAGATTCGACGACCCGGCGGACCTCTTCTGCAAGGCCGGGCGACACCCGTTCGTCGGCATCGAGGACGAGCACCCAGTCGTGCCTGGCGAGCGCGAGCGCCCGGTTGCGCGTGGCGACGTAGCCCTCCCACGGGATCGACTCGACACGAGCTCCGGCCGACCGGGCGAGCTCCACGGTGCCGTCGGTCGAGCCGGTGTCGGCCACGAGGACCTCTTCGGCCCAGCCGACCGAGGCGAGGGAGGGACCGAGCCGGTCGACTTCGTCCTTCACCATGAAGACGACGGAGACGGCGGGCCGCATCCGTCGATTATGCTGGACCACCGGGTGAAGATCCTCCTGCGTGCCACGAACTGGGTCGGGGACGTCGTCATCTCGCTTCCCGCCTTCGCGCCCTCAGGGCCCATCACCCCGGGGACCGGATCTCCGTCCTCGCGCGCCCGTGGGTCGCCGCCCTCTACCGTCTTCTTCCCGAGGTCGACGAGGTCCTGGTCGAGGAGCCGAAGGGACGTCACTCCGGCGCCGCCGGTCGCGCCGCCCTGGCCGCCGAGCTGCACGAGAAGGGGTTCGACCGCGCGATCCTCCTGCCTCGCAGCTTCGCGACGGCATGGACGGCCTACCGCGCCGGCATCCCGGAACGGTGGGGCTACCGGGGAGAGCTGCGATCCGTCCTCCTCACGCATCCGGTTCCGTTCTCGAGGCCTCCGGGAGAGCACGAGGTCTTCCGCCACCTCCGGCTCGTCGCTGCGACGGGTGTTCCCGTGCCCGGAATTCCCGACGCCACATGGCCCGTCTCCGAGGCTCTCCGCCGCTCGGCGCGCACGAAGCTGGCAGGAGAGGGAGTTCCCGACGGCCCCTTCGCGGCGGCCCACGTCGCCTCCTTCGCCCACGAGGCCAAGCGCTGGCCGGAAGAACGCTTCGCTGCGCTCTTCTCCCATCTCGCCGCGGTGCGGCATCTCCCGATCGTCCTTCTCGGCAGCGCCAGCGAGGCGCTCGTGAACGCCCGCGTCGCCTCGCTCGCCGCCGGCGCGCACGTCTTCGACCTCGCCGGGAAGACCTCGCTCCCCGAGGTCCTCGGCATCGTCTCCCTGGCGGACCTCTTCGTCGGCAACGACTCGGGCCTCGCGCACCTGGCCAACGCCGCCGGGACGCCGACGACCGTCGTCTTCGGCCCCACCGATCCCGACGCGACGCGACCCTGGGACGGCCCTCGCCCCGACGGCCGACCCGTCCGCCTCCGGGTCGTCCGCGAGCGCGTCCTCTGCGCCCCCTGCCGCTTCACCCGCTGTCCCCTCGACCACGCCTGCATGACCGGCGTTTCCGTCGGAAGCGTGGAGCCAGGCCTGCGTTCTTCACCTTACGGCGGCGCCGTAAAGTAGAAAATCAAGACCTGACCCCGTTCTCGACCGCCTGGCAGAGGAGGTGGAGGACGGCGAGGGTGACTTCCTGGACGTGGGCGGTCTCGGCGGAGGGGACGACGAGTCCGTGGTCCCACTTCGCCGCCTCGGCGGCGCCGCGCGAGCCGGTGACGAGGATCGTGACCAGGCCACGCGCACGTGCGGCCTCGAGCGCCTTCACGACGTTCGGGCTCGTGCCGGAGGTGGAGAGGCCGAGGGCGACGTCGCCGGGGCGGCCGAGCGCCTCGACCTGCCGGGCGAAGACGTAGTCGTACGCGTAGTCGTTCGCGCAGGCGGTCAGGATCGCGCCGTCGCACGTGAGGGCGATCGACGGGAGGCCCGGCCGGTCGTCCTTGTAGCGGACGACGAGCTCGGCGGCGAAGTGCTGCGCCTGCGTGGCGCTCCCGCCGTTGCCGAAGGCGAGGACCTTGTGCCCGTCGCGGACGGCGGCCGCCATCGCGGCCGAGGCCGCCACGAGCGAGGGCGTCATCGCGTCGCGCGCGGCGAGTGCGACCGCGGCGAGGGCCGAGAGGTGCGCGTCGATCACGAGGTCTCCTTCATCTTCGTCATCCTCGTCACCATGGAGGTCGTCGAGCGGCCGGGAAGAAGCGGGACGAGCGCGACCTCGCCGCCGTACGAGCGGACGAACGGCGCGCCGACGACGTTCTCCTCGGTGTAGTCGCCCCCCTTGACGAGGACCTGCGGCCGGATCTCGCCGATGAGCGTCTCCGGCGTGTCTTCCTCGAAGAGGACGACGAAGTCGACGGCGTCGAGGCCGCCGAGGACCTGCGCCCGGTCCGTCTCGGACAGGATCGGCCGTTCGGGCCCCTTGAGGCGCTTCACCGATGCGTCGCTGTTGAGGCCGACGACGAGGACGTCGCCGAGCTTCTTCGCCGCGCCGAGGAGCGTGACGTGCCCCGGGTGGAGGAGGTCGAAGCAGCCGTTCGTGAAGACGACGCGCCTGTGCGCGCGGCGGAGCATCTGCGCGACGGCCGCGACGTGCCCCCGCTCGAGGAGCTTCTCTGCCGGGGAGGACGTGAGGCCGTCCAGGAGGTCCGCCCAGCGGACGGAGGCGGTGCCCGTCCGGCCGACGACGACGCCGGCGGCGCGGTTGGCGACCACGGCCGCGTCGGACAGCGGGAGACCCGCCCCGAGGGCGACGCCGAGCGTCGCGAGGACGGTGTCACCGGCGCCGGTGACGTCGAAGACCTCGCGGGCGCGGGCCGCGATCCGGCGCGGCTCGCCTCCCTTCGGCAGGAGGAGCATCCCTTCCTCGGAGAGCTTCACGAGGATGGCGTCGAGGCCGAGGTCGTCGCGCAGGCGCGAGGCGAGGCGCGCGACCGTGCCGAGGTCGCGGGCGCTCTCGCCCGTGACCGTCTCGAGCTCCTTGCGGTTCGGCGTGATGCAGGTGGCGCCGCGGTAGCGGGAGTAGTCCTTCCCCTTCGGGTCGACGAGCGCGGGAACGCCGCGACGCCGCGCCTCCCCGAGGAGCGTCTCCATGACCCGCGCCGTGAGGGTTCCCTTCGAGTAGTCGGAGAGGAGCAGGACGTCGGCGGACGCGAGCGCCGCAAGGCCCGCGGCGACGAGCTCCGCCTCGGCCGCGGCCGACAGGACCGCCGGGAGCTCCTGGTCGACACGGAGGAGCTGGCGGCCGTCGGCGACCATCCGCCGCTTGACCGGGGTCGTCCGGAGCGGGTCGACGATGACGTGCTGTTCGCCGCCCGGAAGGCCGCCGAGGTGGTGCGCGATCCAGGCGCCTTCTTCCTCGGGCCCGACGGCGCCGAGCGCCACCGTCCGCGCGCCGAGCGCCGCGAGGTTCTCGACGACGTTCCCGGCCCCGCCGGCCCGGCGCGACATCGACGACAGGGCCAGGAGCGGGACCGGCGCCTCCGGCGCGACGCGCGAGACGTCCCCGAACCAGGTCTCGTCGAGCATCAGGTCGCCCACGACGACCGCCTTCACGCTCGGCGCCGCGGCCGCGAGGGCGGCGAGCTCGCGGGCTCCGGGGGGGCGGCGCGGGGTCATGGCCGGTCCTCCAGCCCCAGGACGAGCGCCTGCGCCAGGAGCGGCAGGAGGATCTCGTGGTGGCCGGTGATCGCGTACGAGGCGCCGCCCGAGAGGACGGGGCGCTTGAGGACGTTCTCGTGCGGGCGGTAGTGGCGAATCATGTCGAGGTCGACGGTCGTGAAGTCCCTCACGTCGTGCCCCAGGTTGCGGGCCATCGAGAGGGCCTTCAGGAAGACCTCCGGCATGATGACGGCCGAGCCGGCGTTGATCCAGACCCCTCCGCCGCCGAGCCCGGCGATGACGCGCCGGATCGTCGTGAAGTCGCGGATCGACATCTCGCCGACGAGCGCCCCGTCCATGCCGGGATGCTGGACGAGCGTGTCGGTCCCGAGCGCGACGTGGACGGTGAGCGGGACGTCCGCCTTCGCCGCCGCGGCGAAGAGGGAGAGGTGGCGGTACGGGAGGCGCCCGCGGAGGATCGCCTCGCCGACCGCGCGTCCGTAGCCGACGCCCTTCTTCCGCCCGGCGCGCAGCGCGCGGAAGATCCCCTCGCCCGTCTCGCGGCTCATCCCGAACTCGCCCGTCTCGAGGACGGCACCGACGTCCTCGGAGGTCTTCCCGTGGAAGGCGATCTCGAAATCGTGGATGCCGCTGGCACCGTTCGTGGCGAGGGCCGTCACGAAGCCGCGCTCGACGAGGTCGATCAGGACCGGCCCCAGCCCCGTCTTCAGGACGTGGGCCCCGAAGGCGACGACGACCGGCTTGCCCTTCCGCTTCGCGGCGTGGATCGCCGCGGCGACCTTCCGGAGCGACTCGGCGGCGAGGATCTTCGGCAGGCCGTTCCAGAAGTCGGCGAAGGAGCCGCTCGTGGAAGGCGGCGCCGCGAAGTCGCCGGTCTTCACCTTGAACGACCGCGTCGCGATCGGGTAAGTCGTCACGGTCTCGCGCGGGCGCGGGCGCTTCGGCATCGTCATCGCGTTCTCCCTTCCGCCGCGGCCCTCAGCTTCCGAAGGCCATCGGCGAGCCCGCCGGCCAGGATCACGCGCGCCCCGCCCTTTTCCCGCACAACCGCGCGCTGCTCGCGCCCGTGGCCGGAGAGGAGGTGGACGGCGAGGGCGCCGAGCGAGAGCCCCGCGCCGACGTCGTCCCACTTGTCCCCGACGACGGCCGAGCGCGCGGCCGAGAGGGAGTGACGCCGGAGCGCCCGCCGGTGGAGGAGGGTCCCCGGCTTGCGGCAGCGACAGGCGACCGCGTACTCCTTCACCTTCCCCTCGGGGTGGTGCGGGCAGACGAGCCAGCCGGCGATCGGGACGCCGCGGGCGGCCAGCCGCCGCTCCACCTCGGCGTTCACCGCGTTCACCTCGTCCCAGCGCGTCAGCCCGCGCGCGACGCCCGACTGGTTCGTCACGACGAAGAGCTTCGTCCCCTCCGCCGCGAAGCGCGCCAGGAGCGCCGGCGCGCCCGGCGCGAGGCGGACCCCCTTCGGGTCGGCGAGAAAGCCCCGCTCGGCGATGAGGGTCCCGTCGCGGTCGAGGAAGAGGGCGTCGAGGAGCGGGCGGCGCCTCACTTCGCGCCGACGGCCTTCCGGATCGCCTCCGTGAACGAGGCCTCGGTCTGGAGGCCCGGGAGGCGGGTCGCGATCTTCCCGTCGCGCCCGTAGACCAGGGTGTACGGGAGCGAGCCGTCCCACGTCGGGTCGACGGTGTCGATGAAGTCCTGCGGGTCACGCGTCTTCGCGAGCCAGGAGACGAACGGGACCTTCTTCTCCTTGAGGAACTTCGGCACCTGCGCGGGCCCCGTCTTCTGCGAGTCGAGGGAGACGAGGACGACGGCGAGGTCCCTGGCGGGGAACTTCTTCGCCGCCGCGACGAGGTGCGGCATCTCCTCGCGGCACGGCTCGCACCACGTCGCCCAGAAGTTGACGAGGAGGACCCGCCCCTTGCGCCCCGCCACGATCCGGCTCCGGTAGTCCTCCGGCTTCAGGTGCTTCACCGGCTCGGCGGCGGCGGGAGCCCCTTCGAGGAGGAGTGCCACGAGGAGAAGGGGCACGAGGAAGGCGGCGAACGTCCTCCTCGCGCGCGCGGGGGTCCGCGAAGGGTTCACGTTCAGATGCGCTTGATCGAGCAGCCGAAGGCCTTCGTCTCGGCCGCAGGGACCGGCTTGCCCGCGAGGATGGCCTCGAGGGCGTTCCTCAGGTCGGGCGACTTCACGTTCTTCGGGTCCTCGTGCGTCTCGTCGATCCGCCCCCGGTAGAGCAGCGTCCCCTTCGGGTCGAGGACGTAGACCTCGGGCGTCTTCCGGGCGTCGTAGAGGTCGGCGACCTTGTTCCCCTCGTCCTTCAGGACCGGGAACGCGAAGCCGTTCTTCTTCGCGTCCTCGGCGACCTCGGCCGCGGGCTCCGTCTTGTTGCTGTTGATCGTGACGAAGGTGACGCCCTTGCCGGCGTACTCCTTCCCCATGTCCGCGACGCGCCCCTTGTACCCGATGGCGTAGGGGCACTTCGTCGCGTCGAAGACGACGACGACCGCCTTGCTCTTCGCCAGGAGGTCCTTCAGCGCCACGGGCGCTCCGCCGGCCGCGGGGGGAAGGGTGAAGTCGGGGCGACGGCGCCGATCTTCGGCGCCTCGGGCTTCTGCGCCGGCGCGGGAGCCGCGAGGGCGAGCGCCGTTGCTGCGGCGAGGGCGGCGAGGGCGAGGCGGGGGATCTTCATGCGGTCGTCTCCATCATTCTCTCGAAGGCCTCCTCGGAGGCCTGCCTGAGAGTCGAAACGGAAACGTCGAGGACGGCATTCCCGCTCACTCTCACCCGGAGGACGTCCTTCGTCACGCGTCCGAGGAAGGCCGTCGGGACCCCGTGCCGCCGGGCCGCCTCGAGCACGATCTTCTCGTTGCCCGGAGGGAAGGAGACGACGACGCGCGGCGTGGACTGGGAGAAGAGGTAGACCGTCGGCAGGAGCGCCGTCTCGACGTTCAGGTCGGCCCCGAGCCCGTTCGGGATGCACGCCTCGGCGAGCGCGACGCCGAGGCCGCCGTCGGAGACGTCGTGCGCCGAGGAGAGGAGCCCGTCGGTCGCCAGGTCGCACAGGAGGTCGACGAGGGAGCGGACGCCGAGGAGGTCGAGGCGTGGGCAGGGCCCCTCGTCGCGGCCGAGGACGGTGGCGAGGTACTCGCTTCGACCCAGCTCGTCGCGGGTTTCGCCGAAGAGGGCGACGACGTCGTGCTCGGCCGCAAAGGCGTGCGGGACTGCGCGCGCGACGTCCTCGAGGAGGCCCACCATCCCGACGGTGGGCGTCGGGAGGATCGACTCGCCGTCGGTCTCGTTGTAGAGCGAGACGTTTCCCGAGACGACGGGCGTCTCGAGGGCGCGGCAGGCGAGGGAGAGCCCCTTCACCGCCGCGGCGAGCTGGCCCATGATCTCGGGCCGCTCGGGGTTGCCGAAGTTGAGGCAGTCGGTGATGGCGAGCGGTCGCGCGCCCGTGCAGGCGACGTTCAGCGCCGCTTCGGCCACGGCGTGCGCGGCCCCGCGCATCGGGTCGGCGAAGCAGTAGCGGGGGTTGACGTCGGCCGTGAGGGCGAGGCCCTTCTTCGTCCCCTTCACGCGCAGGACGGCCGCGTCTCCCGGCGGTCCGATCACCGTGTTCGTCCTCACGCTCCGGTCGTACTGGCGCCAGATCCAGGCCTTGCTGCAGAGGTTCGGAGAGGCGAGGAGGACGAGGAGGGCCGTCTTCTCGTCGGGCGCGCCGGAGAGGTCGACCGCCCCTTCGATCGGCGCGAGCGGCTCGGCGAGCGTCCAGGGACGGCGGTAGACGGGCGCCTCGTCGACGAGCGGCGCGACGGGGAGGTCGGCGACGACCTCGCCGTGCCAGTGGAGGACCATCCGCGGCTCGCCCGTCACCTCGCCGATCTCGGCGACGTCGAGGCCCCACTTCTCGAAGACCTCGATGACCTCGCGCTCGCGCCCCTTCTTCGTGACGAGGAGCATCCGCTCCTGCGACTCGGAGAGCATCAGCTCGTAGGGCGTCATCCCGGCCTCGCGCATCGGGACCCGGTCGAGGTCGAGGCGCATGCCGACGTCGCCGCGCGCGCACATCTCGAAGGAGGACGACGTGAGACCCGCGGCCCCCATGTCCTGGATGGCGACGACGGCGTCTCCCTCGAGCACCTCGAGGACCGCCTCGAGGAGGAGCTTCTCGGCGAACGGGTCGCCGACCTGGACCGTGGGGCGGCGCTTGGCCTTCTCGTCGTCGAAGACGTCGGACGCCATCGACGCGCCGTGGATGCCGTCCCGGCCCGTCTTCGAGCCGGCGTAGAGGACCGGGTTGCCGATCCCCGAGGCCTTCGCCTTGAAGATCCTGTCGTGGCGGACGAGGCCGACCGCCATGACGTTGACGAGGATGTTCCCGTTGTACGAGGGGTGGAAGAACGTCGACCCGCCGACGGTCGGGATGCCGATGCAGTTGCCGTAGCCGCCGACGCCGCGGACGACGCCGTCGATGAGGCCGTGCATCCGCGGCGCTTTCGGATCGCCGAAGAAGAGCGGGTCGAGGACGGCGATCGGGCGCGCGCCCATCGTGAAGATGTCGCGCAGGATGCCGCCGACCCCCGTCGCCGCCCCCTGGTAGGGCTCGATGAACGACGGGTGGTTGTGCGACTCCATCTTGAAGACGACCGCGAGGCCGTCGCCGATGTCGACCGCCCCCGCGTTCTCGCCCGGCCCCTGGACGACGCGCTTTCCCGTCGTCGGGAGCTCGCGGAGGAAGACCTTCGACGACTTGTAGGAGCAGTGCTCGCTCCAGAGGGCCGAGAAGATGCCGAGCTCGACGAGGTTCGGCTCGCGCCCGAGGGCCGCGAGGATCCGGTCGTACTCCTCGCGGGTCAGCTTGTGCTCGGCGAGGAGCGCGGGGGTGATCGTCGGGGAAGTGGATCCCATGGCGCAGGAGTTTACCCGCGCACTCCGGCGGGGCCCGCGAGGGTAACCTCCGCGGGATGTTCTCGACGAGGACCCCCGCGCCTGGCGCCCGAAACCGGCTGACGACGGCGCTCGACGCCCATCCCCGCCCCGTCCTCGACCTGACGGCCACGAATCCGACGACGGCGGGGCTTCCCGTCGATCCCTCGCCGGCCCTGGCCCTCCTCGCCGACGGGAGGGGCGGCGTCTACTCCCCCGACCCCTGCGGGCTCCTCTCCGCACGGGAAGCGGTCTCGTCGTACTACGCCGGACGGGGCGTCGACGCCGGCCCCGGACGGATCGTCCTGACGGCCTCCTCGAGCGAGGCCTACGGCTGGCTCTTCAAGCTCCTCGCCGCGCCGGGAGACGCCATCCTCGTGCCGGCTCCGAGCTACCCGCTCCTCGACGCCCTGGCGGGGCTCGAGGGGGTCGAGCTCGTCCGGTACCGCCTTCCCTCCGAGGATCGCTGGGCCGTCCACGCGAGCCTGGTCGAGGACGCGGCCGACCGCGTCGCGGCGTCCGGCCGGCGCGTCGCCGCGGTGGTCGTCGTGAACCCGAACAACCCCACCGGCACCTCGATCTCCCGCGCCGAGCTCGGCGCGCTCTCGTCGCTGGCCGCGCGGAGGGGCTTCGCGATCGTCTCCGACGAGGTCTTCCTCGACTACCGCTTCGAGGACCGTCCCGGCGACGTGCGCGTCGCCGCGGCCGAGACGCAGGCTGCGGGTGAGGCGCTCGTCTTCTCCCTCGGCGGACTCTCGAAGTCGGCCCTTCTGCCGCAGCTGAAGCTCGGGTGGATCGTCGCCAGCGGACCCTCCCCGCTCCTCGCCGAAGCGCTCGAGCGGCTGGAATGGATCGCCGACTCGTATCTCTCCGTCGCCTCCCCCGTCCAGCTCGCGCTCCCGGGGCTCCTGGCGTGGGGCGACGCGGCGGCCGGCGCGCTTCGCGCCCGTCTCCTCTCGAACCATGCGACGCTCGTCGAGGGGCTCTCCGCGCTTCCCGAAGTGACGGTCACGCCGCTTTCGGCCGGGTGGTCCGCGGTACTCCGGCTTCCGGCAGTCGAGGCCGAGGAAGGGCTCGTTCTCCGCCTCCTGGCGCAGGAGGACCTCCTCGTCCACCCCGGCTACTTCTTCGACTTCCCCCGCGAGGCGTTCCTCGTCCTCTCGCTCCTGCCGGAAGAGGCGACGTTCCGCGAAGGGACGGCGCGCCTCGTGCGCGGGCTCTTCGCCCGGCGCTGAGCCGCCCGGAGCAGGTCCGGACGCGGCGCCACTTCGGCGTCCGTTCGGCGTCACTTCGGCTTCGGCTTCGGCGCGGCGCCCTTGCCCTTCGGAGCCTTCGTCGGCGCGGGCGTCGGCGCGGGCGCCCGCGGCAGGACGAGGAGCGCGAGCGTCGAGCGCTGCACTTCCCAGTCCGCCTTCTTCCAGATCTCCCCGCGCGCCCGGTCCGCCTTGCCGGTGCGGCGGACGGCGGCCACGGCGAGGAGGAGCCGCCCCTCGCTTTCGAGGGGGAACGACACCACTCCCTGCGTGTCGGCGTGGAGGGCGGCGGGTGCCTCGGTTCCCGGCACATAGGCCCGGACGACCGCACCCGGAGCGGGCTTGCCGTCGAGGAGGACCGAGGCCGGGAGAGTCGTCCCCGCCCGGAGCGGGAGGGGCGGGACCCCCGCGACGATCTCGAAAGGCAGCCCGAGCGGCTCGTCCGTCCCCGCGGCCGGGTCGACCGGCGCGGCCGCGCGCGGCGGCGCCAGGACGCCCGCGAACGCGCGTGCGCTCTCCACCGCGACGACCCTCGCCGCCTTCTTCGTCTCCTTCTTCTTCGTCCTCTCGGCAAGGGCCGCCGTGGCCCCCGTGTCCCTCAGAAACGCCTCGAACTCCGCGGCCTCCACGGTTCGCGCTTCGGGCGCGAGGAGGATCCCGAGCGTCGCGAGGCCCTGCCCCGCCCAGGTCGCCTCGAGGCGGGTCACGGCACCGTCGGCCTTCGCGGATGTGAGCGGCATGGGGCGCCCCTCGCCGAGCCTCACGAACGACCTCTCGATCCTCTCCGGGGCGACCGCACTTCCCGGCTCCGGAAAGCGCGCTCCCGTCGTCAGCTCGACGAAGGAGCTCTCGCCCGAGAGCGTGGTCGGGAACGGCAGGGGCCGGCGGCGCCGGCGGGCGGCCCGGGCGGGCTCCCCGGCGGACCGGCGGAGCGGCCTTCACGACGCTCTGCGGCAGGACGGGGCGGAGCCACGTTTCGGCGGCCGAACCCGGCGCTGCAGAGGTGGCGAGCACCATCGCGATCGCGAGTCCGGCCCTCGTGCGGACCGCTCCGCTCCTGACCCTCTCCGTCATGACTCTCTCCTCCCCGAACCGGCGCCGATTCTAGGGCCGCTCGGCGCCGGAGGTCCCTTTGCATCGAGCCCCTAGAATCGGTACATGGTGCGCGGTCCCCAGGTTCCCCGTTCCCGCGCCCGGCGCGTTCCCGTCAAGGCCTTCGTCCTGGCGGTCCTCGTCCTTCCCGCGGCGCTCCTCTTCCTCCTGTACCGACCCGGCGTGCAGGTCCGCCTCCTCGCGGCCGCCCTTCGGAACGCCGAAGCGGCGACGGGGCTCTCGCTCTCGGCGCGCGAAATGACGATGGACCCCCTGCGGGGCCGCCTGGTCCTCCGCGGCATCGCCGCGGCCGTCCCGGGTTCGCGCCCGTTCCTGACGGCCGACGAGGCCGAGGTCGAGGTCGACGTCGGCGAGGGCCTCCGCCGGCGCCTGCACGTCCGGCACCTGGCCACCGAGGGGCTCCGCATCGACCTCTCCGCGCCGCTCCCGGCGTCGCAGGGCACGTCGACGGGAGGCCTGACGTTCCTCTCCGCGGCCGAGATCGACCACATCCTCGTCGGGATCTCCTCGATCGCGTCGGGGCCGCTTCCCCCGTCCCTCGGGACCGTCGTGCTCGGGGCGAAGCTCGAGCAGGTCCGGCTGACCGGGAGCCTTCGCAACGGTCTGCTCAGCCTGCGCGGGGACCTCCCGACCGTCGTCGTCGACCGCCCCGGCCCTCTCCGCCTCGCGGCCGCGGGAGATGTCGCCCTCACGCTGACGTCCGACGGAAGGTTCGACCTCGAAGCACTCCATCTCGCAGGCGACGGCTTCTCCGCGTCGGCCCGGGGCGCGGCCGGCCTTTCCCCCGGCGCGCCGATCGTCCTCCACGCCGAGGTGAGCGCGGAGACCGGGAAGGTCGCGCCCGAGCTGGGGACCACGGGGACCTTCCGTCTCGTGGCGGACGTCGGCGGGAGCCGCTCCGCGCTCTCGGCCACCCTCGCCGTCGACGGCCGCGACGTTCGGACCCCCGAAGTCGACCTCGAGACCGTTTCCCTGAAGGCGCGCTTGAAGGACGGGACGTTCCTCGTCGAGACGGCGCGTGCGGACCTCCGGCCGGGCGGGCGCGTGGAGGGAGAGGGGAGGTTCGACCCTGCCTCGGGCGACGGGGCCTGGACGCTGCGGGCCGAGCGCCTCCCCGACGGACTCCTCTCCGCCTGGGCCGACGAGGCGACGCGCGCACGTTGGGGAATCGCCGGGAGCGCGCTCGACGGGGTCGCGACGGTCCGGCACGGGCGGGGCGACCCTTTCCCGCTCTCGGTCGACGCCGCCCTGTCGCTCTCCCGTGCCGGGACGACGCTCGCGATCGCCTCGGGCCGCCTCGAGTCCCATGGCGCGACGTCGCTGGACCTCTCGGCGACGTTTCTCCCCGACTCTCCCGGCGAGCGGCGCGCGGAGGGGAGCCTTCGGGCCCCCACTCTCGCGGGCCTCTCCTCGGGCCGCCTCGTCGACGGCCGTCTCCGCGTCCGGTCACCCGACCTCGCCGCGGCGCACGCCGAGCTACGGACGCTCTTTCCCTCGCTCGTCGCCGCGGCCCCGGAGGGAGTCGACCTCGCCGGTGGGTTCCGGCTCGACGTCCGGGCCGCGGGGCCTCTCCGTGCGCCCCGCGCCGACGTCGACGCCGCGTTCGACCCGGCACGGGGAGGCTCGCTTTCGCTCCGCGCGGTCGCCGACTCCTCTCGCCGCTCCCTCGAAGGGACGCTCCGGGTGTCCGGCCTTTCCGTCGGCACCGTCCGCCCCGGCGCGACCGGGCTCGCGTCCGCAGAGGCCCGCTTCGCCTTCGGCCCGAAGCAGCGGGACGTCCGCGTCACCCTCGACGCAACGGGCCTCTGCCTCGCCGAGGAGCTGCCCCTCCTCGAGAACCTCCACGCCACGCTCGAGGCCGAGGGACCGGAGCTGCGGATCGTCGACCTCGCCGCGACCGGCGGCGGGAGCCCTGTGTCCGAGCGAGGCCTCGCCCGCCTCGAGGCGTCGGGGCGCCTCTCGTTGACGGAGCCGTTCCGCGACGCCGACGTCGACGCCGTCCTCTCCGCGTGGGGGCTTTCGGCCGAGGCGCACGCCCTGCTGCGCGACGGCGTCCTCGCGCTCGACATCCCGCGGGCGGGCCGGCCGGGCCTCGAGGCGGCTCTGGCCGCACGCCTGCCGCTCGGCGCGCTGCGCGCGGTTCCTTCCGTCGCCGCGTACCTCCCGCGCGGCCTCCCGGAGGGGCCGCTCGAGCTGTCGTTCGACGCGCCGGGCTTCGATTCCTGCGCTCTGGCGGCGTTCCTTCCGGAGGGGACCGACGTCGTCCCCGTTTCCGGCGATCTCCGCGTCTTCGCGGCGCTCCCGCTCTCCGATCCGCTCGGCGGCAGCGCGGCGGTCGAGCTCGAAGGGGCCTCGATGGAGACACCCGCCGGGCGGCTCGACGTTTCCGGCCCGGCGCGCCTCACGCTGTCCGGGGGCCAGCTCGTGCTCGAGCCGGTCACCTTCGACGGGGAGCGGACGTCCTTCCTCGTCTCCGCCTCGGCCGACCTCGCGCCCGGCGTGCGCCCGGGCGCGTCCCTCGCCGGCCTTTTCTCGCACGTCGCCGTCACGGCCCGCGGCCGGGCCGACGCGGCGCTCCTCACCCCGTTCCTCGCGGGGGGAACGGCCTCGGGCGAGATCGCGCTCGACGCACGCGCGGCAGGCCCGCCCGACGCGCTGGAGGGGCACGTCTTCCTCGACGGCAAGGGCTCCCGCTTCTCCTGGCCCCTCGCCTGGCCGACCGAGATCCGCGATCCGCTCCTGGAGGCGGAGCTGACGCCCGGGACGGCTTCGCTCACGCGCGGCGAGGCCCTCCTGAACGGCGGCCCGCTCCTCCTCTCGGGCGGCTGGTACCGCGGCGGGGGGACGACGCTGACGGCCCTGTTCGCCGACGTGAGGTACCGCCTCGCCTACGGCCTCGCCGCGACCCTCTCGGGCGAGCTGACGTTCGACGTGATCGAGGACGAGAGGAGGATCTCCGGGACCGTCACGCTCGACCGCGGGCTTCTCGAGAGGGACATCGACCTCGACCGCGAGATCCTCGCGCGCGTCCTCGCTCCTCCCGAGGCGACCGGGACCGAGAAATCCCTCCTCGAAACGCTCGCGCTCGACGTCGGCATCGAGACCGCTTCGGGAGTTCGGATCCGCAACAACGTCGCCGACCTGTCCGCCTCCTGGAGCCGGCTCGAGGTCACGGGCACCGCCCGGCGGCCGGTCGTCCGCGGCCGGATCGACGTCGGGAAGAACGGTCTCGTCTTCGCCTACGGCCAGGCCTTCCGCGTCGACAGGGGGGTCATCACCTATGCCGGAGACCCCGCCACCGATCCGCGTCTCGACTTCGTCACGACCTCCTCGCTCCGGGACGACAGTGTCGTCGCGCTCCGGGCGAGCGGCGACGTCTTCGAGTCGACGCGCCAGTCCTTCCAGCAGGGAGGGACCGGCGCACGCGGAGAGGCGGACGCCGCCGCCCGGCTGGCGTGGGGCCTCGCGGGCTACTACAGCGCGCGCCTCGCGTCGACGCTCGGCCAGGCCCTCGGCCAGGTCGCCGTCTCGGCGCGCCCCGTGTTCGTCCTCGGCGAGACCGACCCGACCGCGCGGCTCACGCTCTCGCGGGAGTTCTCGCGGAACGTGACGCTCGCCGCGTCCTTCGACCTGAGGAACGCGCAGAGGCAGACGTGGGTCGTCGACGTGCACCGCCTCAGGAGGCTCCCTCCGGTCGGCTTCCAGCTCTTCACCGACGACGACGGGAGCTGGGGCGGCACGCTGCAGCAGCGCATCGAGCTCGGGGGCACGCGGGGAAGAAGCGCCGACCCCGACGCGCCGCTCCTCGGCGCGGTCCGGGCCTCGACCCCGGAAGGAATCCCTCGGCGCGGATTTCTCGCGTCGCTGCGCCTCACGCGAGGCGCGCCCGTGACGCGCGACGCCCTCTTCGACGCCCAGATCGACGCCGAGGCCTGGCTTCGCGGGCGGGGCTGGCCCGAGGCCCAGGTGTTCCTGAAGACCGTTCCGTCGCGAAAGGCGCGGCGGGTGGACGTCGAGGCGTCCCTCGACCCCGGCCCGCGGGTCGCGGTGGAGTTCGAGGGCGATCCCCTGCCGGCCGCGTCGCGCCGCGCCGTCGCCGACCTCTATCGCACCGGGATCCTCGAGCCGTCCGCGCTCGAGGAGATGGGCCTCGAGGCGCGCCGTGCGCTGCGCGCCCTCGGGCACCTCGACCCGCGGGCGGAGGCGAGCGCCGCAGGCGCGCCGGGAGGCCGTCGCGTCGTCGTCACCGTGTCGGCCGGCCGACGGGTCGACATCGCCGGGATCTCCTTCACGGGTGTCTCCCCCTCGGAGGCGGTATCGCTCGCCCGGCGGTTCGGCACACCTCTGGCCCGCGTGGAGCTGGCGGCGAGCCTCCCGAGCGCGGACGGACGGCTCGTGCAGGCATTGCGCGCCCTCGGCTATCCCAACGGCGCCCTCGTCCGGCGGGAGCTCTCGGAGGACGGCAGGACCCTCACCGTCGAGGTGGATCCCTCCCTTCCGTCCCTGGTCGACTCCGTGGAAGTCCGCGGCGTTCCGGACGAGGAGGCCCGCGACCTCGCGCGGCGAGCGCTGCTCTCCCCGGGAGAGCCGGCCGACGCCGACAAGGCCTCGCTCTCGGCCCTCGCCATGGAGGACGCTCTTCGCGAGCGCGGGTTTGCCGAGGCCCGCGTCCGGGTGGAGCTCTCCCCCGCCACGCCCGAGGACCCGCCCCGCATCGCCGCCGTCTTCGCCGTCGAGGCCGGGCCCGCCGAGCGCGTCGGGACCGTCTCCCTCGAGGGGCTCTCGCGCACGAGCGCGCCCTGGGTCCGGCGCGCCGCGGGGCTCGAGCCCGGCGGGATCTTCCGGCAGGACGACCTCGCCCGCGCGCAGGCGGACGTCTTCGCACTGGGCCTCTTCGAGAGCGTGAAGGCGTCGGGCGTGCCGAGGCGGGGCGGCGGCGTCGACGTCGTTCTCGCAGCGGAAGAACGCCCTCCGTTCTCGTTCGGCTACGGCGTCCGCTGGGAGAGCGACTCGGGGCTCGCCGCCGTCGTCGACGTCGTCGACCGCAACGTACTCGGCCGCGGCGTCACCCTCGGCCTGCGCGGCCTCTACGATCCCGACGACCGGGCCCTCCGGGCGTTCGGGGGCCTTCCCGAGGTGCTCCTCGGGGTCGGCGTCGAAGGGTGGTACGAAAGGCGCCGTACGTGGCGCGAGGGCCTTTTCGGCGACCGGCAGACCGACACGAGCGAGGCCTCCCTGCAGCTCTCGCGAGCCCTCTCAGAGGGTCTCTCCGCCCGGCTCTACGGGAGGTACCGGACGTCCCGCATCTTCGAGGACGACCCCTTCTTTCCACTCGACGTGACCATCGAGTACCCGTATGTCGGCGGCGGTCTCGTCTGGGACGACCGCGAGGACCCCCTGCTCGGCACACGGGGTCTCCTCGCGACCCTCGACCTCGAGACGAGCGGCGACTGGCTCGGGTCGAGCTTCTCGTACGCCCGCGCCTACGGGCAGGCCAGCTACTACCGTCCGGTCTTCCGCCTCGGGGCGGGCCGCGTCGTCTGGGCCCAGTCGCTGCGGCTCGGGTTCGCGAAAGCCTTCCAGGGGCAGGTCCTGATCCCGGACGTCCGGTTCTACGCGGGCGGCTCCTACTCGGTGCGGGGATACCCGACCGAGAGCCTCGGGCCCCGCGAAGACCTCGGCGGCGAGCTCTTCCCGACCGGCGGCTCGACGCTCCTCGTCCTCAACGAGGAGCTGCGCGTTCCCCTCCACCCGATGCTCGTCGGCGTCGGCTTCTTCGACGTGGGCCAGGTCTGGGCCTCGTCGAGCGACTTCGGAAGCGACCTCGCGACCTCGCTCGGGCTGGGACTCAGGGCGCTCACGCCGATCGGCGTCTTGCGGCTCGACGGAGCCTTCCCCCTCGACCGCCGGCCCGGCGACCCGGCATTCAAGGTCTACTTCGGGTTCGGCAACGCCTTCTGATCACCTCTCGTTTCGAGAGGTGTCTTTCCCCCGCTGATCGAAACAGGGTCGATTCGGGCTGAAAAGGGTCTGGCCCGTCGATTGCAGTTGATCGACTGATCCGTCCGGACGTTCCGGGCGTAAGGACGCCGAATCGCAACGAACCGGGGCCTGCCCCGAAACGAATCCAGGAGGAACAGATGAAGAAGAACCTGCTGTCCGTCGCCCTCGCCGCCGTCCTCGGCGTCACGAGCCTTTCCGCCCTCGCCGAGACCTGGGCCGTCGACGCCTCCCACTCGACCGTCGGCTTCGCCGTCCGCCACATGATGGTCTCGAACGTGAAGGGGTCCTTCGACAAGTTCACGGCGAGCGTCGAAGGGAGCCCGGCCGACCCGGCCACGGCGAAGATCTCCGCGACGATCGAGGTCGGCTCCGTCAACACGCGCGACGCCAAGCGCGACGAGCACCTCCGCTCGGCCGACTTCTTCGACGCCGCGAAGTTCCCCCAGATGACGTTCACCTCGACGAAGGTCGAGAAGGTCTCCGCCACGACGGCGAAGGTGACGGGAGACCTGACGCTCCACGGCGTGACGAAGCCGGTCGTCCTCGACGTCGAGTACACCCAGCCCGTGAAGAACCCCTGGGGGATGACGGTCGTCGGCGCGAGCGCGACCGGCAAGATCAACCGCAAGGACTTCGGCGTGAACTGGAGCAAGAACCTCGACGGCGGCGGCGTCCTCGTCGGCGACGAGGTGACGCTCCTCCTCGACCTCGAGCTCGTGAAGAAGGACGCGCCGGCGAAGTAACGCCCGGCCCCTTCCGGCGAGACGCGAGCGCCCGCGGCCCCTCGAGGGCCGCGGGCGCTCGGTTTCTCCGGTCTCGGCCTACCCCTGGAAGTCCGCCAGCTCGATCCTCAGGTTCCCGGCGTTCGTCGCGTACGACAGGCCCACGGCAAGCGTGACGACGCGCCGCCTCACGAGCTGCTCGATGACCTGGTCGAACGTCTGCATCCCGTCGTTGCCGCCGTCCCGCATCGCGTCCAGGAGCGACTTGCCCTCGTTGTCGCCGCCCCCCTTCTCGATGTAGTCGCGCGTCCGCGAGTTGGAGCGGAGGACCTCGACCGCGGCGACGCGTCCCGTCCCGTCGGCCCGCGGCAGGAGGCGCTGCGAGGCGATGAACTGGAACGAGCTCGCCAGGCGCGTCCGGATCACCTGCTCCTCGCTCTTGGGGAAGACGCCGATGATCCGGTCGACGGTCTTGGCCGCGTCGGTCGTGTGGAGCGTCGAGAGGACGAGGTGCCCCGTCTCCGACGCCTCGAGGGCGATCTCGATCGTCTCCTTGTCCCGCATCTCGCCGACGAGGATCACCTTCGGCGCCTGCCTCAGGGCCGACCGGAGCGCGCGGGAGAAGCTCGGGCAGTCGCGGTGGAGCTCCCGCTGGTGGATCGTCGCCTTCTTGTGCCCGTGGATGAACTCGATCGGGTCCTCGATCGTGACGACGTGGACCGCGTGCGTGTCGTTGATGAGGTCGACCACCGCCGCGAGCGTGGACGACTTGCCCGAGCCCGTCGGCCCCGTCACGAGGACGATCCCGTTCTTCAGCCCGGGAATGTCCCGGAGGGCCGGCGGGAGCTTCAGCTCGTCGAAGGTCGGCACGCGCATCGGGATGACCCGCATGACGATGGCGTGGGTCCCTCTCTGGAAGAAGACGTTCACCCGAAAGCGCGAGAAGCCCGGGATCGAGTAGGCGACGTCGGCGGCTCCGTCGTCGACGAGGGCCTTCTGGGCCGTGGCGTTGTCGCCGACGAGGTGCCGGGCGATGGCCGCGGTCACCTCGGGCGTCAGCATCTCCCACCCGGGCGCCGGCACCGGCTCGAGCTTCCCGAGGAGCTCGACCTGCGGCGGCCGCCCGGGGGAGAAGATCAGGTCGGACACCCTGTCCGACCTGCGGACCATCATCGCGACGAGGTTCGGAAAGGGGACCTGGGCGGGCGGCGCGCTCGACACGGCCCCTCCGTCCGGCCCCGTCAGCGAGAGGCCGCCGCGAGAAGGGCGCGCGCCCGCTCGGCCTCGGGGGCCGTCGGCGCGACCTTCACGAACCGGTCGAGGTCGACGACCATCAGGTCCTTGCGCCCGAGCTTCTCCTGGGAAAGCGCGCGGTAGTAGTACGCGAGCGCCATCCCCGTGTCCTTCTCCAGGGTCTGGGAGAGGAGCGACACGGCATCGGTCCACTTCTGCTGGAAGGCGCGCGTCGCGCCCATCTGATAGAGCGTCTCCGGGCGCCCGCCGTCCAGGTCGCGGGCCTTTCCGAGCGCGACCATCGCCTCGTCGAAACGGCGAAGGCGAGAGAGGGCCGATCCCTGGACGAGGAGCGCTCCGGCGTCGTCGGGCCTGGCGGCGAGCGCCTGCGCGGCGAGCTCGGCGGCCTTCCGGAAGGAGGCGTCCGCGTCGGCCGTCTTCCGCGCGCGCAGGAGCGTCTCCCCGAGCCAGAGCGGGATGCGCGCGTCGGCGGGGGCGGCCCCGGCGGCCTTGCGCAGGACGCCCGCCGACTCGTCGTACTTCTTCTCCTGCTCGAGGAGGCGCCCGAGGGCGATCGCGACGTCAGCGTTCGCTGCGGCCTGGGGAACGAGGGGCTCGAGGACGGCCCGCGCCTCCTTCGCCTGGAAGGCGTCGAGCTTCTTTCCCGCACCGCGGGCGATGTCGGACGGCGTCGCGGGCGCAGGGGTCACGGTGGGCCCGGGCGTCGGGGCGGGCGCGGCCTCCTGGGCGAGGACCGGCGGCGCGAAGAGGAACAGGGCGAGGGCGGTGGCGGGAATCGTACGGGGCGTGAGGAACATGGGACCTCCTGGTTCCGGGTGTTTCAGGATCGCACGGATGGGGGCGGAACGCGCAGGAGTCGACCGGGCGTCTCGCGCCCCTTCAGCTGGCCGCACGCCGCCGCCGCTCCGAGGCCCTTGGACCAGCGGACGGTGACGTCGACGCCCGACGAGGCGAGGTGGCTCCCGAACGCGTCGACGGACTCCCGCGACGGGCGGGAGAGGCCGGGAAGCCACTCGGCCGACTCGTTGAGCGGGATGAGGTTCACCTTCGACGGGACGCGCTTCACGAGACGGGCGAGCGCGCGCGCCTCCGCGGGAGAGTCGTTCACGCCGGCGATCAGGACGACCTCGAACGTGATCCGCCGGCCCGGCTCGAGCGGCCACTCCTCGAGCGCCGCGAAGAGCTCCTCGACCGGCCACTGCGCGTTGATCGGCATCAGCTTCGTGCGAAGGGCGTTCCCGGCCGCGGTGAGCGAGACGGCGAGGTTCGGCCGGTGATCTCTTCGGGCGAGCTCGCGGATCCCGGGGACGACGCCCGCCGTCGAGACGGTCGTCCTCCGTGGCGAGACCTCGGCCTCGAGCAGGTCGAGCGTGCGGGAGACCTGGGCCAGGTTGAGCAGCGGCTCGCCCATCCCCATGAAGACGACGTTCGCCTCGCGCGGCCCGAAGCCCTTTTCGCGCGCGACGACGAGGTACTGGCCGAGGATCTCTCCTGCCGTCAGGTTCCGCCCGGCCCCGAGCCGCCCCGTCACGCAGAAGGCGCAGTTCACGGCACAACCCGCCTGCGAGGAGACGCAGACCGTCACCCGCTCCGAGCTCCCGGAGGCCCGGTGCCGGGGGGCCGGAATGTAGACCGCCTCCACTTTCGCGCCGTCCGCGAGGCGGAAGAGGAACTTTTCCGCACCGTCCTCCGACGGCGTCCGTGCTTCCACTTCCGGCAACCCGATCGTGAAACGCTCCTCGAGCGCGGCGCGGACCCCTGAAGGGAGGTCCGTCATCGCGTCGAAGCCGGCGGCACGGCGTTCCGTCATCCAGCGCATCACCTGCGCGGCGCGGAACCGCTGGGCCGCGACCGGGGCGATCGCCTGCGCGAGCTCCGGGAGGGACAGGCCGAGGAGGGGGGGCTTCAGGGTCGTTTCGCGACGGTCGAGCGGAGCGAGACCGTCGTCCCGGGCCGGCGCCGGCCCCGCGGCGCGCGGGGCGCGCGCGTCGGGTCGATGCCGACCGAGCGGAGGAAGTGAAGGTCCTTCACGTCGATCCTGAACGCCGTCCCCTCGTTCTCCTCCGTCTCGACGCTCCGCGCCGGACCCCCGCGACGGATGGAGGGGAGCGTGGCCCGGGCCTTTCGCTCGCGGCCTTCGAGCGCGACCGTCGCGTCGAGGACGAGGTAGGGCTCGCTCCCCTCCTCGCGGATCCGCTGCAGGATCTCGTGGACGCGCGCCGACGAGGAGACCGCCTCGTTCAGGGCGTTCCCCAGCTCGCGGAGCGCGTCGCGGGTTCTCTCGTCGAGAGCCATCGCCGCGACTCTAGTTCCCCGGATCGGCACGCGTCAATCCGCGCGAATCAATCGGAGACGCGGTCGAAGCGCCGGTCGAGGAGACGCGTGAGGACTGCGCGCACCTTGCGCGGCGTCGACAGCGCGATGCGGCGCCGCAGCGTGTCGAGCGGGTGTGCGAGGACCTCGCGCGCGACCTCCGCGTAGATGCCTCCCATCATCGTCACGGCGAAGCGGCACTCGCGGTCGACGAGCTCCTTCACCGGCTCGGCCGCGCGGAAGAGCCCGATCGCGCGCCGCGCCTCGAAGCGGACGACCTCGGCGAGGGCGGGAGTCCCGCGCAGCGCGAGGAGATCCGCCTCCCGCGCGCCGAAACGCTCGAGGTCCTCGAGCGGGAGGTAGACGCGGCCGCGCGAGACGTCCTCGCCGACGTCGCGCACGATGTTCGTCAGCTGCAGCGCCGTCGCCAGCTCCCGGCCCCGCGCCTCGGCGGTCTCGTCGCCGAGGCCGCCGAAGATCGCGAGGGAGATCGTCGAGATGGTGGAGGCCACGAGGTCGCAGTAACCGAGGAGCTCCTCGAACGTCGCGTAGCGCGACGTCACGAGGTCCTGGCGGCAACCGGCGAGGAGCCCCTCGAACGCGACCTTCGGAACGGGGAATCGCGGCAGCGCCTCGGCGAGCGCGATCCCCGCCGCGCTCGAGGGCCGGCCCCCGTAGACGGCGTCGAGCTCCCTCGCCCACGCGTCGAGGCGCTCCGGTGCGCCCGCCGGGTCTCCCTCGTCGACGGCGTCGTCGGCCGCGCGGCACCAGGCGTAGGCCGCGTAGACGGCCTGACGCCTCTCCTTCGGGAGGAAGCGGAAGCCGACGGAGAAGTTCGCGCCGGCCTTGTGCGTGAGGCTGCGGTTCGCGCGGTGGGCCGCCAGAAGGTCGGGGGCGCTCTGCCCGGCCCGCCCGGTCGCGGCGGCGGTCACCCGATCCTCCCGAGCTCCGGCGCGCGGATCTCACGTTCCCGCGCACGGCACCAGTGGGGAGGGAGCCGGTGCGCGCAGAGCCCGCGGTTCTTCCACAGCGCCTCGACGAGCGGCGCGAGCGCGAGGCGGACGGCGCCGGGCCGGTAGAACGCGGAGAGGACCGTGCGGAAGTCCATCCTCGTGGCGAAACGCGCGAAGAGGGAAAGCCCGAAGGCGCCCCCCGCTTCGTAGAGGTAGCGGTTGACGAGCGAGACGCGCTGCCGCCGACCGAAGCGCTCGCGCGCGAGCGCGGAGAAGTCGCGCCCCGTCAGCAGCGCATCGGCGGCGAGCGCTCCGGAGGAGATCGCGTAGCGCATCCCGAGGCCGAAGAGGTAGTCCTGGAACGCCCCCGCCTCCCCGGCCGCCGGCCGCCCGTCGCGCCGCGGCTCGGGGGCGAGGGCGAAGTTCATGAAGGAGTAGGCGTCGCGCGGCCCTTCCACGGGAATCTCGTCGACGGAGAGGAGCTTCTCCTTCGCCTTCTCGAAGTAGCGGTCGATGCCGCCGAGGTCGCGGACGATCGCGCAGCCGAACGTCCCGCGCCCGCCGACGGTGAAGAGATAGGCGTAGCCGCCGGGGGCGACCGAGGGGTCGTAGAGGACGCGGACGCGGGTCGTCCCGTCCGTCTCGAACGCGGTCTCGCGGGCGAGGCCGTCGGGCGTCTGCGGCCCCGTCGCGACGAGGTCGGCGGAAGAGGGCTCGAGCCGCGAGCGGAACCGGACCTCGGCCCCGGCCTCGAGCGCTCCCGCCAGGAGCGTCGTGTCGAGCGTCCCCTCGCCCGGACCCCGCGTGACGAACCAGGCGTACGGCTCCTTCGAGGCGATCCGGAAGCGCCGCATCTTCGCGTCGAAGAACTCGGCGGCCGTCACCGGGATCCACGCCGGGGCGGGAGACCGAGCCGCGCGAACATGGCCGGGACGGTCTCGCTGCGGTCGGACGCGTCCTCGATCACCTGCAGGTCCCCGACGAAACGGGCCCCGACGGTCGCGTTCTTCTCGTGGACGACGACCGTCCGCCCGGCCCGCGCGAGGAGGGTCGCGGCGGCGAGCCCGGCGGGGCCGGCGCCGGCGATGGCGAGAGGGAGCGAGGCGTTCACGCGAGACGGGCATTATTGCGGATCGCGCGGGGGACGCTGCGCCTCTGGGGAGGGCGTCCGGCGACCGGCCCCACGGGAATCCGTCGATCGACCCGGACCCCGGGCCGTGGCAATCCCTCTCTCCGGACTAAACTCCGTGGCTTTTGGAAAGGTCCTTCATGCGTTTCGACTCTCTCCGCCCCCGACTCGAGCCCTTTCTCCTCCGCGTGGAGCGCCCCGGGCGCTACCTCCCCCTGGAACGGAACGTCGTCCGCAAGGACCTTCCGTCCTCGGACGTCACGCTCTGCCTCGCCTTCCCCGACGCCTACGAGATCGGGATGAGCCACACGGGAACGAGGATCCTCTACGAGATCGTCAACCGCCGGGAGGGTTTCGCCTGCGAGCGGAGCTACGCCCCGTGGGTCGACCTCGAGGAGGTGATGCGGAGGGAGGCGATCCCGCTCTTCTCCATCGAGTCGTGCGCGCCCGTGCGCGACTTCGACGTCGTCGGCTTCTCCCTCCAGAGCGAGCTGAACTACACGAACGTCCCGAACATGCTCGACCTCGCGGGGATCCCGGTCCTCGCGGCCGACCGCGGCGACGCCGACCCGGTCGTCATCGGCGGCGGCCCCTGCGTCGCCAACCCCGAGCCCGTGGCCGACTTCTTCGACGTCTTCCTGATCGGCGACGCCGAGGAAGCGCTCGGCGTCTTCCTCGACACCGTGAAGTCGACCAGAGGCCGTCCTCGCCGCGAGCGGCTCCTCGCCTTCGCGGCCTGTCCCGGCATCTACGTCCCATCCCTCTACGACGTCGTCTACGACGGGCCCGACGGGAACGGAGCCGCCGTCGCCTCGTACACGCCGAACGCGCCCGGGGTCCCCGAGCGGGCGAAACGGGTCTGGGTGGAGAAGCTCGACCCTTCGGTCTACCCCGCGAAACCGATGGTCTCGTCCGTCGACATCGTCCAGGACCGCCTCGGCCTCGAGATCATGCGCGGCTGCACGCAGGGCTGCCGCTTCTGCCAGGCGGGCTACTGGTACCGCCCCGTCCGCGAGCTCGACCCCGCCGACGTCGCCCGGATGACGAAGGCCTTCATCGACGAGGCGGGATGGTCCGAGGTCGGCCTCCTCTCGCTCTCCTCGGCCGACTACTCGCAGATCGAGCCGCTCGTGGCGTGCCTCGCGCCCGAGCTGGCGAAGACGAAGGTCTCCATCTCGCTCCCGTCGCTGCGCGCCGAGGCGTTCTCGGTCGCCCTCGCCGACGCCGTCTCCGAGGTCCGCAAGTCGGGCTTCACCTTCGCGCCCGAGACCGGCTCCGACCGCCTTCGGCGCGTCATCAACAAGACCTTCACGAACGACGACATGGTGAAGGCCGCGGGCGTCGCCTTCGAGCGCGGCTGGGACCTCATCAAGGTCTACACGATGATCGGCCTCCCCTCCGAGACGACGGCCGACCTCGACGAGCTCGTCACGCTCGTGGCGAACATCCTGGCCGAGGGGCGGAAGAAGGGCGTGCGGGCCACGGTCCACGTCTCCATCGGCTCGTACGTCCCGAAGAGCTTCACGCCCTTCCAGTGGTCCGCGTTCGACGGCGTGGAGCAGCTGAGCGAGAAGCTCGTCTACCTGAGGGAGAAGTTCCGCCCCGTCCGGGGAGCCAAGCTGAAGTGGCACGAGCCGAAGGAGGCCGAGATCGAGGCGATGCTCTCGCTCGGCGACCGGCGGATGTCGAAGGCCCTCCTGGAGGTCTGGAAGCGGGGCGGCAGGTTCGACGGCTGGTCGGAGCACTTCTCCTGGGAACGCTGGACCGAGGCGCTCGAGGCCGCCGGGATCCCGAAGGAGCGGCACCTGCGCCAGAAGGACCTCAAGGAGACGCTCCCCTGGGACGTCGTCGACGCGTCGATCCGCAAGCCGTTCCTCGTCGTCGAGTGGAAGAAGGCCCTCCAGGAGATGGCGACCGACGACTGCAAGTGGGGACGCTGCACCGCCTGCGGCGTCCCCGGCAACGGCGAGGACACCGTCCTCGCGAACGGGATGCCGGAAGGGTTCACGTTCGCGCTGCCGTCCCTTTCCCAGGTCGCGGCGGCCCCCGCCAGCGCGGGAGTTGCGGCGGGCGTCACCGACGCCCGCGACGAGGGGCGCGGCTCGGCCTACGCCGACAAGGCGAAGGGGGCGGCCTACCGGATGAAGGCGACGCCCGACCTCCTCCCGCTCCGCGAGCGGCGCAGGCACCGCGGCGGGGCGAGCGAGAGCGCGGCGATTTCGAAGACGTGGCGCGTCTCCTTCGAGAAGCTCGGCGACGCCCGCTACCTCTCGCACCGCAACGTCATGGACATCCTCGAGCGGGCCTTCCGGGCCGCGCGCGTCCCGGTCCGCTACACCGAGGGCTTCAACCCGCACATCCGGCTTTCGATGGGGCCGGCGCTCCCGCTCGGCCAGGAGTCGCGTCACGAGCTCTTCGACCTCGACGTCGTCGACACCCTCGCGCCGGAGTTCCTCGCCGCCGTCAACGACCGCCTCCCTCCGGGAATGAGGCTCCTCGGCTGGAACGAGCTTCCCGCCGGCGCCCGCTCGCTCGGCAAGGCCGCGACCGAGGCCGTCTACCGCTTCACGCTCCCGAACGGCGAGGAGCTGACGCAGCGCCTGCCCCTGTCGGGCGAGGGCGCCACGACGCCGAAGCGCTTCATCGAGACGACGTGGGGGCTCGCCGCCGAGGACCAGCACGCCATCCGCGTCGTCCGCGAGGAGACGGTCCTGACGCGCTGAGCGCGCCGACCGGAGGCCTCATGCCGTTCACCATCCGCTGCCACGCAACCTTCGAGGCCGCGCACCACCTCCGCGACTACGTGGGCGGGCCGGAGCCGGTCCACGGTCACTCCTGGAAGATCGAGGTCGGGCTCGCGGTCGACGCACTCGGCCCCTACGACCTCTCGGTCGACTTCGTCCCGACCGAGAGGCTCGTGCGGGAGCTCGCCGCGCGCCTCCACGACCACGACATCAACACGGTGCCCCCGTTCGACGTCAGGAACCCGACCGCCGAGAACGTCGCGCTCTGGGTCGCCGACGAGGTCCGCGCCTCGGGCCACCTGAGGGACGGGGCTCGGCTCGAGGAAGTGACGGTCTGGGAGGGACCGAGGAACTCGGTGACCTGGCGCCCCTGAACGCCCCCACGCCGCGCCCGCCCGTCAGGGTCCATCGACAACCGGGATCCGGGAATCGAGAATCCCGCCACATGCCGACCTCCGAGAAGCACCCCCTCTCGCAGATCCTCAACCTGACCGTTCTCGTCGCCTCTCTCGGCTACTTCGTCGACATGTTCGACCTGCTCCTCTTTCCCATCGTGCGGCAGCCCAGCCTCACGGACCTGGGAATCCCCCCCGGGGACGCGCAGGTCTCGGCCACGTTCCTCCTGCTCAACTCCCAGATGGTCGGCATGCTGCTCGGCGGGATCTTCTGGGGCGTCCTCGGCGACAAGAAGGGGCGCCTCTCCACTCTCTTCGGGAGCATCGCGCTCTACTCCGTGGCGAACATCGCGAACGCGTTCGTGGACGGGATCCCGGCCTACGCCGCCTGGCGCTTCCTGGCGGGCCTCGGCCTCGCGGGCGAGCTGGGCGCGGCGGTGACGCTGGTGAGCGAGATCCTCCCGAAGAACCTGAGGGCCTACGGCACCGCCATCGTCGCGGCCGTGGGGATCTTCGGGACGGTGACCGCCAGCCTCGTGGGCAAGTACCTCCCCTGGCGCGCCGCCTACCTCGTCGGGGGCGGCCTCGGCCTCCTCCTCCTCGTCACGCGCTTCAGCCTCCGCGAGAGCGGCATGTTCCGGAACCTCGGCGAGCAGGAGGGCGTGACGCGCGGGGACTTCCTGAGCCTCTTCACCTCCCGCGAGCGCTTCTTCCGCTACCTGCGCTGCATCCTCATCGGCCTGCCGACGTGGTTCGTCGTGGCGATCCTCATCACCTCCGCGCCCGAGTTCGCCCCGAAGATCGGCGTGACGGGCCCCGTGACCGCGGGCACCGCCGTGGCCTTCTGCTACAGCGGCATCACGCTGGGGAGTCTCGCCTCGGGCATCCTCAGCCAGGCCTGGGGAAGCCGCCGGAAAGTCGTCCTCGTCTTCATCATGGGGACGCTGGCCGGTGTCGCCGTCTACCTCACGGTCCGCGGGCTCACACCGGCGCTCTTCTACGCTCTCGCGGGCTACCTCGGGCTCGCCACGGGCTACTGGGCCGTCTTCGTCACCATCGCCGCGGAGCAGTTCGGCACGAACCTCCGCGCCACCGTGGCCACCACCGTTCCGAACTTCGTCCGGGGGGCGGTCCCGCTCATCACGGGGAGCTTCATCCTCCTCCGCGACCGTCTCGGCTACATCGGCAGCGCCTGGACGGTGGGCCTCGTCTGCATCGCACTGGCGCTGTTCTCACTGTGGGGCATGGCCGAGACGGCGGGACGGGACCTGGACTTCCTGGAATGACCGCGGGCGGAGCAGGAACGCTCCGCCCGCGGGCGCGGTCTTCCTACTTCCCGGACGCCGTGCCGAACGACGGCAGCGCCATCCCGACGGTAGCCTTCGCGGCCTGGGGCAGCTCTTCCGGCACGACGGGCCGCGGCCGATAGGTCGGGAGCGGGACCGACTTGCCGCCCGCGTAGATCGGGTGGCGCCCCTTGTCGCGGTACCAGTCGGCGAGCGTCGCCGTCTGGTGCATCTCCTCGATGATCTGCCTCCACCCCGCGCCCGTGTTGTAGGCGCAGAACGAGATCTCGCCGAGCTTCGTGCCGTACGGGATGATGCACATTTCCGTCCGGCGGAAGTCGTAGTTGAAGAGGTCCTGGAACCACATTCCGGCGACGAGGAGGACGCGCCACGGGTAGCGCCCCTCCTTCGCGATTCCCATCGACTTGCCGGTGTGGCCATCCATGATCTTCAGCGTCTCCAGGACGCCGAGGTTCTTGGGGACGCCGGCGGGCCGGATGTTGCGCGCCACGGCCAGGGCCGCCTGGAGGACCGTCAGGAAGCGCCCGCGGGCCGCGTCGGTCACGACGGTCAGGTCGCGCAGGAGCCGGTCGACGTCGAGGATCTGGGTGACCGGGACCGCGTCGCCCGTCTTCTCGTGGACGAGGACCATCGTGGCGATGCCGCAGTTCGGGTGGCAGCCGCACTTCAGCGAGCCCCACTCGGCCTCGAGGCCGCCGAGGAGGTCGCGCAGGTCGGAGAAGGGGCCGGACGCCGAGAGCGGGAACCAGTCGCGCATGGGCTCGCCGAGGCCGGCCTGCGTCTTCACGTCGCTGGCCAGGTGCGAGAGCGTGTAGCGCTGCTTCTTTCGCGTCTCGTCGTCGATCTCCTCGTCCCGCCCGGTGAAGGAGACCGGCTGGAAGGAGAGCGCGTTGATCTTGTCGATGTTCCGGATCGCGAACCGGATGATGTCGCCGACCTGCTGGTTGTTGATCGTGTTGACGATCGTGATGACGAGGGTGACGTCGACACCCGCGGCCTTCAGGTTCTCGAGCGCGCGCAGCTTGACGTCGTAGAGGTTGTCGACGCCCCGGTGCTGGTTGTGCTCGTTCCCCACCCCGTCGAACTGCAGGTAAACGAGGCGCAGGCCCGCCTCGGCCGCGGCCTTTGCGAAGGCCGGCTCCTGCGCGAAGCGGATGCCGTTGGAGGCGCACTGGGCGGCGAAGTAGCCGATCTCCTTCGAGTAGCGGATCGCGTCGAGGAAGAAGGGAGAAAGGGTCGGCTCGCCGCCCGAGAACTGGACCGAGACCTGCCGCTTCGGCTTGATGGACACCGCGTTGTCGAGGATCTCCTTCACGTCGTCCCAGGTCAGCTCGTGGACGTAGCCGACCTGGTTGGCGTCCATGAAGCAAGGGTTGCACATCATGTTGCAGCGGTTCGTCAGGTCCACCGTCAGGACCGCGCCGCGCCCGTAGCGGATCGACGACGAGCCGTGCTCGTGGAGCTTGTCCTTGCCGATCTTCACGTCCCGCCCGAAGAAGTTCCCCTCGAGCCGGCGGTAGAAATCCGCGTCGCTCGACATCAGGTCCTCGAACGTGCCGTGTTTCGGGCACGTCTTGACCATCCAGATCTCCTGGCCTCGCTGGACGATGTCGGCCGGGATCTCGCCCGGGTGACCGTCGATCAGGGCACGGAGATCCTCCTGGCCCTTCACGATGGCGTCGCGCACCTCGCGCGTGCAGACCGGGCAGAGGGAATCGGTTCGCCTCGGGAAGCCGAGCGGCGGCTTGCTGCGCTCGTGGCTTTTCGGCAGCGGCTCGGACGACCACGCCGGTTGGAAGGAGCGGGCCGGCACCTTCCGGTTGGCCCACTGGAACCCCTTCCAGGCGACGTCCGCGGTTCCCCGCACCGCCGAATAGAAAGCCTCACGCATCATCTCGGATCCTCCATGAAGAGCGGCACGGGGCGCGCCTCCCAAGAGTCGCCCGCCGCCTAGAACATATAGCCGAGCAGAATACCATTCCGCTCCCGTCAAAGCCCCACTCGGACCGGGGAGAAGGGCGCCGCCGCCAGTGGAGGAGTCCTCCCCGTGACGAGGTCCGCCGCGAGTGCGGCCGCCGCGGGGGCCAGGAGCAGCTCGTCGGAGCCCCAACCAGAGGTAACGAACAGGCCGGGGCTGGTCGCCTCTCCAATCACGGGAACGCCGTCGGTCGCCGAGGCCTCCCGGCCCGCTCCCGCTTCGACGAGCGCCCAGCCGGAGGACGCCGGAACGAGGCGCCGGACCTCCGAGAGGAGCTCTGCTACGGACCCCGCGGTCGGGGAGGTCGACAGGGGCCCCGGCTCCGGCCTTCCGATGGCGAGGATCGTCCCGTCGCGGCGGGGGACCAGGGAGACACCCCGCGATCGCACGAGCCGTGTCGGGCGGTCGGGATCCGACGTGGCGTCCAGTCGCAGCCACGGCCGGATGGTGACGTCGAGCCGGAGGCGTGGGGCGCCGCCGACCCGGCCCGGACCGGCCCTGCCCGCGAGAACGACGAACTCGGCCGGGAGCAGTCCCCCCGTCGTCTCGACCCCGGCAATCCGGCCTGCCGAGAGAAACACCGCGTGGACGGTGCTTCCCTCGTGAACCCTCACCCCGGCGGCGCGGGCCGCCAGGACGAGAACACGGCCCACGCGGCCGGCCCTCGCCACCCCGTCGCGGGGAAAGGAGAACGCGGCCTGGAGCGAAGCAGAAAGCGCGGGCTCGCGCCCCCGCGCCTCCTCGGGCTCGAGCACCTCGAAGTGGATCCCCCGCGATCGTTGCGCGTCGAGGGCCCGGTCCAGGAGAACTTCCTCGGCGTCGTCGAGGGCCACCGTCATCGCGCCGCGTTCGTCGTACTCGCAGGGAAGCCCCGTCTCCTCCTCGAGGGCCGAGAGCCAGTCGGAGAAGAGGTGCCGGGAGAGAAGGGCGAGGTCGGCCAGCGCCTCGGGCGCGGCCTCCACCGCCGCCTGGGCCGCCACCGGCCCCCCGGGTGCCGACGGCACGCCGACCCGGGCCCCGGCCAGGAGGTCGACCGTCAGGTCGCGCCGGGCCAGCTCCAGCGCGAGAGCCGCCGCCGCGAGTCCGCCGCCCGCGACGACGACGTCCGCCGGCGCGAGCGAGCGCGTCACGCGATCCGGCCCTCGGCGTCGAGTACCGGGCCGCTCCCCGGGATCTCCGGCGGCCCCCACCGTCGCTCCACGCGCGCGACGACCGCCCGGCCCACCGCCTGCACCACGCCGTAGTTGAGCGCCGCCGACGCCGCGACGCCGAGGAGCGGGACGACGTGCGCGAGCGAACGTCCCATCGCCCGCGCGGCGAGCTTCGTCGCGAGCTCTTCGGCGAGCCGGACCGTCAGCCGCCGCCCTACGGAGAGACCCGCGCCGGCCGCGAGCCCGGCGACGACCTCCAGAGCCCTCTCCTCCGGCTCGAGGTCGCCGCCGTAGAGGAGGTGGAGCCCGACGATCATCCGGCTCTGCAGGACGATGAGCGCCGCCAGCTCGGGCGCGGTCGCGACGACGGCCGCCCATCCCGGGGGCGCGCTCGCCGCCGCGCCGACCAGCGCCGCCTTGCGGGCGGTCACGTTGACCATGAGGAGGGCCTTTCGCCGGGTGGGGAGCCCCTCGTGGCGCGATGCGAAGGTCCGGACGTCCTCCCGGATCCTCTCGACGTCGAGATCCGTCGATGCACGCTTCACGAGGGCGAGGAACGACTCGGCGATCTTCACGGTGGCTCCTCCGAAGGTATCATCCGGCCGCCCGGCCGCCGGAACAAGGCGGCACCGGCGAATCGCGCCGGACGGAGAAGGAGGTCCTCGTGCTCGCGAATCGACACTTCCGTTTCGCCTTCGCCCTCTGGATGGGTCTCGCGCTCGCAGGAGCCTCTGCCGCCCCGGCCGAGGCCGCTGCGGCCCAGCAGAAGAAGGCCGCCCCGAAGAAGAAGGAGAAGAAGGTGTCGTCCAAGCCGCGCGACTACGCGAAGACCCTCGCCATCCTGAAAACCTCCCAGGGCGACGTGACGATCCGTTTCTTCAACGACAAGGCCCCTGGCCACGTGAAGAACTTCGTCGACCTCGCAGCCGCGGGCTTCTACGACGGGACGCTCTTCCACCGCGTGATCCCCGGATTCATGGTCCAGGGGGGCGATCCCTTGACGAAGGACCCCGCCAAGGAGGCGCTCTTCGGGACCGGCGGCAACACCGACAAGGCCGGCAAGCCCCTGAACGTCAAGGCCGAGTTCAACGACGTGAGCCACAAGAAGGGCGTCCTCTCGATGGCCCGCGCGAGCGACCCCGACTCGGCGTCGTCCCAGTTTTTCATCGTCGTGAAGGACTCGCCGTTCCTCGACCGGCAGTACACCGTTTTCGGCGAGGTCGTGAAGGGCCTGGACGTCGTCGACCGGATCGTCGCCGAGTCGAACTCCGACACCTCCGACCCTCGCAGCGGCGGCAAGCCCCGCGCCTACCAGAAGATCCTCAAGGTCGAGCTCGCCGAGCAGACCCCCGACAAGTGACGGCCCCGTCCCCTGCCGAGGAGAGCGCGCGGCTCGAGGCCGCGCGCTCCCGTTTCGGTCTCTCTCCGGCCGGACCGGCCGTCCCGCTTGCAGGCGACGTTGGGCAGAGACGCTATTTCCGCATCGGGACGAAGGGAGGAGCTCCGGTCGTCCTCGTCCTCTACCCGTCCCCCTCCTCCCAGGCGCAGGAACGCTGGAGAGTGATCGGGACGGCCCTCTCAGAGGCTGGTATCCGGGTCCCGGACCTCCTCGACGACGATCCCTCGTCGGGGACCGCCCTCGTCGAGGACCTCGGAGACCGGGACCTCGCCGCCCAGATCCGCGAGGCCGGCGCCGAGGAGCGCGAACGCCTCCTGGACGAGGCCGAGGAGCTCCTCGAACCCCTTCGCCGGATCGCGCGAGGTGCCGCGAGCCTCAACCCGCCCTTCGACGCGGCCTTCTTCGGCACCGAGCTGGCCCACACCCGCCGGTGGGCCCTCGAGCGGGACGGCCGCACTCCGCTCCCCCCGGACCGCTCCGCCTGCTGGGAAGAGCTCGCCGGCCGGCTCGCCCGCGACGCGGCGGACCCGGCCCTCGCGGGCGATCTGGTGCCGACCCACCGCGATTTCCACGCCAACAACCTGATGCGCCCCCCCGACGGTGCCCTCGCCGTCATCGATTTCCAGGACCTTCGGTTCGGCCCTCCCGACTACGACGCCGTCTCCCTCCGCTTCGAGCGTGCGGGTGCGCTCGTTCCGGCTCACGGCGACGCCTACAGGGAAGCCGTCCTTCTCCAGCGGGCCTGGAAGGTCCTCGGCACGTTCGAGAAGATGCTCGCGCTCGGCCGCGAGGTCTACCGGCCCCACCGGGACGCCGCGGTCCGTACGATCCGTCTCTGGACGCGCCCGGACGGCCCCTACGGGCCGCTCCTCGCGTTCCTCCCCGGCTGACGGGGTATCATCCCGTTCCTCAGGAGGCTCCTCTTGCCCAACCTCGGAATCCCGGAACTCCTCATCATCCTCGCCATCATCGTCCTGCTCTTCGGAGTGGGAAAGCTCCCCCAGCTCGGCAAGGGGATCGGTGAGGGCATCCGCAATTTCAAGCAGGCGGTGAAGGACGGCGGCCAGGACTCCGAGAAGAAGGATCCCCCCGCGGGGAATGGCTCCGGGAACAACCCCTCGTCGCCCAAGTGACCGTCGGCCGCCTTCCGGCGGCGGAATACGGGCCCCCCCTTTCCGCGTTCTGATTTCGACCGTGGCCGCCACGCGGCCCGCCGGAATTCCGCGGCGCGCCGGACACACGGTCGAACGGGAGTGAATCCGTCATGAAGATCGCAAAGCGCGTTTTCCTCTTCGTCGCCGTCAACGTTCTCGTCGTAGCGACGATCTCGATCGTCCTGGGCGTTCTGGGGGTCCGTCCCTACCTCACGCAGAGGGGGCTCGACCTCGGCTCGCTCGCCGTCTTCTGCCTCGTCTGGGGCTTCGGCGGCGCTTTCATCTCGCTGGCCCTCTCCCGCGTGATGGCGAAGTGGGGCATGGGCGTCAAGCTCATCGACCCGGGCACTCCCGACCCGACCCTGCAGGAGCTCGTCTCCACGGTCCACCGTCTCGCGCAGGCCGCGGGCCTCCGGACGATGCCGCAGGTCGGCGTCTACGACTCCGACGAGGTGAACGCCTTCGCCACGGGGCCGACGAAGAACCGTTCGCTCGTCGCCGTCTCCACCGGCCTTCTCCGGCGCCTGCGCCGCGACGAGGTGGAGGGGGTCCTCGGTCACGAGATCGCCCACGTCGCCAACGGCGACATGGTGACGATGACGCTCGTCCAGGGCGTCGTGAACGCCTTCACGATGTTCCTCGCCCGCGTCCTCGCCTTCTTCGTCGCCCAGCTCTTCCGCCGCGACGAGGAGGGAGGGGGAATCTCCCACCTCGTCTACTTCGTCGCGACGCTCGTCTTCGACATCGCCTTCTCGATTCTCGGCTCGGTCGTCGTCGCCTGGTTCTCTCGGCTTCGCGAGTTCCGTGCCGACGCCGGAGGGGCGCAGCTCGCCGGGCGAGACCGGATGGTGGGGGCGCTCGAGGCGCTCCAGCGCACCTACGGAATCGTCGACCCGGCCGACAGCCAGGCCGCCGTTCAGACGCTCAAGATCTCCGGCCACCCGCGCGGCCTGATGAAGTTCTTCTCGACTCACCCGCCGCTGGAGACCCGCATCGCGCGTCTGAAGATGATGGCGTAGGCCCCCGCCCGCCCCGCTTTCGCCAGGAGAGGCCGGTGCAACGAGCACCGGCCTCTCCTGCTACTGCGGCGGGGGCCGGGCCCGCCCGCTCCCTCCCTCGGGGGGGGGGGGGGGAGCGCGCCCGCCGGGGGGGGGGGGGGGGGGGGGGGGGGGGGGGGGGGGGGGCCGCTCCCCCCCCTCCCACCGCGGCCGGGGGGGCGGGGGCCCCCGCGGCCCGCCGCGCGCGGGGGGGGGGCGCGCGCCGCGCGGGGGGGGGGGGGGGGCGGGGGGGGGGGGAAACCCGGCGGTCCGGGTTTCCCCAGAACTCTTACGCGTGGTCGCGTCGCTTCAGGGGCGCCTTCAGCCGCAGCAGCGAGATCTTCGCGCGAAGCGTGTTGCGGTGGATCCCGAGGGACCTCGCCGCCTGACCCATGTTGCCCGAGGCATTCGTTACCGCTGTAACGACGTACTTCCGTTCGAACTCCTTCCTCGCGGTCTCGAGGGGAATTCCTTTGGAAACGAGTTCGTCGATGATGCGTTGAAGCTGTCCGTCGAGCGTCACGGTGACCTCACACTCCTCGTCGAAAGTAGGCCCCGACCGGGGCGAAAGGGATCAGGAACCTATCACGTGACGGCGCGAAGAGGAACGCCGCGGAGAGCAACCATTGCTCCCCCGCGGCGCTTCACGCTACTTCATCTCGACGAAGTCGCCGGCGCCCATGTAGTCGACCATCGACGTCACCTTCGCGACACAGGTGCGACCCTTCGTCCAGAGCACGGCGGCTTCCCCGAGAAGAGTACGGATCGTCCCGCTGTCGTTTCTCGGGCGGAAGACCGTCAGGAAATCCCCTGGATAGAGGCCGTCTTCCTCGCCGAGATCGAGAAAGACGACGGAGTCGGTCCCGACGGGCGTGGCGCGGTCCTTCACCTCGACGATGTGGCCGGTGATCTTCCCGGACGGCGCGTCGCACTGGGTGAACGGTGCGCTCGCCCGCACGAGAGGGATCGGGATCGGCTCGAACGGAATCAGCAGGTCGCCGATGATGGACGGCTCGCACGACTCGGTGATCTCGAGAATCGCCGTCGTCTCCTGTACGCAGACGACCTTCAGGCGTGCCGGCGTGTGGTAGAAGCGGCCCAGGGTGTCGGTGATCGAGCCGACGCGGTAGACCGAGTGGCCCGGTCGGATCACCTGGAACTCCTGCCCGGCCCGCAGGCCCTCGCGCGCGCCGACATCCGAGTAGACGATGTCGCCCACGCCGTACATGTGGCGACTGTCCTCGTACTCGGCGGCGGCGATCCGGCCGGTCACGGGCTCGTCCTCCGCGCCGATCCAGCCCGCGCAGTAGACGTCGTCCTCCCAGCCGACCGGGAAAGGCTGCGTCCGCTGGCTCCGGTCGGCCGACAGCTCCTCGATGACCGGCGGCGCTTCGGCGGCCACCTGTGGAACGGGCACGGGTGCCGCCTCCGGGAGCCGGCGGGCGCCGGCCCCGTCCGCCGGGACCGAAAGGGCGACTGCGGAAAGGGCAACCAACACGGGGACGAGAAACGAACGCTTCACGGCTCCGACCTCCTCGAGGACGCCGCGGTGCGACCGCGCCCGACGGCCTCGGCTCGATTCTTCCGGACTTTCAACGATAAGTTACCGCAAGGACGCCGTTTCTCAAAGCGCCGCCGATGCCGTCCGGGTGGCGGGGGGCTCCGCGAGCTTCGGGAGCTTCCGAAGGAAGCGGCTCTCCGGGTAGTCCCGGCGGAGGCGTTCGAAGAGGGCACGGGCATCTTCGTCCCGGCCGAGTCGGCGCTCCGTGAGGCCGGCCCAGTAGAGAGCCTTCTCCATCCGGGAGTACTCGGGAAACGTGGCGAAGAGCCCCTCGAAGCGCTTCCTCGACGCCTCCCAGGCGCTCCGCTTGAAGTAGTACTGGGCGACCAGAAACTCGTGCTCGGCGAGCAGGTCGAGCATCGACCGGTAGCGCGCCCGGGCCTCGGCCGTGTAGGGGGATCCCGGGTAGTTCTGCAGCAGCTCGCGGTAGCTCTGGGCGGCGAGGCGGGTGTTCGCCTGGTCCCGGTCGGGCTTCTCGGCCTGCCGGTCGGAGACCTGGGCGAGCCGGAACAGCGCGTAGTCGGACCGCGGATGAGAGGGGTACCGGCTCCGGAAGTCCTTGTACCTCGCCTGCGCCTCCACGTAGCCGAGAGAGGACTTCTCTTCGAAGAAGGAGTCGGCCAGGCGAAGGGCCGCCTGCTTGCCGAGTGCGTCGTTGGCATAGTTTTCCGCCACGAAGCGGAGGTACTGCCGCCCGACCTCGTATTTGCGTTTCGCGACCAGCGCCTCCCCCCGGGCATACGCCTCTTCCTTGGACATCGTCAGGAGCTCCCGGGTCACGCTCGACGAGTCCGTGGAGGAGCACGCCGCGCTGCCCAGAACGGCGAGGGCGAGAACGGCGGGTGCGACAGGGATGCGTAGGTTTCGGTGGAACATTCTGCTTCTCCGGATTCAGCCCGGCTAGGACTCGGGCGAGGCGACGACGAAAGAGAGGGTATCCCTGAGACCGACTGCCGCGCCCGCGAGCGGAAACTGCCTCAGGATCGTCCCGGCGGCGGCTCCCTCGTAAGGCTGCTCCCGGATGCCACCAAGCCGGAACCCTCTCGCTTCAAAGGCCGGACGGACACGTTCGAAGTCTCGACCGATCAGGTCCGGCATGACGTAGAGAATGTCCGTCGGGCCCCGATTCACGAGGACGTCGACTGGGGTGTCGGGGTCGGTCGAAGCCCCGGGGACGACTCCCTGCGCTACGACGCCCTGCGGTCCGGGCAGCCGGATGGCAGATACGGCCCCCTCCGTCAGTCCTTCACGGATCAGGGCGAGAGCCGCCGTTCGGGCCGTCAGGCCGGCGAGGTCGGGGGACCGGACGATCTCGGGCCCCAGGGAGAGGAACACCCGAAGATCCTGTCCCGCTTTGACTGCCATCCCGGCAGCAGGACTCTGCCCGCGGATGCGGTGAACGGGTATCTCCTCGTCGAACGCCTCCTGCGAACGGTCCACGACGACGCGCAGGCCCCGCTCGGCCGCCTGCGCGGTCGCCTCGTCCACGGACCGCCCGGTCAGGTCGGGAACCTCCTCCGCCTTGCCGAGGACGAACCGCGAGAACGAGATCCACGCCGCCACGCCGAGAATTCCGGCGAGGAGGAGGGCGTAGAAGATCCGTGCCAGAACGCCACCCATTCGGACGGACTTTAGCAGGGGCCGTGCCTTGACCCCGGCCGCCTCGCCAGTGAGACTCCGGCTCGATGCCCGAACGCTCCCGGGGTATGAAGCCCCACAAGCCGGCTGCGGGGCCTGCCCTCCCGCTTTCGAGGGCCGACCTCCACGTCCACACGAACGCCTCCATCTTCAAGTACTTCAAGGCGGCCAACAGCCACGACTCCTACAACGACCCGGAGGAGGTCTACCGGCTCGCGAAGGCCCGCGGGATGGACTTCGTCACTTTCTCCGACCACGACACGGTCGAGGGGTGCCTGAGGTTCCAGGACCGCCACCCCGACCTGACCGATTTCTTCGTCTCGGTCGAGGTGGAGACCTGGTTCCCGAAGACGGGTCACCGGATCCACGTCAACGTCTTCGACCTGACGCGGCAGCAGCACGCCGTCATCGACCGGAAGCGCCGGAGCATCTTCGAGCTCGTCGACTACCTCCGGGCCGAGGACCTCCTCTACTCCGCCAACCACCTCTTCCAGTCGTACCGGATGCGCCAGGCGCCCGAGGTCTTCTTCGAGACGATGCTCACGCTCTTCGACGTCTTCGAGGTGAAGAACGGCTCGATGGCCTACCAGCACAACGCCCTCGTCGAGGACCTGATGGTCGTGGCGAAGGAGAAGCGGGGAAATCTCGCCCTCGTGGGCGGTTCCGACGCCCACACCTATCCCCCCGTCGCCTCGGTCTTCACCATGGCGCCCGGCAAGACCTGGCAGGAGTTCCTGGCGTCGGTCCGGCGCGGCGAGTGCCTCTCCTGGGGCTCGGAGATGGGATTCACGAAGGTCCTCGGGGACGTCTACCGGAGCATCGGGAAGCACTACCGGCAGGTCTCCGACCTGAAGAACCCCGAGTACACGCCCCGCGAAAAGGCACAGCACATCTTCTTCTCGCTCATGTCCGTTCCGCTGTTCGCCAGCGGGTTCCCCGCGGCCGTCTTCGGCCTCAACTACGCCAAGCAGGTGGCCCTCTCGAAGAACCTGACGAAGCACTTCCGGAAGAAGGGGCTCTCCCGCTCGAGGGAGGGGTGACGAAGCGCCCCACCGGCGCAGGTCCGCTCGTCGGAGCCCACATGAGCGCGGCGGGCGGTCTCTCCCGTGCCGTCGAACGGGCCGTCGCGGCCGGCTGCCGGACGCTCCAGGTCTTCACGAAGAACTCGAACCAGTGGGCCGGCAAGCCCGTAGACCCCGTCGAAGCAGCCGTCTTTCGAGACGCCGCGGCGCAGGCGGGCCTGGCTCCCCTCGTCTCCCACTCGGCCTACCTCATCAACCTCGCCTCTCCCGACCCCGTCGTCCGCGCCCGCTCGGCCGAGGCGCTCGTCGACGAGATCGAGCGGTGCGACGCGAACGGCATCCCCTTCCTCGTCCTCCATCCCGGTTCCCACGGGGGCGACGGCGAGGAGGCCGGGCTCGACCGTATCGCCCGCGGCCTCGACGAGGCGGCGGCGAAGACGCCCTCCTCGAAGGCCACCGTCCTCCTCGAGACGGCCGCGGGGCAGGGAGCCTGCCTCGGCCACGACTTCGCCCACCTGGGCGCGATCCTCACGCGCGCCGACAGCCGCCGCCGCCTCGCCCTCTGCTTCGACACCTGCCACGTCCACGCCGCCGGCTACGATGTCGTCTCCAGGACCGGCTGGCGCGCAACGCTGGACGCCCTCGACGCCGCCTGCGGCCTCGGCCTCGTCAAGGTCATCCACGCGAACGACTCGAAGAAGGAGCGGGGTTGCCGCGTCGACCGCCACGAGCGGATCGGCCACGGCCAGATCGGCGAGCAGGGCTTCGTGAACCTGATGACCGAGCCCGCCTTCGCCGACGTCCCGAAGATCCTCGAGACCCCCAAGGACGAAGAGGGCCGCTGGGACCGCGAGGGCCTCGCGGCGCTGAGGAAGCTCGCGCGGCGGAAGGGAACGGCGTAGGGAGGCCCGACCGGGCACCTCCTCCCGCTCGCTCAGACCGCTGGGCGCCGGAAGCGGATGAAGACGAAGAGGGAGTACCCGGCGACGACGGAGATCACGGCGAGGAGGACCACCAGCAGGGACGTCAGGACGGTCGGTGTCGCAGCCGAGCTCGCGATCGTCAGGCTGTGGCTCGCTTCGCCGAGCGCCGGCACGACCCGCGGGTAGAGCCCCTGTCCGACGATTCCCCAGAGTGCGGCGATGACGGTGGACGAGGCGAGGAGCGCCGCTCGCCCCCGGCCAGCCTTCACGAGGAACGGCACGGAGACCAGAGACACGAGCATGACGACGGGAGCGATCCATGTCAGGGGGTGGTGATAGCCGGCCCAGAGGTGCGGCGCTGCCCAGAGCGACACGAGAGCCGTGAGTCCGTGGCACGCCACGACCGCAACCCAGGCCTTCAGCGTCGCGTCCTGAGAGCGCTCTGCGGCGGCCTTGCCTGCCCGGAAGTTCAGCCAGCAGGCACCCTGCAACGCGTAGAGCGCGACGACCTCGAGGCCGACGACGAGCGCGAAGGAGTTCAGGAGATCTCCGGGCGCGCCAACGTACGTCGCCTGCGCGTCGAGAGGCAGGCCGCGAAGGACGTTCGCCGAGAATCAGCCCGGGGAAGAACGCGGCGAGGACGCTCAGGACGCCGAAGGTGACGTCCCGGGACTTCGGCCGCTCGACGTCCTCGGAAGCCCGCCCCGAACCGAGGGCCGCAGCACGCAGGACCAGAACGAGGACGAAAGCCGCGAGCAGCGGCAGGAAAGCCGCGAGCACCGTCGCACGAACCGGCGGGAACGCCGTGAAGAGGGCCGCCGTTCCGGCGACGAGCCAGAACTCGTTCCCGAACGTCGCGGGGCCGAGGGACCCGAGAGCGAGACGCCGCTCTCGCTCGTCGCGCCCGAGTCCGAGCAGCAGCGTCCCGACGCCACCGTCGATCCCGTCGAGAACCGAGTAGCCGGCGAAGAGGATTCCGACCAGGAGGAACCAGGTCAGCTGAAGGTCGGTCATCTGCGCACCTCCGCGGGATTGCCGCTCACGTGACCCCTGTGGCTCGAAGAGAAGGTTAGCGCCGGTCGTCTCGGGTGCGTAGAGAGAACCGCGTCCGCTCGCTCGGGGGCCCCGCCATGGGCCGACCGGCTCAGCAGTGCTTGTACGCGATCCACACGGTCGCGATCGGGATGCCGAAGAAGAGCCCGTAGACGATGAGCCTCTGCTCGGACTCCTCGAGCTCGTCCCACATCCGGTCGAGGCGGTGCAGCGGCAGCCCCGTGATCGCCTGGAGAAGGCCCAGGAGCGCCAGTGCCAGCGGCATCGACAGGGCCATCATCCACCTTCCGAGACCTCCCCCCCCGTGTAGGCCACGAGCGCGATGGCGGCGGCATGCCCCCAGCAGCCGGGGGAGTCCCCCCCGGCCGCTCTCTTGGATCGGTCCGCTCCTCCTTTAGAGACCGGAACAGGCTGTTGGGATCCACGGTCTCACCTCCATGCGCAGTCCTGGTGCCGTCTCGATGAACGGGCGAAGTCTAGGACAGGGCCGGAGCCGCACTCCAGCCGGCGCGGAACCCCGGAAGGCGCGGAGGAATCGGCGAGGCGGTGAGGTTGGTGTCCCTCCGATGTTCTCGTGCCCCCGTGCCCTTCTCCCCGCGGTCTCTCCTACGCGGTGAGCCTGCGGACGACCTCCATGACGGCCTTCTCCACTTCCGGGTCCATGGGCGCACCCAGTTCGAAACCCTTCGCCGAGATGCCGATCAGGACGAGGCTCTTCGGGAGCTGACCGAGGATCCTCGCGAGCTCGATCCCCTCGGCCACTCCGGCGCCGTGCGTCGTGGCCCAGCTCACGTCGGCCGGGAGGGGCGCGGCGAGGGCGTCGATCTCGACGATCGTCCCGGGCGGCTCGCTCGAGACGACGGCGTCGACGACGACGACGTCGTCGTCAGGGTCCCAGAGCCCGATGAGGCCCGGGGCGTCGCCTCCATGCTCGTGGAGGACGAGGGAAGGCGAGGGGACGAGGCGGCGGACCGTTTCCCAGCCCGCCGCGTCGTCCCCTCGAAGGTCGTTCCCGACTCCGATGACGATGCGCGCCATACGCGCGCAGTCTCTCTCAGTCTCTCTCGATTCGGACCCTCACGGCGTGCGTCGCGCAGGAGATGCAGGGGTCGTAGTTTCGGACGGCCTGCTCGCACTGCCAGGTGAGCTTGTCGAGGGGCATGTCGAAGCGGGCCTCGACGAAGGCGCGCAGGTCGTCCTCGACCTGCTTCTGGTTCTGGGAGGTGGGCGGGACGATCTTCGCCTCCTGTATGAGACCGTCGGCTCCGATCCGGTAACGGTGGTAGAGGATGCCGCGCGGCGCCTCGGAGATGCCGGCGCCGGAGGCAGCACGAGGCGGCACGTCGACGAAGGGAGCCGACGGCGGCTCGTACGCGTCGATGATCCGGAGCGCCTCGTCGATCGCCCAGAGCGTCTCGACGGAACGGATGACGATGCTCTTGAAGGGGTTCCGTTCGACGGGTCCGAGCCCGGCCGCGAAGGCAGCCTCCTGGATGTGCTTCGGGAACCGGTCGAAATTGAGGGCGTAGCGGGCGGCCGGACCGACGAGGTAGATGCCACCCGACTTCTTCCTCGAGTGGAGCGCGTTCGCGTGCTCCACGTGCTCCTCGACGAAGTGGTTCTCGTACTCGGAGACGGCGATGTCGAGGCCGCGGCTCGAGACGAGCCGCCCCTCGCAGAGCGGGTACTCGTCGGGGTGGCGGAGCGAGACGAACTCGTAGTCGGGGGCGAAGTCGGGGAACGTGAGGCCGCCGGCGACGGTCAGGAGCTCGGCGGCGATCGGTCGGACGGCGCGGAGCTTCTCCCCGAGGGCCTTCAGGGCGGCCTTCGCCGGGGCCTTGTAGAAGCCGCCGACGCGGACGTTGATGGGGTGGATCTCCCGGCCGCCGACGATCGTCACGATCTCGTTCCCCACCTTCTTGAGGGAGAGGCTCTTCGTGACGAGCTCCGGGTGGTCCTTGGCCATGTGGATCGCGCTCTCGTACCCGAGGAAGTCGGGGGCGTGGAGCATCGCGACGTGCAGGACGTGGCTCTCGATCCACTCGCCGCAGTAGAGGAGCCGGCGAAGCTCGCGGAGGGCCCCCCCCCACGGTCACGCCGCAGGCGGATTCCATCGCGTGGACCGAGCTCATCTGGTAGGCGACGGGGCAGATGCCGCAGATGCGGGCCGTGATGTCGGGCGCTTCGGTGAATTTCCGGCCCCTCAGGAACGCCTCGAAGAAGCGGGGCGGCTCGTAGATGTCGAAGCGCGACTCCACGACCCTGTCGCCCTTGATCTTCACGAAGAGTCCGCCCTCCCCCTCGACCCGGGCCAGCGCCCCGACCGAGACCGTCCGCGAGGCTCCCCTTCGCCTTTGGGACCGGCTCAGCCTTGGCCGCGGCCGCCTTCCTGGCAGCGGCCTTCTTGACAGGGGCCTTCACGCTACTTTCTCTCATGGATCTCGCTCTCCCGCCGGAAGGGCTCGGCACCCGCGTTGAAGGAGCGGAACGCCCGGACGATGCCGCCGTTGTCGACACCGAGATGGGTCCATCCCGCAGCAAGGGCCGACGTGTTCGGGGTCTCCATCGGGCCGAAGCAGCCGTAGCAGCCGCGGGCGTAGGAGGGGCAGAGCGCGCCGCAGCCCGTCATCGTGACGGGGCCGAGGCAGGGCGTGCCGTGCGCCACCATGACGCAGGGCGTCCCCCGCCGCTTGCACTCGACGCAGACGCTGTACGTCGGGACGACGGGCTTGCGGTGGTTCAGGAAGGCGCTGAGGACCTCCACCAGCTGGGCCTTGCTGACCGGGCAGCCGCGCAGCTCGAAGTCGACGAAGACGTGGTCGACGACGGGAGTCGACTTGTTCAGCGTCTCGATGTACTGGGGCGAGGCGTAGACGGCCCGGGTGAACTCGGCGACGTCCTTGTTGTTGCGGAGCGCCTGGATGCCGCCCGCCGTCGCGCAGGCGCCGATCGTGACGAGGAAGCGTGCCGAGCGGCGGATCTGGTGGATCCGCTCGGCGTCGTGCGGCGTCGTGATGGAGCCCTCGACGAGGACGACGTCGTAGGGGCCCTTCTCGACCGCCCGGGACGCTTCGAGGAAGTTGACGATGTCGACCGCTCCCGCCACGGCGAGGAGCTCGTCCTCGCAGTCGAGGAGGGACAGCTGGCAGCCGTCGCAGGAGGCGAGCTTGAAGACGGCGAGGCGCGGCTTCGGAGCCTTCGTCACGTCACACCTCCCGCTGCGTCATGAGGTCCCGCACCTTCGAGAAGGGGAAGACGGGGCCGTCCTTGCAGACGAAGTTCGGGCCGTGCTGGCAGTGGCCGCAGAAGCCGATGCCGCACTTCATGTTCCGCTCGAGGGAGACGTGGATGCTCTCCTGGGCCACGCCGCGCCTCTCCAGCTCCATGACCGTGTAGCGGATCATCACCTCGGGCCCGCAGACCATCGCCACGGTGTGGTACGGGTCGAACGGGACGCGCGGGATCAGCGTGGTGACGACGCCGACGTTCCCGCGCCAGTCGCGCGTGGCCCGGTCGACCGACACGTGGACCTCGAGTCCGAGGTCCGCCCGCCATTCCTTCAGCTGCTTGCGGTAGAGGATGTCCTCCGGCGTCCGCGCGCCGTAGAGGAGGACGACGCGGCCGTAGCGTTCCCGGTTCGCAAGGACCTGGTAGAGGGCGGGCCGGAGGGGCGCCAGGCCGATCCCCCCCGCCACGAAGACGACGTCGTTGCCTTCGGCCGCTGCGACGGGCCAGTTCGTCCCGAACGGCCCGCGGATGCCGATGGAGTCGCCCTTCTTCAGCTCCTCCATTCCCTTCGTCACCGCGCCGACGGCGCGCGTCGTGTGGACGAGGGCCTGCGGCACGCCCGGGTCGCCGCTGATGGAGATCGGCACCTCTCCGATGCCGCAGACGTAGAGCATGTTGAACTGGCCCGCGGCGAACGCGAACCCCGCGTGCCCCGCCTCGGGGAGGAGCTCGAGCGTGAAGGTGTCGCTCGTCTCCTTCGTCATCCGGTGCACCCGATAGGGCCTCGGGAACATCGGGTCGGGAGAGGACGCGACGGCGCTCATTTGCGTCGGATCCCCTTCGTGGGCATGTCGTCGTAGAGGTCGAGGAGCTGCATCCGGGTCACGTCGAGCCTCTGGGACATGATCTCGGAGAAGCGCTTCAGGAGCTCGTAGCCGAGCTCGTGGTCCTTCTCGCACTTCGTCCGGAGGCACTTGCCGTCGAACGCAATGGCGCGAACGAGATCGGTCGCGTGCCCGTCGAAGTGCCAGCGGTAGGGCGGCACGAGCCACGCCCAGCCCATGATGTCGCCCTCCCCGACCGTCTGGAGGACGAGCGGCCCGTGCGCGGGGGAGAAGGCCTCGATGGCGATCGTCCCCTGGCGGATGATGTAGAACTGGTCGGCATCCTGCCCCTCCTTGAAGAGGTAGGTTCCCGCGTCCCACTTGACGTTCGAGGCGCAACCCGTGATGAGCGCCAGGTGGTCCTTCCTCATTCCCTTGAGGAAGGGGTGCTCGGCGAGGATCGGCTCCAGCGTCGTGGGGCCGTCGAACATCGTGTCGCCGAGGTCGGGGAAGAAAAACTTCGTCATGGGTCACTCCTTTCCCCGGGCCGGCGCCGGCTGGAAGGCCCGCGCCTCCGCCGTCAGGTCGATCCCGACGGGACACCATGTGATGCAGCGCCCGCAGCCGACGCAGCCCGACTCTCCGAACTGGTCGATCCACGAAGCCAGCTTGTGGGTGAGCCACTGCCGGTAGCGCGAGGCGCCCGTGCGCCGCACGCTCCCGCCGTGGATGTACGAGAAGTCGAGCGTGAAGCACGAGTCCCAGCGCCGCCAGCGTTCGGAGACGTGCCCGGTGAGGTCGGTCGTGTCCTCGATCGTCGAGCAGAAGCAGGTCGGGCAGACGAGCGTGCAGTTCGCGCAGGAGAGGCAGCGCTTCTCCACCTCTTCCCAGCGAGGGCTCTCCACCTTCGCCTGGAGCGCCTCCCTGAGCCCCGCGGTCTCGAGGGTGCGACCCATCTCCTTCGCGGCCTTCGCCGAGGCAGCCTTCGCCGCGTCGAGGTCCCCGGCGCCGGCGGCCTTCTTCGGAACGTCGGCCAGGAGGGCCGCCCCCCGCTCCGAGCCGACCTCGACCACGAGCTCGTGGCGTCCTTCCCGGAAGAGCTCGGTGAGGGCGAGGTCGAACCCGGCTTCCGCCCTGGGCCCCGTCCCCATGGAGGCGCAGAAGCAGGTGCCGTGCGCTTCCGTGCATTGCGCGACGACGAGAAGCGCCTCTTGCCGGCGCGCGGCGTAGGCCGGCTCCGCGAACGGCCCGCCGAGGAAGACGCGGTCCTGGCGTCCGATCGCCGCGAGGTCACACGGCTTGATGCCGAGGAAGGCGATTTTCGGCGCCGACGTGTCGCCCTTCTCGAGCGTGAACCCGGTCTTCTCGCCGCGATGCGCCCGGAACCGGAGGAAGGCGGGCGGGTGGAGCCAGCGCTTCGGGGAGTCGGGGCCGACGGTGTGGCCGAAGACGGCCTGGTCGGAGCGCTCCTTCAGGCGGTAGCTACCCGGAGCCTGCTCGTCGGTCCGTCCCGCGGGGAGGTCGTCCGGCGACTCGACCTCCCGAAGGGCCATGGCGCCGTCGCGTGCCGTGGGGGCCACGACGGTGTGGCCCGAGTCGACGATCGCCCGAAAGAGGGCGGACAGCCCGTCCGCCCCGAGGATGTAGGCGGTCCCGGATTCCAGGCCCATCGAAGGCGCCTCCCGGAGGTGAGGCACGAGCCCCGCTTGCCGCAGGCGGCGCGACCCGGCTTCTCACCTCTCCGTTTCCATCAGCCTGCGCGGCCTGCTCGAACGCTGTCAAGAAAAGGCCTCACCCGGAAACGAAAAGGATGAGAACGCATCAGATCCGGACATTTCGAGTCCGGATTGAGGGAGACCCGTGGACCCGCTATCGCACCCGCCAGATGCCCGTGCCGCGAGCGGGGAGATTCACGCGGATGGCGCCCGGGGCCCCGCCCGGGTCCGGGGTCCCGGCGTCCACGAAAACCCTCTCGAACGAAGTTCCGTTCACCGCGTACGGGCCTGCGGAGACGAACGCGTCAGAGAGGTTGTGGGCGACGAGGACAGTCTCGTCCGTCGTCCTGCGGAGGAAGGCGAGGACCGGCGAGGTCCCGGTCAACGGCGAGAGGAGGACGAGGCCACCCGTCGCGAGCGAAGGCGCGACCTTCCGCGCCCGGATGAGGTCCCGGTACCGCGAGAGGAGCGAGGCCGGGTCGTTCGTCTGCGCCGCGACGTTCGCCGTCTCGCGCCCCGGCGCGAATCCGAACCAGGGCGTCCCCGTCGTGAATCCTCCGCCGGGGGAGGCGTCCCAGGGCATCGGCGTCCGCTTCGACTCGTCGCCGCCGGTCGGGCCGTTCTCGATCCCGACCTCCTCGCCGTAGTAGAGGAACGGCGCGCCCGGGAGCGTCAGGAGGATCGCCGCGGCGTTGCGGAGCCGGCCCTGGTTCTTCCCGAGCTGCGTGGCGAGGCGGGTCTGGTCGTGGTTCGTCAGGAAGGGCGCGTCGAGGGCGCCCTGCGGATAGGTCTTCTGCACCTCGTCGAGCTTGCTGGCGATCGGCGTGGCGTTGCCCTGGGCCAGGGCGCTCAGGATCCGCTCGGAGAGGGGGAAGTCGAAGCTGGCGGGGAGCTCGTCGCCGCCGGGAACGGAAGGCGATCCGTAGTAGGTCGCGATGACCCTCGTGTCGGCCCAGTTCTCCCCGACGAGGAGCGCCGCGGGCTTGACGCGCCGCACGTGTGCGGCGAACTCCTTCAGCGCCGCGTGAGTCTCGGGCGTGTCGGCCTGCAACGGCCCGGCACCGGTCTCGACGAGGTAGCGCGTCGCGTCGAGGCGGAAGCCGTCGACGCCCCGCTCGAGCCAGAGGGAGGCGATCCGCTTCACCTCCTCGCGAAGCGCCGGTGAGCGCCAGTTCAGGTCGGGCATCCCGCTCCAGAAGACGCCGTAGTAGTACGCGCCGCCGCTCGGGTGCCAGGTGCCGGTGTTTCCTCCCCAGGGCTGCTTCCAGCCCGGGTCCGTCGGGCTCCACACGTAGAAGTCGCGGTAGGGCGAGTCCGCGGAGGAGGCCGCCGAGACGAACCACGGGTGACCGACGCCGCTGTGGTTGACGACGAGGTCGACGATGACGCGGATCCCGCGCCGGTGGGCCTCGTCGAGGAGCCTCAGGAAGTCGGCGTTCGTGCCATAGTCCGGGTTGATTCTTCCGTAGTCGGTGGTGTCGTAGCCGTGATAGCTGGGGGATTCGAAAACCGGCATGAGCCAGAGGGCGTCGACGCCCAGGTCCGTCGTCGTCTCGGGGTCGCCGTCATTCAGGAGATCGAGGCGGGAGATCAGGCCGTCGATGTCGCCCTTCCCGTCGCCGTCCGAGTCCTGGAAGCTCCTCACGAAGACCTCGTAGAAGACGGCTCCGCGCGCCCAGTCGTTCTTCCACTCCGGGGCCGCGGGCCGCGCGGGGGCCGGGACGACGTCGCGCCCGGCGGTCGAGGAGCTCCCGCACGTGAGCGCCGCCAGCGCCAGCGGGAGGCCAAGAAGGAGACGAAGAGAACGCATGGAGACCTCCGGGCCTCGGCCCGGCGGAAGAATATCGGACGAGGTCCGGGTTGAGCGGCTTCGACGCCGCGCGCCTCGGCGCCGTCATGCAGGACCTCCTGGCCCTCGTCCGCCAGCGGCCGCGGGACCTCCTGCCGTTCGAGGAGGTCCGCGACCGGCTGAAGCTCCGGCGCGTCGTCGATCGGGGGACGCGGGACGTCCCGCTCGGGCAGATCGTCGGGACGTTCGGCCGCCGCGGGGAGTTCAACCGGGCCTTCCTCCCCAGGTCCGAGTCGCTCCGGGAGCGCTGGGAGGACGTCCGCGACCTCGCCGTCGGGGCGGCGGGCTTCCCCATCGTCGAGCTCTACCAGGTGGGCGACGCCTACTTCGCCGTCGACGGCCACCACCGGATCTCGGTCGCCCGCTCGCTCGGCGCCCCTTCGATCGAGGCGCACGTCCTGGAGTTCCTGACCCCGGTCCCGCTCGGCCCGGACGCCTCCCCGGAGAGCGTCCTCCAGAAGGAGGGGCTCGCCGACTTCCTCGAGACGACGGGACTCGTCCCTTCGGGCCCCGACGAGTTCCGGGTGACGCACCCGGGCGACTACGCCGAGATGCTCGAGCACATCGCGGTCCACCGCTACTTTCTCGGGCTCGACCTCGCGCGCGACGTCTCCTGGGAGGAGGCGGTCCGGTCCTGGTACGAGACGCTGTTCGTCCCGATGACGGAGACGATCCGGGCCAGCGGCATCCTCGGCGACTTCGCGGGGCGAACCGAGGCCGACCTCTACCTCTTCACGGCACGGCACCTCCACGACCTCCGAAAGCGGTGGGGAGACGACGTCAAGCCCGGGAGGGCCGTCGAGCACCTCCGGCTGCAGACCCGCCTGAAGGCGAAGAAGCGGCCCTCCGTGCGGTCGCGGGCGAGGAAGCGCCTCGAGGAAACGGGCGAGGGCTGACCGGTCCTTCGTCAGCCCTCTTCGCCGGTTCCGTTCCCGTTCGCCTCTCCGCGCTGCCGGTATCGTCCCGTGAGCGTCGCCAGCTCCCGCAGCCAGCCGGCCCGCTCGCCGTTGAAGTCCCACTTCCGCGCCCGCCAGGCCCAGTTTCCCGCCCCCTGCCCCGGCGTGTTCATTCGCGCCTCGCTCCCGAGGCCGAAGACGTCCTGCACGGGGAGGATCGCGAGAAAGGCCACGGAGGCGTAGGCCGCCCGGACGAGGAGGCCGATCGGGTCGGTCCCGTCGCCCCCGAGGTAGGCCCGGACGCGGTGGCGCGTCGCGTCGTCGACCTTCTCCCACCAGCCGCGGGTCGTGTCGTTGTCGTGGGTTCCGGTGTAGACGACGCCGTTCGGGACGTGGTGGTGCGGCTGGTAGTCCTGGTCGTCCCCGTCGAAGGCGAACTGGAGGATCTTCATTCCCGGAAGGTCCAGCGCCTCGACGAGAGCCGTGACGTCCGGCGTGATCTTTCCGAGGTCCTCGGCCACGAGGTCGAGCTCCCCGAGCTCGGCGGATAGGGCGGCGAAGAGCTTCCTTCCCGGCCCGGGCTCCCAGGTCCCGTCGATGGCCGTCTCCGCGTCGGCCGCCACGGCCCAGTAGCCCGCGAAACCGCGGAAGTGGTCGAGCCGGAGGAGCTCCGTCATGCGCAGGTTCGCCCTGAGGCGTTCGACCCACCAGTGAAAACCGTCCCGTTCGAGGACGTCCCAGCGGTAGAGCGGGTTCCCCCAGAGCTGCCCCGTCGCGCTGAAGTAGTCGGGCGGGACGCCCGCGACGCGAACCGGGTCGCCCGCTTCGTCCAGCTCGAAGATCTCGGGGTGCGACCAGACGTCGGCGCTGTCGGGAGAGACGTAGATCGGGATGTCGCCGAGGATCCGGATCCCCCGCTCGTGCGCCGCCTCCTTCACGCGGTCCCACTGGCGGAAGAAGAGGAACTGGAGGAAGACGTGCCAGGCGACGTCGTCGGCCAGCTCGCGCTCGACGCGCGCGAGCGCCGCCGGCTGGCGACGGCGCAGCTCCTCGGGCCACTCGCGGAAGGCCGCTCCGCCGTATCGCACCTTCAGCGCCATGAAGAGGGCCCAGTCGGGCAGCCAGTACCTCTGGGCCGGCGCCTCGCCGAACCCCTGCAGCTCGGCCCTCAGGTGCCCGGGACCGTCGGAGCGGAAGTGCCTCCACGCCTCGCGCAGGAGCCCGTCCTTCCACGCGATCACCCGCTCGAAATCGACCTGGTACTCCGGGAAGCCCGGCACGTTCGCGAGCGCCGAGCCCGGGAGGAGCCCGTCGGCGGCGAGGAGCTCGGGGGAAAGGAGCATCGGGTTGCCGGCGAAGGCCGAGAGCGTGCCGTAGGGCGAGTTCCCGTAGCCCGTCGGTCCGAGCGGCAGGACCTGCCAGACGGTCTGCCCGGCCGAGGCCGCCCAGTCGAGGAAGGCGTCGCACTCCGGCCCGAGGTCGCCGATGCCAAAGCGGCCCGGAAGGGACGTCGGGTGGAGGAGGAGCCCTGCAGCGCGCGTTCTCATTCCGACAATCCTACCGGAGCGGCGCAACGCTTCGATGCTCTCTCACGTAAAACAGCCGGGCATGAAACGGGGCCACTCCTCCCGGCTCGCGCTCGCGGCGGTTCTCCTGCTGGCCGCCGCGAGCGTTTTTTCCGGATGCCGGGGGGCGTCGGCCGACGGGGGCTCCCCGCCGGCGAAGCGACCGGCAGACGCGGAGGCCCGACGGATTCTCCTGACCGGTGAGCTCGCCGCGGTCCGCTCGGCGGACCTCTTCGTACCGGAAACCCCTCTCTGGGGGCTCCAGCTCCGCTTCCTTCAGGAGGACGGATCCGCCGTCGAGGCGGGAGAGAGGGTGGCCGAGTTCGACGGAACCGGGCTGACGTCCGACCTCGAGCAGAAGCGGATCGCCGCCATCGAGGCCGAGACGGAGCTGGTCCGCTTCGACGCCGACCGCGAGGGGACGATCCTCGCCCGGGAGCAAAGCGTAAAGGCACGAACGACCGAGCTCGAAAAAGCCCGTATCGACGCCGAGATCCCCGCGGAGCTGACGTCGCGGCGCGACCACGAGGAGAAGCAGCTCGCGCGGAAACGGGCCGAAACCGAGCTCGAGAAGGCGCGGGAGGACCTCCTCTCGTACCGGACCGCGGCCGGAGCGGAACGCGCCGCGAAGCTCATCGCCCTCGAGAGGGCCGGAATCGAGCGCGACAAGCTCGAGACCGCCGTCTCGCTCCTCACGCTGCGGGCGCCGAAGGACGGCGTCTTCGTCGTGGCCGAGAACCCCCGGGAGCGGAAGAAGCTGATGACGGGCGACACCCTCTGGCCCGGGATGACCCTCGCGCGCATCCCCGACCTCGCAACGCTGCGGGTCGAAGCCCTCCTCTTCGACGTCGACGACGGGCGGATCCGCTCGGGGGACACGGCCGCCGTCGTTCCCGACTCCTTTCCCGACCGGTCCCTCCCGGCCCGCGTCGTGTCGATCGCCCCCGTCGCCCAGCCCGTCGGAACGGGCTCGCCACGAATGGCCTTCCGCGTCTCGGTGGACGTGACGGGCGGAGACCTCTCGGGCCTGAGACCCGGGATGTCCGTTCGCGTCGAGGTCCCGCCCGCCGTGGACTCTGCGCCCCCCGGGCGGCTCCCGGACCGCTTCCCCGAGCCCGATCTCGCCGGCGTCCGCAGCGTGAAGGCCGAACGACGCGACCTCATCCTCTCGGTCGAGCTGAAGGGCGAGCTCGCCGCGCTCGACGCGGAGACGATTGGCCCGGTGAAGCTGCCCGAAGTCTGGGACTACCGGATCTCGTTCCTGGCCCCGGAAGGGTCCGAGGTGAAGAAGGGGCAACCGGTCCTCGGATTCGACACGACGAGCCTCCGCCAGCAGCTCGAAGAGAAGAAGGCCGAGGCCGAGTCGGCGGGCAAGGAGATCGATCGGCGCCGGCGCAGCCTCGCCCTCGCCCGCGGCGACCTCGAGCTGGAAAAGGCGCAGGTCGAGGCGCGCCGCGCGAAGGCCGCGATGAAGGTCGACGTCCCGGCGGAGGTGTCCGGCGCGATCGAGCTCCGGAAGGCCCGCCTCGACCTCGACCTCGCCGAGGCCGAGGCCACCTCGGTGACCCGCCGGCTCGAGGCCGCCGAGCGCGCCGCCCGGGCCGAGCTGTCGGTCCTCGAGGGACGCCGTCGCCGCGCCGCCCTCCGAACCTCCGAGATCGTCACGACGATCGAGAAGATGACGATTCCCTCCCCGCGCTCCGGGACGGTGCTCTACTTCCCGAGCTGGAACGGTGACAAGAAGAAGGTCGGGGACCGGTGCTGGTTCGGCGAGAAGATCCTGGAGGTCCCCGACCTGGCCCGCCTCGGCGTCCAGGGCGAGGTCGACGAGGCCGACGCCGGGCTCGTCCGCGAGGGAGCGACGGTCTCGCTGCGGCTCGACGCCCATCCCGATACCGAGGTCCGCGGAAAGGTCCGGACGATGCAGCGGACGGTCCAGCGGGCCTCGCCACAGGTTCCCCTGAAGGTCGCCCGGCTCTCCGTGACCCTCGAAGAGATCGATCCCGTGAAGATGAAGCCCGGGATGCGGGTTCGGGGCCGGGTCGAGACCGGGCGGGTCGCAGGCGCTCTCACGGTCCCGTCCGACTCCGTCGTTCCGACCGAGGCGGGTCCGTTCGTCTGGGTCCCTCGCGGGCGCGGAGCCCGCCAGGTCCGGGTGACCGTCGGACGGCGAAACGAGGAGTGGGTGGAGATTCTCTCCGGCCTCGCCGAGGGAGAGTCCGTCCTTCGCATCGCACGGCCCTCGCCGAAGGGGACGTCCTCGTGAAGCGCTGGCTCGCCGGCAGCCTCACGGCGGTGGCTCTTGCCGCGCTCGCCCTCGGTGCCGCCTTCCTGCGGCCGGGGCGGGCGGCCGTCGTCCCGACCCTCGTCGTGAAGAAGGCGCACCTCGCCCGGACCGTGCGGGCCGAAGGCGTCCTCAAGGCGGTGGAGGCGACCCCGGTGCGCGTTCCGGGGAACGACGTGAGCCTGAAGATCGGCTGGATGATCGAGGATGGCAGCCCGGTGAAGGCGGGCGACGTCGTGATCCGCCTCGACCCCTCCGGAACCGTCAAGCTCCTCGCCGAGGGCCGCGCGGCGCGTGCGACGGCCGGCTTCCGCGGCGACAAGGAGAGCGCCGAGTCGGGTGCGATCGTCGCGAACCTCGGACGCGACGCCGAGCAGGCGCGCCGCGAGCGGACGACGGCCGAGACGTTCCAGAGCCGCGACCCCGAGCTCTTCTCGCGCCAGGAGATCATCGAGGCCGACATCGACGTCGGCCTCGCCACGCAGAAGGAGAAGCACGCCACTTCTTCGCGGAGCGAACGGGTCGGGCTCGCGCGAACGAGCCGCGACCTCGTCGCCCTCGAAGGAAAGAAGGCACAGCTGAAGATCGACAAGGCCGAGCGGGAGCTGGCGGCCCTCGAGCTGAAGGCCCCTCACGACGGCATCGTGGTCCTGAAGCGAAACTGGCGCGGCGAGCTGCCCCAGGTGGGACAGGTCGTCTGGAGTACCCAGACGCTCGCCGAGATCCCCGACATGACGAGGCTCGAAGCCGAGATCTGGGTCCTCGAGGCCGACGCCGGCGGGCTCGCCCCCGGCCGTCCCGCCACCGTCTCCCTCGAAGCCCACTCCGGTTCGCCCCTTCCCGCCAAGGTGAAGACGGTCGACTCCCTCGCCCGGCCGCGCCTCAGGAACGTCCCCATCCAGTACTTCGGCGCCGTCCTCTCCCTCTCCTCGACGGATCCCGTTCGCATGAAGCCGGGAGAGCGGGTTGCCGCGACGCTCGACCTCGGCGGCGTCGAAGAGGCCCTCGTCGTCCCACGCCACGCCGTATTCGAGCGGAACGGGAAGGCCGTCGTCTACCGCCGCTCGAAGGGGGCCTTCTCGCCGGTCCCCGTGACCCTGGGCGCGGCCGCCCTCGGGCGGGTCGCAATCGCCTCGGGTCTCGCCGAAGGCGACGTCATCGCCCTCGTCGACCCGGAGGAGAGCCCGGGCGCAGCGCCCTCTCCCGCCCCGGGATCTCCTGTCGGAGGGACGTCGTGAGCTTTCGCGAATCTCTCCTGCGCGCACTGGAGAGCCTTGCGGCGCACAAGCTCCGGTCCGCCCTGACGATGCTCGGGATGATCTTCGGCGTCGGCGCCGTCATCGCGATGCTCTCCATCGGCGCGGGCGCCGAGCGGCAGGCGCTCGAGATGATCCGGCGGATGGGGATCTCGAACCTCCTCGTCCGCGCGAAGGAGTACCGGGCCGACGAGCTGCAGGAGGTGCGGAAGAAGTCGATCGGCGTGTCTCTCCGCGACGCGGCGGGCATCGAGGAGGCGGTCCCCGGCGTCGCCTTCACCGGCCCCCGCGTGAAGGTGAACCCCTGGAGCGTGCGTGCCCGGGGCGGAAAGAGCGAGGCGAAGGTCTCCGGCGTCTCGTACCGGCACGCCGAGCTCGTCGCCCTGCCGCTCGCCGCCGGGCGCTTCCTGACGAAGGCGGACGAGGAACGCCACGCCCAGGTCTGCGTCCTCGGGGACGGCGCGCGGAGGGACCTCTTCGGCTGGGAGCCGGCGCTCGGCCGGGAGCTGAAGGTGAACGACGTCTGGTTCACGGTCGTCGGCGTCCTCGCCCCTTCGGGTGAGGCGGGCGAGACCTTCCAGGGGGTCCCCGTCGGCTCCACCTCCCACGAGGTCCTCGTCCCCTACACGACGGTCCTGCGCAAGCTCGACCGCGACCCGCTCGAATCGCCCCTCTCCGAGCTCGTCGTCCGGCTCGACGACGGGACCTCGCCCTCCGAGGCGGCCCGGCTCGCGTCGGCCCTCCTCGACCGTCTCCACGGCGGCGCCGCCGACTTCGAGCTCGTCGTTCCCGAGGCGCTCCTCGCACAGAGCCGCAAGACCCAGCGCCTCTTCAACGTCGTCATGGGGTGCATCGCCGGGATCTCGCTCCTCGTCGGCGGCATCGGGATCATGAACATCATGCTCGCCACGGTCCTCGAGCGGACACGCGAGATCGGGATCCGGCGCGCCATCGGGGCGCGGCGCAAGGACGTCCTCGTCCAGTTCGTCGTCGAGGCGTTCACGCTGAGCGCCCTCGGCGGGATCCTCGGCGTCGTCCTGGGCGTCGCGATCGCGAAGGTCGTCGCCGCGTCCGCCGGCTGGCCGACCGTCGTCACCGCCTGGTCTCTCCTCCTCTCGACGGGGGTCTCCGGCGCCGTCGGCCTCCTCTCGGGCTTCTACCCGGCGCTGCGCGCCGCCTCGATCGACCCGATCGAGGCGCTCCGGTACGAGTAGTCTTCGCGCCGCGCACCGTGGTCACGGCCGGCCGGAGCAACGCCCTGACCATCCGGAAACGGCGCACACCAGCGGTCCGGTGCTAGCCTTCGGTAAAGCCCATGCTGGTCTTCCTCTCCTCGACGCCGGACGAGCTGGCGCCGCATCGCGCCGCGGCCGAACGGGTCGTGCGCGACCTCGGCTGGGGGTCTTGCGTCCGCGAGAAGTCGCCCACCGGCGGCGGCACGATCGAGAGCTCTCTGCGAGGCGTGGACGAGGCCGACCTCCTCCTGGCAATCGTCGGATGGGGCCGAGGTCCGGTCCCCGCGCCCGAGACGGGCGGCGACGGGATGCGCCCCTGGGCTGCGTGGGAGGTGGGACGCGCCTTCAGGCGAGGCCGGCCCGCAGTCGTGCTGATGGCGAGCGAGGCCTGGCCGACTCGCGAGGAGAGCCTCGAGGCGCGTGCCCTGGTCGCGGATTTCCGCGCCGAGCTGGCCCCGCTCGCGGTGTCGTTCGACCCCGAGCCGGTCGGGGTCGAACACTTCGAGAAGCTCCTGCGAACGGAGCTCGACAGCCGCTCGCGGACCTCGAGGACGCCGTCGAAAGCTGCCGCCGATCCTTCAAGACCGAGCTCGGCGTCGACCGCCGGCCTGAGCCTGCGCGTCTGGCCGAGGCCGGAGCTGCCCGAGCGGCCCTGGCCGGTGCTCCTGCCGTACTCGCACCCCGACCTGCTCGCGGGCCGCGACGGCGAGCTTCTCGAGCTGACCGAGCGCCTCGAACGCCCGCTCCTGATACTCGGACTGCACGCGGCCTCCGGTTCCGGGAAGAGCTCGCTCCTTCTGGGAGGGCTCGTGCCGCATCTGCGGTCGGCCGGCCGTGCGGTGGTGCTCGACCGCAACCCGGGCGAGCCCGGCCTCGCCGCCCGACTGATCGGTGACCTCCTCGACGGCCCGAAAGACGCCCTCGAGGTCGACGACACCGATCACCAGACTCTCGTGGCGCGGCTGCTCACGGCCCGCCGGCGCTCCGGCGACCGGCCGCCCATCCTCGTCCTCGACCAGTTCGAGGACGTGCTGCGCGGCGCCCGCGGCATTCGCGCGACGGTGGGCGCGCTCCTCGCCGCGACGGCCCAGCGCCGTCCCGGAATCGAAGGTCCCCTCTGCCGCTGGCTCCTCGCGTACCGACGGGAATTCCACGGTCCGCTGGTCCACTGGCTTGCCGACCCCCTGCGCGAGGGGCGCGCGCTGGGCATCGCCGGGGTGGAAGACCTCCCGCACGATCTCGCGAGCCCGGATCGCTTCCACGCCTGGCCGCTGCCGCCGCTCGGCTCGGCCCCGGCGGGAGCCAGCGATCCAGCGGCCGCCGCGAGCGAGGCGTTTCTCGCGGCCATCACCGCTCCGCTGAACCTCGTGGACGACGGTGAAGTGGCGCGAGACCCGCCATTACCACGCTATCCGTGGCGCGTCGCGGGCGACGGCGCCCAGCGGCTGGCCCGCGCCTTCGGCGAGGCCCGGGTCAGGCAGCCCTCCGCCCCTCTCGCTCCGGAGCTGCAGGTGGTTCTCGCCCACCTGGTCGAGGCCGCGGGCGAGCCGCTCCACGCCGCGGAGCCGGCGGTTCTCGTTGTCCCTGACGACCCGGGCCGGCTGATCGACGACGCCCTCGAGGAGCACCTGGGCCGCGGCCTCGACGCGGCCTTCCCCACGTCGGACCGGATCGGCCGTACCCGCGCCCTGCTGGCGCTGCGCGAGCTGGCCGACGCCGAGGGCCGGCGCGGTATCGGGCGCAAGGGCGACGACCTGGCCCGGGCCATGGGCCGCGAAGGGCGCGAAGTGCTGGAGAAGCTCCAGGCGCCCCAGTGCCGCCTCGTGGTCGCCGAACGGCGCGGCGACGACCTCGTTTACGTCCTCTCTCACGACCGCCTCGCCGAGGTCATCGTCCGTGCGGTGGAGGCGGGCGCCGGCGGAGGCCGCCTTGCCATCGACCCCGAGCTCCTTTCCCTGCACCGATTCGTAACCCTGCAGACGGAGCTCTACCAGTCGGGCGAGCGCGGGCAGGCGACGCTCGTGAGCGCGAGACACAGGTCAGGCATCGAGGCCCACGCCGACACGCTCCTCGCGGACGACGAACGACGGCAGTGGTGGCGGGCCTGCCGGGAGCGCCGCCACGCCGACCGGCGCCGGAGGGCCGTCGTCCTGAGCGTCGCAGCGGCCATCGTCATCCTCGCCGGCTGGGCCACCTGGGCGTACGTCGCACGCAAAGCCGCCCGTGAGGCGCTCCTGGCGCAGGTGGCCAGCGGCGAGCCCGAGGCCGCGTTCGCGTCCGTCGTCAGGGGCCTCCACGACCCGGCCATCTCGACCGAGTCCCTTCGGGACCTGCTGCGCCGACGCAAGGCGCCCCTCGACATTCTCGAGTCCGGGATTGGCGGATTCCCCAGGGCAGCCGAGGCACTCGAGATCTCCGAGGTGCCCGGGGCAAGCGAGATCCGGCGGGGCCAGACCGTCCTCGCGGTCGCCGAGCTGGCGATGCCGCTCCTGGCCGAGGCGCCAGAGGACGAGGCACGTCTCGCCACGCTCCTGTGGGTGCTCGACTACGCGCCCGGCCGGGTCCCGGCCCTGGCCAGCCGGGTGACGGCGCTGAAGGACCGTGCCCTCGCGCCGCTCCGGAAGCTCCATCCGCCTCCGCCGCCCGGGGGCGCCGGCTGGGTCGACATACCTGCCGGAAACTTCCGGATGGGTTCGGCCCCGGGGGAGAAGGACTCCCGCGACGAGGAGAGGCCGGCCCACGAGGTGACCGTCTCCGCGTTCCGGGTCCCCGACCACGAGACGACCAATGCCGAGTACCGGCGCTTCCACCCCGGCCGCCCGGGCAAGGACGAGCTTCCCGCGGTGGGCGTGTCCTGGTACTCGGCCTACGTGTACTCGGCGTGGCTCGGGGGGCGGCTGCCGACCGAGGCCGAGTGGGAGTACATGGCCCGGGCCGGATGCCGCTTCGAGCGATGCCGGAGGGACGGGACTCCGGCCATGGCTGGCGAAGTCGCCTGGACGTTCGGCAACTCGCGGGTCGGGTCGGGGGAGCCAAGGGCGCGGCCAACGGGGCGTCTCGAGCCGAATCCGTGGGGGCTGTACGACGTGCTGGGCAACGTCTACGAGTGGACAGCCGACTGGTACGGCCCCTACGCCCCCGAGCGCCAGGCCGATCCGTGGGGCCCCGCTCGCGGCTCGTGGCGCGTGAACCGCGGGGGCGGCTTCGGGAGCCTGGCGGTCGGCGCCCGCCCGGCGCCCCGGGTCAGGTTCGACCCGGCGGGCGAAAGCGAGGATCTGGGATTCCGCCCCGTGCTCCCCGCCGCCCCCAGCTCTCGACGTCAGATCGTCGATCCTGGAGAGTGAGCGTGGGGCGGCCCGCGACGGCGCGCTGTCTGGTTGAGATGCAGGGACCTCAATCCTTGGCGACCGCGTGAACCGGACGAAGACCGTACTCCACCGATCTGCCATCGGCCGGGGTCGCTATACGACCACTGGGGTGTATCCACACCGCAGGCTGAAAGGCGCTCCCGCCACGGCACGTCCGATACGTCCCTTCGGTCCCGGCGGCCGGCCCTCTCGGGTTGACGACCGCCGCTTCCGGATAGGGCCCGTACCAGTCCGCCGTCCATTCGCAGACGTTGCCGTAGACGTCGAACAGACCGCGCTGGTTCGGTTTCCTTCCACGCGCGGGGTGTAGCGACGGCTCTCCTCCGCTCACCGCCGAGTTGCCCGTCCACCAGGCGACCTCGTCGAGGCGAGCCTCGCGCCCGCCCTCCGTGCAGTAGGCGTTCTCGCAGCCTGCGCGGGCCGCGTACTCCCACTCGGCCTCGGTCGGCAGGCGCCCTCCGAGCCAGGCGGCGTACACATAAGCGTCGTACCAGGTGACCCGCGCCGCCGGGAGTTCGTCGTCCCCCTCGTGCTCCGGGACCAGGCGGCGGTACTCGGCACAGGTCACCTCGTGGTCGAGGACCCGGAACGCCGAGACGGTGACCTGGTGCCGCGGGTGCTCGTCGGCGCTCTCCGCGCCCGTGCGGTTCTCGGTGGGTGCGGCGCCCATCCAGAACGTGCCGCTCGGAATGAGAACCCAGCCCGCCTCCCCCTCGGGCGGCGGAGGGTGCAGCCGGCGGATGGACGCGAGGCCGCTGTCGCGGAGCTGCGCGGCTCGGCCAGCCTCCGTCGTGTCAGGAGCACCGCCGGCCGCATAGTCGAGCGCCCACAGGAGCGAAGCGAGACGCACGTTGTCCTTCGGGGCCTCGGCGAGGAGGGGCATCGCCAGCTCGGCGGCGTCGAGGACGACCCTCGCGCGGCGCTCCGCGGGGACGCCGCCCATCCCGGACTCGAGAACGTCGAGGGGACGCGGCCGAAGCCTCAGCCGCGAGAGCAGCTCGCTCCTTTCGAGGCCGCTGGTGGCGAGGCCCCGGTCCAGGGCCGCGAAGGCGGCTTCGGGGTTTCCCTTGGCGACCTGCTCGAGCAAGGCCGCTCGCTCCGCCTGCACCTTCACGAACGAGGCGATACCGAGCCCGGCGGCGACGATCAGGAACGCGGCCACGCCACTCCACGCCGCCCGCCGCCCCAGATCGGCCCGGCGCCGCTTCCGGCACGCGGCCCACCAGGCCCGGCGGTCGTCGTCCCAGAGGAGAGCTTCGGCGCAGGCGCTGATCTGACGGTAGCGGCGACCCGGAAGACCGGTTGCCGAGGCTTCGCCCCGCACGTGGAGCGCCGTCTCCACGGCGACGAGGCGGCGCAAGGCGAGAAGCTCGGCGTCGACGACGAGGCCGCCGCCGCGCCCTTCCTCGTCCACGAGCCGCGCAATCGCCAGGGCCATCCGGTCGTGGGAGAGCGTCCAGCTTGGGCCAGCCTGTCCCTCCCTGCGCACGAGAAGGCGCGTGTCCGGAGCAGCCAGCCGCTGGAGAACCTCTCGGCCCGCGGCGCCCACCGCGCGCTCGACCGCCGCGGCGGGCCGTCCTTCCTTTCGCGCCCCCGTGTCACTGGCCAGCTCGCGCAGGGCGAGAAGGGCCCGGGCCCGATCTCGCGCTGCGCCGCGCCCGGCCGGGAAGGCCGCCTCCATGGCGCGGCGGAGGTGGTCGTCGAGGGCGCGGTCGACGAGCTTGACAGGGTTCTGGGGAACCTCGACGACGTGTGTGACTGACGATTCGGCCAGGAGATGGGAGAGGACGACCTGCAGCTCGGGCGCGAGCGGGGCGTCGGGGCGCGTCAGCCGTGCCTCGGCGAAGACCCGTGCCAGCCGGTCCGCGGCTCCGTCGGCGAAGCGCCACGGGTAGCGAGGCCGCCCGTCGCGCGTCAGGTTCAGCGGCGCCTCGATCGCGGCCCGGAATACCGCCGACGACTCCCGGAGCGGGTCGCGGCTGCCTGCCGCCGGGGTCCCGAGCGGCGGCAGAGGCGTGGCCGCAAAGCGCTCGGGACCCGAGAGATCGTGAGGAAGGGCGTCGAGGCCGGGGAATCCCTCCCGGCGTGCGTCGGCGGTGGCGTCGGCCAGCCAGGTGACGACCTCGCCGTGGTACTCCTCGCGGTAGGCGAGCAGCCAGCGGCAGGGCGGCGCGGTGCGGCCGGGGCGGTGGCGACAGGTCGCGGCAAGGAGCACGCCGAGGGTCGCGCGGGCCCGGCCGGCGTCGGCGCGCACGAGGACGTCCTCGAACTGGTCGAGGACGAGGATCGGAGGGACGCCGCCGGCCAGGGTCTCGCACTCGACGAGCAGCGCGACGAAGCCTTCCGCGTCCGCGTCGGCGACGGGAATGCCGCCCTCGGCGGCCACCTCGAGGAGGTCGCCGACGAGGCGCCCGGCGAGGCCCGGCTCGGCAGGATGGCGGTCAACGGCGACCGCCCGGCCGCCCGCTCGCAGCCTGGGGACGAGGCCAGCCAGGAGAAGAGAGCTCTTGCCGGTCCCGGACGGCGCCGACAGACCATGGATCGGCACGGGCGAGCGCAGAAGCCGCTCGAGCCTCGCCACGTCGCGCTCTCGGCCCGCCAGAAGGTCGGGGTGCTGGTACGGCAGGAGCACCGGGTACGGGTGTGCCGGCAGCTCCGGCGGAGGCCACGGACGCAGGCCGAGGTCGGAAGCATCGCCTCTCCCGGATTCGATCTCCAGGCCTGAAAGAGCCGCCGCAACCGCCCTGGCCGAGCGCGGCCGGCGCCTCGGGTCCTTGTCGAGACAGCGGAGTACCGCGCGCTCGACGGCCGGGGCGAGGCCCTCGCGGAAGGTCGACGGCGGCGGGGGCGTGACCTCCCGATGCTGGAAGGCCAGCTCGGCCGTCGATGACCCGGTGAACGCTCGCCTCCCCGTGAACAGCTCGTAGAGGACGAGGCCCAGGGCGTAGAGGTCGCTCTGGACCGACGCGTCGGCGTGGTCCCACAGCTCCGGCGCCATGTACGCGGGCGTCCCCCCCGTCGTGGCGCTGCCGATGAGCCCGGCGAGTCCGAAATCAGCGAGACGCACGATCCCGCCGGTGTCGACCATCAGGTTGCCGGGCTTGAGGTCGCGGTGGAGGATTCCGCGTTCATGGGCCGCGGTGAGCCCGTCGCAAGCCTGGCGGCCGATCTCGACGGCGCGCTCCACTGGAAGGGGCCCCGAGCGCGAAAGGAGCTTCCCCAGGTCCTCGCCCTCGATCAGCTCCATCGTCATGAAGTGGAGACCGGCGGCCTCTACCACGTCATGGACCCGGCAGACGTTGGGGTGGCTGATCTGCCGCGCGACGCGAACCTCGCCGAGGAAAAGGCGGAGGCGCATGGGGTCCGCCGCGCCCTCGGGCAGGAGCTTGAGCGCCACGACCTCGTCGAGCTTGGTGTCCCGGGCGCGATAGACCTCACCCATCCCGCCCCGTCCGAGGAGGCTCTCGACGACGTAGCGGCCCGCGAGGAGGGTGCCAGGGGCGAAACGGTCGACGGAAACCGCCAAGGCCGGTGTCGAAGCCGACGATCGGTCGCCGCGAGGCAAGGCAACGGTCGGCCCCGGCGTTTCGCGTGCGGGGAGCCCTGCCGTGGACCCGCACGCATCGAGCCGCGCGGTCGGGACGTCGCAGCCCGCGCACGCCGCTCCTGCTGTTTCGGCGGACTCCGTCCCGCACCGGGGGCACTTCACCACGGCTCGCTCCCGCCCGCAGGCAGCCGGTCGACGCTCACGCTTGTCCCCATCGTAGCGCCGTAGCGGAGCCCGGGAGGCGGCGCCGGGACGGTCGGGGAACGCGCAAACGGATCCGGGCGCTCTCGTGATCCTCCTCGACACGCACCTCCTGGTCTGGCTCGCGGCCGAGCCGAAGAGGCTCTCGCAGTCGGACGGCGATTCGCGCCTGTCCCCTGGTCCGGACGATCTGGTCGCGCGGAGCCTCAGGCCGCGAGGAGTTCGAGGAGCGCGGCGTACTCGGCGGGGAGCGGCGCCTCGACGTCGATGCCCGCGGATGCGACGACGACGCGCGCGGCGTGGAGGAGCGGGTGCGTGACGGCGCAGAAGGCGGCACGCGCTACGGGATCGCGCACTCCGCGCCACCGGGTCGCCCCTCCGTAGAAATCGTCGCCCACGATGGGATGCCCCTTCGCGGAGAGGTGGACCCGGATCTGGTGGGTCCGGCCCGTCTCGGGCGTCAGCTCGAGGTCGGCGACCGACGGGTAGCGCCGGAGGGTCGTCCAGCGGGTGACCGCCGGCTTGCCTCCCTCCCTGACCGCCATCTTCCGTCCGTCCTTCGGGTCGCGGGCGAGCGGCGCGTCGGCGAAGCCTCGCGAGGGAACGGGGTGGCCCCCACACGAGCGCGCGATACGTCTTGTGTGCGGCACGTTCCTGGAAGGCCATCGAGAGACGCCGGTGTGTCCCGACGTCCCGGGCCAGGAGGACGACGCCCGACGTCCCCTCGTCGAGCCGGTGGACGAGGAGCGGCAGGTCCTGCGGTACGGGAAGGCCGCACCCCACGAGAAGACGGGCCACGACGTCCGCTTCCGACTTGCCTGGCCGACCCGATGTCGCCATCGAGAGACCCGGGGGCTTGTCGAGGGCGAGGACGGCCCCTTCCTCGAGCAGCAGCCTCGGGGGCCGACATCCGTCTCCGTGGCGGGCGAGGAGCTCGACGTGTGGCACGCGACCTCAGTCGGACCTGCCCGGGGCGCGGCGCACCGGCGCGACGTGGCCCTCCGAGCTGCCGACGGACGAGGCGGCCGGGGGAGCGCCGTGCGCGACGAGAACCCGGTTGCGCCCCGCGGCCTTCGCGGCGTAGAGGGCGGCATCGGCCTGCCTCAGCCACGCCGAGACCGAGACGGTCGACCTTACGGTCGGGTCGAAGACGGCGATTCCGGCCGACGCCGTATCGCCCTCCTCCGCGCCCGCGACCCGCGCCCGCGCGATGCGAAGCCGGATTCGCTCGAGACAGGTCAGGGCCTGGGTTGCGTCGGCCTCCGGCAGGAGGACGACGAACTCGTCGCCGCCGAAGCGGGCGGCCAGGTCGGTGTCGCGGATCGAGTCCAGGAGCGCCCGGCCGACCTCGACGAGGAGGCGGTCTCCCGCGACGTGCCCGTAGCGGTCGTTGAAGGGCTTGAAGGAGTCGAGATCCAGGATGCCGAGCGCCACCGGGTGCCCGTGCCGGCGGGCGCGCGCGATCTCCAGGCTCAGGCGGTCGAAGAGGACGGTGCGGTTCGCGAGCCCCGTGAGCGGGTCCGTCGAGGCGGCCAGGCTGAGCCGCGCCAGCCGGTCGGCCATGGAGGCGAGGAAACAGCTCATCAGGACGAAGCAGGCCGGACCCGAGAGGGTGAAGTCGACCGAGGGGCGGATTCCCAGTCCGAGGACGCTCGCTCCGTCGAAGGCGGCGGCCGCGACGGCCAGGAGCGTCGCGCCGAGGACGAGACGCGAGTGGGGGGCGCGCCGCCGGGCTGCGATGGCGAGGTGGGTGACGACGTCGGCGGCGGCGATCGCGCCAAGGGCGACGGCCGCCGGGAGGATGTAGTAGAGATCGTCGGCACGGGGCCACAGGAGGCACGCCACCGTTCCGGCACCCTGAGCGGAGAGGAGGGCGACGTGGCCTTTCGCGACCGGCCGCTCGAAGAACTTCAGGAACAGGAGGAGTGTCATGGCGGGGACGGCGAACATCCCGGCATGCCCGACGCGGAACAGGAACGTGAGCGGGAGCCCCGAAATCGCCCAGAAGGAGAGCCAGGAGACGATGAAGACGGCCGTTCCGGTCGTCGTGAGGAAGAAGTAGAGGAAATCGGCCTGCCCGCGATCGCGCAGGAAGAAGAAGAGCGAGAAGAGGCCGAGTGCCGCGAACGCCGCCGCCAGGAACGCCCGGGGAGCTTCGCGGAACGCCCGGGCGTGGAAGGCGGTCGAGACGGAGTCGATGCGCGGCACTCCGGTGATTCCGCCTCCGCGCGGGCCGGCGTTGTAGACCCTCACCGCGAGGGTGTGGCGACCGGGAATCGCGCTCCTCGAGGGGGGGAGCTCGTAGATCCGCTCGACGACCGTTCCCTTGTCGTAGTCCGGAGGGAACTCCCCCGTCCTCCCGATCGGCTGGCCGTCGAGGAAGACCTCGTCCGCATCGCGGATCTGTGGACAGGCGAAGGCAAGAGGGACGATCGCCAGCGACGGATCGAGGTCGAAGGTGACGCGATACCAGCCGGTGCCGTGCCCCGGGACGCCCCCCTCCTGCCAGGTGCCGGGAACCGGAACGGGCCGGAATGGCAGCCCGTCCAGCTCGGCGACGCCGCCCGGCGGGTCCCCGAGCGCGAACTCCCACGTACCGGCGAGGCTCGCCGGCAGCCGTTCGACGCGGAGCACGTCCGCCACCTGCCCCCGGGCCGGGAGGACGGCGAAGGCCGCCGCGAGGGCCACGAAAACGAACGTGCGCAGCCGCCGGACCATTCGAGGCAGCATCGCGCAGGTCGGCCCCGGTCGCAACGGCTCCTGCTGCCGGCGTCCCGTTTCGGCGCCCGCACATCCGGATAAGATCGCCCGCGGAGGACACCGATGGAGCTCAAGGAATCCGTCGCCCTCGTCACCGGCGCAGGCCGTGGCATCGGTCGCGCCGTCGCACTCGCCCTCGCCGGAGAGGGGGCTCACGTCGCCCTGATGGGCCTGACCGGCACGCACCTCCTCGCCGTCGAGCGGGAACTGAACGCGCTCGGCGTGAGGAGCGCCGTCCTGCCGGGCGACGTCTCCGACGAGGGCAGCGTCTCGCGCTGCGTCGCGGCCGCCGAGCAGCAGCTCGGCCCGATCGACGTTCTCGTCAACAACGCCGGCGTCTACACGCACGGACCGGTGGACCGGCTCGACGCCCTGGTCTTCGACCACACGATCGCCGTGAACCTGCGAGGGCCATTCCTCATGGCGCGCGCGATCCTGCCCGGAATGAAGAGCCGCCGCCGGGGCCACGTCGTCAACGTCGCCTCGACCGCGGCCCGCCGGGGGTTCGCCGGGGGAGCGGCCTACTGCGCCTCGAAGTTCGGCCTGGCCGGCCTGTCCGAGGCGATGCTCCAGGACGTCCGCGGGCACGACGTCCGAGTCACGTGCATCCTCCCCTCGACCGTCGCCACGGACATGGCCCGCCGGGGGGATTTCCTGAAGGACCCCGCGAAGGCGATCCGACCCGAGGACGTCGCGCAGGCGATCGTCGGTCTCCTGAAGCTCGACGTTCGCGTCCTGCCGACGTCGCTCGAGCTCTGGCAGACGAACCCGTAGCTCCCCTCTGTTTGCGCGCGGGTGAGCGCCCGAAAACGCCGCACCCGCGCCACCCTCGACGGCATTCCGGCTGCTACGGTCCGACGACGCGATAGACCCAGCCCATGTCGCGCGTCCCCTTCGCCGCGAGCTCCTCGCGCACGGCCTTGGCGTCCTGGGCCGTCGCGAAGGCGCCGACCATGACCCGCTGCCAGACGCCTTTCTCGCCGAGGTCGACCTCGGCGACGTAGCCCTCGCGCCCGACGAGCCCCTGGATTCTCTTGAGGTCGCGCTCCGCGGCCGCACGGTCCTTGTACGACGTGAAGTGAATCGAGAAGATCTGCGCCTGTCCTGCCCGGTCCTTGGTCACGATGAGCCCGTCCCTGCTCTGGCGGACAGGGGCGGCCGCCTGCGCCGGCGGGACCGGAGCGGTCGACACGGGAACGGGCGCCGGAGCGGGGCCGCGGGCGGGAGGGGGAAGCGCCTGCGTCATCGGCGTGGGAACGGCGGTCGCCTCGGCGGGCTGCTGCGTCGCCTCGGCCAACGGCGAGGACGCGGGCGCCGGAGTCTCGGCGGTCCCCGCGGCGGGAATCGGCTCCTGCGCGGGCGTGGGCGCCGCCGTGGGCCGCGGCCTCGCCACGGCCACAGGCGGGGGGGCCGCGCTCCGTTCGACCCAGAGTCCGACGAGGAGATAGCCGAGACCGGCCAGCGCGATGAGAACCGCGACGGTCCCGAGGATGAGCCCGACGCGAGACCCGCCCTCATCCTCACCTCGACCGGTACGGCCTCCTCGCGGAATCGTCAGGACGGTGTCCTCGTCGTCTTCGAACGGCTCCGGCTCGGACCCGGGTCCAGGGCCCCCGGCAGTCCGCTGCTCTTCTCCGTCCTCCCTCGCGAGGGCGAACGGCACGGCGGCGGGCGCGGGGTCCTTCGGGAAGACGGCGTTGAGATCCATCGACTCGGCTTCCCGCGACAGGCGAGTGAGGGTCTCGTTCCCCGGACCTTCTGCCGAGTCGGGCTCCGAAGTGAGAATCGCCGTAAGCTCCGACTCCGGTTCCGGCTCTGCGACAGCCGGCTCCTCTTCCGCGGGGAGAGCGAACGGGATCGGGACCTCCTGTCCCGCCGGAGTCGGCTCCGTCTCGAACAGGAGAGGGCCCGGGCGGGCTTCTTCGACCGGTTCGGCCTCTCCCTCGGGCTCGCTCCCGGCGGGTCCGCCGGTGGCGGGCGTCTCGCTGAAGGGCTCGCGTCCATCGCGATCCCAGCGCAGGTCCATCGCCCCCGTCGTCTCGCTGAACGGATCCTCGGCCTCGGGGGAAGCTTCAGGGGCCGGCGCGTCGCGACCTCCGCCGGCTCCGGCACGGGAGGATGCGGAGGGACGAAGAGCGGCGAAGGCGGGGGAGGCGCCTCGGAAAGCGCGGCCCCCGTCGCCAGAAGGAACGCGCGCTGGACGAGGTCTTCCAGGGGAACGCTCTCTCCCCCGGCATCGCGGATCCGCTTCAGCTCCTCGGCACAGACCTCCCTCGCCGCGCGGAAGGCGATCTCGGGCTCGATCGGCGCACGGGCCGTCAGCTCCCTCAGGACCTCGGAGACCGACGGGAGCATGCGCCTCGCGCGCGAAGAGGTGAGGTCTTCTCCGCTCATCCCGCCAGGCGCTCCCAGTCGCCCTCCGGGGCGTCCGCGGCGATGGCCAGGGAGCCGTTCGCTCCGGCGTAGACGGGATCCTCCACGACGCGGACCTTCCCCCCGCCCACGTCTTCGAGCGTCCGCTCGAGCGCCGCGGCGAGGCCGGGGATCTGCGACCCGCCACCCGCCAGGACGACGTTGCTCCTCACGCGCTGCTGGTACTCCGGGTCGACGCGCGAGAGGAGGTCGAGCATCGTCTCCGAGAGCGGCCCGACGAGGCTCTCGCAGGCCTTCTTCATCTCGGCGGTGATCTCGAGGCTCGTCGGCTTTCCGCGGACCGGCGCCTCCACGACGACGGGCCCCTTCGGCTCGCCGACGAAGCTGAACTTCTCCTTCCAGTCGCGCACCATGTGGATCGAGAAGTTCGCCTCGGGGTGGCGGGTGCGGATCTGGAGGACGAGCTGCTCGTCGACCGAGTCGCCCGCGTGGGTGAGGCGTCCGCTGGTCGTCGTCGGTCGGGTAGCGGCCGTTCATCACGCAGAAGTCGCTCGTCCCGGCGCCGATGTCGATGATCATCGTGTGGAGGAGGGCGTCCATCCCGTAGGCCACCGCGAACGGCTCCGAGACGAGGAGCAGGCTGTCGGCCACCCCTTTCACGGCGTTGCGCAGGTGCTGCCGGGAGACGCGCATCGCCTCGGCCGGGACCCCGACGACCGCGTGGACGGTCTTGCCGGCCCCGCCCGCCCTCTCGATGAGGTGTGCGAGGAGCTCCCGCACGGCGGCCTCGGCCTTGGGCGAGCCTTCCTTGATGAGGCCCCTCTCCAGCGGGCGGTGCAGGTCGAGCATCGGACGGTTCTCGAGCGCCTCGTGCCCGAAGAGGACCGCCTTCTTCACGACCTTGCGGGCGACCATGTCGACGGGCCAGCCGACGTAGCTCTCCACGACGTGGCGCTCCCCGTTCGACGCCGCGATCGCGCTGCGCGACGTTCCGAGGTCGATCCCGACGTGGAGGACGTCCTTCTTGCCGCTCATCCGTTCCCGCTCCTTCCCGCTCCCGCGAGGTTTCGTGCGTCCGCCCAGGCGCGCACTCCCCGCGCGAGCGCCTCGGCGATGGCTTCCCGGAACGCCTCGTCCCGCAGGAGGCGCGCCTCCTCCGCGTGCGAGACGCAGGAGACCTCCGCGAGAATTCCCGGCATCTCGGAAGCGATGAGGACGACGAACGGGGCGCTCTTGACGCCCCGGTCCCCGACCCCGGGTGTGATCTTGCGGAGGGAGGAGACGAGCTCGCCCTGGACCGACTCCGCGAGCTTCCTCGATTCCGCCTGGCGCACGTCCACGTAGACACCCTCCAGAAGTCCCCTGAAATCCGAAAGAGAATAGCCCGACGAGCGATTCTCGGCGCTCGCGAGCTGCCGGATCGCCGGGTCGTCGGTGGGTCCGAGGTAGTACGTCTCGATGCCGCCCTCGTCCGGCCGCGGGATCGAGTTCAGGTGGATCGAGACGACGACGTCTCCGTTCGCCTCGCGGGCCCGGCGGGCCCGCTCCCTGAGCGAGACGGTCTCGTCGCCCTCGCGCGTCATCACGACCCGGAAGAGGCCGCCGAGGAGCTTGCCCCGGACCCTTTCGGCGATGTCGAGCGCGATGCCCTTCTCGACGAGGCCGTCGCCGGCGTCGGCACCGGGATCCGTCCCTCCGTGCCCGGCGTCGAGGACGATCGTCTTCACGTCGAGGTGGAAGAGGGTGGGGTCGATCGACTTCGGCGCGGGCCAGGAGACGGCTTCCAGGCCCGGCTCGGACGCCGGCGGCGCGACCGTCCGCTGCGCGACGACGACGACCTCGGGCGAGGAGGTCCCGCCGCCGGAGAAGGCGTTGATCGACGCGAAGAGGGCGAGGGGCACGCCCACCAGCGCTGCGGCGCGGAAGGCGGTCCGCGCCCGCCGCCCCTCCCTCCGAAGGCCCGCCGGGGCACGGCCCTCGATCACCTCCAGGTTTTCCCGGACGGCGTCGCGCAGCATCTGGCGCTTCAGGCGATCGACGCTTTGCATGCCCAACCCCTGATTTTCGCAGCTTTTCGGGTCCGTGGCGGAAAGACCGGGACCCTCAGGGCGCGACGAGGACCGCGCGCACCGGGGAGCCGTCGCCCCCCTCGATCCGCAGAGGCAGGGCGACGAGGTCGTAACGGCCCGGGGCGACGTCCGCGAGGACGAGCCCCTCGAGCCAGGCGATCCCTTCGCGGACGAGCGCGCGGTGCGTCTCGAACGCCTCGTCCTCGAAGGGGTCGACGGACGGCGTGTCGATCCCGACCAGGACGACGCCCCGGGCCGCCAGGTCGGCGACGAGCGACGGATCCAGCCCCGCGAAGTCGCCCGTGAACCTCTCGCGATCGTGGAATGTCCCGGTCTTCACGAGGAGGCGTGGCGCGGACGGCGACTCGGCGAGGTCCTCGAGACGGACACGCCCCCGCGGCCCGACTCGCGCCTCGACGACCTGACAGGGGCCGATCCAGGTCGCGAGCGGTATGGCGTCGATCGCGGGAGCGCCGGGCACCATGTGGAGAGGCGCGTCGGCGTGGGAACCGATGTGGAGCGTCGTCGCGATCGAGGAAAACGTCGTCCCGTCCGGGTGAGACGTCACGTCCCTCGAGAACGCCACGTCTCCCGGCCAGACGGCCAGGCGCGACGAGAGCGGCGGCGAAAGGTCGATGAACCGCGGCATCGGAGGCACGTCACTGCCGCTCGAGCCACGCAGAGACGTCCTCCACCATCCGCCCGAAGGAGGGCGAGACGAAGAGGACCTTCTGGTACTGCGTCGGGTCGTAGGGGATCGACGCCGCCTCGTCGCAGTCGAGCGGCCGGATCTCGGCGTGACTCTCGAAGTCCCCGAGCTCGCCGAACGACGACAGGAGCCCCGCGCCGACCGCCCTGCGCGCGCCGTCCTCCTCCACGAGGCCGAACTCGAGCGTGTACCAGTAGAGGTACTCGAGGCGCTTCAACGCCGCGTCGTCGACGCGCCAGGCGGCCTCGCCGAAGCGGCGGGAGAGCTTCACGATCCCGGGGTGGAAAAGGCTCGCCGCGTGCCCCACGAGCTCGTGGACGACGTCGGGCTCGGGCGTGTAGAGCGGCACCGAGTGGTGGCGCATGTACTGCGTCGAGAGGAAGACGCCCTTCCCCATCATCCCGAGGAACATCCGTCCCGAGACGAGACCCGCGACCGGGAGCATCCGGAACCCCGCGCCCCGCTTCAGCGCCTCGTTCACGTCGGCCAGCTGCGGCACCCGTTCGCGGTCGAGGGAAAGCGCTGCGGAACTCTCCTTCCACTCCCGGCACGCGGACTTCTCGTGGAGGGGAGCCAGGTGCTCCCACACCGTCCGCCAGACGGAATGCTCCTTCTCGGTGTACTCGGCGTGCGGCAGGGGAGCTCCGTCCTTGTACTCGAGGGCCAGCTTCGCGATGGCGTTGCGCCGGGCGCGGTAGACCGGGTCCTTGAAACCCGGGTGGTCCGGATCGAGCGGAACGAGCTCCCCGGTGCCCCCGGCGTGGGGAACGTCGAGGCCCGCGGCCGCCGCGTCGATCTTCCTCGTCGCCTCGCTCATGGCCTCGCCCGCCCAGGTCACTTCACCCTCTTGCGGCGCGGGAGCATGTTGTTCGTCTCGCGCAGCGCCATGGCGAGCCCCTTCTGCACGCCGGGTTCGACCTCGCCCCGCAGCGCCTGCATCTCCGCTTCCTCCTGAAGGCGCTGGAGGTTGTGGGCGAGGGCCCTCAGGATCGTCTCGACGGCTTTCTGCTCGCCTTCGGTTCTCTCACGTGCCATGGACGGCATTCTGGACGAGACGCCCTCGCCTTTGGAAGATGATGCGGCCGTGAGCGTCGACGTCCTCCTCGCGAGGCCCCACAGCCCCGGAAACCTCGGCTCGGCCGCGCGGGCCTGCAAGGCGTTCGGCGCGGGGCTCTTCCTGCTCGACCCGCGGGCCGACGCCTCGCACGAGGATGCCCGGGCCTTCGCCTCCGGGGCCGAAGACCTCCTCGACGGCGCCGTCCGCCTCGCCGACTGGGAGGAGGCCGAAGAGGGCGCCCGCGCCGTCGTCGCCCTCACGTCCCTCCGCGGTCGGAGTGTTCGCGGCCTCCCGCCGGCCTGGACCTGGGCCGCGGCGCGGCGGGCGGCGCGGGACGGACGCCTCGTTCTCGCCTTCGGCCCCGAGCGGTCCGGCCTGACGACCGACGAGGTGCGCCGCGCATCGGGGCGTCTCTCCATCCCGACGCGCCCCGGCTTTCCCGTCCTCAACCTCGCGCAGGCCGTGGCGGCTTCGCTCGCGCTCCTGGCGGCGGGAGGCTCCTCCCCGCGAGCCGGGAAGACGGAGGCCGCACCGGCCGGGGCGCCCGCCCTGCGGCGACTCCGCGAAGAGCTGGCGGCCGCGCTGGCCGCCTCGGGGTACCTCGGGCGCGATGACGACGCCGTCCTTCTCGAGCTCTTCTCGCCGCTCCTTCGCGCCCGGCCGACGGCGCGGGAAGCGGAGCTCTGGACCGGCGCCCTCCGAAAGCTGGGGGCTCGCGCCCGGGGCGCGTAGGGGGCTTCCCCACGCGCCCCGGCGCGCTGTCCCGCCGGCTCGGCCTACCGCAGCTCCGGGATCCTCCCCGGCGTCCAGGGCGCTCCGGCCGCTTCGGCCTTCGCCTCGAGGGCCGACAGGTCCTTCACGATCGAGCGGAGCGTCGCGAGCGCCGTCTCGAGGCCCGATGCAGCGGTCTCCACCTCGCGCTCCTGCGTCGCGGTCGGCGCCGTCGTCGTCGACCAGTGCCCCGAGACGACGGTCTGCACGCGGTCGACGAGGCCCGGCAAGGCCGGCTCGTTCCGCTTTCCGAGAGTCGAATCTCCGTTCAGGACGACGTCGAGGTCGGCGAGGGCGATCCTGAGCCTCCGCGCTTCGGCGAGGAGCTCGGGGCCGGCGGCCGGCGTGTCGAGAAGCGCCTTCTCGAGGTGGTCGATGCGCGTCTTCGCCTCCTTCGCCGCCTCGACGGCGCCGAGGGCCGCGCGCTGGACGCGGGCCGTCTTCTTCGAGAACGCCAGGACCGCGGCGCGATCGACGGGCCCGAGCGACGACGCGCCGAGAGGGACGACCGCGAAGGACTGCGGCTCTCCGAGCGGGGTGACGACGCCGTCCACCTTCTTCGAGAGAGAGACCCGGTAGGTTCCCGGCGCCACCATCGGACCGCGCGGACCGGGACTCCACGGGTCCTCCTCCGGCTCCTTCAGCTGCGTCGGATTTGCGGCCGGGGTGCGGAGGTCCCAGGCGATGCGCGCGAAACCCGCCTTCGCCGGGGCGGTCAGGCGCCGCACGACGTTCCCCGTCTCGTCGACGACGGTCAGGAGAAGCGACGGCTCCTGTTCGCGGTCCTCGGCGCGGAGGTCGGCCCATGTCGGGTAGAGGACGTCCTCCCCCTTCTTCGCCTTCTCCTTCTCCGCCTCCTGACGAGCCTTCTTCCGGCCCTTCAGGTCTTCCTTGAGGTACGTCGTGAAGACGGCCCCGAACGGCGGGTTCGCAGCGGTGTAGAAGGACTCGCCGAGGAACGCCTTCCCCTTGAGGCCGTACGGGACCCTCGGGACGTAGGCCCACGCGTCGCGGACCGGGAAGAGCGTCGCCTCCTTCGCGAGCGTCTCCGGCGTCGCGAGGCGAAGCGGCGTCACGTCGTCGAGGATCCGGAAGCCGCGGCCGAACGTCGCGACGACGAGGTCGTTCTCGCGCTCCTGGAAGGCGAGGTCGCGGACGTTGATCGTCGGCATCCCGCCCTTCAGCTGGACCCACTTCTTCCCGCCGTCGTGCGTGAAGAAGAGGCCGAACTCCGTCCCGCAGTAGAGGAGGCCCGGCTTCTTCGGGTCCTCGGCCACGGTGTAGACCGTCCCGCGCGCGGGGAGGTCCCCGGCGATCGAGGTCCAGCTCTTCCCGCGGTCCGCGCTCTTCAGGAGGTAGGGCTTGAAGTCGCCCCGCTTGTGGTTGTCGAAGGCCGCGTAGACGGCGTCCGCCTCGTGCGGCGAGGCCGCGAGGTCGGCGACGTAGGTCATTTCCGGAACGCCCGGGAACGAGGCGACCTTCCGCCAGCTCCCGCCGCCGTCCTCCGTCACCTGGACGAGACCGTCGTCCGTCCCCGCGTAGACGAGGTCCGCCTTCTTCGGGCTCTCGACGAGAGAGACGATGTTTCCAAAGAACGACGTCGAGGCGTTCTTGGCGACCGCGTCGACGCTCCAGACGCGCCCCATGACCGGGAGGCGGTTCCGGTCGACCTGCCGCGTCAGGTCGGGGCTGACGGCCTTCCAGCTGTTCCCGCGGTCCTCGCTCCGGAAGATCCTCTGCGCCGCGAACCAGAGCCGCGTCGGCGAGTGGGGCGAGATGATCAGCGGCGAGTCCCAGTTCCAGCGCAGGGCCGCGTCGTTCGGCCCCGCCTGCGGCTGGATGTCGACCTGCTCGCCCGTCTTCCGGTCGAACCTCACGAGGGCGCCGTGCTGCGCCTCGGAGTAGACGATGTCGGGGTTCCCCGGCTCGATCGCGGCGAAGAAGCCGTCGCCGCCCTGCGTGACGAACCAGTTCTCGTTCAGGATGCCGTGAACGTTGTCGGTCCGCGAAGGCCCGCCGAGGGTGGTGTTGTCCTGCGTTCCGCCGTAGACGTTGTAGAAGGGCTTCGCGTCGTCGACCGCCACCCGGTAGAACTGCGCCACCGGGAGGTTCGTCTTGAACTGCCAGGTCTCGCAACGGTCCCACGACTCGTAGATGCCGCCGTCGTTGCCGTTCAGGAGGTGGTCCGTGTTCTCCGGGTCGATCCAGAGGGCGTGGTTGTCGACGTGCTTGGCCTTCTCGCCCGCCTTCCGCCACGTCTTCCCGCCGTCGTCCGTCACCTGCATGTAGGTGTCCATCGAGTAGACGCGGTTGGCGTCCTTCGGGTCGGGGACGAGCTCCTGGTAGTACTGCGCCGACGTCGTCGCATACTCTCCGCGCCGTTCCCAGCTCATTCCGCCGTCGAGCGAGCGGTAGAAGCCGCCGTCCTTTCCGCGCGCCTCGACGAGGGCGTAGACCGTGTCGGGCGCCGCCGGCGGGATGGCGAGGCCGATCCGGCCCACGTCCCCCTTCGGGAGGCCGTTCGTCAGCTTCGTCCAGGTCGCCCCGCCGTCGGTCGACTTGTGGATGCCGCTCTCCGGACCGCCGTTGATGAGCGTGAAGACGTGCCGGCGGCGCTGGTAGGCGGCGGCGTAGAGGACCTCGGGGTCCCGCGGGTCCATCCAGACGTCGCTGACGCCGGTCTTGTCGGAAATCGTCAGGACGGCCTTCCACGTCTTTCCGCCGTCCGTCGTCTTGTAGAGGCCCCGGTCGCCGCCGTCGGCCCACAGCGGTCCCTGGGCAGCGACGTAGACCGTCTTTCCGTCCTTCGGGTGGACGAGGATCTTTCCGATGTGCTCCGAGGCCTTCAGCCCGACGTTCTCCCAGGTCTTCCCGCCGTCGGAAGAGCGGTAGACGCCGTCGCCGAACCCGACGCTCCTCTGGCTGTTGTTCTCTCCCGTTCCGACCCAGACGACGAGGGTGTTCGTCGGGTCGAGCGTCACGCAGCCGATGGAGAAGGAGCCCTCGGAGTCGAAGACCGGTTCGAAGGTGGTCCCCCAGTTCGTCGTCTTCCAGACGCCGCCCGAGGCGACGGCGACGTAGTAGGTCCCCTTGCGGACCGGGTCAATGGCCAGGTCGCCGATCCGTCCCGAGGTGACGGCGGGCCCGATGTCGCGCAGCTCGAGACCCGCGAACGAGTCGGCCGAGTAGGGGTCCTTCTTCTTGTCCGTGGCCGCTGCCGCAGCGCCAGCGGCCTTCCCGGGCTTCGTGGCCGCGGGTTTCGTGTCGGCGGCGGCCTTCGCGGGAGCCTTCTCCTGTGCGGCGGCGGGGAAGGTGATGGCGAGGGTGAGAGCGAGGAGAGTCGTGCGCGTTCTCATGACGTTTCAGTTCCCTTTCGTGTGCGCGAGGACGAAGGCGTACTCGTCGGCGCGGGTCTCGACCGATGCCTTCACCATGTCGGCTCCGCCGTGACCGGCGTTTCTTTCGATCCGGAGGAGAACCGGCCCGCCCGTCGTCGCCGCCTGGAGCGCGGCCGCGAACTTGCGGGCGTGCATGGGGTCGACGCGGTCGTCGCTGTCGGCCGAGAGGAGGAGCGTCGCGGGGTAGGCGGTTCCCTTCTTCACGGCGTGGTAGGGGGAATAGGCCCGGAGGGCCTCGAACTGCTTCGGGTCGGACGCCGAGCCGTACTCGCCGATCCAGGTCCGCCCGGAGCCGAAGAGGTGGTAGCGCACCATGTCGAGGAGCGGCACCGCGCAGAGGACCGCGGAGAAGGGCTTCGGGTCCTGCGTCATCGCGGCGCCCACGAGGAGCCCGCCGTTCGAGCCTCCGTAGATCGCGAGCCGGTCGGCGCTCGTCACCTTCTCCTTCGAGAGCCAGCGGGCGGCCGCGAGGAAGTCGTCGAAGGTGTTCTGCTTCTTCAGGAGCATCCCGCCCTTGTGCCACTCCTCGCCGTACTCGCCGCCGCCGCGGAGGTTGACCACCGCCCAGACGCCCCCTTCCTCGAGCCACGGATAGAGGAGGGCCGAGAAGTACGGCGTCTCGCTCACCTGGAAACCGCCGTAGCCGTAGAGAATCGCGCGGGATTTCCCGTCCCGCTTCAGGTCCTTGCGGTGGACGAGGAACATCGAGACCTTCGTCCCGTCCTTCGACGGGAAGAAGACCTGCTCGACGACGTAGGCCGACGGGTCGACCGGGACGTTCAGCTTCGCGAAGAGGTCGAGCCTCCCCGTCTTCATCGACATCGAGTAGATCTCGCGCGGCGTCGTGTAGGACTCGAACGTGAAGTACGCCTCGTCGTCGTCGGCCAGGCCCGACGGCCCCCCGACGGTCCCGAGGGAGGGCAGCTTCACCTCGCGCACGAGCGCGCCGCCGAGCTCGCGGACCTCCAGGAGCGAAGAGGCGTCCTTCAGGTAGTTGAGCGCCAGCCGGCCTCCGAGGACCGCCACCCCCGCCATCGTGGCGTCGGGGCGCTCGGGGACGACCTCGCGCCAGGCCTTTCCGGGCGGGACGCGCGGGGTCGACTTCGAAGACCCGCCCCCGGGGGGCGCCGTCGTCCGTCATCACGTAGAACCGGTCGCGGAAGACCTCGACGCTCCAGTGGGACTCCGTCCCGACGACGAGCGGCGTCCAGCGGTCGGCCTGCTTCGGGTCCGCCAGGTCGCGGAAGGAGACGTCCGTCGACGACCACCCGTGCTGGACGGAGAGGACGAGCCAGCGACCGTCGCGCGACACGGTTGCGGCGATGAACGCGGTCGGGTCGCCGAGGCGTCCGTGAACGACACGGTCCTGCTTCGGGTCCTCCCCGAGGCGGTGGAAGCGGACTTCCTGGTATCCGGGGCGTTCATCCACCGGGATCTTCGGGTCGGTCGGGAGCCAGGTGTAGTAGAAGCCGCTCCCGTCGGGCGTCCACGACGCGCTCGCGTACTTGCCCCCTTCGATGACGTCGACATCGGAGACTTTTCCGGTCGCCACGTCGACGACCCGGAGCGTCGCCTCGTCGGAGTTGTTCGCCTTCACCTGGTAGGCGACGCGCGTGCCGTCCCACGACGGCTGCCAGTCGCCGAGGGAGGCGCTCCCGTCCTTCGACCAGGTGTTCGGGTCGAAGAGGACCTTCTCCTCGCCGCCCTTCCCTTCCTTCCAGTAGACGACGGACTTCTCCTTCGTCGCGTGGCGCCTCGAGAGGAACGTGAAGGCACCGCGCCGGACCGGCGCGGAGACCGAGTCGACGTAGGCCAGCTCCTTCAGGCGCGCGAGGAGCTTCGCGCGGACCGGGAGCTTTCCGAGCTCCGTGCGGGCGAGGTCGTCCTGCGCCGTCATCCACGCCTTCACCTCGGGGGAGGAGGCGTCCTCGAGCCAGCGGTACGGGTCGGGGACCGTCACCCCGTGCAGGACGTCCTTCGCGTCGACGGTCCGCGTCGGCGGGTAGGCGAGGCGGCTCTCGGCGGAGGCGCCCCGCGGAACGAGGACGGCGGCGAGCGCGCAGGCGAGGAGGAAGGCCGGAACGAGGTCCGTCGGAATCTGTTTCATGCGGGAGCGCTCCTCGGAAGGGATGGTCATCACGATGGGGCCGAGATCATCCCACGCCCCAACGGCCCCGGGGACCGTGGAAGGGTTTGCACGGACGCCCTTCGGATCCCGCGATGAAACCTTTCGGCCCCCGACCCGTAGCTGGGGCGTTGCGCCTGCCTGCGTATCGACCCATGCTGTGACTCCCTGACACACCCCCTTGAGCGAGGAGGACTGGACGCATGCCTGACAATCCTGGGATGTCGCGACGAAAGCTGATCGGTCTCGGGGCGGCGACGCTCGCCGGAGCCGCCCTTCCCGACGCCCTGTTCAACCTCTCCTCCGCTGCCGCGGCGGCTGCCGGCCCGACCGAGGGCATCGGCTACTTCGCCCGCTTCGGCGTGACGGAGAAGATGCTGCGGGACGGCCTCTCGGCCGCCCTCTCGCGCGGCGCCGACTACGCCGACCTCTTCTTCCAGCACCGCGTCTCCAACGGCCTCGGCCTCGAGGACGGCGAGGTGAACCGGGCTTCGACGTCCGTCGAGCTCGGCGTCGGGGTCCGCGCCGTCAAGGGCGACCAGACCGGCTACGCCTACACGGAAGACCTCACCCCCGAGGCGCTCGTCCAGGCCGCGAAGACGGCCGCCGCGATCGCCGACGGCCCGGCGACGCCCGGTCCGAAGGGGCTCGCGCTCGGCGCCGCCCTTCCCGCCCGCTACCCCGTGAAGACCCGCTGGGAAGACGTGCGGCCGCAGCAGAAGCTGCCGCTCCTCTCCGGGCCTCAACGAGAAGGTCCTCGCGGCCGACAAGCGGATCCGCAAGGTCAACGTCAGCTTCGGCGACGAGGCGGGCGCGATCCTGATCGCCGACTCGAACGGCCGGATCGTCGAGGACCTCCAGCCGATGACGCGCCTCTACCTCTCCTGCGTCGCCGAGCAGGACGGGAAGAAGGAGACGAACGGCTACAACGTCGCCGGCCGCGCCGACATCGGCTTCTACTCGCCCGAGAAGCTCGACCGGATGGTCAGGGAGGCCGTCTCGCGGACGGTCGTCCTCTTCGACGCCGTCACCCCGCCGGCCGGCGAGATGCCGGTCGTCCTGGGCGCCGGGGCCTCCGGGATCCTCCTCCACGAGGCGATCGGCCACGGCATGGAGGCCGACTTCAACCGCAAGGGGGTCTCCATCTTCTCCGACCGGATCGGCAAGCCGGTCGCGAACAAGTTCGTCAACATCGTCGACGAGGGGACGCTCGCCGCCGCCCGCGGTGCGATCAACGTCGACGACGAGGGCAACCCGGTCGGCAAGACGATGCTCGTGGAGAACGGCATCCTGACGACCTACCTCCACGACTCGATCTCCGCGAAGCACTACAAGGTCAAGCCGACCGGCAACGGGCGGCGCGAGAGCTACCGCTACGCGCCCCTGCCGCGCATGCGCGCGACCTACATGCTCCCGGGGCCCCACAAGAAGGAAGAGATCATCGCGTCGGTGAAGAAGGGGATCTACTGCACGAACTTCACGAACGGCCAGGTGCAGATCGGCGCGGGCGACTTCACCTTCTACGTCAAGAACGGCTTCCTCATCGAGGACGGCAAGCTCACGACCCCGATCAAGGACGTCAACATCATCGGCAACGGCCCGAAGGTCCTCGAGAAGATCGACATGGTCGCCGACGACCTCGTCATCGACGAGGGAGGCTGGACGTGCGGCAAGGACGGCCAGTCGGTCCCGGTCTCGCAGGGCATTCCCACCGTGCGCGTCGCGTCGATCACCGTCGGCGGACGCGGGAAGCAGGGTTGAGGTGAGCACCATGGCACAGCAGGACATGCTCGCCGCCGCCCACGCCGCCGTGAAGGCCGCTCTCGGAAAGGGGGCCCAGGAGGCCTCCGCGCGCACCTACCGCGTCCGCGAGGTCAACGTGAAGTGGCGCGACGGGAAGCTGGAGCAGATCGACGAGGCGACGACCCGCGGCCTCGGCCTCACGCTCTACGTCGACGGCCGCTACTCGAACGTCTCGACGAGCGACCTGAGGCCCGAGGCGCTCGACACCTTCATCGGCGACTCCGTCGTCCTCACCCGGGCCCTCGCGAAGGACCCCTTCCGGACCCTGCCCGACCCGAAGCTCTACGAAGGGCAGGCGAAGGCCGACCTCCTCCTCGAGGACCCGAAGTACTCCACCGTGACCCCCGAGCAACGCCGCGCCGTCGCGAAGGAGATCGAGGCCGCCGCCCGCTCCGTCAAGGGCGCCGAGGCGATCCTCTCCGTCACCTCGAACTTCAGCGACACGCTCTCCGAGACCTGGCGCGTCACCTCGAACGGCTTCTCCGGCGCGCGCCGCGACACGTCGTTCTTCATCTCGGCCGAGGCGAGCGTGAAGGACCCCGACGGCCGCAAGCCGGAGGACTACGCCTACGGGGGCTCGCGCTTCGTCGCGGAGGTGCCGAAAGCCGCCCAGGTCGGCCGCGAAGCCGCCGAGCGGGCCCTCTCGCGCCTCGGGGCGAAGAAGGGCGAGTCGGCCGTGATGACGATGGCCGTCGAGAACCGCGCGGCGGGCCGCCTCCCCGCCTACCTCCTCGGCCCCCTCTCGGGCGGCGCGCTGCAGCAGAAGCGCTCGTTCCTCGAGGGCAAGCTCGGCCAGGCGATCGCGAGCCCCCTCCTCACCCTCGTCGACGACCCGCTCGTCCCGAAGGGATTCGGCTCGCGACTCTTCGACGGCGAGGGGATCGCCGCGAAGCGGATGCCGGTCATCGAGGCCGGCGTCCTCAAGGCCTACTACATCGACACCTACTACGGGAAGAAGCTCCAGATGGCGCCGACCACCGCCGGCCCGTCGAACGTCGTCTGGACGCTCGGCGACAAGGACCAGGCAGCGCTTCTCGCCGCGATGAAGGACGGCATCCTCGTCACCGGCTTCCTCGGCGGCAACTCGAACGGCCTCACCGGCGACTTCTCCCTCGGCGTCCAGGGCTTCCGCGTCCGCGGCGGCAAGATCGCCGAGCCGGTCGGCGAGATGAACATCTCCGGCAACCACCTCGAGTTCTGGAAGAAGCTCGCCGCCGTCGGCAACGACCCCTACCCCTACTCCTCCATGAAGACCCCGACCCTCGTCTTCGAGGGCGTCCAGTTCGCGGGGACCTGACGAAAGCACGGGCCGCCCCGCGCGGCCGATCGACGTGAATCCGAGGGCCGGTCCGAAAGGGCCGGCCCTCTCCTCCTCTGCCCCGTCCCCGAGTAACAGACAGACCGGAGAGACCGGAGAGACGACGACGTCAGGCCACCTCGCGAATCGCGGGTGGGAGGGGTATCCCACGGCGGCTCCTGCGCGCGAGCGACCCGCATCGGCTCCACTGCGCGGCCCGCCGGGGCGGAAGCCTTCCGGGGCCCGCCCCACACGCGGCCTCGTTGCACGCGCGTCGCCTGATCCGGCGGCCTGCTCGCGACCGTGGGGCCCGCGCGTGCTCGGACGCCGCTCGCGGGACACCCCTCCCCCCCGCTCAGTGCCCTGGCAATGAAGAACCCTGGTCACGCGGGAAGGGTCGATGGGCCGCCGATGGGGCCAGGTCTCTTTTACGGTCTGCCAGGGGCATTCAACGAAGGCCCCTATGCGCTCAGGCATTCGCGTGGCGCTCCCTCGCGCTGCCGCTGAAAGCGGCTCCCAACCGATCGCTGAAGCTCGCCGGCCGCGGGTGGGGTGGTGCGTCTCGCGAGCCGCCCCTGAGCACGGCCGGGGACCCGCTCGAGCTCGCGAGGACCGGGCGGGGATCAGGCCCGCGCGCGTGTTTGACGAGCGAAGCGAGGAGTTCGCGCGGGCCCCCCGCCCGGCCGCAGCGAGCTCGGAAGCGGGTCGGCCGCGCGGAGCAGGCGGCCGTGAGACGCACCGCCCCGCACGCGGCCCCCTGCCGAAGCGACGTCACGGTGAAGCTCGGTCTCTCGATCTCTCCCCGTCCCCGGTCTCCCGGTCTCCCGGCTTCTCCCCCGGTCAGAGCGTCGGCAGGAGGGTCTTGACCTCGAGGGGCGGAAGCTCCGGCGGGTTGTCGGCCCACTCCTTGAGCTTCGTCCAGGGATAGAGGCCGTCGTTGTGGCCGTCTTTCCAGAAGATCTGGACGGCGTAGCCGCCGATCGGCGTCGTCGCGACGACCTCGAACGAGGCAGGCGTGTACGGCTTCTGAGGGGGCTTCGCGAGACGTCCGAAGAGGTCGCGCTCGCCCGCGCAGCCGGCACATGGACAGAGGCGGCGGACATCCCGGAGCTTCAGGTAGCTCTCGGAGCCGTCCTTCCAGGAGAGGGCGAGCTCGTCGCCGATGACGAGGAGATGCGCGGGAGACGGAACCATGCCGCGATGGTACCCCGCCTCCCGCGGACGAGTCGTCAGGAGCCTGCCGCGAACGCGGCCTTACGGGAAGGTGAAGGTGCAGGCCTGGACCTCGGCTCCCGGGGCGACGTCGAGGAGCCCGGCGCACTTGCTGCCGGACGTGGCCTGGGCCGTGTAGCTGAAGCGGGCCGTGGCGGGGCTCCCGGTGCAGGTGGCCGCATGCTTCACGTAGAGCGTGTAGGTGCCGGGCGGGAGGCGGTTGCCCTCGTAGATGACGCTCTCCGTCCGGTTCCCGACGGTGCAGCCCGCCGGGATCTTCCGCCCGCCTGGCTGCGTCGCGACGTCGATCCCTCCCGGGCCCGCGATCCTCACGTCGAGGTCGGCGTCGCCCGACCAGCTCGCGAGGCCGGTCAGGTACTGCGGCGTCCCCTGCGGGTCGACCTTGACGGTCGCCACGTTCGCATTCGTCGCCGTCCCCCCCTGGCCGTCCGTCACCGTCAGGGAGACCGTGAAGGTGCCGGCGGACTGGTAGGTGAAGCTCGTCGTGGCCCCCGTCGCCGAACCGGCGCCGAAGTTCCACGTGTACGTGAGCGTGTTGCCGTCCGGGTCGGAGGCCGTCGCGGTTGCCGCCACCTGGAGCGGGACGGAGCCGTAGAGCGGCGTGACGCTGGCCGTCCCGATCGTCGGATTGCCGTTGGGAGTGTCGTTGCCGTTGTTGTTCGCCGCCACTGCGACCCCGACGCCGACCGCCACCGCGCCGGCCGCGATGCCGACGATCGCCCCGGTCGAGAGGCCGCCCGTGGCTGCCGCGGCCGTGCCCGCTGCCGCGCCGGTCCCCGAAGCGAGGGCGGTCGAGAGCGAGACGACGGTTCCCGAGACGAGGATGACCTTCGCGATGTCGTCCTTGTTGAAGCCCGACGGAACCGGGTACTGCCCCGCCTTCGTCAACCCGATGGTCAGCCCTTCCCGCGGGGCGGTCACGGTGACGACGGCGCTCACCGTCCTCTCGTCTCGGCAGACGGTGCGGTCCGTGACGGGTGGGGCGTATTCCGGAGTCTTCTTGAACAGGCTCGCGCGGTCGAGGGCCTCGACGAAGTAGTCGATCCCGCGGATGCCGGGCATCGGCCGCGGCAGCTCGCCCATGAAATCTTCCTGAGCCCGCGGCTTCATCAGGACGTAGTAGAAGTCCTCGGTCCCGGCTGCCCGGAAGTAGACGAAGCCCTGGTCCATCTCGGCGACGGGCAGGACCCGCGCGTCGACGAGCGGGCGAGCCTCCGTCGAGAGGCACTTGAGCGGGTCGTGCGCGATCGAGAGGCGGGGGCTTTCACCCGCAGCAGCCTTCTTGACGACGGGGTCGGCCTGGGGAGCGGGAGCGGCGAAGGCCCCGGTCGAGAGCGTCGACGCGAGGAGAATCGCGCACGCCTGCCGGATGCCCAGCGGGACCTCGGGGAGCGGAACGAGCTTCTTCACGAGCGGTCCTCCTCGGTTCGGACGGTGACGGTCCATCGGGAGCCCTCCCCACGACGAGGGAGACGGTCACCCGACGGGCGCCTCCGGCACGAGAGACTTCAGGTTCTTGGGAGCGACTATACCGCTGACGCGCCGCGACGGAGGACCGGGATGCAATCCTTCACGGGCAGGGGGTGATCTCGAGCGTCCGCGACCAGGAATCCCCGGAGGCGTCCGTGACCCGGATCGTCTTCACGTACGGGACGCGAAGGGGGCCCTGGAAGACCCAGACGGGTTCCTTCTTTCCGACCCGGACCTTGGCGGGAGCGGGGGGCGACGTGACGGGTCGGAAGGTCGTGATGCTCATCGGCGCGGTCTCCTCGACGCCGTCGAGGGAGACGTCCCGCCCCGCCTCGTTGGCGAAGTAGGCTTCGATCGTCACCGTCTCGCCCTCCGCCGGCTTCCTCGGCCTCACCTCGAACTCGATCTGGAAGAGTCCGGCGTCGGGCTTGGCGGCGCGGGCCTGCGTCCCGCTCGAGACGTCGAAGCCGGGCGCGAAGCCCTTCGTCTTCCCCTGGGCGAAGCTCGTCGGGCTCAGCTGGACGCACAGGGCGCCGCCTGAAGGGGCCGCGGTCGGCTGCGGCCGGGCGTCGGCGATCCGGATCTGGGGGCGCTCCGTCGGCCGGGGCGTGGGAACCCTCACGACGAGCGGCCTGGTCGGCTCGGGGAGCTGTGTCGGGAGCGGGGCCTGGAGGGTGGGAGCGGCCGTCGCCGCGGGTGCGGGCGTCGGGACGGGCAGGACGGGGACGGCCGTCGGCGCGGCCGTCGGCAGAGGCGCCGGCGTGGGTGCGGAACGGCCGCCGAAACCCGGAATGAGGCCGCTCTTGTAGAGCAGCGTTCCGCCGAAGCCGAGGACGAAGAGCACCACGGCGGCGACCGCGATGGGAAGGACGGGCGAGCGGGGAGGAGCGGCCGGCCGCGCCGGCCTCCGCGCGGCCGGGGATGGCGTCGCCGGAGCCGGGGAAGGAGCCGCAGGGACCGGCGTCGGCGGGGCCGGCGGCCGCGCCGGTATCTGGGCGGTCTCTTTCGTCTGCTCGGCGGTCGGCGGCATCGAGATGCCGTGGGCGTCCACGTAGGCCCGGGCGGCGGCGCCACGGACGTCGGCGGTGTCGAGGGCGACCGTCCCGTCGTCCATCGAGATCTCGCCCGCGACTCCCGCGCCGAGGGCCGCGGCCTGCTTCAGCAGGGCGTCGCGGAACTCCGCCATCGTCTGGAAGCGCGCTTCGGGCTTCTTGTTGAGCGCCTTCAGGACGAGGCCGCGCGTGACGAGCGAGATGCTCTTGTTCAGCTCGCGCGGGTCGGGCGGCTCCTGCCCCACCTGCATGAAGAGGACGGCGTGGCTCGACTCCGCGACGAACGGGACGCGGCCCGTCAGCATCCGGAAGAGGACGACGCCGAGCGAGTAGATGTCGCTCCGGCGGTCGATCTTCTGCCCGGTCGCCTGCTCGGGGGACATGTAGTTCGGGGAGCCGACGAGGAAGCCGGTCCGCGTCGTCCCCCCCTCGCGGTCGATGAGGTAGGCGAGGCCGAAGTCGGCGACCTTCACCCGGCCGTCCGACGTCATCAGGACGTTCGCCGGCTTGACGTCGCGGTGGACGATCCCCTTCTCGTGCGCGAAGTGGAGGGCGTCGGCGATGTCGGCGACGATCTTCAGGCAGCGCGACTCGGTGAGGACCGACTTCGTGATGAGGCCGTCGAGGCTCTCGCCGTCGACGTACTCCATCACGAGGTAGATGAGGTTCTCCTCCTCCTCGATGTCGTAGACCTGGGTGATGTTCGGGTGGTTCAGCTTCGCGACGGACTTCGCTTCCAGGCGGAAGCGGCGGACGCCGTCGGGATCTCCGATCAGGTCCGATGAGAGGAGCTTGATCGCGACCGTCCGGTCGAGCGACGGCTGATGGGCGCGGTAGACGACGCCCATGCCTCCCCGGCCGAGTTCGGCCTCGATGAGATATTTTCCGAGCTGCTTCCTCATTGCGCGACGATGATTCCGATGGGCGAGTTTACGTCAGCCGCGGAGGCGACCCCGAGCCGGAAGGCGACGGTCGCCACCGACGAGACCTGGGCCCGGGCGGCGGAGGCCGCCGTCGAGGCGCTCCGGCTCGACCCTCAGAGGACTCGCGCCGGCCTCCTCTGCGTCGCGGCCGGTGCGGCGGTCGTGGTGGCTCTCGTGTCGATCGTCCAGGGGGGCCGGCGCGAGCTCCTCCGCTCGGTGGAGGCCGCGGGCCCCTCGAACGTCTTCGTGAGGGCCGAGCGAGGGGCGCCGACCCCGCTCACGACGGCCGGCATCGAGGCCGCGCGCGTCCGGTTCCCGGGCCTCGTGGGAGCCTCCGGGGTCCGGGCCGTCCCGGCCGTCGTGAGGAGCGGGACGGCCGAGGTCCCCGCCACCGTCTACGGAGTCGATCCGGAGGCGCTCGCGCTTTTCGGCCTGAAGGCGGAGAGGGGCCGGCTTCTCGGCGCGTACGACGGGCGTTCGCGGGCGCGCATCGGCCTGCTCGGCGCCCGGCTCGCCGCCCAGCTCGCCCGCCATGGCGACCCGCTCGGAACGCGCCTCTCCGCCGGCGGCGAGACCTACGAGGTCGCGGGGCTCCTCCGGGGCTCGGCCGCGGTCGCCGGCAGCGGCGGCGAGCTGGCGGGCGTCGACTGGGACTCGGGCCTCCTCGTCCCCCTCGGCGCCGAGCCGCGCAGTTCGGCCTCGCCGCCGGGCGACTACCCGGTCGACCTTCTCGCCCTTCGCTTCGCCGATCCTGCCGAGGCGGCGAGCGCAGCCCGCCTCCTGGTGCCGCTCGTCCCGGCGGGCTCCGCCGTGACGACACCGACGCAGGCTGTCGAGCAGTACCGCGCGGCGCACCGCTCTTTCGACCGCGTCGTCCTCCTCGTCTCGATCCTCACCGCCGCCTCCGCCGCGTTCGGCGTCACGAACCTCCTCCGCGCCTCGGTGCGGGCCCGCTCGCTCGAGATCGGCCTTCGCCGCGCCACCGGGGCGCGCCGCGAGGACGTCCGCCTCCAGTTCCTCGCCGAGGGCCTTCTCCTCGGCCTCGGCGGCGGGCTTCTCGGGATCCTGCTGGGGGCGCTCCTCTCCCTGACGCTCCTCTCGCGCGCGGGGTGGACTCCGCACTTCGCGCCGGGGACGCTCCTCCTCCTCGCCGGCGGCTCGGCCGCCTTCGGCATCGCCGCAGGCATCCGCCCCGCGAACGAGGCGGCCGCGCTCGACCCGGCTGCGACCCTGAGGCTCGAGTGAGCGCCAGGCTCCTCCTCGCCGCGACTCTCGTCTCCACTCTTGCCTCGACGCTGTTCACCTCTCCCGCCTCCGCTCTCGTCGCGCCGCCGGCCGAGGAGCTCCCCGTCGCGAAGGCCGTCGAGACCGCCCTCATCGGCAACCCCGATCTCCTCGACGCCGTCGACAGCGCCGCGATCGCCGCCGCGACCCTCTCCTCCGCCCGCTCCGCGTTCCTGCCGCAGATCACGCCGTTCCTCGCGCCCAGTTTCCGGGACGGCGGCACCCCCGCGCTGAGCCGCTACGGCGTCATCGTCTCGGAGCAGCTTCCGTTCGGCCCGCGTCTTTCCGGGAGTGCCGAGGCGGCCCGGCTCGAGGAGGGCGGCGACTGGAGCTCCTACTACTCGCTCTCGCTTTCGCAGCCGCTCCTTCGCGGCCTCGACCCCGCCGTCACCCGCGAGCCTCTCCGCGCGGCGGGGAGGCAGGTGGACACCGTCGGCCGGAACCTCTCGATCCAGAAGCGGCGCACGGTCGTCGCCGTCTGGAGCGCCTACCTCGCGTCGATCCTCCAGGGCGAGCTCGTGGGGGAGGCCGCCGGGCGGACCCAGCGGGCCGAGACGATCCTCGAGTCGAGCCGCGCCAAGGAGCAGGCCGGGAGCGTCTCGCGCCTCGACGTGCTCCGGGCCGAGCAGCTCGTCGCGCAGTCCCGCTCGCAGGAGAACGACACCCGCAACGCCCTGGACGATGCCCTCGACCTCCTCGCCCGCCTCCTCGGCCGGCCCGCCGGGAGCCGCTGGCGCCTCGTCTCCCCCGAGCGCCTCCCGGTCGCCGTTCCGACCGAGGAGGAGGCGATCGCCGCGGCCCTCTCCTCCCGCGAGGAGGTCGTCGAAGCACGCGAGCGCGTGACGGACGCCGAGTTCCAGCTCCGGATCGCCAAGAGCCTCCTCCTCCCCTCGCTCGACGCCGGACTGTCGTGGACCGCCGCCGGGAACGGGAACCGCCTCGGGAACGCCCTGGGGTCTCCGGGTCCCTCCGTCTGGACCTTCGGCCTCTCCTCGCAGGCCCCGCTGAACCTCGGCGCGCAGCTCGCCGCGAAGAGCCAGGCCGAGGTGACTCTCCGGAGCGCGCGCCGCGGCGTCGAGTCGCTCGAGGCGGACGTCGTCCGGCAGGTCCGCGCCGCGGCCCGGCGCCTCGCGACCGCCCGCGACCGGCTCGCCCTCGACGAGGCGAACGAAGGGGTCGCGAAGATGCAGCTCGAGGTCGCCCAGCTCCGCTTCGGCAAGGGGCTCAGCGACAATTTCTTCGTCGTCGACGCCGAGGGGCTCTACAACTCCGCGCGGGTCTCCCTCCTGACCTCGCGCCAGCAGGTCCTCCTCTACGAGCTCGCCCTCCTCGCCGAGGCCGGAATCCTGCGGCCCGAGGAGTTCCTCCCCCGTCCGGCCCCGGCGCCGTAAACTGCGGGGAGCTCCCATGCTCGACGCTGTCCGCATCGCGCCGGCCGTGCGCCGTTTTCGCGAGGCGCTCTCGCTCCTCGGCGCCCTGTCGCCGCGGAAGAAGGCCCTCCTCGCCGCCGGCGCGGCCGTGCTCGTCCTCGCGGCCGCGCTTCTCGTCCGGCGAGCAGCCGTCTCCGACGTCGTCGGCGAGGTTCGCGCCGTGCGCGGCCCGCTCCGGATCACCGTCGCCGTCTCGGGCCTCCTCGCCCCGGCCCGCGCCGAGAGCTACGGCCCGGAGGTCGCGGGGGTCGAGATGAAGGTCGCCGAGCTCGCCCCGGAGGGAACGTGGGTCGCGCCGGGGGCGCTCCTCGTCCGCTTCGACGACGCCCCCTTCCGCCGCGAGCTGGAAGTCGCCCGCTCCCGCCTCGTCCAGACCTCCGGCGAGGCCGAGCAGGCCCGGCAGGCTCTGCGCGCCCTCCTCGCCACGCAGCAGAGCGAGCGCCTCGAGGCCTCGGCGGCGTTCGCCCGCGCCGACCTCGACCTGAGGACGTTCGTCAACGGCGTCGCCCCGCTTCAGGTCCAGCAGTCCGCGGCCGCCGTCGAGCGGGCCCGGCGGGAGATGGACGAGTCACGGCAGAAGCTCGAGGGGCTCGCCCCGTTTGCCGAGAAGGGGTACGTCTCGCGCGACGAGCTGCGCTCGGCCGAGCGGCGGGCCACCGAGGCGCAGGCCGATCTCGTTCTCGCCGAGCAGCAGCACTCCACGCTGACCCGCTTCACCCACCCCCAGCTCCTCGCGCAGAAGACGCAGGAGGTCGAGTCGAGGAAGGCCGCCCTGAAGGTCGTCTCCGAGAAGACCGCCGCGCAGGCGGCCCAGGCGAAGGCGGCCGCCGACCTCGCCGACGCCCGCGCCGCCGAGGCCGCCCGCACCGTCGCCGACGTCGAACGCCGCATCGCCCTCTGCACGGTGACCGCGCGCTCGCCCGGCCTCGTCGTCCACCGGGAGATCTTCGAGAAGGGCGGCGAGAAGCGGCGCGTCCGCGTCGGCGACGCCGTCTTCGCGGGACAGCCCGTCCTCGACCTCCCCGACCTCTCCGAGATGCTCGTCGAGACGAGGGTGAAGGAAGGGGAGATCCATCGCGTCGAGCCCGGCCAGAAGGCCGAGGTCCGACTCGAGGCGTTCCCCGACGAGACCTTCGCCGCCACCGTCCTGCGCCTCGGGGCCCTCACGGCCGGCGACAAGGGCGAGGCGCGCACGTTCCCCCTCGTCCTGAAGCTCGCCAAGACCGAGCCGCGTCTGCGCCCCGGCATGAGCGCCCAGGCCCTCGTCCTGGCCGGCGAGGTGAAGGACGCCGTCCAGGTTCCCGTCGACGCCGTCCGCTACGAGGGCGACCAGGCCGTCTGCACCGTCCGGACCGTCACCGGAACCGAGACGCGCAGGGTGAAGACCGGCCGCAGCAACGCCTTCTTCGTCGAGATCCGCGAAGGCCTCTCCGAGGGCGACGTCGTCCTCATCTCCCGCTAGGTCACGATCTCTTCACGGCTTTGCCGCCCTCGCGATCGCGTCGAGGAAGCCCAGGTGCGACCCCGTCAGCCAGTGGCCGCCGTCGACGGGGAGGCAGGCTCCCGTGATGTAGCCCGCCTTCGCCTCGTCGGCGAGGAAGGCGATCGACTCGGCGACCTCGGCGGCCGTCGTGTAGCGGCGGAGGGGGATCGACTCGACGATCTCCCTCGCCAGGGTCTCGTCGAGCCAGAGGTTCTTGTCGGTCCCCTCGGAGCGAAACGGCCCGGGCGAGACGGCGTTCGCGCGGATCCCGTGTCGCGCCCACTCGACCGCGAGGGTCCGCGTCAGCGCGAGGACGCCCGCCTTCGCCGAGGCGGAGTGGATGACGCCCGGCCCGGCGGCCCAGGCGTAGTCCGCGACGATCGTGACGATCGAACGTCCCTTCCCGTCCGCGGCGTGGGCCTCGATCATCTTCCGCCCGAAGGCCGAGCAGCAGTAGAACGTGCCGTTGAGAACGATCTCGATGACCGCCTTCCAGCCGTTCGGCGAGAGCTTCTCGGCGGGGCAGACGAAGTTCCCCGCGGCGTTGGCGAGGAGGACGTCGAGGGCACCCCAGCGCTCGTGGAGCGCGGCGGCCATCTTCGCCACGTCGTCGTCGTACCGGACGTCGCAGGCGAAGGTCGCGACGTCGGCGGCGCCCGCGGCCGCGATCTCCCTCGACGCCGCTTCCAGCACCTCCGTGCGCCGGCCGCAGATCGCCACGCGGTCTCCCTCTCGCGCGAAGCGCAGCGCCGCCGCCTTGCCGAGCCCCGTCCCGCCCCCGGTCACCAGCACCGTTCTCGCCATTCCCGCCTCCTCGCGCCTCGCCGTCGGATCTCGATACGTTAACCCCTCGACGTCCCCAGGCGCCCCGTCCGGCCGAACCGCGGCGGCCTCCCTATACTCCCGGTCGTGAACCGGGAACGCTGGACTTCCTTTCCCGCCTCGACCGCCCCGGAGCTCGCGCTCCTCGACGCGATCAGCGGGACCTCCGCGCACCGCAACGTGACGGTCGTCGGAGCGGACGGGCGCGGGCGTCCCCTCGCCGCGGTCTTCTCGATCGGCGTCGAGGCCCCCTTCGACGGGAAGGCCGACGTCGGCGTGAAGCTCCTCTTCGAGAGGACTGGCCCCGGCGCCGAAGACCGCTTCGTCATGGACCCGTGGGAGCTCCTCGACCAGTTCCTCCGCGAGGCCGTGGCGGACGCGGAGGCGCGGCGAAAGCTCTCTGCCGCGCCGTGAAGCCCCGCTCGCGCTGGTCTCCCTGCCGCCGCCGTCCGACCCGCTCGAGCTCTTCCACCCTGCCGTCACGTCCTGGTTCCGCGAGACGTTTCCCGAAGGACCGACCGCCGCCCAGAACGGCGCCTGGCCGGCGATCGCCGCCGGAGAGAACGTCCTCCTCGTCTCGCCGACCGGCACCGGCAAGACGCTCGCCGCGTTCCTCGTCTCGCTGGATGCGATCCTCCGCCGCCGCCTCGCGGGGGACGGCGCCCCGCGCCTCGCCACGCTCTACGTCTCGCCGCTGAAGGCGCTCGACAACGACGTCCACCGCAACCTCGAGCGGCCGCGCGCCGGCATCGCGAGACACCTCGGCGCCGACCGGGTGCCGATCACGACCGCGGTGCGGACGGGCGACACCCCGTCGCGCGAGCGTACGAGCCAGCTGAAAGCCCCGCCCGACATCCTCATCACGACGCCGGAATCTCTCTACCTGATGCTGACCGGGTCGGGGCGCCGGGCGCTCGAGGGGGTCTCGACGGTGATCCTCGACGAGATCCACTCCGTCGCCGGGACGAAGCGCGGCAGCCACCTCGTTCTCTCCCTCGAGCGGCTCGAGGAGCTCGTCGCGCGGGCGGGGGGCGTCTCGCCTCAGCGAATCGCGTTGTCGGCCACGGTGGCGCCCATCGACGTCGTCGCTTCCTTCGCCGCCGGGACGGGGCGCGCCATGCGCCCGGTGGTCGTCGCGGCCCGCAAGTCGCTCGACCTGACCGTCACCTCCCCGGCGAGCGACTTCCGCTCGCTCCCCGACGGCTCGGCGTGGGGACCGGCGATCGAGACGGTGTTGAGAGAGGTCGAGGCGCGGAAGACGACTCTCGTCTTCTGCAACAACCGTCGGCTGGCCGAGAAGGTCGCCCGCAAGCTCTCCGACGCCACCGGCACCGACGTCCCGACGCACCACGGCTCCGTGTCGCGCCCGATGCGCGAGAAGATCGAAGCGGCCCTCAAGTCGGGCACCCTCCCGGTCCTCGTCGCGACCGGCTCCCTCGAGCTCGGGATCGACGTCGGGCACGTCGACTCGGTCGTCCTCCTCGAGAGCCCGAAGGGAATCGCACGCGGGCTCCAGCGGGTGGGGCGCTCCGGTCACCTCGTCGGCGAGACGGCGCGCGGGCTCTTCGTTCCGCTCTACCTCGACGACCTCTTCGAGAGCGCGGCGACCGCCGAGGCGATGCGGGAAGGCGCCGTCGAGGAGACGCGCCCGCCCGATTTCCCGCTCGACGTCCTCGCCCAGCAGCTCGTCGCCGAGACCGTCGCACGGGCCGGAGACGGTCTCCCCGTCACCGCAGCCGAACTCTTCGCGCTCGCGCGGAAGGCCTGGCCCTACCGCGCCCTCCCCCGCTCGCTCTTCCTCGAGACTCTCGCGATGCTCTCGGGGAAGTACCCGAGGGAGCGGTTTGCCGCCCTGGCGCCGAAGCTCGTCTGGGACCGCGCGACGGACCGCGTGACGCCCCTTCCCGGCGCCCGCCTCGCCGCCCTCCTCGACGGCGGGACGATCGGCGACCGGGGCACCTTCCGCGCCGTCCTGCCGGACCGGAAGACCGCCGTCGGCGAGCTGGACGAGGAGTTCGTCCACGAGACGAAGGAGGGGGACGTCTTCCTCCTCGGCTCGCGGGCGTGGCGGGCGATCGAGATCGGGCACAGCACCGTCGTCGTCGAGGAGGCGCACGGCCAGCCCGCGCCGCGGATGCCCTTCTGGCGGGGCGAGGGGCTGGGCGAACGGGGGCTCTCGGCGAACGGATCGGCCGGCTGAAGAGGTTCGTCGCCGAGCGTCTCGACGAGCCAGGGCTGGGCGACCTTCTCCTCGCCCGCTTCGCCACGACGCCGGACGCGGCGGCCGCGATCGTCGGCTCGGTCCGGCGTGAGGTGACCGACTCGGGCGGCCTCGCCTCCGACCGCGCCGTCGTCTTCGAGACGTTCCCCAACGACCTGGGCGACCCGTGCGTCGTCGTCCGCTCGCTCCTCGGGCGCGGCGTGAACCTCCCCTGGTCGCTCGTCCTCTCGGCGGTCCTCCGGGAAGAGACCGGCGTCGACGTCGAGACCGTCGCCTCCGACGACGGCATCCTCCTGCGGACCCCCGGCGCCGAGCGGGAGGTGCCTCTCGAGCGGCTCTCGCGCATCGGTCCGGACGAGGCCAGGGAGCGGCTCCTCGCGCAGCTCCCGAACTCGCCGATGTTCGGCGCGCGCTTCCGCGAGAACGCCCAGCGCGCCCTCCTCCTTCCGCGCCTCCGGAGCGGGCGCCGAACCCCCTTCTGGCTCCAGCGGATCAAGGCGCGCGACCTCCTCCAGACGACGCGCTCTCTCCCGGATTTCCCCGTCGTCGCCGAGACGTATCGCGACTGCCTGCGCGACCTCTGGGAGATGGACCGGCTTCTCGAGCTCCTCGCACGAATGGAGAAGGGCGAGGTCGAACGGATCCTCGACCGGCGGCGCGCGCCGTCGCCCGCGGCCGCGTCCCTCCTCTTCAAGTTCGTCGCGGTCTACATGTACGAGTGGGATGCCCCGCGCGCCGAGCGAGACCTTCACGCCGTCGCCGCGAACCGCGCCCTCCTCGGCGAGGTCCTCGGCGAATCCCTCGACGACGGGCTCCGGCCCGAGGCAGCCGAGGCGGCCCGGGCCGACGCCACACGTCTCACGCCGCGTCGAATGGCCCGGACGGCCGAGGAGCTCCTTCTCGCCATAATGGAAAATCAAGACCTGACCCCACGGGAGATCCTCGAGCGATCTGTCGGGGACGGGGCCGCGTGGGTCGCGGAGCTCGAGGGGCGGGGATCGGTGCTGCGGGTGCAGGTCGCGGACGAGGAACGGCTCGTGGCGGCGGAGGACGCGGCGCTCTGGGCGGCGCTCGGCACGGGGACGCTGGCTCGGGAAGAGCGGGACCGGCTCGTCCTCGGGTACGTCGGGACGCGCGGGCCGGCGACGGCAGAGGAGATCGGGGCGCGTTACGGCCTCGGCGAAGAAGAGGTCCTCGACTCGCTCGAACGGCTGCGACTCGAAGCGCTCGTCGTGGCGGGCCGGCTCGGCGGGGCGGCGGGCGAGCGCCGGTTCGCAGGGGCGCGCCTCGCGGAGGCGATCCGGCGCAAGACGCTCTCGATCCTGCGTGGCGAGATCCGCCCGGTGCCGGCTTCGGTCCGCCGCGCGTTCGTCGCCCGGCGGCAGGGAGCCGTGGCGGGGGCGCGGTTTGCCGGTCCCGACGCGGCCGAGCGCGCCGTCGGCCTCCTGCGGGGCCTCGCGCTCCCGGCGGCCGCGTGGGAGGCGTCGGTCCTGCCAGCGCGGCTCGCCGAACCGGAGCCCGACGCCCTCGACGTCCTTTCCGCACGCGGCCTCCTCGTCTGGCGCCTCGGCGGGGAGAAGGAGCTGCGGTCGGCGCGGATAAGCCTCTTCTTCCGGGGCGAGGGGCGGTTCGTCCTGCCGGAGTGGACGCCGCCGATCGAGGCGCTCTCTCCGGAGGCCCGCGCCCTCCACGAGGCGCTCGCCCTCGGCGGGGCGTCCTTCCTCTCCGACCTCGCCGGTCCGCCCGGCCAGGCTCGGCCCCCCGAGGCGCTCGTGTCGCCCCTGCGGGAGCTCCTGCTCGCCGGCCTCGTCACCGGGGACGGCTTTCACGGCCTGCGGGAGCTGCTCCGGGCGAAACGGGCCGCGGCCGCGCCGCCGGAATCCACCTCGTCCTTCGGCCGGTCGCCGTCGCGTCCCGCGATCCGGGCCGCCGAGGCGCGCGTCGCCTCCCGCCTCGGTTTCGGATCCCGCTCGCCCGCCGCCAATTCGCACGTTCTCTCGGGGCGCTGGGCACTCCTTTCGGCGCCGTCCGTCCTCGGTCCCGAGCTCGGACCCGGCGAGCGCGCCGAGGCCTGGGCACGCCTCCTCCTGGCTCGCTGGGGCGTCGTGTCGCGCCCTGTCGTCGAGGCGGCCGAAAGCGCCGTTCGCTGGAGCGACGTGGCCCCCGCCTTCGCCCGGATGGAGCTGCGCGGCGACGTGAGGCGCGGAGAGTTCGTGGAGGGAGACGGGCCGCTCCAGTACGCCGAGCCCGAAGTCGTCGAAGAGCTGCGCCGGATGCGCGAAGCGCGGGACGAGGGAGAGCCGGGAGACGGCCTCGCCGCGCTTGCCGGCTCCGACCCCGCCCTCCTCGGGCTCGAGACGCCGCGCGAGGGGTACTGCGTCCTTCGCCACGGTGCGCCCGTCCTGACCTGCTCCGCTCAGGGAGAGCTCGACCTCGGCGAGACGCCCGCGTCCGACCGCGTTCTCCGCGCCGCGTTCACGGAGCTGCAGGGACTCCTCCGCCGCGCGCGCGACCCGCTCGGCCGGCCCCGGCGGCTCGTCGTGGCGACCGTCTCTTCCGCCGGCTCGCCGCGCCCTGCCGCCGGCTCGCCCCTGGCGCCGCTCTTCGAGGCGCTCGGCTTCACGCGGGACGGAACCGCCTACGCCTGGCGGGCGCTCTGAACCAAGGGGGCGGGCCCGGAGGCCCGCCCTTACGGATTCCGGATCGGTCTGGTGAACTACAGCGCGAGCTTCGGCGCCGCGTCGAAGCGGGCCGCGACGACCGACCAGTCGATCGCCTTGAAGAAGGCCTCGATGTAGTCGGCGCGCTTGAGGCCGTAGTCGAGCATGAAGGCGTGCTCGAAGACGTCCATGATCATCAGGAGCGTGCCGCCGGCCGGGTGTCCGCCGTCGTGCTCGCCGATCCACATGTTCATCAGCTGCCCGGAGGCCGGGTCCTGGTAGAGCGTCGTCCAGCCGATGCCGCGCATCGCGCCGACGGCCCGGAAGTGGCGCTCCCACGCCTCGAGAGAGCCGAAGTCGGCCGCGAGCTTCTTCGCGAGAGCCGAATTCGGGTCGAGGGCGACGCCGCCGCTCTTCATGTTCCCGAAGTAGTACTCGTGGAGCCGCATCCCGTTCCATTCCCAGCCGAAGCGGCGCTTCAGCTCGGCGAACGCGGGAGAGGCCTGCTTGCCGTCGACCAGGAGGATGGCGAGCTCCTCGTTCACCTTGTTCGTGTTCGCGACGTAGCCCTGGTAGAGGGTGAAGTGGTTCTTCAGGAGAGAGTCGGAGAAGCCCGGGGTGCCGAGCAGATGGTCGTAGCTCTTTGCCGTGTAGGCCATGGTGGTCGTCCTTTCTCGAGCGAGGTCTGACCGGATCGCTGTCGATTCTACGTCGCAACTCCCGGCGCGGACGTAGCGGTATGGCTCGCCCGGGGACACCGGGCTCAGCCCCCGAGCTCCGGGGCGAAGGCCCGGTCCCTTCGCGCGAGGCGCGCGAGAAGAAGGGCATCCTCGCGCGTCCGCGGCCCGGAGCGCGTCGAGAGGGCCGCCAGCGCCTCGACGGCCGCCGCATGCTCCCCGATCCGCCTCTCGGCGTAGTCGCGCGCCGAGCCGTTCTCGACGAGGAAGGGCCAGTCGGACGCCTCGAGGAGGAGGAGCTGCCGGAGCGCCGCCGGGAGGAGGCGCGGGTCGCGGCCGGCGATTTCCCGGACCTGCTCCCCTGCCCGCTCCACGCTCCGCCAGTACTCCTTCGTTTCCGGGTTGTCCCAGACGGAGAAATCGCCGTCCTTCCCCCACGAGCCTGCGGGAAGCGCGATCGCCGGCGCTACGTCCCCGGCCCCGGAGACCGCCTCGTATGCAGTCGCCGGCCGGACGGGCCCGCCGCGCCGTGCGAGCTCGCGGAAGACCGCGGCGAGGAAGTCGATTCCCTCGAACCACCAGTGCCCGAAGAGCTCGAAGTCAAACATCGCGACGACGACCCGGGCGGACGGCTCCGCCGCGGCCGACTCCGCGAGCAGGTCGCAGAAGTGGACGGCGTGCGAGGCGACCCGCTCCGCCGTCGTCGCCGGTTCGTAGAGCTCCTTCCCGTCCAGGGGGCCGCGGGCGTCGGTCACCGACCAGTAGCGGAGCCCCCCGCGCGCCGCCTTCCGGTGGAACTCGAGGTAGGACGGGTCCCCCGGGTACCCGACCTCGCCCGACCAGACCTGCTCCGAGCTGCGCGGGTCGCGCGCGAGGACGGCGACGCTCCCCGCCTCCGTCTCGACGCGGTGAACCGCGTACGGTGACCGCCCGGTCGGCGTCGCCTCTCCCGCGTTCCAGCGGACGCCTCCGCTCCCGCCGTACGCGGGCCGGCCGGCCCGCCCGGCGACGAGGTGCGTCTCGACGAAGGTGAAGCGGACACCGCGAGCGGCGAGGAGGGAGAGGACGTCGCGCCGCGCGACGCGCCGCCCGAAGCCGGGAGTCACGAGCGTTCCCGCGGGCCGGGTGGCGCACTCGGGCATCCAGAGGCCGCGCGCGCTTCGCCCGAAATGGCGCCGGTGCGCCGCGAGGCCGACGTCGAGCTGGCGTTCCGCCGCCGCGTCGGACGGGAGGAGCGGCAGGAAGCCGTGGGTTGCCGCGCAGGCGATCGGCTCGACCTTCGCTTCGTCCGCCATCCGGGCGAACGGGGCGACGAGGTCACCATCGAGCGCGTCGAAGAGCGCGAGAGCCTCCTCGTAGTGCGCCCGCCACGCCCGGGCGAGGAGCTCGGCCCGGTGGCCGTCCCGCGCGAACTCGCGCGCGTCGCGCGAGGCGGCGGCGAGCCGGTGGCGCACGTACCGGCGGAACCCGCGAGGGAAGCGGGGGTCGCGCAGCTGCTCGCAGAGGATCGGCGTCAGGCCGACCGTCGCCTTCCACGGGACACCGTCGGCGTCGAGCGCCCGCACGGCCGCCACGAACGGGAGGTAGGTCTCGGCCGCCGCCTCGTGGAGCCAGTCGGCGCCGTGCGGCCAGACGCCGTGTCCGAGGACGGCGGGGATGTGGCCGTGGAGGACGAGGACGAACGAGACGGGCGGCGTGGGCGCCTCCACGGAGAGTCGGCGGGCCCGGAGCCGGAGCCCCGGGCCTCCCCGGTCAGACGACGGTTCCTGCGGGGAGAACGGCGTTTTTCGGGACGATGACGATTCCGTCGCGGATGCACCAGCCGTCCCCGTCCTGGTCGGGCCGGCTCGGGTCGCCGCGGAGGACGCACCCGGCGCCGATCCGGGCGTTCTTGTCGACGATGGCCCGCTCGATGACGCAGTTCGCGCCGATCCCGACCGACGGGATCCCCCTGGCGAGACCCGCGACGCGGCCGTCCTCTCCCTCGATCTCGTCGGCCCCCATGAGGATCGACTCGACGATCCGGCACCCCTTCTCGATCCGGGCCCGAAGGCCGATGACGCTCCGGACGACCTCCGCCCCGTAGATCCTCACGCCGTCGGCGAGACGGCAGTGGTCGAAGCGGACGTCGACGAGCGTCGAGGAGGGGGCGACCCGCGGCCGCGTGTAGATCGGCGCGTCGGGGTGGTAGAAGTGGAACGGCGGGTCGTCGTCGGTCAGGGCCAGGTTCGCCTCGTAGAAGCTCCGGATCGTCCCGATGTCGCGCCAGTAGCCCCGGAACGGGAAGGCCTGGACCTTGTGCGACCCGATGCGGCCCGGGAGGATGTCCTTGCCGAAGTCCATGTTGTCGGGGTTGGCGAGCGCCTCGCGGAGCGTCTCCATCCGGAAGATGTAGACCCCCATGCTCGCAAGGTACTGGCCCGGCTGGAGACCCCATCGATCGCGCAGTTCCTTGGACGGGGCGAGCGGGGAGAGCTCTTCCTCGGTCCTCGGCTTCTCGCGGAAGGCGCGGATCTGGCCGTCCGCGGCCGTCAGCAGGACCCCGAAGCCCGCGCAGTCCTCCTTCGGCACCGGCAGGACGCCGACGGTGATGTCGGCGCTCGACTGGATGTGCGTGTCGAACATCTCCCGGTAGTCCATCCGGTAGAGGTGGTCCCCCGCCAGGACGAGGACGTGGTCGTACTCCTGGGTCCCGAGCCGCCGCATGTGCTTCCGGACGGCGTCCGCGGTCCCCTCGAACCACTCTCCCCCCTCCTCGGTCTGCTGGGCGGCGATGACCTCGACGCCACCCTGGGCGAAGCTGTCGAACCGGTACGTGAGCGAGATGTGGTTGTTGAGGGAGGCCGAGTTGAACTGCGTCAGGACCGCGATGTCGCGGAAGCCGGAGTTGATCGCGTTCGACAGCGGCACGTCGATGAGCCGGAACTTGCCGCCGAGCGGAACGGCCGGCTTGGCCCGGTCGCGGGTGAGCGGGTAGAGGCGCTTTCCCTGGCCTCCGCCGAGGATGACGGTGTGGACGCGGCGCTGCGGCACTTCTCGCATGGTTGATTGAATTCTAGGCGGGATACTGGCGGGTCCGGAGAGGCGAATTTCCTGTAAAGTTCCTCCGTCATGCCCTGACGGTTCCCCAACAGGAGAGACCTATTCGCAAGCCCTGCCTGCTCGGCTTCCGTTCTCTTGGCGTAGGCACAGCCCTCGTTCTCGCCACCGTCCTGTCGTCCTGTTCCTCCGCACCGCCCGCCGCTCCTTCGGCCACGCCCCCCGGTGCGCCGCCGGCCAAAGCGTCAGCCGTGGCTGCGGGGCCCGCCGCTCCCGCCCCGAAGCTCCTCGACGACTGGCGAGACGCCGTCCTCTACTTCGTCGTCCTCGACCGCTTCGCCGACGGCGACGCGGCGAGCAACGCCGATGTCGACGTCACGAAGAAGGGGTATTTCCACGGGGGCGACGCCAAGGGCCTGACCGCACACCTCGACGAGATCGCCTCCCTCGGCGTCAACGCCCTCTGGATCACCCCCGTCGTGAAGAACACGCCCGGCTTCGTCACAGGGGCAGGCTTCCCCGACTGGGCGTACCACGGCTACTGGGCCGACGACTTCCTCTCCCTCGACCCTCGTTTCGGCAGCGAAAACGATTTCAAGGCCCTCGTCGCCGCCTGCCACGAGCGCGGCATCCGCGTCCTCCTCGACGTCGTCTACAACCACGCCGGGTACGAGTCGAAGTACACGAAGGACCCGAAGACGAAGGGGTGGTTCCGGACGAACGAAAAGGGGGACTGCGGGACGGACGACGTCACGTCGTGCGTCGCCGGCCTTCCCGACTTCAAGACCGAGGACCCCGAGGTCGCGAAGTACCTCCTCGACGCCCAGATCGCCTGGGCGAAGCGGCTCGGCGTCGACGGCTTCCGCCTCGACACCGTCAAGCACGTCGCCCACGACTTCTGGACCGAGCACCGGAAGAGGACTCGTGACGAGGTCGGGAAGGGCTTCTTCCTCCTCGGCGAGGTCTGGGGGGGCGACCCGCAGGTTCTCGACCCCTGGTTCGAGCGGGACGAGATGGACGCCGGGTTCGACTTCGCCTTCCAGGGGAACGCCATCGCGTTCGTCGAAGGGCGCGGCCGGGCGGTCGCGTTCGACCGCTACCTCAAGTCTCGCGAGAAGGTCCGCTCCGGCTACCTCCTGTCGCACTTCCTCTCCTCGCACGACGTTCCCGGCGGCCTTTTCCAGCTCGGCGGGAACGTGGAGCTCTTCCGGCTCGCGGCCGTCCTCCAGATGACGACGGCCGGCATCCCGACGATCTACTACGGCGAGGAGGTCGCCCGCGCCGGCGGCGACTGGCCCGACAACCGCAGCGACATGCCGTGGGGAGAGAAGGGCGTCCTTCCGGGCAAGGGCCTCCCACGGAACGAGGCGCTCCGCGCGGATTACGTGAAGCTCGTGGCGATCCGGAAATCGCAACCCGCGCTACGCCGCGGGACGCACGAGGGGCTCGTGACCGAGGGGGACGGCTACGCCTTCCTCCGCCGCGACCCGGAATCGAAGAGCGCCGTCGCCGTCGCCGTCAACCGCGGCTCCGCGCCGGTCACCGTCACGTTCCTGGCCCCCGCGGAATGGCACGGCTCCGCGCCGAAGGACCTCTTCGGAGGCCTCTCCTTCACCTTCATCGAGGGTTTCGTCTCGATCCAACTGCCGCCCCGGAGCGCCGCCATCCTGGCGCCCGGCACCTGACCGAGGAGGCTCCTGCATGGCTCAAGTCGTCTTCAAGGAGATCGCCAAGCGCTACGGCGACGTCTCCGTCATCGAGGGGCTGAACCTCGAGATCCACGATCACGAGTTCATGGTCCTCGTCGGCCCGTCGGGCTGCGGCAAGTCGACGGCCCTGCGGATGATCGCGGGCCTCGAGGAGATCTCCGGCGGCACCATCGCGATCGGCGACCGCGTCGTGAACGAGGTGGCCCCGAAGGACCGCGACATCGCGATGGTCTTCCAGAGCTACGCGCTCTACCCGCACATGACGATCCGGGAGAACCTCGAATTCGGCCTGAAGATCCGCAAGACGCCCAAGGCCGAGATGGACAAGCTCGTGAACGAGGCAGCCGAGATGCTCGGCATCACGCCGCTCCTCGACCGCAAGCCGAAACAGCTCTCCGGCGGCCAGCGGCAGAGGGTCGCGGTCGGGCGGGCCATCACGCGCAAGCCCGCCGTCTTCCTCTTCGACGAGCCGCTCTCGAACCTCGACGCCAAGCTCCGCGTCCAGATGCGCGCCGAGATCAGCAAGCTCCAGAACCGCCTGAAGACGACGACGGTCTACGTCACGCACGACCAGGTCGAGGCGATGACGATGGGCCACCGGATCGCCATCATGAAGGACGGCAAGCTCCAGCAGGTGGGGACGCCGCTCGAGGTCTACGAGCAGCCCGCGAACCTCTTCGTCGCCGCCTTCATCGGCACTCCGCCGATGAACTTCGTCAAGGCGACGCTCGCCGACGACGGCACCACGCTGAAGACCCCGTCGTTCTCCCTCCCGGTGGCCCAGTCGTACCGGGCCCTGACCGCGGGGAAGGACGGCAAGGCGCTTGTCGTGGGGATCCGTGCCGAGAACCTGAGCGACGGCAGCCGCCCCGTCCGCGGCGAGAGCGCCCGGATCCCGGCGACCGTCGAGATCGCCGAGCCGCTCGGCCACGAGGTCCTCGTCTACGCCCGGGTCGGCGGCGACGACCTGATCGTCGCCAAGGTCGACCCGCACCGGGCCCCGGCGATCGACCAGAAGATCGAGCTCGTCGTCGAGCTCGAGTCCCTCCACCTCTTCGACGCCGCGACGGAACGCCGTCTGACGGCCTGAAACGCACGGAGGCAAACGAATGAAGATCTCCCGCCTCGCGCTCCCGCTCCTCGCCGCCGCCCTCGCGGCTCCGTCGATGTCCGTCTTCGCACAGAAGGAAGTCGTCGTCTGGCACGCCTACCGCGCCGAGGAGAAGGCCGCCCTCGAGAAGGTCGCCGCGGCCTACAACGCGGCCAATGCCGCCAAGGGCGTCAAGGTGACGACCCTCGCCGTCCCCTACGACGCCTTCGCCGACAAGATCACCGCCGCCGTCCCGCGCGGCAAGGGCCCCGACATCTTCATCTACGCCCAGGACCGCCTCGGCGGCTGGATCGAGGCGGGCAGCACCGTCGAGCCGATCGACTTCTTCCTCGACAAGGCGACGAAGGACCGCTACATCCCGACGACGATGGAGGCGATGACCTACCGCGGCACCGTCTACGGCCTGCCGCTCAACTACAAGGTCATCACCCTCATCTACAACAAGAAGCTCCTCCCGACGCCCCCGAAGACGTCCAAGGAGCTCGTGGCGATGGCCAAGAAGCTGACCGACGCCAAGTCGGGCCGCTTCGGCCTCGCCTACTCCTACTCCGACTACTACTACCACGCGGCCCTCCAGAACGCCTTCGGCGGCCGCGCCTTCGACCCCGGCCCGAAGCCGGTCCTGAACGCCCCCGAGAACGTGAAGGCGCTCGAGCTCCTGATGCGCTGGTTCACGGTGGACGGGATCCTCCCCGCCGAGCCGTCGACGGCCCTCATCACGTCGCTCTTCAACGGCGGCAAGGCCGCGATGGTCTTCTCCGGCCCCTGGTTCCTCGGCGAGATCGCCAAGGGGGTCGACTACGGCCTCGCGCTCCTCCCGACGATCGACGAGGCGGGCGGCAAGCCGATGCGCCCCTGGATGACCGTCGAGGGCGTCTACGTCGCGGCCCCGTCGAAGAACAAGGACGCCGCGTACGACTTCGCCAAGTACCTCACCGACACGCCGCAGGCGAAGGTCATGGCCGTCGAGGGGCGCCAGACCCCCGCGAACAAGGCCGTCTACTCCGACCCGGCCGTCTCGGGCGACGCGATCCTCTCGGCGTTCCGCAAGCAGGTCGAGGTCGCCGTCCCGATGCCGAACCTCCCGGAGATGACGATGGTCTGGTCGCCGGCCACGACGGCGATGAACACGATCGTCAAGAAGTCGGCGACGCCGAAGGCGGCGATGGACCAGGCGCAGAACGCCGTCCTGAAGGACGTCGCCGCCCTGAGGAAGAAGTAACGTGAGCGAACGGCCGGACGAGAACCGAAGGGAGCCCTCGCACCGGCTCCGGTTCGGGGCCGGCCTCCTCGTCGGCACGATCCTCGTCGCCGCGGTCGGCCACAGGCTCCTGACCACCTCGCTCGGCGAGACGGCCCGCTTCGGCGAGGACCGTCGTGCCGTCGTCTCCCTCCGCGCCCTGACCGACGTCGTCGCCAGGGCGGGCAGCGGCGAGGCCGTCCGGACCGTCGTCGCCGAGTTCGCGAAGGGGCAGCCGCAGGTCGCTGCAACGCGCGTCGTCCTCTTCGACGGGATCTCCCTCGAGGCCTCGACCGACCCCGCCGACACCGGCGAGAACGCGCCCCCACGGCGACTGAAGCGCGAGGAGAAGGACCTCTACGACCGCGGGCAGCGCCTCCGCGCCTCCATCGAGACGAACCGGCAGGAGGGCGGCGGCAGAAAGGACGAGGTCGAGAAGGAGAGGCTTCCCGACGGCTCCTTGTCGCTCGCTGCGCCGATCGAGAAGGACGGCGAGGTCGTCGGGATGGTCGAGAACCGACGCGTCCCGCCAGCCCCGGCGCCGCGCCCCTCGCTCCTGACGACGCTCTCCTACGTCGTGGCCGCCGTCGTCCTCTTCGCGGTCCTGGCCCTGGTGATCGGCGAGAAGAGGGTGGTTCTCGGCATCCTCGCCGCGCTCCTCCTCGCCGGGACCGCCTGGGGATACGGGGCGCAGTCGTGGGCGAAGCTCTCCCGTGCGCGGACGGCCCTCGAGGCCGACGTCGCCGAGCAGGTGAAGACCGCCGGGGCAGGAGCAGGCGGCACGCTCTCGGGACCTCCTGGCCGGGCCCCCCGCCCGGAGGCCGCCCCCTCGCCCCCGCCTCGTGGGACTCCGACGCCTTCCGCCGGCCGCTCGGCCTCTCCGACGGCGCGGGACACGTCGACCAGGCGAAGGTCTCCTCCGCCCTCGAAGCGGCGAAGGCGAGCATCCGCCGGGCGTTCCTCCTCCTCGGGGCCCTCGCGCTCGGCCTCCTCGCCTTCGTCGGCCTCGGCGGTGCCGCCGCGCTGGCCAAGACGCTCCGGACGAACCGCGTCGCCTACGCCTACGTCCTCCCGGCGATGGTCGGGATGCTCATCCTCGTCTTCTTCCCGTTCCTCTACGGCATCGTGATCTCGTTCACCGACTCGACGATCTACAACACGAACGCGCCGCTCTCGGAGATCTTCGTCGGCGTCAAGAACTACGTCGCGATCCTCTCCGACTTCAGGATCGCGCAGACGGCCGCCGACGGCGGCCTCGTCTTCAACTACCAGAACTTCTACTGGACGCTCTGGGTCACGATCGCCTGGACGGTCACGAACGTGACGTTCGGCGTCGTGGTCGGGCTCATCCTCGCGCTCATCCTGAACACGAAGGGCCTCGCGATGAAGCCGGCCTACCGCGTCCTCCTGATCCTGCCGTGGGCCATGCCGAACTACATCACGGCCCTGATCTGGCAGGGGATGTTCCACCAGCAGTTCGGCGTCGTGAACCAGGTCGTCCAGATGTTCGGGATGGACCCGGTCTCGTGGTTCGAGACGCCGGCCACGTCGTTCTTCACGGCGTGGGCCACGAACGGGTGGCTCAGCTTCCCGTTCATGATGGTCATCTCCCTCGGCGCCCTCCAGTCGATCCCCTCCGACCTCTACGAGGCCGCGCGCGTCGACGGCGCGACGCGCTGGCAGCAGTTCCGCGCGATCACGCTCCCGTCCCTGAAGCCCGCGCTCGTCCCGGCGGTCATCCTCTCGGTCGTCTGGACGTTCAACATGTTCAACATCATCTTCCTCGTCACCGCGGGCGAGCCCGCCGGGTCGACCGAGATCCTCATCACGCAGTCGTACAAGTTCGCGTTCCAGAAGTACCAGTACGGCTACGCCGCGGCCTACTCGACCGTGATCTTCGGGATCCTGCTGATCTACGGCGTCTTCCAGAACCGTATGACCAAAGCGACGGAGGGCGATCTAGATGGGCCTGCTCCCGCACCCGGGCCGGCGCCGACGAGCCGCCGCACTTCCCGATGCACGTCCTCCTCGTCGTCGCGACCCTCTACGCGATCTACCCGGTCCTCTGGGTCCTCTCGATCGCCTTCTCGGGCAAGCAGAGCCTCGCCATCGCCGACGTGCCGTCCGACCCGACGTTCTGGGACCGGCTCCGCGCCGTGATCCCGTGGCCCGCGGACATCTCCCTCTCGAACTTCACGTCGGTCTTCCACGACCAGCCGTTCTCGACGTGGATCCTCAACAGCGCCATCGTCTCCATCGCCACGACGATCGTCGGCGTCTTCCTCGCCTGCACGGCGGCCTACGCCTTCTCCCGCTTCCGCTTCCCGGGCCGCCAGGCGGGGATGATGTCGTTCCTCGTCTCGCAGATGTTCCCCGGGACGCTGATGCTCATCCCCCTCTACATCATCCTGGTGAAGTGGCTGAACCTCGGGAGCACGCACCTCGGCCTCGTCCTCGTCTACTCGACGACGGCGATCCCCTTCTGCGTCTGGATGCTGAAGGGCTACTTCGACACGATCCCGCGGGACCTCGAGGAGGCCGCCCTCATCGACGGCGCCTCCCCGGCGACGATCTTCTGGCGGATCGTCCTGCCGCTCGCGAAGCCGGCCGTCGCCGTCACCGCCCTCTTCTCCTTCATGACCGGCTGGAACGAGTTCATCCTCGCGGCCACGCTGATCGACAAGGAGAGCATGTACACGGCCCCGGTCGGCCTCCGCTTCTTCGTCGGCGGCTTCTCCCAGCAGTGGGGCTTCTTCGCCGCTGGCGCCGTCATCGTCTCCATCCCCGTCGTCGCCCTGTTCCTGTACCTCCAGAAGTACCTCGTCTCCGGCCTGACGGCCGGAAGCGTCAAAGGCTGAATCTCAACGAAAGGGAGGCAAGAAATGAAGAACTGTATCCGCACCTCTGTCCTCTTCCTCGCGATCGCGCTGGTCGCCGGTCCCGTCCTGGCGCAGGAGGTCTCCTTCAAGGACCCGTCGGGCGACGACAAGGGCCCCGGCACCTACGTCTACCCGACCGACAAGGTCTACACGCCCGGTTCGTTCGATCTGACCGAGTTCAAGATGAAGGTCTCGGGCGACAAGGCCGACTTCTCTGTCTCGGTCGGCACCAAGCTCGAGGACTCGTGGGGCATGGGCGGCGGCTTCTGCACCCAGATGGTCTTCATCTTCATCGACACCGACAACAAGGAAGGGAGCGGCTTCACGAAGAGCCTCCCCGGCCTGAACGTCGCCTTCGCCCCGGCCGACGCCTGGGACAAGGTCGTCATCCTCTCGCCGCAGCCCCAGAACCGGGTCGCGAGCGAGGTCGAGACGAAGGCCGGCTGGGCCAAGGGCGCCGTCGTCATCCCGACGAGGACCCGCGGCGCGGGCCGGACGATCACCGGCTCGGTGGCCCTCAAGGACCTCGGCGCCGGTGACCCGGCGAAGTGGGGCTACCAGGTCGTCATGCAGTCGAACGAGGGCTTCCCCGACAAGGCCGACCTCCTGACCCGCAAGGTGAACGAGTTCGAGGGGCAGCACCGCTTCGGCGGCGGCAACGACGGCGACTGCGACCCGCACGCGATAGACATCCTGGCCGGCAAGGGGACCGGCGACAAGAGCGAGATCGAAGCGCAGTACAAGATGCTCGCCTACGAGTGCAACGCGGACGGGACGTCGAAGAAGATGGCGACCCTTTCGATGATCCGCAAGTAGACCCGGTACGATCCATCTCATTCAGATAAGGGAGGAAAGAAGAATGCGATCAACCCGAACGATCGTGCTTGCGCTGCTCCTCGTCGCCGTCGCCACGTCCGGCACGGCCCTGGCGCAGCAGGGCCCCACCTTCACCCTCGGCGGGACGACCTATACGAAGTGGCTCTGGGGCAACAACCGGTACCAGGGCGCCCTCTACAGCTTCAAGGACGCGCCGGGCGAGGGCTACGGCGACAACGGCCAGGGGACCGAGATCGAGCTCCTCATCAAGGCGAAGCCCTCGAAGTACGTCGAGGTGCAGGCCCGCCTCCACAGCCGCTTCTACCAGAACTTCTGGACGAACATGGGCGGCTGGGCCAACCCGTCGAACGGCGAGGACTGCTCCGGCTCGGGCACCTCGGTCGGCTGCGGCGAGTTCGACCCCCGGTCGAACCAGTACGTGAAGCTCCGCGGCGTCGCGGTCACCCTCACGCCGGGCTACAGCTGGCTCGATTCGGCCACGATCGGCTCGAGCGACTGGGGCATGTTCGATCCGTACGTCGTCGGCCGGGTCCGGTACATCGACCGCGACAACGTCCAGGGGCTCCTCTTCCAGGGATCGGCCATCGGCAAGTCCCTCACGTGGGACGCCGCCCGGATCTCCCTGCCGCGCCTCTGGGCGGGCCCCGAGTACAAGACCGGCAACTACCATGCGGCCGACGGCGCCTACGTGGGCCAGTTCAAGTACTCCGGCGGCTCGCTCTGGGACATCGGCGGCCTGGTCCAGTGGATCAACGACATCGAGGTCGACCAGCAGGACATCAACTGGGACAACGGGAAGGACACGCGGGTGCGTTTCCGGAACACCGTCCTCGGCGGCAAGGTCGGGGTCCACCCGAGCGCCACGGTCGACGCGAAGGCCGCCTTCTACTACACGACCTACGAGTCGGCGACCGACCTGGCACCCGCCGCCTTCGGCATGAACGGCTACTCGCCGGTCCCGGCAGGCAAGCACACCGACTGGAGCGGGAAGCTCAACCTCGATTTCAGCGACCTCGGCGGCTCCGGCTTCGGGGTCAACGTCGAGGCCTTCCACATCGGCGCCGAGTACGTCTCGATGATGGCCGCCCGCCGCGAGTCGGACGTCCTCCTCACCGAGGGCCACGACGGCACCTGGGCGCTGCCCGGCCCGGGGAACGCGACCTACGGGATCTGGGGCGGCAACCCGACGGTCATCGGCTACGGCGGCTGGGAGGGGAACGCCCAGCAGGTCGCCACGATCAACGTCGACAACCAGTTCACCGACTTCAACGAGCCGATGGCCGAGACGTCGATCGGCTGGGAAGGCATCACGATCACCCCGACCTTCCAGAAGGGGGCGCTCGAGCTCGCGGGCGAGTACTCCTACATCACCTACGACACGAACTGGCAGGCGTGGGGCGACCCGAGCAAATCGATCACGAACACGCCCTTCCCGGCGATGGACATGCAGGTCGGCATGGGAAGCTACCGGTCGGCCTATGCCCCGTTCCAGGACAAGACGACCCAGATCGGCCTCATCAAGGGCAAGTACGTCATCGAGGCCGGGAAGGGGATCGACCTCTTCGGCAAGCTGAAGTTCATCGACGAGACCGACAAGCGCATGAACGACGCCCGCTACCTCCCCTACGCGGCCGGCGACTGCGCGACGTCCGGCACCCTCGGCTGCAAGAACGTCAAGAACAACTATTCCACCGGTAACTCGACGGCTGACTTCTTCAACAACCCCGGCGTGATCACCGGCGCGAACGGCCAGCAGGGCTACCAGTGGAAGCCGTTCAACAACCTCTCCGACGACGACCGTGACCTCAGCTACTTCATGATGCAGCTCGGCGCCGGCTACCAGTGGACGCGCGACCTCTACGGCTCGCTCGAGTACAACTACTACAACGCCGACCTGCAGGACGGGAACACCGCGTTCCAGGCCTACAACATGATGGAGATGGCCTCGGGCAAGCACCAGAAGAACCAGCTCATCGCGAAGTTCCGCTACACGCTCGGCGGCCTCTCCGAGTGCGGCCTCGTCTACGAGTACAACTTCGGCACCTTCGAGCCCGACTACGGCACCGGCTTCGTCGCCACCAAGGCGAACCAGGACACGGCCAACAACGTCCACGTTCCGCTCAATTCCCTCGGCTTCTTCAACCGCTACGGCGGCTGGAACACGCTCGAGAAGAGGGACTTCGACCAGCAGCGCCTGAAGGCCTACATCAAGATCCTCTTCTAGGCCCCCTCTCCGAGAGGATTCTCCGACGGGCCCGGCGGCGTCTGCCGCCGGGCCTTTTTTCGTTTTCTCCCCGGGGCCATCTGCGGCAAGATCTCCGCATGACGACACTTTCCCCGTTCCGCCGCGGCGGGCCCTCCTCCCGGGCGCCGCGCTCGTCGCCCTCCTCTCGGCCACCGCCCCGGCGCTCTCCGCCGAGGAGAAGCTGTTCGTCATCACGGACCCCGAGAAGGACGACCACGGAGCCGGGGACATCCGCTACCCGCTGCGGTCGCAGAACGACCTCGTGCCCGGGCACCTCGACATCCTCTCCTTCTCGGCCCGGAACACGCCCGACGGGACCTTCTTCGAGGTGACCTTCGCCCGCGCTCCCCAGAAGACGGAGCGGCGCCCCATCGACGACGGCGGCACGATGATGACCGACGTCGCCAAGCTCGGCTTCTACACCTTCAACGTCGACGTCTACATCGACACGGACGGCAAGCCCGGCTCCGGCAACACCCGGATGCTCCCGGGCCGCAACGTCGAGGTCGACCCGGCCAGCGGGTGGGAGAAGGCGATCTGCCTGACGCCGCTGCCGGAGCAGGCCGGGACCCTCCTGAGGCGCATCTACGCCGAAGCGGAGCGGAACGACGCGAAGGAGACGCGGACCGAGACCGGACTCCTGACGGCCGAGCAGAAGAAGGAGATCAAGGCGGAGGTCGGGCAGCAGGTGAGCGAGTCGGTCTTCTTCCCGACGCTCGTGGAGATCCGGGGGCGCCTCGTCCGCTTCTTCGTCCCGAACACGTTTTTCGGCGGCCCCGCGAAAGCGGACTGGGGATACGTCGTCGCTTCTTCCGGCGCCGCGGTGACGGGCCGCTACGACCTGGTCAAGCTCGCGGGCCTGAAGAAGGACGCGCCGATGGAGCCCCTCTTCATCATGCGGACGGCTCCCGGTCGAACCGAGAACACCTTCGGAGGCGCCGACGAGGACGACCCGGCCCCGCCGGCCCTCATCGACGTCATCGTCCCGCCCGGAACCGAGACGCAGGAGAAGCTCCTCCGGAGCGGCAACCCGAGGAAGGGCGTTCTCCCGAAGCTTCCCGCCGTCGTTCCTTCGAAGCTCGCGGCCCCGGCCACGAAGTAGGTCCTTTCCCGAACCGTCCCGAACGCGGGGCCCGCCTGGCGTGCCCCGCGTTCGCGCGTCAGGCCCTCGCCAGCCGGCTCCGCCGTCTCCCGTAGAGGAAGTAGATCCGAGCCCCACGACGAGCCAGATGACGAACCGCTCCCACGTCAGGGCCGGAAGCTTGACCATCAGCGCGACGCACATCGCGATGCCCAGGAGCGGGACGAGCGGGACGAACGGCACCCGGAACTTCCGCGGCCGGTCGGGCTCCCTGTAGCGCAGGACGAGGATCCCGATGCAGACGAGGGCGAACGCGAAGAGCGTCCCGATGTTCGTCAGCTGGATGATCTCGTCGATGTTCGCGCCCGCCGAGAAGGTCGCGACGAAGACGCCCGTCAGGATCGTCCCGACGTGGGGCGTCCGGAACTTCGGGTGGATCTTCCCGAACCACGGCCCGATGAGCCCGTCCCGCGACATCGCCATCAGGATGCGCGGCTGGCCGAGCTGGAAGACGAGGAGGACGGCCGTCATCGAGAAGACCGCGCCGGCCGCGAGGATGCCGGCCGCCCAGCCCTGATTCACGTAGGCGAGCGCCGCGGCGAGCGGGTCGGCCACGCCCACGAGCTTCGTGTACGGGATCATCCCGCAGAGGACGAGGGCCGCGGCGACGTAGAGGACGGTGCAGACGGCCAGCGACCCGAGGATGCCGCGCGGCATGTCGCGCGCGGGGTCCTTGCACTCCTCGGCCGCCGTCGAGATCGCGTCGAAGCCGATGTAGGCGAAGAACATGAGGGAGGCCCCCATCCAGACCCCGGAGAAGCCGCCCGGGAAGAAGGGGTGCCAGTTCGCCGGCTTGACGAAGAAGGCGCCGACGGCGACGAAGAAGAGGAGCGTCGCGACCTTCAGGACGACGATGAAGTCGTTGACGCGCGCCGATTCCTTGATTCCCCTCACGAGGAGGATGGTGATGGCCGCCGTGATGAGCGCCGCGAGGAGGTTGAAGACGATCGGGACCCCGAAGAGCTCCGGGTGGTGCAGGTGCGCCTGGTACGCGACCGACTGCTCGGGCGAAAGCGCTCCGATCGCCCCCGCCCGCGACTGCCTTCGCCGCGAGGAGGGTCGAGCGGTAGTCGGTGGCGAGGAAGGCGGGGAACTCCAGGCCGAATCCGAGGAGGAGCTGCCGGAAGTAGGCGGCCCACGAGATGGCCACGGCGATGTTCCCGACGGCGTACTCGAGGATCAGGTCCCACCCGATGATCCACGCGACGAGCTCGCCGAGGGTCGCGTAGCTGTAGGTGTAGGCCGACCCGGCGACCGGGACGAGGCTCGCGAACTCGGCGTAGCAGAGGCCGCAGAAGCCGCAGGCGAGCGCCGTCAGGAGGATCGAGACGACGACGCCGGGGCCCGCGGGAGGCAGGGTGCCGCCGCCCGACGCGGCCGTCCCGAGCGTCGCGAAGATCCCGGCGCCGATGATCGCGCCGATCCCGAGGGCCATCAGGTCGACGGCCGTCAGCTCGCGCTTGAGCCCGGTCCCCTCGTCGCTCCCCTCGGCGACGAGCTGGTCGATCGGCTTCGTTCGGAAGAGGCTCATGGACGACTCCTCGGGGCGGGCGTTCGCCCGGGGCTCAGGGGGCGACCCGGGGCAGGATCTCCTGGAGCGACCGGATGCTCTCGAACCCGTCGTGGGCCAGGCCCGCGCGGTCGAGGAGCAGGGCCGGGAGGCCGGCGTTGCGGGCGCCCTCGTAGTCCTCCGACGGCGAGTCGCCGACGTGGAGCGCCTCGTGGGCGGCCACCCCGGCGAGGGCGAGGGCCGTGTCGAAGATCTCCCTCGCCGGCTTTGAAGCTCCGACGAGGGCCGAGACGACGACGCCGTCGAAGTGGCGCGTCAGGTCGAGGCGATCGAGAAGGGCCGGGAGGGTGGAGTCCCAGTTGCTGACGACGAAGAGCTTCAGCCCGCTCCCCCGGAGGGCCTCGAGGACCTCGACGACCTCCGGGTAGAGACTCCAGCTCTCCTGGCGGTGGAAGTGGATGACCAGCTCGTCGAGGAGCCCTTCCGGCAGGTCCCCTCCGCCAACCCGGCGAAAGACCTCCTGGACGAAGCTCCGCCAGAAGCCGCGCTCGCCGTCTTCCCGGCCCCAGCGCTCCTCGCCCTGCGCCTGCCGCGCCGCGACGACGCCCCACGTCCCACGCAGGGCCGCCAGGACCGCCTCGTCCGCGGCGGGGACGCCCCAGCGGCGAAACGCCCCCCCGTAGACGCTCTCGACGGGCGGGTCGGCCGAGAGGAGCGTGTTCCCCGCGTCGAGGAAGACCGCCTTCGTCTTCCTCAGGGCATCACCTGCCCGCCGTCGATGACGATCGACTGGCCCGTCACGTTTCGCGCGTCATCGGAGGCGAGCCAGGCGACGAGGCCGGCGACCTCTTCCGGGACGAGAACCTGCCCGAGCGGAGCCATCTTCCCGGCCGCGGCGAAGGCCTGCTCCTCGGTCAGGCCCATCGCCTTCCCGTAGCCGCGGATGCCGTACCGCCCCATCTCGGTGTCGACCCAGCCGGGGCAGACCGCGTTCACGGTGATCTTCCTCGGGGCGAGCTCGAGGGCCAGCGCCCGCGTCATGCCGATGACGGCGTGCTTGGCACCGCAGTATCCCGACTGCCCCGGGACGCCGAAACGCCCCGAGACGGACGAGATGTTGATCACCCTCCCCCCTTCCGCCAGGAACGGGAGGGCGGCGCGCAGGACCCGCCAGGTGCCGGTGACGTTCACGTCGAAGATCCGCTCGAAGGCCCGGTCCGACCGCTCGTCCCCGTCGAGAGGGGTCTGCCCGGCCAGCCCGGCGTTGTTGACGACGACGTCGAGGCGCCGCTCGGGCCGCGCGGCCCGCTCGACGCCGGTCGCCACCGAGGCCGCGTCGGTCACGTCCAGGAGAACCGCCACGGCCGTCCCGCCGGCGGCGGCGATCTCGGCCACGAGCGGCTCGCCGTCCTCCGCCTTCCTCACCCCGAGGGCCACGACGGCCCCCTCGGCCGCGAGGCGCAGGGCGATGGCCCGTCCGATGCCACGCGAGGCCCCCGTCACGAGGGCCTTCCTTCCGCTGAGCCGCCCCGGCGTCTGGGTCATTTCTCCTCCTGGTGCGGCGGGCATTCTATCGGCCGGTCGACGGTAAGATCCCGGCCCATGCGGGTCGAGATCCTTCTTTTCGCGTCCCTCAGGGACGAGCTCGGCGGAACCTGCGCCGTCGAGGTGCCCGAGAGCCGCCCCGGCGAGGCGACCGTCGGCGCCCTGCGCGAGGCGTTCCTCGCTGCCTGCCCTGCCGCCGCCCGGCTCGGAAAGCGGATCCTCGTCGCCGTGAACGAGAGATTCGCCGGGGACGCCGATCCGGTCCGCCCCGGCGACACGGTGGCCTTCCTGCCGCCCGTGGCGGGGGGCTGAGCGTGGCCCGCGTCACCCGCTCCCCCCTCGACCCTGCCGTTTTCCTGTCCGAGGCCCGCCGGGACGGCGACGGAGGACTGACGCTCTTCGTCGGCGTGGTCCGGGACAACGCCGACGGCCGGAAGGTCGAGGCGATGGAATACGAGGCCTACGAACCGATGGCGGAGAAGGAGATGGAGCGGATCGAGACCGATCTGGCGACCCGTTTCCCCGCCGTCCGGCTCGTCATGAGGCACCGGATCGGCCGGCTGGCCGTCGGGGAGGTGGCCGTGGTCGTCGCCGCCTCGGCTCCCCACCGGGAGGAGGCGTTCGCCGCCTGCCGGGCCGGAATCGAGGAGATCAAGGCCCGGGTGCCGGTCTGGAAAAGGGAGTGGGGCCCCGACGGCAGCGTCTGGGTCGACCCCCTCCAACCCCGGCCGAAACACGAAAGTTGTTGAAAAGTCAACCACTTTCTGGTAAAGAGCTTCGGCAGGGGAAATGGTCCCCGGGAAACGTCTGAGAGACCGGCGGCGATCCGGCCACGGCCTGGCCGCTGGTGCACTACTCGGGAGGTTGAGATGTTCGTGGCCTTGCGGCGGGTTCACGTCGCCGCCAGCGATTTTTCGCGGTCTCGCCGCTTCTACGGGGAAACGCTCGGCCTGCCCGAAATCGGCGGGTTCGAGAAGGACTGGGTCGAGTTCGGCCTGGGTCCCGTCCTCGTGAAGCTGACGCCGCTCCGCCCCGGCGAGGTGCCGGCCCGCAACCAGGTGGCCCTGACCCTCTCCACCGCCGACCTCGAGGCCTGCCTCACGGCGTTGAAGGAGAGGGGAGTGACGGTCACCCGAGGGCCGCTGGAGGAGTTCACCGGCCGTTCGGCCGAGATCCTCGACCCGGACGGGTACCGGATCATCGTCTTCCAGGCGTCCGACCTCCACCCCGACGACGAATACGTCCCGATGTCGGAAGTGGACGAGAAGGTCAAGGAGAAGATCGCCCTCCTGCGAGCCAAGGACCGGAGCAAAGTCCCTCCCGTCAAGCCGCCCGCTGCGGCCCGACCCGCTCCCGCCAAGGCCGCCCCGAAGAAGCCGGCCCCCAGGAAGCCGGCCAAACCGGCCCCGAAAAAGCCCGCCGGGAAGGCTCCGGCCCCGAAAAAAGTGGCCAGGCCGGCCCCGAAGAAGCCGGCCCCGAAGAAGGGCAAGAAATAGCCCTTCGGCTCAGCCCTCCACCGGATTCCCAGCGCCCCGCACCCGCGGGGCGCTGGTATTCTGGCCGGTCATGAGCACCGCCCTCATCGACTACTGCCGAACCGAGATCGAGGCCCTCAAGGAAGCCCGCACCTTCAAGAAGGAGCGCGTCCTGGAGGGTCCCACCGGGGCCCGCGTCCGCGTCGACGGCCGCGAGGTCCTGATGCTCACCTCCAACAACTACCTCGGCTTCGCCAACCACCCGCGCATCGTCGAGGCCGCCCGCAAGGCCCTCGAGCGCTGGGGCAACGGCCTCGGCTCCGTCCGCTTCATCTGCGGGACGCAGGAGCTCCACAAGGAGCTCGAGCGGACGATCTCGGCCTTCTTCGGCACCGAGGACACCATCCTCTACATGTCCTGCTGGAACGCCAACGAAGGGCTCTTCCAGCCCCTCCTCGGCGAGGAGGACGCCATCCTGACGGACGGCCTCAACCACGCCTCCATCATCGACGGCATCCGCCTCTGCAAGGCGAAGCGCTACGTCCTGCCTCACGGCGACCTCGCGGCGTCCGAGAAGGCGCTCGTCGATTCGCAGGCCCAGCGGCGGCGCCTCTACATGACCGACGGCGTCTTCTCGATGGAAGGCGAGGTCGGCCCGATCCCCGAGCTCGTCGACCTCTGCGCCCGGCACGACACGCTCCTCGTCGTCGACGACTCGCACGCCACGGGCGTCCTCGGCGCCACCGGCCGCGGCTCGGCGGAGGAGACCGGCGTCCACGGGAAGGTGGCCGTCTTCACGTCGACCCTCGGCAAGGCGATGGGCTCGGCCGCCGGCGGCTTCACCACCGGCCCCGGCCCCCTCGTCGAGTTCCTCCGCCAGCGCTCGCGGACGACGCTCTTCTCGAACGCCCTTCCCCCCGCCGTCACCGCCTCGTCCCTCGAAGCGTTCCGGATGCTGATGGAGGACCCCACCCCGGTGCAGCGGGTCCGCGCGAACGCGGCTTACTTCCGGACGAAGATGACCGACGCGGGCTTCAACATCCCGAAGGGAGTCCACCCGATCGTTCCGGTCATCGTCGGCGACACGGCGAAGGCTCTTGCGATGTCGGCGGCCCTCTTCGAGAAGGGGGTCTACGTCTCGGGCTTCGGCTACCCCGTCGTCCCCCAGGGGCACGCGCGCCTGCGCTGCCAGATCTCGGCCACCCACTCCACCGCCGACCTCGACGAGGCCGTCGACGCGTTCAAGGCCGTCGGGAAAGAGTTCGGCGTCATCTGAAGTGATCGCGGGGGACCACGGCCCTTCGGGCCTGCGGCCGGTCCCCGATTCCGTGCCAGGCGTGAAATCGGTGTTTCCACAATACACGATCCTGGCCCAGTCCCCCCTCCGAGCGGGCTCGGTCAGCCCGCGAGGCCGGGCACCTGCGCGAAGGGCTCTTCGCCCGGCGTCCGGCGCGCGGCGAAGCCCTTCCGCACGAGCGCCCACGCGACCGCGAGGCTCGCCACGGCGACGAGGATCCCCGCCTCGCCGACCCAGATCGACGGCTCCTTCGTCGACGTGTCGAACGTCCCCTGGATCACGGCGTTCCAGACCCCGTGGAGGACGATCGCCGGCCAGACGCTCCCGGTCGAGAGGCGCAGGAAGGCCAGCGTGAAGCCGATCCCCACGACCGTGGCGACGAAAACCGCCGCCGAGAGGACGCGGTTCGGCCCGGCGGCGTACTGACCGCTGACGATCAGCGGCACGTGCCAAAGCGCCCAGACGAGGCTGCTGACGAGGACCGGCCTCGGCACCTCGGCCTCGATGAGCCGCGTGAGGAGGTAGCCCCGCCAGCCGATCTCCTCGCCGGCCGCTGAAAAGAGGCTCAGGACCGAGACGAGCGTCAGCGTGAGGCCGAGAAGCGTCGCGAAGCGTGCCGGTTGGCCGAGCGCCGAGAGCCCGACGTCCGCGAGCGCCGGCACGTGGAAGCCCGCGAGCCCCGTCGCCCACGCGAGACCGTAGACGACGGACCCGAGGACCGGAGGCAGAAGCCAGCCGAACCCGATCGCTTTCCACCCCACCGATCCGCCGATCCGGAACGACACGTCCCGGAACCCCTCCCGGAAGACGAGCCGGGCGGCGATCGAGGCGACCCCGGGCGTCCACATGAGTCCGTAGACGAGCCACGGGCTCTCCCCGATCGGCTTCCCCGAGCGGAGCAGGAGTCCCTGGAAGACGCCGCTCCCGAGCGCGACGACGGCGAAGAAAACGAGGAGCCCCTTGCGGGCTTCGTCGGCGCGGGTCGGGACGGGCGGGGCTTCCGGGGGAGCCGGGGACGCTCCGGTTTCGGCGGGTTCGCTCATCCGCCTGAGTCTCGCACGGGCCCACCCACGATCGTGCCAGGCGTGCATTCGTGTATTGTTTTCAACAATACACGAATGCACGCCTGGCACGAAGCACGGGGTTCCGCGGCACCCCGGGAACACGAAGGCCGCGGCTTTCGCCGCGGCCTTCGACCGGAACGGGTGGCTTCCCGAAGCTACATGATCGCCGTCGGCGGCGCCGGCTCGTCGGCCGCGCCCGCCTTGCCGAGCGGCACGTAGATCAGGTACGCCGCGAGGAGGGCGACGACGGGGATCGCGAGCCACGGCGCGATCGGCGCGAACGCGGCGATCGTCGGGAACGTGTTGTCCGAGCGGAACGCCACGACGCCCGCCACGAGGAGGCCGACGAGGGCCTCGCCCGCGATCAGGCCCGACGCCGCCAGGACGCCCGCGTTCTCCACGCGCGCCTTCTGGGCCGCGTTGAAATCGCGCTTGCCGGCGAGCTTGTCGACGAAGCCGCGGATGAGGCCGCCGATGAAGATGGCGAACGTCGTCTCGAGCGGGAGGTACATGCCGACCGAGAAGAGCATCGGGCTCTTGACGCGGACGAGGATCAGCGTGATCCCCATCGCGATCCCGACGAGGACGAGCGGCCAGGCCATCTCGCCGCCGACGATCCCCTGCGAGAGGGCCGCCATGAGGCCCGCCTGCGGGGCCGGGAGGTTCTTGCCGCCGAAGCCGCCGATGCCGGGGTTGCTGGCGAGGTCCGACGTGTGGAGGAGGTAGAGCGGGAAGAACATGACGGCGCCGGCGACGACGACGCCGATCACGTCGCCCACCTGCATCTTCCACGGAGTACCGCCGAGGATGTGCCCGACCTTCAGGTCCTGGAGCATCTCGCCCGCGACGGCGGAGGAGACGCAGACGACCGCGGCCACGGCGAGGACCGCGGCGACTCCCTGGGTCCCCTTGACGCCGATGATGACCATCGTGAGGGCGGCGACGATCGTCGTCGCGAGCGTGAGGCCCGAGATCGGGTTGTTCGAGGAGCCGATCAGCCCGACGAGGTTCCCGGAGACCGCCGCGAAGAAGAAGCCGGTGACGAGCATGACGACCGCCGCCAGCACCGCACCGCCGACGACGCCGGTGAAGTAGTAGTAGAGGGCGACCATCAGGACGAAGACCGCCGCGATCCCCATCAGGACGACCTTGAAGGAGAGGTCCTTCTCGGTCCGCTCGGTCGCCTCGGACGCCGCCGCCGACTTCTTCACGTCGGCCACGCCGCGCTTGATCCCCGAGATGAGGTTCTTGCGCATCTTCCAGAGGGTGAAGCAGGCGCCGACGAGCATCCCGCCGACCGCGATGGGCCGGACGATGTAGCGGTAGAGGTGGCCCGCGAGGCCGGCCCAGTCCTGGACGCCGGTGGCGGCGTCGGTGTACTTGTCGATGAGGTTCGGGCCGAGGAAGAAGACGAGGAGCGGGACGAAGAGCCCCCAGGCGAGGAGGCCGCCCGCGAAGTTCAGCGCGCCGAGCTCGGGCCCGATGATGTAGCCGACGCCCATGTAGGCGGGCGTGGCGGCCGGGGCCGAGATCGTCGTGATGCCGCCGGCGGAGATGGTGTTCGAGTCCTTCGTGAGGCCGAGCCGCACGAAGCTCTCCTTGAGCTTGCCGACGCCGACCTGGAAGTCGTTCGAGGCGCGGAAGACGCCCGCGTCCCCGAGGAGCTTGATGACGGCCCCGACGCCCATCGCCTTGAAGAGCTGGATGGCGGCGTCGGCCCCGCGCTGACCCGCCTTGTGGATCTCGCTCGCGGCGACCGACTCGGGGAATGGCAGCCCCTTGTCCTCGACCATGACGCGTCTGAGGATCGTCACGAAGAAGATGCCGAGCAGGCCGCCGAGGATCATCAGGGCGGTCGCGATCCCGTATTCCTTCGGGTCGAACCCGTTGAACTTCCACATCCCGAGGATGACGAACGCCGGGATGGTGAAGATGGCGCCCGCGGCGACCGACTCGCCGATGGAGCCGACGGTTCGGGCGAAGTTCTCCTCCAGGAGGGAGCCCTTGAAGATCCGGAGGACGGCCATGCCGATGACGGCGGCCGGGTAGGTCGCGGCGATCGTCATCCCGGCCTTCAGGCCGAGGTAGGCGTTGGCCGCGCCGAGAATGACGGCCATCAGAAGCCCGAGGACGAGCGCCCGCCCGGTGAACTCCGACATCGTGGAGCTCGCCGGCACGAACGGCTGGAACGGTTTCTCACTCATTCAGGAAGATCCTCCCTCGTGGTCTGCTCTCGTAATGAACGGTCAAGTGGCCGGAGGCGCATCAAACGCGGATTCTACACGGGGACCCGGACCCCACGGTGCCGTCAAAGCGGCTTTCCGGGCGGGCCGCGGAGCTACGGGACGACCGCGACGTGGAAGTGGGCTTCGAGCGTCTCGTGCTCGTACGAGGCGGGCAGGGGCGGGAACGGCGAGGCCTTCTCGACCGCCGCGAGCGCCGCCTTGTCCCACGCCTTCACGCCCGACTCCATCGAGACGAACGCCGACTGGACCCGTCCGTCCCGGCTGAGGACGGCCTGGACGACGCACTTCTTCCCCACTGCCGGAAACGCGGAGGGTGCCTTCCAGAGGCCCGCGACCTTCTGGAAGACCTGCTTCTGGTAGCCCGGATCCTTCAGGGTCGACTGGAAGTAGACGTTCAGCGAGGGCCGGCCCGCCGCGAGGGCATCGAAGCCAGGGACGACAGAGAGGGCGAGGAGGAAAAGGAGGGGGGCCGCGATTCGCTTCATCTCCGGAATTCTCCCGCCGTCGAGCATACGGCGCTGCACCGCGGCGTTGGCGGCAGAGCCCCTTCGATCGCCCCGCGCGCTAACCTCCGCGGATGCGCCCGGCCTCCCCCACCGCCGCCCTCGCGATTCCCGCCGCCCTCGCTCTCCTTCTCGCGATGCCGCTCGGCGCCCAGGAGCGGCCGAAGGTGCCGATCCCGCCCGACCACTACACGAAAGCCGAGCTGAACGCCTTCCGCGGGACGCCGTCGTACGAAGAGACGCTCACGTTCCTTCGGCGCCTGGAGATGACCTCGCCGTATCTGTCCCTGTCGTTCTACGGAACGAGCGGCGAGGGGCGGCCGATGCCTCTCCTCGTCGCCTCGAAGGACAAGGCGTTCACGCCGGATGCGGCCGCGAAGGCGGGCAAACCCGTCGTCCTCGTCCTGAACGGCATCCACCCCGGCGAGCCCGACGGCAAGGACGCCTGCCTCATCCTCCTCCGCGACATGGCGCTCGGGAATCGGCCCGACCTCCTCGACACCCTGACGCTCCTCGTCGTCCCCATCTACAACGTCGACGGTCACGAGCGCGTCTCGAAGTGGAACCGCCCGAACCAGGATGGGCCGGTGGACGGTATGGGCTTCCGGACGACGACCCAGGGGCTCGACCTGAACCGCGACTTCCTGAAGGCCGACGCCCCCGAGACGCGCGCGCTCCTTTCTCTCGTCGCCGCCTGGAACCCCGACCTCTTCGTCGACGACCACGTCACCGACGGCTCCGACGCGCAGACCACCCTGACGGTGTCGTACGGCGCCGAGCCGGCGACCCCGGAGCCCCTCCGCGCCTGGCTCGATTCGGTGATGCGCCCCGCCCTCGCCGAGGTGGAGGAGGCGGGTTGGAAGACCTCGCCCTACATCGAATGGGTCGACCCGCTCGATCCGCCGAAGGGTATCGACCTCGGACCCTCCGAGCCTCGCTACGGGACGGGCTACATGCCGCTCCGCGGGATCCCGTCGATCCTCGTCGAGAACCACGCCCTGAAGCCGTACGGCGAAAGGGTCCGAGCGAATGCCGCATTCCTGTCGGCCCTCCTCTCCCGCGTCGGACGGGAGCCCGGGCCGCTCGAGGAGGCCAGGGCCGTCGCGACGAGCGCCGCGCGGAGCGCTCCCGTCGGCACCCCCTTCGTCCTCGAGGCCGAGACGGACCTCTCGCGGCCGGAACCGATCGACTTTCCCGGCTTCGCGTGGTCTCAGGTCGTCTCTCCCGTCACCGGGCGGCCGCGGCTCGTCTACGACCCGGCGAAACCGATGAACATCCCGATGCCCGTCTACCGCCACGCGAAGGCGAAGGCGACGGCGCCCCGCCCCGCCGCCTACCTCGTCCCCGCCGGCTGGCCCCGCATCGAGGAGAAGCTCGCCGCGCACGGTATCCGCTTCTCGAAGCTGACACAGCCGCGCACTCTCGCCGTCGGCACCTACCGGGCCAGCGAGGCGAAGCTCGAGAGCGCGCCGTACCAGGGGCGCGTCCGGGTGAGCGCGAAAATCGCGAAGGCGACGGAGACCCGGACGGTTCCGGCCGGCTCCCTCTACGTCCCGCTCGACACCCCGCTCGCCCCCGTCGTGATGCACCTTCTCGAGCCGGAAGGGCCCGACTCGCTCTTCGCGTGGGGCGAGCTCTCCTCGGCCCTCGAGATGAAGGAGTACATCGACGCCCGCGTCCTCGACCCGCTCGCGGCGAAGCTGCTGAAGGAGGACCCGAAGCTCGCGGCCGACTGGAAGGCGAAGCTGGCGGACCCGCAGTTCGCGGCAAATGCGCGAGAGCGCTACCGCTTCTTCTACTCGCGAACGCCCTACTGGGACGAGTCCGTCGGCCTCCTCCCGGTCTTTCGGCTCGCTGCGCCGCTCGTCGACGCTCCGTAGCCCCATCGCGTCCTCGGGAGCACGGGACGGCCCTACGGGCAGAATGCCCGGACCGCGAGGGAAGGGGCCCCGGGAGTGCTGCTGGAGAACTCGAAGGACATGAGGCCGGACGCTCCGACGCCGTTGGTCACCAGGATCTGGTAGCGCGTCGTGCCGGCCTCCATGCGAGGCATGGGGAACACCTTCTGAGAGGAACACGGCATGTTGCCGACGACCGTGCCATTGATGGCGACGATGAGCGGCGACAAGGTGCAGCCGCAGACGGCCGACGTCAGGGAGAGGTCCCCCGCGTCCGAGAAGACGGGCGGTGCTTCGGCGGTGAGACTGATGACGCCGGCGGAGGGGAGGCCTCCTGTCTCCGTCGGGGATTCGCCGCAACCACCCCCGAAGACGACGCAGAGGACGAGGGCCGCGCCAGAGGCTCGGGCCGGCCACAGGCGGCGAAGGGAATCCGGCCGGACGCAACCGTCCGCCCGGAGGCGCCCTTCCACGTCAGCGTTTCCGCCGCGCCGTGCGTTTCGGCCGCCGGACGAGGATCAGGCGCGAGGGGCGCCCCTTCCCTTCGCAGGAGGCGCAGAGGCGGGCGCGACCGAAGGGACTCCGGCGCGTCCACTCGTCGGCGCAGCCGACGCAGCGGTAGGTGTAGCGGGCGTTGCGCGCGCGGATCGTCGCGAGGCGGTCGGTCTCGGGGGCGCTCTTGCGGGTGACGCCCAGCTCGCGGGCGACCTCCCAGAAGCGCGAGGAGTGCCCCTCTTCGACGCCCCAGCGGTCGTGGCAGATGGCGTGCGCCGTCTCGTGGAGGAGCGTCTGGCGCCGGTCGGCCGCCGACATGTGCGCCGAGACGCGGATGACGTGCGGCGGGCCGTACTGGATGACGCCTCCCGTCGCGCGCCGCGAGGAGAGCTCGATCCGCGCGGGCGGCAGCCGGTACCCCTCGGCGAGCATGTCGTAGAGCGCCTGGAGCGAGGCCTGGTCGGCGCGCAGCTCCTCCCGGGTGAGCGGGGGGTCGGAGAAGAGGTCGAGCTGGACGAGCGGTTCACCCTTCACGACAGTCCCTCCAGCGCCTCGCGGTGAGGCGTGAGCGGCCCGTGGAGAACGAGCGCGACGACCGCCGCGGCGAGGAGCGCGGCGAGGATCTCGAGGGTCGGAACCGGGCTTCCGCGGAAGGTCGGGACGATGACGATGCGGGCCGTCCATAGGAGGGCGAGGGCGAAGCCTCCGGGGAGCCAGCGTCCGGTGCCGAGCGCGAGGAGACAGAGGGCGAGGGAAAGGGGGAGCTCGGCGACGACGGCCTGTCCGAGGACGAGCGGCCACGGGACCGCAGGGAAGGGGAAGAGCCAGAGGCGGACGGCGACCGGGGCGACGACGCCGGCAAGGGCCGCGAGCGGAGCGCCGAAGCCGACCGGCACCCTGCGCCGGAGCGCGGCGTAGAAGAGGCCGCGAACGAGCGCCTCGTGGAGGAACGCGAGGAGGACGACGAACGGGAGGGCGACGTACCAGGTGGCGGGGTGCCTGAAGAAGGCGATGGTGGCGTACCGGAGAGCTCGCGCGACCGGGAGATAGGAGAGCGCTGCAGCGAGGAACGCCAGGACGGCGAGCACCGGCAGGACGGACCGCTCCCCCATCCGCGTCATGGGGGAATGGTAGCGAACGTTGACGGCTTCCGACAGTGCGTCGACACTCGGGGCATGACCTCGAGCTCCTCCCTCCGCACCGGCTTCGCCGGCCTCGGCACGATGGGTCTCGGAATGGCCCGGAACCTCGCGATGAAGGGCTTCCCTCTTTCCGTCACGAACCGGACGATGGAGAAGGCGGTCCGCCTCGCGAGCGACCTGGCGGCCGGCCCGACGCCCGTCGCCGCGCTCCCGGGCCCCGCCGCCGTCGCCGCGCAGTCCGACGTCGTCGTCTCTTGCGTCTCCGACGGTCCCGACGTCGAGGAGATCCACCTCGGGCCCGGCGGGACGATCGAGGGGGCGCGTCCCGGCACCGTCGTCGTCGACTGCTCGACGATCGACCCCGCCGTGGCCCGTACCGTCGCCGCCCGCTTCGCGGAGAAGGGCGTCGCCTTCCTCGACGCCCCGGTCTCGGGCGGGCAGAAGGGAGCGATCGAGGGAACGCTGTCGTTCTTCGTCGGCGGCGACGCGGCGGCTCTCGAGAAGGCGCGACCGGTCTTCGAAGCGATGGGAAAGCGGATCACCCACCTCGGCCCCTCGGGCGCGGGCCAGCTCGGCAAGGCGACGAACCAGGTGATCGTGGCCGGGACGCTCGCGGCCGTTTCCGAGGGGATGGCCTTCGCGAGAGCCGCGGGTCTGCCTCTCGAGGCGATCCACGCGGCGCTCACGGGCGGCGCGGCGAACTCGTGGGCGCTCGAAGTGCTCGGCAGGAAGATGCTCGACCGCGATTTCAAGCCCGCCTTCGCGATCAAGCACCAGCAGAAGGACCTCGCGATCGTCCTGAAGACGGCCCGCGCGAACGGGGTCCCGCTCCCGGCCACCGCGCTCGTCCACCAGCTCCTCTCCGCCCTCGAGGCCAGGGGGCGAGGCGAGGAGGGGACCCAGGCGCTGCTTACTCTCTACGAGGAGCTGTCCCGCTGACGCGAGGGGCGAGGCGAGGCGGGGCGGCGACGACGGCGGCGCGACGTCCGTCGACGACGCCCTCCCACTGCGCGCGCGCGTCGTTCCAGAGAACGGCGTTGACGCCGCCGAAGACGGTGGAGTCGCGGCCGGGAGCCGTCAGCGCGAAGACGTTCTCGTAGCCCATGGCCTTCAGGGTCAGGGCGGCGTCCTCCGGAATCGGGGGCGCGACCTCGACCATGACCCGCGGACCGGCGTGGTCCTGCTCCCAGATGACGCGGGGCTCTGCGTAGGCCTCCTGCGGCGGCTGGCGCCCGTCGACGAGGCCGGCGACGACGTTGAGGAGCATCGACGGAATCCGGCTGCTGCCTCCGGCGCCCGCCACGAGGACGGTCCGCCCGTCGCGGACGAGCAGGAACGGCGCGACGGGCACGACGGCGATCGCGCCGGGCCGGAGGTAGCCGGGGGAAGCGGGGTTGTCGGAATCGAACGACTCGACGAAAGCGTTCAGGAGGAAACCGAGGCTCGGCGGGGCCCACGCGGCTCCGAAATAGCGCCCGAGGCTCTGGGTCAGCGAGACCGCGTTCCCCTGCGCGTCGACGACCGAGACGTGACTCGTTCCACGTTCCGATGACCTCGGCCCCCCCTCGCCCTGGAGCTCGCCGCGCGGAAGCGCGCGCCCCGGCCGGATCCTCCCGGCCTGACGTGCTGCCCAGGACTTCGTGAGCCGCTCCGACAGGAACGGCCCTTCCGTCACGTCCGGCTCGAAGCGCCGGGCCATCGTCTCCGCCCGGGCGAGGCGCACCGCCTCCACGATGGCGTGGCCGCGCGTCAGCCCCGGCCGGGCGAGCGTCGCGGACGGGAGTGCGTCGAGGATTTGCAGGGCCATGACGAGGACGCTTCCCCCTGCGGGCGACGGAACCGACAGGGCCGTCAGGCCGCGGTAGGTCCCGCGAACGGGGCTCGTGTCCACGACGCTCGCGGGAACGCGCGCCAGGTCCGACCGCTGGAGGAAGCCGCCTGCGGCCCGGACGTCCTCGTCCAGCCGGGCGGCGATCGTCCCCGTGTAGAAATCGGAGAACCCGGCCTCGCCGAGGCGCCGGAACGTGTCGGCCAGCCCCGGGATCTTCACGCAGGTCCCTGTCGGCGCGGGGTCGGGAAACCCCGAGTCTCCCTTCGGGCCCGTGAGGTAGACGGGGGTGAGGACCTCGGAGTCGAAGAGGCGCCGGGTGTAATCGCCGAGGAAGGAGTGCTCGAACGACTGGATCCTGTAGCCCGACTCCGCCGCCTCGATCGCCGGACCGAGAACCTCGGCGGCGCTCATCGTCCCGTACCGGCGCAGCGCGTGTTCGAGGGTGGCGACCGTCGTCGGAACGGCGGCGGCCATCGGTCCCCACAGGTCGGTTCCGCTCCGCGCGGCCTTCACCTTCGCGCGGTCGATCCGGAGCGGCGCCCGCGCCGGGCAGAAGACGACCCTCTCCTCACCGCTCGCGAGGCGGATCACCATCCAGGTCTGGCCGCCGAGCCCGGAACCACCCGGGTCCGAGGCGGTGAGCGCAAGAGCCGCGGCGACGGCGGCGTCGACCGCGTTTCCGCCCTTTTCCAGCATTCGGACTCCCGCCCAGGACGCCTCGGGCGAGGAGGTGACGACCAGGCCGAGCGAAGACGAGACGACCGGCCCCGGCCGGAGCGAGTCGGCGAGAGACGGGGCCGTGGCCGGTCCGGGAGGGGGCGCGGCGGACAGGGCCGGCCTCGTCGCAACCACCGGCCCGAGGGCCAGGAGGGTCGAGAGGAGCGCAGCGACCGGCCGGGCGGTGCGGGGGATGGGAACCGTCATCGCGCGGTAGGAGAAGCTCTCCGGCTCCGCCTGTCAACCCGTCCGGCTCCACGTCGGACCTAGAATTGCGAAAAGTCTCGATGCCGGAGGCCCCATGAATCGGATCGTTCTCGCCTGCCTCGCCGCTGCGCTCCTCCTCGCGCCCTCACCCGCCGGCGCCGAGCCCGGCGACCGGAAGAGCTACGTGAAGACCCACGCGTTCGGCGACGACCGCGAATCGAAGGTCGGAATCCAGCAGGGTCCGGTCACGATCGAATCGGTGAGGATCCGCAACTGGCCCGACGCGGACGACTTCGCCGACGCCGAGAGGGACCTCGGCGAGACGCACACGATGGTCCTCGAGTTCGAGTACTCGAACCGCGACGAGGCTCGTGACTGGAAGTGCCGCTACACGGTGACGATCAAGGGGAAGGACGGCAGCGTCTGGGCCGAGAACGACCGGACCGCCACGCTCGACGCCGGGAAGATCCACGACACGAACAAGATGTTCGTGAAGATGAAGACGCGGCACTACAAGCAGGTCCGCTCGTTCAACGTCAAGTACGAGATCTGGCGGAACTGAGGTGGATCGGGGAAACCCGCGCCGCCGGGTTTCCCCGGGGCGCCTCCGGTGCCTCCCCTTCCGCGCGGTCCGGCGGTTCTGCGCGCGGTAGAAGCGAAGCGGTCAGCGTCCGCCGGTCGCGTCGGGGAAGAGGAGCTCCTGAGGCCTGAGGGTGGGGAGGAGGGCTTCGATGGCCCGTCTCGCCCAGCCGTCGCGCCCGGCCGGATCGAACGTCACGAACGGCACGTCCCACTCCTCGAGCGTCGCGAGGAGGAGCGCGTCGATGTCGTGCTGGAAGGCGAGGTCGGTGTCGCGCACGCCGTCGAAGCTCGGGTCGCCGACGATCGGGACGCGGAAGAGGACGTCGTAGGTCGGGAGCCACGCGCGAACGAGCCCCTCGAGGACCTTGACGTGCGGCTCTCCCGGCGCGGCCCGCTTCAGGTAGCAGTAGTTGTCGAGGACGGCCCGGTCGCAGACGACGACCTCGGCCTTGGCCTCGGCCTGCAGCTCCCAGGCGATCTGCGTGTGAAGGATCCACGCCTGCGCCTTCACGGTCGTGTCGCGGTTGATGGGGAGCGGGCACTCGCGCGCGACCTCGCGCACGAGCTCCACGGTGAGGTCGCGGCGCTTCAGCGACGCGGCGAGGTCGTAGCAGAGGGTCGTCTTGCCGACGCCGTGAGTTCCGATGAACGCGATCTTCATCCGGCCCGATCCTCGCACGAACGGAGCGCGCGGTCCCGTTGCGACGAGACCTCACACCGGGGGGGGGGGGGGGGGGCGCCGGGGGGGGGGGGGGGGGGGGGGGGGTCGGGCGCCACCCCGGGAAGGCTCAGGACCAGATGGTTCGGCGGACGACGACGACGCTCGTGTCGTCGGCGGGCTCGCCCTCGCCGACGTGGGTTCGCCAGTCGCCGAGGAGCGCTTCCAGGATCGACTCCGCGGGCCGCCGCCACAGGCCGACGCGCTCGAGGACCTCGCGCGGCTTCTGGTAGCCGTACGGGTCGTCGAACCGGTCGGGCCCCTCGAAGAGGCCGTCGGAAGCGAGGACGAGGCTCGCGGCCCCCGGCAGCTCGAACTCCGTCTCCTCGTAGATACGCGCCGGCCCCTTCCCGAGCGGCAGGCCCGAGGCCGTCAGCTCGCGAACCCGTCCCTCGACGATCAGGAGCGGATAGGGGTGCCCCGCGTTCGCGAGAATGCCGTGCCCCGTGGACGGGTCGATCCGCGCCAGGACGAGCGACGTGAAGAGGCGACCCGTGTTCGCCGCGCGCAGGACGCGGTCCACCTCGACGAGGATCTCCGCCGGGCGCCGCCCCGCCTTGACGAGCGTCAGGAGGCAGGCCTTCACCATCGCGCCCTGGATGCCGCAGGAGAACCCGTGCCCGGCGACGTCGCCCGCGGCGACCCAGAAGGCCCCTTCCTCGTCGACGAGGAACTCGTAGAGGTCTCCTCCGGCCTCGGTCGCGAGGATCGTCCGCGCCGCGATCTGGAGCCCCGGAACGTCGGGCGGGTGATCCGGGAGGAGGGCCACCTGCATCCGGGAGAGGAGGTCCATCTCGTACTTCACGCGCCGCTCGCTCTCGATCCGCTTGACGAAGTCGGGCGCGTCGAGGCGCGCCTCGTCCTCGCGCTCCGGCCGCCGGCAGGCCGCGATCCCGACCCAGGCGAGGGCGGTGAGAGCACCTGCGGCGAGAAGGAGAGGTGCAAAGAGCTCGCCGGGGAAGCGGAGGGCGGCGAGGAGATCGCGCAGGAGCGCGGGCGCCGTCGCGGCGACGAGGAGTCCGGTCAGGCCGAGCATCCGGAAGGCGAGAAGGAAGAACACCGCCTCGGCGAGGGTGAGGAGGAGCAGGGCGCCCCAGGGCGCGTACTGGAAGGTACAGGAGTAGAAGAGGGCGTACCCGATCGCGCCGAGCACGTCGGCCCGCTCGCGCGCGAGGACGAAGCGGAAGAGGGCCGCGACGAGGATGACGGTCGCCGCCGCGTAGGGCCCCTCGAGGAACGCGTTCGCGATCCCTCCGAAGAGCGGCAGGACGTACGACGGCGCCTCCGGGTAAACGCCCCGGATCCCGGCCGCCGCGACACCCGAGGCGAAGAGGAGCCGAGAACCGGCGACGGCCGCGCCGAGCCCGAGGCCGCCGAGAATCGCCCGGCCGAGGCGGGGCGAGAGGCGGCCCAGGGCGAGGGCGTCGAGGCTCGTCGTGAAGCCAGGCACCGTGTCGCGGAGCATCGACTCGGCCACGACCCAGTAGCCGACGAGGGCGAGGGCCATCAGGACCCGCGCCGTGACCAGGACCCCGGCCACGATGCCGCTCTGGCCCTGGAGCTCGAAGAGGGAGCCGGAGAGGACCATCGCGACGAGGCCGAGGAGGCCGAGGCCGATCGCGATCCGGAACCCGAGGCGGCGCCGGAAGAGAAGGATGCCGAAGAGGACGACGACGAGGAGCCCGACGAGGCCGAAGAGCGGGATGGCGATGGCGAGCCCGCGGAACTTGAGCCTCTCGAAGCGGGCGCCGACCTCCGGGTCCGACAGCTCGCGCGAGAGGATCAGGCTCGCCGCCGTCGGGGCGAGGCGCGTGAGGACCTCGCGCGGACTGCCCGGCGCGGGCTGCAGCGCCCAGACGCGGACCATCGTGTTTCCGCTCTCGTAGTCCGCAGAGAGGCCAGGCCTGTCGCCGCGGGCGAGGCGGGCGAGGACCGCCGCGGAGAAGGTCTCGCGCGCGCCCTCGAGCCGTCCCGACGGGGTGGCGACGCGAAAGACGCTCCCGCTCGTGAACTCGACTCTCCGGAGCGTCCCGTCGCGGCCGATCGCGAGCTCCACCGGACCCGTGCCGATGCCCGGGACCCGGAGCTCCCCTGCCACGACCCAGGACGCGAGGGCTCCATGACGGGCGAGCCACTCCGGTGCCTGCCGTCCGAGCCGCCGGTAGGCCCGCTCCAGCTCGGAGCTCGCGAGGGCGTTGCGCACGCTCGCCTTCGGCGAGAGAAGCGTCGCTCCCACGGCCGCCATCTCCTCGCGCGCCGTCCGGAGAGCGGCCTCCTTCGACACTCCGAGCGGCTGCCACTCGGGAAGGACCCGGTGCGCCGCGACGGCGCCGGCGACGAGGACGACGAGGCCCGCGGCGAGCGGCACCCACGGAATTCTCGGGCGCCTGGTGGCGGCGCTCTCGGTCAATTCGTCACCTTTTCACTGCGGCAGGAGCGGCCCGAGGGTCACGAGCGCCCGAGCGCGGGCACGAAGGTCTTCCCCGCCGTCAGCTCGAGCATCCGGTCGAGCGACCTCTTCGCCCGGACCCGGACCTCTTCCGGGACCTCGATCGCGGGGCGGAGGTTGCTCAGGGCGAGCCAGAGCTTCTCCATCGTGTTCCGCTTCATGTGCGGGCAGGTGTTGCAGGAGCAGCCGTCGTCCGGCGGCGCGGGGATCAGCTCCTTGCCGGGCGCGGCCCGCCTCATCTGGTGGAGGATCCCCTCCTCGGTCGCGACGATGAACGATGCGTGCTCCGACTCCGCCACGTGCTTCAGGAGCGCCGAGGTCGACCCGACGAAGTGGGCGTGGGCGAGGATCCTCTCGTCGCACTCGGGGTGGGCGACGAGGCGCGCCCGCGGGTTCCTCACCATCAGGTCGATGATCCGCTTCTCGGAAAACGTCTCGTGGACGACGCACGTCCCCGGCCAGACGACGAACTTGCGGTCCAGCTTCTTCTCGAGCCAGGCGGCGAGGTTCCTGTCCGGCGCGAAGACGATCGGGTCGGGGAGCTGGCGGAGGATGGCTTCCGCCGAGGAGGAGGTGACGATGACGTCGGAGAGCGCCTTCACCGCCGCCGAGCAGTTGATGTAGGAGACGACGGTGTGCCCCGGGTACTTCCGGAGCCACTCGGAGAAGAAGGGCGCCGGGCAGCCGTCGGCGAGCGAGCAGCCCGCCTCGAGGTCGGGCACGACGACCGTCTTCTCCGGGGTCAGGATCTTCGCCGTCTCGGCCATGAAGTGGACGCCGCAGAACGCGATGACCGACCGGGGCGACTCCTTCCCCTTCCGGGCCAGCTCGAGCGAGTCGCCGACGAAGTCGGCCACGTCCTGGATCTCGGACTCCTGGTAGTAGTGGGCCAGAATCAGGGCGTCCCGCTCCTCCTTCAAACGGAGGATCGCGCCGGGAAGGTCGTCGGGAAGGGGCGGCGCCGGCGGTGCGGCAAGGTGCGGAACGCTCACGTGGGAGATATTACGGCCCCTTCCCGTGCCAGGTTCGGCTTCCCCGGCCTTACCATGGGAGCCAGCGTGATGGTTCGTTCGCCCTTCATGACCACCCTCGCGGCACTCGCGACCCTCGCGGTCCTGACGGTGGGAACGTCCCTGCCGGCCGACGCCGCCACGAAAAAGAAGAAATCCAGGAAGAAGCCGGCGCCGATCCCGGAGGTTCCCCGCCCGCATGACCCGTTCGAGGTCTCCTTCCCGTCGAGCGACGGGGTGAGGCTCGTCGCGACGTGGAAACCCTCGCCGGCCGGCTCGTCGGCCCCCGCCGTTCTCCTCCTCCACGCCTTCTCCCGGGAGCGGCGCGAGGTGGCCGAGCTCGCCGACGAGCTCGCCGCCCGCGGGTTCTCGACCCTCGCCCTCGACCTGCGCGGGCACGGCGAGTCGGTGTGGAAGGGCGGGGCTCGCATCGGGCTCTCGCCGTCGCTCCAGACCTCGCCCAACGGCTTCCCGCGCGACGTCGAGGCCGCCTGTGCCTGGCTGCGGCCTCGCGCCTCCCGCCTTGGCGTCCTCGGCCTGTCTCTCTCGGGAAACCTCGCGGCCCTCGCCACGGCAACCGGCTGGGCCGACGCCGCCGTGGCCGTCTCTCCGAACGCCGACCGGTTCGAGTTTCTCGCGGGAACGCGTCCGAGATCGCCGCAGGGCCTCCTCGTCCTCGCTTCGGAGAAGGACCCCGGCCGCGCGGGCTCCGCCCGGGCGCTCAACGCCCTTGGGCGTCCCCCGAAATCCATCTCCCTCTACCCGGGCGCCGCACACGCCCTCGCGCTCCTGCAGGGAGAGCCCACGGCAAAGGCTCTCGTGTTCGACTGGCTCGACGCGCGCCTCGCGCCGATCGCGCCTCCGCCCTCTCCGGTCGCGACGATTCCGGTGCCGGAGACCGGGCCCACGCCTGCCACCGCGCCGACGCCGGGAGGGGAATCCCCGTGAAGACGCTCGTCTTCGACATCGAGACCGTCGGTCTGCCGTGGCTCGACCTCGACCCCCTCGTCCGCGAGTGGCTGACGCGGGGCGCCGAGGACGGCGAGGGCTATCGCTCGAAGAAGGACTGGCGTTCGCTCTCTCCCTACGCCGCCAAGGTGATCGTCATCGCCGCCCTCAACCCCGACACGGGGCACGGGAAGGTCTGGTACGAGGCCCCCGAGGTGTCGTCGCGCCTTTCCCGCGACGGCCTCTTCGAGGAGATCGGCGGCGACGAGAAGACCCTCCTGGCCGGCTTCTGGGAGACGGCGACGAAGTTCGACCGCCTCGTCTCGTTCAACGGCCGTTCCTTCGACGGGCCGTTCCTGGCGGTGAGGAGCGCGATCCACGGCCTGGCGCCGTCGCGCAACCTCGCGGGCTACCGCTACTCGGTCGACTCCCACGTCGACCTGATGGAGATCCTCACCTTCCAGGGGGCCGCGGGGACGCGCCCCTCGCTCCACGCCGCCTGCGTCGCGTTCGGCATCCCGTCGCCCAAGTCGGCCGAGATGCACGGGTACGCCGTCGGCGACGCCTATGCCGAGGGGCGGCTTCCGGAGATCCTCGACTACTGCCGCCGCGACGTCGACGCCACCGCCGACCTGCTGCGCCGGCTGGAGACGACCCTGCTCCCCCTCTTCCGCCGCTGAACCCCACGACGACCCCGGCGGCGGGCGGGCCTATACTCAGGGTGTCCCTGCCGTGCGGATGGGCAGCGACCGCAGCCAGTTCCACGTCTACCCCGAGGAGGCCCCGATGAATCGCAAGGTCATCGCCCTGGTCGAAGACCCCTTCTGGAGGTCGAAGATCGACAACGCGGTGAGGTCCGTCGGTGCCACGACCGCTTTCCTCGCGAACCCCGCGGAAACCGCGGACCTGATCGAGCCAGGCGCGCCGGTCATCATCGTCGTCGACCTCGCGCTGAAGGCGCCCCCGTTCGAGGCGATCGCCAGGCTGAAGAAGGCCAAGGCGACCGCCTCCATACCGGTCGTCGGGTACTTCGACATGGCCCGGAAGGACCTGAAGGAGAAGGCCCTCGCCGCCGGGTTCGACGAGGTCCTTTCCCGATCGTCCTTCGCCGAGCGCTTCGCGGACCTCGTCCTGAAGTACCTGCTCCCCGGCGGTGTCCGGATGGAAGAGAGCGAGACCGAGCTGCCCGAGGAGTAAGGGGCGACCCGGGGCTACTTCTTCCGAAGCTCCATCAATACCTGCTTCGCGACGGCTTTCAGCGTGTCGAAGACGCCGACGCCGGTCGGAGCGGTGGCCTCGAAGGTGGGCTCGCCCTTGTAGTTCAGCTGGCGGTACATCTCGTCGGCCGGGATGGCCGTCGGGAGGTCCCGCTTGTTGAGCTGGAGGACGTAGGGGATCGTCGCCAGGTCGAAGCCGTGATCGCGGAGGTTCTTCTCGAGGTTCTGGAGCGACTCGGCGTTGGCGTCCATCCGGGCTTCCTGCGAGTCGGCGACGAAGACCACTCCGTCGACCCCCTTGAGGATCAGCTTGCGGCTCGCGTCGTAGAAGACCTGCCCGGGAACGGTGTAGAGGTGGAAGCGCGTCTTGAATCCGCGCACCGTGCCGAGGTCGAGCGGGAGGAAGTCGAAGAAGAGCGTCCGGTCGGTCTCGGTCGCCAGGGAGATCAGCTTCCCTTTTGCCGCCGGGTTCGTCCGGTCGTAGATGTACTGAAGGTTCGTCGTCTTCCCGCAGAGGCCGGGCCCGTAATAGACGATCTTGCAGTTGATCTCGCGGGCGGCGTAGTTGATGAAAGTCATCGCTTCGGCACTCTCAGACAATCCCCCGTGCGGCGGGAGGTTCCCTCAGGGTGTCGACGAGGTGCGGCTCTCATGCTCACTCCCGGAAGAGGCTGTCGATGTCCTCGTCGGTGATCTCGGCGAAGGGAGAGTCGATTCCCTCCTGGCGCCGTTCCTTTTCCTCCTCGACCTTCCGCTGGATCGCGACGAAGACCCTTTCGAGGTCCTGGGTCGCCTTGCGGACGCGGAGCCGGACGAGGCCGAGCGAAGAGCGCTCGTCGAAGATGATGACGAGGATCACCCGCTGGTCGACGATGGCGATGTAGACGTTGTCCTTCTCCCCCTCGTGGAAGAGGACGGGGAACTCCTTCTCGCCGATCAGCTTCGCGAGGCCGTCCGTGGCGGCGACGTTCCCGGCCGTGAGCGACGCGAGGGAGGTCGTGTCGAGCGACTCGAGGTCGCCCTGGGCGGCGATCTGCTGGCCGTTCTTGTCGACGATGAAAACGACCTTCGCCTGGGCGTCTGCTTTGAGCCGCCCGATGACTTCCTTTATCTGCTGAAACTCTTCGTCGAAGAGGACGAAATCCGTCATATGGCGCCGATCCTCGCTAGTGTAACCGATGCTCCCGCGTCACTTTCCCTCAGACCTCCCGCCGCCCCGAGAGAGACCTTCCCAGGGTCACCTCGTCGGCGAACTCGATGGCCGCGCCGACGGGCAGGCCGAACGCGAGGCGGGTGACGCGAATCCCGAGCGGCTTGAGCCGCCGGGCCAGGTAGAGGGCGGTCGCTTCTCCCTCGACGTTCGGGTTCGTCGCCAGGACGACCTCCGTCACGCCCCCGGCTGCCCGCTCGAGGAGGCCGGTCACGTGGAGGTCGTCGGGCCCGATCCCCCGGAGGGGGGCGAGGGCGCCCCCGAGGACGTGGTACCGGCCCCGGAATTCCCGCGTCCGCTCGAGGACCTCCACGTCGAACGGCTCCTCCACGACCGCCAGGAGCGCGCCGTCGCGCGAGGGGTCGGTGCAGAGGGCGCACGGATCCTCTTCGGTCAGGGCGTGGCAGACGGAGCACGAACGGGTCTTCTCACGCGCCTCGAGCACGGCCCCGGAGAGCCCCGCAGCCTCGGCCTGGGGCGCCACGAGGAGGAAGTGGGCGATCCGGCGCGCGCTCTTGGGGCCGATCCCGGGAAGGCGCTCCAGCGCCGCGACGAGGCGCGCAAGCGCCGGGAGCGCGGTCACGGCTTGCGCTCGTCGGGCTTCACGTCGGCGATCTCGCCGTCGAACAGGTCGAGGATCTTCCGGACCCGCTCGTCGGCGGCGGCCCGGTTCTTCAGGTTCTCGCGTTCGAGCTTCCCGGGGTCGGCGGTGGCGGCGGCGGCCGTCAGGTCGCCGCCGGCGGGTTCGGCGCTCTCCACCGTCACGTGAGCTTTCGGCCCGAGGACGGCGAGGGCGGCGTCGTCGAGGACTTTCTTCATCGCCGGCTCGCCGAGCCTCTTGGCCAGGGGCGGGCTCGGGGGGTCGAGGACGAGCCGGACCGTCTTCCCCTCGATGGAAACCGAGACGTCCTCGAGCGCGGCCCCGAGGTTCGAGTGCCGCTTCTCGACCGCCTCGCGGAAGGCGGTGATGCTGTCGGCCACGGCTTCGGGCTCCGGCTCGACCGCCTCGAGCGGCGTCAGGCCGACGAAGCGCGGCGAGTCGGGAACGGGCGCGGCGGCAGGGGGCTCGGGAGCGGTGCCGTGCGAGGCGGGCGGCGCTCCCGGCCGCGGCGCGGCCGGGGCGGGAGACGGTGGGGCGGCCGCCCGAGGAGCCGGCACCGGGAACGACCCGCCCGACGCGAGGATCTCCTCGATCGGGACGAGGCGGGGCAGCTCGGCGAGCCGGAGGAAGAGGACCTCCAGCGCCAGCGACGGGACGTCGCTGCGGCGGAGCATCCCCTCCGCCTCGGAGAGGAGCGTCAGGACGCGCAGGAGCGTGGAGTAGGCCGTCGTCCGCGCCAGCTCGCGGAGCGTGGCCGAACCTTCTTCGGAGATGCCCGCGACGGCGGGCGCCGACGGGTCGGCGGCGAAGCGGACGGCCCCGCGGACGAGCGCCGTCAGGTCGTGGGCCGTGGCCCGCGGGTCCGACCCCGCGGCCTCCAGCTCGGCGGCGCCGCGGAGCACCGCGGCCCGGTCGCCGGAGAGGATCGCCGCCAGGAGCGCTACGAGCGCCGTCCGGTCGGGGGAGCCGAGGAGGAGGGCGACGTCGCCCGCGGTGACGCGGCCACCGGTCTGGGCGACCGCCTGGTCGAGGAGCGAGAGCCCGTCGCGGAGGCTCCCCGTCGCCGCGGCGGCGAGCGCCGCGAGGGCGGCGGGCTCGACCCAGGGCGCCGGCTTCTCCGCCGCGTCGACGGCATACCCCTCGCGGTGGGCGATCTCGGCGAGCCGGTCGGTCACTTCGGAATCCGTCAGGCGGCGGAAGTCGAAGCGCTGGCACCGCGAGAGGATCGTCGCCGGGATCTTGTGCCGCTCCGTCGTCGCGAGGATGAAGACGGCGTGCGACGGCGGCTCCTCGAGCGTCTTCAGGAGCGCCTGGAACGCCGCCGCCGAGATGGCGTGGACCTCGTCGATGATGAAGACCTTCCGGCGGTCCCTCACCGGCGCGTAGCCGACGATCTCGATCAGGTCGCGCGCCTGGTCGACCTTGCCGTGCGTGGCGCCGTCGATCTCGAGGGCGTCGATGGATCGCCCCTCGAGGACCTCCTGGCACGACTCGCACGTCCCGCACGGGCTCGGCGTCGGGCCGGCGGCGGTGCGGCAGTTGATGCCGGCGGCGAGGAGGCGCGCCGAGGTCGTCTTCCCGACGCCGCGAGGCCCCGAGAAGAGGTAGGCGTGAGCCATCCGGTCCTGGGTCAGGGCGTTCGTGAGGGCACGGACGATCTCGGGCTGCCCCACGACGTCCGTGAACGTCCGGGGGCGCCACTTCCGAGCGAGGGGAACGAAGGTGTTCGTCGTCATGAAAAACCCCGAGCCCCTCGATGAGTCCGGGTGATCCGCGGCGCTCGAGCCGATCCTCTTAGTGCTGCTTCCTTCCGGATCTGACACGATTCGAGGGGGGTCGTCGCGCGGGACCCGAACTCACCCAGGGGCCCGGGGCGGGGATTCTAGTTCAGGGACCCCGGCCGCGTCAGAAAAACGGGTCGCGCCGGGCGGAGCGAACGTGGCGGACAGGGTGGGATTCGAACCCACGGTAGCCTTTCGACTACACACGGCTTCCAACCGTGCTCCTTAAACCGCTCGGACACCTGTCCACGTCCGCGGGGACGGAGACTCTGCCCCGGCTGCGCCGTTCCGTCAAGCGGGATCTCGCGGGATCTCGTAAAACGGCCGTGACGGCCAAACGAAAGCCCATCCGGCGACGTATCACGTAGCGTGATGGCTCGCACCCGTTCCCGCCTCGCCCCGACCGCCCTCGTGGCGGCCCTCGCGTTCCTCGCGGCCGCTCCCGCCGCCGCGGCCGGGAAGCTCGTCGAAGAGACCGTCGACGTCCCTCGCGCGACCCGCGTCCCCCTGTCGATCACCTTCGAGAAATCGACGATCTTCGCCGTCGAGTCCCAGAACGACCCGAAGCCCGAAGACGTCGAGGAGGCCCGGACGAAGGACCCGAACGACAAGACATGGGTCCTCCTCCGCTTCGCCTACCGCAACGACGGCTGGACGAGGCAGAAGGTGAAGATCCGCGCCCTGCTCCTCGACGAGGCCGGAGGGGTCCTCGCGGACGTGGGTCGCTCGACGAAGCTCGGCAAGCAGAAGACGGAGGACACCGTGACCGTCCCGATGAAGGTCGGGACCGTCGACTGGGGTCGCGCCGCGAGGATGAAGCTCCTCGTCACGTTTCTCGACTGACGGGCTTCCCCCGCGGGAGACCTTGCGCTATCCTCTCCCGCCCGCTCCGAGGCCGATCGCGGTGAGGTGCTGGAGTGGTTGATCAGGCCAGTCTCGAAAACTGGTGTAGTCGAAAGGCTACCGTGGGTTCAAATCCCACCCTCACCGCCATTTGATTCGCCCGGAGAGCCAGGGAGACCAGAGGATCCAGAGGAGCCAGAGGTCTCGGAGCCGCCCGCTCGGGCGGCCTTTCGTCTTTCAGCGCTTCAGGAACCACCCGGCGAGCGAGCCGACGAGGTCGACGATCCCGCCGAGCGCGTTGAGGCCCTGCTGGCTCCGGTCCCAGTCCGAGGACGGCATTCCGACCGAGCTCGAGAAGGCGCGCCGGTTCTCGAGAGTCCGCACCTCTTCCGAGAGCCTGTCCCTCTCCCTCGCGCGAATCCTGTCCCAGCCCCCCTTTTCGAGAAAGGTGACGATCGCGGCGAGCTCTCCCTTGTCGAACCAGAGCCCGTGGTCGCGGCAGGCGTCGAGGACGATTCCCGAACCGCCGCCGTAGTTCGACCGGTTCATCAGCTTCGCGCAGGACGGACAGGGGCGGTACTTCACGGCCGGGAACGCGCCGCTCGGCCGCTTGCCGGGCGGCCGCGGCCGCCTGTGCAGCGGGAGCCGCCTCCGCGGGCGGCTCGGCGAGGCGGACCTTCGCCCGCGTGTCGGCGTCCTTCGTCACCGCCTCGAACGCTTCCCGCTTCAGGAAGAGACCCGGAGCAGCGGGGGCACTCGGCGTACCCGACGGCCCCGAAGGCGTGGGCGACGAGGTCGAGCCGGCAGTCGGGGCAGCGCCCCGACCCATCCGCCACGAAGGCCGGGGCGGGGAGAAGCGCCCCGCACTTCACACAGCGCTCGGCCTCGCGCGGGGAGAGGGCAAAGCAGGTGACGCAGCGTTTCGTCGCGAGGAGCGACCCGCAGTGCACGCATCCCCGGGCATCCCTGGCGGCGGGGGCGCCGCACGAGGGACAACGGAACGTCGGGGCCTCCGGGGGCGAGAACGCCCCCCGGTCAGCGGGTCGGTTGCCTTCTGCGCTCACGGAAGAACTCCTTCAGGATTCTCCCGCATTCCTCCCCGAGGACGCCCGGTTCGACCAGGACCCTGTGATTGAGGCGCTCGTCGCGGCAGAGGTCCCCGAGCGAGCCGACGAAGCCCGCCTTCGGGTCGGCCGCCCCGTAGACGAGCCGCGGGAGGCGGGAGAGGACGATCGCCCCGGCGCACATCGCGCACGGCTCGAGGGTGACGTAGAGCGTGCAGCCGTCGAGCCGCCACGACCCGAGCCGCCGGGCGGCGCGACGCAGGACGAGGACCTCGGCGTGCGCCGTCGGGTCGTGGTCGACCTCGCGCCGGTTGCGGGCCCGGGCGACGACGAGGCCGTCCTTCACGACGACGGCCCCGATCGGCACGTCGCGGTGAGCCGGTGCGCGGCGCGCCGCGCGGAGGGCCTCCCGCATGAAACGCTCGTCGTCCGCCTGAGAGACCTTCACCTCGTTCCTTTTCCGGCCCGAACGAGACGTTCCGCCTCGGGCTCCGTGAGGACCCTGTAGGCAGGCTTGCGGGCTTCGGCGTAGCCCGGGCTGTGGTGTCGCGCCGGCCAGCCGGCCCTCTCCGACGAACGGTCCAGCTCCTCGAACGCGCGGATTCCCATTCTCGCCAGCTCGAGGCCCGCCAGACTCCGGCCGAAGGCCCGCCACGCCGCGACGAAGAGCCCGGGGTCCGGCTCGAAGCTCCGTGCGCTCGAGAGGAACGCCCCCAGGGCCACGTTCGGGTCGCCCCCGGCCGCCTTGAAGGGGCGCAGGTTGAGCCGGACGACGGCCCCGTCCGGCCTGAGCGGGACGACGAGCGGCTCGCCAGGGAGCGGCGGGCCGAGGCTCTCCCACTCCGCTTCGAGCCACGTCCGCGCAGCTTCTTCCGAAGGCGCGGCGTGCTCCCCTCCCCGGGCCGCCTGGAAGAGCCACTTGTATGCGTCCTCGATCCCCGCGGAAGGCTCCTCTGCGAGTGCGCTCCTGGCGAACGCGGCGAGGGATTCCGCTGAAAGGGGTCCGGGTGCAGGTCCGGCGAGCGCTCCGCATCCCGGGACGAAGGCGAGGGTCGCAACGAGAAGGCTCCGCACCACGCGGCGTAGGTTACGGGACATGGGGAGCCGAATCACCCCCTCGGATATCCTCCGGCTCCCGCGCCGATGCCGAGCGAACACGCGCCCAGAGGCCCCTCCCCCGCCACCACCCCGCCGGCCCCCCCGCACCGGCCTCTCTGGGCGCGCCTGTTCGGGCCGCCGGCACGGCTCCTTCTCCGCGCCTTCGGCTGGCGCCTCGAGGGCTCGCTTCCCGCCGAGCCGAAGTTCGTCCTCATCGCCGCGCCCCACACGAGCAACTGGGACCTCGTCCTCATGCTCCTCTGCAGCCTCTCCTACGGCATGTGGCCGTCGTGGGTCGGCAAGCACACGATCTTCCAGCCGCCGCTCGGCTGGCTCCTCCGCCTCCTCGGCGGGATCCCGATCGACCGGCGATCGCGCGGCAACCGCGTCGAGCAGCTCGCCGCACTCTTCGCCGGGCGCGACCGGCTGATCCTGGCCATCCCTCCCGAGGGCTCGCGCTCGAGCCACACGCACTGGAAGAGCGGCTTCTACTGGGTCGCGCGCACCGCGAACGTCCCGGTCTGCCTCTCCTTCCTCGACTGGGGCACCCGCCGGGCAGGTCTCGGCCCGCTCCTTCGCCCGACCGGCGACCTGCGCGCCGACATGGACTTCGTCCGGGCGTTCTACGCGGGCAGGACCGGCCGCTTCCCCGAGATGCAGGGTCCGATCCGCCTCGAGGGGGAGGACGGACCGGCGGCCGACACGCCGGCTTCTTCATAGCCGGTGGGCAGGCGGGATATCGTCCCGCCGTCCCGCCCATGTCCGAATCCGTCTCCCTACCGCTCTGGCTCGCGGCCGTGGTCTTCGTCCTCGCGGCCGTCGCCCTCGTCGAACGCTTCCTGGCGCCCGGCGTGAAGTGGCTCGTGAGGCGGCGCGTGACGCGCGTCCTCGACGAGGTCGACGCCCGCCTGTCGATCCGGATCCAGCCCTTCAAGCTGACGAAGCGGCAGGTCCTCGTCGACCGGCTCCTGAACGACCCGGCCGTCCTCGAGGCGGTGGAGGCGACGATCCGCGAGGAGAACCTCCCGCGCGACCGCGTCTTCGCGCGGGCCGCGACCTACGCGGAGGAGATCGTCCCGGCCTTCAACGCCTACGTCTACTTCCGCGTCGGCTACTGGATCGCCCGGCAGGCGGCGCGCGCCCTCTACCGCGTGCGGCTCGGCGCCGACGAGGGGCTCGCGGCCGTTCCGGAAGGCGCCACGGTCGTCTTCCTGATGAACCACCGCTCCAACATGGACTACGTCCTCGTCTCCTACCTCGTGGCCGAGAAGACGGCTCTCAGCTACGCCGTCGGCGAGTGGGCGCGCGTCTGGCCGCTCCAGACGCTCTTTCGCGCCATGGGGGCCTACTTCATCCGGCGCGACTCGAGGAGCCCTCTCTACCGGAAGGTCCTCGAGCGCTACGTCGGCATGGCGACCGCCGGGGGCGTGACGCAGGCCGTCTACCCGGAAGGCGGCCTGTCGCGCGACGGCCGGCTCCGCCCGCCGCGCCTCGGGATCCTCGACTACATGGTCCGCTCCTTCGACCCGGCGGGCCGCGACCTCGTCTTCGTCCCCGTCGGCCTCAACTACGACCGTGTCCTGGAGGACCGGACGCTCCTGCGCGACCTCGACCCCTCGGCGGTGAAGCCGGGAGCGGCCCGCGCGGCTCTCTCGACGCTCGCCTTCACCGGGAAGAACCTCCTCCTCATCGTGCGCAACCGCTGGCGCCGCTTCGGCTACGCCTGCGTCCACCTCGGCACGCCGGTCTCCCTCGCGGCGTGGGTGAAGGGCCGCGGCTTCGACCCGCGCTCCCTTCCGGCCGAAGAGCGGAAAGTGCGCGTCGCCGACCTCGCCGCCGACCTCATGTCCGCCATCGCGCGGGTCATCCCGGTCCTCCCTGTGCCGCTCGTGGCAACCGTCTTCTCCCGCGAACCGGTACGGGCCTTCACCGAGCTCGAGCTGAAGACCGAGGTCCTCCGGCTCGCCGCCGAGCTCGCCGCCCGCGGCGCCCGCGTCCACGTTCCGCGGCGCGACCTGGAGTACGCCCTCACGGTCGGCCTCCGGATGCTCGTCCTGCGCCACGCCGTCCTCGAGGAAGACGGGCTCCTGCGCGCCTCGCCGGAGGAACGCCTGCTCCTCGACTACTACGCGGGAAGCGTCGCCCACCTCCTGCCGGCGGTCGCCGAGGCGAGGAGCGCGGAGATGACGGCGAACCCGGCGCCCGCCGCGTAGGCCCGCCGGACGCCCGCAGCGAACGCTGCGACGTGCTCCGGGCGGAGGCTGCCGTCGCTCAGGGCCGAGGCCGGGACGAACGCGTAGAGGACCGCTCCCGCCGCCGCCACGCCGAGGACCATTCCGAGCGTCCGGGCCGTCCCGAGAAGGCTCCCGACGACGCCGAGGTGGGCCCTGGGTGCGCTCCCCATCACCAAGCTGTTGTTGGGCGACTGGAAGAGCCCCGTCCCGGCGCCAAAGAGGGTGAGCCGCCAGGCGACGCTCCCGGCCGACGCCCCGGCCGGCATCGTCGCCAGGAGCACGCACGCCGCCGCCGAGAGCCCCGCCCCCGTGGCCGCCGGAAGCGCCGAGCCGATCCTGTCGGAGAGCGCCCCGGCAAACGGCGCGACGACGAGGACGGCGAGCGGGAAGGCCGTCAGGACGAGACCGACGCGCCCCGGACCCTCGCCGAGAAGGCGGCTGAGGAAGAAGGGCGTGAGGAAGACGACGACGTACTGCGCCATGAAATTCAGGACGGCCGCCGAGGCGCCGAAGGCGACGCGCCGGTTGTCGAAGATCGACAGCGCGACCATCGGCTCGGCGGCGCGCGTCTCGAGCCGCAGGAAGAGGGCCCCACAGGCGAGCGCGAAGAAGAGGAACGGGAGAGTTCGCGCCGACAGGCCGTCCTGCTGGGCGCGGTTGACGAAGAGGAGGAACGTGACGAGGGCTCCGAGCGCCGTCGCCGCCCCCGGCAGATCGAGACGCCCCGGCCGTCCCGGGACCTCGGGCAGGACCCGCCGGACGAAGGCCCAGGCGATGAGACCCAGCGGGAGGTTCACCAGGAAGGCCGCCCGCCACCCGAACGCCGCCGTCAGGGCGCCACCCAGGCTCGGCCCGACGGCAAGTCCGACCGAGATGCTCGCGGCGAAGAGGCCGATCGCCTTCCCCCTCTCGGCGGGCGGGAACGTCGCCGTCAGGATCGCGAGCGGAACCGACATGAGCGCCGCGGACGTGGCTCCCTGCAGGGCCCGGAAGGCGATGAGGGCGTGGATCGTGGGCGCGGCGGCACAGAGCGCCGACGCGCCCACGAACGCGAGGAGACCGGCGAGAAAGACCCGCCGGTGCCCCCGAAGGTCCCCGAGCCGTCCGAAAAACAGCACCAGGCCCCCGCTCGCCAGGAGGTAGGCCATCGGCACCCACTGCACGACGGCGAGGCTCGCGGAGAAAGCGGTGGAGAGAGTCGGGAGAACGACGTTGACGATGCTTGCGTCGATCGGCCCCAGGACGGCCCCGGCCATCACCGCGGCCAGGATCACCGACGAGCGGGCCCTCCCCCCGCCCGCCGGCGTGGTTCTCACCGAAAGGCCTCCGCCAGAAGCGCCGCCACGTCCGCGTCGTCGGCGGCGGAGAGAAGCCGTATCCGGAACTCGTCGTCGGAGAGCCTCCCCGCAAACGCCTCGATCGTCCTGAGATGGCGGGAGCCCGCCGCCGAGCTCCGCGCGGCGATCAGGATCGCCATCGAAACCGGCTCCTCCCCGACGTTCCATTCCACCGCGGGAGCGAGGCGGACGGCGGCGATCGAGTCGACCCTCACGTGAGGCGAGACGCACTGCGATACCGCGATGCCTCGGCCGTCCGCCCTCGCGGCCGTCTCCTCGTAAGCCCAGATCGCGTCCTCGACCCGGTCGGCGTCGTCCACGCGCAGCGTCAGCTGGAGGAGGTCGACCAGCTCGCGGATCGCCTCCTCGCGACTCCGGCTTCCTGACGCGGACCGTACCGTCCCGGCGTCGACGAGGGCCCGCGTCGAGGGGACACGCTCGATGAGAAGCGACTCCACCTCCCCCGCCGTCGCCTTCGAGAGCGCCTCGGTGACGAGGGAGCGTGCGCCGTCCGACCTCGTTCGCCGGAACGCCGCCTTCGCCGCGAGAACCCTCGGCGGCGAGACGCTCACCTCGTCGAAGCCGAGGCCGAGGAGGAGCGGCGCCGCCAGAGGCCGGCCGCCCAGCTCGCCGCAGAGACCGATCCAGCGACCCGCCTCGTGCGCACCCGTCACGGCGTCCTCGAGGAGCTTCAGGAACGCCGGGTGGAAGGGGTTGCCGAGATGGGCGAGGCGCGTGTCCTCCCGGTCGACCGCGAAGAGGTACTGCGCGAGGTCGTTCGAGCCGACGCTGAAGAAGTCCACCTCGCGCGCGATCGCCCGGACCGAGAGGACGGCCGACGGAACCTCCAGCATCACCCCGACCTCGACCGCGGGGCCGTGCGCGACGCCCTCTGCGGCGAGACGCTCCTTCACCCCCTCGACGACAGCGCGCAGCTCGCGCGCCTCCTCGGGCGTGCTGACCATCGGGAACATCACCTTCACCGGCCCGACCGCCGCCGCGCGCAGGATCGCCCGGAGCTGCCCCTCCACGAGGCCGGCGTGCTCGGCGTACATCCGGATCGCGCGGTAGCCGAGCGCCGGGTTGCGCTCCGGCAGGTGGCGCAGCCAGGGAAGCGGCTTGTCGGCCCCGACGTCGAGCGTCCTCACGATGACGGGCCGGCCCGCGGCCAGGCGCGCCGTCTCGGCGAGGATGGCGTACTGCTCCTCCTCGCTGGGCGCCTCGTCCCGGTCGAGGAACATCAGCTCCGTTCGGAAGAGGCCGATCCCTTCCGCGCCGTTTTCGAAGGCGGACCGAGCCTCCTCGACGGTGCCGACGTTCGCCCCGACCTCGATCCGCCGCCCGTCGGCCGAGGATCCTCGCGCCGTCCGGAACTTCTCGAGCCTTCTCGCCGCCGCCGCCAGGACCTCGCTCTGCCTCTCGTAGAAGCGGGTGACCGCCTCTCTGGGCGCGACGACGACGAGCCCTCTCTCTCCGTCGACGATCACCTCGTCGTCCGTCGCCAGGAGCCGTTCGATCCCTTCGACGCCGGTGACGCAGGGCACACCGAAGGCCCGTGCGAGGACGACCGTGTGAGAGAGCGTCCCTCCCTCCGCCAGGACGAGCCCCCGGATGCGGGCACGCGGAAGGGCCAGGAGCTGGGCCGGTCCGAGCCGGGCGGCGACGACGACGGAGGCGTCGCCGAGGACGACGGGCGGTTCCGGCGGCGCGTCGGGGGCCAGGGCGCGAACGACCACCTCGGCCACGTCGTGGATGTCGAGCGCCCGCTCGGCCAGGATCGCGCTCCCGCTCGCGCGGAAGACGTCGGCGAAGTGCCCGGCGGCCGAGAGGACCGCTCCCGAGGCCCCAGCTCCCGCCGCCACCGCGGCCGCGGCCCGCGTCCGGAGCCCGGGGTCCTCGGCAATCGAGAGGTGCGCGTCGAGGACCTCCCGCTCCATGTCGTGGACGGCGGCCTCGCGCCGCGCCCGGAGGGCGGCCGCCGCACGAACGAACGCCGCGTCGAGCCGCGAGACTTCCTCCTCGGTCGTCCCGGCCCTTTCCTCCGCGGTCCCTGTCGGGCGGCGCACGCCGACGACGACCGCCCGGCCCCGGAACACGCCACCGCTGGCCGGCGCGCCGCGCAGGACGCGCGCCCCGGTCGTCGCGAGCGCCCGGGGGAGCGCACCCCCCGTTGCGACTCTCGCGGACGGAGCCTCTTCGGGCCCCGGGAACTCCTTCTCCACGAAGCGGCGGAGCGCTTCCTCTGCCGCCTGCTCGTCCTCACCCTGCAGGTGAAGGACACATGGCTCGCCGTGGGCCGTAAGGGTCGCCACGAGCCCCAGGACGCTTCGGGCGCTCGCCGAGGCCCCGCTCGCGCGGTTGAGGAAGGTCACCACCGACCGGAAGCGGGCGACTTCGTCCCGCAGCCGGCTTGCGGGACGGGCGTGGAGCCCCCCCGGGAGCGGGAAGGAGAAGGAGATCTCGAGTGCCATGACGACACGTCCTCAGTAGTCGAGCTGGCAGTCTAGCAAGGGGCCTCTTCGAGGCGGGGTCCCGGGCGGGTGCCTCGTTCCAGCCTCGCGCCGCGACGGGCGTCCGCGTGGCTGCGGAGAGGCTGGCGGGCGCAAGCTCTCGCCGGCTTTCTCAGGAGCGGGGGGAAGGAGTGGTGCGCCCAGGAGGACTTGAACCCCCAACCTCTTGATCCGTAGTCAAACGCTCTAATCCAGTTGAGCTATGGGCGCACGCGGGCCAAGAAAGGTAACCCGGTCGGGGAAGAAAAGCAAGCCCCTCTGACGGCCCCTCGAGAGCCTCCGGGCTGCACGTAAACTCGCCGGCCGCCGCAACGTAACAAGGGACTCAGGAGGGCAACCCAGGATGACCTCTGCGATCTCGATCTCGGGCGTCACGAAGCGCTTCGGGAAGTTCACGGCGGTCGACAGGCTCGACCTCGAGGTCCCCCTCGGGGTGACCTTCGGCCTCCTCGGGCCGAACGGGGCCGGGAAGACGACCACGATCCGGATGACGATGAACATCACGAAGGCCGACGAGGGGACGATCCAGGTCCTCGGCAAGCCCCTCGCCGACGAGATGCAGGAGCGGATCGGCTACCTCCCGGAGGAGCGCGGGCTCTACCGGAAGATGACCGTCATCGACCAGCTCCTCTTCTTCGCCGCGATCAAGAGCGTCGACAGGAAGACCGCCCTCTCCCGTCTCGAAAAGTGGATCGACGTGATGGACCTGCGCCCCTGGCTCGCGAAGAAGACCGAGGAGCTCTCGAAGGGGATGCAGCAGAAGGTCCAGTTCCTCGGGACGATCGTCCACGACCCCGAGGTCCTCATCCTCGACGAGCCGTTCTCCGGCCTCGACCCGATCAACGTCGTCCTCCTGAAGGACTTCCTCGTCGACTTCAAGAAGCAGGGGAAGACGATCGTCTTCTCCACGCACGTCATGGAGCAGGCCGAGAAGCTCTGCGACCGGATCGCCCTCATCTACCGCGGAAGGAAGCTCCTCGACGGGACGGTGAAGGAGATCAAGAGGGCCTACCGCGACCGGGTGCCGCTCCCGCCGCCGGTCGAGCCGGAGCCGGAGCTGGAGAAGATCTTCATCAAGGCCGTCGAGGAGTCGGGCCTCGCGGCCCCCACCTCGGAAGAGCTGCGGTAGGGAGCCGGCGATGAAGAGCAAGCTTTTCCACATCGTCCGCCGCGAGTACCTCCAGCAGGTCAAGACGAAGGGGTTCTGGATCGCGACGTTCCTCATCCCGGCGCTCGGCCTCGTCTTCGTCTACCTCCAGGTGATCCTCGCCTCGACCCTCATCCCCGAGGGGAAGATCGGCGTCGTCGACCTGACCGGGCGGCTCTACGCGCCGCTCGTCGCCGAGCAGAAGACGGTGTCCGGCGTCGACGAAAAGGACGGAAAGCCGGCCGACGAGAAGAAGAAGCCCGAGGAGAAGGCCCGCCGCTCGACCACGAAGGTCACGTTCTTCGACGTCCCGGCGACGGCGGAGACGCTCCCGCAGGTTCGAAAGACGCTGAACGAGCGGGTCCAGAAGAAGGAGGTCAAGGCCTACATCGTCATTCCCGCCGACGGCCTGGCGACCGGGAACGTCGAGTGGCGGGCTCGCTCCGTGAAGGCCGACATGGTCCTGCGCGAGTCGGTCGAGCGGGCGCTCGCCCGCGCCGGAACGAAGGAGCGCCTGAGGGACCAGGGGGTCGACCCGGCCGTCTACGAGAAGGCACGCCTCACCGTGAACCTCGACCCGCGCGAGGCGTCGGAGAAGGTGACGTCGGAGGAAGACAAGAACGTCGGCGTGAACCTCGCGGTTTCCGGCGTCCTCTTCTTCCTGATCTACATCTCCATCTTCATCTACGGCGCCTTCATCATGCGGGGCGTCCTGGAGGAGAAGAACAACCGGATCGTCGAGGTGATCATCTCGTCGGTGAAGCCGACGACCCTGATGCTCGGCAAGATCATCGGCATCGGCCTCGTCGGCCTGACCCAGTACGCCGTCTGGGGGCTCTTCGCCTTCACCCTGACGCTCCCCGGCATCGCCGGCCTCGTGGGAGGCGCGGGCGGGACGATCCCGAGCATCCCGGGGGCGACGATCCTCGCGTTCGTCGTCTTCTTCCTCCTCGGCTACTTCCTCTACGCCGGGCTCTACGCCGCCCTCGCCGCCCCGTTCAACACGGAGCAGGAGGCGCAGCAGCTCGTGATGATCCCCGGGATGATGCTGGTCCTGGCGTCGATGATGTGGTTCTTCGCCTTCAACTCGCCCGACGGGACGCTGGCGCGGGTCCTCTCCCTCTTCCCGTTCACCGCCCCGCTCCTGATGTTCATGCGGATCTCGGTCCAGCCGCCGCCGGCCTGGGAGATCGCCCTCTCGATCGTCATCCTCCTCCTGTCGATCTGGGGCGTCGCCTGGTTCGCGGGGCGGGTCTACCGGGTAGGGATCCTGATGTACGGCAAGAAGCCGACGCTCCCCGAGATCATCCGCTGGGCGCGGGCCGCCGACTGACCTCTACGCGCTCCGGCCCCGGGATTCCCCCGGGGCCGGAGCGGTCGGGAGCGCCGTTTCACGGGTCCGCGGCCTCAGGGGCCCGCTTGCAGTCGCCCGCGAACCCGTGGTACAAACTCCGCCCTCGCGCGGGGAGACCCGCCGATCGGGACCGGAACGGCGCATTCGTCTAGGGGTCCAGGACGCCGCCCTCTCACGGCGGTAACACGGGTTCAAATCCCGTATGCGCTACCAACCCTGTCGCGCGTCAGCCCGGTCGGACTGCCTGCGGTAGGTCTCGTCGTCGATCTTTCGGCCGTCGTACTGGTCGTAGATCCGGTCCTTCTTTTCCATCAGCTCGTTCACGCGACGGCGAAGCTCCGCCCGCAGGGTGGTGACCGACTCCCTTCGCGATTTCCAGACATCCAGAACGATCTGGCGGAAGAGCGGCAGGTACTCCGGTTTCGGGGTCACATCGGCGAGAAGCTTGCCGAAAGTCTCCTCCAGCACGTACTTCCGGACTCGCACCCCCATGCAGCCCTTCCGTGCGCAGTGGTAGTAGGGGAAAACCCTTGCCGACCTCTTCTTCACGGTGTTGCTGGCGGTGAGAACGCCATTGCATTGGCCGCACCGGATGACGCCTCGGAGCGGAAAGTCCGGGTGATCGCGGCGGTATTCGGTTCTGAGGGGACTTGCCGGGGTCAGCCGCTTCTGGACGATCCAGAAGAGCGTTTCGTCCACGATGGGCTGGAAATCACCCCGGTAACCGGACCCTTCCCATCTCTCGCTCTTGATCCAACCCCTGTAAGCGTGATTTCGAAGCAGGTAGTGAAATGTCTGAACGCTGATCTCGCCCCCGCCTTGGCCCCGAAGCCCGAGGGCATGAACTAGACGCCGAGCTTCACCTCTACGGATGCCGGACGCGACCATCTCGAATGCACGCCTAACGAGTGGCGCCGTGGCGGGGTCGTGGACGAGGCTGGGTTGTGGTTCGGCTCCGTGTTGTTGAAGTACCCGAGGGGGCCTTCCACATGTAC